>JAEZOB010000037.1 GCA_023414355.1 Bacillota bacterium | reverse complement strand
CCCTTGATCCTACTGGGTTTTGCGGGTTTTCATTTGCTTATACATAGTTGTGAAGATGTATATTTTTCGTTACCACCCCAACCACTACCCCAACTGGGATAAAGCTTGCTCAATTTACCAATAAAATAGTGGTTACAACAACGGACTCATCTTGCTATAATTCAAAATTTCTGTATTTAGGTCAGTGTCATTCGTTCTTCAAAGGCATTCACATTTTCGTCATTACCCACTGTTATCATGCGATGAAAAGCAGCAGAGGTAGCTTTGGTCCAGCGGCACACATGATCTTTTGTCTGCCATGAACTACTCCCCTCTATTCAGTCGCTCTCTGAAGAACTAAAAACTCGGTCAACAAGTGCCGAGTATTCGTTGAATGCCGCAGAATCGCCAAGCCTTTTCAGCCTGTCCCGGATCGATTTATAGTACCATGCCTGCATCTTCATGTCTTGCTGATTGAATCTCTCCCATAAGCCATCGCCCAGTTTATCATAGTCACGGCAGATGGCGCGCATGTTGCTGAGCTTGTCCGAAAGGGTCAAGATAAGCTCTTCAGCAGGCGCATGTTGGAGCTTGTCGATGGTGTGCTGCTTGCGGCGCAGCCAGGAGCCTTGTTCATCCTCCTCCTTCTGCTCGCTTTCGGCGGCAACAAGCGCCGCGACCCGATTTCCAAAGCGATCCTTCAGTTCTTGGATGGTCACTCGGCAGTCCTCTAAAACATCGTGCAGCACAGCGGCAGCCAGCACCTCCGGATCGCTGGTGATTGTGGCGGCTATGGTACACGCTTCCATCGGATGAACTATGTATGGAATGTCGGTTCCCTTCCGCAACTGGCCTTCATGGCATTTTGCTGCGAATTCAATGGCATCTATAAGTATCATCTTCCGTGCCTCCTTACTTTTTGCTTCTTGCCTGGTAATCCAGATCAATCACTGCGCTCCAGTCTTGCGGAACGTGGTCACTCATCCGAAGGGAACTTACAGCTTCGTTGATGGCATTGTACTGTACCTGCGTGCCTATAGCGTCATTGTGGCGCGTAGCCGCACGATTCGCATGAATACCGAAACGTTGGGCCGCATCAATGGCGTCCATATTCGCGCCGATGAACAGGAACTCCCAGCCGTACTTGTCTCGCTCATGGGAAACCATCTGCTTCACCTTTTCGTAAGTGAAAAGTTTACTGGCATTTTCCAGACCGTCGGTTGTGTTCACAAACAGCGTTTTGCCGGGCCGTTCCTCTTCGGCGGTGTGCCGGTGGGCGTTCACGGTCTTGTCGATGCTGATGCCGATGGCGTCCAGGAGCGCCGTGGAGCCGCGCACGAAGTAATCCTTTTCCGTCACCGGCTGCACGCCGCGGATGCCGATCCTGTCGTGGAGCATCTCGATCCTGTCGTCAAAGAGCACGGTGGTGATGATGGCGTCCCCCGCCTCCGATTTTTGCTTCTTCAGAAGCGCGTTGTACCCGCCGATGGTGTCCTGCTCCAGCCCCGCCATGGAGCCGCTGCGGTCCAGGATGAATACCAGTTCCGTCAAATCCTTTTTCATGAGAAGATTCTCCTTTCGTCTTGCAAAACGAGGATATCATGTAAAGAGGCGTGGGTGGTAAACCGGCGGTTTACTTCTCGTTTCCGCCCAGAAGGTACTTGTCCAACTTATAATCGAACAGTACCGTGTTGATCTCCGCGACGTTGTAAATGCTCCGGGAGATGAAGTATTTCACGATCACGTCGGACTGGCTGGCAGGAGACAGGGCGTAACCCGCCAGCTCCAAAAAGCGCACCGTTTCCTCCAAGGAAAGCTGCATCGAAACGCACAGTGCCAGCACCGTAGCTTTCTTGGGCTGGCTTTTTTCCGTCTTGATCTTGTAGAAATTCTGTTTGGTGATGTTAGCGTTTTTGTAGACTTCTGGATCGGTCATGCGATGGCTGTCGATATATTGGATCATGGCCTTGGCAAAAGTCGGCTGGGGGACGATCTCAAAATCCGGCGGCAGAGCCATGCAGGGCTTTGGGTACGATCTTTCTGCTTCATGTACGGATATCATGTAATCGACATCGTCCAAAACACGCCTGCGCTCTGGGCGAAGGTCCACATAATGGTCGTCGATAAATTCCTGCACTTCGTCGGCGAGCTTTTTTGACAGGGCGAAGGCCCTGTGGCCGAACACCGCCAAGTATATCGTCATGTCCCCTTCATAGCCCAGCAGGAAACCATTGATCTCCTGGGTGGCGACAGTAAGCGCCAGGGGCTTGGGGTATCCGTGGGCGCCGGAGCCGATGAGTGGGAAGGCAAGGCTCTCAAAGCCTTTGTCCGCGGCCAGACGCAGGCAGGCCCGGTAGCAGGCACGCAGAGATTCTTCCTCGCCGTGAAGGCCGTCCCGCCACACCATGCTGGGGGTGTGGATGATGTGCCCCGCAGGCAGGTGAAAGCCCGGGGTCGCAATCGCGCTCCCGTAAGCGCACCCGCCGACCTTTTCGCAGGCCGCACGCAAAAGATCTTCCCCCGCGGCCGCGTAGATCGCCCCGCTGACCCCGCCGCTGCCCGCTTGCAGCTTTACGTTGGTGGTGTTGACCACCGCATCCACAGCCATCTTTGTCAGGTCATCGCGTACAATAATAAACGGCATGAAGGTACCTCACTTTTGACAATTATGAATTGATTATTATTTACCCATATTGTACCATAAAACCAGGGGTCAAAAAAGCCACCCCATACGGGATGGCCTAATTCGTCAATGTGTGCATGTGAAGACAGCATATCTGAACAAAAAGTAAATTCATGCGCTTTTCCATAGATTAAGAATTCTGTATACGTTCCTCTCAAAACACCCCCTCCATCGCGGTCAGTGCTTTTCGCTTGGCGTCCAGGTCGGAATGGACATAAAGCTGCATGGTAAAGGCCACTTT
>JAEZOB010000062.1 GCA_023414355.1 Bacillota bacterium | reverse complement strand
CTACTGGCGGAGAATATGAAAGGAAGCATACATGGGGAGTTAAAAGATAACCGGTTTTCCATTGAGTTATGTTTTAAAATTAAGGAGATATTTTAAATTATTGATAGGGTATTAGATCCGGTTAATTTAGTATGGGTATGAAAGTTTGAACACGGAAAGAGTATATGAAAAATGTAAATTAAAAATATGGATAAAAAATATGGATATCAAAAAAAGACTTGCCATCTTTTGTAACTTGTGTTATAATTCATATGCTAAATTGCACGCATGTTGATTTTCGGCACGGTGCCCGAAAGGGTCTGCCGGGAACACGATACATGCGGAAGAATTCAACCAAATGGAGGTAAATTATGAGCGTTATATCAATGAAACAATTACTTGAAGCAGGTGTGCATTTCGGACACCAGACAAGAAGATGGAACCCTAAGATGGCTGAGTACATCTACACAGAGAGAAACGGTATCTACATTATCGACTTACAGAAATCTGTAGGTAAGGTAGATGAAGCTTACACAGCAATTAAGAATGTAGTTGCTGACGGCGGTACTATTCTTTTTGTAGGAACTAAGAAGCAGGCTCAGGATGCTGTGAAGTCAGAAGCAGAGCGTTGCAGCATGTTCTTTGTAAATGAGAGATGGTTAGGCGGTATGTTAACCAACTTCAAGACAATCAGAAGCAGAATTGAAAGATTAAGAGAAATCGAGAGAATGTCTGAGGATGGTACCTTTGATGTTCTTCCTAAAAAAGAAGTTATCCAGCTTAAGAAAGAATGGGAGAAGCTTGAGAAAAACCTTGGTGGTATCAAGAACATGAAGAAGCTTCCCGATGCAATCTTTGTAGTTGACCCTAAGAAGGAAAGAATCTGTATTCAGGAAGCTCATACTCTGGGTATTCCGTTGGTTGGTATTGCAGATACCAACTGCGATCCTGAAGAATTAGACTTTGTAATTCCCGGTAATGATGATGCAATCCGTGCAGTTAAGTTAATCGTATCTAAAATGGCAGATGCTGTTATCGAAGCAAATCAGGGTGTTCAGTTAAATGATACCACCAGCTCCGATGATGCAGAAGCAAGCATGGAAGATGCCGTTACTGAATAAGCAGCAGAGTACAGGTAATACTGCTGACGACAAATAATTATTTGCCGATAAATTCTTATTAATGGAGGGTTATTACGATGGAAATTACCGCTAGTATGGTAAAAGATTTAAGAGATATGACCGGTGCCGGAATGATGGATTGCAAGAAAGCTCTTGCAGCTACAGAAGGCGATATGGATAAAGCAGTTGAGTTCTTAAGAGAAAAGGGACTTGCTGCAGCTGAGAAGAAAGCTGGAAGAATCGCTGCAGAAGGTGTTGTTGATACCTTTGTAAGCGCTGACGGTAAAATCGCAGCAATTGTTGAAGTTAACTCCGAGACAGACTTTGTTGCTAAGAATGAGAAGTTCAGAGATTATGTTGCTGCTGTTGCAAAGCAGGCAGTAGAGACTAAGGCTGCTGATATGGATGCATTCTTTGCTGAGCAGTGGGCACTTGATCCCACCGTAACCGTGAAGGAGCAGTTATCCTCCATGATCGCTATCATCGGTGAGAACATGAACATCAGAAGATTTGAGAAGGTTGAAGCAGCAAATGGTTTTGTAGCATCCTACATCCATGGCGGCGGCAGAATCGGTATCCTCGTAGATGTTGAGTGTGCAGTAAATAACGAAGCAGTTCAGGAAGCAGCTAAGAATGTTGCAATGCAGATTGCTGCTTTATCTCCGAAGTATGTAAATCAGTCTGAGATTTCTGCTGATTTCATTGCGCATGAGAAGGAGATCTTAAAGGCACAGATCATGAACGATCCTTCTAATTCCAAGAAGCCTGAGAATATCATCGAGAAGATGCTGGAAGGCCGTCTGAGCAAGGAATTAAAGGAATTCTGTCTTGTTGATCAGTTGTATGTTAAGGATAGCGATATGACCGTAGGTCAGTATCTTGAAAGCGTATCCAAGCAGGTTGGCACTTCTATGAATGTTAAGCGTTTCGTTCGTTTCGAGACCGGTGAAGGCCTCGAGAAGAAGAGTGAAAACTTCGCAGAGGAAGTGGCTCGTCAGATGGGCAACTAGTGCTAATTCATGACAACACAATTTCCCGCGTAGCTTGAAATTTGTTGTATAGCATTTTAAAAATGACTTTATAAGAGACTCTAAAAGTCTGTAACCGTGTCATATATGCGTGTTACAGGACTTTTAGGGCCCTTTTATATTAACTTTGAAACCTCATAAGATTTCATGAATCGATATGGAAACTTGACTCGATTTACGTAAAACTTGAGTATAACAATCTTTAACGAAGTAATTAAGGAAATAAGAATTGCTATCAATAGTTCTACCCACTAAGTAGCTTGATTACAATAATAGAGCCATTTGGTGGGTCTTTTTTATTTCTAATAATGCAGAGATTTTAATATTGCTCCAATTTTTGCACTTTATTTTTAAAAATGGAATTATTTTCTTTACATATAGAGAATAACATGATAAAATTAAAAAGTATCGAATAAGAAGTAAACTTAATGGGTACAATAATTTTAAAAATGGAATCTTATTCTTCGAATACAAAGAAAATCGTGATTTAAGTAAAACGAGGTGAAATAAATGGATGTATATTCTGAACTGGCAAAGTATCCGGTTTTTACAATCGATGATGTAAAAAAATTTACAAATAATGAGAAAACTGCTTATTCGAAGTTGGATCGTTTAATGAAAAAGGGGTTGGTCAAAAAAATTCGGAAGAATATATACTCTGTAGTTAACCCTGCAACGGGGCTAATCGTATCGACTCGTTATCAAGTGGCTTGTGCCATAACTAATACGTCTTACATCTCTCATCATAGTGCTTTTGAGTACTATGGCTTTGCAAATCAAGTCTTCTATGAAGTGTATGTTTCTTCAGAAACGAAGTTCAATCATTTCGATTATGATCACGTGACTTATAAATATGTTGCTTCAAGAATGAAAGAAGGCGTTGTGGAGGCAAAGAACACTACAGGTGTAAGAATCACAGATTTAGAAAGGACAGTCATAGATAGTATCAGAGATTTCAATAAAATAGGTGGATTGGAAGAACTAATAAACTGTTTGGAAGGTGTCCATTACTTAGATGAGAAGAAGTTAAGACGGTATCTAGATATATTTAATACCCAAGGACTTTATCAAAAGACAGGATTTCTTTTGGATCATTATCATAAAGAAATGCAACTTTCAAAGGAGTTTTTGGAGTATTGCAAAAGCAAAATAGGAAAAAGCAAAAGGTACCTTGTTAGTGAAGCAAAAGTGAATAGCTATTATAATTGTGAGTGGGAACTGATGGTACCAGAAGGTCTATTTGATGTTACAGATCAGGGAGGTGACATTCTTGTCTGATTACGATATTATATATTTAGGAAAGAAAGCAGAAGAGCTGGGATTTATAAGAGATACATTAGAAAAGGTAACGAGATTAGCGGATATTTTGGAGTATCTAAATACAAATCCAATTTTAAAAAATAGTCTTGCATTAAAAGGCGGGACAGCCATAAATCTAACTATTTTTAACTTACCTCGTCTTTCTGTTGATATAGATCTGGATTACTTAATTACTAATAGCAGGGAAGAAATGCTTGAGAGTAGAGAAGTCATTAATAGTACGATTGATCGCTACATGGTATCTCAGGGTTACTTAAAAAATCCGAAAACAAAAAATCCTCATAGCTTGGACTCATGGGTCTATGATTATATGGGCGCAAGTAGAAATTAAGATAATATCAAAATTGAAATTAATTACTCACTACGATCCCATGTACTTGAAGCAGAGGAAAGGCCAATCATTACAGAACATTTCTCTGGTGAGTATAAAGTGAAGTCTCTAGCTCCACTAGAGATTTATGGTAGCAAAATTAATGCACTTCTTAGCAGAGCAGCAGCAAGAGATTTATATGATGTAAGAAATATGATTCACTTTGGCCTATTTGATGAATCGGAAGAGGGGATGCTAAGAAAGTGCGTTGTATTCTATGCAGCCATATCAGCGAGGGATAAAAATAGTATAATAAGAATTTTGAAACCACGGCTATTGACTTGATTACAAATCAAAAGATAAAAACGGATCTACTTCCTGTTATTAAGAGAAAAGATGATTTTGAGTTGGAGGCAGCAAAGAAGCTTGTCAAAGAGTATATTTCTGAATTAATGTTCCTAACAAAGGAAGAGAGGAAATTTTTGAATAAGTTTGAAAGCGGTGAATACATTCCAGAACTATTATTTGAGGATAAGGAGAGCCTGGACCGTATTAAAAACCATCCAATGGCCTTATGGAAAATAAGATAAACAAAAATTAGGGAGATAACAAAGATGGAATATCATAGATTGGATCCGTACCCGATTCCAAAAGATAAAGCACTATGGTATGTCAACGAACCACAACTGATTGATGGTTCAATTATTGTATTTAAGACATATGCCACTAGATAGAAAACATAGTAATGAAGCAATTGAACTTGTTAGAGAGATGATTTAAGATATTCTTTGATTGTCATCCCATAGTACTGTTTAAAAGCAGTACAAAAATGATTGCCGTATGAATAACCTAATTCATCCGCAATTTCATATACTGGCCGGTTGCTGTTACGTAGCAAGGTGATAGCAGCTGCCATTCTTGATTCCGTTCGTTTCTGAAGAAAACTTAGTCCATAATAAGAGTAGATAATTCTGCTGGTCTGTCTTTCGCTGAGACCCAGTCTTTTAGCGAGTTCCTTCAGTGTTAATGATTTGAAATCGTATAGGAAGCTATCTTCAATCAGTAAGAAGGATTGCTCATAAGGATTACTTTTTGAAAAAGTAGTGCGAGACAGCGAGGTACTCTCGTAATTTCGTACAATCTTTACAATCAACTCAGAAAGTAAAGATTGAATCAGGGTAGTGTATCCGATCCTTTTATTCTCAAGCTCTGTTATGAGTTGTTCAAATAGTGTTAATAAAGCTTCGTGATCATATCCAATCCAAAAGGGGTAATGACAGAAGGTGTCTAGGATAGAATCCTTCGTGAGACTCTCAGGATTAAATTTTAGATAGATTGCGTATTCATACATCGGGTCTGTCTTGTCCGGTATTTGCTCGTGTTCGATATGGGGACCTGTGATGTAAAGTGTATTCGCACTGATCGGATAACTTTGCTTATTAGCGAATAGTGTACCGATCCCTTCAGGTACATAATGGATCTCGTAACTGTTACTACTATGGCTATGCTTTGGGTATGGTTTATTAATACAGTGATAAGCAATTTTTAGCACACTGATCGCTATATTCTCTATCTTAATCTGAATGTCTAATTTTTCATCAATTTCCACCATATTCCAAGCCCTCCCATTTTGACAAATTACCAATGTAAGAATAAATAATTTCTTATGTTTTATTTCTGAGTTGATATGAACTTATAAATGAGTGAGTATCGCTGTCAGGCTTCTTAGGCCTTACAACATTAATTTTTTTCAATATGACTAGACCTTTTATGTAGCAATGTAGCTATATCTTCAATATGACCTTCAATATAGCTACAATATGACTTGACCTTGAATGTAGCTAGACCTTTTAATGTAGCTAGACCTTTTAATGTAGCTAGACCTTGAATGTAACTAGATCCTCAATATAACCTTCAATATAGCTACAATCTGATTAGCCCCTCAATATAACTAGCCTATCATAAATCATACGAAATCACAACAAAATAGTACGCTAATCTGACATGAAATAGAAATGAATGTCATCTGTAATCATGTAAAATGTGGTTCTAGTTTGTTACAATACCTGTATCAGGAGGTGTTTTGATGATCATTGATGCACACTTACATTTATGGGATAAGCAACATGGTATGATTAATAAAAAGCCTGTATTTGCTTTATCTGGGGGAAGAAGTGACTTTTGTGGCGATATTAGACAAATGATGCCACCCTATATGGTAGAGGGCAGGAATACAGCTGATATGCTTTATGCAAATATGGATTATGCAGGAGTAAGTGGTTGTGTAGTTACGCAAGAATACATGGACGGAAATCAAGACAACTATCTGCTTACTTGCAAAGAAGAATATAAAGAGCGAATCAAAATCTGTTGCTTGTATGAAGAAAAAGAGATAGCAAATGAATGGGTACAAAAATTTGATGGTATTAAGATCTGTGGTGGCAGGTTAGCGAACAGAAATCTGCTAAGACATACGGATATCTTTGACCATGCGGATCGATTAGGTAAGTTTATCTCTATTGATTTGGCAGAGGGCGATGAACAAACAGAGGATTTACAGGCCATTGTTGATCAATTCCCTAATCTTCGAATCGCAATAGGACATTTTGGTATGGTGACAGTGAAGGGTTGGGAAAAGCAAATCGAGTTAGCCAGAAATCCCAACGTATCTATTGAAAGTGGTGGAATTACATGGTTATTTCACAAAGAGTATTATCCATATCCGTCTGCAATAAAAGCAATTAAAACGGCTGCAGATATTTGTGGAATGAATAAGCTGATGTGGGGTAGTGATTATCCAAGAACGATGACAGCAATCACTTACTTAATGAGCCTTGATTTTATACAGAAGACAGACCAATTATCGGAACAGGAAAAAACATTGATTCTTGGAGAGAATGCAAAACAGTTTTATGGTTTTTCGGTATTAGAGGAACCGAAACATATCTTAAATATGGTAGAATAGAGGTGTAAGGATGAAGGTAAAAGGAACATATTTTCAGAATGACAAAGAAAGACCTTTGGTATATGGTGATATTGAAATCATTAATCCAAAGAGAAGAAGACTCCGTGGTGAAGAGGAAAAGGAAGGAATACTGGCAGAGAGTATAATAGTAGGATTTTGTGGTACAGACAATGAACTCATGCATATGGGCATGGAGGGAAAGTTAACACCGAAATTTCCTGAAGGACAGAAACGTTTGATCAATGGACATGAAGGTATCGTATGGGTTCCTTCACAGAAGCGTTTTGCGATCGTTTTGATCCGCGGTGGAAATAGTTATGATCCGACCAGATACACAGAAGAAGAGAGCTATTTTGAATATGGCTGTGATGGAGCAGATGGATTATTCTCGGATGCGAATTACTATCATCCGGATATGCTGCTTGAAATTCCGGAGGGTTATGTCAAAGATGGAAAGCTGGCATTGTCCTTAGCTAAGAAATTAGTTTTTCCTGATCCATATGGTTGTATGATCTTTCAAAGAGAGAGAATGGAGGACCTAGGAGAAGCGCAAAATTTCCGCGTAGAGATGGCACAGCACAAATGTAGCGAAGCAGAAGCAAGAATGTTAGCCAAAAAGAATACCTTTCAGAGGGTATGTATCTTTGGATTGGGAACCACCGGAATGTTTATTGGAGATTTGATACGACGTAGATATCCCGAAGCGAATATTGTATTTGTTGGGAGAAGTGAAGAAAACTCAGTAAAAGTTACATTCGCGAAGGAACAAGCAGGAGCAGAGTATGTTCAAAGCAATTATGCTTCCAATGAGGAGTTGGCAAAAGCAATCATAGAAAAATTAGGTGGAACAGCAACTACATTTATTGGTGTAAGCGGAACCAATATTGAACATGAGATTGCATTTCAGTATGGTGTTCTTGGCTGCAATGGTTTATATAACAGCTTTTCACTTGGACCTGTGGTATCTTATGATACGATGCCTTTTGGCTTCAAGAACAACTTGATCTTCGGCTCAATAAATTTTAGACAAGATCATATGGAGGAAGCAATCAAAATTCTGGAGAAGAGTAGATATGATCAGATTGTAGAATTAATTGATAAGGATGAGTTTATAAGTGATCCAATGAAAGCTTATAAAAGTAAAATTTACAGCAAAGGTGCTCCGCTAAAGACTGCAGTCATTTGGAATGATAAGTATATTGATATAAACAGGTAACAGTCAATAGCTCAAACTTCGCACTGCACGATTATAGCAAACCTCTACTCGGGTTATAGTTTCTAATTTGCGAAGTTTGAGTTAACAAATTATGATGAATAAAGGGAAGGTGAGGAAACGGATGAAAACAGTATTCATACAACAACCAAATCAAATTGAAGTAAAAGAAACAGAAAGACCGATTGTGAAAGAAGATGAGGCGCTACTTAAGATTAAGTATTGCGGTATTTGTGGAGCTGATGTTGCAAGCTATACAGGGAATCAACCTTTTACAACATATCCCAGAATACCGGGACATGAATTTAGTGCAGAGATTGTTACGATACCGGATAATGAGAAAGGCTTAAAACCAGGGGATATTGTAACAGCAAATCCTTATTTTAACTGTGGACATTGTTATTCCTGCCAAAGAGGATTGGTGAATGCATGTACGGATAATAAGACAATGGGTGTTCAAAGAGATGGAAGCTTCTGCGAGTATTTTGCTATGCCGGTAGATAGAATCATCCCCGGAAAAGGATTAGATGCTAAACAACTTGCTCTGATTGAACCCTTTTCTATTGGTTATCATGCAATTTCCAGAGCAGAGATTAAAAAAGGCGATAAAGTATTAGTAGTTGGAGCGGGTCCGATTGGATTATTTGCGATGATATCTGCTAAATTAAAAGGTGCCGAATGCTACGTGGCGGATGTTTTAGATAATAGACTGGAGCTGGCAAAAGAATATGGTGCCAGTGGAACAATCAATAGTAAGGAGCAGGATATCTTAGAGGCAACAAAAGAGATTACGAAGGGAAATGGTTTTGATGTATGTATCGAAGCTTGTGGACAATCTGTTACATTCCTAAATTGTATCGATTGTGCAGCCTTTGGTGCTAATATCATATTAATTGGGAATGGTAAGAAGGACACAACCTTCTTACACTCTATTATCTTAAAGAAAGAATTAAATATCTTTGGCAGTAGAAACTCTTATACAAAGGACTTTGAAGCTTTGATTGATATTGTCTCACAAGGCAAAGTGGATGTAATGAAGATGGTTAGCGATATTGTTCCTATGGACCGTGCAGAGGAAGCATTTAAAGCATTAGCACATAACGATGGCACACTTGCTAAGATATTGATTGAGATTGGCTGATAGTCCTGTATAATGTCATGATAATGAAGGGTGATTTTATATGAAGAAAAAAGAAAAAATCCTCCAATTTGGAGAAGGTAATTTCTTGCGTGGTTTTGTTGATTGGATGATACAAAATATCAATGATATGGGGATTTATGAAGGTAGTGTTGTGCTTTGTCAACCTATACCGGGCGGAGAGAAGCTTAAGAGTATATTGAATTCACAGAATAAGTATCATGTTGCAATGCGTGGAATACAAGATGGAAAAGCAACAGAAAAGATTGATGAAGTAGGTATTATTTCAAGATGTATCAATGCATATGACGATTATGAAGAGTTGTTAAAGCTAGCAAGAAGTGAAGACCTAGAAGTTGTTGTATCCAATACCACGGAGGCAGGCATTACCTACAAAGCAGGCTGTAAGCTTTCTGATGCTCCGGCAGAGACATTTCCTGCTAAGGTGACTGCTTTCTTATATGAGAGATACAAAGCATTTGATGGAAATCCCGGTAAAGGCTTATTATTCTTGCCGGTAGAACTGATTGATAACAATGGGTATGAGCTTAAGAGAAATGTTCTTCAGTATGCAAGAGAATGGGAGCTTCCTAAGGCGGCAATTGATTGGATTGAAAATGCTAATAAATTCACCAGTACCTTGGTAGACCGTATTGTTACCGGATATCCAAAGGACGAAGAAACGCTGCAACACTTTGATGAACTGTTAGGATATCGGGATGAAGCTTTGGTTACTTGTGAAGTATTTAATCTCTGGGTGATCGAGGGTAAAAAGGAATGGGCAGATATTCTTCCAATTCATAAAGGCCCTCAGAATGTAATATGGACGGATAATGTGAAGCCATATAAGGCAAGAAAAGTTCGTATCCTAAATGGAGGACATACTGGTACAGTATTAGCTGCATATCTAGCAGGACATAACATTGTGCTTGATTTTATGAAGGACAAGGTATTTACACAGTATCTTGATGAACTTTTAGAAAAAGAAGTGATCCCTACGATAGACTTACCAAAAGAGGAACTGCTTGAATTTGCTAATAATGTGAAGGATCGTTTTGCAAATCCATATATAAAACATAGTCTGATTGACATATCCTTAAATTCATGCTCCAAGATGAATGCAAGATGTATTCCTTCATTACTTGAATATGTAAAGAGAGAACAAAAGGTACCAACACGTTTAGCTTTTGCACTTGCTGCATTGATTCGCTTCTATAAAGGCACGATGCAAAAGGAAGCATATATGGGAGTAAGATCTGATGGAACAAGCTATCAGATTAAGGATGATACAGTAGTAATCCAATTCTTTGAAAGTGCCTGGAATACGCCACATCAAGTAGTAAATAAAGTATTGTCTCATACAGAATTTTGGTCCGGTAAGGATCTTACTGAGATACAAGGCTTAACAGAACTTGTGGAGTATTACTTGCAGGAAATGGAGAAGACCGATGTCAGAGAAGTTATTAGTCATATCAGATAGGGATAATGTTGGTGTTGCCCTGGAAGAGGATGGAGGTGTTCCTTTTGGTCATAAGATTGCAAGAGAAGATATTAGGAACGGCGAACTGATCATAAAGTATGGGTATCCTATCGGACATGCAATTTGTGACATTAAAAAAGGGGAACAGGTTCATGTACATAATTTGAAAACAAATTTAAGTGGTCAAGTAGAGTATGAGTACCAACCTGATTTAGAGGCAATAGCACACTTTGGCACAAATAAAACAACGAGATCTTTCATGGGTTATGAAAGAGAGGATGGAAAAGTAGGAATTCGTAATGAAGTGTGGATTATTCCAACGGTTGGTTGTGTTAACACCACTGCTGAGTTATTAGCGAAAAGAGCTAGTGAAAAGTATAAGGAACTATTGAAGAACAGTATGGATGGTATCTTTGCTTATACTCATAATATGGGTTGTAGCCAATTAGGTGAGGATCATAGATGCACACAGCAAATCTTAAAAGGACTCATTGAACACCCGAATGCAGGTGCAGTATTAGTTGTAAGCCTTGGTTGCGAGAATAACAATTTAGATGAGTTTAAACCAATCCTTGGTAATACGAATCCACAACGTGTTAAATTTTTGGTAACGCAGGATGAAGAAGATGAATTAGAAGCAGGAGAAGCATTATTAGATGAATTGATTTTATACGCTTCGCAAAGTAAACGTACCGAGGTTCCGGCCAGTAAACTGGTGGTAGGCTTTAAGTGCGGAGGCTCAGACGCTTTCTCAGGTATTACCGCAAATCCTTTATGTGGAAAAGTGAATGATAAGATCGTGAAGGAAGGCGGAAGTACAGTTTTAACAGAAGTACCGGAAATGTTCGGAGCAGAACAGATTCTTATGGCAAGGGCGATTGATCAGAATGTGTTTCAAAAGACTGTAGAATTAATCAATAACTTTAAAGGTTACTTTACCAAGTATGGGCAAACAATCTATGAAAATCCTTCCCCGGGAAATAAAAAGGGTGGGATATCAAGTCTTGAAGAGAAATCGTTAGGTTGCATTCAAAAGGGGGGGACAGCCCCGGTAGTAGATGTCTTAGACATGGGTGATCCTGTGATTAAGAATGGTTTGAGTCTACTGAATGGACCTGGTAATGATCAGGTTTCGGCTACTAACCTTGTAGCCAGTGGGGTACAGATGGTACTGTTCACTACTGGTAGAGGGAATCCCTTTGGTACAGCGGTTCCGACGGTAAAGATTTCTAGTAATACTCATTTATACAATAAGAAAAGAAATTGGATCGATTTTAATGCCGGAGCCATCCTGGAGGGAGTGGCCCTTGAGGAAATAACAGAACAGTTTTTGGACTTTTTACTTGATGTTGCATCAGGAAAAAAGACGAAAAATGAACTGAATAGTTACCGGGAGATATCCATATTTAGAGATGGAGTAATACTTTAATATTGGGAGGTTAGAATATGCTAAAGAATATACCAACAGTATTGTCACCGGAATTACTAAAGATTCTAAGCGAAATGGGACATGGTGACGAGATTGTAATTGCGGATGGCAATTTTCCGGCTGCGAGTATGGCAAGAAGACTTGTGAATGCTTCTGGTATTCAAGCGATTGATATGCTTGATGCTGTGCTGACTGTTCTACCACTAGATCAATATGATGATAACCATTTTGCCTTAATGGAGGTTTGTAAAGGTGATACCGTCATACCTACTATATGGGAGGACTATGAGAGGATACTGAATCAACATGAGAAAAATGCAAAAATGAGTTATATGGAACGCTTTCAATATTATGAAAGAGCGAAAAATGCTTATGCAATCATTGCAACCGGTGAATCCGCACAGTATGCTAATATAATATTAAAAAAAGGTTGCATTATATCATAGTCTCATTGCATTGAGTAGATAAAAGAGATATGCTTTTGCCAGGAGGTGTCATTCAATGACAAACGAAGATAAGAAGGATTATAATGCAATACTTTACGATAGTAAGGATATGTCAAAGTATCAAACAATGATATAGTAATTCTACGCCGCCATCATCTGGCGGCTTTCTTTTTGCTTGCCGGTATGTATGGTTTACCGTTTACCAAATAACAAACAGCAGAAGGCCGGTAGAAAAATAAGCAGAGCTATTATTTAAGATTATTTAGATGAATGTAAAATATACTGAATTTATTAACAGCTGAATTAAAATATGCTCGATGAAATGAGGTTATCAATGTCCTTATTTATGGGTGCCCAATTGAGAAAGGAGGTAATGCTTATAGAAATTAGAAGCGATGAGATGCAATCTATTGTTTTGCTGTGTGTTTATGATTTACAGCAGCTACCTTTATTCGGAGGATAAAACACCTTCAAGATGCGTTAGGAGCGCCAATATATGAATCGGAACAATATTATAAGTTGTTAAAAAATATTAAATAATTAGGGGGCATTATATTATGAAAAAGAAATTTTTTATATTAGTTTCTATTATCACAGCATTAATATGCATAGAATATACACCTGTATATGTAAAAGCTGAATCATATGTTACAATTTCAAACCCAAAATCAGCATCAACAAAATACCCAACTAAGAAAAAGATAAAAAAAATAATAGGACATAGTGCTAAAACGATTAAAAAATTTTCAAACGGATTTAAATTCAAAAATTACAACACTAGTAATATAGATATTTTAGATAAGAATAATGAAAAAGTTGGGGGCTATAAACAAATACATATCACATATTCGAAAGATAAAGAGGAAGTAGTACTGTTTATCAATGAAGAACATGAATCCGAATATGATGATGAGGGAACAAAATTTACTTTTAATGATATTGAATTAAGGTATATATCAGCATATCAAACAATTACTTGGAATGATAACGGCATTTCTTATAGTATATTAGCAAGTGATTGTAATTTATCAGAGGACATTTTATTTGAAATGGCAAAGGATATTATAGAATAATTTGCTAAACAGAAGGGACAGTAATGCTAATTTGGCATTATTTTAATGACTTTATAGGAGGCTTTAAAAACCTGTAACGAATGCATATATGCGGTTTACAGGGTTTTAGGGTCTCTTTTAATATAATGAGAATGTGAAATTAGTTCCATATGGAAAAGTTATTACCATTGGAGAGACCCGTGCTTATTTTGCTACGATATTCATTCTGATTAAATTCTATTGAACAAAATCGCTGATATTTCCTTCCGAGATTATGTGCAGCAGTTTTGTTCGATTTTTTGCTTGGTAGTTCTAGCCATGTGGGGTATTAGCTCTATTATATTGTTATGTAAATTTTGTTTTTATCGTTTTATGAGTGTTTTCATGCTAAAGCAGATTGATATCTAAAGAATATGTTGAAAATAAGAACAAGAAGCCTAAAATTTATTATTCTTATGGTAATATTTTTATGACACATATATAATAAAGAAAAATAGTGTAAGCCATATAATGGCTTTTATAGGAAGCTATAATTTTGTAAAGAGAGAACAGAGGATAGAATGATGGTAAAAATATATAAAATCAATGCATTTGCCAAAACGACTGAGGGGGGGAATCCTGCGGGTGTAGTAATAGGTGCAGAAGCTCTTTCAGAAGCTGACATGAGAAAAATTGCTGGAATACTTGGCTTTAGTGAAACAGCTTTTGTGATGAAATCTGAGAAGGCAGATTTTAAGGTACGCTTTTTTACCCCTGCAGAAGAAGTTGATTTGTGCGGACATGCGACAGTGGGAACATTTTCTGCTTTGTTTCAAAAGAAAATTATAGTGTCTGGAAAATATACGCAGGAGACAAAAGCAGGAATATTAGCTGTTGAGGTAAAAGAGGATGCCACTATTATAATGAATCAAAAGCGTCCGGAATTCTATGACATAATCAATGCCAAGGAGATAGCTGCTTCTTTGAATACACCGATTGATAACCTCAACTTAGACATTCCGGTACAAATTGTATCTACTGGTATTAGAGACATCATGGTTCCGATTAAGAATATGGATATTCTTGATCGTATCAATCCTGATTTCGATAAAGTAACAGAAATAAGCAGAAGGTATGGGGTTGTTGGATTTCATATGTTCACGATGGAATCTCTCTACCATTCTAATGCATATTGTAGAAATCTTGCACCTCTTTATAGTATTCCCGAAGAAGCTGCAACCGGAACTTCAAATGGAGCATTAGCATGTTATCTTTATAAAAATGGATTGGTAAGCTCTGAAGGTTGCAGGAATATGATATTTGAACAAGGTTATTCTATGAAGAGGCCTTCTGAAATACTATCTTCTTTATGTATCATCGATCATGAGGTCGTGGAGGTAAAAGTGGGTGGGAAGGCCTTGGGTCTGAGTGAAATATGTAAGTGTTTTTAAACCGGTAGTGAGCTATTTGTGGCAATGACTGTCGGTTATGCGGACGAAAATCCTCTTCCACAACCTAGAAAAGACATGGATGATGTTACAGAATGGCGTGATTGAAAAACTAACCGGATCAGATATTGTCTTTTTATGCGTTTTTTTTAAAACCAGTTTTTTTTCTGCCTAAAATATGATAGAATGATTGAGAGAATTTGAACCAGAGGTGAGCGCTTGCAAAATGATGATATGAATAATACTTCAGATAATACTAGCAGCAATGGCTGTAACGATAGAAGAAAACGAATTAATCGAATGAAAACAGCAATAATAATCATTGTGATTATATTAATGCTTATACCGATGATCTTCTGTATCATACTTGGTCTACAGGTAAACCGGCTGCAAAAGCAGGTGGAACAGTTGATTAGTATACATAGTCAGTATGATCTGGCAGAAGAGGGAGATGACAGCAGCTATGCTTATGCTGCAGTAAAAGAGGAGCCTGACAACACGCCTACAGCTGTACCGAATCGCGAACAAGAAAAAGTTTCCGAAGCGTCGGTTACACAAGCTCCCGATGCTTTCAAAAAACCCTCAGCATCTGACAAGAAGCAGGATACAATTGTAAAGAACGATACCGAGAAAGCGAGAAAGGATAAACCTGATCAGGATACCAAGGCATCGAAGAACGGCGATATTGACAGCTTCAGTACAGGAAAGTATGCTGATAAGAAGGTTTATCTTACCTTTGACGACGGTCCGAGTATGTATACCGATGATATTCTGGATCTATTGAAGGAGAATAATATTAAAGCAACCTTCTTTGTTGTAGGCAAAACTGACGATTACTCAAAAGAGATGTATCAAAGGATTGTTAAGGAAGGGCATACTTTGGGTATGCATTCTTATTCTCACGAGTATTCCAAGATCTATAATTCCGTAGAAGATTTTGAGAAGGACTTTACAAAACTATGGAAATTGTTATATGATACTACTGGGTATAAACCTTCTATTTTCCGGTTCCCGGGGGGAAGTGACAATATGGTCAATAAGCACGGGATGGAAGACTTCATACGCTATCTGAACGAGAAAGGTATCGTCTATTTTGACTGGAATGTTTTGAACGGTGATGCAACAGGTGCGGAATTTACAGAAGAACAGCTGATTGATAATGTACTGAGTGGTGTAAATGGGTGGGATAATTCCATCGTACTGATGCATGATTCCCAAACCAAGAAAACAACGGTTGATTCGTTACCCGGTCTGCTTAAGCTATTAAAATCAGAGGGGGCACAAATACTGCCGATTGATATGAATGTAGCACCTATTCAAATGATTAAAGCCGATACGATTAAATAAAACCAATAGGGAGGTATTTAGTGAATGGGTTTTTTTAAGGAATTTAAAGAGGATTTATCACAGGCCGTGAACGAGCTGTTGCCAAATGAGGCAGAGAATCAGGAGGAGAATTCTGAGCAACTCGTCAATACGCTGGATACGGAGGAAATTGCTTCAGAGGAAGTATCGGATAATGAAAGAATGAAGGAATGGCTGGAGGAATTTATCCAGGAGGAGAAGTCGGACGATACTGAGAATATGGGCGAAACAGTGTCGGAGGTTACTTTTAATACGTTTTCGGAGGAGGCTGAGGAGGTTCCCCTGGAAGAAGTATTGGACGAGCTGAATGAGGCTGAGGGGTTAGAAGAGCTTGAAGAAATAACATTAGAATTTGAGGAAGAAGAGGGCGAAAACATGGATGATAATGTAGATCTGGAGTTATTGGAAGCATTAAGTGCCGATGAGGAGACAGAAAAGGGTATCGAAATGAAGGAAAAGGCTGCTCCGAGATTAAGAGCCGCTTCTGTTGCCAATGATGATGAGGTAACTGTCATTACGAAAGGAACCACGATCAACGGTAGTATATCCTCTGACGGTTCTTTGGAGATTGACGGAACCATCACAGGTGACGTAGAATGCCTTGGTAAATTATCGATTACCGGTAAAATTGTCGGTAATTCATCAGCAGCCGAGATTTATGTCAATACAGAACGTTTGGATGGCAGTATAACCAGCGAAGGAAGTGTTAAGATCGGTCTCGGTACTGTAGTTGTGGGGGATGTCGTAGCTACTTCCGGTGTCATTGCCGGTGCGGTCAAGGGTGAAATCGACATCAATGGACCTATCGTGATAGATTCAACTGCAATCATCAAAGGAAATATTAAAGCCAAATCCGTTCAGATCAATAATGGCGCTGTCATCGAAGGCTTCTGTTCCTTAAGCTATTCAGCTGTGGATGTAGATAATATCTTTGAATAATCATTGTTATAAATCATATTTGGTATGGTAATACGAAATGTTTTGTGGTAAATTATTATAGAATGTTCAGGTGATGGAAACACATACGGAACAGATTTACTCATGGAGGCAAATATCAATATGACAGCAATGATAGGAAAAGAGAAAGCATATGAAAGAGTATTACTTAAATTAAGCGGCGAAGCATTGGCCGGAGATAAGAAGACCGGATTTGATGAAGCTACCTGTATCGGTGTTGCGAAACAAGTGAAGCAGCTGATTGAGGATGGGATACAGGTCAGTATCGTAATCGGAGGAGGCAACTTCTGGAGAGGAAGGACCAGCGAGACAATCGATCGTACGAAAGCGGATCAGATCGGAATGCTTGCAACAGTGATGAACTGTATCTATGTATCGGAAATATTCCGCTATGTGGGTATGGAGACTCAGGTTTTTACTCCCTTCACATGCGGCAGTATGACAGAACTTTTCTCAAAGGATGGCGTCATTGCTTGTATGAAGCAGGGTGGCGTTGCCTTCCTTGCAGGAGGAACAGGACATCCGTATTTTTCTACTGATACCGCTACCGTTCTTCGTGCAGTGGAATTAGATTGTGATATCATCCTAATGGCAAGAGCCATAGACGGTGTGTATGACAGCGACCCGAAGAAGAATCCGCAGGCAAAGAAGTATGATGAAGTATCCCTGCAGGAGGTGCTTGATAAAAAGCTTGGTATAGTCGATCTTACCGCAACGGTACTTTGTATAGAGAATAATATGCCGATCCTGTTGTTTGGTCTCTCTGAAGAGAGCAGCATTGTAAAGGCTGCCAGAGGTCAATCGAATGGGACAAGAATGACAATTTAGAAAAAAGTATAGAGATGAATGATGGAGGGATGAAAATGGATGCTAAGCTAGAGCAATTCAGTTCAAAGATGGAGAAAACATTGGACACATTAAGGGAAGAATATGCGACCATTCGTGCGGGCAGAGCAAATCCTCATCTTTTAGATAAACTCAAAGTGGATTATTATGGTCAGCCTTCCTCGTTGCAGCAGGTTGCAAATGTTTCTGTTCCCGAAGCCAGAGTAATTCAGATTCAGCCATGGGAAAGCAAACTGATCAAGGAAATTGAAAAGGCGATTATTAATTCTGATCTGGGTCTTAACCCAAGCAATGACGGTAAGATCATCCGCCTCGTATTTCCAGAGTTGACCGAAGAAAGAAGAAAAGATCTGGTGAAGGATGTTAAGAAGAAGGCAGAAAATGCGAAGGTTGCAGTCAGAAACATCAGACGTGATGCAAATGAGTTATTTAAAAAGCAAAACAAAGCCAGTGAGATCTCTGAGGATGAATTCAAACATCTGGAGGATAATGTTCAGAAAGTTACGGATCATTATATTTTAGAAATTGATAAAATTATGGAAGAAAAATCCAAAGAAATTCTTACTGTATAACATAATAACCGCTTTAAAGTGCGGAAGTTGACTTTATGGGTGGTTATAAAATCAGACTGTTGGAATATACACTCCAAAAGTTCTGAAACGATGGTTGATTTTATAATCCCGGGTGTTTCAAAGGTCTTATTCATGACAAGCGGGTTGGCTTGCCAATCCGTACAGAGCAATTGTTGATGAATGAAACTTCTTTTGAAACACCCTTATTTATAGTTTAGTTACACTGATATTCCTATCAGGATTGGAGAACTAGAATGCAGGAAAATAACCTGAATGTGCCAAATCATGTGGCAATCATTATGGATGGCAACGGACGCTGGGCCAAGAAAAAGAAAATGCCCAGAAATTACGGGCATGCCCAAGGCAGCAAAAATGTCGAGAAAATATGTAAAGAAGCCTATGATATGGGAATAAAGTATCTGACGGTATATGCTTTTTCAACGGAAAACTGGATTCGTCCACAGGAGGAAGTGGAGGCGCTGATGAAGCTTCTTAGGGCGTATCTGGATACCAGCATAAAAAAGAGTATGAAAAATAATATGAAAGTTCGTGTCATTGGAGATATCACTAGGCTTCCTGAGGATATGAAACAAAGTATCAGAGAGGTGGAGGAAATATCAAAGAATAATACCGGTCTGAATTTTCAGGTTGCCATCAATTACGGCGGAAGAGATGAACTCATTCGTGCAGTGAAGGCTTTGGCACAGGATGTAAAAGCGAATAAAGCAGAAATTGATGATATAGATGAGAAGACCTTTGAACAGTATTTAGACACCAGGGGTATTCCGGAACCGGATCTTCTAATCCGCACCAGTGGAGAACAAAGACTCTCAAATTTTCTTTTATGGCAGATGGCATATACAGAATTTTATTTTCCGGAGGTTTTATGGCCGGATTTTAATAAAAAGGAATTACAAAAGGCAGTAGAGTACTACAGTAGTAGAACAAGGAAATTCGGAGCGGTGCTATAACTTTTGGGGAGAGGCCATAGATCGTGGCAAGGTGAAGATTATGTTTAAGACTAGATTACTCAGTGGTATCATATTACTGGCAATTACGATAGCAGTTGTTGTTATGGGTGGTAATGTTCTGTTCGCTGTCTTACTTGCGATATCTCTGATCGGAATGACTGAGCTTTACAAGGTGGTTGGGATGAATAAAGCTCTACCGGGAATTCTTGGATATGCGGCGGGAGTGGCATATTACGCAATTCTTTATTTTAAAGCAACAGAGTACCAGCTGATGGTTTTCATTATCTTCTTATTGCTGTTGATGCTTGCATATGTATTCAGCTTTCCGAAGTATACGATTGAACAGCTTGCGGTAACCTTCTTAGGGCTGTTCTATGTCAGTATTATGCTTTCCTTTATCTATCAGGTACGCATCCTGGAGGGTGGAGCTTGGATTGTATGGCTAATCTTTATCGGTGCCTGGGGATCAGATACGTGTGCTTACTCTGTCGGTGTCCTGCTTGGAAAGCATAAGCTTGCACCGAAGCTCAGTCCCAAGAAATCGATCGAAGGCAGTATCGGCGGAGTTGTCGGAGCAGCTCTGATCGGTTTCCTATATGCGACAATCTTTCGTAATCATATCTCCGGGATTAACAATCCTCAGCTGATCTATGCTGTAATCGGTGCATGCTCCAGTGTCCTGTCTCAGTTGGGGGACTTAGCTGCATCTGCTATTAAGAGAAACCACGATATCAAGGATTATGGTAAGCTGATTCCGGGACATGGAGGGATACTGGATCGTTTCGATTCTATCATCTTCACCGCACCGATTGTGTATTACCTCACCGTTTTGTTCGGGTAATGTAGTTAACAAAGATCTATGCTATGTACTTACAGAAGAGATCGGGTAGTGATTTTTGCTTGCCTTACCCTCCCTTAGGATGCCTTTTGGGAGTATGAATTTCTTGTTGTCTTCGGGATGGCATCTTTCGGTCGGCCGGTCTGCGCAAAAATGACTGCCCGATCCCTTCTGTAAGGGATAAAGGTAGTGAGATGATGACTGCCGTGATTAATATATTATAATCATGTTATGTCTATCATGTGGATAGTAAAGATGTTTGCCTCGAAAGATGAAAGCCCCGATTCCTTCTATAAGGGATAGCAGTAGAGGAATGATGGTTACCGAGATTTTTTATTATACTCATGATATGTTGCTGATGTGGTGGGTGTAAGATGATTGCTCAGAAAGATGAATGTCCCTTTCATTTTTAGATTACTGGGTTTTCTTAATTGTTTCTGAATTTTTAGTGAAGAGTTTGATTTTATTTGTCGAATAGGATATAGTATGTTTATATGAGACCCAAGATGTTTTTGGGTTATGTATAATATTGATATAGATGGCGGAGGTTAGGATGAAGAACATTATTATTCTGGGTTCCACCGGATCCATCGGAACTCAGACATTAGATATCGTAAGAACACATAATAATGAACTAAAGGTTACCGCGATTGCGGCTAACAGTAATATAGAGTTATTAGAGAGACAGGTTCGCGAGTTTTTGCCGAACCTTGTTTGTGTATTTCGGGAAGAGAAGGCCAGTGAACTTAAGAAGATGCTTTCGGATCTTCCTGTTAAGGTGGTTGCAGGGATGGATGGCCTGATTGAATGCGCTACCGAAGCCTCAGCAGATACAGTGGTTACAGCTATGGTTGGAATGATTGGCATTCAACCGACCATCGAGGCTATCAAGGCTGGGAAAAATATCGCATTAGCCAATAAGGAGACTCTGGTAACCGCTGGGCACCTGATTATGCCGCTGATCAATGAAAAAAAGGTTGCATTGCTTCCGGTGGATAGTGAGCATTCGGCTATATTTCAGTCTCTGAATGGAGAAGATAGAAAACAGGCGGATAAGATTCTCCTGACTGCATCCGGTGGACCGTTCCGGGGAATGACTCTGACTGACTTAATAAATAAAACACCGAAGGATGCTTTGAAGCATCCCAATTGGACGATGGGGCAGAAGATAACGATCGATTCTGCAAGTATGGTGAATAAAGGTCTGGAGGTATTGGAGGCAGCCTGGCTTTTTGACATGGAGCTGGAAGATATTGTTGTGGTGGTTCATCCCCAGAGTGTGATTCATTCCATGGTACAATATCGTGATGGAAGTGTCATTGCACAGTTGGGTGTTCCTGATATGAGACTACCCATCCAATATGCATTGTTTTATCCTAACAGAATGCCTTTGCCCGGAGAACGGTTAGATTTCTATCGTATAAAACAACTAACCTTCGAAGAGCCCGATATGAATACGTTTTTGGGACTCCGTCTGGCTTACGAAGCAGGGAGACAGGGCGGTAGCATGCCAACTGTTTATAATGCAGCAAATGAGTGGGCAGTTGCCGAATTTTTGAAAGGTAAAATAGAATTTCTGGCAATACCGGCATTGATCAAAGAGGCAATGAAACATCATCATTCAATAGCCGCTCCGACCTTAAAAGAAATTCTTAATACAGAACAGGAAACATATGATTTTGTAAGAGGTTTTACGGAATCCGGACTGAAGGCTGTCCTGGAACAGCCACTTAGACTTGCGGATTGAATTTCGGATTCCAGAAAGGACAGAATTTAATATGAATATCATTGTAGCTATATTGATTTTGGGCGTTATCGTAATCATTCATGAATTAGGACATTTTCTGCTGGCAAAAACGAACGGGATCACAGTCACGGAGTTCTCCGTAGGCATGGGGCCACGGATTGCAAGCTTTGTGTATAAAGGAACCAGATATTCCTTAAAGGTTTTTCCTTTTGGGGGCTCCTGTATGATGCTTGGAGAGGATGAGACTGTTGATGATGAAGGTTCCTTTCATAAAAAAGGTGTCTGGGCGAGGTTTTCGGTCATCTTTGCAGGAGCTTTCTTTAATTTCATCCTTGCCTTCGTATTAGCACTCATCATTCTGGGAGATGTGGGTGTGGATAAGCCTTTTATTACAACAATAAAGGCAGATAGTCCGGCGGCGCAGGTTGGACTTCAGAAGGATGATCTGATTACCGCAATTAACGGCTCTCCGATCCATATGTCGCGAGAGATTATGTACTATTATTATTTCAATACAATTACTGACCAACCTGTCAAGATCAGCTTTCTTCGTAACGGTGAGAAACAGACGGTTACTCTGACTCCCACCTGGGTAGATGATTATAAATTAGGATTTGGTTATACTGCAAGTGAGAAACCGGCAGTGATTGAGTCATTAACAAAGGGATATCCGTTAGAAAAGGCAGGATTTCTGATAGGAGATACCATAGTGGGAATTAATGGCACGAAGATTACTTCGGCGGGGCAGCTTTCTGATTATATCGCAGCAAATCCGATTACGGAGGCTCCGATGAAAATCACCTATGATCGGAACGGTGTCAATTCTGAGGCTACGATTACACCGATATTAGAACAGAGCGGTTATGAGATGGGTTGGGGCTACAATCAGTACAGAGAAAAGGTTTCTGCACTTGAGGTCGTGAAATACAGTGTCTATGAGCTAAAGCTGAATATCGTGAATACAATCAAAAGTATTCTTTATCTTGTAACGGGTAAGATTAGCGCAAAGGAGGTTTCCGGTCCTGTTGGTATCGTCAATGTGGTAGGTGATATCGTGAATGAGTCACAGGATTATGGCTTTCATGCTACGTTCCTTTCCCTGGCACAGTTCTGTATTCTGCTGAGTGCCAATCTTGGTGTCATGAACTTACTTCCTCTACCTGCATTGGATGGCGGAAGATTGGTATTCCTGCTGATTGAAGCGATCAGGAGAAAACCGGTTCCGAAGGAGAAGGAAGCTTTGGTGCATGCAGTGGGTATGGCAGCACTCATGGTATTGATGGTTCTGGTTATGTTCAATGACATCAAAAATATATTCCTATAGAATTGCTTATGAATGGAAGGTGGTGCTACAATGTACCGTGATGATACAAAGATAATCCAGATCGGGAACAGAGTCATTGGTGGTGGGAATCCGATCCTGATTCAGTCCATGACGAATACGAAGACTGAGGATGTCAAAGCTACTGTAGATCAGATTAACAGACTGACCGAGGCGGGGTGTGAGATCGTACGTTGTACGGTTCCGAGCCAGGAGGCAGCCCTTGCCTTAAGAGAGATCAAGAACCAGATTTCCATTCCTTTGGTAGCAGATATTCATTTTGATTATCGCCTTGCGATCGCAGCGATGGAGAATGGTGCGGATAAGATCAGAATCAATCCCGGTAATATCGGAAGCGAAGAAAAGCTCAAGGCAGTTGTAACAGTCGCAAAGGAAAGAAATATCCCAATCAGGGTAGGTGTAAACAGCGGTTCCCTAGAGAAGGAGATCATAAAGAAGTACGGAAGAGTAACAGCAGAAGGGCTTGTAGAAAGTGCTCTGGATAAGGTGAAACGAATTGAAGACATGGGATATGAGGAGTTAGTCATCAGCATCAAATCCTCTGATGTCATGATGTGTGCCCGTGCACATGAGTTGATTGCTCCACTCACCAGATATCCGCTGCATGTCGGTATTACCGAGGCAGGGACAGTCTGGTCCGGTAATATCAAGTCAGCCTTGGGACTTGGGATTATTTTGCACCAGGGAATCGGTGACACGATTCGTGTTTCTCTCACGGGAGATCCCGTAGAAGAGATCAAATCTGCGAAACTGATCTTAAAGACATTAGGATATCGAAAAGGCGGTGTAGAGGTAGTATCCTGCCCCACCTGCGGCAGAACACAGATTAATCTGATTGGGTTGGCAAATGAAGTTGAGACCTTGGTAGCAGGCCTGGATCTGGATATTAAGGTAGCAGTCATGGGATGTGCGGTCAATGGCCCCGGAGAAGCAAAGGAAGCAGATATCGGAGTTGCGGGCGGCCACGGAGAGGGACTGATTATTAAAAAGGGTGAGATCTTACGTAAGGTACCTGAAGACCAGCTTTTAGAAGCACTTAAGGAAGAACTGCTTCATTGGAAGCAAACATTGTGAGGATAAGAATGGCAGCTTTGCTATAACATAGCATGCTGTAACAGGTTTGGCCATGTAACTAAAGGAGAAGGTAACATGTTGTTTTTTGAAGCATTTGAACAAGTTTCAGCAGATCAGGAGCTACAAAAGCTTTATAGCGAAGTGGATGTAGTAAAGGTGTTGGCCTCAAGACAGACGAAGGATATCTTCGTCTGTATCAGGAGTGCGCGTCTGATCAACAGGTCAAATATCAGAAGAATGGAAGAACTGCTGAATCGGCAGCTCTTTTTACATACCGGCAACAGAGCAATCATCAAACCTCAATTTGAGCTTTCTGCACAATACAGTCTGACGAAGCTATATCCGATCTATCGGGACAGTATCCTGGAGGAACTGAGGGAGCAGAGTGTGGTTTCTTACCATATCTTTTCCGGAGCGGAGGTCATCGTTGAAGAAACGAAGATTTTGATCAAGGTTACAGATAGCTGTGTAGCAAAGGATAAGATGACGAAGCTGAAGGATTTTCTGGAGACCATGTTCCAGGAACGTTTTGATTATACCGTCCATGTATTGATTGATTACATAGAGCCCAAGAAGGAACAGGAGGATACGAAGCTCGAGTACAGCAAGAGAATGCTTCAGATGTCTGAAAAGGAAGCAATGGAAGAAGGCTTCCAGGCAAATGTAGCTTACGTCAAAGAGGATTCTCCTTCAGGCGGTGAGCTCGGTATGTCCGGACAGACCGGTTCCTATGATGGGAGCAATGTAGCAGGGCAAGGGAATGGACAAGCCGCTGCAGGCAGTTCTGAGCATGGAAGGAAGCCTGACGAAGCCGCGAAAAAGGAAGCGGCTGCAGGCAGGGCACAGGAACCCGCTCCAAAACCGGCAGCAAAAGCATTTGGCGGGAAAAGTGCTTATGACAAAGGGAAGGGCAGTTATCGAAAGCTTCCTTCCGATCCTTCCGTGGTTTACGGCAGAAACTTTGAGGGGAATTCTATGCCCATCTGCGATATTATCGGAGAGGTTGGAGAAGTAGTGATCAGGGGTAAGCTGATCAAGCCGGATACCAGAGCCATCGGCAATAACGAAAAGAGCATTATAACCTTTGTTATGACGGATTATACGGATTCCATCAAGGTCAAATTATTTGCCAAGACAATCGAAGTAGATGAATATATGAGTGTATTGAAGCCTGGCGGCTATTATCTCCTAAAGGGTGTTGCTCAGAATGATACCTATGAAAAGGATATTATGATCAGCTCGGTGGTTGGTATTAAAACCATCAGTGATTTTACCTCCTCCAGAAAGGATCAATCACAGGCGAAGCGTGTGGAGCTGCATGCCCATACGATGATGAGTGACATGGATTCTGTAGTGGATGTCAAGGCAATGGTAAAACGTGCCTTCAAGTGGGGACATACTGCGATAGCAGTCACGGATCACGGTGTAGTACAAGCGTTTCCCGATGCCAGTCATGCGATCAATCCGAAGGATTATGCAGATGAAGGGGAACAGAAGCGCGCCAAGAGCTTTAAGGTGATTTATGGAATGGAAGCGTATCTGGTGGATGACCTAAAGGAGGTCGTTACCGATGCGAAGGGACAGAGCCTTGAGGATGCCTTTGTCGTATTCGATATCGAGACTACGGGTTTTAGTCAGAGCAATGACAGAATCATTGAAATTGGTGCCGTTAAGATGGTAAAAGGCGAGATCGTGGACAAGTATTCTACCTTTATCAACCCCGAGATACCGATTCCTTATGAGATAGAGCAGCTGACCTCCATCAAGGATGATATGGTCATCTCAGCACCTACGATTGAAGTAATCCTTCCACAGTTTTTGAAATTCTGTGAGGGGTGTGTCCTGGTAGCACATAACGCTTCCTTTGATGTGGGTTTCATCAGAAAGAATGCAGAAAAGCTTGGAATAGAGACAGATTTTACTGTAATTGATACGGTTGGACTGTCCCGAATTCTGCTGCCTGAGTTGAACCGCCATAAACTGAATGTCGTTGCAAAGGCACTCGGTGTTTCTCTGGAGAATCATCACCGGGCGGTAGATGATGCGGGGGCGACAGCTGAAATTTTCTTAAAATTCTGCGTCATGCTGCGGGAAAAGGAAGTAACGAATATCAGCGAGATCGATAAGCTCGGCAGGATGAGTGCGGAGGCAATCCGCAAGCTGCCTGCCTACCATGCAATCCTTCTGGCTCAGAACAATACAGGCAGAGTGAACCTCTATAAGATGGTTTCCCTCTCCCATATTGAATACTTTAACAAAAGACCGAAGATTCCTAAGAGCCTCTTAATGGAATGCCGGGAAGGAATCCTCCTTGGTTCGGCCTGTGAAGCAGGTGAGGTCTTCCGTGCGGTCATCAGTAACCAGCCGCATGAGCAGATTGCCAGACTGGTCAACTTCTATGATTACCTGGAGATCCAGCCGCTTTGCAATAATGAGTTCCTGATCCGAAGCGACCGTAGCGAGGAAAAGGATATCACCACCAAGGAAGATTTGATGGAGCTCAACAGAAAAATTGTGGCACTGGGAGAGGAATATAATAAGCCGGTGGTAGCAACCTGTGATGTACATTTCCTAGATCCGGAGGATGAGGTATATCGAAGAATCATCCTGGCGGGTAAGGGCTTTAAGGACGCCGATGAGCAGGCGGCGCTGTATTTTAGAACTACCGAAGAGATGCTGTCGGAGTTCTCCTATCTTGGTAAAGCGAAGGCGGAAGAGGTAGTAATTACAAATACCAACCTGATTGCTGACAGGATTGAGAAGATTTCCCCGGTTCGCCCGGATAAATGTCCGCCGGTACTGCCAAACTCCGAGGAAAACTTACGAAATATCTGCTACGAGAAAGCCCACTCTATGTATGGAGATCCATTACCTCAGCCTGTTGAGGCACGTCTGGAGCATGAGCTGAAGTCAATTATTAACAACGGCTTTGCGGTGATGTATATCATAGCCCAAAAGCTGGTATGGAAATCCAACGAGGACGGTTACCTGGTAGGTTCCAGAGGTTCTGTCGGTTCCTCCTTTGTCGCAACGATGGCTGGTATTACCGAGGTAAATCCTCTTGCTCCTCATTATTACTGTATGAAATGTCATTATTCGGATTTTGATTCGGAAGAAGTAAAGAAATTCGGTGGAAGCTCCGGTTGTGATATGCCGGATCGTACCTGTCCTGTGTGCGGAGAGCCCTTGGTCAAGGACGGTCATGATATCCCCTTTGAGACCTTCCTGGGCTTCTATGGAGATAAGGAGCCGGATATCGACTTGAACTTCTCCGGTGAATATCAGAGTAAGGCGCATGACTATACAGAAGTGCTGTTCGGAGAGGGACATACCTTTAGGGCCGGAACCATCGGTACTCTGGCGGATAAGACGGCGTTTGGCTATGTAAAGAATTATTTTGAAGAGCGTGGGATACATAAGAGAAACGCTGAAATTGATCGTATCGTGGAGGGCTGCGTCGGAGTAAGAAGAACGACAGGACAGCACCCGGGCGGTATCGTAGTTCTGCCTCATGGAGAGAATATCTATTCCTTCACTCCGGTACAGCGTCCGGCGAATGATATGACGACCAAGACGATCACAACACACTTTGATTACCATTCTATCGATCACAACCTGTTAAAGCTTGATATCCTGGGTCATGATGATCCGACTATGATCAGGATGCTGGAGGATTTAACAGGGCTTGATGCAAAAAAGATCAGTCTGGATGATCAGAAGGTATTATCTTTATTCCATGATACGTCAGCGCTTTCGATTACCCCGAAGGACATTGATGGCTGCGAGCTGGGGTGTCTCGGTATCCCCGAGTTCGGTACGGATTTCGTTATGCAGATGGTAAAGGATACGCAGCCAAAATCCTTCTCTGATCTGGTACGAATCTCCGGTCTGTCCCATGGTACGGACGTGTGGCTGAATAATGCCCAGACGCTGATTCAGAACGGTAACTGTACTCTGACTACTGCCATCTGTACCAGAGACGATATTATGATCTACTTGATTGCCACCGGTGTAGAGCCTGGACAATCCTTTAAAATCATGGAAAGCGTGCGTAAAGGTAAAGGACTGACACCGGAGATGGAAGCGGCCATGGTTGCCGCAGGAGTCCCGGATTGGTATATCTGGTCCTGTAAGCAGATTAAGTATATGTTCCCGAAAGCCCATGCTGCGGCATATGTCATGATGGCTTTCCGTATCGCATATTTTAAGGTGTATTATCCATTGGCTTACTATGCTGCATATTTCTCAATTCGTGCCTCGGCCTTCAATTATGAGCTGATGTGCCTCGGAAGAAATGTGCTGGAGCAGCACATCGCAGATTATAAGAGAAGGAGCAATACCTTAAGCAAAAAGGAGCAGGATACCGCTAAGGATATGAAGATCGTCCAGGAGATGTATGCCCGAGGCTTTACCTTCCTGCCGATTGATATCTATTCAGCTAAGGCACATGCCTTCCAAATCATCGACGATAAGCTGATGCCTTCACTCAGTACAATTGACGGCTTGGGCGATAAGGCGGCGGACGGCGTGGTTGAGGCTGCCAAGGACGGTCCCTTCCTATCAAGGGATGATTTTAAGATCCGTTGTAAGGTCAGCTCCACTGTCGTGGATAACATGGCAAAGATGGGACTGCTTGGTGAACTGCCGGCCTCGAACCAGATGTCATTGATGGATTTCCTGCAATAGACGTAAGAATAGTAATATAAAATTACCATAGCTACTTGACAATGCAAAGTAGTTATGGTAATTTTTATGTCATACCTACTATACAATGCAAAGTAGCTGAGACAAACAGACAGATGAGGTGAGATAAGGATGGATGAGAGCCAAATGCTAAAGGGTTTATTGGAGGGATGTATCCTTGCAGTGATTACACGTGGAGAAACTTATGGATATGCGATATTTTCTGATCTGGAAGCGGCAGGGCTGATAGATATTAATGAAGGTACACTATATCCGATCCTGAAGCGGTTAGAACAAAAGGGTTATATAAAATGCCGTATCGGAGTATCTCCGTATGGACCGAAGCGTAAATATTTCTCAATTACGGAGGAAGGCAGTGCATATATCACTGTATGGAAGAATTCTTATCGGCAGTTAATTGCTTCGGCAAATCTGATTATTTGGGGGGATGAGCCATGAACTACTTGGACAGCAGTGAATATCAGGAGTGGAAAGAACAGCTTCGTGGAGAATATAAAGAGAAGTTTGCAGTAATCGAACAATATTATTATTCTGTAAATACAAAGGATAGCTATGAAGTACAAGTGACACTCAGTCAAATCCTTGGAGATCTGCTTCTGGCACAAAAAGAAGAGAAGCCGATAGAAAGAGTGATTGGGAAGGACATTAGAAAGTATGCCGTACAAATGCTAAAGGCGGAATATGATACCCATAAAAAAAGAGTCTTTTATTGGTTCCATTTATCTCTCCTTGCAGTCTGGCTGATCCTCTTCCTGATCTTTACTAAAACTTTTCTGTTCCATGGATATGATGAACTTTCATTCATAGAAAAGACTAATCATATCTATATCGGGATATATGAAGTGTTCATTATTTTGGCCTTTTCTTTAGGAGAGCTGATTCGGACAAAAGTTGCGGCTTTTATGTTCTTTCGTCCAAAATTGATCTTCTTAACTCGAATGCTGTTGACCTTCTTATGTTCCTTTCTTATTGTATTATATAATGATATCTATACAACGGTAGATCGTATTTTTGCGGTAAGGATACCGGCAATACTCTTCACTGTTTTGGCGGTACCGTTAACATGTTATTTTATCATCACCTGTATTATGAGTTTAAGGAAAACGAGAGAAAAGAAGAGTAAATTACTATCCTCTCAGAATGAATTACTACCGGAGCAGGTCATCTGCCCCTCCTGTGGGTATAAACATGATTATGATTACCCGAAGTGTCCCCATTGCGGTTTTCATGCGGCTATTGAAAGTGAAGATAATTGGAACAGAGAAGAAGTATAATTAAGAAAATGTATAGTGTTTCTTTATAATATTCAAAAAGTATGACAGACTATTTACATTCATGAGATCGTATGGTAGAATTCCTCTTACTTTATCTGGACGGAGATTAAGACTTACGGTTAACTATAGGGGGAGAGTACATATGATAATCAAAGGATTTCGTTTTGGGATGCTGTTACAGCTGGCGGTGGGGCCGATGTGCCTGATGGTATTCAATACCTCTGCTTCGGAGGGATTATTTTATGGTCTTATGCTAGTGGCAGCAATCACCTTGATCGATGGCTTATATATCGCTTTATCCGGTGTCGGTGTGGCAGCACTTCTGAGTAAGAAAAAAGTTAAGCTTACGATAAAGGTATTCGGTTGTATCGTATTGGTCCTATTCGGAATCAGTACGATTGCAAGCGCCTTCGGTAAAGAGCTGCTTCCTTCCTTTACTCTGTTTCGATCTGACGGAGTTCAGAATATCTTTCTGAAAGGTCTGCTTATGACGGCATCCAACCCACTGACAATCATCTTCTGGAGTGGAGTGTTTTCGAGCCAGGTCATTCAACATGGGCTGAAAAAGCAACAGCTCCTATGGTTCGGGCTAGGCTGTGTGCTTTCTACACTTACTTTTCTTAGCCTGGTTGCAGTCCTTGGTAAGGTTGTCAGTAACTTTTTGCCTCTTGGCATCATTACCGGTATGAATGTTGTAGTTGGTGTACTGTTAATCGTATTTGGAATCAAACTGGTTCTGTCAAAGGAGCACAGCTAGAAATATCTGCCTCGTTGTTTTTCATAATGAACGAGCGATAAAATGAATTAATATTGGTAGAAGTAACGAAATGTATTAATTGCTAAAACAATTCGAAAAAATCTATAAAAAAGGCTTGATTTTTTGTCCGACATAGTATATTATAGATATTGTTCTTAATACGGCTCGTTGGTCAAGGGGTTAAGACGCCGCCCTCTCACGGCGGAAACAGGGGTTCGATTCCCCTACGAGCTGCTAAAGTAATCGCTCAAGCATTGATGTGATCAGTGTTTGAGCGATTTTTTTCTTTGTTTATTTATCATTCAACCATTCGGGCAGATAAAACCCCTTGTAAGGGGTATCAACCATAGGCTCTGATCGGTGGTCAATATTGTCTTGTGATTGAGATTCAGTTATGATTATAATCTTTCGGTAGCTGCTCACAATCTTAAAATCCAGAATATGCTAATCCTAACCTTTCTCTCAGATTTTGCCTATTCGTTAACACTTTTGCGGCAAGATCACTTTGCTTCTGACATTGATCTACAAAAGTTTGAAATTCCGTTTGAAGCATTGATAACTCATCCTCTTTTGATAATTTCCTGTATCTGTCCTCAGAGGTGGGATCCTCGATATAACGTACCCGATTTCCTGCTGCATATCCTGCGGATATCTCATTATAAATAGAAGCATATCCCTGTGAAAGAATTTCTGCTTTCTCTTTTGTACTATGCTTCACATAAGTATATTCTCCGTTTGAAGCTTTTTCATAACTCGATGGCATCATCTGTGAAAACCTGTGATAAAAGCTCTCGATCGGTTGGTGCTCAGACATAAATTCAATATCTTTTTCTAACTCGGCTAGATTTGCACTACCGCGCAACTTGCCTCCATGGAAAACCCGTAGACCTTCCTCTGATATTTCAAGGTTAACGCCGGAAAGATGGGCTCCTTGTTCTGTATCTTTGAATTTAACAGGTTGCTTGTCTTGCTTTCCAGCCCTTTCAAAAAGATTGACTTTCGGAGCATGATAGCTATTTCCATTTATATTTCCATATAGTTTTACTGACATCTTGTAGCCTTTCTGCCATTAAAAGCATTCAGTAGACTGATTTTTTACTGATATGTGAATCAAATTATTTCCTCAATTCATTTTCCTATTATACACTACCATTTTTTACTAATCAAACATAAAATACAATTTTCTACAAATACGCAGAAAAGATAAAAGCTTTTCATTATTGTATCAGCGGATTAACCGATAGGAGTGATTGCAGTTCTTTCCTATACGAATAGAATAATTCTTGGCATCTATGGCATTATTTAGTATACTATAGATATACAGAAGGGATTTCCAAGGAATATAAAGTATAGGTACTCAGGAGGCGATTGTATGGGCAAAAGCAATAGAAAGCTACTTTGGAGTCTGGGGTGTGGTGTGCTACTGGTTTTAAACGGATTTACTGCGGCAGGCTATTATTTCTATCATCTGGCGATTAAACGTAATAAGAAGAAATTCTTACAAAACAGTATGGATTTAAAGCCGAACATAGATCATACCGAGGCAAGGAAGGAAGCAGGTGCAGAGGACACGCTGAAGGAAGCATCTTGCGGAGGCATCGACTGGGTGGAGCAGCACCCATTTGAAACCTATACAATATTATCTGAGGATGGCTTAAAGCTAGTGGGATACTATCTTCCGGCCAAAGTTCCTACTGTTAAGACAGTTATTCTGGCCCATGGATATTCCTCCTATGCTAAGGAAATGGGTGATTTTGCAAGATTCTATCATGAGAAACTGGGGTATCATGTTCTGATGCCCGATGCCAGAGGGCATGGAGCCAGCGGAGGAGATTATATCGGCTTTGGCTGGCATGAGCGGAGAGATTATATCAGCTGGATCCGATGGGCAATCAACCATATCGGAACGGATGTACAGATTGCCTTACACGGAATTTCTATGGGAGCTGCTACCGTCATGATGGCCAGCGGCGAAGAATTACCCGATCAGGTGAAAGCAATTGTGGAGGACTGTGGATATACCACAGTGAAGGACGAACTATCCTATCAATTAAAGCGGATGTATCATCTACCGCCATTTCCGGTGGTATCCTTTACCAGTGTGATCACGAATTTTAAGGCAGGGTATCGTTTTTCTGAGGCATCGGCACTCAGACAGGTAAAGAAGAACAGAACACCAATACTGTTTATTCATGGTGGGGAGGATACCTTTGTACCTACGGAAATGGTCTATACGCTATACGATGCCTGCAAGGCAGAAAAAGAGTTGCTGATCGTAGAGGGAGCAGGACATGGACTGGCTTATACCATAGACCCGGAGGGTTATGAGAAGAAGACGATGGAATTTTTAGATCGATATATAGAGACTGGAGAATAATCATGCAGAAGGAATATATGATATCTGTAATAGACGGACAGGGTGGGGGGATAGGCAGAAGCCTTGTCAGTAAGCTGAGAAAGCAGCTTGATAAGGATAGCGGAATTACTATCTGCGCCCTTGGAACCAACTCAACTGCCACCAGCAATATGATTAAGTCCGGAGCTGATATTGGAGCAACTGGAGAGAATGCCATTAGGAGAACTGTACTACAATCTGATTTGATTCTTGGTCCGATCGCAATTATTGTTGCTAATTCTATGATGGGAGAGCTGACTACGGAGATGGCGCAGGCAGTAAGCTCCTGCCCGGCACATAAATTTCTGGTTCCGCTGAACCGCTGTAGTATTACGTTGGCATTTGAAATGAATGCTCCTACAGAGACCTATATTGATATTTGTGTAAGACAGGCTTTAGAATATCTGGAGGAGCTTAAGAAATCGACATCGTAGAAATAAAGTGATGAAGTTCTACAGAATATTAGTAAGTTCTGTAATAAAACAGTATGCAATTGATCGATGAATAAACTTTGCAGATATTATAAAAGATAAAAATTGCAAGTTTTATACTTGACGTAACATAAATATGTGATATCCTATTCATAGTACATGATTGCCAGAAGGTATCAATGATGGTCAGAAGACCCAGCTACTGATAGTTTTGATTATGTTATTTCTAAATTAATGATAATACTTAACATTAGAATCATGAAGATTCATACAGCCAAGAATGGCTGATGTTTTTCATGATTTTTTATTTGCTTTAGGATAGACACATAAGTATAAGTGGGTAGAGGAGACCAAGAGAGTATGGATATTCATAAGTTGTTGGAACAGGTTCAAAATAATGAAATTGATATTAAGGAAGCCGAGGAACTGTTAAAAAAGCTGCCTTATGAAGATCTGGGTTATGCAAAGCTGGATCATCATAGAAGCTTACGTAATGGGTTTGGGGAGGTTATCTTCTGCCAGGGAAAATCAATTGAACATCTGGTAGGGATTTATCAAAGCTTCTATGAGCGTGATAAAAATGTGCTTGGTACCAGAGCAACCAGAGAACAGTACGAGAAGGTGAAGGAGGTACTGCCTATGGTGGAGTATGACAGTATATCCAGAATCCTGTCTGTCAGAAAGAACGAGCAGGAGAAATCCGGCTGTGTTGTGGTCTGCACCGGTGGAACCTCTGATATCCCGGTGGCTGAAGAGGCTGCCCAGACTGCGGAATTCTTCGGTAGTGAGGTGATCCGAGTCTATGATGTCGGTGTGGCCGGAATTCATAGACTTCTATCACAGTTGGATGCAATCAGAAAGGCTAATTGCGTGATTGCCGTTGCCGGAATGGAAGGAGCACTTGGCTCCGTGGTAGCCGGTTTGGTTGACAAGCCAGTCATAGCGGTTCCGACCTCAGTCGGTTACGGCGCGAATTTCGGTGGAGTTTCCGCACTGCTCACCATGCTGAATTCCTGTGCAGAGGGCCTGGCAGTGGTGAACATCGATAACGGATTTGGAGCCGGCTATATAGCGACGCAGATTAATCGATTGGCTTACTTGAATTAAAGGAATCTCATCTTAAAGTATAGAAAATGAAAGAGATTATCATTGTATCTTTATAATATTGCTTTTGTTATCATTTTATTAGTGTAATTGATACGAGGAGAAACGATTATGCATATGTCTGATGCATTGTTATCCATCGCTGTCGGCAGTACGATGAATGCTGTTTCTGCCGGAACGATAGGATATAGTGTAAGAAAAATTAAAAAAAATGATATTGAGGATCATAAGATTCCTATGATGGGAGTCATGGGGGCTTTTGTATTTGCAGCTCAGATGATTAATTTTACCATTCCTGTGACCGGTTCCAGCGGACATATCGGCGGTGGTATACTGCTTGCCGCTTTGCTTGGCCCATATCCGGCCGTTATCACTTTGGCATCGGTATTATTGATCCAATGTTTATTCTTTGCGGATGGAGGGCTGCTGGCATTAGGTTGTAACATATTCAATATTGCAATCATTCCGTGCCTGATTATCTATCCTTTGATATATCGGCCGATCCTAAATAAGAAAATAAATTCGCGCAGAATCACTGTCGCAACAATAATGTCTTCTGTAATCGGATTGCAGCTCGGAGCCTTCGGCGTAGTATTAGAGACATCTGTCTCTGGGATTACTGAGCTTCCTTTCACTTTGTTTGCAGCGATCATGCAGCCCATCCATCTGGCGATCGGTTTGGTTGAGGGAATTGTAACAGCCGGAATACTTTTATTTGTTTATCAGTTACGTAAGGAGCTTGTGGAAGCTCCGCTTGATGATTCTATGACTGTACGAACATCGAAAAAGATTTTTTTCATCGTTATGACTGTGGTTACCTTGATGACAAGAGGTGTCCTGTCTGCATTTGCTTCTGCTAATCCGGACGGTCTGGAGTGGTCCATTCTTAAGGTTACAGGTGGGGAAGAAATCACGGCTGATACGAAAACACATACTTCGATACAGAAAATCCAGGATACAACAGCCATCTTTCCTGAGTATGAGTCAAAGCAACCGCGTGAGGGTGGAGGAGGAAGCAGCACCGGAGATGGTACCGGAGTGGCAGGACTCGTCGGGGGGTTAATCACGCTTGTATTAGTGAGTGTTACCGGAGGAATCATAGTTTTTTATAAAAAGCTCCGGCGTTCTTCGGAAAGTATTCATTAGTCCTACCTGTCCGGGGAGCGTAGGGTATATTAAAATAAGATTTCATAAAGGGTGTCTATGTCTGATTTAAAAAAATCAATTATAAAAATTAATTCATTAGAGGAGCTGTCCTTCAAGGATACTCTGATACACAGGTTACATCCTATTGTCAAGCTGTTGACCACCGTGATCTATCTGATTACGGTGATCTCTTTTCCGGACTATGAGGTCAGTGGATTGATATCCTTGGCATTCTTTCCTGTCTTATGTATGGTGCTTGGGGAGATACCCTTACGGCCGCTTTTGGGACGAATGCTGATTGCACTTCCATTTACCTTCTTCGCCGGGGCATCAAATTTATTCATTAACCGACAAGAGGTATTTCGGATTGGAGATCTGATCATCACAGAAGGAGTATTAAGCTTTGGCTCTATTATGATAAAGACGGTTCTGACTGTCACTTCAATCCTGATCCTGATTGCGACGACGAGTATGAAAGAGCTTCTTCAGGTCCTGATACAGTTTAGACTTCCTTCCATTATGATACTACAGCTTACCATGACCTTCCGGTATCTTGAATTGCTGGCGAACGAAGCACTGGTGATGTATCACGCCTATATTCTTCGCACTCCGGGTGAGAAGGGAATCAGACTAAAGGATATGGGCGCTTTTCTCGGACAGCTGCTTTTGCGAAGCTTTGGAAGAGCAGAGCGGGTCTACTATGCTATGAAATGCAGGGGCTTTGAAGGAGAAATCCGATTCTCGGAGCATAGGAAACTAAAAACATCTGATTGGATTTATCTCCTGTTACTCAGCGCAGTCCTGATCCTGCTTCGATGCTTTAATATCAGTAAAATGATAGGTGGTTTATTTGTATGAAATATATGATTATTGTGTCAAAAAACCTTTGACATATTAATCCTACTTTTGAAATGTCAATGATACCTTTTACATTTCAATCAAATACCGAGTACATGGAAATGGAGGAAAGTCATGCTGGTGATAGATAAGCTATGCGTAAGATATCATGACGGAAATCAAGTGCTTCACGATTTAAGTACATCGATACAGGATGGAGAGACCGTCGGACTGATCGGTGCAAACGGAGCCGGAAAGTCCACTTTATTGATGACCTTGGTTGGACTGCTTTTACCCTGTGGGGGCAGGATAGAGGTTGATGGCCGGACTCTTCAAAAGGATACAGTCAGACAGATCAGAGAAAGTATCGGGGTCGTATTTCAAAACCCGGATGATCAGCTCTTTATGTCCAATGTATATGATGATATTGCCTTCGGGCTGAGAAATTACGGGATGACAGAGGATGCCATCCGAGTCAGGATTAATCACGTCATGAAGGAGCTTGGAGCAGAAAAGCTGGAGTTAATGAGCTCGAATAAGCTCTCAGGAGGTGAGAAAAGGATCATTGCGATAGCAACGATCCTGGTCATGGAGCCTTCGATTGTACTATTTGATGAGCCGACCTCCTTCCTCGATCCGAAGACCAGAAGAAAGCTGATGCAGCTATTAAAAAGCCTGTCCATGACAAAGCTCATTGCTACCCATGATTTGGATATGGCCTTAGAGCTTTGCGACAGAGTACTTATTTTAAAGGACGGGTCTTTATTTGCGGAAGGTACAGCCAGGGAAATACTGACTGACGGAACACTTCTTGAGGAGGCAGGCCTTGAGCTGCCCTTCTGTCTGCAAGGTACACCGGCTAGCTGATGTAAAAGCTGTTCATAAGATGAATTTTGATAAAATAATTACCGCACTACTGTTGAATATGAATATCCATGCTGCCGGAACGAAAGCCTTCCAGATCCAAAGTAATATAAAGAAAGCCTAGTTCCTTTAGCTTACTTAAGAGCTCCTCCTGATGTGAAAGCAACTTCTCGAAGTCTTTTTTGTCGATCTCAATTCTTAGAATATCTCCGTGCAATCTCAGTCGGACGTTATAGAAACCAAACCCTTTTATATACTGCTCGCCTTGATCCAACCTAGCTAACAATTCAAAATCCAGCCTTGCTCCGTAGGGCAGTCGGGTGGCAAGACAGGGAGCGGAGGGCTTATCCGAGGTGGGAATACCTAGCCCTGAGGAAAGAGTACGAATCATTGCCTTAGTAAGCTGCTTCTCCATCAGTGGGCTATGAATCCCAAGCTCAGAGAGTGCCTGTCTGCCGGGGCGGTAGACGGTCAGATCATCATAGTTCGTACCATCCATCAGATAATAAAAGCCTTCCTCGTGCGCGTAAGAGAGAAAGGTATTAAAAAGAAGGGTTTTACACCTGTAACAGCGGTCTACCGGATTATTCATGATCTCTGGATCGGCAAATTCATCTACTTCAATCGTCTTATGCAGAGCTCCAAAACGTTTTGCAAGCTGCTTCGCTTCTGATAGATCACCATGCGGATGAAGCTTAGTCTCAAAGGTTACGGCAAGAACTGGCTTGTGATGCTTGGCACCGACATCACAGGCGATACGCAGCAGAAGACTGGAGTCAACTCCACCGGAGAATGCAAGGGCAAGTCCTTCTGAAATATGAGCCTCCAAGGCTTGATAAAGAGTAAGATAATGAGCTTGTGCATCAGGATCGAGTTCGGGCTCAGCTGTCATAACAGGTACGTGAGCTGCTGTAGGAACAGAAGGTATAACAGGCGCATTAGCTGCTTCATACACAGAATTTATAACAGGCACAGTAGTAGCTACAGGATTCTTTCTATTGTTCAAAGTATTTCTATCTGACATGCAAATCCCAATCCTTTCTTTTTTTCCCTATGAAAAATCTTAGCATTTGCTTCGAACGTCATAAACTCCGCTTAGAAATTTCATGGCATCTGCTTTGAACATTCATGGCCTTTGTTTGTAAAGTTATGGTCTATGTCTGATTTATACAGCGGAACCTTTCGAGACTTTCCTAAACTTTATTATATAAATCGTTAATTAATCTGTAGCTTTTCTTGCTGATGCCTGGACGATGTGATATAAAGTCTGGTAATCAAGCTTGGAGCTCTCACAGAGCTTCTTGATACTCTCGAATTCAGGATAATAGAATTTCTTGTCTTCAAAGGTGCATACCTTGACCTGGGCATCTCCGTAAACAGTGGGAACAGTGAGGATCTCTCTGCTCAGGATAGAACGTTCTGCAACATGTCTTCGGATGCCGATGGTAGTCGTATTCGTAAAGATAATTCGCTCCATCCCGGGAATCTGTTCTTCACCGCAGATGACACCCAGAAGATAGGCAGGGCGATTTTTCTTCATAAAAATTGGAGTATAATAAGCATCCTTTGCACCATTTTGCAGTAGAAGCTCCAGGGTGTAAGCGAGTGCTTCTCCGCTGCAATCATCCATATTGGCTTCCAGAACCCAGACCCGGTCGGAGAGTACTGTAGGAGCAGAAGCATTCTTCTTTGCACCAGTATCTTCGATTAACATAGCGCGGAGCAATCCGCTGGAGCCTTCATTCTTTCTTTTCCCGGCACCAAGACCGATCTTTAAAATTCTCATATCCTTTGGCAATTCCTCCTTCGTGCGGATTGCAGCTGCGATTGCTGCCCCGGTTGGAGTTACCATTTCACCCTTCACAGAAGTGATATGCAGCGGGAGCCGATGCGCTGAAGCAATATTAATCACAGCTGGCACAGGGATGGGAAGAGTTCCATGTTGGCATTCGATAGAACCGGTACCCTCATACAATTCAGATACAATGACCTCAGAAATCTGAAGATTATCTAGACAGATGGCGGTAGCGACGATATCAACGATGGAATCGATGGCACCCACCTCGTGGAAATGAACCTCATCAATCGACTTTCCGTGAGCAGTCGCCTCAGCAGCCGCAACGATATAGAAGATTCTTTTTGCAATTCCCTTTGCTCTATCTGTAATGGCAGAGCTGTCGATGATGTCATTGATCATGGATAGATTGCGATGCTCATGGTGTCCAAGATGGATCGGAGTGTGTTGTTCCGAATGTGTATGGTTATGGTCATGTTCCCGATGAGGCTGTGACTTCTCGGAATGAAGCACCCTGACAGGACGGCTAAGCAGCTCATGAGAGGTAATAGAAGTGTTACTATGACTGTGTTCATGAGAGCCATCTTGTCCATGAGAATGAACATGTTCTGCTGAATACTTCTGTCCATGAAAGTGATCAGATTCCTGAGAGAGAGCATGATGGTGGGAGTGATCCTGTTTTTTAGAGAGAGCATGTTCAAGGAATTGATCATGATTAGGATGATGCGAATGATCCTGATCGTTATCATGGGTATGGCCGTGTACATGGTTTTCGGCGGAATCCTCCTCTAAAATGACATCAAAATCGCAGGCAGAGATACTGTTTTTCTCCCTGCGCCCTATTTTAATCGAATAACCTTCGACCTTCAGACTGTCTAGACCTGCCATCAGGACCTTCTGATCAGCGCCGAGGTCAAGCAGAGCAGCCACAGTCATGTCTCCACTGATACCGGAATAGCATTCCAAATACAAAGTTCTTTCGTACATATTTGTTTCTCACTTTCATTATCTGATATTAATAGCTGTAATAATAATTCATAATAAGTTTTGTTTGTTTTTCTATTCGGCTTCTGTTTTGATTTTTAATGAATGAAAAGAGTTTATTATACTCAACAATCCATTTACAGCCAATAGGATAAATATAGGTAAGTAGTTAATAAGATATCGGCTTCTAGCTTCAAAGAATAGCAGATAAAGGAGCAGTCCGAAAATTGTAATACGCATAATCATAAAGGGTAAATTCTTATATGAGTTTGGTGCAAGCACTATACCCATTAGTATAAGAAGTAGTATTGTCATCCATATACCTTGAAGAAGATAGCTGTAGCCTGACGCATAATTTGGAGAGGAAAAATAGATAAAGCTCTGAATCCATTTTCCTAGTGAGCTTGATGTTGCAGGAGCTGCCCCGGTTATAAAATTTCCCTCACTACCCCAGAAAAATGTTCCGTCTTCAAAGCAAAAATTAGCTTTCGCCATCAGAAATTCAATGGATCCGGTAAAACCGAAAGCTTCTATCCGATTCTTGATTACGGACGAGATATAATCTTTTTTTGCTGATTTACCTGTGATATTTGATACTGCAAAATAATCTTCAGAATTGAAAGCTCCCCAGAGAGCTTTATTCTCACTCACAGGTTGTTTCTGTAATCCTACCATTGTAAAATAGCTTGCAGGCATTTCATAAGTATCGTATACATCTTTCGACAGATATTCTCCCAGTACAGCATTTGAATCAACTGTAAATAATGTCAGTGCGACCAGAACTCCGCATAGCATGATAATCATGTTTTTACCATAAGTAGCAAACTGTTGTTTTGTATCTTTCTTTATACACAATACGACAATTCCTATGGCAATTATTAAAATAATGGAGGAAGGCTTAAGCTTAAAGCCCATAAATATAAGAAATCCAAGAACTAATAATAAAACCGTCTGTTTCTTCTTGCTTATGTTATTATTCTGATCAGATATACATTGGAACAAGAAAAGGAAAGCGATCGGAAATAGTATTGTTATTGTATCAGTATACGGCACTATCAGCCACGGTGTAAACGCTAGTGCCAGAATAGAAAGGACTAGGGTAACTGCAATCTCACTTATTTTATTCCACACTTTATGAGCAACACAAATCATAAATACAACAGCAATATCAAGAAATACAATATTCAATACGACGCTTGCAAACACCAAATCAGTAATACCCAGCCCAAGGCATATCTTAAAATAATGATATAGCAATAAGAATAATGCTGAATTATTTGGAAACTGGGCGAGGTAGCCAAGGGAATCAGTATTGCCCTGGAGCATACCAATAGCCATGCTGACGATCGTTCCGCAATCCCAGCCAATGCTTGTATAGAACATTCTGGTATACATTATTTGAGCAATAAATAAAATAATAAAACCAACGATCCAATAGATTACATTTCGTCTTTTTTGTAACTGTTGTTTTTTTATGGCTGCCTGAGCAATCCGTTTAGAAGGGGTCTTCTTATTTGTGGCATTATATTCAATTTGCTCAGACGTGTTATGTTTCCTTTTTACAATACGAGTTATCAAATCTGCTACAAAATAAATAAATAGCAATAGGAAAAGAATAATCCCTGTCGTTAGTAATACCTTGCCTGCGGAAAAACTAAGATAGGGGGCTCCATTATTGATCAGGGAATGTAGAAAAAAATATAAAAAGATTACAAAAAAAATACAGTTAAAAATACAAAGTAATACTTCACCTATTGTTTTGGGTAATTGTAGCTTGCGGAAAGTGGACATATGAATTCTCCTTTGTGTCATTATGTAGTTATTATTGTAATTAGGTTATTATAGATGATTGTTTTTCTCGATCAACATAGTAACAATACTAGCATATTCGTAAGTAAATAACAAGAAATTGGTGACAGCCGGTAGAAGATTACAGTAGTATAAAATTTATCTCTATAAAACCCCATAACTATACATAAATATACATATTTTCTGATACGCTGTTTACTTTCTGCCTACATCATAGTATAATAACTAAAGCAATTAGGCATTTGGGAGGGATATTTTCGTATGTTAAGAATATATATTTGCCCGCAATGTTATAATTTTCGAATGGTTTCCAGAAAACCGGATGCAATCTGTTTTCATTGCGGTACACCGCTGGTAAAAAGTGATGTGGAATATTCACAATACATGGAGATGACCGAGGTAGAACGGAATCAATGCAAAGAGAAGTTCATTGCCCGAATGAAGCAGTATAGCAGTAAGATAGATTCGATACTTCATATGAAATAAAAGAACCTAATAGATAGATAATAAATTCTATGTATTTTGGTTCTTTTTCAACGTTATTAGACAGTATATATGATAGATTGCGAGGGTTATAAATTGAATAAAGCATTGTTAGTCACTACAGTCAGTGGCTTTGTTCCTCAGTTTGAAATGAATAATGTTAGGATTCTTCAGGAAATGGGCTACGAAGTTCATTATGCATCTAACTACAATACACCTTCCTATGGAACGGATAACAAGCGCTTGGACGGATCAGGGATCGTAAGGCATCAGGTAGATTTTGTCAGGTCACCATTTGCAATCAAGGATAACATAAAGGTATATAGACAGCTTAAAAAGTTAATGAAAGAAAATAACTTTCAGCTCGTACATTGCCATACTCCTATGGGAGGGGCTATGGCGAGGCTAGCAGCGAAAGCAACCGGAACGGGTCCAGTTATTTATACTGTACATGGACTCCATTTTTATAAAGGAGCACCGATAGTAAATTGGTTGGTATATTATCCGGCTGAAAAATACTTATCCAGATACACGGATGTATTGATTACGATCAATCAAGAGGATTATCAAAGAGCCCGAGGCTTTCATGCGAAAAGTGTCATGTATCTTCCGGGTATTGGAATTCATAAAGAATTGATTGATAGTACGGAGATCGATCGTATTTCTAAGAGAAAAGAACTCGGAGTTACTGAGAATTCAAGACTCATTCTGACTGTCGGTGAATTAATCAAACGAAAGAATTATATTACAGCAATCAATGCTTTTGCACAAGCAAAATTAGAGAATACGGTTTTGCTGATTTGTGGTCATGGTATCCTGGAAGAGGATTTGAAGCGGCAAGTGAAAGAACTTGGTATTACCGATAAAGTCATCTTTACCGGATATCGCCATGATATTTATGAAATCATGAAAGCCTCTGACTTATTCTTCTTCCCCAGCTATCAAGAAGGGTTGTCAGCTGCCTTGATGGAAGCTATGTCAGCCGGCTTACCAGTGGTATGCTCAAAAATCAGGGGGAATATTGATCTCGTAGAAGAAGGTAAGGGTGGATATCTGTTTGCGCCGAAGGATACAGAGGGTTTTGTGGCTTCCTTACAGGAGTTAGTCAATCATTCGGATTTGGCGAAGCGTTTTGGTGAATTTAACAGGCAACGCGCAGAGCAATATGATGAAAAACACGTCAAAGAGACTATGACTGAAGTCTATCGAAAAATTCTTTGTAAATAAGATTATATCATTGGAGAAATCTATGAAAAATGTACAGATACTGATGTCAACTTATAACGGAGAACGATATTTAAGAGAGCAGCTTGACAGCATCTTAAAGCAGAGCTATCAGGAATGGAGGCTTCTGATCCGTGATGACGGTTCAACAGACAGCACCATTGACATAATAGAAGAGTATATGAGGAACGATACCCGCATTCATTTTTATAAAGGTGAGAATCTGGGGGTACGAAACAGCTTTTTTAATTTGATGATTAATACAGACCTATCTTCAGACTACTATGCATTATCTGATCAGGATGATGTATGGCTGGAAGATAAGATTAGCAGAGCTGTCGTGATGATGGAGAGTGATCAGAAAATTCCTACATTATATGCTTCTGCAACCCAACTTGCCGATCAGGAATTAAGACCAATTAAGTCCCAGATACGAAGACCTGTTCTTGTGCCGAGCTTTGGTAATGCACTGGTAGAAAATATATGTACCGGATGTACCTGCATGATGAACCGAGAATTACTGACTTTGGTCAGAGAGCATATTCCGGATTTTACGATAATGCATGACTGGTGGCTCTACCTTACAGCAAGTGCTTTCGGAAAAGTAATATATGATATGGAATCCTATATTCTTTATCGGCAGCATGGGGATAATATCGTTGGTACGAAGGCCACTTATCTGGAGGAGTTCAAAAGCAGAATAAGTAGATACAAAGGAAATCGTGGAAATATCCGTAGGCAGACAGAAGAATTTATTAGACAGTATAGTCTTGATAAAACAATGAGACTCTTGGCAGAAGAGATTATTTCATATAAACAGAGTTTAGAAATAAAGATAAAGCTGATATTTAGTAAGGATGTATATCGACAAAGAAGAATAGATAATTTGATTTTTAAAATGCTTTTAATATTCAATGAGATGTAATATAATGAAAAACGGAGATTCTTTCTATGACAAATGTACTTTTAATTTATGAACAATTCACCCCCTCAGTTAAACTGTGCGCTTTTGAACAGCTGAATTACCTGTCACAGACAGGAAGCCTCAGACTGACACATAGCTGTGTTGGGAAGCTTAGCAAAAAGCTGTGTATGCTTTGCGATGTTGTTGTATTTGTACGAAGTACATCTATTCTGGAAATGATGTTGGCAAAAGAATTCAAAAAGCAAGGAAAATTACTGATTTATGTTTTAGATGACGACCTGTTAAATGTACCGAACAATATGTTCTCGAGTGACTTTTACAGATATCCCAAGATAATAAAAAGAATATCAGATATGATGAACCTTTGTGATATTTTACTAACTCCCTCGATTTTACTGGCAGAAAAATATCAAACATATTTTACCAAAACCGTAACAGTTGAGGAACCCTGTGTTGCAAAGGCGATTGTCAACAGAAGAAAGAATGAGATCCTAAAAATTGGGTTTGCAGGATCTCTTGACAGGGCTGGTGATATAAATCTATTGATTTCGGAAGCAATCCGTGCTTTAATCAATAAGTATGGAAAAAAAATCTCTATCGAATTTATGGGTGCGCTGCCACAGGTTGCCGATGAACTGGGGCTGCAGCATTATCCGTATGAAGATAATTATGATTCCTATAAGAAAAAGCTGGATAAATTGAATTGGGATATAGGCCTGGCGCCTATGCCTGATACGGAATTTCATAGATATAAACACTATAACAAATATGTGGAATACAGCTCCTCACTCATCACCGGAGTTTATTCCAACGTCCAGCCTTATACTAGGGTAATTAAAGAGAAGGTCAATGGGCTTCTATGCGATAACACGAAGGAAGCCTGGGTGGAAGCCGTATCCTGGTTGATTGATCATCCAGAGGAGACTGAGAGAATTAGATTATACAACAGTCATCATATCCAGGAAAGCTTTAGTACAAAAGTGATTGCTGAGCGATTGCTGCAAGAGCTTCCGGAGCTTGGCTCTTACTGTGCGAAAAAATGTAAGTGTTTCCCACTGAAGTACATAATGGTTATTAGTCTTACCTGGAAGACGTTCGAATTTATCGTAAAATACGGACTTCGAGCACCGAAAGTAGCTATCTATAAGCTTCAGGCGATAATAAATAAAATATAGACAAGGAGAAACCATTCTCCTTAATATAATTTAAACTAAAGGAGTATTGATATGAAAGGTATTATATTAGCCGGCGGGTCAGGCACAAGACTTTATCCGTTAACTATGGTTACATCGAAGCAGCTTCTACCGGTTTATGATAAACCGATGATTTATTATCCGTTATCCACCTTAATGCTGGCGGGGATTAAAGAAATTCTAATCATCTCAACACCGCATGATCTCCCAAATTTTAAAAAATTACTAGGGGATGGGTCAAGTATTGGAATCAGCCTCAGCTATGCAGAACAGCCTTCTCCCGACGGTTTGGCGCAAGCTTTCTTGATCGGCGAGGAATTCATAAACGGGGACTCCTGTGCCATGGTTCTTGGTGACAATATCTTTTATGGCAATGGTCTGACCAAGCATCTGAAGGAGGCAGCTTCCAGAAAACACGGAGCTACGGTATTCGGTTATTATGTGGATGACCCGGAACGCTTCGGAATCGTTGAATTTAATGATAATGGGAAAGCAATTTCCATCGAAGAAAAACCGAAGCATCCCAAATCAAATTATTGTGTCACAGGCTTATATTTTTATGACAACAGGGTATGTGATAAAGCAAAGCAGGTAAAGCCATCTGCCAGAGGTGAATTGGAGATTACAGATTTGAATCGGATGTATCTAGAAGAGGAAACCCTGAATGTAGTCACCTTAGGAAGAGGTTATGCATGGCTGGATACCGGAACCATGGATGCTTTGAATGAAGCCTCTGAATTTGTAAAGGTAATCGAAAAGCGACAGGGCATTCAGATCTCGGCTATCGAAGAAATCGCATATATTAACGGATGGATCACAAAGGAGAAACTGCTGGAGGCAGCTGATTTATATGGAAAATCCTTGTATGGTGCGCACCTTAGAAAGGTTGCGGAAGGAAAATTATTCTACTAAAATAGGAGTAAGGCTTATGAATGTAATAAAGACGAATTTACTGGATGTTTATATTCTTGAACCGAAAGTATTTGGTGACAGCAGAGGCTGGTTTATGGAAAGCTGGTCAGAACGAACCATGGAAGATGCCGATTTGCATTATAAATTTGTGCAGGATAATCATTCTTATTCTGAGCAGAAAAGTACATTAAGAGGCTTGCATTTTCAAAAAGGGGAAGCGGCTCAGGCCAAACTTGTTCGCTGCGTTAGAGGAGCGGTAAGGGATATCGTTGTAGATATGCGGGAAGGCTCCCCAACCTATAAGCAGTGGATTGCAGTTGAGATTTCGGCTGAAAATAATCGCCAGCTATTAATACCGAGAGGCTTCCTACATGGTTTTGTCACACTGACTGAACATGTAGAATTTGTGTATAAAGCGGATAACTTCTATAATTATGAGGCTGACAGAACAATACTCTGGAACGATGAAGAGTTGAATGTAAATTGGGGAGTGGAGAATCCAATCATCTCTGATAAGGATCTGAAAGCTCCAAAACTATGCGAGAGTGATATAGATTTTAAATATTTAGGTTAATGAAACAGTGCGTAGGAACGATTTAATAGTAAAACTATAGAAAGGTTAAGAATCCATATGAAAATAATTGTTACCGGTGGAGCCGGCTTTATCGGAGGAAACTTTATTCATTATATGGTAGGTAAATATCCGAAGTATGATATCATCTGCTTGGATAATTTAACCTATGCAGGTAATATAGAAACTTTAGAAGCTGTGATACATAATAAGAATATTAAGTTTATAAAAGGTGATATCGCAGATAGAGATTTTATCTATAGACTTTTTGAAGAAGAAAAGCCCGATATTATTGTAAATTTTGCTGCGGAGAGTCATGTTGATCGCTCCATTACCGATCCTGGTATCTTCCTACAGACAAATATTATCGGTACAGGAGTCCTTCTTGATGCATGTAAAAAGTACGGGATTATAAGATATCATCAGGTATCGACAGATGAGGTTTATGGCGATTTACCTTTAGACAGAGTGGATCTGTTTTTCACAGAGGAGACCCCGATTCATACCTCCAGCCCCTATTCTGCATCAAAAGCATCGGCAGATCTGCTGGTACAGGCTTACCAAAGAACCTTTAAGGTACCTGCTACGATCTCAAGATGCTCGAATAATTACGGACCCTATCATTTCCCGGAGAAGTTAATTCCGTTAATGATTATCAATGCTCTGAATGGCAAAGCACTTCCTGTATACGGTAAGGGTGAGAATGTTCGTGACTGGCTGTATGTTGAGGACCACTGTATCGCAATCGACCTGATCCTCCACCAGGGCAAGGTTGGAGAGATCTATAATATCGGCGGTCATAATGAAAGAACGAATCTTGAGGTAGTACAGACAATCATACGTGAGCTTGGCAAGAGTGATGACCTGATTTCTTACGTGACAGATCGTCCGGGACATGATATGAGATATGCAATCGATCCTGCGAAGATACACGGAGAACTCGGCTGGAGTCCGACAACAACCTTTGATGAAGGCATCAAAAAGACGATCCGCTGGTATCTGGATAATCAATCTTGGTGGGAAAAGATAATCAGCGGTGATTATCAGAATTATTATGAGAAAATGTATCAGAATAGATAGAATGACTGTTAGGGGTATGATATGCTAAACAAGATGAAAAAATATAGACCTAAGCTGATAAGAGTTGCGGTATACCTAAGCTTGTTTCTAATCTTTATGATTGTATACAGATATCTGATCGCAATGAATTTTCATCAAAAAGGAATTTACTTGTTTTCAGATGCGGATTTTAAAACCAATAGAGTTGTATTATTAGTTATGCCCTTTCTTTTATCTTTAGCATCCATTATTATATTTTATAAATTTATTAGGCTCAGAGTAATCTATAATTTGTTTGTCGATTTATTAATTAATCGAAAACTGATCCTATCTCTGACCGGAAATGATTTTAAGACAAAGTATGCGGGTTCGTATTTTGGTATAGTGTGGGCCTTTGTTCAGCCGTTATGTACAATACTGATGTTTTGGTTTGTGTTCCAGGTGGGATTCAAATCGAGACCGATTGAAGATATCCCTTTTATACTGTGGTTGGCTTGCGGACTAGTACCGTGGTTTTTCTTTTCGGATGCTTGGGGCAGTGCAACGAATGCATTTATCGACTACAGCTATCTGGTGAAAAAGGTGGTATTTAAGATCGGTATTCTTCCGATCGTTAAAGTATTATCATCGTTAGTCGTTCATATCACTTTTATTGTATTTATATTTTTCATGTTCATAATCTATCAGATACCTCCGACTGTGTATATGCTGCAGATTATATATTATCTTTTCTGTATGTGCGTATTGGTGATTGGATTATCCTTTATTACCTCATCCTTAATAGTCTTTTTTAAGGATTTGGGACAGATCATGAATATCATACTCCAATTCGGAATGTGGCTGACCCCGATTATGTGGCAGACCAACATGATTCCGGATCAATTTGTTTGGATCTTCAAGTTAAATCCGATGTATTACATTGTGCAGGGTTATAGAGATTGTATGCTGACGAACATACTGTTTTATCAAAATGTGAAGCAAACCTTATATTTCTGGAGCGTTACTTTGATCATTCTTTTGATTGGCTCAGTGTTATTTACAAAATTGAAAACTCATTTTGCCGATGTGCTATAAATAGAGAAGTAGGGAAGAATAAGTATGAATGAAGTAATTATCAGTGTAAGAAATCTGACTAAATCATATAAAATATATGATAAACCCTTAGATAGATTGAAGGAAGCAGTACTTCCGACAAGAAAAGTATACAGCCGTGAGTTCAACGCATTGGATGATGTGTCATTTGATGTAAACAAAGGGGATATTCTGGGAATATTAGGTAAAAACGGATCAGGTAAATCTACGCTTCTTAAGATCATCACCGGAGTACTGAATCCGACCTCAGGAAATATTGTTAAGCAGGGCAGGATTTCCTCTATTCTTGAATTAGGTGCAGGCTTTAATATGGAATACACAGGTATTCAGAATATATTTCTTAACGGTACGATCTTGGGCTATACAGAAGCAGTCATTAAGAGTAAGCTGGAGGATATTATTTCCTTTGCCGATATCGGAGAGTTTATTCATCAACCCGTGAAAACCTATTCTAGCGGTATGTTTGCACGCTTGGCATTTTCGGTAGCAATTAACGTGGATCCGGATATCCTTATTGTTGATGAGGCACTTGCTGTAGGAGATTTGGATTTTCAGCTGAAATGTATGGACAAGTTCAATGAATTCAGAGACAGGGGAAAGACGATACTATATGTATCCCATGACATTAATAGTATAAAGAGATACTGTAATCACTGTATCTGGCTCCGTGACGGTAAACTGGAAAGCGTGGGAGGAACAGATACAGTAACCGATAAATATCTGGACTATCTGAAGAGAAAAGAAGCGGAAGAGAAAGTAGGAAGTTACGTTGTATCCTCAGATCTTGGTGAAATCAATCAGATTGAAATCCTTGACAGCAAGTATAATACAATTGAAGCTATGAATTATGGGGAACAAGTAATAATTAAATTAGATTTTTCGATTTATAAAGAGATTGAAAATATAGTAATAGGAATTGCAATTTTATCAATTGATAATAAGTATATCTGCGGCTTAAATACTTTACTTGATAAATACAGCGTTGATTACAGGCTTGGTAAAAATACAATCTATTTGAAATATAATAGGGTAAATCTGCTTGGTGGTTCTTATTATTTTGATGTAGCTATCTATGAAAGGAATGCTCAGGTGCCAATCGAATACAGAGGAAGAATGAAAGAGTTCTTTGTTAACACACCTTATGTAGGAGAAGGGATTTTTATTCTGGATCACCAGTGGAGCATGGGAAATGAGGCATAAACTTTGAATAAATATGACGAACCCTTGGAATTAACTTATGAAAATTCTTTGTCTTTAATTGTTGATCAAATAGGGACCAATTCTGTCGTTCTGGAATTCGGTCCAGCGATGGGCAGATTGACGAAATATCTGACTAAGGAATTAAATTGCGAGGTGTATATCGCAGAGATTGATGAAGAAGCCTATCATTATGTAATGAATTATGCAAAAGACGGTATTTTAGGGGATGTAGAGAATTACGAATGGTTTCAAAAATTTTCAGATATTAGCTTTGATTATATCATTTTTGCGGATGTGTTAGAACACCTGATTCATCCGGAGAAGGTACTTGCCAAGGCGGCCGAATTACTAAAAAATGATGGTCGAGTATTAACATCCATACCAAATATCGCGCATAATGCAGTCATTATCGATCTGCTGAATAATAAATTCCAATACAGAAACACAGGTTTGTTGGATAACACACATGTGAAATTTTTTGCCTATGAATCACTGGAGCAGTTTTTTCGTAGTGCGGAATTAGTCATAGAAAAGGAAAAGATCGTTCATGTTAATGTTGAGAATGCGGGCTTAGATAACTGCTACGAGATGCTTCCTAAGGAGCAGGAGAATTATTTAAAGAACCGTGACTTTGCCGATGCTTATCAGTTTGTATGTACTGCTATAAAAGATGAATATTATCAATCACATCAAGAAACGATTTGTATAGAGAAGGCGACTTCAGTCGGATTTGACACTATGTCCGCGATTTTGTACGTGGATACCGGGAACGGTTTTAATGAAGAAGAGAAATTTCAACAAAATTATAGAATTGAGAATAACAATAGCTTTCGTGTAGAGTTTACATTTGAAGAGTTGCGATCTGTTCGTCAGCTGAGAATAGACTTAAGCTATGAACCTTGCTATCTACAGGATATTAAGGTGGCTTCAAACAGCAGCCTAAGCATTACCCAATATGGTATCCCGGGAGAGAATAGGGTATACTTTTTGAACGAATCGGCAAGTATTTACGCAGAGCATTCTGGGAAGAAGAGCATCAGCCGAATCGAAGTATCGGGAGTTCTCGGACAACCTGTTTTGGCGGAGGCAGTCATGCTCCTGAATGATAAATTACAAGAGTCTGCAAGCGAGAACAACCGTTTGGAGCAAGTAACCATGTCTCTGAATAATAAATTACAGGAATATGCAAGCGAGAACAACCATCTGGAGCAAGTAACCATGTCTCTGAATAATAAATTGCAGGAATATGCAAGCGAGAACAACCGTCTTGAGCAGGTAGCTATGTCTCTGAATGAGAAATTACAGGAATATGCAAACGAGAATAACCGTCTGGAGCATGCCATACTTTATAAACAGACCGAGATCCAGAATGCAGTCGATATGTATGAGGATAAACGCAGGGTAATTGATGATCTGAATAAAATCATCAGTGAGTTCAGTAAGACAGTCAGTGATATGAATAATATCATTATAGATTTGCAAAGAGCAAATATTGGATTAACAGAAGAGATTGCACGCAAAAAAAACAGATTCAAAAAGCTGATTAAAAGGGTTATGCTTCGAAAATAAGGACAAACGGGAGAAGGGTATGAGCTTAGTTAATAAGGCAAAGTTATTGTTAATCGCATTTCATAACACAGCAGAAAAAAGAAAAATACCCTCTAAGATATGGAAAGAGCTTTCAAAAGGCGGGTTAACAAGGCTTAAGCATGCTGTAATTACAGTGAGTACAAGACAAAAGGACGATATTATAGTTGAATGCGATATCTATGAATATCAACAGAAACTCGAAATGCCGAAGGATACTGCCATTAAAAGTATTTCAGTGATCATAGAAATCGGCAATCAGGTATCTGATATTAAAAAAACTATCGAGAGCCTTCATAGACAATCATACAAAAATTATAGTATTACTTTTGTAGCACCTGAAAATCATCCCAAGAATGAAGAAGATACGTTTTTTTATTATAAAAAGCATCCGGGTGAGGTCTATGACAAAATCCTTCCCGAAGTAAAGCAGGATTATGTCTTTGTAATTCGTGCCGGCAATTTATTACATCCAAATGCGCTTTTGTTATTTGCTCAAAAGGTAGAGGCGCAATCACCAGCAATTGTATATTGCGATGAGTGTATCTTTGACGGAGCGGACGATCGTAAGCTAAGGTATTTTATAAAACCGGATTACTCTCCGGTGTATGAACTCTGTAGCTTATATATGGAACAGGGAGTCTTGTTTTCTGTCGAAATAATCAAGAAAATTCAAGGATTTCTAGCAGACGATATTGTCTTTTCTGCTAGAATTAACGATGCCGTATTAAAAGCACTTCAAGTAGAGGACAGTGCTTTGCATGTAAATCGAATTATTCTTTTAAGAAACAGTCTGTATGAAGAAAATAATCTTTATCATAAAGCATCTGTGATTAATAATGCACTCAATAGAACGGGATATATAGGTAATTCCTGTATCAATCATGCTTCTTGTACAATTTCATTGAAATATGATGCACCAAGGGTTTCTATTGTCATTCCGACTGATGATTTTCAATTAATTCAAAAATGTATCAGGTCCATACTTGCAACAACGGATTATCCTACTTATGAGATCATCACAGTAACAAGCAGTGATTTATGCGGCAGGCTGAAGGAAGAATATGGTGTATTTAGTAACATTACATATGTAGTATATGAAGACACCTTTAATTATTCCGGAAAATGTAATGCCGGAGCTGCTTCTGCCAAGGGTGAGATCATACTGTTCCTACAGGATTCAGCAACAATGACTGATATGAATTGGCTCAGAAAAATCATAGCCTGCTTTGCTTTTGAGCAAATAGGGGCCGTGTCACCAAAGATAGTAAGGGCGGATAATACGATTCGTTATGCAGGATTGATATCCGGAGGGTTTGGTTTTTACCCTATCCCGTTTAACGGAGAGTCCAATGAACTGAAAGAGGGAGCAAATGAGCCCGCTTTTGCGAGCAGAGAAGTAACCATATTATCAGCGACCTGTTTGGCTGTCAGAAAAGAACTCCTTGAGAAAGCTGGCGGGTGGAATGAGACAGATACCCCGGATAAATTCAGTAATGTTGAATTATCCTATCAAGTAAAAATTCTTGGTAAGAGCTGCTTTTACTGCGCAGATTCTGTGATTCGGGTAGATCAATGCGATTGGTATGACAGCTGGTATTACAAGGGTAGTGACTCGGCTTATATATATATCCTGAAGAAATATGCGGATCAACTAGAATATGATCCATATTTTACGAATGAGATGAAATATCTGATGTTAAAAAGTGTTCCGGCAGATGTTGCATTTTATCATGGACATAATACGAATAAATCCGGGAAAGCAATACTTCTTGTCAGCCATGAATTGTCCTTGACAGGAGCACCAATAGCGCTTCACTATGCTGCGAAAGCAATCCGTGAGGCGGGAAATTATGCTGTTGTTATCTCACCCTATGACGGAAAACTGAGAAATGAATTAATATCGGACGGAATTGATGTGATCATTAACAGTTCAATCAATGGCAGTGATTTCTGGGTGAAATGGGCGATGAATTTTGATATGATCATCGTAAGTACATTGGTTCAATACAGTAATATCAATCAACTGAAGGATAAGAAGATACCTGTTTTATGGTGGGTACACGAATCCAGAGAGAGCTATCGGTTAGGCGCCGATAAACTGCTTCCGGCAGAAATAGGAAAGAATATCAATGTCTATTGCGGCGGCGGATATGCCAGAGCAATGTTAAAGGAATACAGACCGGCTTATCCCACAGAAGAATTGTTGTATTGCGTACCGGATTATGCGGACCAGGCTGGCAGAGAGTATAAGTACATTCTGGAAGATATCGAAGGAAAAGTGGTGTTTTCTACCATAGGAACGATAGAAGAGCGAAAGGGTCAGGATATCTTTGCGAAAGCAATTATGGCTCTTCCGAAGGAATATATAGAAAAATGTAGATTTTTTATTGTTGGACGCAAAATTAATGATATAATATATGGGGACTTATTGCGGCTGAAGGAAGCTTATCCAGAGCAGATTACACTAATCAATGAAGTATCTAGAGACGAAATCAAGGATTTATACAATCAATGTGACTCTATTGTATGTTCTTCCATCGATGATCCGATGCCTGTGTTTATGACGGAATGTCTGATGCTTTCCAAAATAGCAATATGCTCAGAAAATACAGGTACTGCATCTTTACTGCAGGATGGTGTGGATGGTTTTGTCTACAAAAATAATGATTATAGAGAGCTTATGAATAAGATGATATATGTGATTGATCATATCAACGATCTAGACAGCTTGAAGGCCAGAGGCAGAAGAACCTACGAGCAGTATTTTACCAAAGAAGCCTTTGATAAAAAAATATCATCGATTATCAATAAGTTACTGAAAGAGGACAATTAATTATGGATAACTGTGTGATATTTCAGGAATTTATTAAGAAGGCGAACAAGCAGATTAAAGATATATTGTGCCATAATTTCGCTTATGTGGAGGGGAATAAGTATTCCTCGGGGCAGGATAATTCTTTATTTATTGTGTATCTAAAGAAAAAATATAAATGGATCAAAATATCGCACAGAATTCACGGAAGTGTGGACGGCTTAAGATTTAAGATGTATTATGCATCGACTCCTGAAAATGCTTTTTGTGAAGAACAATCTTACGAGTTGGGTTTTATGGACGGCGAAGAGTACACTTATCTTCTGAAGCTTTCAGAGAACGGCAGTGATGCGTTGCGTTTTGACTTTGGATTTAAACCGATTAACTTTGTGCTTCAAAGCTTTCAGTTGACTGAACTTAGCTTCTCTGAAATCTTTAGGCGCCATCTGGATAATCTGTTTAACAGTATTCGGGCAATCTTTCAATTCATTGGGAGAGATCGGGTTGATATTAAGAGAATCATCAGAAAATTAAGAAGAGAAGGCCTTAAGAATGCATTAAAGAGTGCTCAAACAGTCGCATTGAATGCACAAAGGGAAGCAAGCATGGATAAGACCAGTATTCAGGTGGTTGAACCCTACCGTGTCACAATCCAGAAGGAACTGTTACCTGAGAGAAAGAAAGTGCTACATTTTATCGAGAACTTCTATACCGGCGGCTCCTCAAGACTGATCATAGACATTATTGAGCATTATGGACACCAGTATGATCATAAGATCTTTACGATGGCATATCGGGGGGCAGATGAATTTTTAGATGTTGATGTGACAGTGATTGACATCGAGGATAAAAAAAAGGTTCTGGAACTGATTAAGGAGTATTCCCCTGATATTATACATACGCATATCTGGGAAGGTGAATGGTACCATAAAGTATTCAGCCTGTTGGAAGAGGTTACCGGAAGTAAAATGATAGAAAACATCAATACTCCGATTGAGCCGATAATAAAGAATTTTATTGATAAATATGTGTTTGTCAGTCATTATGTACTAGAAAAGTTCCATGATGGTAATGATGAGAAGAGTATGGTGATTTATCCGGGGTCCAATTTCGATCTCTTCACAAGAAAGCTTGAGGGAGATTATCTGGCCGAGGATACTATCGGCATGGTCTATCGGTTGGGTTATGATAAATTAAATCAGTACTCCATTGATGTCTTTATCAAAACAGTACAGAAGAGGCCTCAGACAAAAGCGATTATCGTCGGAGGAGGACCACAGTATGAATATTACCTAAATAAAGTGAAAAATGCCGGAGTGATGGAAAGTTTCACCTTTACAGGATATGTTCCGTACATGGAGTTGCCCTCCTGGTATCAAAAATTTACTGTGTTTGTAGCTCCGGTATGGAAGGAAAGCTTCGGACAAGTCTCACCGTTTGCTATGAGTATGGGGATGCCTGTTGTAGGGTATGATATTGGGGCAATCAATGAGATTATCTCAAATGAGAGCTTACTGGCACCTGCGGATGATTCAGACAGGCTATCGGATATTTTAGTTGATTTGCTGAATGATTATTCTAGATGTAAGGAAATTGGGCATTTTAATCAAGAGCGTGCCTGGAGAAATTTCGGAGTAAAAACTATGGTTGATGAATATGCCAATTTGTACGATGAATTAACAAGATAAAGTATTGGAGAATATTGCATGAAGACATGTTTGGTGTTAGGGGCAGGCGGATTTATCGGAAAAAATCTGTGCAGACAATTGTGCAGGGAGTATAAAGTAATCGGTTTTGACATGATCAAATCGAAAGAATTAGAAGGAATCGATAATCTTGAATTAGTAGAAGGAAATTTTGTCGAGATGAAGGATTTTACCCCTCTTCTAGCTGGAGTGGATAAGGTTTTTCATCTTATCAGTACGACCATACCCTCGGAGGATACCGAGCATATTGACAAGGAGATCCTGGAAAATGTCGTCCCGACGGTTCGCCTTCTGAGCGATATGACGAAATGTGGCGTGAAGGAAATCATATTTTCATCCTCGGGTGGTACGATTTATGGAGAGACAGGAGATCATACTAACAAGACCACGGATCAGCTAAATCCGATCTGCAGCTATGGGGTACAAAAGAAAGTGATTGAGAGCTATCTCGAGTTTTTCGGTCTGTATCACGGCATAAATTACAAGATTGTGCGTATCTCAAACCCGTATGGTATCGGGCAGGATCCGGCAAAGCCTCAGGGAGTCATACCTATCTTTATCTATCGTTTGTTCCAAAATAAACCGATCACCATCTACGGCGACGGTAACGGTCAAAGAGATTATATTTTTATGGATGATTTAATGAGTGCTCTGATGAAGGTGGCTGAGTATGAAGGAGAGCAGCATATATTCAACATCGGTTCAGGGCTGGCACATACGTTGCATGAAATTATTGATATTATTATAGAAAAAGCAGGGATGAATTTTGCTGAAATTACGTATACACCAATACGCAAATGTGATGTCACTAAGACGATCATTGATATCTCGATGACTGAGGAAGAACTGGGCTGGAGCCCGAAGGTAGATGTGGAACAGGGAATCTCATATGTAATAGACTATTATAATATGCAGAATACTACGAAAGATAGAGGAGTAGACAATGGTCTTTAGTTCAAATATTTTCTTGTTTGTATTTTTACCGCTGACTTTATTAGGATATTTTATCATCGAGAAGAAATTTAAAAATACGTTTCTGCTGCTTGCCAGTTTATTCTTCTATTTTTGGGGAGAACCTAAATTTACCGTTATCATGCTTGCATCTATTATGATTAATTATGTATTTGGTATGTTGATCTATTATTCTCAGAATACAAGAAAAAGTAGGGGAATAAAAAGAGCCATTTTGACATTGGCGGTAATTGGTAATTTAGGGCTTCTGTTTTATTACAAATATTTTGATTTTTCACTTGGTCTTGTGAATCAATTATTTAATATAAACATTCCGTTAAGAAATATTGCATTACCTATAGGAATTTCATTTTTTACTTTCCAGGGTATGACATATATTATAGATTTATACTGGGAAAAGGTTCCTGTACAGAAAAATCCTTTAAAAATAGCGTTATATATATCATTATTCCCTCAGTTGATCGCAGGACCGATCGTAAGATATCAGGATGTCAATGAGCAGATCGATAACAGAACGTTAAGCATTGAGAAATTTTCAGAAGGTATTAAAAGATTTGCTATAGGATTAGGAAAGAAAACGATTATTGCGAATACGGTAGCCCTGGCAGCGGATAATATTTTTGGAGTTCCTTATAACGAAAACACAATTGCTACTGCATGGTTAGGAGTATTATGCTATTCATTACAGATCTATTATGATTTTAGCGGATATAGTGATATGGCTATTGGTATGGGAAAAATGTTAGGTTTTGATTTTTTGGAAAATTTCAACTATCCCTATATTTCAAAAAGCATTACAGAATTTTGGCGTCGTTGGCATTTATCCTTATCTACATTCTTTCGTGATTATGTTTACATTCCTTTGGGAGGAAATCGAAAAGGGAATGTATATGTTAATCTGCTTATCGTATTTTTTCTGACCGGTTTATGGCATGGAGCTTCTCTGAATTTTATTGTTTGGGGACTCTGGCATGGAGCTTTTATGCTGATCGAAAGAATTCTAAGAAAGGTGTCAGTTATTAAGTTTGAGATTCCATCAGTAATAAAGCGAATATATACAATTCTCATAGTCCTAATCGGCTGGGTATTTTTCAGAGCTGTGGATCTTAAGTATGCAATGGGTTATTTAGGGGTTATGTTTGGTTTTGTAAAATCGCATAATGTTGGGTTTACAACGATGTATTATCTGGACTATTTCATCATTTTTATCATTATCACAGGAATCATAGCTTCAACCGGAATATTATCAAAATGGATGAACCGCATCGAAGAAATACGCTCCAATGAAGTCATGTTTCAGGCTGCAAAAACTGTATATATCGGAATAATTTTGCTGGCTAGTGCAGTTTTTGTTATGACTTCAACATATAATCCATTTATTTATTTTCGATTTTAGGGGGGACTATAATGGCTAATGCTAAAGTAAAAAAGACATTTTATGTATTGTCAATCATAATATTTGCAATGGTTATTTATTTACCTCTTATTTTTTTTAATACAGATCCTCAAAAAATATCTGTGATAGAGAACAAGCGACTAGCTTCTTTCCCAAAATTCCGTACAGCTGACGGTAAATTGAATTATTCTTTTCTATCGGAATTTGAAGCATATATTAATGATAATATCGGTTTCAAACAGGAAGCTGTTGTGGAAGATATCACAGTTTCCTACAAGCTATTTCATAAATTAAAGGTTCCTAATTATATTCTTGGGAAGGATGAAAACTTATTTTATACGAGTTTTGGTAATGACATCATAACTTTACATGGCAAGAATCTATTTCCGGAGACAGAACTAAATAAATTATGCCAAGGATATTCAAAAATGGGTAACTTTTTTGAAAATACCGGAGCAAAATTTTACATGATGACGATACCTAACAAAGAAGGAGTTTATCCCGAGTTATATCCAAAAGAGGTAACTAATATCGCTTCACAAACAAGAGTTGACCAGTTGGATGAATATATACAAAATAATTCGAAGGTTAATATTATAAATATCAAGCAAGCTTTAATCAATAGTAAAGGCAATGATATGCTGTATTACAAAAGCTATGATTGTACTCATTGGAATATGAATGGAGCTTTTGCCGGCTATACTGAAATCATGAAAAAAATGCAACTGGATTTTCCGCAATTGGAGATACTCGGAATGAACAGTTTTAATATTAATGTTACAAAATCAAAAGGTTCCTTAGCTCATCTGGAACAAATCGACAGAATAAATAAAGCGATGGCTTTTGATGATGAGATTTATAATTATGAGTTGAAGGATGGTTACAAAGCAGAGATTTCGAATGAAATCCCAGAGGGGCTGGAAGTTAACCCGAATGACCACTTCTATCACTATATTAACAATAGTAAAGCCAATATGCCTAAGTTACTTATCATAGGCGATTCCTATATATATTCCTATCTGATCCCTGTTTTTGCCGAGAATTTCAGCGAAGTGTATTTTGTTAATTTTAAATCTGCTGGGCAGCTTATGGATCTTCAAAATTCTATACAAGCAGATATTGTTTTATATGAATTTGTAGAAAGAGCTTTTAATCCCAGCATTAATTCTGAATTATTAAAATTTATAGATTCAAAGGTTGATTTGGCAGACATGAATCAATTACCTGTCATTGCGGATGCACCCGTGTTTAATATTGATCAACCTACTTTAGAAAATGGTGCGATACCAATTGATGAGGGACAGGATACTACGAGTATCGTTGGCTGGGCTATTGATTCAAAGGCGGAAGCACTGGTAAGTGATATCTATCTTAAGCTGGGTGAGAATTACTATAAGGCCAATTTCTTTGAGCGACCGGATCTGATCTCAATAAAAGAGGATTATCTCATGGCGGGCTTTTCTTTTGAAGTACCTACAAAAGAACTGATACAATATGATAAGGTATATTTTGAACTTATTTCAAACGATGGAAAATATCAATATAATCCAATAGAATTCAAAGTTAAAAAGAAGTAAAGGCTGAATAGAGTGTCAAAAGCACCTTCGGTGCTTATCAAATGTAATAAATTGCTATTGCGTGCTTGTATATCAATCTATTGTATCTGGAATGTGCGCAGCACCTTTTGACACTGTAATCAGAATTTATTAAATTAAACATATAACGGGAGATAAATAAATATGGATATTATTCATAAGTGGTTTTGCAAAGATAAAATAAGAATTCTAGGATTAGCATGGATTATATTTTCGATTATGCTTGGTTTAATCAGTACCAGAAATTCTGTAACACTGACTAACGATGATACTTATTTTTATTTAAGATTTAATACTATGCAAGAAAGTATGGGCTTTTTTAAAACATTAGTAGCACTTGCATTAAATAAGGATATTGCATATATTGGAGAAATGCGGACCTATGGATTATCTAAGGCTTTGCATTTCCTATTACATCAATTGGCAGGAGATAAGGCATTTATATATCAATTTGTTATAACATTTATGAATACTTTATCCGGAATATTAATATATAAAATTTTTAAAAAGTTAAAAATTGCAGAGATGGCAGCTTTTATTGCTGTAATGGTGTTCACCTTAAATCCCTTTAACCACATGCAGACTTTTCATCATTGGACGTACTTAATGCTACCTTTGTATTGTTTATTATTCTATATCTATTTTGAAATTAAAAACATACAAAAGAATAGTATATATACTTTTAAAAATTATTTATGTAGCGCAATGTTGATCTTTAGCACAGTCTTTACCGGTGAATATACTTTATCTATGTTAGGCTGTGTCATCTGCTTTTTTATGATTTATAATTTCATAGTTAAAAACAGAAGATTAGTGATTACTTACGCAGGCCACTTAGTATTTGAGTTGACATTATTTGTTGCATGGAATATTTTATGGAAAAATGTCTTGACAGAAAGTGATCCAGTTCGTTTTATAACAAAAAAGCCAAGCTTAGAATATTTAAGTATGATAACATCAGCGTTCGTTGATAACCTTAAAAGATTTTTATTTATAGGTAAGTATAATAAATTAAACATGGGAACAGATGGTAATGTTTCTGTTAAAATAATGTTAGCTTTCATAATTATTATAGGTGCAATTGTACTCATAACATATTTATGTTCAAAGGAAAAAGTAAAAGAATACTCTAGAATCCCATGGAAGCTTAGTATTCCTATTTTAGTCTTTACATTATCTTCATTTGTGGTTTATTTGGTAATGAATGTAATATATTATGCGGGTATGGCAATTCATTATTTCTACAGTATATTTTCTTTGTTAAGCATGGCATTCATAATATTACTATTCAGTATAATTAAAAGCAAGAAATCAGGTATTATATTAGGAGCATTAGTATTGATTATTTGTTCCGGATATAATATTATTTGGTATGCTTATATAACACCCACTGCAGGTAAGATTGATAGGGAGATCGTTTCTAACGTAGAAATGGCAGCTAAGGAGGGTAAAGAAGCCTTGTTGATAGAAACAAAAGACACTGTTTTTGGAGAGGTTCTTCTTAATTCGAAATGTTATCGGCCATTCAGTTCTTTTTCAGCCGGATGGGCATCACAAACATTCCTGTTATCTTTATTTAAAGATGTCGTATATATCACTCCGAATGCAAACATTATTGACAATTATGATGGTACTATTACAATTGAAGACGAAAAAATGATTTATCAAAAAGAATATAAAGACAAATTGACACTGAATAAAGAAGATATCTTTCTGATGTGTAATGATAAGTATACCGAAAAAAGAACGTATTATAGCAATGTAGACGATTTTATAAGTAAGAAGAATATGATGATATACTCTATTAATGATAAAGATAAGTTTAACTATAATTTGGTTATCAATAAGCCCTTACTATATGTCGATGCCGGATGTGATAATGTACAGGCCGGATATGATATTGATAAGCCATTTACTGAGGATAATACCGGTGGTATAACTTATGGATATTTCGGGGATAGCAGCAGCTATTTCTGGGAGAATAGTCCAAGTGAGCTGGGTGCTGTATTTGCCACCAATAGATTTAGTAATACTTCTTTTGGTTATAAATTTACAGGATTGCCTACAGACAAAAACTTAATGCTAGTTGTTGATATTATGGATCATTGGCACAATGCAGATGGGGAACGTGTCATTGATATTGTAATAAAGACTGATTCAGGACAGTTAACTTATAAAGATGTTGATACCTGTGCATTATCCATAAATGCAAAAACAGGTGAAAAAGCACCGGTTCGACTAGCGTTTTCTATACCAAACACAACTCAGGCTACTATAACATTTATTACAAAACAGGGCTATGATGTGGCTTCGATACAAGGAATAGGTTTGTTAGAAAAATAATTGCCATACTGCAGATTAGGAGAAATGTACTCTATGCGTAGGATAGAAAGTAAAATCACAATATTAATGAAGAAAATACTTCCGTGTAATTCAAACGTGGCTATGATCAGCGTCATTGTGTCATTTTTGTTTTCAACATTATGCTCATTTATGTTTTATATATTATTTAAAGGGGGAACCCAATCCTACCATGATATTGTGGCGGGCAATATTACTTTCCCGGGAATGTATAAAAGCATTGATTTTTATGCTTACTATACGTTTATTATTGTTTATTTAATATCATTTTTTACAATTAGCTATATTCTGAACAGAAGAGTAATGATAGCTGATAAGGATAATGAAGCAAAGCAATTCAAATACTCTTTTTTATGTTTTGTACCGACACTTTTAATACTTTTAATTAAAATGAACATGGTACCGATTTTTAATTTATGCTTTTGCTTATTCATTCTTTTTATTATCTTTATCCTGAAGAAGGCCGAAATGAAAAGCGAGAATATAATTAAACTGGCTACTGCTTGCTTTTATGTCTATTTATCTTCTTCAGGTGTTTTGGCATTAGCTGCTTATTTTTATCCGAATATTGCTGATATCGGGACAAGATATTTTATACCATTATTATGGGTATTATTATGTGTAGCAGGTTATTTGATACACTTGTTTTCTAAAGGAAAATTTAACAAACTGGAAGATTTATTAGTTGATATTATTTCAGCTTTATCACAATTAATCATACCTTTATGCTTGTTTAGTCTAATCAATACACGTTATTATTATCAAGGAACTCAGTATATCCCTGTATATTACTCAAGGTTTAAAAAATTAGTTATAGCAGCCATCCTTCTTTTATGTTTCATTAATCTATTTACTGCTATACAGGCTTTCCTTAAGAGGAAGAGAATCCAAGGTGTTTCGCTGAGTACAATCATTTCCTTTACAGCAGTGTGTTTTTGGAATACCGGATATAATTTGTTAATCAATACAGACCAATTTCATACTGGAGAAACAGCAATTGTATATCAGCAGATCGTAGAGAAGGGACAAAAGTGGGGAAGTGAATTCGTGTCAGTTCTTCAGGGATTGGGCTTTTTTGTATCCTGGCTTAATAAAGTTATCTTTGGAGGAACTTATTCCACCTATATACAGACGCAGAATCTATTATTGGTAATCGTTGCAGCTTTAGTTGCAGTATTACTATATAACATTATCGAGCATAAGTATCTGATCTTATTATTTGTTCCTGTTATGCCACTATTTTATATGAATAGGATATTCTTAATTGCTCCGGTTCTCTTACTGTTATTAAACCCGAAAATTATAAAAAATCCTATGAGATGGACCTATTGCTATGCATTGACCTGTATCATCCATGTTTGGTATCAACCAACCTATGGCGGTGCCGTTGCTGCTTCATTGATTCCGGTATTTGTTATTATTTGGTATAAAGCATTCAAAAATATAGCGATTTTTGATCTACGCAATAAAGTATTTCTTTCTAAATTCATATTATTTTCGCTAAGTATCATATTAATTGGAGTATGCTGTATTCCATTACTATCAAATGCATTGCATTTCCTACGGACCAATGGATTTGAAACAATGATTACAAACGGGGTAAGCGTTTATCAGACAATCCATTATGATCCGGCTTATCTTACTGGATATACCTTCCTTGATCGGATAATTGAGATTTTATTTAAATATGGTTCAGGCTTGGCTTCATTAATCATTATGTTATATATGTTTGTGAGATATGTAATGAGGGAAAAAGATACAGTGAAACAAATTCAGGGTATCATGTTAACGGTATCTGCAATGATTGCTTATCTAATGATGTTACCGTCAATACTGACTCGTATCGATCCCGGTATATCCCGAATCGGGGGTACTGGTTTTACCTTTTTTGGCTTCCTAGTATTAGTATTATTATATTTATATAGAAAAGAGATAGAGGTTAAATCAGTCGCTTTTATTGTATGCGGCTTATCCTTATGTGTTGGATTTTATGTGACATATCCTCCCTATTTTCAAATTCATCAAAAAGCCAATAGTATAGTAGCTATTCCGGATGACGCTATTTATGCTAAGCCGGAAGATACCAGCTTGGAGAAGCTGGGATATGCCTTTGTTCAAAATGAGCAATATTTGCATGAAGCTATGGTTATTAATGAGATGTGTCATTACCTTTTATCAGATCATCAGACATATTATGATTTTACGGATAAGAGTATTTATTATCTTCTGACCAATAGAAAGGTACCGGGATTATATGTTTCTTCTATGGTAGCTGCAAATGAATTATTGCAAAGGGAATCCATAGAGCGACTAAAGGAAAACGATGTTCCTATCGTTTATATTAATAATCCATTACGGTATATCGGAGTAAGTGAATCCTTACGTAGTTATAGAATATACCGTTATTTCCTGGAACAAGACTATAAATTTGTCAGATATAAAGGATGTAACTTCCTGGTAAGAAATGATATTGATATATCACCTCTGGAAGGCAATATTGAATTGGTTGATATGAAAAATATGACAGGATTAAACGATAATCTGATCGATGTAGCATCCTATCAGGCTTCATTATCAGAGGAACTCACCCCTGTGAATATCAGTACTGCAAATAGTATTAATATGGATTATGGCAACATGATTATTTCCGGTGTTGACCCTTATCTTGTATTTAATTCGGTTAAGCAGATGGATTTCAATAACCTTCAAATGGTTGAAATTAACTTGAAAAACAAACCTCTAGCAGCTATGTCAGGGCAGCTATTTGTACAGACTGTAAAGGTTAATCATAATGAAAGTAATTCGATACATTTTGAGATTAAAACAAACCGAGTCTTAATTCCGTTATACAATTATGAGCAGTTTAGTCTTGACTCAAAATTAATTAGTTTAAGGCTCGATTTTGATAATGTATCCGACGGAACAGATGTGACTGTAGAGAATATCAAACTATATAACCTAAATAATGAGCAAAAAGCGAATCTCACCCAGCAATTCAATAATTTAGCCAGTAAGACTTCGGATAATAGATTAGATGAAATATTTCATCAAACGGATCTGGCTAATTTGCCTCGGGAATGGGGGGCAAATTTTGAATTAATAATGGATAGGTTTACTTCAAGTCAAACTGTATTAACAGAAAAGAATAATGTTCCGGTGACAAATCAAGCCGCTGTTTTGAATGTTACATTGAAACAAGCTTTACCAGGAAGTAAGTGTGAATTTTTACGCTTAAAATTGAATTATGGTGACAGTAAACATAGAAATGCCACAGTAATAATAAAGGGAATTGATAAATATGGAAATGATTTTAATGAGAAGTTCCAGTTTATAGCGAATTCGGGAAATGTGCTGCTTCCGATTGCTTCGTCTCCCAATTGTCTACAAGCAAAAGAACTGAATGCTTTTGATGTAATATTTGAAAAAGAAATAGAGTCGTATCAGGTCACACTTGAAGAGGTAGAACTGTATCAATTAATTCAATAACAGATATAAAGGAATTCTAATCATTCGATGCTTTCTGCTTGATATATTATACTATTCGACATAAAGTGATATTATACCAATAAATCCAGCAGTTTAAGAGAATATAATGTTTTACATTTATAGACTTAATAGATATAATAATATTGATTGAATTTTACTAAAATAACAAGCGAGGTTACAAATGAATAAAATTAACAAAAAATTACTGATTGGTATACTATTAATGATTTTCTCTTCAGTTTGCACCTGTGTAGGGCAGTTGATGTGGAAAGAGGCTTCCATTAGTGAAGAGAAAATTTTATTTTATGTGCTTGGATTTGGTTTATACGGCATTGGTGCAGTGGTTATGATGATTGCCTTTCGCTTTGGTGAGTTATCTGTTCTGCATCCTATGCTTAGCATTGGTTTTGTCCTTTCAATTATATTAGGAGCGGTGTTTCTCGAAGAGCAGGTTTCGCTAGGAAAGCTGATTGGTATCGGAATCATTATACTTGGAATGGTATTTTTAGGACGTTCAGCTAAAGGAGAGGCAAAAAAATGACTATAATACTAAAGATATTTATTATTTTTATAATGACCGTATCAGGAACTTTTGGCGCACTTTTTTTTAAAAAGGGCATTGCTAAGATGAGAGGAATCAATATTTTTTCGCTAATTCTTGTCCCGGAAGTGTATCTTGGTGTTGCGTTTTACTTGATAGGTGCGGTTACCAATATTGTATTATTGAGATATATCTCCTATACAGTTTTATATCCGATGACCTCGTTAACCTACATATGGACAATGGTGGTATCCTTTCTAGTATTGAAAGAAAAAATTAACCGTGATAAAGTAATTGCTGTATTATGCATTATCATGGGTGTTATAGTTTTAGGCTTTAGCAAATAATATTAATGTTATGGAGGAATATGGAATGACGGTTGCATTATGCTTAGTTACTTGGAATGAGATAGACGGGTGTAAACATGATATTCCGCTGATTGATAAGAGCAAGTTTGACCAGATTTATTGCATTGATGGCGGAAGTAAGGATGGAACAGTAGAGTATCTTGAAGAAAACGGTATTACTGTCTACAAGCAACAGAAGAGAGGAATTAATCAAGCCTGTTTGGAAGGAGTATCCTATTGCACATGCGATGCATTTGTATTTTATCATCCCAAGGGAACCATTCCTGTAGAAGATACTTATAAGTTTAGGGCCTTTTATGAGCAAGGATATGAGTTCGTTGTCGGAAGCAGAATGATGAAGGGAGCTCATAATGAAGAGGATGATAAGTTGATCAAACCCAGAAAGTGGTTTGTATTAGGTCTAGGCTTATTATCGGCGATCCTTTTTAAGCGCGAAGGTAATTTCGTCTGGGATGTATTACATGGTTTTAGAGGTATGACAATGGAGAGCTTTAAACGTCTTAAAATATCTGATTATGATAAGTCAATCGATATTGAGATGGTTAATCGATCATATAAATTCAAAACGAAGAGAATTGAATTTCCAACGACAGAAAGTGCGCGCATCGGTGGAGAGACCCACTTTAAGGCACTGTCTACCGGATGGCAGGTTTTAAAATATATGTGGTGGGAAATAAGAAGAAAAGATTGAACTAATTAGGAAGAAAAGGGGAAGATAGAATGATGAGAAAAGACGGAAAAATCTATGTGGCTGGCCATGCTGGATTAGTAGGTTCAGCTATTATCAGGCAATTAAATAAAGAAGGATATCATAATATTGTTACAAGATCTCATGATCAGCTGGATTTAACCAGACAAAAAGAAGTTGAGGATTTCTTCCAAGAGGAAAAGCCGGATTATGTATTTCTAGCAGCAGCTAAGGTAGGCGGGATTAACGCTAATAATAAATACCCTGCAGAATTTATTTATATAAATTTGACGATAGAAACGAATGTAATTCATAGTGCCTATCAATCGAAAGTTGAAAAACTTATGTTTTTAGGAAGCGGTTGCATTTATCCTAGAATTGTACCCCAGCCAATTAAAGAAGAGTATTTATTAACTGCACCGCTGGAAAAGACGAACGAAGCATATGCATTGGCAAAGATATCCGGCCTGAAAATGTGTGAGTTCTATAATAAACAGTATGGTACAGATTATATTTCCGTGATGCCATGTAATCTTTATGGACCGGGAGACAATTATCATCCTCAAAATTCACATGTTGTACCAGCCTTAATTCGCAAGTTCCATGAAGCTAAGAGTAACGGTTCCGATCAGGTTACCTTATGGGGAACAGGCAGTGCCATGAGAGAATTTATGCATATTGATGATATAGGCAGAGCTTGTGTTTATTTAATGGAAAACTATTCAGGCAACGAATGTATTAATATAGGATTTGGTAATGACATAGCAATTAAGGATTTGGCAGCTATCATCGCTGAGGTGGTCGAATATCAGGGTGAAATAGTATATGATACGAATATGCCCGATGGAACACCCAGAAAACTGTTGGATTCTACCAAGTTATTTGATTTGGGCTGGAGACCTTCTATTGACTTGAAAAATGGTTTGATAGATACTTATAAAGACTATTTACAAAATCATGATAAATATAGAAAATAGATAGGAGTATTCAAATGAAGGTTGTTATTATGGCCGGAGGCAAAGGTACGAGAATTGCCTCAGTAGCAAGCGATATCCCCAAGCCTATGATACCAATATGTGGTAAACCAATACTGGAACATCAAATGATTAGTTTGAAAAATCAAGGGTTTAATGATTTCATAATAGCCGTTGGACATCTTGGGAATATCATTGAAGATTATTTTATGGATGGTACTACCCTGGGTGTAAATATTACTTATATAAAAGAAGATATTCCTTTAGGCACCTGTGGATCATTATATTATTTGAAGGATGATATAAAGGAAGATTTTATTTTAATCAATGGCGATATCATTTTTGATGTTGATATAAAAAGATTTGTCGAGTATCATAAAGCGAATCACGCATGGGTTACGCTATTCACCCATCCCAATCATCATCCTTACGATAGCGCGATCATCAGAGCAGATGAGGATGGAAGGGTAGTAGAATGGCTTCATAAGGAAGATCCCCGTCGATACTATAAAAACCGTGTTAATGCGGGTATTCATATGATATCGCCCAAAATATTTACTTTATTCGAAGAGTTAAGAAAAACTGACTTGGATAGAGATATATTAAAGCCCATGATAGCAACAGGAAACTTATTCGCCTATGATTCTCCGGAATATGTAAAAGACATGGGGACTCCTGATCGATACCAAATGGTATCGGAAGACATTGAAAAGGGACAGGTTAGGAAAAAGAATCTTTGCAATAAACAAAAGGCTATTTTTCTTGACCGTGACGGAACAATAAATGAATATAAAGGGTTTATAACTAATACGGATGACTTCGAGTTAATAGATGGTGTTGCAGAGGCTATTTCATTGATGAACAAAGAGGGCTACTTGGTTATTGTGGTTACGAACCAGCCGGTAATCGCTCGAGGAGAATGCTCTTTTGACACCTTGCAGGAAATGCATAATAAGATGGAGACCTTACTTGGTGAGAAGGGCGCATATATTGATGACATTTTTTACTGTCCTCATCATCCGGATAAAGGCTTTGAGGGAGAGCGACCTGAATATAAGGTGCAATGCGAGTGCAGAAAGCCAAAACCGGGAATGTTAATCGAGGCTGCTAAGAAATATAATATAGATTTAGCAAATTCCTATATGGTCGGAGACAGCAAGAGTGATGTCGATGCTGGCAATGCAGCCGGATGTATTACAGTTTTTCTGGGCATGGAAGAAGACAAGGAGAAAGTGAAAAACACATTAACATATCAAAATTTATTGGAATTTTCATATGATTTATTTTCACATAAGGAGAATTAATATGATAATTACTCAAACACCATTTAGAATGTCCTTCTTTGGCGGAGGAACAGATTACCCCGGTTTTTACGAGGAACACGGAGGAAGCGTAATATCAACAACATTTGATAAATATTGTTATGTCACTGTAAGACATTTACCGCGCTTCTTTGATTATTCAAATCAGATTACATATGCTAAAATCGAAAGAACGAATTCTGTTGATGAAATAGAGCATCCGGCAGTTCGCGAGGCAATGAAATACCTGGATATGCACGAATTAAGAATAGTTTATGAGGCTGATTTGCCTGCACGATCCGGTATCGGAAGCAGTAGTTCTTTTGCTGTTGGTATGTTAAGTGCATTTCATGCTTTAAAGGGGCAGTATATTGATAAATCAACCTTGGCAAAGGAAGCAATCTATTTAGAGAGAACATTATGTCAAGAGAGTGGTGGAGTTCAAGATCAGATTGCAGCTTCCTATGGAGGCTTTAATCGAATTAACTTCAGCTCTGAGGGCTTTATCGTAAAACCGATTATCATGTCACAAGCCAGAAAAACCTTATTAAATGATAATCTATTGTTATTTTTTACTGGGTTCTCCCGTACCTCCAGCGAAATCGCAAAAAAGCAGGAAGATGCCACTCATGATAAAATAAAAGAATTAAAAGAGATACAATCCTTGGTAGATGAGGCTGAAAAGGTATTAGCATCCAAATGTAATATCAATGAATTTGGACGTTTACTTGATTATACTTGGAAGATAAAGCGTGGAATAACGAAGCAAATATCGAATGATTCCATTGATGCCATATATGATAAGGCGATAAAAGCCGGCGCGCTCGGTGGAAAGCTTTTAGGAGCTGGCGGTGGTGGCTTTATTCTTTTTTATGTTGAAAAGGATAAACAATGCAACGTGATCAATGCATTAAACGATATGTTACACGTACCCTTTGAATTTGAGAATTATGGTAATAGAATATTATATTTTAAGCCGGAAGAATATATCAATAATCAAAAGGTGGATTTATTTAAAGAAATTAGAGAGCAGAAAAATCAAATGGAGGTATCTGTATGAGTAAGAGAGCGTTAATAACAGGAATGACAGGAATGGTAGGCTCCCATTTGGCTGACTATTTGCTTGAGAATACAGACTGGGAAATTCATGGTTTACAGAGATGGAGAAGCCCACTGGATAATATTTCACATTTAATGGATCGAATTAATAATAAAGACCGTGTATTTGTTCATTATGGGGACTTAAATGATCAGGGGTCCTTGATGCTGGTCTTGGAAAAAGTAAGACCGGATTATATCTTTCATTTAGCGGCGCAGAGCTATCCGCTTACCAGCTTTACGGCTCCGATTGATACGCTGAATACCAATATTTTAGGAACCTGCAGGTTATTAGAAAGTATTCATATTCTTGGACTGGATCCCGTCATACATGTCTGTGCTTCTTCGGAGGTATTTGGACGTGTACCAAAGGAAAAACTCCCGATTAATGAAGAATGTACTTTCCATCCGGCATCCCCGTATGCGATATCGAAGGTTGGAACAGATCTTGTCGGACGATATTATGCGGAAGCATATAATATGACAGTTATGAGCACAAGAATGTTTACTCATACAGGACCCCGCCGTGGAGATGTATTTGCAGAATCAACCTTTGCGAAACAAATTGCTCTTATCGAGGCGGGAATTATTCCGCCAATCGTGAAAACCGGTAATCTGGATTCCCTTAGAACCTGGGCAGATGTTCGTGATGCAGTAAAAGCTTATTATATGCTTGTGACTGTCAATCCAACGAAGGGAGCTTATTATAATATTGGTGGTTCTTTTACATGCACAGTAGGAGACATGCTTAAGAAATTAATCAGTTTATCTACCGCAGAGAATATCAAAGTAGAGACAGATCCGGTTCGTCTGAGACCGATTGATGCAGACCTGCAGGTACCTGATACAACTAAATTCAAACAGCATACCGGTTGGCAGCCTGAATATACCTTTGACCAGACGATGGAAGATTTATTGAATTATTGGCGTAATAAAATCAAAATGGGTGGTTCCTACCTGGATAGATAAAAACTTTGAGCAGGGATGGGAGATACTATGAAAAATACTACGAAAGCTATAATTGCTGATTATATTATCAGATATCCGTTTTTAGAAGCTATGGAAGGCGAAATTGTAGCGGCGTTTGATATGATATATAGCAGTTTCACAACCGGTGGAAAACTCCTGATCTGTGGAAATGGTGGAAGCGCGGCTGACTCTGATCATATCGTAGGCGAGCTAATGAAAGGATTTATTAAGCCAAGACATTTATCTGAGAATGATATTAATAAATATGCACAATTTGGCGAGGAAGGAATTGCACTTGCAAAGTCCTTGCAGGGAGCGTTTCCGGCAATCAATCTGGGAGCTCATACATCATTAATCACTGCGATCATTAATGATATTGGAGCTGATAATATATATGCTCAACAGGTTTTAGGCTATGGGACTGTGAATGATGTTTTTTTTGGTATTAGTACTTCAGGAAATTCAAAAAATGTATTAAATGCAGGGATAGTAGCAAAGGCTTTAGGAATAAAGACGGTAGCATTAACAGGAAAAAACGGTGGTAGGTTGAATGATCTTTTTGATGTCATTATTCGTGTCCCATCTGGTATCACGGATGAGATTCAAAATATGCACAATGCCGTTTATCATCTTCTTTGTGCTATTTTAGAATGTGAACGCTGGGGGTAATATTTATGAAATATGCTATTTTAGGTGCAGGAGTATCAGGACTTACTGCCGGAAGATTATTACAGGATAAAGGTCATGATGTAACCATCTATGAAAGATGCAGCCAACCCGGTGGTTTGGCAAAATCCCGAATTACAAACGGGTATGTATATGATCCGCATGGTGGACATATTTTTAATTCAAGACATGAGAAAATAGTGGAATGGATGTTTTCACTACTTCCGAAGGATCAATGGCAGTATTCTGTTCGTAATGCGAAAATTTATTTTAACGGTCAATATATTTCTTATCCATTTGAATTATCTCTATGTGAGCTTAACATAGAGGATGCGGTGGATTGTGTTTATGACTTTATCTTATCTAAGGAAGGCCCTGAACCTGATAATTTCAGAGATTGGATTGTTTGGAATTTTGGAGAAGCAATCGCAAATTATTATATGCTTCCATATAATGAAAAGATATGGGCTTATCCATTGGAACAGATGGAAACCCAATGGATGCAGGGAAAGATGCCGTTGCCTACTAAAAAGGAAATGATCCGTTCTATGCTCCTGAAAAATCCCAGCGAGCGTAAAATGCCGCATTCCACTTTCTATTATCCGATAGAAGGTGGAATTCAGACGATGGTGAATGCAATCGCTGAAGGACTTCATATTAAGTATAACAATCCTGTTAATCTAGTAAAGAAGGAAAATGATCAGTGGATCGTGAACGAAGATTCGGGTTACGATAGAGTGATTTCGACGATTCCTTTACCATTACTGCCAAAGGCTATGGAGCTTCCGGCTAACATAGCAGAGGCGATTGCTGATTTAAAATATAATAGCCTGACAACAATACTTTTTGATTGTCCACCAACTGATATTTCATGGTTATACATTCCTTCTCATCAATATCGTGCCCACCGCATTGGATACCAAAGCTCATTGACATCGAAAGCATGTCCGGTCGAAGGTAGGGGAAGTGCATCCTTTGAAATTATCGGACATCAATTCGAAGTGAATGAAACGCTTATACAGTCTAATACGATACCTGAGGAGTTAGGCTTCAGAGGTATTATTGATACAGAGTTTACTGACTTTGCGTATGTGATTCATGATAAAAACTACCGTAAGAATAGAACAGAAATTTTTTCATATTTTGATCAGGTAGAAGGCTTTGAACTTCTGGGAAGATGGGGCCGTTGGAATTATAATAACATGGATTTATGCATGCATGATGCATTTCAATTGGTTGAAGAGATGGAGAACAAATGATGATAAAGATACTAAAACCGGATTTTGAATTTGCTGATGACAGAGGAAATCTAACACAGCTGGTTCATAATGGCTTTCACCAGATTAATGTAATAGAATCGAAGCCAGAAGTAAGACGCGGCGGCCATTACCATAAGCAAAATAAGGAAGCATTCTTTATTGTTGAAGGTGATCTAGAATTAACGGTAAGAAAAGACAATCAGGAAGAAAAATATAATTTTTCAAAAGGTGATATGTTTTTAATTAACGAGTATGTATATCATGATTTTTATTTTATTTCTCATACAATTTTAGTCAGTATGTATGATCATGGCGTGGAGCTTGAATTCGGCGAAAAAGATATTTTTACCACGTAGCAGAGTACTAAAATTTTTTTGAGATATTTAGCTACGAAGTGTTTTAAAAATATGATCGAGCTTGTGAAAGACAGGATGTTGCAATTGTAAGCCATGTGTAAAGACCATATTGAAATTGCCATAACTCGGTAGCATATTACTAATACACATGGTTCACAATTTTTTGGTTATTATGTCGAATATTGCTATAATAAAACAATTAATTAAATTGATTTGAAGCAATAGTTGTAAAAAAATAGGCTCTGTGTCAATAGTTGGGGTGGGATTCTGATATGATACCTCCTAAGTAGATTTTGGTTATTTACCTTGTCTACTTAGGAGGTATCATATCATTCCTCTGAAACCTGCTCCTTTTCTATGTTTAGAGAGGTTTTATTGGGATCTATAATTCTTGTTTATGAACATGCAAAAAAACCTGATATTTTGTATTACATTTATCAGAGCGCTTTATATCATAGGAATCATGCTTTTGGAACACGGGATCCTCGCTTGATTATAGAGATCAAATTTGAAGCTCAGGACTTATCAGGAGCGGTGCAGCTCATCGATGATTTGGGTTACAGAGTATATGTAATTCAAAGTATTTAAAATGGATTAGTATCGTATTATTCAATTCGGCGTTGCTGGTAGAACAGAATAATGTTGGAGAAAAATCTATCTTATTTTTGAAACACCATAACTACTACTAAATTGTAGAATTGACTTTAATATGCACATTTGATAAACTTATATAAAATGTATAGGATCAAAGATTTATGAGAATATATTTTTCTGCGATAAAGAGATCATAAATTCTGTAATAAAGAACTAGATGGAGCTGTTTATGAAAAAATATGATCGTTATAAAAGAATAATAATGTTTGTATCAACCCTGATTATAATACTCTTACAGGTCATTACTTTTTGGATTTTCTGGCATGGATACTATAATAATATGATTTTGATGCCGTTTTTCCGCAAAGGTAGCTGGTTGATGGTATCAATTTATGCATTACTTTTATTAACCTTCTTAAAAATTTTTGGTGGATACCGTGTTGGCTATTATAAAAAAACGGATGTGATTTTCTCACAGATATTAAGCATACTTTGCGCAAATGGAATTAGTTATCTTCAGATATCCTTATTGGGCTTAGGCTTCCTAAATATAGTTCCGCTTTTAGCTATGACAGGAGTAAATACTCTTATTATTGTATTTTGGACCTTAATTTCTGATACTATATTTAAAAAATTATACCCACCCCGTCGTATGATTCTCATCTATGGTGAACGTTCGCCAGACAGTATCATTCAAAAAATGGGAACCAGATGTGATAAATATAATATCTGTGCAGCCATGAATATTAATAAAGGGTATGACGCTATTATAAGAGAACTTCACAATTATGAAGCAGTGATAATATGGGATATACCATCTGTGATTCGCAATCCGATCCTAAAGTACTGCTTCGGGAAATCCATTCGAACTTATGTCATGCCAAAGCTGTCGGATGTGATCATTATGCGATCTGATAATATCAATTTATTTGATACCCCTTTATTACTCTCCAGAAACTTTGGTTTAACCTTTGATCAGAGTGTAACGAAGCGGTTATTGGATATTCTGTTTTCCGGACTGGCGATTATTATCAGCTCGCCGATTATGCTGGTAGTTGCCATCATAATAAAATTGTATGATCACGGTCCGGTACTATATAAGCAGGATCGTTTGACAATTGATGGTAAGGTATTCAAGATTTTAAAATTCCGTAGTATGATAGTAGATGCCGAAAAGGATGGTGTTGCAAGGTTAGCAGGGGAAAAGGATGACCGCGTTACTTCCGTTGGAAAGGTTCTACGAACAACAAGACTGGATGAATTGCCACAGTTTTTTAATATTTTTATGGGTTCCATGTCTTTAGTTGGTCCTCGACCGGAACGTCCTGAGATCGCGGAAGAGTATTTAAAGGAAATGCCTGAATTTGATTATCGCCTCAAGGTAAAAGCCGGATTGACAGGATATGCGCAGGTATATGGTTATTACAATACTACTCCTTATGATAAGCTGAAGCTTGATATTACATACATAGAAAGTTACTCTTTATGGCTTGATATTAAACTGATGCTACTTACTTTTAAAATACTATTTCGTAAAGAAAGTACACAGGGAGTTTCTGAAGGACAGATAACTGCGCAGCAAATCTACTGGACAGAAAGTGAGCTAGCAAGTACCCTTGATATTTTTAAAACATCGGATGAATACATGAATGATACCGCGATAAAATGATATCCTAATTCCTAATTAATATCTTCCGGGAGGGCATGCCAATGAAGAAAATGCTGTTCATTTTTAATCCTATGGCTGGCAGGGGCAAGATAAAGAATAAGCTGTTTGACATCGTTGATACATTCGTGCGCTCTGGTTATCAGGTTGTCGTATATCCAACGCAGAAAAGAGGGGATGCCTCCGAAATTCTTAAGAATGTACAGGATCAGATAGATCTGATTGTGTCTGCCGGTGGAGATGGGACTCTGAATGAGGTGGTAACCGGACTGATGACTTCAAGAAAAGAAGCGCCGATCGGATTAATTCCGACAGGTTCTATGAATGATGTCGGTCACAGCTTTAAAATCAGTAGGAATATTATGAACGCCGTGAAGGGGATCGTGACCGGTAAACCATTTTCCATGGATATCGGTAAGCTCAATGACAGATATTTCATCTATGTGGCAGCATTTGGTGCTTTTACAGATATATCCTATACCACCCCACAGAAAAATAAAAATACGATCGGTAACCTGGCATATTATCTGGAAGGAATTAAGAAGCTATCTGATTTAAAACCGAAGCATGTGAAAGTGGAGTATGATGGAAAGGTAATTGAAGATGATTTTCTGGTTGGTTTAGTCACCAATTCATTGTATATTGGAGGCTTTAAGAATTTGAATTACGATAAGACGAGCTTGAATGACGGGCTTCTTGAATTACTGCTGATCAAGATGCCTAAGAATATCATTGACCTACAGTTAATCGCGAGCTCGCTTATTAATTATAGAATCAATGAAAGCTTTATGATATATATACAAACGACGAAGCTGATGATTACCTCTGAAAAATTAGAATGGACCTTAGACGGCGAGTTTGGTGGAGTTTATGAAAGAGTAGAGATCGAAAACTGTAATAAAGCGATTAAGATCATTTCCAATTCATTTTTTGACAATGAGGAGGAGAGGCAAGAATAAATTCTGATTTTTTCCTGTTGCGATGCTTGGATTTACATTTTACTTAAGCCTTCGGAAAAATTCTTACGAATTAATATCATACTGAAAAGCATGAAACCCGTGAAATATTACATTATTTCGTGGGTTTACATTTTTACATTCTTGTGGTAGTATGGTAAAGTGCTAATAAATGAAAGCGCCGAAAGATACGGTTTTGCAAGAAGGAGAGAATTTTATGAAGAGAAGAATATTGAGCTTAATGATGGTTTCCGTCCTGATACTTGGCTTTGCGGCCTGTGGAAAGAAAACTGAGACGGTAAGTAACGATAGTGAGACAGCAGCAAGTGCTACTGTGGCACCTGAGGCTACTGCCGCAGCAGACGAAGGCAGTCAGGACACTGCAGCTGCCGCAGCAGACCAGTCTTTACAGTACATATTAGATAAGGGTGAATTCATCCTGGGTTTGGATGATTCCTTCCCTCCGATGGGTTTTACGGATGATAAAGGAGATATCATCGGCTTTGATATTGACCTTGCGAAGGCAGTATGCGAGAAGCTTGGCGTGAAATTAAAGTGCCAGCCGATTGACTGGGAGACAAAGGAACAGGAGCTGAACACCAAGAACATCGACTGTATCTGGAACGGATTATCGGTAACACCGGAACGCCAGAAGAATATGACTATGTCAAAGCCCTATCTGACCAATAATATTTCACTGGTAGTAGCAGGAACCAGTAGTATAGCTTCCATGGCGGATATGGCAGGCAAGAAGCTTGCGATCCAGGGTGGCTCCTCTGCTGAAGAGGCGTTGAATGACAGTGCCAATACTACATTCCGCGATTCCCTTGCTGAAGTATTACCCTTTGAGAAATATGATACCGCATTAATGGATATGGAAACAGGAAATTCTGATGCGGTCCTGATGGACACTGTTATGTCCAACTATATGATTACAAGTCTGGGTAAGGATTATAAGGTTCTGGATGAGACCCTGCTTGCAGATGCTTACGCCGTTGGTTTCAGAAAGGGCGATCAGGCTTTATGTGATGCTGTTGACAAGGCTCTGTCCGAACTGAAAGCAGAAGGAAAGATTGAAGAAATCGCAACTACCTGGTTTGGCGGGGATATCACAACAATAGAGTAGAAAGAAACATAGATTACAGAAATTTTGTATCATAAGGCAGATGCTATCAATCTGATAGCATACATATACAACCTCAGGTATATATTCTATCAGAATTGAACGGTCTACAAAGTATGGCAATCAATTCTATGAGATATATACCTGTTTTATGCTTTTATGAAAGCTTTATTTAACAAGAAATCTTACGGTTTCATTGACAAAAACTTCACGGTTTCAATACAAGAACCTAATAATTTTGATGATAAAAACCTCTCAATTTTGATACAATTGACAAGGAAATTCTTACCGTCTATAATTTATGTAATGATTGATAAAGTGGTCCTTTGATAGATAATGCAGTTTTAGATACGTGGGAGTGATAAAATGGCATTTGATGAGAAGCAGGAGCAATATGGGACGGAAGAAGGGTTTTCAAAGGCTACATCCGCTTATGAAGCCCCGTATGTTATTCGCCAAACCGGATCAGAAGATACGATAGAGCAGAAACCGGATGCCATGAATAAAGTGAAAGAAAAATCAAATTCAAAATCTAGATCTGAATCTAGATTTAATTTAAACACTATCTTTGCCCCTAATCAAGGTTTGTTTCAGAATGCCAAATCAGAATATGACTACAGTGTTTTTGAGGATTATTTTGAAACACATCACAGCAAACAGCTGTCAAAGGCCGAGAAGAAAGCAATTGCCAGGAAGAACGTGGCTGAGAATAAAGCGGCTCAAAAGAAATTTTCAGAGGAACAAAATCAAGGCCTGTCACAATACATATATCAAGGGTTGAATCAGGAGTTTGAGCCAAATACTTCAGAATCCGCAGAGGAGCAAAAGGGAAGGAGAGCTTTATTCAAACCTATGCTTGGAATTGGTTTCGGGCTTCTGCTTGTGGCTCTGACGTGCGTTCTTTTTACGAAACTCGGTACGGATACGGATTATCGCTATATTGGAGCGGATGCCCTTGAGGTTTTCATCGATGCCCAAAATACCACCACCTATGTGTTTGCCGGAAGTGGGGATATGCTATATAAATTTCCGGAGGAGTTTAATACTTACTATACAAGTGACCATACCTCGGTCATCCTGTTCAGTCCTTCCTCAAGAAAATGTCATGTTGTGAATAATAAGGAAGATTATGAGATCTTTTCACCTGTACTGAGCTTGGCATTATCGGATGATGGAAAGTATGTACTTTATTCGGTTGCGGGAGGTAGGGGTAAGTTTTTTCTTTACCTGTATGATTTAGAGAAGCATTCCGAAATGCTTCTGGATAAACAGAATGACTGTATCTATAATAATATGTACGTTTCTTCCGGCGGTAACCTATGCTTTTATACCACCTATCCTATGAACTTGGACGAAACGACTGATGAGATGTCGGCATATCTGATTAAAGATCTGGGCAAGCCTGAGCTAATCGGTAAAAATCAGATTTTGACTGCCTATTCTGACGATCAACACATCCTGTATCTGTGTAGTATCAATAAGGACGGAACTGCTGCTTACAGTAAAAGTGCAGATGGTATCACAACAGTTTTATCAAACAAATTAACACACGCGGTCTTTTATAATGAAAACTATTCCGAACTATTGCTGGAAGAGAACGGGAGCTATCAGCTTTGGACGGCCACAGGTGAATGTATACCGATTTCGGATACCTTGATAATCGGAACGCTAATTCCTTCCAAGGTACAAAATAAGAATTCTTATGGCTTAATTACTGCCTATGGATTTACATCCTTTCGCAATAAGGTACTGATCACAGCAGATAACAAGCTTCTAGCAATCGATTCTATGTATCAGACCAGAATACTAGGTACCGCAGCCGGTCCGCAGTTTACTGCTTTATCAAGAGATGGAAGTACGTTAGTGTATTGCAATCAGGAGAAGCAGTTGGTCAGAGTTACTGGGTTAGAGGGAGATTGTAAGCAGACCATACTGGAGGAGCAGGTGGAAACCTTTCGACCATTGTCCGACTTTCGACAGATCTATTATCTGAAGGGCGACCGCCTGTATTATAAGCAAAAGAATAAAGAAGCCGTCTTAATCAGCGAACAGGCTTCCGACCTGTGTGTGAATCAGGCAGGAGATATGGTATTCTTTCTGAAGGAAACGAACAGCGGGAAAGCGGTGTATTGTAGTACGGATGGAAATACACCGGAACCGATGGACATAGGGGAACAGGTAACGGGGTTAATGGAATGGAATTTCGGAGTGGTTGTTCAGTCTGTTTCTGATCATGAGACCAAAGCCTATTATAATATCTCCGGTTCGGAGTTTTCCTATCTGATTGACGGTGTTACCATGATCCGTGAGGATAGTACTTCTTTTAAGTAAAAAAACCAAGTAAATCACATGTTTAAATTATAATACCGGCGGTAATCGGCACTGTTATCCTCAGTTGGATCTGAAGACAGGAGACCGATACCGCCGGTATCTTTCGTTAATTGAATGTTTTATTAAATTTTAGAGGTCTTTTTCTTTTTATAAAAGAGCAGAATGAGAAGACCAAGGACGGATACGATAGCAACGGTTGAATAGAGTTGTCTGAAACCAATATTCAGGGTTCTCTGATATTCCTTCTCAATCGAAGGCTTCAGTGTATCAATCTGTCCAAGATAGTTATTCTTGGCAGTCTCAAAGGCACCGGGAACAGCATCCTTCATCTGAGTCATCTTATCAGTCAAATCTGTCATCTTTTCCTTAGCTGCTTTCATAGCTGCTAACTGTGCGCTGACACCTGGAACGGAAGCTTTCTTCTGCATTGCTGCGATTCCCTGATCCAATCCTGCTGTGTTATCCTCCATCGCGGTAATTCCGCTTTGCAATCCGTTCTGAATATTAGCAACAACATCAGGTGTCATCTGATCGAACATATAGGTGGATAGAACCTTCATATCCTCTGTAATTGTAGTTACATCGGAGGATTGAAGCCTTTCGAGCAATTCATCTGGCAACCCTACCTTACTATTGGAAGCTTTCATATCAAATTTAACCGTTTGCATGGAGGAGAGGTCCGGGATTTCAATCCCTTTCAGTTTCTCTGCCATAGCCGGATCGGCTTTCATCTCATCGAGGGCTGTGCTAATCTCCTTGGAATAGGGCAGCTCCGGTACGGATACCTCGGAAGGTAGAAGAGGCATAATATTTGGCTGAATGTTGGTGCCGGCATGAGCGATAAAGCCGATCATGATGGCAGGAGCAATCGTTGTACCGATGGAACGAATGAGGGATACTGTAGCGAGAGCTGAATTCGCTTCCTCAGGCTTCGTGTTATCCAACATCATATAATTCAGTGGTGTACCCATGGTGAAACCAATACCAAGGCCGACAAACATCAAGCTGATGAAGATTGTTAGCATCGTCGGATAATCGGTTGCTACAAAAATCAGGAATAAGGAACCAATGGCTGAGACCAGAAATCCAAGTCCGAGGACCATCTTTACACCGAATTTATCGATCAATTTTCCCGAAAAAGGAGCTCCAACGCCAGCAAATACACCAAGGATAATTACCAGATATCCGCCGTCACCGGAAGAAATCTTTAAAGCATTTTCAGAAAATTCCGGTACGAAGATCATTCCCATTAATATAATACCGGTTAACATGGAAAGAATAAGTGTAATATTGATCTTTAAATTTTTGAAAAAGGACAGGTTCATGACAGGGTCCTCTGCTTTCTTCTCTGCAATCAGGAAGAAGGGCAACAGCACAAGGAAGATCAAAAGGAAAGGATAAACCTCGGTACTGGTGATGGTATTCGAAAAATCAAAGAAATCAATATTCTTCAGACCATATAATAACGATAAAATCATAGCTGTCAGCAATCCGATACCGAAGATATCGATTTTCTTTACATCCTCAGCCTTAGTATTCGGAAGGCTGATCAGACCGGCGATTACGATAAAAATGGTTATCGGAACGTTGATATAGAAGATATATTGCCAATTATCTTTACCAAACAGATCCAGTATGGCGCTGCCTGCAGAGGAGCCGAAAATATTGGCGATACCATAGACACCACCGACCAGTCCCAAGGCCATACCACGCTTTTCTTTCGGGAAGGTAGTTCCGAATTCAGCTGTGGCAATAGGAACGATACCTCCGCCACCGATCGCCTGAACTGCTCTTGCAGCGAGCAATAATTCAAAGCTTCCGAAATGCTGTGAAAGTCCGCAGAAGAGAGAACCTAAGCCAAATAGGAAAATACTGATTAAATAGATATATTTTCGACCATATTTATCTGCCAATTTACCCATGATCGGGATACTGGCTGCATAGGCCAGGGTATACATAGTGATCATCCATATTCCGGATTTTTCACTGACACCAAGATAATTCTGAATTACTGTTCTTGCGGGGGTGACAATTCCTGTATCGAGGGCACCCATAAAAATTCCTAATAGGTATACCACCATAATTAATGCGAAATTTAGTTTTTTATTCTGCTGAGTCATACTCATCCATCCTTCCTTGTACTGCTTTAATGGCATTCTGTGTCATTATATCAATAATTCTTGAAAACTCTTTAATTTCTTCTGTGGTCAGTCCTTCAAATAGAAAGCTATGTAGCTCCCGAATTTCATCCTGATAGGTACTGGAGCTGTCTTTTCCGAGTTCGGTAATTGTAATCAGCTTTTCACGCTTATTAACTGGATTATCCGTTCTGTTAATCAAATCTTTTTCTTCCAGCTTGTTCAATGTTTTTGCTACAGAACCCTTATCCAGCATAAAATGCTTAACAATCGTTTCCTGATTTACATTGTCATTTGTACTGAGAAATTGCAGTATCGATTGCTCTGGAAAACCGATATTCATATCGTTCAGTTTACGTTCACAAAAGGTACGGCTGAACCGGGTCAGGATCGAAAGATTTGTCATGAACATAGAACTTTACTACCTCCTTGTCGTATAGTTGTAAATGCAACAGTTGTATTGACTACGATACTACTCTAGGATTTCTAAATTGTCAATAGTATTTTTAAAAGATAATTCCATTGAAAAGAACGCGACACTATGATACTATGGTAAAGTGCTAGCAGGATAAATAATGGTAAGAATAGGATGATTAGTGAGCTTTGCATGCTATATCTAAAAAATATGCAGCGCATTTTAGACAACGTAATAAAAATATATAATCACAAACTACCGGAGGTCTTCATGAATATAGATAACGTACCTTTGAATTACTTGATACCCAATATGCTTGAAGCAACAGGAACCACACTGGAGATCTTTTTCCTGACGCTTGTATTTTCTATTCCGCTGGGATTTTTAGTCGCTTTGGGAAGAAGAAGCAGGTTCTGGATCATTGGTCTTCCGATTCGGATCTATCAGCTTATTTTCCGCGGAACACCACTCATGCTGCAGTTGATCTTCTTTATGTATGCACCTTCTTATCTGTTCGATTATAATTATCCAAGCCGTATGGTGGCCTGTGTTCTGGCCTTTGTCGTGAACTATGCTGCTTACTTCGGAGAAATCTTCCGGGGTGGCATCGCATCGATACCGAAGGGACAGTATGAAGCAGCTAAAATCCTTGGATATACGAAGCTTCAGACCTTTTTGCGGATTGTTCTGCCGCAGGTAATTAAGAATGTCATTCCCGCGACAGGGAATGAACTGATGACGCTTGTCAAAGATACCTCTCTTGCTCAGGTAATCGCAGTGGTGGAGTTATTCCGTATTGCTTCGACAGCCCAGTCTAAATATGTATCGACGATACCGATTGTCGTTGCTGCAGTCTTTTACCTTATCATGAATACAGTAGTAGAGATGTCCTTCAAGGCGATTGAAAAAAAATTTGAATATTATAAAAATTAGTATAAAATCGAATCTACAGACAGAAACGGAGCGTTTGCCATGCTGTTAAGAGCAGATCATTTACATAAGACATTTCATAAGACAGAGGTTTTAAAGGGAATTTCCCTGGAGGTACAGGAAGGAGAGGTCATCGCCATCATCGGGCCCTCCGGTTCCGGTAAGTCTACACTGCTCAGGTGCCTGACGCAGCTGGAGAAAGTGGATGAAGGCAGAATCGAAGTCTGTGGGACGACGATGGTTGATACCTTTTCGGGAGCAGGCTATACCGATGCCAAAATATTGCATGAGATCATCCTGGAGGTTGGCCTTGTGTTCCAGAACTTTAATCTGTTTCCTCATTTTAGCGTTCTACGCAATATCGTGGATGCACAGATCAATGTACTGCATATCGATAAGAAAACTGCTGAGGAGAAGGCGATGCAGCTATTGAATAAGATGAATCTGGTGGATAAAGCGAAAGCTTATCCAAGCGAGTTGTCGGGTGGTCAGCAGCAGAGAATAGCGATAGCAAGAGCCTTGGCATTGAATCCAAGAATCCTATTCTTCGATGAGCCGACTTCAGCCCTGGATCCTGAGCTGACAGGTGAAATCCTGAAGGTAATCCGCGCTTTGGCTGAGGAGAAGATGACGATGGTCATCGTGACTCACGAGATGGCATTTGCAAGAGATGTTGCTGACCGAGTAGTATTTATGGACGAGGGTGTTATTGTGGAACAGGGTACACCTGAGGCGGTATTCGGCAATAGCATTAATCAGAGAACGAAGGAGTTTCTCCAAAGATTCAATCAGGAATAGTGAATTTATGATTTATTAGAAACTTACTTGTAATCCAGTAAAAGAAAGACTTGCAATTTTTGGTATCGTTTGTTATAATAATTATGTTGCAAAATGATAAGACTAATTAAGGAGTGGACGAAAGTCCACTCTTCTGTTTTGTATAAGTTCAGTTACAACTGTAAAGGATTAGTCTTGGAATATGATTAGAAAGTAGGGATTTGAATGACAAAGCATGAAGAATATGAGCAGAAGACCGAAATGCTGATTGAACCGATTCTTAAAGCGAATCATTTCGAATTGTATGACGTCGAATATGTAAAGGAGGGCGGAAGCTGGTATTTACGAGCTTATATTGATAAGGAAAACGGAATCACGGTGGATGACTGTGTTTTAGTCAGCAGAGAACTAAGTGATTTGTTGGATCAGAAGGATTTCATCTCAGATTCCTATGTATTGGAGGTAAGTTCACCCGGTCTTGGAAGGCAGCTAAAGAAGGATAAGCATTTTGAGAAAAGCATCGGGGAAGAGGTTGAGGTAAAGCTTTATAAAGCAATCAATAAAAAGAAGGAATTTACGGGAATTCTGGACGCCTTTGATTCAAAGGTAATTACCCTGGAGCTGGAAGACGGCACTAGGATGGAGATCCCGAGAACTGAGATTGCAACAGTGCGATTGACGTTCGATTTTTAACTTATAGATTTTACTGGAAGCAGAAGGGGGAAAATCCTCCTGAGTTATTCATGAAAATTTATCATTATTGAAAGGAGGAAAATCCTCCTATGTAACTCATCAAAATTTTATAGATACTTAAAGGAGGATTAATAAAGAAAATGGATGCGAACAGGGAACTCATTGAAGCTTTAAACCAGATCGAGAAGGAAAAGGATATCAGTAAGGATATATTGCTTGAGGCGTTGGAAAACTCTTTGGTTGCAGCATGTAAAAATAATTACGGCAGAGCGGACAATATCAAGGTGAATATCGATAGAGTGACCGGAGAAGTAAATGTATTTGCAATGAAGGAAGTCGTGGAAGAGGTTTCTGATGCGGTTATGCAGATCAGCCTGGCCCAGGCAAAAATGAAGGATGCCAGAAAAGAAATCGGTGATCTTATGGCAATCGAAGTGACACCGAAGAATTTCGGTCGTATCGCTGCTCAGAAAGCGAAGCAGGTAGTGGTTCAGAAGATCCGTGAAGAAGAGAGAAAGGTTCTTTTCAACCAGTATAGCAACAAGGAGAAGGATATTGTCACTGGTATTGTACAGCGTTATGTAGGAAATAATGTTAGTATTAATCTTGGTAAGGTGGATGCGGTTCTGACAGAGAATGAACAGGTCAGAGGTGAGGTGTTTAGACCTACCGATCGTATCAAATTATATGTCCTTGAAGTTAAGGATACCACCAAAGGGCCTAGAATTACCGTTTCCAGAACACATCCTGAGTTGGTAAAAAGATTATTTGAAGCTGAGGTTACAGAAATACAGGACGGAACAGTTGAGATCAAGAGCATCAGCCGTGAAGCTGGCTCAAGAACAAAGATGGCTGTCTGGAGCAATAATCCCGATGTAGATGCTGTTGGTGCCTGTGTAGGTTTGAACGGAGCAAGAGTAAATGCGATCGTTCATGAACTGAGGAATGAGAAGATCGATATTATCAACTGGAGCAGCGATCCTGCCAGACTGATCGAAAATGCTCTCAGTCCGGCAAAGGTAGTATCTGTTACTGTGGAAGAAGCGGAGAAGAGTGCAAGAGTCATTGTTCCCGACTATCAGCTGTCACTCGCAATTGGTAAAGAAGGACAGAATGCAAGACTTGCCGCTAAACTGACAGGATTTAAGATCGACATCAAGAGTGAATCCCAAAGCTTGGGATATTAGAGGATGTGAGAATAGATGGCGAAGAAGATACCATTAAGAATGTGTACCGGATGCGGTGAGATGAAGACCAAGAAAGAAATGATCCGTATCCTTAAGACTCCGGAAGAGGATATTTTGATTGATACTACGGGAAAAAAGAATGGCAGAGGCGCATATATCTGCTGTTCGTTGGAATGTCTCCGTAAAGCAATCAAGACGAAAGGACTGGAGCGGTCACTCAAGGTGAGCATTCCGAAGGAATTGATCGAAACATTGGAGAAGGAGATGATTTTGCTTGAGTCCGGAAGAAAAGAAGGTGTATAACCTGTTAGGAATTGCAACAAAATCAGGAAAGCTGGTCAGCGGAGAGTTCTCTACCGAAAAAGCTGTAAAAGAACATAAGGCAGCCTTGGTCGTGGTGGCTGAGGACGCATCGGACAACACGAAGAAAATGTTTACCAACATGTGTACTTACTATAAAGTGCCAATTTATTTTTTTGGCATTAAGGACGACTTGGGTCATGCAATGGGTAAAGAATTTCGTGCTTCTTTAACAGTGCTTGACAAGGGCTTGGCAGACGCAATTGATAAGCAACTGAAAATGATGCAGGATAGGAACGGAGGTAGTAAGTATGGCCAAAATGAAAATATTTGAGTTAAAAAAAGAGATAAATGATCAAGTAAAAAATGGGATTGAGAGCAAGGACATCCTTGATTATCTGGAGAAAAGCTTTGGTGTCAAGAAGACGCACAGCTCCAACCTTGAAGATAATGAGGTTCAGGTAATCAAGAACCATTTTGTGCAGGCAGAGAGAGCAAGGGCAGCCCAGGGACAACCGGTGGCAAAGCCTGCTGCTCCGGCTGCTCAGCATACAGCTCAGAGACCACAGCCGACGCAGACGCATACAGCGCAGCAGGGGACTTCTTCAGGTCATGCGACACCGGTGCAACCAGCCCAGGTGCATGCCGCGCAGGTTTCTGCAGCAAAACCTGCTTTGAATCAGCAGGGTGCAGTAAGACAGTCACAGCAGGGAGTAAACCAAGCACAGACGCATGCTGCTTCACAAGCGCATGCTTCACAAACACAAACGCATACTTCGCAGACACATGCTTCACAAGCGCAAACGCATGCTTCGCAAGTATCAGGACAAAGACCGTCAGGAGGACAGAACGGAATGAGACAAGGACAGCAGGGATATCAAGGCCAGGCTTCAAGTGGCCAGCATGGCGCACAAGGCCAGGGATATCAAGGCTCACAAAATACAGCAAGACAAGGTGAAGGACAAAGACCTTCAGGACAGCCGATGCAGAGTTACTCTGCTGGAGGACAGCGTTCATCGGGATACGGTCAACAAGGTTCCCAGTCACAAGGACAATCACAGCAATCGGGACAGAGGCAGCCAAGACCCCAAGGAGATAGTCGTCCATCAGATCAAATGCAAAGACAGCCAAGACCGCAGGGTGAAGGTATGCAGGGGCAGGGTAATTCTCAATATGCTCAAAGGCAGCAAAGACCTGCAGGAACGGGCTATCAGGGAAATCGTTCACAGGATGGGCGTGGCCAAGATGGGCGTTATCAGGGAGACAGACCGCAGAGACCCGCCGGAGAAGGTTATCAGGGGAACCGTCCCTATGGAGACAGACCGCAGAGACCCGCCGGAGAAGGTGGCTATCAGGGAAATCGCCCTTATGGAGATAGACCGCAGAGACCTGCCGGAGAAGGCGGCTATCAGGGCAACCGTCCTTATGGCGACAGGCCGCAGAGACCTGCCGGAGAAGGCGGCTATCAGGGAAATCGCCCTTATGGCGACAGACCGCAGAGACCTGCCGGAGAAGGCGGCTATCAAGGAAATCGTCCTTATGGCGACAGACCGCAGAGACCTGCCGGAGAAGGCGGTTATCAGGGAAATCGTCCTTATGGTGACAGACCACAGAGACCGCAGGGTGAAGGCTATCAGGGTCAGGGATCACGTCCCCCCTACGCAGGCGGTGGACAGCAGGGTAGAGGAAATTACGGTGGTAATTCCGGTGGATACTCCAGACCTGCTGGACAGAGACCCGGTGGTTTTGGTGGTGGAAGAGGCTTTGAAGAAGCCGGTAAAGACGACGATGATAAGCCGAATTACGGGAACAGATCTCAGGCGAGAAAGCCTGCCGGTCAAAGAGGCGGCGGTGAGCGAAAGAATTTCGATCAGCAGATTCTGGATCAGAAGGTAGCTGAGAAAAATGATAACAGCAATAAGAGAAACAGAGACCGCATCAATAAAGAGAAGAGTTATAAAGATAGAATACTGGAAAGAGATCATAACGGTGATGAGGTTAAGGCTAAGATTGCTCCTAAGAAGGGACAGTTTATCCAGCCGAAACCTATTCAGGTAGTGGAAGAGGAAATTAAGGTAATTAGTATCCCTGAGATTCTGACCATCAAGGAACTGGCGGAAAAGATGAAAAAACCGTCCGCTGCTTTGATTAAAAAGCTCTTTTTAGCAGGAAAGATCGTAACCTTGAATCAGGAGATAACTTATGAAGAAGCAGAAGAGATCGCTTTAGAATACGATATCATCGCTGAAAAGGAAGTTAAGGTTAATGAGGTTGAAGAATTGCTGAAGGAAGAGGATGAAGATCCTGCTACTATGGAAAAACGTCCTCCGGTTGTCTGCGTCATGGGACATGTCGATCATGGTAAGACCTCCTTACTCGATGCAATCCGTGAAACGAATGTGACCTCCAGGGAAGCAGGTGGTATCACGCAGCATATCGGTGCTTCAGTCATCGAAATTAACGGCGAGAAGATTACCTTCCTGGATACACCCGGTCATGAAGCATTTACTGCAATGCGTATGCGTGGTGCGAAATCTACGGATATAGCAATTCTTGTGGTAGCGGCGGATGATGGTGTTATGCCTCAGACGATTGAGGCTATTAATCATGCAAAAGCAGCCGGTGTACAGATTATCGTTGCTATTAATAAGATAGATAAGCCTAGTGCGAATATCGAACGGGTTAAGCAGGAGTTGACCGAATATGAATTGATCGCTGAGGATTGGGGTGGTGATACGATCTTTGTTCCGGTATCCGCTCATACGAAGGAAGGTATTCAGCACCTTCTTGAGATGATACTTCTGACAGCGGAAATGGTTGAGTTGAAAGCAAATCCGAACAGAAATGCAAGAGGTATTGTGATTGAAGCCGAGCTTGATAAAGGAAGAGGGCCGGTAGCAACAATTCTGGTACAGAAGGGTACCCTTCGTGTCGGAGATAATGTAGCAGTAGGAGCATCCTTTGGTAAGGTTCGTGCGATGAATGATGACCTGGGCCGCAGAGTGAAGGAAGCAACACCTTCTACACCTGTAGAAGTTCTCGGCTTAAACGAAGTTCCGGATGCAGGCGAAATCTTAGTCGCAACAACAAGCGAAAAAGAAGCCAGAGCAATCGCAGATGCATACCTGGTACAGGGTAAAGAAAGACTTCTTGCAGACACGAAAGCAAAGTTATCCCTGGATGGCTTGTTCTCACAGATTAAAGCAGGCAATATCAAGGATCTGAACCTGATTGTCAAAGCAGATGTTCAAGGCTCCGTGGAAGCTATGAAGCAGAGCCTGCTAAAGCTTAGTAATAATGAAGTGGCTGTCAGAATAGTCCATTTCGGTGTCGGTGCAATTAACGAATCGGATGTTATACTGGCAAGCACCTCCAATGCAATTATTATTGGCTTTAATGTAAAACCTGATAATGCAGCAAAGGAAACCGCTGACCGTGAGAAGGTAGATGTTAAGCTGTATCGTGTCATTTACAATGCAATTAACGATGTAGAAGCAGCGATGAAGGGTATGCTGGATCCGATATTTGAAGAAAGAATTATTGGTCACGCTGAGATACGTATGACCTTTAAAGCGTCCGGTGTCGGTACAATTGCAGGCTCCTATGTGCTTGACGGTAAAGTAATTCGTGGCAGTAAGGCAAGAATCTATAGAGACAATACCTTGATTTATGAAGGACTCTTAGCATCCTTAAAGAGATTCCAGGATGATGTGAAGGAAGTAGCAACCGGCTATGAATGCGGTCTGGTATTTGAGAAATTCAATGACGTCAAGGAAGGCGATAAAGTAGAACTCTATATTATGGCTGAAGTACCGAGATAGTTCGCGAATGAGCGGATTAATCCATGGAAAACAGGGCATTTACCGAGCTTGCTCGAGTAAATGACATGATTTACATGGAGAATCGCAACGCGAGCGAGAATACGTAGTATTCGAGCTTAATCCGCAAGGAAGCACATTAAGGTCGTCAGAATGGAGGCATTTATGAGAAAAAACAGCATTAAAAACACAAGAATAAACGGTGAGGTACAAAAAGTACTGAGTACACTGATCAGCAGGGAAATTAAAGATCCAAGGATTAACCCGATGACTTCTGTTGTCAGTGTGGAGGTATCTCCGGATCTAAAGACAGCGAGGGTATATATTAGTGTACTTGGCGATGAGGAATCCAAAGAGGAAACCCGCAAGGGCCTAAAAAGTGCGGCTTCCTTTATGCGTGGTCAGCTGGCGAGAACACTGAATTTGCGTAATACACCGGAACTTACCTTTATTATTGATAACTCCATCGAATATGGCGTTCATATGTCACATCTGATTGATGAAGTGAATAAGCGTTTACCCCGTGAGGATGAGGATAATATAGAAGAAGAGACAGACGAGGACATCGCGGAGGAAGACACCGAGGAAGAAGAGTGAAGGAAAAGCACCTTCACTCTATGGAAGAACCCCATAATAGAATTCAAACGAATTCAAGAATTCGTTAGGAAATTCATTATGTGCTTCTTCAGTGTTCAATGAAAAATGAATTTGTTTTACTGCATATGGTTTGAGATAAAGGAAGAGGACGACAGCTTATGAGAATGATTGATACAGAATTAAAGGGTGCAAAAAAGATTGCTATAGCCGGTCACATCAGGCCGGATGGTGACTGTATCGGTTCCTGCACAGCATTATACCAGTATCTGAACTCCCTAAGGGAGGAGTATGGTATCGAAAAGGTTGATGTTTATCTGCAGGAGCCCCTTGGAAATGAATTTCATATATTGACCGGCTTTGACGAAATCAAACGCAGTTGTGAGGGCGATCAGGAGTACGATATATTCATATCATTGGATTGCGGAAGTCTGGATCGCCTCGGGAATGCAGTGAAATACTATATGACTGCGAAGACAACCTGGAACATTGACCACCACATCAGTAACTTAAGCTTTGCGAAGGTAAATCATGTGGTGGCGGATGCTTCCTCTACCTGTGAGGTACTTTTTACTCTGATGGATGAAAAGAGAATCACCAAAGAGATGGCAGAATCCTTATATGTCGGTATTATTCATGATACAGGCGTATTCAAGCATTCCAATACCTCAGAACAAACCCTAAATATCGCAGGTAAATTAATTAGGAAGGGGATTGATTTTTCCTCGCTGATTGATGAATCCTTTTATTCCAAGACCTATATACAGAATCAGATTCTTGGAAGATGTTTGATGGAGAGTATTCTGGTGCTCGAGGGTAAGGTTGTATTTGCCTCCATCAGCAGAAAGATGCTGGATTTTTATGAGGCAGCCACATCAGATCTGGATGGTATCATCGATCAGCTCAGACTGACCAAAGGGACTGAGGTTGCCATCTTTGTCTATGAGACGGAACCACATGAATATAAAGTCAGCATGAGATCCAACGGTGAAGTGAATGTCAGCAGGATAGCGGTGTATTTCGGAGGCGGGGGACATGTCAAGGCGGCCGGATGCACCATGCACGGATCAGTACATGATGTCATTAACAACCTGACAGCACATATCGAAGCTCAATTTCATGAGCTGGAAATTATTTAAGAGTTTATTACAGGGAGTGTTGTCATTGACTGACGGAATCATCAATGTTTATAAAGAAAAGGGATATACCTCTCATGATGTTGTGGCAAAAATGAGAGGTATCTTAAAAATGAAAAAAATTGGACATACAGGGACTCTGGATCCTGATGCGGAGGGTGTTCTTCCGGTCTGTATCGGTAAGGGCACCAGGTTAGTAGATATGATTACCGATAGGGACAAGACCTACGAGGCAGTATGCAGATTGGGAATCATTACTGATACACAGGATATCTCCGGTAAAATACTTCGTACGTCAAAAGCCGAGATTACCCCTACGCAGCTTCAGAAAGCTGTAAAAGCTTACATAGGAGAATATATGCAGCTCCCTCCAATGTACTCTGCAATCAAGGTGGATGGGAAGAAGCTCTATGAACTCGCGAGACAGGGACTGGAGATTGAACGGGAGCGTCGGAAAGTTGTAATCCACGATATCAGACTCGAAGAATTTGATGAAGTGAAGCAGGAATTTAAGGTTACCGTTCAATGCGGTAAAGGTACCTACATCAGGACCTTGCTCCATGATATCGGAGAAACACTTGGCTGCGGTGCAGTCATGGTACAATTGCTCCGTACAGCAGTGGGAGGCTTTTCTGTTCAAGAAGCCCTGCGTTTGTCAGAAATCGAAGCGCTGGTTCGGGAGGATAAGCTATCCGAGCATATTGTTACGATTGAAAGGATCTTTGAAGGATATTCTAAGATTACTATAAATCAGGAATTTGACAGGCTGGTTCATAACGGAAATCTCTTTCAGCCGAGTCAGGCGCAGGAAGAACCTACAGTCCTCCCTGGAGAGCAGGTAAGGGTATATGATTCAGTGGATAAATTTATTGGGATATATGAATTTTCTCCCGAAAAAGGAGCTTACACACCGGTTAAAATGTTCTTGTGATTACAGCAGTAAGAACTCTGGAGGAAACGATGGAATATATAGCAGGAAGAACAGATTTTGAATATAAGAACTGTGCGGTTACCCTGGGTAAATTTGATGGAATGCATCTGGGACATCAGCAGTTGATTGATTTGGTTATTTCATATAAAAAACAAGGTTTAACTGCAGTTATGTTCAGTTTTCTGATGCATCCCGGCAATCTGTTTTCCGATAAGGAATTTGAACTGATCTATACCGAGGAAGAGAAGCTGGCAAAGCTTTCTCATACCGGTATGGATGTTCTGATTTCCTATCCTTTTACAGAGGAGACCAGAAGTCTGGAGCCGGAGGAATTTATTGAGAAGATTCTGGTTGGGAAGCTGGATGCCAAGGTGATTGTCGTCGGAGAGGATTTTCATTTTGGAAATCAGAAGAAGGGTGATGTGGCACTTCTGAAGAAATGTGAAGAACTTTACGGCTTCAAGGTAATCGCCTGTGAAAAGAAGAAATGGAAGAATGAGGTGATCTCAAGCTCTGGTATCCGTAAGGCTTTAAAAGACGGAGATATGGAAGCAGCAAATGCTATGCTTGGAAGACCTTTTATGATACGTGGAGAAGTGGTTCATGGCAGGCGACTGGGTAGAACAATAGGGATGCCAACCATTAATCAGATTCCGCCCAATTCTAAGCTTTTACCTCCCTGTGGGGTATATGCCACTATGATTCTGATCAACGGAAGGCATTATCCCGGAGTGACTAATATCGGCTATAAACCGACGGTCGGAGAAGAGGAGTACATCGGGGTTGAAACCTATATCTTTGATTTTGAAGATGACTTATACGGCAAGATGATAGAAGTAGAGTTTTATTATTATATCCGTCCGGAGCTGAAATTCGGCTCTTTGGAGGAGCTGGTGATACGGATGAGAGAAGATATCGTCGTGACCAGGCAATATTTTAAGCAGCATCCATAATTTCAGATATGAACCATTTTGCAGACCGATGGATGCAAAAGAGGTTCATTTCTTTTATCTGAAAGTCCTGCCGTACTGATGGATTCCTGTCAAATTATATTATAATATTATTAAAATGCCATTAATAGTATTTCCAATCCTGGGAAACTATTGTATACTAGGCATTAGTTAGGAATTTAACAATACGGGGGTAGAATATGTTATCTGTCAGAAATGTAACAAAAAAATACGGCAAATTAGTTGCCAATGAGGATGTCAGCTTTGACATCAATTCACAGGAAATTTCAATTCTTGTCGGACCAAACGGTGCCGGTAAATCCACTATTATCAAGAGCATAGCCGGACTGTTAAAATTTCAGGGAGAAATACTGATTAACGGAAATGAGAATAAATCGCTGGCAGCTAAGAGGGATTTGGGATATATTCCTGAAATTCCGGCGTTATATGATATGCTTACCGTCTGGGAGCATATGGAGTTCATCGCAAGGGCATACTCAATGCAGAACTGGAAGGAGCGAGCTGAAATGCTGCTTTCCCGGTTTGAGCTTGATGATAAGAAGAAAAAGCTGGGAAATGAATTATCCAAGGGTATGCAGCAGAAGGTAAGTATATGCTGCGGATTACTTCCTCAGCCTAAGGTGATTCTTTTTGATGAACCGCTAGTTGGTCTGGATCCCCATGCCATCAAGGAGCTGAAAACACTTTTTGTGGAATTGCGGGATGAAGGTGCGGCTATATTAATCAGTACTCATATGCTGGACAGTGTTTCTGAGTTCTGGGATAGTACGAATATCATGATGAACGGTAAGATCGTTGCCAGAAGAACCAGAAAAGATATCGAGGGCTCCGGTGAGGATCTTGAGGCGCTCTTCTTCGAAATTACAGAGGGAGAAAAGAGTTCTGCCAATGAACCTGAGGGGGGAAGCTTAGCATGAAAGCGTTAACCTATTTATTGCGGACACGTCTGAAAAACCAGTTATTATCGTTGAAAAAGAAACCGGGTATGTTGATCTTATATCTGATTATTACTGCGTTTGTTATTTTTTCAATTGTGATGATGCTGGTTGTAGATACGGATAAAGCTCAGGCTGGTTTTGCGGATGAAAGAGTATTATATGCTATTTTTGCAGGATTGGGATTACTGTATCTTTACTTATTTGTAAACTCGGGTGTTTCTACGGGCTCCAGTCTGTTTACGATGCCCGATGTCGGTCTACTATTTGTAGCTCCTATCTCTTCCAAAAAGATCCTGATGTATGGCTTGATCAGCACTTTTGGAAAATCCTTGCTGGGTTCAATTTTTATTCTGTATCAAGTAGGTAATCTGAAAACGAATTTTAACTACGGAGTGATAGAAATACTCACATTATTTGTGGTATTTGCTTTGATGGTTCTATTCTGTCAGCTTTTATCCATCGGGATCTATATCTTTTCCAATGGCAACCCCTCCAGGAAGAAATTTGTCTGGGGGATCTTATATGCGTTATTTGCAGTCATTATTATTGCTACCTTATCCCTGCAGAGACAGGAGCAAATCGGAATTTTTGACGCATTATTGAAGGTAATCGATGCAAAATGGTTTGGATTTATTCCGGTTGCCGGTTGGTCGCTGATGCTCTTTACCGGTGTGATTCATGGCTCTATTGCAAATGCTTTGATCGGTCTTGTGCTATTCCTCGGGATAGGCGGTCTGATTATCTTGCTCCTGACAATGGGAAAGGCAGATTATTATGAGGATGTTCTGGTATCAACCGAAACCACTTATCAGACTTTGAAGGATGCCAAGGAAGGGCGTACGATTCAGAGAAGTAAGAAGAAGGTTAAGGTGAAGGACAATGAAGTAGGAATCAATAAGGGAAGCGGAGCCTATACCTTCCTGTACAAACATATGCTGGAGATGAGACGCAGAAGCAGGTTCATTTTTGTTGATACCTTATCAATTTTATTAATAGCTGGTGGAGCAGTTGCAGGCTATTTCTGTAAGAAAAACTCAGCTCCTTCTGAAGCGATATATGCCATTCTTGGAATAGCAGTTTATCTGCAGTTTATCTTCTCTATGATGGGACGTTTGAAGGGAGAGCTGCTAAAGCCGTTTATCTTCCTGATTCCGGAAAAATCTATCAAGAAGATTTTTGCTGCTTCCTTAACCTCGTTTATCAAACAGGCAGTAGATGGCATTCTCTTATTCACCGCATTCACGATTGCAAGTGGCAGCGTATCCGGGCATAATCTATTTGCGGCTGTTGCTTATACCTCTTCGGGAGCAGTTTTTGTTGCTCTGACGGTACTGTATCAGAGGGTTTTGGGAGGCCAACCGAACAGACTTGTGCAAGGGATTCTGAGTGTTATCTTGTTGGCTGTTGTGATAGGGCCGGCAATCGCTCTTACTGTGATCTCGGCTATCCTGCTTCCGACAGCATTGGATTTTTTATGTACCCTGCCATTTTCAATATTCTGTATTCTGGCTACTCTGGTAATCTTTTTGGCGTGTGGTAACCTGATCGATAAGTCGGAGTTTACGGGTAAAATGTAGATAGAAAAGCTTTTTATGATACAGGAAGATAGGAAGAACTTTCCTGTATCATAAAAAGATGTTTACAACAGATGAAGAATGTGTTACTATACCTAAGTGGTAATCAGCCGATACTCAGAACTAGGACACTCCGACCTTCTTCTTAGTATCAGGCGTTTAATCTGAAAGGAGAATTTAAAACATGATTAGTAAAGAAAAGAAACAGGAAATCATCAAAAATTTCGGAAGAACACCTGAGGATACAGGATCTCCGGAAGTTCAAATCGCACTCTTATCACAGAGAATCAATGAGTTAACAGAGCATTTGAAGAGCAATAAGAAGGATCATCATTCCAGAAGAGGTCTTCTTAAGATGGTTGGACAAAGAAGAGGTTTACTTGAATACTTGAAGAAGACTGACATCGAAGGATACCGTAATCTGATCGAGCGTTTAGGCTTAAGAAAATAGTATACTGACCTATAAGCTGTTCCGTGTTAAAGCCATTGTGCTTCTCATGGAACAGCTTTTTTATAAGCAGCTGAAGTAATTACTTGTGGCTGTTGTAAAATATATTATCCTTACCTTGGCTACCAGGGAATGTTATGCAACAGCCTCATCAACATAGAGAACAGCTGCTTATGTTTTTAATTTTAGGGGGATTTTATGGAGTTTATAAGCAAAATGTTTCATGATAAAGATTTTCTGCGAAAGACCTTTGCAATCACCATTCCGATTGCCTTGCAGAATCTTTTAAGCAATCTTTTGAATATGATTGATACGGTCATGATCAGCAGCCTCGGTCAAACAGAAATAGCCGGAGTCGGTCTGGCCAATAAGGTTTATTTTGTATTTACTTTACTACTCTTTGGAGTTTGTAGCGGTTCGGGCGTACTTGCTTCTCAGTATTATGGAAAAAGAGAATTACTAAACATTAAAAGGGTCCTTACGATGTCCCTGATGCTCGCAGTAGGGGGATCACTGCTTTTTGTCCTCCCGGCCACCTTGTTTCCGGATATTGTGATGCGAGTATTTACAGAAAAGCCGGATACTATTGCGCAGGGAGCAAAATATCTTGTGATTATAGCATTGAGTTATCCATTGACGGCTGTAACCCAGTCATATGTAGCAATTCTTCGAAGTATGAACTGCGTCAGAGTTCCTGTTGTAATTACCTCTGTGGCTATAGGAATTAATGTATTTCTGAATTATGGCCTGATTTTCGGGCATTTTGGTATGCCTGCACTGGGTGTAGCCGGAGCGGCATTAGCTACTCTGATTGCACGTATCGCTGAGTGCGGAACTCTGATCATTATTATTTATAGCAGAAAAACCGGAGATGACGGCATTGGTGATTTCATTCATACCAGACTTGGAAAGGTAAAAAAGCTTGGAGAAAAATTACTCAACAGGTCCTTTGTAAATAAATACTTTGGCACTGCGGCTCCGGTAATAGCAAATGAATTTATGTGGGGATTGGGAATTACAATGTATTCCATGGCATACGGACGAATGGGAGATGAAGCGGTCGCAGTAACGACCATCACCAGTACGGTGGAGAATCTCGCTTTGGTTTTCTTCTTTGGTATCTGTAGTGCTGCAGCAGTAATTCTGGGTAATGAGATGGGGGCTAATCGTCTTAAGGAAGCAGAAGAGCATGCCAAGCGTTATATTGTAATGCTTCTAATGCTTACCTTCTTTGGAGCAATTCTTACCATTATTATAAAGGAACCGGTTATCAGACTTTTTGGTATGCCGGAGGATGTGAACGAGCATATTCGTATCTGTCTCACCGCATTTGCCCTTTATATGCCGATCAGAATGCTAAACTGCCTGATTATTGTAGCAATATTGCGAAGCGGCGGTGACACAAAGGCAGCCTTGTTCCTGGATGTCAGCAGCGTCTGGCTGATTGGTGTACCGATGGCGTTTCTGGGAGGACTGGTATTCAAATTCCCGGTCCATATTGTATATATCATGATTGCAACAGAGGAAATATATAAGATTACACTTGGACTGCTTCGTTACAGGAAGAAGAAATGGCTTAAAAACATTGTAGCTGATTAATTTTTTCCGATCATGACTTAATCTGACACATAATCGTTTCCTTCAACATATTCTTATAGAGAATACAGTAGGATGTATTCCGCTGCAGGAAATGTTTTACTGTAGCATCATAATATGTTAAGGAGTGAAGAAGTTGAGTTATAGAATGAGAAATAATAATTATAGCGACAATCATTATCCGGAAGCAAGAGCGGTGGAAAGAGAATGCCATAAGGAACAAAAGCATGTACATGAGCTGCAGGGAAGTGTTATGATAGCTGAAGAAGAGGAAGATCCGCATAACCATCGTTTTTGTACGGTTACCGGAGAAGCAATTCCTTATGGGGCAGATGACCATGTTCATGAGGTATGTTTTTGTACAGACTTTTTCGACAATCATTATCATGAATTCAAGGGTAAAACCGGCTGTGCAATACCGGTAGGTAACAGACATGTGCATTTTATTGATTCGATCACAACAGTGAATGACGGACACAGACATGAATTTGAAGCCGCAACCCTGATCAATAATCCTATTGGGGAAGAGCACAGGCATGACTGCTTGCAGGATTATATGAAGGATGCTCATGAGGAGCATCATCACAGAGGCATGATGTACGGCAGATAGACTGAGAGCTATGACAAGGTCTAAATAAGGATGGTACAGACTAGTTGTACACAATGAGGATGGATCAAAATCAGATTAACGGGTAAAAGAGCCATGTCGCCGTAGGTGACACGGCCTTTTGTCTTTTGACCGGAAGAAATACTTAAGAAAGTATTTGAAATTATTGGGAAACAAAGAAAAAAATGGGAAACAAAGAAAAAAATTACTTTATTGTAAATAATTATAATCTGGTGTATATTTCTGGGAATATCGCTTAAAACGAAGGAAAGAATACTATGCCAGATAAAAAGCAGAATCAGATTACCCTGCAGAGAAAGAATAATTTATACAAGAATAATCTACGTGATAGAAATTATCGAAAGAATACAGTGCTACAAGATCAGAGGAGATGGTTCCTATTACCGGTTGTCTGCGTTGTGGCAGTTTTACCATTGATCATGTATATTAAGAAGTATACCACCGATTTGAATCAGTACCCCTGGTTTGCAGAAGGTGGAGAGTATACAGATTTATTCCTTTATTATAAACAATCCTTCTTGATTCTTTTAACACTCATTATGTTAATCTTCATAGGGAAAAGGGCTGTTCAGGATAAGACAAACCTTCAATTTCCGCCTATTTTCATTCCTCTTGTTGTTTTTGCTATACTATCATTTCTCTCCTCGGTAATAAGCAAATATCGTTATTATGTAAGCGCATAATTTCGGGGTATGCCTAAAAAATATTCCGGACCCTATTGCTAGAATTCCGGAATGCGAGTATTTTACTCCATTTTGATCTTGCAAAGTTCCTGGATTGTTTCATCCCAAGGAGCAA
>JAEZOB010000026.1 GCA_023414355.1 Bacillota bacterium | reverse complement strand
CAGTAATTTTGATATGATTTTGCCATGAGAACTCGTCTCCTTTCTGGGAGGTACTTGGTTTTGTGGTGAAACTATTGTACCAGAAGGGCTGACGGGTTCTCAACTTTCATTTAACTTTACAATACGTAATTTCCTTTATGGAGGTAAGAAATGATAGCTAGTAATTTATATAACAAGCTCTATCTGGATTTTAATTTGGCAAACATGAAAGATGATTGGGGATTCATGAATCTTGAGAATAATTATATTACTTCGGAATTTAAGACTAAGTACATGGGTTTAGTAGTAGATAATACCAAAATAATTCAAAAAGTTTATATTGTCACATTCCCTGATAAAGAACTTCTTAAAGAAATTTTTGATAGAAATGAAACGGATATATTACTTTTTTCTCATCATGCAATGGGGTATATTGCTTCAAATGAAGGATTTCCATTTTATGATATTCCATTAGAGTATCTTTCAGAGATGAGAAAACGAAGAATATCATTCTATATGCTCCATAGCCCTTTAGATAACTATGGACATTACTCCACATCAGTAAGTTTTGCTAATGCATTGAAATTAGAAATTATTGAGCCTTTTTGCCAATATGATGAAAATACTCAGGCTGGAGTCATTTGCAACACTTCACTTAAGTCTATTCATGAGCTACAACAACTTGTTGAGAAAACAGTAGGGCATCAAACTAAATTGTACAATTACGGGGAGAATAAAATCAAAAATGGAAAAATAGCAATTGCTGCTGGCGGTGGGAGTTACCCTTTCGTTGCTGCTGAGATTGCTCAAAAGAAAATTAATTGTTACATTACAGGATTCACAAGACCGTTACCACATTTTGAACCCACATTAGAATTTCATAATATCGCAAAAAGTCATGCAATTAATGTTATAGGTGCCACACATTATTCTACCGAAAAATTTGCTTGTATGGCTATGGTTAATTACTTTTTAAAAATGGGATTGCAGGCAGAATTTTTAGAGGGAAAATTTTTCTTAGAAGATTTATAAGCGCTCTGCTTCACAGACCATAAATAAGAACTGCTAAGTCTCTAATGAATATAGAAGATGAGAATGAAAGTCCTATAAATACACCTATTACAACTAATGTTCCTCACCACTATGCGTTACATTGTCGTCATGGAGATACGGCAGAAAAGCGACTTGTAACAGGCCGCTTTTACTTCGGGCCAACTTGGCCCGAAGTAAAAGAGTTTGTGGCGGCTCCCCAACAAGCAATTTTATATGATTTGACCACAAGGAAAATTATTAAAAATTCGTTACTGTGGCCACAGTTCATTTGCTTGCCGGTTAACGAAATTGTATTAGCAATTTATTCGTTGACTTTCCGACACCTGTGTCGTATACTTAAAACAGACATGATTGTCGGAAATCGACAAAGGAGGACGGTTGAGGCTATGGGAAAAAAAGGGGACGTAACAAAGGCTGCAATACGGAAAGCAGCACTGATTTTATTTGTCCAAAAGGGTTTTAAGGATGTTACAATGAAAGACATTTGTGAGGCAACGGGGCTTAGTCGCGGTGGTTTATATATGCACTATGGGAGTACCAAGCAGATTTTCGCTGACATCATAAATGAAATTATGTCGGGCCTAGAAAACGAGGTTGCTGTAAAGATGGAAAACGGTCTATCTGCAACCCACATATTAAATGAGCTATTAGAGCGTTATCAGGCCGAAATGCTTGATAGGAGTGGTTCATTAGGGCTTGCTTTCTATGAGTATTACAGCAGTATGCCATTATCAGACGACAACGCTATGCTAAAGCAATATTACATTTCAAAAGCAATGCTGTGCAACCTAATTCAGTATGGCATTAATAAAGGCGAGTTCAAGCAGGTCAATATAAACGCAGTTGTGGATTTGTTGCTTTTCTCTTATCAAGGGGTACGGATGCTAAGTAGTATCATGCCGCTGGATGATGACCAAATACCAATAGGCATGATTAACGAAATTAAAGCAATGCTAGTAAAATAAAAAACGATATTGCGAGGTGAATACAGATGAAGTTAAAAATTGTAGGGAGCGGCGGAATGTTTCTAATCCCCAATCCTTTTTGTAAATGTTCGATCTGCGAGGAGGCCAGAATCAAAAGAGGCCGGTATGAGCGGCTGGGGCCGAGCCTTTATATTGAGGACATCAAGATGCTCATTGATACACCAGAGGACATTGCAGTCGCTTGTGATAGGCAGGGTATTTCCAATATTGAATATCTTTCTATCTCGCATAAAGACCCTGATCATACGAGAGGTATGCGTATTGTGGAACCTTTAGGTTACGACTGTATTACCGACAAAGGAACCCCCATACAATTTATTGCCTTGCCCGAGGTTGTAGACGATATTAACGCCTGGAACGGTGATGGTCTATACTACTATGAGGATGTTCTCAAGTGTATTTCAATTAGCAAGACGAACTACGTTAAAATTGGAGAATTAGAAATACACTTGGTAAATAACAAAACCCATCGTGGCAATATGACGTTTTATGTTATATCAGATGGAGTCAAAAAGGTTATTTACGCGTGCTGTGATGTAAAACCATTTGTCCCCAATGAGTTGTATCTTGATGCGGATATTTTGATAATTGGTCTTGTTTCTGATAACGGTATACTCAAAGATGGGTCAAATCTTTATGCTGCACCTTTCAGAGATGATATGTTTACCATAGATGAAATTATGGAAATTAAGCGCAAATATAGAATAAAGCGCATTATTATTACTCACATTGACGAGTATTGGGGTAAATCCTATGCTTACTACCAGAAAATTGAAAAAACCTTAGACAACATATCTTTTGCCTATGATGGTATGGAAATTGTCTTATAGCCATAAAAAATCTGCAAATCAATTACTGCAAATGCAGTTATGCTGGAATCAGTTGTTATAAATGTAATATCCGTATCAACATCTTTCGTCATTGCCATAACCGTTGAATAGTGGGCACATACGTGCAAAGGTGGACAAAAAATACTAAAGATTAGTTAAACTAAAATTGAATAATTACTTCGGGCCAAGTTGACCCGAAGTTAGCAAAAACATAATAGAAAAATATACCCGCCGTGAAAGCAAAAAAGAAAAAACGTTGTTAGGCGGTCGGATTCCTGTTTTCCATACGAAAAGGGGCACACAAGACAATAATAAAAACAGCAAGAATTATTAAAACCCAGAATGTCAATTCTGATATCCTATTCTACGGAAAGGAGGAAGCGAAAATGGAAAACCAAATGATTATTAGCCTTGAAAAAGTCATTGACTTCATCGAAAATCATCTTGACGGTAAACTGGAGCTTGATACCGTAGCAACAGCCGTTCACTATTCCAAATACCATTTACACCGAATATTTACGGATACGGTGGGAATGACAATCCATGATTATGTGGGGCGGCGACAGCTTACCGAAGCGGCGAAGTTATTAGTATTCTCCAAGAAGCCCATAATTGAGATATCTTTTATCTGTGGCTATGAGAGCCAGCAGGCATTTACTACAGCTTTTAAGTCTATGTATAAGATACCTCCTGCGGAATATCGGGAGTGGAGAGAATTTTATCCATTGCAATTGCGGTTTTCTCTACACAGAAAGGTGACAGACATGGAGTTTAAAAAATCCGATATTCGTTTTGCCGAAATAAGCGACATTCCTGAATGGATAAAGCTTGTGCGCTTGGTGATTGATGGATATCCGCATCTTGATGAAGCGGACTACCTTCAAAAATTAAATGACAGTATTCTGGAAAAGCAGGCACTGATTTTAAAAGATGTGGATACCGTTATTGGTATCATGGCATTTTCTTATGATACAGGTAGCATTGAGTTTATGGGAATACACCCACAGTATCGGGGGAGTGGTATTCAAAAGGTCTTTTTAGATAGATTAATGGAAGATTTTCTGCCCGGGAGGGAAGTTAGTACGACAACATTCCGCGAGTATGATAAAGCTGACACAGGCTACCGTGAGGAACTGAAACAGCTTGGATTTGCAGAAAGAGAGCTTCTTGTTGAATTTGGTTATCCAACACAGCGTTTCGTGCTTCCTCCACATAAATAGGAGGATAATGCAAATGTATAAGAAACTACAATCTGATTGGAAAAAACGGACAATCCTCTTTCTTATCAGCCAATGTATCACGCTGTTTGGTTCTACTCTTGTTCAAATGGCAATTGTATGGTATGTAACTATGCAAACATCATCTGGTACATGGGTGGCTGCATTTACTATTTGTTCTTATCTGCCGCAGTTTCTTATTTCTTTTGTCGGCGGAGTGTGGGCGGATCGATATAATCGTAAAAAATTGATTATTGGTGCAGATGCGGCGATTGCTGCTGTTACGCTGGTAATGATGTTGGCAATGCCTTATATTTCCTCTGAACCGGCTTTGTTGAGTGGCTTGCTTATAATGTCGATAATTCGTTCTCTTGGGGCAGGTGTTCAAACTCCGGCGGTTAATGCCGTTATACCACAGTTTGTGCCGACAGAACAACTAATGCGTTACAACGGTATCAACGCTACCATGCAATCCATCGTCCAGTTTGCAGCTCCCGCAGCGGCTGGAGCTATTTTTTCTATTAGTACATTGCGCTCTACAATGATGGTGGATATTTTTACGGCAGTAATCGGTATAGGTATTTTGTCTTGTGTCTTGCTCCCGAAGCAAAATATAATAATGGAAAAAGCGTCTGTCTTTACAGATATGAAGATTGGCGTTAGATATGCTTTTTCAGATAAAGTTATTGGAAAGCTACTAATTGTGTATGGACTATTTACTTTCTTAGCTGTTCCAGCGGGCTTCCTTGCAGGGCTTCTTGTGCGTCGTGTCTATGGTGATACATATTGGTATCTAACTATGGTAGAGTTAGTAGGATTTGCAGGAATGATGGCAGGCGGTCTTTTAATGAGTACATGGGGCGGTTTTAATAGCCGTGTCAAGACTTTGTTCCTGAGCCTTTCTGCCTTTGGTGCATTTGCCATTGGAATGGGAATTGCCAATAACTTTATATTGTATCTTGTTTTAATGTTGTTCTATGGCATAGCAATGACAATCGTGCAGACATCTATCACGACGCTGCTTCAAGAGAAAACCGAGGTTTCTATGCAAGGGCGTATATTCGGTTTGCTTGGTTCAATGTACTCCGGTTTTTTGCCTATTGGTATGGCGATTTTCGGACCGTTAGCAGATATTATTCCCCTTCAATGGATTATAGTTAGTTCAGGCGTGGCATTAATTTTTATTGCTACAGTCACACGCTGTAATCGTCATTTAGCAGATAAATAGGTGTATCATGGGAAAATGTGAATGGATATTATGTCCTATATGTGGTAATAAAACGAGATTAAAAATTCGACAAGATACAATACTTGAAAATTTCCCTTTGTATTGTCCAAAGTGTAAACAGGAAACACTAATTAGTATAAAACAACTCAATATGTCAGTTATCAAAGAGCCAGACGCAAAGACGCAGAGCCGATAATCAATGAGTACATATCTCTTGATTATCGGCTCTTTTCATATAACAATTTTCTGCTATACGATTGCTGACAAATTTAACAGACATACAAAGCCGTCATTTTCCGTTTTAAAAATCGGAAAGAGTATATCTGTAATTCTTCTTAATCTGGCGGCTTTGGGATAAGGAGGTTTTTATGTACCCCAAAGCGTTTTTTTCTCTGAGAGAAACGCCGCCATATTGTGACGGTTTAATATAGCAGAAAAATTTCATTTACATAGTTTAAAAATATTATATCAACTTATGGGCGGCTATTGCGCCCATTTTTTGTTCGACACCTTTCGCGCTAATTTGCGTAAAGGTGTTTTTTTGTACCTTTTCACTGACAACGTATGGGACAAGCCTTGTCACTTCGGGCCAACTTGGCCCGAAGTCCAGCCCCGCTGTCGTTCCCCGCCCTCTCCATTTCGATTCACTATCCCCTAAAAATCGAAATGGAGGAACGCATTATGGCTAAAATCAATCTACGGGATTACTACCCGTTTTATAATTCAGACTTTTTTATTGAGATACCCGATGAAATTGAGAGTGCTTTGCTGGAAGCGGAACGCTTAGAGAAAAACTACATTCGCCGCCGCTTCTATAACAAGGCCCACTATTCACTGGACGCTGACGATGGAATTGAAAAAGATATTCTTTTCGTATCCCTTTCCCCCTGTGAGATTTACGAACGCAAAATCACAGCCGAACAGTTACATTCCGCAATCGCTTCCCTGCCGGACAAGCAGGGAAAACGGATTTACGCCCATTACATACTCGGCATGAGTAAATCCGATATTGCACGGGCTGAAAACATCAATGAAAAAGCGGTCAGGGAAGCCATTGAAAGGGGCCTGAAAAACATGGAGAAATTTTTGAAAAAAATCTGATTTACCCTCCGAATATGCCCTTCAAATCACATGGATATTAGAAGGAGTTTTTTCTCCGTCTTCCGTTCTTTGACAACTGAATACAGATAACCCGGATACGTTCAATCAAAAGGGAGCCAAGCCACAGGGTACGCCAAGACCGCCCATTGAAAGGGGAAAAGACCAAACGGAGCGTGAGCGATTCAAACCAACTGTGACAAGGCAGATATGGTAATCTGCCCGGCGACAATCTTTTGATTGGCACAATGATACTTACGGTTTGAACGCTTCACAGCATTGACCGTCGCGCCATCAGCATGGGGCGGGGTGAAATTCCCATGAGGGCGGTTGCCGCCGCCTGTCCGGGTTATCCTTTTATCTACCATATAGGAGGTCGCGCCGGGTATTTCTGCCTAATGACAGCCCATTCTTTCCCGGTGCGGCACTCCCCCTATTCTGGCAATAGGAGAATCGAAATGGAAAAAGATGTGAATTTATCGGAAATGCTGCCTGAACCATGGAGCAACAATGCTTGTCGCGGCTATGTCATTTGGGCAATGGAAAGCTGTGGTTTTAGCTCTGATGATATTCGGCGCGTGATTATGGAACTGAACGAAAAATTTGACTTCAAATCCATTCACGAAGCAGACGGGCATTACCGGAACAGTCCCTATTAACTTAGGGCCAACTCGGCCCGAAGTATGAGGAAAGATTAACAGCCATCACTTTTGCTTATAAAGTGGTGGCTGTTTGTGTTTCCTTATAGGGCGGCAGGAAACTTAAAGTACATTTTTCATTTGAGAAGGAGGCACAAAACGATGGTAAATCTGGAACAGATCAACACAATGCAAGATGTGGATATTGCCACAGTGGATAAATCACAGTTGACAGATGTTAGCGGAATTGACTTTGATAACAGCCTGCCTCAAAGGGAACGTGCGGCACATATTTTGAAGCAGGTAAAAAACCCTTACTGCTTCCGTCATGGAGATACTGCGGTAAAGGTAGAGTTTCCGGAGGACGCCCCACCCTTGCAGGATGTAATTACAAACTTTCTTATACGGCAGAAAAGCGGACTGTAATCAATCATGCCACTTCGGGCCAAGTTGGCCCGAAGTCGGTAATATCAGCTATTTATCGGTATTTTAAGCCTTTGACAACATTGTTCGCATTATGCTGAAATGGTATAATATAGGTGTAATGTGATAGGAAGGAGGAAGCATGGCACGAACCAAAAATAGGGAAACAAATACTGCTGTTTCTCAATTTTCGTATAATCCTACACGCTGGAATCTTGCAAAATATATCCGGTTATCCAAAGAGGACTTGAACCGTGGCAAGGACGACAGCAACAGCGTTATCAATCAAAAGAAACTGCTTGATGTTTATTACAGGCAACACCTTGATGAATTTGAAAGCGCTGAAACCTACGTTGATGACGGTTGCACAGGTACAGACACCAACCGGGCAGATTTTCAAAGACTGCTGGCCGACATTTACGCGAAAAAGGTAAACTGCGTGATTGTCAAAGACCTTTCCCGCCTTTCCCGTAACTATACGGACGCAGGGAGCCTGATTGAAAATTTGTTTGTTCAGATGAATGTACGTTTTATCAGCTTGGCAGAGGGCGTAGACAGTTATTTGAACCCTGACAGCGTATCCAGTATTCTTGTTCCTATAACGAACGTAATGAACGACCAGTATTGCTACCAGACCTCAAAGAAAATCCGTCAGGTATTTGACTACAAGAAACGCAATGGGGAATTTATCGGCTCCTATGCCCCCTATGGCTACATCAAAGACCCCAATGATAAACACGCTTTGTTGGTAGACCATGAAGCCGCCGAAGTGGTAAAGCAGATTTTTTCCATGTGTCTAAGCGGTATGACCGTCAGGGCTATTGTGAATCATCTGAACGACCACGGTGTTATGTGTCCTTCCGTTTACAAGCAAAGTCAGGGATTAAAGTACAAATGCCCCAACGGACAGACACAGCCCATGTGGAGTACCATTACTATCAGCAATATGCTGAAAAATCCCGTCTATGTTGGAGATATGGCGCAGGGGCGAAACCGTGTAAAAAGCTACAAGATACACAAAATCGAAGCTGTACCCGAAAAAGACTGGATTGTTGTCCAGAATACCCATGAACCGATTATTGACCGCGAAGCCTTTGAAAAGGTTAAGCAACTGCTAAAGCGTGACACCCGCACTTCTCCAAAACAGAAACAGCTTTATCTGTTCAGTGGCTTTCTCCGCTGTGTGGATTGTGGCCGGGCAATGTCGCGGATAGCAAGCAAGGAATTGTACGTTTACTACCAATGCGGAACATACAAGAGCCTTTCTAAAAAAGCCTGTACCATGCACTCTATTAAAAGCACAAGGCTTGAAGCGGCTGTACTCTATGCAATCCGGCAACAGGTACATCTTGC
>JAEZOB010000060.1 GCA_023414355.1 Bacillota bacterium | reverse complement strand
ATCGAAGCTGCAGGAGGAAAGGCAGAGGTGGTATAAAATGGGCGGAATGTTCGAAACCCTACGTAATGCATGGAAAATTCCTGATCTACGCAAAAGGATCCTGTTTACAGTAGTGATGTTGATCGTTTTCAGAATAGGCTCATATATACCCAATCCGGGGCTGGATGCAAAGGTGTTTTCCAGTCTGCTGGAATCAGCAGGCTCCCTTGGAGGATTCCTCAACATAGTATCCGGTGGAGCATTTAAAATAGCATCCATATTTGCAATGAGTATTTCACCATACATCAATGCATCGATTATTATGCAGCTTCTGACCGTAGCCATTCCAGCACTTGAAAAACTGCAGAAGGAAGGCGAAGAGGGCAGGAAAATACTGCAGCAGTACGTCAGATATGGTGCTGTTATACTCGGTTTAGTACAGGCTATAGCTCTTTACATTACAGTACAGGCCCAGGGTGGTATCATTGACGGAGGAAGCGTTTGGAGTTTTCTCACAATAACGCTGACATTCTCTGCAGGTACAGCATTTTTGATGTGGCTTGGTGAACAGATCACTGAAAAGGGAATAGGCAACGGTATATCCATGATCATATTTGCAGGTATCGTATCAAGAGGACCATCTGCAGTAGAAGGTCTGATCGTAAACTACAAGTATGGCAACTTCGGAACCGGTATTCTTGGAATACTGGCCATCATTGGAATACTCTTACTGTTCGTAGCTGTTATAGCAGCTGTCATATGGGTACAGCAGGCTGAAAGAAGGATACCGATCCAGTATGCAAAGCGCGTGGTGGGAAGGAAAATGTACGGCGGGCAGAGCACTCATCTGCCGATAAAGGTAAACCTTGCCGGCGTTATCCCGATCATATTCGCTATGTCGATAATGATGCTTCCATCTACGGTTATTACCATGTTCTTTGCCAACGCAGACAACTGGTTCGTAAGAATTTTCAAGAACCCTGAGAGAAGCGTACTGTATATCGTAATATATGCATTGCTGATACTGTTCTTCACATTCTTCTATTCGGTAATGCAGTTCAACCCGATAGAGATAGCAAACAATATGAAGAAGAACGGCGGATTCATTCCCGGCTACAGGCCCGGAAAGGCAACGTCTGAATACATCACAAAGGTCCTGAACAGGGTCACGTGGTTCGGCGGTTTCTTCCTGGCAGTAGTGACTATTGCTCCGATCATTCTCGGCAACGTCACAAAGATATCCGGTATATGGTTCGGCGGTACAGCAGTGCTGATCCTCGTAGGTGTTGCTCTCGATACTGTTCAGGCAGTAGAGTCGCAGATGCTTATGAGACATTATAAAGGATTTTTGGAATAAGGTAAGAGCATAAAGCCGGTACCTGTACAGACCCTTTTGAGAGGACTGCATATACCGGCTTTCATGGAGTAGCTGCCGGGACGATGTTTCAGGCAGCTATGCGGGAGAATAAAATGAGACTAATGATTTTGGGTGCACCGGGAGCGGGAAAAGGGACTCAGGCAGTTATTCTTTCAAAGAAGCTGGAGATACCTCATATATCCACCGGTGATATATTCAGAAGCAATATTAAAAATGAAACTCCCCTTGGCAAGCTCGCTAAGCAGTACATTGACAGTGGAGCGCTTGTTCCTGATGAAGTAACGATAGGAATAGTGAAAGACAGACTTACAGAACCCGATTGCACCAACGGTTTCATACTTGATGGCTTTCCACGCACGATACCACAGGCTGAAAGCCTCGATCGGATGCTGGATGAGATGGGTCAGAAGCTCGATATGGTCATAAATATCGAAGTCGATGATGAAGTGATAATCAGAAGGCTTTCCGGAAGAAGGGTATGTCCCGAATGCAATACGATATATCATGTAAGAACCAGTGAGCATGCAAAGCAAGGTATTTGCGGAAACTGCAGTGCGAAGCTGATCCAGAGGGAAGACGACAGGGAAGAGACAGTCATAAACAGGTTAAAAACTTATCATATACAGACAGAACCCCTTATCAGCTACTATAAGGGGAAGGGCATACTCACCGAGGTCGGCGGAGCCGGCCGGGTAGAAGAGACGACAGTAGAAATCTATGAAAAGCTGGGTTTGTCGGAATGATAACAATAAAGTCGAGATCAGAGCTTGAAAAAATGTCGAAAGCCTGCGAAATAGTAGCTAAAGCGCTTAAACTGGTGGAAGATGCAGTAAGACCGGGGATCACAACAAAAGAGCTGAACCGGATCGCAGAGGATTTTATCACAGGACAAAAGGCATTGCCGTTATTCAAAGGTGTTCCCTGCCCTGTAAGAGGCGGACCGGATTTTCCCGGAACCATCTGCGCATCTGTCAATGACGAGGTAATACACGGCATACCCGGTTTAAGAGAGTTAAAAGATGGAGATATTATTAGTATCGATATGGGCGCCAGCTTAGGCGGTTATTGCGCAGATGCTGCAAGGACCTTCGGAGTGGGGAACATATCGGAGGAAGCCCGCAGATTGATAGATGTTACCGAGCAGAGCTTCTTTGAGGGAATAAAGTATGCGATAAAGGGAAACCGTATATCGGATATTTCCAGAGCCATACAGCAATACGCCGAAACCAATGGATTTTCAGTAGTCCGGGATTATGTCGGACACGGCATAGGCAGGGAACTGTGGGAGTCTCCACAGATACCGAACTATGAAACAAGCAGCAGGGGACCGAGACTGGAACCCGGAATGACTCTGGCGATAGAGCCCATGATAAATCAGGGAGTATATAATGTAAAGATACTCGGTGATAAGTGGACTGTGGTTACAGCTGACGGTAAATTATCTGCTCACTATGAAAACACTATAGCTATAACCGATGGAGAACCGATCATCATGACAAAACTCAGGGGTGAGTGTGTTTGATAGCAGCTGTTGTAGGCCGGATAGTTGTTTCCAGGGCTGGCAGAGATGCCGGCAGAAGGTTCATCGTAGTAAAGGTGATCGATGATCTTTACGTAGAAATATCAGATGGCGATCTTCGAAGAGTTGAGAAACCCAAGAGAAAGAAAATCAAGCATCTGGTAATTACCGATGAAGTAGCTGAAGGTCTTGCGGAAAAACTTAAGAGCAGCGGCAGAATTACAAATGCAGAGGTAAGGAAAGCTC
>JAEZOB010000032.1 GCA_023414355.1 Bacillota bacterium | reverse complement strand
CCCCTGCGTGCATAGAAGGCATAACAGCACGGGGTGGATCGTCTATCTTGTATATAAACTGAACCAACTTGGTTAATACATTTTCTCTGCCGAGAGTAGCAAAATCAGGTCTCATAGCCTCTGATATACCGCTGGGGAATATCGTTGTTATAAGCATTGAAATAAACATACAACCAAGAACCATAGCATTCGCTTTAAGGAATTCTTCTTTACCCTTGGTTGCCATGTATATCAACACGGTAAATATATAAAAGTACCAAACAGAGTAGGGGATTATGAACCATTCACAAAAAGGTATGTAATCATCGAGCGGACTGGATACAAGATAATAGTTAGGCATTCTATCAGCATATATTCTTACTACCTGATACCATACAGTGTGTATGGGCCAGTATAAAAATATAAGAATATACTTGTTCTGCTTTAGTAATTCATAATATGCTTTAATCTTATTTATCATACTAACACCATCCATACAAAAATAATACGTCTCGACAATATAAGAGACGTTTCGATGTTGTGCAATTAATGAATTGGATATTTATTTGGCACTCCCACCGGGAATCGAACCCAGAACTAGCCCTTAGGAGGGGCTTATTATATCCATTTAACTATGAGGGCCCAAATTTCGCAACGTAATTATTCTACTATTTCCTGTGGGCTAAGTCAACAACATAATTTCGACCTGTCTCTGTGTTTAAGTAAACCAGATTATCCAAGCTACAAATGAAACCGATGGAATAATCCGGTTATATCTTACTATTGTTTTTCAATTCAAACTAATCAAACATGATTATCCTTTGAATAAGTTTGTGCCGAGGAATTCGCAGGCACAAACTTCTAAGTGTGAATTATTCTTTTCAATAATTCACATTAATCTCTTGTCTGCTCTGAGAAACCGATGCTTCCCTGCATCCAGATATTTCCCTTAAAGCGTCTGCCAGCCATCGGCTCACCAAGCAAATCCTTCTGATTGATACATACTCTGAAGCTGATATCATTGCAGACTAGCTGCAAATCGTAGATTTCTTCCTTTGTTAACGTATTTTCGATCAGATTACATTCCGTAATCGTAGCAATAACACTATAATTATCCGATTCCGATCCAAAGGGAATAAAGGAAGTGTCTACTATTGAATAAATATCTTCCTTCTTTGCTCTTTTTGAAATCATAGCATAAGTATCAATGTCATCAATGGTTAAACTGTCAATCGCATCCTGATTGCCTTTCTTTGCTTCGGCGATCAGATTATTACGGTATTTTGTCTCAGCACTGATATTCCGGACCTGTACCTCATCCATTTCTATCGGTAGGAGGATTCTCCCCTCTAAAGAAAGAGCAGCTAATGTAATCGGAAAAGAGGTTCCCATCGGCATATTCTGATTCTTCTTCTCCAGGAATTCAATGACATTCTGTAAATAGAAGATCAAAGATACACCCAGACGAAAATCGTCACACATTCCGGTATAAGCTTCAGAATCGACACGTTTATTGATTCCTACCTCTTCCCGGGTACTGATTGTCTGTCCCAGAAGATACGGATAATAATGATCTATATGGAGTTTACCGTTCTCGTCTATTTCTCCTCGAACCGTAATACCCATCCCTTCACCAAACTCCATCGTTAATTCCGTCAGGCTGTTCGTGCTTCCTGACTGAACGGAACGCTTTCTATTAGCGCTTTCTGTAATCATCTCTAGCAATCGATCTAATTCCATCCTATTATTAATGTTACTGAATCCGATCGCTCTTAAATAGCTGTGCATATGAATCTCCATTCTTAGAAAAACATGTGAATTTATGCGTAAACACAATTTCACACAAGTGAGAAAATGATACCTTCACTTCGATAACGGATTAATCAATCGAAACAACTGATTTTATCCTGCCTCATGTAATAATTATTTATATCATATTTTATTCGAATGTGCAAGTACGTACTATATCCACCTGTTTTCCCATATTATGACCGTTCATCCACAATCGCAGACAGTAATCCTCAACAGTTTATATCGTATCTATAATAAATAACGTCAGCTCTTCTACCAGGTCCTTTTCTATCCATTGGCTCGGCTTATTTCCATTCTCGTCTTCGACAATTCTGATCACCGGCCTTGTCGGGCATTTTGCATTCTGTCTAAGGACAATCGCTGTCTCTCCCCCATTCGTCCTGACAAGTGATCCGATGGGATAAGCTGCGACAGAATCTACAAAGGCTTTCACTACCCGGTAGTCAAACTGTACACCGGCTTGGCTTACGATATAGTCAATAGCGTCGTGAACCTTCATCTTTTTCATGAAGTTTCCGTATACTCTGCTGTCAAATTCATCACAGACTGCCGCTATCCTGCTTCCTATTTTAATTCTACCTTCTTTCACATGGAAGGGGTATCCCGATCCATCCAACCTTTCATGGTGACTGATAATGATATCCTTTGAGGTAGCAGAAAGCCATTCCATCTTCTCAACTGCAGAGTATCCGTATATGATATGCTTTTTCAGCTCTTTTAATACGTTTTCCGTATTATCCTCCAAAGATGCATCTAGAAGTTCGCTTTTAATATAGGTAATTCCTATGTCGTGCAGAAGGCACCCGATAGCAATATCCCTAATTTTAGCTTTGGGAAGCTTTAGCCTAAAGGACAGGAGCACAGCAAGTGCGCAGACATTCAACGAATGAGAATAAGTACTGCTGCTTTTCAGTCGTATTGTAGACAGATTAAAGATCACACCCGGATCCTCCATGATATTATGAATGATCTCATCCGCTACATCCTTGATTTGTTCGAGCTCATGATCATTTTGAAAGGAATACTTCTGCAGAATATCCCTTACAGCCTCCTGACATTGCTCCTGTATCTGAAATTCAAGACTATTGGTCAGGTTTATTCCTTGTGCTATTTCGTCTTCTATATATAAATATTCAATATTTAGATCCCTAAGTCTTCTGATATATTCCTTTTTAACAATAGCACCCGCAGGCATCAAAAGAGCATCGTTCCCGGAATAGACATCCTTAGCCAGTAATTCGTTGCCCTTGATCGCATCTAATGAGACAATTCTCATTTTTATCACCTTTCAATAGTATTTTTAAGTCAGACCCATGCTTTCGGTGTCAATTTGTCTTATCATGATTTTCCATCTATTCATATTATAATACATATTATATCAATCATATATAGGTAGATTCTCTCTATTTCTCTGCGATAAACGTTATGTACAAAATTTTTTCATGGTTTATGAATTATTATACATTTTTTTGTTGGTGTTGACATATAATTTAGATTATTGTACATTATTTATAATTTACTGGACCTTTTGGTAAATTTTTTGATTGTTATTTTTTTAACAAATCTATTTACAAAAGTATTTTTTCATGGTATATTCAACTCATAAACAATCTGTTAATTATTTAACAAACTAAAGGAGGAATATATATGGCTAAAGAATTACAGCAGCCCACACCGAAAGAGCATGTTGATCAATTAGTAAAAAACGCACTTGTTGCTTTAAATGATTTCTTATCCCTAGATCAGGAAACCGTAGACAATATCGTACATGAAATGGCACTTGCCGGTCTTGCGAAACAACAGGTTCTCGCAAAAATGGCCGTTGAAGAGACAGGAAGAGGTATCTATGAAGATAAAATCACTAAGAATATCTTTGCTACGGAATATGTATGGCACTCCATTAAATATCAGAAGACAGTAGGCATCATCGAGGACAACGAGGAAGAGGATTACATGATTGTTGCAGAACCTGTTGGTGTTGTAGCCGGTGTTACACCTGTTACCAATCCTACCTCAACAACGATGTTCAAATGCTTGACCTGTATTAAGACGAGAAACCCGATTATCTTCGGTTTTCATCCCAGTTCACAGCAATGTTCCAAGGAAGCTGCCAAGACTCTATATGAAGCCGCTTTAAAGGCCGGAGCTCCGAAGAACTGTATTCAGTGGATTGAGTATCCTTCCATTGATGCTACCAGAGAATTAATGAATCATCCCAATGTATCTATGATCCTTGCAACAGGTGGATCCGGTATGGTTAAGCAGGCTTATTCCTGCGGAAAGCCCGCACTTGGCGTCGGACCCGGTAATGTTCCCTGCTTTATTGAGAAGACAGCAAACTTAAAACGTGCCGTAAACGATTTAGTATTATCCAAGTCCTTTGACAATGGTATGATTTGTGCATCTGAGCAAGCTGCAATCATCGAAGCACCTGTATATGATGAGGTAGTAGAGTTAATGAAGAAGGCAGGCTGTTACTTCGCTACAAAGGAAGAAATAAAACTTCTTGAGCCTGTTGTAATCAATACTCAGACCGGTGCTGTAAATCCCGCTATTGTTGGTCAGTCACCTGCTGCGATTGCTGCACTTGCAGGAATTACTATCCCATCTCAGACTAAGATTTTATGTACCGAGCTGGAGGGTGTTGGTCCGGAGTATCCGTTATCCAAAGAAAAGTTATCTCCAGTTCTTGCAGTAATTAAAGCTCAGACCCTGGAGAAGGGCTATCAGCTTAGTGAAAAGATGATAGAGCTCGGCGGCCTCGGTCATTCTTCAGTACTTCATTCTACAGATGATCAAGTAATAAAGACCTTCTCTGCAAGAATGAGAACCGGACGTATCCTCGTAAATTCACCTTCCACCCATGGTGCTATCGGTGATCTTTATAATACAAATATGCCTTCCCTCACCTTAGGCTGCGGTTCCTACGGTGGCAACTCAACTACACACAATGTATCAGCAGTAGACTTAGTAAATTATAAGCGAGTTGCAAAGAGGAGGGTAAATATGCAGTGGTTTAAAGTACCTAGTAAGATTTATTTTGAGTCTGGTTCAACTGCTTATTTAGCAAAAATGCCCAACATCTCCAAGGCCTTCATCGTAACAGATCCTTCCATGACTCAGTTGGGATATGTAAGTAAGGTTCTTTACCAGTTAAGAAAGCGTACCGACTATGTTCACTGTGAGATTTTTGATCAGGTCGAGCCGGATCCTAGCCTGGAAACCATTCTTAAGGGTGTTGAGGAAATGAATAAATTTAAGCCGGACGTAATCATCGCACTTGGCGGCGGTTCCGCGATCGATGCAGCTAAGGGTATGTGGTTATTCTATGAGGATCCGACCGCAGATTTCAAGAACATGTCACTGAAGTTCCTTGATATCCGTAAGCGTGCTTATAAGTTCCCTACCTTAGGAAAAAAAGCACAGTTTGTTGCTATTCCTACTACCTCAGGTACAGGCTCAGAGGTTACTTCCTTTGCTGTAATTTCTGATAAGAACGAGAATAAGAAATATCCCCTTGCCGATTACGAGTTGACACCGGATGTTGCAATTATCGATCCTGATTTTGTTATGAGTGTTCCTAAAAAGTCTACCGCATGGACCGGTATGGATGTATTAACTCATGCAATTGAAGCATACATTTCCGTAGTAGCTTCCGACTATACTGACGCTCTTGCAATTCATGCAATAGATTTAGTATTCAAGTATCTGAAGGAATCCTACGACAAGGGTGCTGAGAGTCCGATCGCCCGCGAAAAGATGCACAACGCTTCTACGATCGCAGGTATGGCTTTTACCAATGCTTTCTTAGGTATCAACCACTCCTTAGCGCATAAACTCGGCGGAGAATATCATATTCCTCACGGTTGTGCAAATGCAATCCTGCTTCCCCATGTGATCAGATACAACGGCGTGGAGTGCCCGACTAAGTTTACCTCCTTCCCGAAGTATGAAAGCTATATCGTAGGCGATAAGATTTTTGAACTGATGAAGAAGCTTGGTAAGACCCCGAAGAACAATGCTGATGCAGTAGAGATGCTTGCGAAAGATGTTGAAGAGCTTAATCGTCACTTGGGAATTCCTGCCACCTTACAGGAGTATGGCCTGGATGAAAAAGACTTCTTAAATAAGGTTTCTCCTCTTGCTGACTTAGCCTTCGGTGATCAGTGTACAACTGCGAACCCCAGACTTCCTTTGATCTCTGAGTTAGAGGAGCTTTATATGATGGCATACTATGGTAAGGGTAAGGTTCCTACCAAGAAGAAGTAATATGAAACATGTTTCATGTTTATAATATATCATAGCTTACAAGTGTAATAGGGTAAAATAGATTAAAAAGCGTAGGTCCAATATGGATACCTACGCTTTTTATTTAGGTTCTATAATAAATATTGGGGTGATACTTCACCCCGATATTTTTTTATATTAAAATGCACTTATAACCAGCCTACCTCCCTCCGTTCTGCGACCAAACTTACTAAAAAGGGGTAGATGTATAAGTG
>JAEZOB010000058.1 GCA_023414355.1 Bacillota bacterium | reverse complement strand
GCTATAGTATTATATATCTTGCGTTAGGAAATTGCCTGATAGCAAGATATATTATGCGCGAGTGGCTCAGTGGTGGAGTATCGCCTTGCCAAGGCGAGGGTCGCGGGTTCGAATCCCGTCTCGCGCTCTATAAATAAGAAAGGGTATCCGTAAAGGATACCCTTTCTTATTTTCGGAGCCCAATCCAGGGCTCCGAGTTCGAATGTCTCCGCTTCGCTCCGGTCCGCGCAGAGCAGGGGTCCACTGGACCCCTTGCGCCGTCTCGCGCTTACCTAATCGAGAGTGTCAAAACCTTATGAAATAAGGGTTTGACACTTTTTCGTTGTCTTAAAATACTTGTTGTCAAACGACCTTTTCTGTTGTCAGATTTAAATGGCTTTTTCCATTTGTTCACGAAGAGCTTTCGCATTAAACTTCTGGTTTAGAATGTAGTTCTTCTCCGTGGTACTAATGTCTTTGTGACCTAACAGATAAGAAATCGTCTTAGTTGGAATATTAGCATCGTGGAGTTCTGTTGCAAAAGTCTTTCTGATAAGATGGGTGTTAATATGAGACAGTTTAAGACGTTTGCAAAGGATACCTAAATCTCTTGCTAATGCTTTGGAAAGACTGTTCATTTCTTTTCCGTTATAGCGGAGAAACTGATCCTCATGATACCATCTTTGTTTCTTATGGTGTTCAAGTAGAAGTTCAAGTAACTCTGAGGCTCTAGGGGTTAATGGTATCTCTCTAACTCCGGCAGGAGTCTTTGTGGTATCAGATATCTTGTACTTAACCTTACCGATGCGATTGCCATTCTTATCACGTTCATAATACTTTACTTCTGTCTTGGTGATGGAGAGTACTTGCTTCGTAAAATCAATGTCTTTCCAAGTCACCACGGCTAGTTCTCCAACTCTAGTTCCGAGAGATTCTGCAATGAGCCAGCATAAGCCAGAGGAATACTTATCGTCAAAGATATGATCAATTAGTATGCCATGTCTAAGAATCTCTCTTATTTCCTCTTCAATGGCAAATTCCTCTTTGTCAGTAGAGATTAAACGAGTCTTGCTAATCTTTCTTTTCACCTTTTCCCAATCTAGTAAGACGGATGGATCATCCATAAAGTATAGGGTTTCTTTGATGATTTGAGTAATCTTAGCAAAAGCTTTCGTCTGCATGGAATCTTCTGAGACAAGAATACGATTTAAGAATTCTACAATAAACTTGTTATCCATAAATCGCACATCCTTTGTAGCAAATACCGTATCTTTGAAGTATTTGTTATAGGTTACTTCGATACGATCTTTGCTTTGAGGTTTAATGTCTAATTGATTAAACCAGTTGCGATAGTTCTTCTCAAAGGCATATTTCTGATGTTCTTGTTCTACTACTTCCTGTCGTTCTAATTCTACTGCCTTTTTAATGGCTTCTTCTTCTGTTTTGCCGTATGCTGCTTTTCTCCCTGTAGATAATTGTGCATAACACATATATCTACCATCTTTTCTTAATGTTGCTGTCTTGTTTACTTCCATGTCCTTAATTTCGGGGACTGTATTTGTTTCATCAATTATATTACACATACGAGCAAATTCCAATACCTGTGATTCAGTCATGTAATTCACTCCTTATTTTGTGCATTATGTAGCACACAATGTTGATTGATATGTATCTATTAGTAAGTATGAGAGGGGGAGTTGTAGTTTTTTGAGCACTTAAGCCATTATAAATCTTAAGATTTTCTTAAGGGAGTCAACTTATATGCTAATTGGGGTCAAACTGCATTTTTATAGTTTGCATTTATCTCATACTATAGATGAATTATTTATGAAGAAGGGAGAAGAAAGATTCGTATTGAAGATAGCAAACTGGCAGATGAAGCAAATTGCTATCTGAGATGACGAAGGAGGAACTGGCACAAGGGTTTGTGCTGGCAGACTACCTGTATATTCCGAGTATGTAGACGAGGAATGTACGAGGTAGTGGACGAGCAAGTTACTTCTTATTTAGTACCATAAAAGTGTAGTTGTTAGAGAGAAATTAACTCTGACATTTGCACTTATTTTATTATAATAGGCGAAGCAGTTGGTATGGCATAACTCTTATTGGATTTTTACATCCGTCAAAAAAACCGTCAGCCAACCCCTTGTTATAAATATTCGCTTAAGCAGGTTGATACTCTACGGAGCTTTCGTGTAACTAACTAAACTGAATCGTAATAAGTGTGGATGGTTTAACAATTGCTGTTGATACAAAATTAAAAATCAGGAGGTTATTATGATCAGCGTAGGAATTGATGTTGCAAAAGGTAAAAGCACTGTTTGTATTTTAAAACCATATGGAGAGATTATCAGCAAGCCATTTGATATAGCTCACGTGGAGAAAGACCTTGGCGAACTGGCAGCTATGCTTCTAAGGTTTGATGAGGAAGTCAAAGTTGTTATGGAAGCAACTGGTATATACCACCTTCCAGTTCTTATGTATTTACAGGAGAAAGGCATTTTTGTAGCGGTTATTAATCCTTATCTTATGAAAGTATATCGTAGTGTAGACTTAAGAAAAGCAAAAACAGATAAGATTGATTCAAAGATAATTGCTAATTATGGAATTGAGCATTGGCTTACAATGAGTGAATTTCAAGCATCAGAGGATATATATGGTGAACTGAAACTGTTAGGACAACAGTATCGGCACTATATGAAATTACATATTACATCTTTGCATGAGCTGACTCACTTGCTGGATTATATGATGCCTGGGATTAAGGGAATACTATCAAGTTGGAATGAAGGGAATCGAAAAGATAAGCTGAGTGATTTTGTTGAATGTTTCTGGCACTATGATAAAATCACGTGCCTAAGCGAAAATGAGTTTATCGAGCAATATTCAAGCTGGGCAAAAGAAAAGAAATACCATCAGAGCCAGGAAAAGGCAAAAGCCATTTATAGTCTGGCTCATGAAAGTATTCCAACCTTATCTTCAGAAACCCCATCCGTCAAAATGCTGGTAACTGAAGCTGTAAGAGTGCTCAAAGAAGTTGATGCTACTCTAGGAAAAATTATATCACGAATGCAGGAATTAGCAAAGACCTTGCCTGAATATGCAATTGTAAGAGAAATGGGTGGTGTAGGAGAAGTCCTAGCACCGAAGCTAATTGCAGAAATCGGAGATGTTCGTAGATTTCATAGTAGTAAAGCGTTAATTGCATTTGCTGGAATTGATACACCACCTTATGAATCAGGACAATTTGTAGGTTCTAACAGAAAGATAACAAAGAGAAGCTCAGCCGCACTTCGTAAGGTAGGATATGAAACTATGAGATGTATTAAAACACATCCGAGACCAGATGACCCAGTTTATCAATATGTAATTAAAAAAGAAACAGAAGGTAAAGCAAAGAAAGCTGCAAAAATAGCAGGATTAAATAAATTCCTTAGAATCTACTACGCAAGAGTCAAGGAAGTATATAGTCATATATAAGAATAAAGTGCATTTATAAAAGGTTTACAACGAAGGCTGCCATAATGACAGTCTATTTGTTGTACTTTATTTTGAAGAATAAAAAAGAGTTTAAAAACCTGATAGAAAACTATTGACTTTTCTTAGCAGGTTTTTTTGAAGAAAAAATGATGAAGTAAACAGCTAAGTCAGAAATATGAGACCAAACGGAAGGTTTCACGACAGTGGGCATAGAACTACAGGGGCAGTCGAAAACAGCTCTTTAGCGTAGAAATACGTACTTAACAGCTATATAAACTATAAAGAAAGAGGGTTGTAGTATGGCAAGAAAAAAGAATAAATCAATGAAATGGCAAGTAGAAGAGGTTCTACTGGCTAAGCTTTGTATTGGTCAAAAGAAGCACGTGGCAAAGGAAAAGGCAAGAGAAGAATCAAAAAGGGAGAATGATGATTTGTCTGAAGGTCAAAAGAAAAGTAAGAGGATTGCATTAGATGGAATCTATAGTTGGAGTACTTATAATTCGTATAAGAATAAAGCCATTGCTTTTGCGGAATGGGCAAAAATGACTTATGGATGTAAAACAGTAGAGAGTGCTAAAGCATACATACAAGCTTATTTGGATGATCAGACAGATTTGGGCCAGAGTGCTTGGACAATAAAGCTAAAAGCGTGTGCTATAAGAAAGCTATATGGAATTACAAAAGAAGAGCTACGTCTTCATACTCCTGACCGAAAAAGGGAGGATATTAAGCGATCTCGAAGGGCTTGTAAACATGATAAACATGTATCAAAGGAGAAGTATAAAGATATTGAAATGTTCTGTAAGGGAACAGGGGTAAGAAGACACGAACTAGCTGCCGTAATACCAGAGGATATAAGATATGAGAATGATATACTGTATGTTCATGTTAAGCAAGGTAAGGGAGGGAAGAGTAGGAATGTCCAAGTACTTGGGGGATTTTATGGTTATATAGACAAATACATAGGATTGCCTTTAAACGAACCGATTTTTAAGAATATACCTCAAAATATGGACATTCACAGTTATAGGGCAGAGTTTGCCTGTTCCTGGTATAAGAAGTTAGCAAGACCTTTAGAAACACTTACAAGAAAGCAGAAGTATTATTGTAGGGGAGATATGAAAGGTGTTGTATATGACCGGAAAGCAATGCTTGAGGTGTCTAAAATGTTAGGGCATGAG
>JAEZOB010000054.1 GCA_023414355.1 Bacillota bacterium | reverse complement strand
AGCCTGCTTGGCCGCCCGGTCAACCGCAAACGGCGGGATGGCCAGGCGGCTGCGGATTTCTGGCAGCGGCGTGTTGCTCTGCTTCAATAGCTTGAAGTGAAACAAGATCCTGTACTGACGCATGATCATGGCCAGGATGCCAAACCGGCTTCCGCCTGTTCGCAGCATGTTTTCAAACAGCGTGAAGGCTTGGGCCGTTTTTCCTTCCACCAGATTATCCACCATCTCGAAAACCGAGGCCTCCAACGATATGACGGATACGGCCTGAATGTCATCCGGCGTGACCTGCGCCCGCTCTCCCGTATGAGCGGCCAACTTTTCCATTTCACCTCGCAGAAGTGCCGCGTCACGACCCACGGTGAAGGAAAGCCGGGAGGCCGTGGCGGGGGAGATCTCCTTGCCCAGAGACCGCAAGGTCTGTATAATCCAGCGGTTCAGTTCTGCATCATCCAGCGTGTCAAATACGGCCACAGCGCCGTGTTTTTTGATGGCTCCGTACAATTTCCTTCGCCCATCGGCTTTACCCTTTTCGTAAAATACCAAGCAAGTGGTAGGGGGGACGCCGGCCACATAATCGCAGAACGCTTTTGTTTGGTCGTCCTCCTCCGGCGCTTCCTCGGCATCCTCGCTACCTTTTCTGCTGGGCTTTAAAAGAGAGCACTCACGGACGATCACCAACCGCTGATCGGCCATGAAAGGCAGCGTTTCCGCCGCCGATCTAAGCTGCGGGAGGCTGGGGTTTTCCAGCACCGTTTCGTTTAGAGCCTCCATTCCTACAGGCAAAAGCGCCTTGCGCAATTGCTCCAGGGCGGACTGTTTGATATATTCTTCGACTCCCTCCATCAGGTACAGGGAGCCGATCTCGCCTGCTTTTATGATCTTGAAAAACTCCGTGTGGTTCATGGCTTTATTTCCTTTCGAAAAGGGACCGCTTCCCATTGATCGCCCCGGATAGTAAGGCTGATGGCTCCTGAATCGCCCGTGCGATAAAGGGGGATTTGCATGTCTTTAAGCCGCGCGAGCGTTTGGTCGGAGGGTAGGACACCGCTTCCACTGCTGCTGATGACCGCCATCTGCGGCACCACCGCCTTGAGAAAATCATCGCCTGTGCTGCTTGCACTGCCGTGATGCGCCACCTTCAATATGTCCGCCTTAGGCGCGGCGTATTTTTCATATGCACCGCCAAGGTCGCCCATGTGCAAAAGGCTTACACCCTCCATTTGAAGATAGACCGCCAGGGTGGAATCGTTAGCTTCCTGACCCACGCGAACTTTTCCCTTTTCTGGCCAAAGCGCCGTAAGCAAGCAGCGGGGCGTTTGCAGCTTGTCCCCGCCGTAAAGGGTTTCCACAGGGACGCCCGCTTCGCGCAAAAGGGACAATTGCCTGAGCCCTGCCGCATCCGCCTGCGCAGCTTCTGCACCTTCTGGGAGATATGCCTTGTGGATGCGGATATCTTCGTTGAGCAGTTTTTCTATCCCGCCCGCGTGGTCCGTATGCAGATGAGTCAGCACCAGCGCGTCGATCATTCGTCCCTGGGCCTGTAGATAATCCGCGATCTCGGAACCCGTTTCGCCGGTGTCGATCACCATGGTATATCCGCCGTCTACCAAAATGGCGGCGTCGGCGTTCCCAACGCTTAACTGGATGTACCGCACATCATGGTTTATAAGGGCCATCGCGCCGCCCAAGGCAAAAGTAGCAGATAATGCCAGCGCCAGCGCGCGTTTCTTGCTCCGCCAGACAACATAGTGGGAGAGCAGAATCAAGAAGGCAGCCCCGCCGAGGATCACGGGCCATGGGGGAGAGGGGACCGCAAAGGACATGCCCGGAAATTTTGCTCCGAAACGGACCATGGAAAGCAGCACGTCCGAACAAAAAGCCGCTATCTGGCCCGCCCACAGCCCTATCACGCCCAGTGGGCTTAGGAACAGTGCCGCAATGTAAGCGATCATGAGCAGCGCCGTATAAGGGATCACCAGGATATTAACAAAGATCCCCAGCAGCGAAAACTGCTGATACCAGGCCGCCAGGGGCAGCGCGATCCCAAGCTGGGCGCTGATACCCAGGGCAAGCAGAGACTTTATATATTTCAGGGCCTTGTCAAAGAGCTGTCGGAAACAGTCCTTCTTTCTCCTTTTCTTTTTGGGGAACAGGCTATCCAGCTTATTCATCAGTGGATCACCAAGGAGCAACATGCCCGTTACCGCCCCGAAGGAAAGCTGAAAGCTGGGGGACAAAAGGTCCAGAGGCCGGAATACCAGCAGCATAAGGAACGATGCTGCGATGGTGGTCAAGGGGTCATGAGGCAGCCCCAATGGCTTTGCGCTCATGAACAATAGACACATCAAAGCGGAGCGGATCACAGGCGGGCTCATACCCACCAGCCAGGAATAGGCTACAAGGAATGCGGCCAGGATCAGGATCCGGAGCTTTGGTCCCAGGTGAAGCTTTTTCAGGACCCAGATGAGCATCGCTGCCAGATAAGCCACATGCAGCCCAGAGATGGACAGTACATGGGCCGTCCCGGTCACCCGGAAGTCCTCCAAAGCTTCTTCCGGAAGCGGATCCGATGAGCCAAGCAGCATCACCACTGCCAAGGACGCTTTTTCGCCCATGGTCCGGTACAGCGCTTGGGACAGAGTGGTGCGCAGATAATAGGCCAGGTTTCCATCCCATACTGATTTCGCTGGCCAAATGGTTAAGCCTTCCTGCCCATACAGGCCAACACGAACGCCCCGCTGCTTCAAGTACAGGTCAAAGTCAAAGCCATAGGGATTTTGCTGCCCCTGGGGATGGTATGATCTGCCCGAAAAGGAGACTCGGTCACCATTAGAAAGGGCCGGGACTACCTCGCCCTCCTGTACATAAAACGTCCAATAGGCTTTACCGGGAAGGCTCACATCACCCGCAGTGACATCTTTCAAGGTGCAGGCCACCCGTTCGTCCCGGTACCGGACCCCGCCATCCACCGTGCCGGCGAAAGTGTAGTTCCCCTCCGAAAGCCGGGCCGGGTGCGCGCTTAATGAGGCCAGAACAAGCCCAAGAAAAAAGAAGGCTGGGAATACCCCAAGCGCTGTCTTGCGGCCCTGTAAATAGTACAATATCGCAAAAAGGCAAGCCACCCCAAGCCCAGCCACCCAGAGCCAATGAAAAGGCCGGGAAGCGCCCAGCAAAACGCCCGCGCCATAGCACAGGGC
>JAEZOB010000068.1 GCA_023414355.1 Bacillota bacterium | reverse complement strand
TCCTCCGAAATAGAGTAAAATGCTAGCATCCTAGCAAAGGATTGGAGTAAAACGCTCGCATTTCCTGATAACAATTATAATGATAAATGGCGGTGGATGAAATCCACCCCTAAATTAAGCGCTTACCCCATAGCAGATTGATTTTGTCAGATCTGGAAGCTGGAGATCTCTCTTCTTAAGTTCTCTGAGCTTTCCCTGGAAGTCTCGACCTCCTTGGTAACCTCAGCCGATTTGTCTGTAATTACTGAAATCTTCTCAGCAATATCTGTAGTACCTGATGCACCCTCGGAAGCTGCATTGGCAACCTCTGATACAGCAGTCATGATATTCGTGATGGAGGCCAGCAGCTCCTCAGAAGTTGCACTGAAGTCTGTCACCATTCCATCCACATAGATTGCATCGTCCATATATGCCCTTGCAACCTCAGCAAGATTATTGAAGTTATGTGTAATATCCTTCGATACGAATTGGAGCAGCTCATCGGCATTGCCTGACAGATTCTTAACCGCATCCGTAACCTCGTGGGTTACATCCTGAATCTTCGCCACTGTAGCTTTTGACTGGTTCGCAAGATTACGAATCTCATCTGCCACTACCGCAAATCCTTTTCCGCTCTCTCCTGCTCTTGCAGCCTCGATGGAAGCATTCAGTGCTAGCAGGTTCGTCTGAGAAGTGATGCCCATGATTGCTTCTGTCAGAACATTGATTTCGGAGACTATCTTCGCCTTCTCAAGAGCCTGGGTAAGCTTCTCCTCGATTCTGATCTTCATCTCTTTTATCTTGCTCTGTGATGCCTCTACTTCCGCCCTCGTGTCGGAAGCACGTTTACTGATCTTAACAACCTCAAGCGCTGCTTCCTGGGATTTCTCCGCGATGGTTCTGGTTGCGGTCTCAATCTCGGTAGAGGTAGCTGTCATCTCCTGTGCAGAAGCTGCTGTCTCTTCCATGCTTGCCGCAAGCTCCTCGGTGGTGGCAGCAACATCCTCAATGTTGCTATTTAAATCCTGAACATTTTTATTGATATTATCCATTACAATCAGGATATTGTCAGCCTCGGACTTGGCACTTCCTACCAGCTTAGCCACAGAATTCTTCATTCCTTCCAGATCCTTTGCTAAGCCTCCGAAATCATCCTTTCGTATCAAATAATCCTCGGGCAGACAGACAGTAAAATCTCCTGTAGAAAGGGTATTCAGATAGCCGCCAAAGGTCTTCAAATCCTTGTTCAACATCTTTGAGATAAAGCTGGTAATTACTTCAGCAAATACCACCGAAATAATAAGGATAATCACGAAAGCCGTGATGTCCTTCGCCAGCTGATCCTTTTGTGCCTTCTGAGCCGCCTGGATTTCCTGATCGATATAGTCCGTATAGTTACCTGTGCCTATTACCCATTGGTAGGGTTCAAACGCCAAGCTGTAACTCCTCTTTGGCAGTGATACCTTCTCTCCTGCCTTAGGGAACCAATAATCCGTGTAGCCGCCGCCTTCCTGTCTGCCGTTTGCGATGATTGCCTTAATCATCTCAAAGCCATTATCATCCTTCTTCTCATAACGGTTCGTTCCTTCAGTTTCATTTCCGAGCAGAACAACATTCACACCTTCATAGGTGTCAATCCAGAAATAGCCGTTATCCCCGTACTTGAGCTCACGGATCAAATCTGCTGCCAGTTTCTTAGCTTCCTCCTCGGTATATACGCCCGCTACCTGCATGTTATGAATCTTGGTGATCAAGCTGACCGCATTTTGTACCTGATTCTTTATATTCAAGTCATAGCTGTTGCGTATGTCTGATTCCATTTTCTTTAAGTTCTCACTGCTGTAATTAATCTGGTTCAACAACGCCAGACCTGTCAGTAACAGCGTAACCAACAGCATAAATACTGCCAGTAACGCAATTTTAGTCCTTACCTTCAAATCCCTAAATACATTTTTAAGCTTCATATCAGTGGCCTCCTAAATTCCTATTGGATATAAGGTCAAAATAATCTCAAATGGTACTATAATATCATTATTTTACAATATCCGACACTTTATTTCAACTGGCCTGAAGCAAAAATATAAAATTTTTATACTATTTTTATTCCCTCTCATGGAACCAATACCCACTGATGCGTTTTGATATGATATTTGACCTGAATCATCCGCATACAGTCCTCTATCTGTATATTGCAGCAAAAGACCAGCACCGGTATTCCGGCAAAGTTCTCTTCCTTGCTGAATACGATGTTCTCAATCTTATAAGTCTGCAGGACATGATTCTCGTCCTCCAGCCGGATATAATTGGGCTTAATCTTTCCCTGCACATTAAAGGTCGCGATCACATCTACAGGCATATGATTCATATTTCATCCCTTCTTTTTATTTAATACCTTCTCCATAGTTCCCGTAGCTGGGTTTTCTCTTCTCCGGCGCAATACCGCCTGCCATATGATAAATCGGGTTATTGATAAAGACAGCTCTTTTGATGGAATCATCCCCGTATCGCTCCCTGACCGTGTCGACTACGCCGTCCATTCGGTGCAGGCGCTCATAACGGTTCATATCAAATAGGTTCAACTGCCGTGTCGTGGTCCCGCTGACCACCTTACTGGTGTGAATTCCAAGGTTTCTCACCGGCGAACCATCCCACAGCTCGTCGAACAGACGGCAGGCAGCCCGGTGTAGCTCGCAGGTAATATTCGTAGCACTAATCAGCGTTAGCTGATGGGATTCATGATGAAAATCAGTATAGACAATACTGACTGCGACGACGGTCGCCATGACGTGATCCGCGCGCAGCCTCGTAGCCACCTTCTCAGACAGAGAAAGCAGAATCATCTTTGCCGCATCGGAACGATCCACATCAAAAGGGATCACCGCCGAATTACCGTAGCCCTTATTTGCCGGTACCACGTCCGTTACGATGGATACATCCACCCCATTTGCAAAGGCATACAGCACCTCTCCATATTTTTTAAAATGGGCACGAAGGATATCAAGATCAGTATGCGCCAGCTCGCCGATCGTCATAATTCCCAGATCACGCAGCTTTCTCTTCGTCGCATGTCCGACATAAAACAGCTCGCTCACCGGCATCCTCCAAAGCTTTGTCTCTATCTCCTCCGGAAAGAGGGTGTGCACAAGATTGGGCTTCTTAAAATCCGAAGCCATCTTGGCCAGCAATTTATTCGTAGAGATCCCTACATTCACCGTAAAGCCCAGCTCTCCCGCGATCCTGTCCTTGATCAGATTCGCTGCCACCACCGCGGAACCGTAAAGACCGATCGTTCCGGTCATATCGCAGTAGGCTTCGTCCACAGAATATTGCTCAACGATTGGGGAATATTCTCGCAGTATCTCCATGAAGGCCTTCGAGCAGGTATCATACAGATCATAATGTGGAGGCACCAGTACCAGCTGCGGGCACAGCCGCATCGAATCATTGATGGTATCACCGGTCCTCACACCGAACTTCTTCGCCGGGGTAGATTTCGCCAATATAATTCCATGACGTTTCTTGATATCGCCTGCTACCGCCGAGGGTATCTCTCGTAAATCAGTTTTTTCTCCAAGGATGTGCAGTCGATAAACGGCTTCCCAACTAAGGAAAGCCGAATTGACATCAATATGAAAGATTATTTTATCCATACATATGTTCTCCTTTTGAACTCATTATACCAGAACTTATGTTCGATGTAAAGAGAGAACATTTGGGAAGAAGTTTGGGGGGATTGTGTTGAGTAGATAAAGTTTGCAATTTTTTATATATACATCTCCTTTGAAAATCCAACCGGTTATTTGGGATAAAAAAGTTCCTTTCTAAAACCATAAAAAAGAACCATAATACCAGTAGAAGTATATAGAAACTGCGTATTAATACTTACTTAATCGCCTTTCCTACCCTGTTAACAAAATCTCCACATAAAATCATCAAATTCACCCGTATCTGAAAAGTTTTTATAGTCATTTTCTATTTTTAATCCAAATAAATTTTGATAATGTCCTACAAAGCTTCGATCAAAAGAAAGCCTTCTTCGAATAAGTTCCTTATCAATACCAAGTATAATCAGAATTTTCAGTCTGATGAATACCTTAAAAATATATACTATATCCGATAATTTATCATCATTGAGTATTGGATATGAATAATGTGATGCATGTGTATAAGTATCTCTATCATTCTTAATACTATTTATGATGTTTTTACTATATTTTTCACATTGGTTATTTGATAAGCCCGAAAGGGTTTTGAGTCCAAAATATGTGAATCTTTTTAAACACTTACGAAAATTATCACCATTATTATATATGCACCATTGACGTATAAATTCTTTATCCCCATCCTCTGTGAGCATTTCGATGATCTTTTCTTTACTCTGATCAAATTCATTTTTCGCCTCATCTGAAACATCCTCACGTTCAATTCCTTCTATTATTTGCATTACTTTAAGGAATTTGTTGGCAGAAAATATTTTCATTTCTTCATCAAGCAGTAGTTCTCTATATGATACAAAAGCGAGTTTATTCTTTTGAATTATATTCTCCCATTCTTTGTATAATTTATTTATATCCTTAAAATCAGATATTTTAAAAAGCGCTTTACGTAAATAATATCTTGTATCAAAGGTATTATTTTCAAACAATAAAAGATCATACTTAGGATAATTACAGTTACCAAGATAGTCATAGCTTTTTGTTTTATGAAATAGTGTTACTGATGTGGTAGATACGTACTCACCAGATAATATTTCGAGAAGAAGTAATATGTTATGTAATTTATCATTTATATTATCAAGACTAACACTTGCTTCACATTGATACTGAATAACACTTTGATATCCTAATCTAATCTCCGTCTCCTCACGATAAATATGAGGATATGTAAAAAAACTCAAACCATCCGTTTCCCCAAGTGTTTTGAATTTTGCTGAAACCTTAAATATACCTTCCGTATTGATACTAATTTCATCTTCTAGGTTTTCATATGGAGTAATACCAATAAGCTCGTTACCATCTGTCACTTTACATGTAAAACCTTCTATATAGATATCACCTTCTTTATCAACTTCTATGAACTCATTTCCAAAAAACACATTTTCAGCTTCTATTCTAGCGCTGATAGTCACTAATTCCGAATTTTCTGCATTATGCTTATATCTACTATGTTGTACATGTGAAGTTGTTGCAGTTATATAATTGTCGTCTGCTTTAGCATATAGATATCTAGCGTTTTCATCTTCCAGAATCAATAACTGCTCTCTGGTTAGATTTTGAAGTTCAAAAAATATTCGGTAATTTTTTTCGATACAAATAGATCCATTTATATCACATGCTACATCATCAATTTTCAATATATTACAACTTTCTCTATACTCTTCATACTTTTTCATTCTTATCACCCTTTAATTTACTATTATTAATGATACCTTTAATCAATTAAATTCCGGTATATCTTTATAAAATTTGGCGATTTTTATCGAAGTTTCATTAATTAGTGTATTTAATCCTTCCTGCCACTCTCGAAGTTCATTTACGTTAACCCGGCGAATATTTCCTACAACTAATTCTTTTGTAAGTGATAATGATTTATATTTTTCATCGATCTCCCATCGATTATGTAATCCAAGATTACGTACAAGATACATCTCAACTAGGTTATTTTTGATATTATTTGATACTTCAAATTTCACACCGCATATTTTTTCAATTACATTTAATTGATCCAATAATGGCTTACTATTAATTCTATTCAGTTCCTTTGTATTACTTAAACTATGTAAGTGATCTAATGAAAAAAATATAAATTCGGAGAGCTTCCTAATATACCAATCCCATTGACTACAAAACGTAATCAATACATTAGCAAAGACAATATTTTCAAAGATGGTTTTATATTTCTGTAGGCATTTCCAAGACAAATCATAAGTATCCTTAGCCATATCTTTAAGAAAAAAATTATCGACAATGTTCATTGGTAAGCGTCAAATCATACGCTCCCAGTAAATTTAAAGCGCCGCTTACTTGCGACGCTTGCTGTAGCAATCAACCGGGAGTGTCTTTGACCACGGCATGAGTGGCTCCAGCTTTGATTGTTCTATA
>JAEZOB010000067.1 GCA_023414355.1 Bacillota bacterium | reverse complement strand
TTGCGCACAGTATGAGATATTTGATCCATGGTAAGTGGCCTCCTTTAAAAAACTAATAGTTTTTTGCATTTTTTAAAGTATGCCATAAAAAATATATTTAGCCTAGGCGAGCGATTTGACGCTTACTTTTGTTAGACAATAATGTCTAATGAAAGGGGTTATTTTTATGCCATCAGGGGAAAAATTTTCAAGATCTGAAAGGAAGACATAGAAATATTTCAGAATATTTTGGCTATGGCAGTATCTATTTTTATTGCAAAGTGGCATCTCGCTCTACTATTAAAATCATTTAAAACACCATATAAATCAGTGTATTTACCTTGTGATAGTCGAATCTCATATCCTGTATTATACTTGTAATTGTGAGATACCAGCTCGTTTGATTTGCTTTGTAGTGAATCAAACATAACAAAAGGAAAACTTCTCGCTAATAATCTTTATGAAATATAACACATGTATTGTAATCCTACACAGCCTGAATAACACTTTTAATTTGACATTTTCTAATAGAGAAGCTTTTGTTACAATTAGAGTGAATCTATACGAAACCTTCTATGGTAAAATGTTTGTTTGGTAGACGTACATTTTTAAAGATTTCTTGTAGATGTATTTGTATATATAAATAGAACGTTGGAAATGCAGGATTCAAGCACCCTAGCATTTACTATAAAACCGTTTTTTACTTAAATCTAAAGTTGCTTGAAACTCATCTGTATAGCAGTTGCGTATTCTAGCTGTGATAACGAGATAAGAACACAAGTTAGTTTCCTGTGGAAACACTTGTGTTCTGATTTTTCTATGCAATATTAATTTCGAATTCTATCATCAGGTCGCCGAAGTTTTTGACGAAGTATTTGTATTGTGCGGGATGTGTATTTTGAATTTTATGGAAACGATTACATTCATTGGGCTCAAGTTGAACACCGAAGCCGCAATACATGCAGCCATTTCGTGTATACCCCATATCATATAGTTTTGGTATTCTAATATTAAATCGTTCTATATATTCAAGGATATCTTCGTCAGTCCAAAAGGAAAGAGGCCTGCTTTGGTTGTCTTTTCTTTCATGAAATACATTGCATCCATATTCTAACCAGTCCTTTTCTCGCTGATAACTTTCAGAAGCCAGTGTTCCTAATATAGCACATTCTAGACCGAGCTCTTTTGCCTTCCTTCTAAGGGGTTCCTTTTTGAGTTTGTCACAACATTTATCAGAAATAGGCAGATCTTTATATTTTTCATATTTTTTAAAGTTACGTTCTATGTAACCTTGTGCATTGGCTTTAGTTCGAGTAGAAAGAGCGTGTTGATAAGTTCTGATTGCGTTGGAGATTCTTTTCGAGTACATAGGATAGCCATATCTTTCAACAACCTTTTTAAAGGTCCATACTTCTCCATGTGCATCTTTTGGAATGACAGTAATGATATTTGTACCATTTTCTTCTCTTCCCCAACGTATGTGTTCAATTGTTTCGGGATATTCATTAGTAGTATTGGCAAATAAATGTAAGATATCTGGATACATTGTTTTAGCAATATGAGAGAGAACAGTGGAGTCCTTACCGCCTGAATAGGAGATATACACTTTATCAAGACCGAATTCACTAACAGCAGATTTTATCAGATGTTTTGTTTGGATTATTTTAGAGTCTAAGTTCATATTACGTAATGCTGTGAGTGTCTGTCGACGCTCGCTTAGGTATTTAGCGTGTTCTGTGCCGCATACTCTACAATATCGATGATCCGAAGGATAAGTATTCGCGGGAGTAATCTCTTCTAAACATTTTTTACAAATCATTTTTGTTTTTCTCCTCTCAGTTAAATACAAAAACTAACAAAAACTAACAAAAACTTTGTATTTATTATATAATACAAGAATAATGTTAGTCAATACTTAAAATACATAAAATCGTTGTATATATATACTATTTCGTTTATAATTCATAAGTGATATAACTGTGAATAATGGGTACTTTATACCTTTTAAATCCTTTACTATTATGGAGTATGAAAGACATGCAGACTATAGGAAAAAGATTAGCGGAAATAAGAAAAAGCAAAAACTACAAACAGACTGATCTTGCAGAGAGACTAAATGTTTCGCAGCAGGTAATAAGCAATATTGAAAGAGGTGTTACTACACCAGACATAGAGCAACTTAAAAAATTTGCTGACATTTATAGTATATCGCTCGATCAGCTAGTTGGAAGAGAATTTTTTGGCGACAATACAGATGATGTGGAGCGTAAAATAATAAGTTATATTAAGCGAATGGATGACGAAGGAAAGGAGCTGAGCCTTGGGTTGTTGAGCCAGGTTGCTCAGCATCGAGGTAACAACGATGGCAACGAATAGTTATTTTAATGAGAATACGCTAGAGGAACTGATAGAAGAGATTAAATATGTATATCAGTCAGATAAGCGCCCTTGGGTAATTGGGTATAGCGGAGGGAAGGATTCTACAACCGTCGTTGAATTGGTTTATAAGATGTTATTAACTCTTCCAGAAAGGGAAAGAAACAAGAAGGTTTATATTGTTTCTTCGGATACGCTTATTGAGAATCCATTGATAAAAATATATCTCAGTAAGATGAATAAACTTTTGGGGGAAGCAGCAGTCAAAGACGATTTACCAATAATATCAACTATGGTAACTCCTCCTGCAGATAATTCATTTTGGGCTAATGTAATAGGGCGTGGTTTTCCGACTCCGAGAATGAATGGAACTTTCAGATGGTGTACAGATAGATTAAAGATTAATCCTAGTGCCAATTATATCAGAGATGTAATCAGAAAAGAAAGGGAAGAAGTTGTGGTTCTTTTAGGTGTTCGTAAGGCGGAAAGTGAAGCCCGTAGAAGACGTATTGAAGGAAGAGAACTTGCTAATCGTCTGATGAATAGGCATGAGACTATTCAGGATGCGTATGTATATAATCCGATAGTTGAATTAACCACAGATGATGTTTGGGATGTACTGCTTAAACTTGATGGTGGAAACACTCCATGGGGTTCTAATAATAATGAACTTGTTTCACTATATGCTGATGCAGATAGTGGAGAGTGTCCTTTTGCAGGTGTACATGCTGGAGGACAAACACAGACATGTGGTAATTCCAGATTTGGTTGTTGGGTATGTACAGTCGTTAAAGATGACAAATCTTTGAATGGTTTCATTAGAAGTGGCCATAGAGAATTGATTCCGTTGGCTGAATTTAGAACTTGGATTATAAGTATTCGTGACAAAGATGAATACCGTGAAAAGAAGCGTAGGAATGGAACTGTTTATGAAACAAAAACAGGCGAAATGGGTTATGGACCATTCACATGGGAAGCTAGAAAGCTCATTTTAACAAAGCTTATAGAAACTCAGCAGAAAATGGGATATGAACTTATAACTCAGGAAGAGTTAAAAGCAATAGATGAAATATGGGATGACGAATTGGATCTCTCAAGACGAACTCTCGTTGAATTGTATGAGCAGTTAACTGGAGAAAAACTGCCGTGGTATCAGTATAAAGAACCATTAATTGATAAAGAGACAGTAGACGAACTGGAAAGATTGGCAGAAGAAAAAGATGTTCCATTTGATTTGGTTAGAAATATTATTTTATCTGTTTATCATAAGAAAAATTATTCAAACCAAAGAATTATGAAGGATAGTCTAGAGCGTTTGCTTAATCAGCAATGGCTTCATCATGAAATCCTTAAGGAGATCGAAGATGAGAATAAATAAAATAGTGTTATACAATTTCAACTCCTTCGAGGGATTGAATGAGTTTGATTTTACAAGCGAGGACTGCAATAAAAATATTATTTTAATTGGTGGAAAGAATGGCGCGGGAAAAACTTCATTATTTACCGCTATCAAAATAGCATTATATGGACCTTTATCGTTTGGCTATGTTAGTGTGAACCCAAAGTATATTGCAAAGATTAAGGATTGTATTAACTCAAAATCTTTTCATAAGGATGTCGTTGAATCGAGAGTTCAGATATCTGTGTCTTTAATGGTCGAACGTGAAGTTAAAGAGTATGAAATAACCAGAGAATGGGATTACACTAAGCAGAAATTAGAAGAAAAGTATTATGTGAAAACGGATGGACACATATTTGATGATCAGGAATTGTCATATTTCCAGAATTATCTACAGGGAATGATCCCACCGGATTTGTTTGAATTTTTCTTGTTCGATGGTGAAGAAGTTGGAAGTATTTTTTCTACGAGTATGTACAATTCATACGTAAAGAATGCGGCTTATACTTTGTGCGGATTAGACGTTTTTGAAATTATTCGCAAGTATACGACTGCATATGCAGGAAAAGCTGTGAGCGAAGATGAAGAGGAAGCATATGCACAGTACGAAGGATTACGTAAGAACGCTGAGGAAGTAGAAACAAGTTATTCGAATTTAGAGACTCAAATAGCAACTGATAAGGACGAACTAGAGAAAGTTGAAACCGAATTAATTGAAGTTGAAACAGCGTTTAAAAATGCTGGTGGCATAACAGAAGTTGAAAGACAGGCGTTTTTGAAAGAGTTTTCAGAAGCTGAACATATCAAGACTGAAACATTAACAAAGATTAAAATGTTTGTTGAGGGATTAATGCCTTTCTTTATTCTACGAGATTTCACAGGAAGAATTTCGGATCAGCTGGATTTTGAGGAAAAGGGAGAAATCTTTTATTACGTTCAGCAAAAACTTAGAAAACAGGAGATAGCGAATACCTTAAATGAAAACCAAGAAGTAAATGATGAAACTGTTGATGCATTGATGGAATTCCTACTTAAGAAATTTAAGCCAAAGGGATTCAAAGAAGGTGCACAGCCTGTGCACGATCTGTCAAAAGAGGATTCCGGTAGAGTGAATGCAATGATTTCTGCTATAGATGATTTTGATGTTGTAGCTATGGTTGAACTGGTTGAAAGAAGAAAAACTGCAGCTGACCGAGCGATGGAAATTAATCGTATTCTTAAAAGTGCAATGACGGATGAAGATGCTGGAAAATTTGCCGAAAAAGAGAACGCATTACTTAGGAAGAAAGATGAAATTTCAACAAGGATTCATGATTCTGAGATGTGCCTGACCAGACTCAAGGAAGAACTTGTAACCACAAAGCAGCAGAGAGATCGTGCATTCCAAAATATTAAAGATAATGCTCAGAATAAGCACGTGTTTGAATTAAGTACCGGTTTATCTCAGATGATGTCTACTATTCTAGATAAAAAATCAGAATCAATAAAGCGAAATCTCGAGAGACTGATTGTAGAGAATTTACAGCATATTTATAGAAAGAATAATCTGATTACGCATATTGAGATTGAGGATGATTTTCAGTTCAACCTTTTCCAGAATGTAAAGTATAGCACTACAGAATTGTTACATTTAATTAAGAATCTTGGCAAAGATATTTTTGCTACCGAAATCGGTAAACAGGGAATGCAGAGATTGTATGACGAGTATAAGGTGGAGACAGTACCACAATTGCAGCAGTTATTAGAAGCTGACAAATCAAAAGAGAAATATAAGTTGTTCAAGCGTATTGATATTGGTCGCTTATCAAAGGGTGAACGCCAAATTTTCATTTTGTCATTATATTGGGCAATTATCGAATTGTCAGGGCAGGACATACCATTTGTTATCGATACTCCATATGCACGTATTGATGCCGATCATAGAAAAGAGATATCAGAGAAGTTCTTCCCTAATATCAGTAAGCAGGTAGTAATTCTTTCAACAGATGAAGAAATTAATGAAGAGTATTACAAAATAATAAAGCCGTATATCGCAAAGGAATACCTTCTGATAAACAATGAAAGTCAAAACAGAACGACTATTGAACAACATTATTTTTTCGAGGTGTAGGCAATGATATTTAGATTAAAAACTTCAAAGAGAACTCAAGAAATTTTTCAGGAGTTGGAGAGCAGAACAAATTACAAACCATATACATTGGTGAAGCACGCTATTGCATGGTCATTAAAGGAAAATACATCTGCGGCGGATTATGAGACAGATTCGGACGGATTAGATCTTAATAGACAAACAATCACTGGAGACAATGAAACATATTTTAAGGTATTGATTGAGGAAGTTGAAGGACGGTATTTACCTGAAGAGGAATACTTTCCAAAGTATGTAAAAGCACATATTGATAGGGGGAGTGAATTGTTACTGGATATGTATAACCATGCAGGAAATATGGACAAGTATATATTACAAGTACTAGGAGTAGGAGATACCGTTTAGATGAAATCTGTTTTTGCAACGGGTAATTGTCCGTGTGATTTCGAGTCGATTGAAGATGAAGAAAAAGTAAAGGCATGTTTGATCATTATTTTGAAAATGATTTCGAAAATGAATTACATAAGTATGAAGTTGAAATTAAAAAGAAATAGGTGATGGTAGAAAATGATTTATTTTGATAATAGTGCAACATCTCCTGTGGACGAAGAAGTGTTAGAGGCAATGCTTCCGTACCTTCGGGAAGAATATGGGAATCCTTCAAGTAAGTATTATTGCAAAGCTGTAAATGCGCATAATGCCGTTGAAGAAGCACGTGTACATGTTGCAAAACTACTGGGAGCAAATCCAGAAGAGATTATTTTTACTGCGGGGGCAACAGAAAGTACAAATTTCATCATTAAGGGTTATATGGATTATCGTCGCTACTATGGGGATGGAAAGAATCATATTATTACGTCTGTAGCAGAGCATAAGGCTACATTAAATACATGTAAATACCTAAATGGCGAATTGTATTCTAACAATGATCCGACGATAACGTTATTTGGTGATAAGAAAAACGTAGATAGGGGTTATGAGGCATCTTTTGTTGGCATAACCGAATCGGGAGAAATACTTGTTACTACAGTAGAGGATGCTATCAAGAGCAATACAGCTATGGTTTCGGTGATATATGTAAATAATGAAATTGGAACCATCAGCGATATTGCTGCAATTGCTAAGGTATGTTCCAAAAGAGGCATAGCTGTTCATTCGGATTTAACACAGGCAATTGGAAAAATAGGTATTGATGTTCATACAATGAGTTTGGATTTTGCATCATGTTCAGCGCATAAAATATATGGGCCGAAGGGAATTGGAGCAGCGTATGTTAAGAGTGATGCTTATGGTATTCCTCCGATTACTGCATTTATGCATGGCGGTGAGCAAGAAAATGGCTTTAGAGCAGGAACATTAGCTGTTCATAATATAGTAGGCTTTGGAAAGGCGGCTGAAATCGCATTAAGAGATTTAGATTTAAATGAACAGAGAATACGACAGTTAGATAAGATGCTTGTTGTGGAATTAAATAGAATACAAAGTATTTCGTTAACAAATCAATCTGATAAAAGACTACCTGGAATCATAAGCATTGTTGTTGATAAGAACGATTTCAACAATGAAAGATTCATAAAGCGCATAAGTGATAGATTAGCTATGTCTACGGGTTCAGCATGTAGCGCAGGTGAGCCATCATATGTAATAAGTGCGTTGGGCTTGGAGAATCAGGTTTCAAAGGTATTACGAATATCACTTAATAAGCATACAACAGAGAAAGAAATCAATCAGCTGATAAATATATTAAGAGACGAATTGTAGAAGGTGAGATTATGAGAATCGTAGATGCATTGGTTGAAGTTCTTAAAGAAAATGAGAGTTTAACATATAAGGAAGCATACTTAAAAATTAAAGAGAGGAACTTATACCAATTTGGAGCTAAGGATCCAGAGGCGGCGGTCAATGCAAAACTACGATGTCATTGTGAAGGCTTGGATTTCCCAGGGGCTTCACCTGTTAAATATTTCAAAATTGTTGGGCAGAAGGGAACCAGAAATCTTTACGCATTGGTAAAAGAAGGACAAGAAGATACTGCAAAAAAGGAAGAACCTGAAAAGAGGACAAAACCTGTATCAGAAGATGATTTGCTACCAGAGGAAAAGATAGACCTTACATATCTCTTTTACAAAAACAATATCAAGAGACAGATTTTAGACCATATTTTAGACTGTCATCCAAGTTTCTTTGAGCAGTTAGTGGTTAATTTACTCTTGGAAATGGGATATGGATCAGATGAATTATCCGGTCGAGTATTGGGAAAATCTCATGATGGCGGAATCGATGGTGTTATTTATGAGGATAAGCTTGGATTAAGTAAGATATATATTCAAGCTAAAAGAAATGATAGCAGCAATACTATTGGTAGACCATTGCTGCAGGCATTTGTTGGTGCAATGCAGGATGTTCAAAAAGGAGTATTTATTACAACATCTTCTTTTTCAAAGGAAGCAAGAAATTACACTGAAAAACAGCAACAGAAGAGTTTGAAACTTATAGATGGAGATTTGCTCGCGGAGTTGATGATTAAGTATGGAATTGGACTTGAAAAGGTTCAGACATACATAGTGTATAAGATTAACGAGGATTTCTTTGAGTAATATGTACCGGGGGTAAATATCATGGCGATGATGATTGATAAAAAACCTGAATATAAAGGCGAAGGCAAAGTATGGGAGAGTTTTTCTGACAATCTGCCGGGTGAGGCTGTTGTATATAATGGTCGGGAAGTGAATGGTAGAGAGTTTGATTTCTGCATTCTTATGAAAAACGTCGGTATGATTATCATCGAAGTAAAAGGCTGGATTGCAGATAGTATCTTCGATGTGGCGGGTGTAGATGAAATAATTATCCAAGGATATGATAAATTGGAAAAATCACCTAAAAAGCAAGCGAGGGCATATAGATTTGGGCTTTTAAACTTAATCAGCGACAAATACAATGTCAGTCCGTTGATATTTGATTTGGTTTGCTATCCTTTTATTTCAAAGAAGGAGTATTACGACAAGAGATTAGATATTGTATCAGAAGAAACGCTGACAATTTTTAAAGAAGATTTAGTAGATCCTATCCGTTTGGGAGATAAATTACTTAATGCATATAATCAGTGTAAATCCATTCCACATGCTGAAATGGATGATGTTTTGATGGGAAAAATAAGACAGCATTTTGAACCACACTTTCAGATGAAAAAGCCATTAGAACTCGGTAATCAAGCTCCATATTCTATTGTTGTAGCTGATGCGAAAAAACTTGGAAAGAAACAGATACACGATATTGTTGATGGATACCTAAAGGGAACAAAGGCCATTATTTTTGTATCATCTGAAGATATGGCCGATTCAATACTTTATGTTTTGGAAGGGGATCTTAATGAGAAAGGAATTTTAGCTAAGAAGAATAATCTTAAGCTGAAAAAAGATGCAAATAATGAATTTTCTGTAAAGCATAATTCGTTTCGTATATTCAATTTTGAACTCTATGTTATTGAGGATTTGCAGGACATACTTGATGATTCTGCAACTATATATGAAGGAGATTGTTCTCAAGGGGAAAGGCAGTTATTAGAAAATTTAGCAGAAAAAAGTTCATTTAATATTCAGCAATACTTTATTGAACATGCGTCACCCGAAAAAAATATATTGGTTCGAGCTGGTGCTGGAACTGGAAAAACCTATTCTATGGTATCGAGGATTGCTTTTCTTTGTAATATATATGAGAATCCGACGGTCAACTTGATTGATGATGTCGCCATGGTTACTTTTACAAATGATGCTGCTGACAATATGAAAAATAGACTTAAGCAGATGTTTATAAACTATTTTATATTAACATCCAATCCTAAATTTTTGAAGTACATTGAAGATATAGACTTCATGCGCATTTCAACAATCCATAAGTTTGCACGAGAAATTATTAAAGAAGCATCAATGCAGATGGGCCTGGGTGATAATTTTGCAATCACCTCGGGTGATTATGTTAAAGAGCAGATATATGAAAGATATCTAAATGATTTTATTGCAAAAAAAGAGGCAGAAAATCCTAACTTTATTAATGAGATTAAGCTCCCTTTGTATCAGCTTAGAAGAATGTTGGTTGAGTTTTCAAATCAACTTTACAACAAGAGTATTGATATAAAGAAGATTAAAGAAGACGAGTTAGGGCAGGCTCCAGGATTACTTCTATTTTTTAATGAAATAATAATGGAGGTCATTATTGCTGCAGAAATTGAGTATGAAACAAAGATTCAAGAAAGCAATAAGATAGATTTGCGAGAAACGATGATAATTCTAAATGATGTTGTAAACCAGAAAGACAAAAAGAAAACTCATTTGGATTATAAATACATTTTTATTGATGAATTTCAGGATACCGATGATGCGCAGATAGATTCATTTTTAAAAATCCAGCAACTTATCGGAAAGAATTGTAACTTGTTTGTAGTAGGAGATTTGAAACAAAGCATTTACCGTTTCAGAGGTGCGACAATAAGTGCGTTTAAGAGATTAAATGCCACTCCAGAAAGATGGGAAGAACATACTATAAATACAAATTACAGAACAGATTCTAGATTGCTTGAAATAATGGATGATATTTTCCAAGGAATGGGCGCAAGTGCCTGGCTGCCATATACTTACGACGCAGATCATTTAGTAAGTAATTTGAATGGTGGTGCTGACGAAGATGATTTGTTTGAGTGTGTTCCTTATCATGGAAAAAACGATGAACAATTAGAGGTTTTACTTACCTTATTAAAGAGAGAAAAATCCAAGATAATTGAGTTAGAGAAGACTAGAATGTTAAGTAAAGAAGAAAAGACCATTGCACTTCTTGTTAGAGAAAACTGGCAAATTGAAACCATCATAAAAGGGTGCAAGGAGTTAGATGAGGAAGTTGAAATCGAAACCAAGGTTGGCGGCGACTTGTATCAGTTAGACTCCACAATTGATTTTTGTAAACTATTAATGGCTCTCACTAATCCAGATAATCCAGTTTATCTTGTTAATTTTATTGAATCTAATTATGTGGATATGCCACTTGGGTACCAAGGTCTTCAGAATGAAGATAAGAGCGCACAAACAGCAAAACTAGTAGAAGCCCTGGATAAATATTTTATGGCAAGGATGAATAAGTCTTGGAACGGATTGGTTGCGTATGTTCAGGCGCATCCAGTTCTTGTTGTTCTTAAGACAATATGTGAAACACTTCAGCCATGGAACCAGTACAGTGATGATATTGATAAGCAGAGATTTTATAAATCAAATTATGAGTTGCTAATTGAGAAAATCATTAAAACATATAGCGTAGACTATTTGACATTAACTGTTATTGCTAATTTTGTTCAGATTAATATTTTGACAAAGCAGCAAGAATTGGCAAGGGCAGTGGCAGAGGATCAAACAGGCATTAAATTCTTGTGTACTACTGTACACAAAGCCAAAGGATTAGAATATGGAACAGTAATATTACCATTTACCGGACAGGCTATTGATAATTTGAAAAAGGCGAATACAGATGTGAATTATAGCAGTTCGAAATTAGCTTATTCGATTAAAGTCGATGAGAATAAAAAAGACTGTAACTCGAACTATGATTCTCAGGAAGAGATAGGACAAAGAATCTGTGAAGAGGCTAGAATTCTTTATGTAGCATTGACGCGAGCTATAAGGAACTGTATATGGATGAAGGATGTGGATAAGAAATCTAATATGAGTTGGAGTAATTTTTTGGAGGTGTAAGGAATGCCATTTTCTATTTATACATACAGCAATCCATATGAAATAGATAAAGAATTATACTGGGATTCCATTAAGAATTGTCCTCACTTTTGTGTGTCGCAAACTATGGCAAATGGAATGATGGGAACCTATGAAGAGATGACAGCTGGTAAAGTATCTACAGTTGAAAACTTGATAAAAGGGCTCTTTACATATTGGGAAAGCAGTGATTGCAAAATTAAACAGTACACCGTTATAGATGAAGCCATTACTAGATTAAATATTTTGGATAATTCTGAAAAGATAAAGCAGTCTTTAAGGTTTAATAGAAAACAACTGAGCAACAGCTTGCGAATTCTGTTCGAACTGGATATGAATTTGGATGAAATGCGTACAGATCTTATGACTGAGGAGCAACGTCATTTGGTAGAGCTTTACAGGATTATTAGCGAGTCAGAATTAGTTCAGAATTTTAAGCTAAAAAGACATTTTTCAGAAGCTGAAATTGAGAATGCAATTAAAGATGGAATGAAGTTAGAGAATGAAAAAGCAGATGTAAGCGCTGTAGATGTTGATACCATTGTTATACATGGCGTGCATCAATTTTCACCTATGATTCTTCAGACGATTGAACTAGTAGCAAAGTATAAAAGAGTTATTCTTTTATTTAATTATCAGCAGCAATATAAGAATGTGTACCAGACGTGGATAGATGTTTATTCTTCATTTGATTTGCCTATCAAAAGCCAATTTACAAATGAGTTTAAGCCTAATCCGTTGCTGGCAAATAGCTATGAAGGAAATCTGTTGGCAGATAGGATGGCCAATTTAATAGAAGGACATCCGGAAGAAAATGAACAAGAGTGTCCTTTTGAAATATTAGAGTTTGATAATAATACTGAATTTGCTAGTTATGTTGCTGGCGTGTTTGAGGACGCTTTGAAACGACAGGAAAAGGATAAGGAATCAAGAAGATCAACGCTTTATTACATGCAAGAGCAGTTTTATGCAGCAAATAATAGCGTAAATAATATTCTGAAAATCTATTATCCTGGACAATTCGGAGAGCGCCACTTTCTTACATATCCAATAGGGCATTTTTTCCTCTCCATCACAAATATGTGGAATGTTGAAGAAGGTGGAATTCTGATTGAAAACATGAATGATATTGTAGAATGTCTGAATTCAGGCTTCATAAAAGAAGAGACTCCAGGAAAGCTTTATTCTATTTTCAATAGAACCAAAGAGTTTTTTGTACGTGCGGAGACGATTGATCAGATAACGGAGCTGTTAAGCAAACTTAACAAGAGAATTGGCAAAACAGAAAAAGATTTAACAGAGAAACGCATAGGTAGTAGATTAGTATATTTTGATGTTACATCAGAGGAAATTGATACATTAGTTGCAGCATTGGAACAGTTAGATCAAATCACAAAGCTGTTCTATGCAGACTTTGAGGATACGGAGAATAACTTCAAAAAATTTTATAAGAGAATTAAAGAGTTTCTTGAAACAAGAATTCTTGAAGCCGAAGATTTGGAAGATGAATTCAGAGATGTAGTAAAGCGTGTGCTTGTTCGCTTGGAAGAAGTAGATAAGATTGATGCTACCGGTTCATTTGAAGTGTTAAAAGAAACCATGGCATATTATCTGAAACAGGAGTCTAAAAAGGGTTTAAGCGCTAACTGGATTGTTAGAGATTTTGAGCAGATTGATGGTGATATCCTAAAAAGCAGAAAGCAAAACAAGGATATAGTATATCATTTTGCTTGTCTTTCAGATAATGATATGAACGTGACGCGTAGAGACAGATTTCCATGGCCGTTGGATGTGACATTTTTTGAGGTGGCACAAGATCCAATTGATTGGAAATACCAGGTTTATGTCAAATCCAGAAGAGAGTATAAGAATTTTAAAAGATATGCCTTGATTTATGGACTTCAGTTTAATCGTGTAAAGTTTAAGTTAAGCTATGTAAAAAATGTGGATGATAAAGAGAACGAGATGTTCTATTTATTGAAGATTCTGGAAGCACGAAAAGCTTATCCAAAAGATATGACGGCAGGAACTTTACCAGAGACAATAAGATATTTACGACTAGAAATCAATCCTGAGAATAATTATGGACAATATGATTTCTATCGTTACAGAATATGTAAATATAGATTTCTGCTGGAATCTACGATTGAAAAAAGGGCGGTATTTAGGGATCACTTTTTGCTATTAAAATACCTGGAGATACTACTGGAAAATGCAGCAAGAGTAACACTTCAGGGGCAGATTGCAACTGAGGATGTGTTACTTGATACCTTAAATGACGAGTATAAAAAGCTTGAACGAAAGTTTGAGTTTGTTAAGGATATGCATACGGAACGTATAGATATTATTACGAACGCAAAAAACTATTTACAGAAGAGTGTGCTGAAAAATGGAACTACATTCCCGATGGTAAGTCCTACAAACGACATATACATGAAAAAGCGTGAGGAGTTTATTTATCTTCAATTTGGAAATGGAGATGGAAGCTTCTCTGGATATTTCAAGGATGTTCCACAGGGGGAAATCGACACAAGACTTAGCAGTAACAGAGTAAACGCAGCTGGTTATGCAAAATCATGTGATGAGTGGTGTCTGTATTGTACTGTGAGGGAGATATGTTTGGAACCATATAAGTATGGTAAGAACTAACTATGAGAGGATGAGACTATGTTATTAGAGAAGATGTATGTACGCTGTCCGATTGATTATGACATGATTAATCCGCGTGATTTTTTAATGGGACAGATAGCAAAAATAGATAGCTTCGCAGATACTGTTGAAGTTGTATTTAATGACCCATTTAATTATAGAGTGTATTATGATAACTTCCCGAAAACTGCGCCTCTTCCAACAGCATTAGTGCAGAGATGCCAATTCTTTGTGGGTTCTATAGTTCTATATGAAAAGGAAAAATATAAGGTTGTAGTATGTGTAAAGAAGGAAGATACATACTATGACTATTATATCGAGAATGTGTCTGACAAAACCTTGATTTGTGTACCGGAAAATAGAATTACTGCGCCATTCACAGTTGGTAAAGTTGATCCGGCTTCTCAGTTACAGAACTACGAGTTTCAAAATCCATGTTGGTTATTCGGCAGAAGTATAGTTACTAAAACGATGAATGTTTTGGATAATTCTATTATGGGATTTAAAGAATTGGCAGGCTGTAAAATTTTCCTTATGCCTCATCAGATTAAGTCTATAATGAGATGTCTTCAGGATGATGTTTGCAGATATATGTTGGCTGACGAGGTTGGAATGGGTAAAACCATTGAAGCCGCTTCTATTCTGAAGGTTTATTTTTCGAGACATAGCGACGTTAATGCATTGATAGTTGTTCCAGGTTCATTGCTTGAACAGTGGAAGACAGAGTTATTTTTAAAGTTTGATTTGTATGAAGGAGAAAATGAGAATAACAACTATATTACTTTTGCAGAGTTGGAGACGGCAGCGGATAGAGAATGCAAAGGTATTTGGGACTTTACTATAATTGATGAAGCTCACAGATTACTTAGATATAGAGCTTATTATGATGCATTTCATAAATTGAGCAGAAATACAAGTAACTTGTTATTACTTAGTGCTACACCTGTTCAGCAGAAAAGGTCAGATTATTTAGATTTACTTCGACTAATTCTTCCAGAAAAATATGATTCTTGCACTAAAGAACAGTTTGACGAACTGGTTGAAAAGCAGGGTAATATTACAAAAGTGGCTGCGATGGTATTATCCAATATCGAAGATTTAGATGAGGTGCTCCGTGATTCTGCAGAGACAGAAGAGGATCCACACGATAATGAAGACAGTGAGGATTTCTATGAAGATATTTTGAGCGGTTTCAAAAAACTTTATAAGATGGTTGGAGACGAAATGCTCAAAGAAATGTATGAAAAAGCAGATTTTGATGACGATGATATGGGATTACATCATTTCAAGGTTGCAATTTCATACTTATGTGAAAATTACCAGATCGAAAAGAATATTATCAGAAACAGAAGAGATACGCTCGAAGATTTGCCAGAACGTCAATTAACTTCGCTTCCTTATGCATTGGATCCAGATAAGAATTTTTATGAGTATGGAGCTTATCAGGATTTAGTAACTTGGATCACTGAAAAAGAACTAACGGAGGATGAATTTGAAAAGATTTTCAAGCCTCTTTTTAGTGCATTCTTTAGTTCGCCGTGGGCATTTGAACAACAGTTTAAGCTCTTAGAGACAGAAGGAGTTACTATACCTGATGGCCTTAAAGAGAATCTACGCAGATGGAAAATGTATGAGCAGGATATTGCAGATAATATTGTAGATGTACTAGATGAGCCAGAAGAGCATATCTCAAGAATAATACAAACCATGTATTATCTTGATGAATATGCAAGTGATTCCAAGATTGTATTATTTACAAATTATAAAGAAACTTTTGAAGTATTTGAGGAAATGCTCATAGATTTTTATACAGAAGATGGATTCAGCTGTTTCAGAAGAGGAATGTCTGCTGACGAATTAGAAGTTAATGTTTGCAAGTTCCAGAACGACAAGAATTGTACGATTATGCTTTGCGATGAGTCCGGAGGAGAGGGCAGAAACTTCCAGTGTGCTGATTATGTTGTTCATATTGATTTGCCTTGGGATGCAAACGCTATTGAGCAGAGAATTGGTCGTTTGGATCGTATGGGAAGAGAGAGTGGAAGACCTATCGTATCTGTAGTTCCGTATGCAGAAGAAACATTGGAAGAAGAATTACTTAAGTTTTGGGACAACGGATTAAAGATCTTTAATCATTCTTTAAGCGGATTAGAGATTATTATGAATGATATTAATAATGCGATTGTATCAGCTGTTATTAAAGATTTCAGATTTGGATTAACAAATGAAATTCAGAATGTAATTGATAGGTCAGCGAAACTTAAAGAAGAAGTTCGTGAAGAACAGCATTTCGATACGGCTGCATATATTTATAGACCGATGAATCAGGAATTAATTAGTTTGGTTAAGTACTATAATCGAAATGAAAATAAAATGTTTGCAGATGCGATGCTTCAATGGGCAATGCTTTCAGGATTCAGAGATGTTGAGGAAAAGGATGAAGTAATTAGCTTCAATGATAACTCTTTCTCTACAAGATCCGCAGAAAATTCCTTGCTGATACCACCAGATTGGGATTCATATTTTGCTCAGAGACAAAATCAGTTTATTAGCAAGATACACGAATTAAGACAGGACAAGGTAAATAAGAACACATCGCATTATAGTCGTTCGATTGATGGAACATTTAGTAGAAAGAAGGCAATAGAAAACGACTACATTCATTTTTTTGCACCAGGCGATGATATATTTGAGTGCATAGTTGATAATGCAATGAGGTCCTGTAGAGGACAGGCAGCAGCTTTTGCAATGAAGTCAAGTATAAATTGGACAGGCTTTGTTTATACATGGTCTTTATATCCTAACGAGAAATTGCTGATTGAAAAAGGTATTCCGCTCTCTTATTTGAGTGCGTTTAGAAATTATCTGGCTGTTGAGCAAGTGCAGGTGCCGATTAAAATTCGCGCCGAAGGTGAAATCCCTGATGATAAGGTAATAAGAGAATTCAACTTGATGATACAGCGTGATTTTGAAAGCAGTAAGGATGATATTGATCATCTTGGAAGACGAAATAAGAACGAAGGATTTTTACATATCTTCTCACAGTATAGAGCTGCCAATATTGACTTTTTTAGAAGTGCATATCCACAAGAAAGATGGGTGGATTTTGTGAAGAAGTCAAGAAAAGTGAGTAAGGATAAGGCATTGAAGGCTCTTAGAGAAAGATCTCATACAGCTGAGGCAAAAGCTGAAATGGACAGAATTCTTACATCAATGATTGCTACTTCAGAATACTATAATCAGGAACTTGAAGATTATGACAAGATGAAAGAGATATATGACGCTGTATTGGAAAGTATTATGAAACCAACTGTGAGACTTGAGTCAGCGTGCTTTGTTTGGATGGTGAAGAAATAATGGATACTAAGGTGATAGAAACCTATGTTGAAAATTACATAAATGGTAATCCGAGTGGTGCTATGCCAGCATTTTCAGGGGAAGAATCTGGAATAGATAGATTTCGATATAATACCGCAAAAAGACTTGTTATTTGTTTCGAAAAGTACAAGTCAGGAGTCGCTAATAAAGATGTCTTTTTATGTTCATTGAGAAATTATTTGTTAGTTTTTCAGAATGAAATATCAGTTTCTGATGGGATGATATCTCCAGAAAATGCGTATGGCATTATGAAAAATGCAGATGGACGGTACTATGCAAGTCTTGAGATACCAGAATATATTGACTCTTTCTTTGTGGATCAGGCTTTTCAACGAAAGAAAGTAGGAACAAGACCAGAAAGACAATCAAATATTTTCTATGGCTTTAATTCATATGTCTATAATTTAATGAATTTCAAATCAAAAGAGTTTAAATCTTTGGAACAGAAGCTTGCAGTTTTTGGCGCATTAAGTACGCCTGAAGGCTATACTACTTTAGTATCACTTCCAACGGGTGGTGGCAAAAGCCTAATTACACAGACAATGGCTTATCAGCGGGATGGTTTGACAATTGTAATAGTGCCGACGGTATCTCTGGCCATTGATCAGGTTCGTAATGCAAAAAAAAATATCAAGTTCAACACGAACAATGAGATATTTTGCTATTACAGCGGCATTGAAATAGAACGAAAAATTGCTCTTAAAAATGCAATAAAAGCAGAAACTGTTAAATTATTATTTATATCACCGGAAGCCCTCATTAGAAATACTGAATTTGAAAATATGATTAATGAGGCAAATGCTAAAAAATACTTAAAAAATTTAATTGTTGATGAAGCACATATAGTTATCGAATGGGGTGATTTTTTCAGAGTTGATTATCAGTGTCTTGAACCTTGGCGTAATGAATTGCTTGCAGTGAATTCACAGTTGCGAACTATTCTGCTATCAGCGACTTATACAAAAACTGCAGTAGCAAAACTTAAGCAAATGTTTGCAACGACGGGGAAGTGGATTGAAGTCAGATGCGATGCGCTTAGACGGGAGCCACGTTACTTGATTGTTAAGGCGAAAAGTTATTCGGATAAAAAAAGAAAGATGATTGAGTTGGTGAAGAAATTACCACATCCTATGGTCGTTTATATTAATTCACCTAAAGAAGCAGAGGAAATAAAAAAGAATCTTGTTTCAGCAGGACTTAATAGTTTAGAAACATTTACAGGAAATACAAAATCTACTGAAAGAGAGAGAATAATAAAGGATTGGACAGATAATAAAATAGATCTCATCATTGCAACGTCTGCGTTTGGCGTAGGTGTTGATAAGGGAGATGTACGTACTGTATTGCATCTATATATTCCGGACACTCCAAATCAGTACTACCAGGAACTTGGAAGAGGCGGAAGAGATGGATTGGTTAGTTTAAGCGTACTGTGCATAGATCCTGGTGCAGATATTGATTCTGCATATGGAAGAATGAATGTTGTATTAAAACCAGAAACTATATGGAAGCGATGGGTGTTTATGTATAAAAGCACCAAAACATCATGGTTTAAAGGATTGATTACTCTCGATACTTCTGTAAAACCTAAAGAAGATGCAATCGACAATGCAAATGCATTAGATATTCAGTGGAATGTTTATGTCATTTTATTGCTTAGAAGGCATAACCTGATATCTATTAAATCAATGGTTTATGATGCTGAAAATGAAAGTTATAAGATTCGTATCGATATCCTCGATGATACTCTGAGAAGTGAGTCATTTGTAGTGCCTCAGGTTATTACTGAAATTAGAGATAAGGAGTCTGCTGGTTTTGAGAAAGAAATAAAGAGTATTATGAATGGTATAGATTTCAGCGATAGAATTTGTTGGTCGGAAATGTTCTATTCTACATATGACAAGGTATCCATGTATTGTGGAGGCTGTGCAAAACATAAATACCCTGAAATGATGGAGGAAGGGAAATTTCCTCTCCTCTTGCCAGTGAAAGAACCAAAAAAGCAAATATCACCTGAATTGAATAAACTGTGCCAAGGAGAAAATGAGGTCTTAGTTATTAGCGATGAGGATGATTACTCTTTAATTAATCGTTATATAAGTGCAGGTGCCAGTATAATAGTTGTTGAGGATACAAGTATTGAAAATGATTTAGATTTGATACTTAATATGAATAAACAAAGCAATGTGATGATATTAGGAATTAGAGAGTACGAAGAATTATGTAGCCAGGGTTCCGGATATTATATTTCTGGTGGAGTTGTTGCATTGTATAACTCAGGTGCATATAAAGCATATGAATTTTGTTCTGCATTGAGGAAGTATAAAAACAACGAAATTAAATTGATTCACATCGTTAAAGAAGATTACTTTATTCAAAAGGTTCAAAAGCCTATATCTGCTATGGTTGAAGGACCAAAGATAGATAGTTATATTTTGGAAAGGATGTAGGATTATGTTTGGAAATAGAATGCAAACATCTGCAATACCTGAAAGAGTATATGCACTTTGTAGAGAAGTGGCAAGTAAACCAATGGATGAGAATACTCTAAAACTATTAATTGAGCCACAGAATCTTGGAGGTAAGACTCCTTATTTTGGTATTGTAAGAACTGCTGCAGAACAGTTGCAGCTCATTAATACAAAAGAAGATACAATCTCTTTGGCTGTAGATAAGGATGCAGTTAAAAACATGGATAACATGAGACATTACATCAATATGCACTTGGAGATTGTTTCAGACAGTTTATTCTATAAGGTTACTCAAGGTTATTTGGATATGGGAACTGAAGTGCTTGATCATAATAGTGTATCCAAAATGAGTGATGTTATGGGACGAAATATTGGTGAAAAAGTAATAGAGGATGATATGCGAGCTTGGAGATTCTGGATGGCTTTTTTGGGTTTTGGATATATGCATGATTCTCAGGCAGGTGCAGCTGGTATTTTGTTGCCCAATACAGCAGTTTTTCTAAGGGATATTATTGAGAGTCTTAAATTAAAAAAGAAGAGCGAGTATCGAATTGATGAATTTGTTGATGCAATCATGCCTTATGCAAAAATAGCTCTGCATAATGCTGTTGAGATAAAGACATTCAATTACGGTTTCTCTAATGCGATAAGGATGCTTAATGACCTTGGAAATATAAAGGCTGAACACAGACTGGATGCTCAAGAGATATGGTCAATGTATCCTTGTGAAGGACATGATCTTGAGACAACGGTTACCCATGTTACGATAGGGGGTTAAGTATATGAATTCGGAAATTGCAAAACAGAGATTATCAGAAGTAGTACGAATAGATACTATTACCAGTTCATATGGTGACTTTATGGCCACGCATGTTCCTTTTAAGCAGATTCAATTACAAAAGGAATATGATTCGAGCGCAGCATCAAAGACATATACAGAAGAACAGATATATAAGAGAGTTGTATTGAATCCGAAGGATCAGCATCAGTTTGTGCTTGTAATCGGTTCAAGTGGTGCCGGTAAATCTCACTTAATTAGATGGTTTGATGCCAAAATCGAAAAGCAGAAGCCTGAGAGAGAGGTTGTTCTTTTTGTGCGAAGAAGTGATAATACATTAAAGGGAACAATTAAGCAGCTATTGGAAAAGCCAGAAGTTGCATCAATTCAGAATAAGGATTTATATGATCGACTAGTTAACGCTACTTCTACCATTAGTGAGAGCAAATTGTTGAATGCTATTTATCATCAGTTTATTGTTGAAATAGAGGATGATAATGGTGAGGATATTGATTACATCAATAATGCGGATAGGAAAAGAATAGCACCACTCTTAAACAATGAATTGTTTAAAGTAAGAATGATGGCAGATGATGGTCCGATTGCAAGAATCTATTCTAAGGTTGCTGAAAGCAGTGCACCTGACAATCGTGACGTAGTTCCTGAATTTCTTCCAGAGGATTTTCAGGTTGATATTGCATTTTGTGATAAGGTTCAGTATGACGGTGGTGATAAAAAGGCTGTACGTTTGCTTGAAAAACTGTACATGGAACCAGAGGTTGCAGATGCTGTAGCCAAATATCTTAATTCGAAGGTTGATACCGTTATTCAAAGCTGTGCAGGATTGGAACCTGGAGACTTTGAGCAAGTATTCAAAGAAATAAGAAAAGAGTTAAAGAAACAAGGAAAATCTTTAACTCTATTGATAGAAGATATTACGGCCTTTACAGGAGTTAATGAAGCACTATTGAATGTTCTTACTACATGGCATACCGGTGATTATGAGCAGGAAGGCATGTGTAGAATTTCTTCAATCATAGGAACCACCAGCGAATATTATAAGAGTAACTTCCGTGACAACTATAAGGATCGTGTTACTCAGTTTATTGTTATTCCAGATGATGTTTTTGGTTCTAGTGAGGATGATTTATGCGAATTTGTAGGACGATATTTAAATGCAATGTCGCTTCCTAAAGATGAAGTAGATACATGGGCTAATTCAGATGCATCTGGTGATTCATTGCCAATTCACGAAGTAAAGCAGGGCAATGGTTGGGATTTAGCTGTAACTGAAGAAGGAAAACCATTAAATCTGTTTCCGTTTTCGCGAAGAGCGATAGTATATTTGTACAATAATCTTTTGCAAGAGAATTATAGAACACCACGATACCTGTTAAGAAATGTAGTTGAGAAAACTGTCAGAGATGCACTATGGAACTTTGATAATTTCCCAGGGTTTAAAATTGTTAATACAAATATCAATTCAAGTCTAAGGGATGCTATTCAAAAGACTGGTGTTTCAAATGAACAGTTTGAAAGAATGTATTTGTTTATGTGTATCTGGGGTGATGCAACGACGGGGACATATCAGGAGGGTGAAGTTACTTATATCTCTGGGCTTTCTACTCATGTTTATGAGGATATGCGCTTCCCTCTTATTCATGGTAAGAAGGTATCTGGAAAACCAGCACAGCCTAAACCTGTAAATCAGCCAGCAAGACAAACTGCTACTAGTGCTACTGTTGTAAAAACACCGGCACAGATTGTAGCAGAGCAGAAACTACAAGCTGAAAGAGCTCAGTTAAATGAAAGTCTTCAGGTAATAGAAAACTGGATTGCTGGTGGAACTATCAACGTTGGTGCAACAACAGGAAATGTAGTTCTGATTTCAAAAGCAAGAGAAGATATGTGTAGTTATCTGTATTCAGCTATTGATTGGCAAGCTGAAGGCGTTTCAATGGATAACATCGATAAGATAAAAAAAGTAAAAGATCGTTTGGTTGGATTTGATCGTCAGAAACGTGGTGCTGACCAGATGTTTTACAAGCTTCCTGCAGATAGAGAAACTCAGGCTGTTATGGAGGCATTTCTTGAATGGAATGTTCTTGGTAAACGTAGTTGGAATTTTGATGGTGCAGATAGACGCGTATATCGTGTTCAGTTGTGGACAGAGAAAATTAAGAAACCATTGATTGAGGCGATTACTACATTTGAAGGTAGAGATATCGATTATTTCAAATGTGCAATGATGGTTGAATTCTATCGCGTTATTCTTTTTGGCTCATCAAAAGCTACAACTATTGAGGGATTAAAAGCAGAGCATATTCTCGATAATGGAATAAGAGGGATAGGGGTTAACTCTCATTCAGATGCATGGAATTCTTTGCTGGGAATTATTACGAGAAGTGAAAATGATAAAATAAATAGGGATACTGTTATACAGTATTGTAATGTTATCCAGGGTGAAAGCCATGCTCAGGTGTTCTTGGATAGAGAAAAATTTGATGCAATGGTTAGAACTGTAAAAAACGAGAAATTAACTGTTGAAACGTCAGTATTAGATTTGGTAGACCCAGTTAAGCCTCGTAGAGATGCCCGAGATTATCTCAGGATGATTTTAGAAAGACTCGATAAGGTTCAAGAGGATGAACTTGCAAAGGCTACTGAAATAATGACTACAATCAAAGATAATTTTGGGACAACCAATGTTGATGATGAAGACATCGAAGACATGGTTGAAAAAGTAGTTGAATTCTACAGAACTGCTGAGGAAGGGAAGCTTCCGGGTAAATATGATCAGGAGTTGTTTGACGAGGTCAAGAAGTATTCAACATCAACGAGTAAAGCAATAAAAGAAATAGTTGCTGCACAGAATACGTCAAATGCCTTGGACTGCATTTTGGCATTTTCACAGGATCCAATACGAAAGGTTGAAAAACTGGATCAGTTGTTAAAGAAGGTAGTAACAGACATAGCGAAAATCCAGGCTGAACTCAATTTAAGAAAGGCAAAGTTAGGTGTAGGCAGCAATCCATCGGGATCGCAAAATGTGTTCGACAATGAGAAAGTCACTATTAGTGAATGCAGTAAAATATTAGCTGGATTGGAGGGAACAGTATGTTAATTGATACGTTAAATGAATGCATAATTGATATGAAGACTGTTCATGAAATGGAGACAGCGTCTGCAGATACTAAAAAGCAGGCAACAGCAGATTATAATTTTAAGCAACTGATTCTTAGTTTGAAACAAACAATAGATGAAGTAAACCTTGCTGTTGAGAATTCTGCATTTAGACCTTCCGACAATATTGTTAGTGCGTTAAAAAGCTTTCTTGGAGCATGCGATAGAGTGGTTCAGGCAGGGGCGGCAAACAATGCAACAACACAATATATTTCATCAGAGTTAAAAAAACTATATGCTGTTATTGGACAGGAATGGACAGAGTATTATACAAAGGCTACAGCCAATATTTTAAGCCTTTTAGATACAGTAAAAGGTATTATATCTGATGAAAATAAGGCCACATATGCTGCAAACAAAATAAAGAAAGCAGCAACTTGGAATACAACAATCGATAATTATTATTACTTAAAGCAGGGAATTGCCGAAGCAGATAAGATTCTTGAGGATTTGGATTTGGATGAAGAGACTGAAATTCTAGAATTTTTAAAGCTTGTTAGTGAGGGTAAGGCAACAATATTAATTCTAACTGATGAAATTCTGGAGTGGTTAAAACGAGAAAACATAGCAAGTAAAATCTACTTGAATTTTTAATGAACATAGGAGAATAGAGAAATGGATATCACACTGTCATACGTATTATTGGTAAGTTATTTGGAGGGTGTAAATTTTTGGTAGTGTAAATAATTTTGTGTCTTGGTAATAAAAACCGCTTTTCTGGTGAGAATTTTATATGAATAATCTCATTTGAAAGGTGGTTTTTATATGGCTATTGCAAAGGAACAATTACGACAGATTATTAAGGAAAACGACATTCAGAGTGTGGGGGAGTGCATGGTAGATAATGGTAATTCCAGACCGCTTGAGTATTACGGAGCCCTTTACGCCTGACTCCCACCACACCGGAATCGCAGCTCCGCCGCAACGGGATATTTCACCTCTATTCAAAAAGGCCGCTTCTGTTAAGAAACGACCTCGATTTTTTGCACTATTATTCTGTTATAGCCCTGAGGAAACCTCTCACATTAACATTGGATCCGTTGGGGTAAATCGTAGCCCCTGGGAGCACTGATTTAATCTCTTCTGCAAGCATTTCTGAGGTACCACCGGTAAATACTAATTTCATCATCGAAAGATTCCATCCATTGGCCTCACATTTCTTCAAAATGGTCTGGACATGCTTCTTTTTGAAATCAGCAATAAATTCCCTCGAACCTTCCTTAATGCCATTTTCCCTCGTGTTATCAACAACGTATCCTTCTTTAAGGATATCATCCATAATCCACTGTGGGATATCTATATTATACTTTGTTGACAGAGCATTCTTAAGATTTTGTGTGAGAACATTGCTCCCAAGAGTATCTGTATAAAGTGTTGACAGGACTGGAACGCCAAGGTTGTACGTCGAACAATTAATATTGAGACCACCTATGTCTATTACAGCGATTAATGATTTTCCATACTTCTCAGGCTCCAAAAAGATGACACCAGAGCTTTCTGGCAACACGATGACTGAACGAATCACCAGATGCTTTGTTGTATCCCCCACTTTAATAGAGATTTGCTTACTCGGAAACATAAACTCCTTATAAGCATTTTTACTCTCGGGATTTTCATATACCGATAACGGGCAGCCAATAGCGACTACAATCTCATCACCCGAATTGCACAGCTGATGCAGTGCTGTATAAGTTGCAATCTTATGTAAATCTTCTGCTTTACTTGACTTAGCTGAATTACTCTCAGCTTGTTCTCCTAACAGATATCTCTTACCACCATACTCTACGATATAGCTTTGTCCTTGTGCTTCGTTTCTTATTGTTTCTTCCATCTTGGTCCTAAATACAAGACTCTTTTCAGTGCCATCAGGTCTGAGTGTCATTCCTTTTGTAGAGTGTTTTCCACTATCTACCGCTACATACTTCATGTAATTTTTTCCTCTCTTTCTCAAATCATTGTTGGTTACCGGGTAAACTGTGCTTCCATGAGTGCTGCTTTGTAAGGATAGCCCTCATTCAACCTGTCTGCTAGCACCTTAAGCTGGATTGGCTTAAGGACTTCATAATCAATGCCCTTTTGCTGCATAGACGTCAGCTGTTCTTCTGTGAACATTGAATAAGAATCAGTCTCTTCTGCTTCATTAACTGGCGTCCCATCCGGAAAAGTAGGTATTATTTCGTTAGATGCCATGGCAACCGATTTGTCAATTTCCGGATGTATCATTGTCCCCGAGACCTCTGTTACTATTTCTTTAACTGACTGGGTTGCCTGCTTTTGTCCTAATTCCTGTTCTTTTTTCAATTTGGGTAACTCTTCATCTGCTATCATTATTTTGGGGTTCACAAAACCTGCCTTTATGAGCAACATGCATATTATCTTTTTCTTAGCCCTATCTGTGTCAATCAGGAATTTATAGCAGGCTCTTTCCTCTGCTTTAGACAGATCAAAGCTTAAATACACTGTTCTTCTCAAATTCGACCCTCTCTTTCTTTAATATTTTTGGCGAATAAGGAAAGGTTCCTTATATCTTTATTATGTATACACTATTTTAAAATACCTTTTGCTTAACCGATCTGTATATACATTTTGCTTTTTCATTTTGTATTTGCGTTTTGCATATACATTACAATTCATAAACAAATCATTTAAAGCCATCTTTTGTTGTTTAATTTTTCTCTCAATAAAAGTTAACTCTCATACTTACTCATCACTTATTCATTTCATAAAAACGGACACTCTTCTTCGTATTCATGATTATCAAATGTCAGGTGGATATCTGCCATTGTTTTGCAGTGAATTATCAGGCACGCTGAGGTCATTAATGCAATTTGAGCCATGTATGAAATATTATTTTTCTTAATTGCCAGCCGGCAGAAATGAACGTAATATCGGTAAAACGCGAGCACCTGCTTGTAATAGTCAACAAGCTCAACATTAATATCTGTATTTGGCGTACGAGAATCTGCAAGTGCTTTTACTCGGATGCTGAACTCATCATTTTTGCAGTTCGTGTTCCTATCAGCAGTATATGCTGAAATTAAATCCACAAGATAATCAAGTGCTATTTGCATTCTCTCCTCAGCTTCTCTTAGTAACGACCTCAACTCTCTATTATTGTTAGCAAAATAGGTCGTTACTCTTGAATATCCGTCGATAACTTCACTTATATCATCTAACACAATAAGCATTGCAGTTGTAAAATCAGCCGTAATGATTTTATGAAAGGCCAAAATGTACTTAGCAGCAGCCATTTTTCTTAGTGCAACAATATCTTCATCAGCTTCATATCCTTCTTCGATTGCTTTCACAAGAGACTTAATATAGTTTTCTGTGATTTCTACGACTTGTACTCCTGCTTTTGTAACATGTATAAACGTATCAGGATCGTGTCTGACCATAAGATTATGCCTCTTCCGCTATTTTTACCGCGATTTCTTCCTGCTCTTCCTTTGAAAGTGGTTCGTTCTGAATTTTCTTGTGGACTTCTCTAAGTTCCCATAAATACGCTGATATACATCTCATAATGATTCCTCCTGCATTTATTAAATTTATTAGATACATTCATTATGTGGCACAGTACCTATCTCAACATCTTATGAGAAAACAAAATTGCATTTTGAAGCATAAAAAAGCCCCCTAATGAAGATGGCGATAGGTTGTCGTAAGTTAATCGTAAGAATCACTTGCTCCTGTGCTCATTGTTTATTTTTACATGACACATAATTTTCTGTAGGGGGTAACGGAGTACGTTACCCATAGCTAGAGGTAACAGATAATACAACATGCCGGCAACTTGATTTTTAACAGTAAAATGGCATCTTCATAAGAAAAGTAAAGAAGGAGGTTCAGGAAATGGGATAAAAGAATTACGTATGCGCAAGCAGATGGAGCGTTCTACGAGGCAATGAGGGTTAACATAGTGTAATTAAGGAAGTAGAGGAATTAGAACGATAAAACCGAAAAGAGGATATGGAGGAATTGATTTTAAGTATCAACAAGCATGATGATAAGAGAAACTTCTACGAAGAAAGCATATCAATCAGTACATCATTTTAGTCTTACTTCAAAATCTATATGACATCATGAAAAAGTTTAAGTACCACATAATTATAGTATGCATGATGTAATGCATACCTTACTAATTGCAAAACAGGATACACAACATCAATAAGAATAGGAGAAAGTGAAAATGTCAGAATATAAGGATATTTATGGAGAAGGTTTAAATTGTTTGAATATGAAAAAGTCAAATGAAGATTCAAATGTCATGAAAGATGTAAACATGAAGTGCATATCAATAAAAGTTGACGTAACAAATATCAAAGGATTGAAACCTTTCGGAGTACTTTTTGACGATACCCAAATGTTGATTAGTGCCAATCATTGGACTGATTTAATTGCAAAAGTAACTAAATACGTAATTGATACATTTGCAAGTGATGGTGGGAAAAAGCTGAAAGATTCGAAAATGCATGACGATTATGGTAAGACATATTTTTTTGAGGATAGGCTAGAAACATCTAATTACACCTTTATAAGCGATTACAACCTGTCGGTATATAAGTGTGGCGGAGCGGAAGTAACATTAGCAATGATTAATGAGATATTTAAGCTATATGCTATTAATCCTGATAGAGTATGGTTATTCTTAGTAGTATAGCAAGACATTGGCAGAATTGACGAAGATTATATGTGATTTGATATATTGCAAAGCCACAGAATATGGCGTGCAGAGAGTTTATGGGATTAGTTTTACGGTTGGTACATCACAGATGTTGGTGTTTGAGATAAAGGAGTTGTTGCCTTGAGCAAAATCTTCCAAGAACCAGTGTACTCAGATGTAGGAGTTTTTAGATTATAACAGAGTGATTCTCAAAATAGTATTAGGTCGTTTCTATACTGAAGCGGCCTTTTTATTGTTTATTTTTATATGCCACATGATAAATATGAAAGGGGTAACGGAGTTACCAGTAGCTATCGGTGAAAAACTTAGAACCTCCAAGTAGTATGGTTTTAAGATGAAACATGAGGCTAACAAACAAAACAAATGAAAGTGAGGCAGAAGAAATGAAGCAAATAAATATGACTTATGCTGAGGCTGATGCAGCATTCTATGAAGCAATGAGAATCAACAAAGGAAAATCTAATGAATGGTCTAAGGAAAAGGAAGGAAATGCATTGATTGATGCAGAACGTACTGTAGATAATTATGAACTTATTCCGCATCATGAAGCTCTCAATCCATCCGATTACAGAAAACATAATCGGGGACAAGCAATAGCTGAATATCACAAAGAGCAGACAGGCAGAGCTGCAAGAATGGATGGGAGCAATAAACAGAAATCAAAAGCAGTATGTTGTGTTATTACACTTCCTAAAACGTACCTTTGCATTGATTATGGGCTTACAGATGCAGAGTATAAAACGATTGAAGCTTATGTTGAAAGTGGGAAGAAAGAAGAAACTAACGCTCCGGAGTACAGATCAGCTATAGAAAAGATGCAAAACCGCAAATTTGCAGAAGAAGAAAAACAGAAAATCAAAGAGTTTTTCGAAGCAGCGCTTAAAGCCTGGCAGAAAGTTGCCGGAATAAGAGATCAGGATATACTTTACGCATGCGTCCACCAGGATGAATCATACCCCCATCTGCATATTGCTGCACTGCCTACAATTGAAGTGAATGGTGAAATAACATACAGCACTTCCAAGTATAACAATTACTTAACTCATTACTTTGATAGGCTTCACACAAACGTTATTGAAGAGATGGCAAAGCAGAGTAATATTGATGCCTCTGGTCTACTTAACGGTAAGACGAAAGGTAAAGGATATAAACCGGCGGATTTTACTCGTGAGCAAAGAGCAGAGGGCGTCAGGCTCGCCACTGAGACTTCTATTATAAGACAATCTAAAATAAATGCTGAACATCAGGAAAAGATTGCAACAGAAAATCTACTCGAGACAAGGGTCCAAGTGGAAGACGAGAGAGATAAACTTGCCTTTATGCAAGGGCAAAGGGAATTTGAGGTACTGAGATATAAAAAGCTACAAGAAGAGAATGACAGCATGACTATAAATAATACTACAATACGTCAGCGTTTAAAGGATGCTAAAAAAGATGGTAAACCACGTGAAGTTAATGGTTATGATTATGAGCGTTTTTATAATTGGAAAATGAATGATCTTGATATTAGAATTGAAAGAGAAAGACTTAAAGCAGAAGAAGCGGACCGTAATGCATATGTTGAAGCAGAAGTTCAAAAAAGGATTCCCATAGCTATACGTACAGCGCGTGAAGATCGTGAGTTCTGTGATAAGTGGCTCACTCAAGCGCAACTTCTGGAGCTGAAGGACCAGGAGATTATCAGGAGAGAGGAAGCTGCCAAAGCAATCGAAGAAAAATTTGAACAAGCAGTGCAAAAAGAAGTAGTGGCAAGGTTGCGAAGCTCTGTAAAAAAGATTTTTAAGGATATAATAGAGGAGTTGTTTAAACCCAGCGGATTCATAATGAGCAGCATGAAAAAGTGGATGCCATATGATATCTTTGAAAGGTTTGAGAATTTCGTTCGAGGCACGATTGATAATCTTGAAAGGGCACATATAGGATCGATAGAAGGACAAGGCGATGCAATAGAAAGATTTGGTGTTGTATATGAGAATCAAGATATAATGACTGGCATTGAAGATTGTATTGAGAATGTAGGTTTTGAGGAAGATTAGTTTCAATTCTTACGTAAAAGACGTGGCAAGCAAAAAGCAATAATCCCCAAGGAAGCTAAGCATAGACTGCAAGGCTTCTTTTTTTCGTAATAATCGCTTCCTAATATTTTAATGACAAAGTGAAGAAGATATCTCAGCACATAATACACAAAAGGAGCATCTACTTACGATAGATCCTCCTCATAAAAACAAAATATTAAGTTGCTCAGATGTTTAGCGACATCTGAATGATGATAAGATTTTTTACATACTCTACTAAGTTTATTATAACCAATAAGTACAAAAAAGTCAATAGAAACCGTGGTCTTAGTGGGTTTTCAGAAGATATCATTGTATGCTTTGAGCGTAATAACTTAGGAAAAGATGCTTGTCACACTCAATTTGTCGCTGGATAGCATAAAAAGAAAGGCGGCAAGTTATGATTAATCCAACAAACGTAATAGACATGAATTCATTGTCCTATAAACCAGACAAAGAAATCCCTAAAGCAATCAAACAAGCTAAAGATGCATCACTAGCTAATATTAGGTGCTTAGACAACTTATACAATGATTATAATTGGACAATAGTTGATAACGAATTTAAGAGAAAGTTCTTATTCACGTACTATAATTCGGCAAAAATCTTGTATGGCGGATTGGAAGCATTTGAAATGACTGAGGAGAAAAACAAGGGAATGGAGGAACCTCTTCCTGAGTACGATTTTTTGCTAATCATTATAGAAACAGATTTACATGAAGAAAAACTGGATTATCATGGTGATGGCGTCTATTCCTTCGCACCAGCAACAATTGCGGGTCCTAAATGGCTTGGTCTTACGGAAGCGGATGCAGTTAAATATGGATTTCTTGATAATATTATTAAGAAAAAAGGAATGGAGGAGAATCAAAAAGAGTCAGTTCAACGGGATTTTTCAATTTGTTGTCTTTATTCGCAGGGCTATAGTTATAAAGAAATCTCAGAAGAGCTCAGCAAGAGATATCGACATTGTCATGAAAAAACAGTAAAACGTTCGCTAATTAGGCTCGACATGATAGACAATCGTGCGAAACAGTTAACATTGGAAGAAGTTGAACAGAAAAAAAGATACCAACGTAGAAGGACAACTTTCACTAAAGATCTCCCTATGCGAGTAAAAAATGTGGATACACAGGACGACTTTATAAACGAGCGTAGTGGAGATCTTTACAAAAAATTATCATTTAAAGTTATATCACCTAACGAACAAGCTGATGCACTTGATAAGCTGAAAGCAGGAGTACAAGCTTTCTTGACTGGGCGTGCAGGAGCCGGAAAGTCAACTGTACTATGCAATTACTACAAGAATCTCTCAAAGGAGGAGCAGGATGTTACTTTAGTTGTTACGCCGACGGGAGCAGCATCAGAGCGTTTGATAATTCCGAGTAAAACGATTCACTCAGCATTTAGGCTGATGAAAGGTCATGTCTACAGTAGTAATGATGGTATCATCGAGCAGCCGTGGTTTAGATCTGTTAAGAGGATTATTATAGACGAGATTTCGCTCGTACGAATCGATGTTTTTGAATATATTATACGTGCAATTAAGCATATAAAGGACAAGTATAACAACCGTATACAGATTATACTTTCAGGAGACTTTGGACAGATTGGCCCGGTAGTAACAAGTAAGGAGAAGGTAATTATGTCTGAACTTTACGGTAAGAAAGTATATGCGTACCAATCAGAATTTTGGACAAAGGGACAGTTTGAGCACATTGTGCTATATCAAAATCAACGAGGTAATGCAACACCATTGACCCAGGCATTTTATGACGCAATGGAAAAGGTTAAGTTTGGTTCGTACAAAGCACTTGTAGATGCAATTTCCATGGCATCACACAAAGAGAATGAGTCTGCAATATATCTTTGTACTAAAAATAAGTTGGTGGACTATTATAACAACAGATACATTAATGGCTTTGATAATCGTAGAACATATAAAGCTGTCGGTCGTGTTAAAGGTGGACCAAAGGCCATCCTCGAACTTGCTGAAGACATGAGAGTGATGGCATTAAAAAACACTAAAGCATATAAGAATGGGAGCTTAGGCAAAGTGGTCGAGCTTCTGGATGATTGTATTAGAGTAAGATTTTTTAAGAATGGAAAACTGGGCAAGGTATGTAAAGTGAGCTATGAAGATTTTGTTGACGAGGATGGTAAAATCATGCGACAACTTCCAATTGCTGTTGCAGGTGCGATATCAATACATAAGTCACAGGGTATGACTTTGGATGAGAATAAGGATAAGGTAAATGTTGTATTGGATGGCTATTTTCCGGAGGGGGCCCTTTATGTGGCATTAACAAGATGCAAAAACATTGAAAACATGCATGTTATCGGCGAGTTGAAAAGATATTATCTTAAGGTTGACGTGGATGCACTTAAAATGTGTGTTAATTGAAACTTTTAACAATATAATCTATTTTAACTTATAATACCCCATATTCCTTATATCAGAAAATATCAAATAGGGAAAGCGTGCAATCCAAAATGTAATAAATAAACTAACATTAGGAGTGTACGCTTTCAACCTAATTATTTTGAGAAACTAAAAATAATTCTTTTATTCTAAGCTCTTTAGTATGCTTTTTCTTACAAGGACACCAATCCTTAGAATTAATTATGATTACTATTAGAAAGTTACAATGTAAAGATCGCCATGTGCTTGTCTGCACGGGAATATTACTTGAATTCACATGATTAGATTAAAACGGACTAAATTCACTACGAAATAAAGATAACAAGTTTTTAATGACATCTTTGATGAAAAATTGTTGGGCATAACATGTATAGAAATTTTATGTGTTTTTGTTATCAACTAATTTACAAAGGAGAATGTCTATGGGGAAATCTTATAAAAAAGAGTCAGTACACAGAGATAAGGAAGAGGTCCGTCTTGAAAATCCAGTTCCGAAGTTGTTGGTAAGATATGGAGTGGAAATTAAAAAAGGTCGTTTCAAACCATTTTGCCATGTGTCAGATCAGAATTCGGGTAAGATTTTAAATGATCAACGAGCATATTGTCATGTCTGTGGTAAGGTAATCGATTGTTTTGATATTGTGGCACACTTTGAGGGTATTAGCAATTTTACCGATCAGGTGAAATTCTTGGGTGAAGAAGAACTTCCGGATTGTCCAGAAAGAAAAGAGATGCGTGAGCAAGTCCAGAGAATGAAAGAGGCTCAAGAAGTGAAGAAAGCCGAACAGGAAGCAGTTTTGAAAGATATCAAAGAGAAGACAACTAGGATGCATGAACTACGTAATCTTCTGCGTAAAGAAAAGCCGTCAGCGAGAAGTTGGCCATCCAAGGTATGGGTTAATGCTTATAATGAACTTCAGAGACTCGATTATAAGGTTGCGATGCTATTGGGAGATACTGAGACGGGAGGAGATATAAACATATTTCCAGAGATTAAGTATTAATTATGTAAAAGGCTTGCCATAAATTTCTCGGGGTGTAACACTTTTGTTTAGAGTGATAAAGCTTATAATAATTCAATGGTAGACACTTCATCGATGTAAACAGCATCCTGATAAGAGGTTTAGAGCGGAAGAACATAAATATCCAAAGGTTGAGGAATGTGATCATTTCTTGGATGTTAGTATGAATTAATTTGATGTTCAGGAGTGGAAAAAGAATAGTTTGAACTGAAATATCTGAGACTGAGAGCACATCGGACTTTTCGGTTTTTAATCCATAATAATTGCTAGGCTAATATGTTAGCATCAATTAACTGTTTCCTCACAATGGAGTTCTTCAAAAGTTATGACACATAATAGTTATGTAGCTAATAATTATTAAACAGAAAGTGAGGCATTTATATGATGGGTAACAAAATTACTAACAACAGAGGAGAGGACATTTATGATATTTTGAATGGGGTAAGCACCTATTATGGATTAGGCTGGTATCACACCAGATCCAAGTCCGCAATCTTGATCTACAATGGCGTCGAGTACTTTTTAATCAAACACAAAGGGGCAAAAGTGAAAATATTGCTGCATCAGAACCATGGACGTACAGGCAAATCAGTTTCCCTTCCGTGTTCAGTAGAAGAAATCGATAACTCAATCATACAGCAGTATTTCCATAAGCAGATCTGGAAAGACATTGATTGTACAGACATGAAAAGAAATCTTATATACATATATCATCACGGCAATTGCCGTCGAGCCCAGGATTCCAAAAGAAGACTATACTTTCAGCAACTAGCCTTTGCTTAGTAAGATTATTTAAAGGAGGAATTTAATCATGAAAAAGAAAAGCAAAGATCATCCTATCTGGTTTGTTTTTAAATTGGCTGCATTTTTGTTGGTTGTCGTAGGTCCTGTTGTGGCTTGGCAAACTGGTCAGAAATTTTGGACCAGATTACATGAGAAACGAGTTAGATAATAATATAAAGAAATGAAATATTACGGTACGGTCTTTTTCAGAGCATCTTGCCTACAATATTGAATAGGAAAATAAAAAGGAAGCTTATCTCTATAGATAAGAGATACCTTCCCATTAAGTATGGTATTGATAGCTACTTCAAATTTTTGGAAAAGGTTTTTTTGCATTACTCACTCCCGTAATGTAATTCATGTCAACATTGTAGAAACGCGCAAGTTTAATAATGCATTCAATGGGCATTCGCACTTTACCGTGCTCATAATCTGAATACGTGGTTTGAGCAATATTTAAATATTCCGCAATCTTTGTTTGATTAAGGTCACAATCTTCTCTAAGTGCTAATATACGTTCTGTGTAATCCAAATCAATCACCTCGCATGCATATTCTATTAAAAATTGTCAATGCATGTTGATATTTAACGGATATTCCGTTAAAATGAAAATGTTGGTAATTATTACAACACAGATTTTTATGCCAAATACTAAGGAACTTTATCAATGCCTATAAAGGCATAGCAATAGGGGTATTTTTGTTTTTGATTGTTAACTATAAAAATTAAATATTTAAAAACATAAAACCGGGCACAATTCTCAATCAAGGATGGAGAATATAAACTGATAAAGACAATAAAAGCTGAAGATGAGTTGAAATATACAACTAAGAAGCTATCCTCTGGTACCTATTACTATAAAGCACGCGCTTATAGAGTTATTAATAATAAGAAGTTATGGGGTGAATTCAGCTATATAGTTAAATGTAACATTGACACTGAAGTTTATTAATAAAGTAAAAAACGATAATATTCACTATGGTTTGCACTGGGCACTCTACTTCACACATGCTACAAGGTTCAAAGTAACCCTTTGTGATATGGATCACAATTATATAAAATCGTAAGTATGAATAAAATCGAATGCAAATGAAGGAGGATTTTTATGGAACAGTTTAGTTTTGACAACAATCTGCTTGACGCGGTACCACAGATTGTTAATGCGAGCGAACATCATATGGCATTACTATTTTTAGTGGATACTTCAGGCTCGATGGGGGCAAAAATCATAGGAACACATGGCAGTCCGATTGATGAACTGAATAATGCATTGAACCGATTTAAAGCAGAGGTATGTATGGATGAGCATACAAAGGATATTTTAGATGTCGCAATTGTTGAGTTTAATACTGAATATAGAGTTGTGCAGGAATTCTCTCCCATCGAATATATGAAGCCGGTTGAATTGCAGGCATCGGGTGCTACATATATAAATGCGGCTCTTGAAACAGCAATCAATATGGTTACAGAGCGTTCTCGTTTCTACAGAAGAGCTGGAGCGGAACCATATAAGCCATGGATTGTCTTAATTTCCGATGGAGCGCCGATGGACGCTTCTATTGATGAAATGGCAAATAAAATCAATGAATTGGTAGAACAGGAAAAGTTGGCCTTCTGGTCATTGGCAGTTGAAGGTGCTGATATGGATGTGCTTCATAAGCTTTCCGGTCGACGTGTGTTAAAACTGGCCGGCTACGATTTTTCCGGATTCCTCGATTGGGCAAATAAGAGTATGCGTGCCGTTTCACAGAGTTCACCTGGAGAAAAAATAAAAGGACAAGCTTTGCCGGCTTCCGTTACTATTGATGATTTGATGTAAACAAGGAGAAATTATGATTTATTCTTATGGTATAACACAACAAGGGCATTATCATATTAAAAATAACACACCTTGCCAGGATGCACACTTATTTAAACGATGGAATGATAACTTTGCAATTGGAGTCGTGGCAGACGGATTGGGTAGTGAATTATATTCTGACATTGCTTCTAAAATTGCAGTCAGGGAAGTGGTTTCTTATTGTGAAAATGTTCTTACAGAAACATCAGAACCTGAAGAGATTCTCAGTGTACTGAAAGCTTCGTTCTGCAAAGCACTTGAAACGATAGAAAAAACAGCAAAAGAAAATAATCACGATGTGACTCAGTATGATACTACATTAGCTGTGGCTATTTTCCTGAAAGGAACTGTGTACTTTGGCAACTCAGGAGATAGCGGTATTGTTGTCCTAAATTCTAATGGTACATATGAAAGTATCACAGAACAGCAGCGAGATGAAAATGGCTGTTTATATCCGTTATGCTTTGGTGAGAATTATTGGGTATTTGGATTTAAAGAAAATGTGACCAGCGTTTTACTTGCAACGGATGGCATATATGAAACTTTATTTCCGTATTTACTACAAGGAGAAGAAATTAGTATTTATGTAGCACTTGCACACTTTATGATGAGTAATGATTGTCTGAAATTTTCTTCTTCCAACGAAAACGAAGTATTGAAAAAAATGGAAACGTTTATATCAGGAATGTCAGCTGAACAGGTTTCTGATGATAAAACGGTCTTGGTAATGCTCGACGATACTGTTACAGTAAACTATCAACCGGAAAGCTACTACCAGAGTCCGAATTGGGCTGTATTAAAGCGTAAGCGTGACGAGGAATACAAAAAACTAGCATATCCACATTTGTTTGAATAAAAAGAGAATTGGAGAATAAGATGCGGCATGGAATATAGTGGAAGTTTTGGAACCTATCAGCTTTCTTCGCAGCCAATGAAAGAGGGAGGCGAAGGGGCAATTTATAGCATCCTTGAAAACGAAAATTTAGTTGCAAAAATATATCATCAGGATAGGATTTCGGAGGAACTAGCAGATAAAATTTTATTTATGACTAAGAATCCTCCAGATAATGATATAATGGAACAGATAGCGTGGCCTAAGGACATTCTGGTGGACAACTTAGGTAATTTTGTTGGTTTTATTATGCCAAAGCTTTCGATTGATACGGATTTAAAAGCAATCTATGCTTATCCACCTAAAATTCCTATTACATATCAGCAAAAAGTTATAGTAGCTATTAACATATGTATTGTCATTTCAGCTATTCATAAAGCGGGATATGTATTTGGTGATTTCAATCCATTAAATATCGGTATTAATCTAACAACCGGGCATGTAGCTTTTTTAGATACGGATTCCTACCATATCACAGATAGAACTTCCGGGAAAGTATATCGTTGTGGTGTTTGTTTGGACGGATATGTAGCCCCCGAATTGATACAGCATTGTAAGGGTACCGATTTTTCGAATGCATCATTACCAACATTTACACAAGAGACCGACAGATTTGCATTAGCAATTCATATTTTTAAATTATTAATGAACGGATATACTCCGTTTAACGGAATCAAAGAAGGAGACAGCGTTTCACAGTCGTCTCCGGGTGTCGGAAACTTAGCGGTTGAACGAGACAACTATTGTTTTAAACCGGGAAATAAGCCGCAGAGTGTAGCGACACCTGATTTAAACAGCATGCCGCCGGATATTCAATACTTATTTAAAAAGTCTTTTTTGAGTGGAGCAAAAGACCCAGCACAAAGAGCGACTGCAGATGAATGGAAACAGGCTTTGGTAGAGTATAAAGAGGAGGAGCTTGTTCAATGTACAAAAAATTCTGCCCATTTTTATTACAGAAGTAATTCTACCTGTCCATATTGTGATGCAGATTCCAAATATCAACAGAGCCTGCAGGTTGCAACAATACCTTCAAAAAGCCGACAGAGTCAAATGAGTTTTAGTAATCCTGTTAATGTTCCATTAACTCCGAAACCTGCATATGTCGCAAAGACACCGACTCCGAGAACATCTGCTGTTTCTTCAAGAAAACACAAACGATTCAGTTTGGGGTCAATCATTTTTGTATTGATACTTTCATTAATAGGCTTTGGGGTTATAAAGGTTTATAACTTTTTTCATTCATGGGATGTAGAATTCAGTAATGGGGTAACATATACCAAGTCTGAAGAGTGGAATAATGTAACGACAGAAGACCTTGCAATACAAATTACCGATACAGTTTATAAACCCGGTGTAAAGGTTTCTGATTTTATAGCAAAATTAGAGGCTTCTGATACAAATTGGAAGTATAAATATGATCCAGAACAATTAGTAGCAAGTCATGGGCGTGTAACACTCAATATAAAAAGTCATTTGATAGAATGTATCGAGATCGAGGTTATAAATATTTCAGATAGTGCATTATCTTTATCGGATTGCTTAGTAATGAGCATCAATTCCAATCAAGAACAAGTATGCAGAATTATAGATGGTCGTTCGTATGAAGATATTACGGCAATGAGCTACGAAGATGTGCTTAATCTCCAATTTGGTCCTTTGAAAAATAATAGCACAATAGAGGTAGATACTAACCGAATTACCTATGAAATGAATCCTTGCTTAATTGGTAACACTACTGATACAGATTATGATCTTTATGGAACATATACATATTTCTTTCGTTTATCTGAAGATCATAGTAAGGTTGAAAGCTTTTACTTTACTTCGAGTACTACTTTGGAACATGTAGATTTTGGGGAAGTAAATTCTCTTGATGATTTAAGCCCAGAGATGCTTAACACATTACAGGGTTGGATTAAGGAAAAAGCTATTGTGGAGCATAAAAAGCTTATGGATTTTTTATCTATATATAAAATGGTTATTGAAGTAGACAAAAAGAATCAACCTATTCTTTGGCAGATTTATAAAGTAGAAATAAACAATGAAATCAAATATCTGGAAACGTCGTGCGAAGGACTTAAGTTATCCCGAAATGGATTAAATTCCGATTGCATAATAAATATTCATGAACTGTATACGGATGGTAATTTAGTACCCGGTTGGGAAGATTACCCGGTGTATCAAAAATAGTTGTTAATGGTGCGCGTGTGTCGTAAGCGGCAAATAATAAGCGTCTTTTTAATTAAAGCCTTGGCATGTTAGTATCATGTCAGGGCTTAAACATTGTGAGTTTGGAAAGTTGCGAAAGTCGCAGATTTTTGGAATTTTAGAAACTTTATCATGTACGACTGCCCCGGAAGCGATTGCTCCCAGGGAGGAACGAAAGCGGTTAGGCCGAACGGCCAACTGATAATTCGTCATTTTTATGTATCTCAGAAGGTGTATGAACCATTGAAACCCTTTTCCTCGTGGTTCTCGGACCCTCTGGTTCAGGAAATAGCCTCTGCAAAAGATGTTCATCAGCCAGTTCTCTTTGTGATTCATAGCTGTGGTAAGCGTCAGATCATGGCACAATATCCTTAAGGAAGCTTTTGCCCGACTGATCTAAATGCTTTGGGATCTCTTTAAGCATTTTTTATAATATTCTTACCTAATCATTAAAATCATTTTCTCACAAGGCAAGAAGTTTACAAAGAGAAGGCATTATATATCTGATTTTAATATACTCAAAACTTTGAAGTAATGATACCGAAATGATAGTGTCGTAGAATCAATGCAATAAAAGGTGTCATAACATAGCGTCATAAGTTATTGCTAAGAAAGGGGTAAATAATGATATACGGTTATGCAAGAGTTTCGACCAAGGGTCAAGCTAAGGATGGAAATAGTTTAGAGATTCAAGAGAAAGCATTAAAGGATGTAGGAGCAATCGAAATATATACAGATGCTTTTACTGGCACGAAAACGGACAGACCAAAATTCAGTAAACTGATATCTAAAATTCAAAAAGGAGATACACTTGTCGTTACTAAACTCGACCGGTTCACCAGATCAATGTCAGAGGGAAGCAAACTGGTATCTGAACTCATCGATAAAGATGTACGTGTGTACATTCTTAACATCGGTATTATGGATAACACTCCATCATCCAAATTGATCAGAAATATTTTCTTTGCATTTGCAGAGTTCGAGCGAGACATGATTGTGGAGCGAACGTCAGACGGAAAAGCAATCGAAAAACTGAACTCTGATTATAGAGAAGGAAGGCCAAGTAAGTTTGGAAGGAAGCAAGTGGAGCATGCGCTGGAAATGTTGAAAACAAATTCTTACATACAGGTAGAGGAGCTAACAGGAATCTCTAAAAGCACTCTTATAAGAGCAAAGAGAAAAGGAAAGGAGAGTAAATATGCTTAGAAGACATAAAATGATTATAAGCATAAAAAACGAAGTGGATGGATTTATAAGAAGAAAAGAAATACTGTCAAATTGGTCCTGCTTAAATGTGCTTAAACACCTAAAGAAGCAAGCACTAATAAAAGATCCATATGCGAGAATCATGAATCTTGGTGGAGTGCTCACGTTAGTTGTTCACCGGATAGAAACGACGGTCCTGATTACTGTTAGTCTGGTAGAAAAAGGAACAGAAAAATAGGCAGGTATAATATATTTTCATATAGAGGCAGACACTGCTATGAATTATTTTGAGAAACTCAAAATAATTCATAGCAGTCTTCTATAACAGAGCTCCTATCGCGTTCTCACAGAGCTCGTATCTTCGTGATGTGATAAACACAAAGAGTGTTCCATTATTTATTTTCTTCATAAAAGCGTAAGTAGTTATTTTAAGTATATCAAAATATTTGGTACTCTAGTGTGTTTTCCTGGGAAGGAAGAAGAACCAATAATTTGTAGTAAAGACATTTGGTCTGAGACGTACGAATATGAAGGGGAAGATATTTTAGATGATGAAAAGAGATGTTTATAATAACAAAAAAATGATAACTCCGGGAGAGCTTCTTGTAAAAAATGAGAAGTATGTGTTTGCCATGAGCAGATTATAGTGATGTTAGTGCTTGAGCAATATTCGATTTAGGTAATATAACATAATGAGTGGTTGCTTTATATAATTTTTAAGTTTAGCGAGATTGTGTGATCGGGTTTAATTTATACCATTACAATGAAAGATAATACGTTTTTTGACATGTTCTTAAATGTATACGGCTGTGGTATACCTCTGCTTCTGTGAGCCTATTTATTTTATTTGGTGTGGTTAGATTGATTGAGATAAAAATAATAGTTTATAGTATAAAATACTTGACAATTATATAGCTATTTGATATTATATACTAAAAGGAGGGATATAATGCCACGGATTACTGAAAATAAGGATTCTCAAGTCCTACTGCTTCAACAGAATCTCGCAGCCATAAGGAAAATTGCAGGATGGACTGCCGAGCAACTTGCTGACAAGATAGGGGTTACAAAGCAAACCATATCAAATCTTGAAACCGGGAAATCCCCTATGAACCTTACACAGTATATAGCCATACGTGCCATTCTTGATCATGAAATTGAGACAAACAAAGAAAACACTGTACTTCCTCAGGTTATCGCGATTCTGTTGGACAAGAGTGATGAGTTGAATGAAGAGGATTATGCAAAGGTAAAAGAAGCGATAAATACTGTTTCTATTTCTGCTGCAGGTGGAGTGACTGGCGCAACATTGGCTTCAATCTTCGGCGGTCTACTCACAAGCATCCCTACATCAGCCGCAATACTTGGCGTTGCCGGTTTTGCACTTGGTCCTTTTGGAATTATCGGAAGTGCAATTGGTGGGGCTGTAGCTGGTACATGGCTTAACAAAATACTAAAAATAGACAAAGAAAACAAAGAAAAGTAAACAACTTGCTGAGTCAATCCAGATGATATCATCCGAGCATATATGTTGAGTCAAAGCGAATAGAGTGACATTGTCTCTGAATATAATTAAGAAAGACTAACTATTAAAAGTCAAGACTAATTTCGAATTTTTTGAATGAATTGCGTAAATGCATTTCAAGTAAATTTGAACATTGAAAACTGCATGACAAATAGAGCATCTTTGCGGATGCTCAAAAAGGAGATATTTATATTAAGAGATCTAAGCTGCTTTGATATAGGATTGTCCTGATCTTTCTAGCTGATAAATCACTCTGACAAGTTTTTTGGCAGCATGTGAAATGGCTACGTTATAATGCTTACCTTCAGAGCGTTTTTTCTCTAAGTAAGCAGCAAAAGTCGGATCCCAATGGCATACAAATTTTGTTGCATTGAACAAAGCATATCTAAGATACCTGGAGCCACGTTTTTCCATATGCGAATACGATGATTCCAATTGACCTGATTGATATGTAGAAGGCGATAATCCTGCATAAGCAAGTATCTTATCAGGAGAATCAAATCTACTGAAATCACCTATTTCAGCAATAATCATGGAACCCATGCGGTAGTTAATACCCGGAATGCTTAGAATTGGCGAATTGATTTCATCCATGATGGATTTGATTTCTGATTCAATTTCAGAAATCTCGGAATCTAATTCCCGAATCAGGCGGATGGTATGTTTTAGTTCCAGAGATTTGGCAGGCATATGAGAGCCAATCGAGGTTCTTGCAGCTTCTCTGAAAAGAATAGCCGTATCTTTACCATAGTGGCCTTTCGAAGATGTGTTTAAGAGGTTTGTCAGCCTGGTTAAATGTACGGAAGCGATGTCGGATGCACTTGACAGCTCAAAAAGTAGGCCATAAACAGATGCCATATGAAGGGTGGGAACCAATTTCTCTAATTCGGGAAATAGAATTGTTACCAGACGAGAAATTGATTGTTTGAGTTTTGCCCGTTCTTTCACTTTATCAAAGCGATAACGAGTTAGTGACTTCAGTTCCTCATTGTGATAAGATGTGTCTGAGTAGGACTTTAAGTTCACATCAGACATGAGCATTGTAGCAATCGTATGGGCATCAACTTTATCCGTTTTCGTCTTTCTAAGGCTTAGACTTTTTCTGTAAAGATTGGTATGTAACGGATTGATAACAAAGGTGGTCAGACCTTTATCAAGAAGATATCCCAAGATGTTATAACTGTAGTGTCCAGTGGCTTCAAGGCCTACTTTTACTTTGGTTAAATCATCTGTAACAGACTGGATTTTCTGATAAAGCTCATCAAAACCATCTAGGTTGTTTGGAATGGTAAATGCTTTAAAAAGTACTTCACCATCTGAGTTAGTGATAAAGCAGTCATGCTTATCCTTAGCAACATCAATTCCTGCGTATATCATAGCAATACTCCTTTGAAATGTATTTGACACTGTTTGGAACCACTGGGACTCCTTGCGATTGTAACCTCGTTCTAAATAAACCGTCATGCGGTATCTAACTGATTAACAAATATACAAAGAGACTGTGGTTGGAGCCTTTCTGTAACCATCGAGTGGTAGGAGAAAAAAACCAATCCACAGTGTCTCCAACAGTATAGCATACAGTCCTTGGAGAGGGACCATAAACACTACTACTATATAATACGAGGAAGAAAATCAATGGACGAAAAACGTAAAGAGTTCTCTGAAGAAGAACTAAGAGGTGCAATAGGATCCCGTGAAGCTGAGGCAAAGAGAATACTTGAAGATGAGAATAAAGTAAACCAACTTCTCGGAAAAGCAAAAAAGTTGATCAAAAAAATCAAAAATGTTCCCGTCATAGGAGGACTTGTTGATGACCTAATGACTTTATTTGAGCTTATCGGAGACTATGCAAAGGGTAATTACAAGAAGATACCTTTGCGTATCATTATATCAGCAGTGGCGGGTGTGATATATCTGGTTTCTCCTATCGATATTGTGCCAGATGTAATCCCTGTTATCGGATGGCTAGATGATGCCGCCGTGCTCACGCTTATTCTAAACACTGGGCTTGCCTTGGAACTTTACAATTATAAAAAGTGGAAGTTTGCTGTAAAGAAAGACGAGTTCACCAATGGGATGCAGAGAGACATCAACGATATTATTAAAGATAGACAACTCGTGGCTATTTTTCTTACGGATGATAATATATTAAAGCTTTTTATTTCGGACTCTTCTGATAATGAGATCCAGCCAATTAGTGTTCACCCAGAATTGCTTAATTTTGATTATGCACAGCTTAAATCAATCTGTGAAGAACTTAACATAAATATCTTTGATGTTTTAGAAGAAGTAAAACTCCGATTTACAAAAGAAGATGAAGGAACTCGCATATGTGATTTTAAAGTTTGCCGTGAATCAGATTTCACTGACTTTGATGAAACCTTTGATATCATAATTGAGGAGGTTTAAGCTAAATGGATGAACAGTTAATCCCTAAAATTAGCGAACTTCCAACTGGAGATAAGCTTACCAACGGATATATTAAGAAAATACAACGTTTATTTCCTGTGCCGAGTGACTATAAAATACTTTGGGCTGTTGCCGAAAGTCTTGGACACCATCCCAGCGGTCTTGTTATTGCAGATAAAGGCATAATTATAAAAGCAAATAAAAAATGTGTTGAAGAAGTAAATGTTAAAGCAGAAGAAGGCAAGGGTCGAAATAATACGGAACATATAAAATTCATTTATCAGATAATTCCGTGGGATTTATTTGATCCAGATGATTACATTATAAAAATTGAAAGTAACTTAATTTCGATAACAGTTGGCGAGACAAGCTATACTGGATTTACAAATAAAGCCATAGCAGAATTTTTTAATAGAGCAGTAATAAAAAAGCGCAATTTTGAAAGTGCTGTATCGAAATTTGCTGAATCTGGAACAGTTGCTTATTTAAATACTCTCGGGCTAGATGGAATCTCATTTGCAGCCGCATATGGTGCAGACCAAACTAAAACCGGGCACGGTATTTATGCTGAAGAAGCAGGAGCATTACTTGACAGAATTAGTGGAGAAGCTGCCGAGGTTGTAGGTCGTGATAACGCAAAAAATGGTCCGGATAAAGTGGTTAATGGACGCCCTGTGCAATGTAAGTATTGCAATAGCGCCAATTCCTCAGTAGGCAACTGCTTTAAGAAAAATGCAGCAACAGGGGCAAAAGAATATCGCTATATAACTCTTGATGGGACTCCGATGATGGTTGAAGTACCAAAAGATCAATATGCACAAGCTGTTGAGGTAATGAAAAAGAAAATCAAAGAAGGTAGTGTTCCGGGAATTTCTGATCCTAATAAGGCTTACGATATCATTCGTCAGGGTAAGCTTACATATAAACAGGCTCGTAATCTGGCAAAGGCTGGGACATTTGAATCAATAACCTACGATGCAGCGACAGGCGCAGTAAACTGCTCGTTTGCATTTGGAATTTCTGTTTTAATAACTTTTGGCTTTTCTTATGCAAACAGTAAAGATGCCAAGAAATCTCTAAAAGCAGCTGCTCTTGTTGGGCTTCAGACTTTCGGTTTTGCTCTTGTAAGCCAAATTATATCGAGCCAGATCGCGCGAACAAGTTTATCAAAGGCTCTAATTCCGGCATCAGACTATATCATAAAGAAACTTGGGGTTAAGACTGTTCAAAAACTGATTAACGGATTCCGCGCATTACTAGGAAAAAAAGCGATATATGGTGGCGCCGCACAAAAATCCTTAGCAAAGGCTCTCAGAAGCAATGTAATAACAGAAGGCGTAGCGTTTGTTGTGTTTTCTGTTCCAGACACAATCAAAGTATCTACTCAGCAAATGTCTGTTGGCCAATATTTAAAGAATATGTCATCTCTTATCGCTTCATTCGCAGGAACAGCAGCGGCTGTTGCGGGAGCGGCTATGGCAACTGCAAAAATTGGAGAAAAGTTGGGCAAGTCCGTAGACAAGCGTGTAGGCGGTGCAATTGGCTTTGGTGCAGGTCTACTTGGCGGTGGAGGCGCAGGATTTGCTTCTAATCAAATTGGAAAACTTGTACGTGAAGACGATGCTGAAATTTTGCTAAGGCTCTTCAATTCGGTTGTAATGAATGTTTGCCTTGATAATATGCTTAGTGAATCAGAAATCAAGGAATTCCTTACGGCTTTGAGCGAAGATAAAGAAAACACGAAGAAGTTAAAAAATGTAATGAAATCTTTATATTCTTCAAAAGAGCAATACCGTGAACTTGAAGCGTTTTGCAATGATATTCTTAAGCCGATTCTTGCCAAACGTACTGTTATATCAAAACATCTCGAGCCTAATGATGAGGAAGTTATTATCGCGATCGGAGATGTAATGAATGAAGTCTCAGAGGAGGAATCCAGCAATGAAGAATATTAAAATCTGTGCGAGGTGCGGAGTAAAAGAAAAGCGAGGAAAGGTGTTGGAAGCTGTTTCAACTTTCCATCTTTGTATTGACTGCGCTCAAATCGCATATAAAGCAAGAGACATAGCTTTTGCAGGAGATCCAGATAAAGCTAATGAACAGCTTGAGGAATTCATCAAAGGTGTTAAAGCCAGCGCATCTAAAGAATCTGTCTTAATTTGGGTTGAAGAATACAAGAAACGCATATTCAAAAAATGATAAGATCTAGTTTAAGATAAAATATAGGGTCCCATTTGGTATTCTAACCAGAAGGGACCCTTTGCCAACCTGTGTCGCTTACAAAGATATACCTTAGCTGTGAAAGGTATGAAAACATTCAGTAAAACCGTCACGTAATAAATAAGGAATAAAGACCATACTGTGGTTTGGATGAGAGAGCTGAGACATCAAGATTTATGAGCTCACATCCTCGATTGCCCTTGCCAAGGGGCCTGTTCTAAAGTTAATTAAGATAGTTTCTTGTGTATGTTGGTTTTTGACTGGTACTGAAAATGTAAACATGATTGAATTCTCTCATCTTTAATATAAAATTTCTTTGCTTCCAAAAACATCTTCAAAGGTAAAATGAAAGAGCTCTCCATTATGAGAGCTCTTAGTATATGTAAGGATCTTTTATATATGAAATGATTTACACAAAATTTCTATGGCTCATCAAAGGGATTTGGTTCGTTATCGTCATTATTATGAGCTGGACGTTCTACCATTTCTAGCAAAATATTATTCGCTTCTGCTTTATTTCCAAAGGGAGCTTCAATGAGTTTTGATGCTTCCAGGTCGGCTTCATGGAGTGCTAAAACAAGTGGATATTCTTCCATAGCTTTTCCTAGACTCGGATACAAAGACTTGTCCTCACTAAAACCCATGTGCCACCGAATTGCCATAATCTCATCTATCGTTAATTCAAGAAAATGGCTTATGAGTATAACACTCTTTTCTCCATGACCAAGGGGTATTTTATCATCAATTCCATACTTTAAAACACATTCCCAAATAAAATCACCCATATCATCGTGTTTTACATCGCGCTTTGGTGCAGCTGCTACTTTGTCTACATCGTATGTTTTTTGATTTCTTGTACCTTTGGCATAAAAATTGGCTTTACATAAATCATGTAAAAGAGCAACAAGGATTATACTTTCATCATCAATATTTTCAAGAACTTTGTTCCACATGAGACTCAGCTTTTTGAAAGCCAGACTGTAATATATATTGAGACTGTGCTGCAATAAACCACCCTCACATGCAAGATGGAACTGCGTAGATGCCGGAGCAGAATAAAAGTCTGTATCAGCTCTGATGTAATTAATCAGTTCTTTTACTCCATTCCGATTAACTTTTTCTAAGAGACTTTCAAATCGTTTAATATTTTTCTGGTTATTCATAAAATTCTCCTTTACCAATTGCCTGGATATCATAATTCTTTTCTCCAAAGATTTTCATTAGTTACAAATAAATTATGTTGACAAAATCACGGGTTCCTTAATTGTGAGAAAACAGGATGCGGACTATTTGGTGTATTCGGCTCGAATAGTCTTGCATCTGTTCCATGCAACCTTGCTTCATGAGTAATCTTAAGACGAAACCACTCTGTCCTTACCACAAAGTCCTCCGTGACCTGCTTCACATACCAATCCGGTTCACTTTCTACGATATAGAGCAAGTATATCTGCGGTCTTGGCATTTACCACTTTACAATAGATATGCCATAACGTGCTCTATAGATTGTAATATATCTGTGTTTTAATCAAATAGATATCTATATGAAGACAATCCATATATAATGTGAGAAGTTCTGTAGCGTGTAATATTTCCAAATATATCTTGTTATGCTGACGAAATATGGTAAAATACATTTATCAGAGAAATATAAAAATTAATGTAATAATGCATGCGGGAATTCTGGTAATAGCAATGATGAAAGGTTGAACATTCATAGACAAAATTTTCTTATATGGGGGTAATATGGAAAGACAAAATAACAAAATCAAATGCAAGCTCATTATTCAGTCTTTTACTCCATTGTTTGCACTTATAATGATTAAATATTTTGATTATCATGTTATAACAAGTGTTAAACTTTTCTTTCAAAAACTGTTTCAAGGCGATTTTGCAGTCTTTGTCAGAGTGTGGTCAAATCAGTATTTTGGAGCATTTATTGTTTTGATCTTATCAGTTGCTTGGATTGTTTCGGGAATAATTGCTTTGTGGCAATTTAGAGATGTACAAATGTCTGATTTCACTGACGCAGGAGATAAAGTAGCAATTGAAGAGGAAAAGATGGAGTCTGGAATTACATTCTTTATGACATTTGTTTTTCCACTATTGCTTAATGATCTTATTACGATGAGAGGATTTTTACTGTTCAGCGGAATTCTTGCTCTTATATTTTTGCTGATGTGGAAAACAAATCTCTATTATCAGAACCCAATCTTAACAATATTGGGATACAAGGTATACCGAATACATTTTTTACAAGAATCAGGTAGAGACCCTGATAAAAAATACATAGCTATTTGTATGAAGAAACTTGATGTGAATAAAATTGTTAAATGGAAGAATATAACAGATGATGTTCTCTTAATTTACAATAAAAATGCATAGGAGGAGAGTTGAGATGAGAATGGAGCAACAAGATGGAATAACAACCCAAGTGACAGAAGAAAAGACAATAGAACAAAATCCACATGCATTTGTAACTGTAGCATTGAATCAGATGTTTCGGGATGAGGAGCGGGGATTTGAAGTATTCATCATAATGAAAGCAGAAGATTCAACCATGAAACGTTTCCTGTTTTATGAGCATGGTGAACGGGATTTTAAGAAGAAAATTGAGAAATCTATTGCTGGTGTTATTAAAGAGAAATTCTTGGCAGCGGATGCTGAGTATGTAATGGCAGAAAATGTAGCAGACAATCAGAATAAGTTCTATCTTATTAAGCAAAGTGCTGAATATAATCCTTTTGAAATTTTGAGTATTTCAGAAGAGAATATAGGAGCTTTTTCTGTGTTGGAGCGGGATAATGCAGATGCCATTGTATTCCGCTTTCGTAGAGATGGAAAGACAATCTGGGCATATCAGTACATTGCTCCAACAAATATACCAAATAAAAAGCAGGAAAATTTCCTTGCTAAAGTATTTGCTACGGAACATAAAGATAGATTTATCGAAATGGATGAGCCTCTTTTTCCTATTACAAAAATAATCAATCTCCTTGTCTTTGATGACTATATTATTACAAAAGATACTAGCTTAATGCAAAGGCACTTTAACTTCAATGAGTTTATAAGTGCAACCGCTGGCAGAGCTGTTGCTGATATTACTGCATTAGACTTAGTGTCAAACTGTGAAAAATTGACGGACTATATCAACAGAAAGCAAACCAAGTATGCCAAGAAGATGATGCGAATTAAGAACTATCATGTAATTACCAAATCAGCCAGCGAACTTTTGGAAAAGGTGAAAACAGTACCAAGATGGGAAGGTGTATTTGATACCACGGGAGACAAGTTAAACCTTCACACATATCAAGATGTGGAAAACTTGATAGATTTATTTGATGAACGCTTTACCACTTCTCCTATAACAGGTGATGAATTTGACACAGATGTAAAAAAACTGGCTGATCCAGTGTCATGAAAAAATATATTGTGAGTGCTGATGAATAGTGTTGGTCATTCCCATTATATTAATAACCCATATGGTTGAAGAAAAATAGTATTTAGAAACTACCAATGAATTATATATTTATAATCGGTTCGGTTTGCATTTACAATGGAATCAAATAATCAAAAAGGTTCGATTCTAGCTAGCGATTAAGAAAAGAGTATGGATAATATCAGCCCTAAGGAAATAACGAATGCAATATGATAGCTGATATTTAATACAAAGAATGAAAATGTCTTATGATGGCAGTCATCCACAATACAGATTAATAAGCTTATCAAACTCTATAAGAGCTATTAGTAAACTACTTGAACAATGCTTTTTTCATAGAATCGCTCCATACTATTACAGGATGTTAACTTCTCATTATGTTTTGATGGACAGATGCTACAATTCGTGAATAATGGAGACTCTGAGTAGAAGGTATTAACTTTAAAGGGGTTACTCGTGCGCATAGGAGGCGTCAATGAATCTGAAAAAAGAATTTAATAGCAAAGTAATGTCATATTGTAATAAAACGGGAAAAAGTACGGCACAAGTTTCAGAGCCTCAGCTGGTGAAGATTCTCGTAGATGTATTGAATATACAGCCCAATATTTACAGCAGAATGTATCATCAGAAATACGTTGATTTTCGTTTTACTACGGGAATAATGCGTCGAGAACTATGTGATACTTTATTAATTATTAAACACAGTTCTTATTTTAGAGTATCTTTTGTTCAAAACAAGAAAAAACTATATAATTATGGTGGACTGGGCCAATTTAATATAAACTGTGGCCAGCATTATCTGCTGCAAAATAAACCTTTATTTACTCCAACAGCAGGATCTGGAATTATGCCGGCTGTCTCGAATTTTCTTAACGGGAGCGTATACGATACAGTAACAACATACTCCGTTTTTTACTATGAGAATAATGGGGAAATAGATTTGGATTTAGCAAGTTCATGTTCTGTTATATGTAGTAGGAGAGTGGCTTCTTGTAGTGGTTGTGGTGCTAGGACCTCTAAAGCATGTCACTCGTATTCAAAAATAAATTATAATAAGAAGAACACACATATAGATTATGATTCCCATTTGACATTAGATGAAATCGAAATCAATAATGAATTTGGAGAAGTGATTGAGTTCCAAGATTTTAATGCTAAACTAGGTCCGCTAATTTCATTTTTTGATAAAGACGACGTTTATGACTTTTTTGGTATTTCGAAAGAAATATATAATAATGATTATCGGCAAACAGATCGCATTGGAGATTGGAATAATAATATATATTACTACTATATTCCTAAAATGGTACTTGTCAACATTGAAAATTATTATAAAGGTTAGCATTGTGGCAAAAATCAACTAATTGAAGATTCACCTTATCTTCGCAGTATTGGATATAAATGTTGATCAGTTTAGAGAAGCAATGGCCAAAATCAATACAAAAGTGAAAGTGAAGCTTTTAATGAAATGATGTACCAAGATATGAAGACAAGGATATCAAAAATTCTTAATGAGTTATAATAGCTTGGATGTTTTAACTAAGTTAATCAAACTATGAAAGCCACGATGTTCAGCTGATCATCATGGTTAACGGGTTCGCATAGAAACAATCTTTCTTGTTCTTGTACCCGGTGCAGAATGAAGTGAGTTTTGGCAATAGGCTAAAAATTCATACATATCCCCAAGGCTAATAGAACGAATAAATTCAATGTCAACAAATTGAAAATTCGAACATTTTTGGAGTCGACTAGTTGCAACAAAGTCAAAGAACTGCAACAGATCTAAGCGGTATTCTAATATAGTGTTGTTGCTGCGGCCTATGATAGTAATAAGGTAAGACAAGTATTGCTCAACTAATCGGCTTGATTTATTTGATTGCATATGGTTACCCTACTTCTGTTAATTGAGTATAGCCATATGTACAAGGTTCTAGCCAAAAAGCATATAAGCGGAATGATGAGAAGTTCCAATCTAAGGAAAATATAGTATATGAATAGGGGGAAGACTAATTGAATAACAACTTTGATAAGACAGAAATTGAGAAATATTGCGATTTAGCATATAAAGTTAGGGAAAGATCATCTGGAGAAATTGTAGGTTGTATTGAAGAAAATGAAACTGATGTATTAAACTGCGATTTTGAAGAGAATGTTGTTTGGTCAGGTAATTGTTTTGATGGATTTTTCGAACAAATCAATGTTTGCCGTTTTGGGAATATATTATGGGTTGAACTACAAAAATTAGGTGATTATGATGGATTTTATAAAGATTGGGCAATGAAAAAGTATATGCTTACAATGCATGAAATATGCCAACCAATGGATGGTGTTTATGTAAATAACTATGAATATGATGAAGAAGATCCAATGTTTAGAGCCTTTTTTATTTCATTTTTATTTAATATAGATGATTTCAAGTTTTATGAACAAGTCTTTAAATATTGTCATGAATACTGTAATAATATAGAAAAAATAATAGAGAGGAAGTTAAAAGGGAATTACTGGATACCAGAATTTGAGAAAGATGAAATGATGTTTTGCAATATGTATTTAACCCCATTCTTTAAGAAAATAGGTTTTGAACAAGTCATTTTTAATCATGGAAATAAGGAATTTGGTAAGGATTATGTTTTGGTTACTAAAAACATATTTGAAGAAACAGAATACTATGGCGTTCAAGCAAAAGCTGGAGATATGAAAGGATCTGCGACTTCTAGTATAACTGAGATATCGAATCAAATAGAGAGTGCATTTAAAATACCATATAAGATGACAAACGGTAAAGAAATCTATATATCTAAAATGATTATTGCTATTTCCGGTAAATTTACCGAAAATGCACAAACTATAATACAGAAATATATTACAAGTTACATGGTTACTAATACAATGTTTCTTTCAAAAAAAGAATTGGAAAATCATAGACTTATGAATTAGTTGCAGAGTTAGATTATTTCATTTTTAAAGGGATTTAAGCGAACTTCCCACTATATTTAAGATCTGATTAGAATGATGAGAAGAAAAGAGGTAAATATATGACACTTGAAGAAAAAATTCAAAAATTAGGTCTATCAGAGGAACGTGTAAATGAATTGAAAAAAATTATAGTAGAGGACTGCGGAGACTGTGAAAGAATCGGGATTCCTACTATTGAGATTATTAATGCGGATGATGTTGTTGGAACAAATAGAAATTGGTGTGAAATATCGTGGCTAGAAGCTTTAGATACAAGAGCATGTAAATTAACTAATTTCACTAGATACAATTCGGATATCTTTGAAGAATTATTGTTACATCCAGATACAATGACCATTTATCACGAGTATCCAGAGGTTATTAAGAAGGACAATAAATATTATATAGATGGGAATGGTGCCAATAGATTGACGATGGCCAAGTGTCTAGGAAATAAAAAGGCATTAGTTGCAGTGAGAGATTTTTGTGCGAGAGTGCAGTAGCCCAACTACCCAATATGGAGAATATATGAATATTGAAAAAGAGTATGAAACAATAGATGGTGTGAAAAACGAGGGTGTTAGAAGCCGATGTGTTACTTGTTGTAAAGATAAAATAGATAAACTTTATGTAGACCTTGTAGGTGTTCAGAAGGATAATATAGAAATGATATTATATCAACGAAAAAGCACATTAATATTAGAACTTAAATGGCGTATGGATGTTAGATTAAACTTTATGATTACAATTTTTGGTGCTTTCTTAGGGGTTTATGTATCGTATATAGTTACACATATCATCACTGGAATTATAGATGGAATACATATGATATCCCATAATATGGATATGACTGATCCTATGCAAATTATATATTCGAATGATAATATGATATTTTTTTTTATTCATTTTATGTTAGTTGTCAGCGTGGCTATTGTAGGAAAATTAACAATCAAGAGAAGTAATGATAAAGTAGATAGGCAATTTTATGAAGATATGAGTAAATATGAATTGGGTAAAATTGATGAGTTGTTAAATAACATGTAGATGCCGTTATTAAAATAAAGATTAACGGCATAATGTAAGGAATTTAACTTCCCATTATATTTATTACAAGTTAAGTTTAGGTCAGCTGGTGCTCCCATTCAAGGTGCATCAGCTGACACTAACTAATGTAATAGAATAGTCTAAAGTTTGGCCTTATAAAACGGACTCAAATTCATAAACATCTTGTCGTTTATTTCCCCGGCCATTTCCCGGCTGATTAACTCAATCAGTTCCTCCTGCCTTGGCTGGCCAAGCGTCAGTCGATAAAGGGATAAGATTTTGATTAGTCTTAAATATCGCAACAGATCCTGGCTGAGGGGATACATAGGAACGATTCGTTCTATTTTGACTGCCAAATTCGAAGAATCGGTTAAACACCAGTAAGGAACGAGATCCGGATGGGATCCTTTTTCTTCAGCTGCAGCCTTGGCAAACATTTCGTCCCAGGTTTTTTCTGCTTCATAACGGTATGCGATATTTTGGCGAACAGCAAGGCATTTGTAGCGGTTAATTCGTCCTTCCCGCTGCTCCAGGTCGATAGGATTGGATGGAAGATTCCAATGCATGACTTTACGGCAGTAGCTGTGAAAATCCAACCCTTCTTGGCCAATAGAGGTTGTTGAAAGCACAAATGGACGAAACGGTGAGTTGAATGCCTTTCTTATTTTTTCAGTGCGCTGTACATTCTCATCGCTGATTCTGGAATTGAAGTATCCAACGGCAAAATGTGCTCTCATACGAGGCTTTTCTTCCTCTGAACCAGTAAAGGACTCAAAGGTATCTATCTGTAGAGAAGCAGTGTCGGAAAATGCATCCACAATACCTTTTGCAAGATCATCTCCGGTTTCTCCGAGAACATGGGCATATTCATCAAGCATTGCCTGAAGATTCCCATCGACGCAGTATTTCAATACATTTTCATAGTAAGTATCATCGCTCTTGCTTCCGTATAATAAATCTATGACAGCTGAGCTTTCCGCTTTATTGAAGAGGCTGATGAATACTTTGGCAGTTACATCCCGAGCCAGAGGTTCCCTTGCATCAAGCAGGCGAAATAAACAGATAGCCGGTGAGCCAATTGCCATATTGACAAGAAGCTCAACAGCATTGGAAGGAAGTGTGGTGGGATTCGCATATTTATCTTGATCCATGACCTTCAATAACTCTAACATTGCCTTTGCTCCAGCAGCAGAGCTTTCGGAAAGCTGAAATTTCTTCTTGACCTCAGCTATCCTTGGTTCTAGCTGCCTTGATAATTCCCTTCGTATCTGCCGGATATCCTGGCCGATATGCTGATCCGGTGCATAAAGTCGGGCAAGTGTGCGTGAAGCGTAGCATAGGATTTCTTCCGTTTCATTTTTGAGGCGTGTAATACCATAACGGCGATCCTCTTTGGTGGCAAAATAACCCCTGCCTCGTTTGGTCTTTGCGTTATGGAACAACTTACCGATGGTCAGTCGCTCTGCTTCGTAGGAAATCATCAGTGATATCATTCTGGGAACCATTTCCCATGAGGAAAAAACAAGAAGCTTTGAATAGTTTTTATTCTTATCAAAGACACTTCCTGTCGTATAGTATGACTTGGAAGGTGGAAGCCATAGAAGATTTTCGGCTCCGTTTTTTCCGTTTGCAAAAACGATCTCTTTTAATTCCTCAAGCCGTGCATTATTTACGGCAATCGGTTGATAATTATGTATCGCGTTTTTCTTAATCAGCAAATGCTTTGTGCTAGTGACTAGCTCATACTTTTTCGTTCGTTCAAAATATTCTACAATTTCCTTTTTTAATTGATAGCTTTCCATGAAGGACAATAAGTACGGAGATGACTTCATATAATCTATCGGAACATTGCGATATCGGAGCGGGCGTTTGCTGTCTTTATTAATTTCGTCTAATAAGTTCTGCATTTCCAAATACGATAAGATGTCTCCGGTAGAGATGGAGATTTCCTTTGCACCGCGGGCATCAATTATTCCACTGTTGAAGCGTTCTGTTCGGCAGATCCCTTGGTATAATGCATTCTCTGCGGTAGTTTTCTGTGCAAGCAGCAGGGTAAAGTTACCGTTATTGATTTCATGAAGGGTGTTTGAATAATCTTTCCATATCTGTTGGAAACCGGCATATTTTGTCCCACCGTAGAATAAGAATTTCATTACCTCCAAAAATTCCTGATAATGATCGGTGTTTTCATCCTGACTGATTTCTTCCAGTGTTGAATAAGGTTTATATGGGGTGGCAGACAGAAGGAGAACCTTTGTATTTGTATCCTGGAGGAATTGCTTTGTCAGCATGCCCTGTTCATCATCCGATGGTGTGATTAGATCCCGGAATCTCTGAAATTCATCCATAATCACTAGATCGGGTTCCAGCTTTTCCAGACTGATTTGTGCGAATATTCTCCTCAATGCATTGATTAGGGGCCGGCTATCTGACCTTTTTGAACTGCTTTGTGATGAAAGATTTACTATTATTCTATCCATTAGATCCTGATTTTCCTTTAGTTTCAGGTTAAGAAGATTGCTCATTTCCATGATATAATTACTCCCATTAGCATCACATTCAATTACCTTGTTTTCATAAAGGTCAATAAAGTAGTGCCAGTAAACCTTTGCATCATAGGCCAGAAAATCAGCTAAACGGGAATTAATAGACCTAAATACCGGCAATCGTCTTAAATGTGCAAACATCAAAGCGCGTTCCTCCTGATTGCCGCAACCAGAGGTCATGGAGAAGGAGGTTGCAGGTGTTAGGGGAATAAGCTGTTCGTAACTGTGATTCCTCCCGTTGTTCTGATAGATCTTGAGATGCTGCATAGAAAGGCGGCTCTCCGATATATTCATTTGATCTTTGATTCCAAGTTTATGAGCATTTTGATTCGCGATATTGATATTGGAACAGATATAGATTACCTTAAAATGATCATCCTTCTTCTCGAGTCTATGCCAATCGGAAACCTGACGGATGACATCCCGTGCTATGATGGTTTTTCCCAGACCGACTTCGTCCGAAAGCAGAATTCGATGCTGTCCCGCACGAAAGACAGCGAGTATTCGGTTTGCGGTTGCTTGCTGAAAGTCCTTTGGCTTCATTTCTTTTGTCTCCTAACCACTTGTTCAAATTGTTGATACATATCGAGAAATTCCTGTCCAATGATATCTGGTTCCAATCGCTTTATAATGTCCGCAATTTCTTTCAGTCTGTTCGGATTCTGATGAACAGCCTTCAGCATTTTCTCATATACCGCTGAATATACAGGGGAGGAGTGTATGTCCGTAGCGTCATTTTGAAATAAGCGAAGTGCTTCTGCTTCTTCGAGGATTCCGGTTGCATAGTCCTCAGAGAGCATAAATGAAATATAGGATATAAACTTTGATTTTGTATCGATGATGCTTTTATAAACAGCATCATCACGACCGGCGGGTATGTCCTTCGTACTGATTTTGATCACTATTTTCTGGCCTTGTACCTCCAATATATAGAACTCGCTAAGTTCTCTAAGGAGAAGTCCTTGAAGTAAGGTTTCAGATAGTAGAGAAGTCAATAAGTCCGGTCGCTGCAGCGGAGCTATTTTTATCATTATGTCTGATATGAAGTTTCTGGAATGAATGATAATATCATATGCCCCATGGTCGCTCATAACAACGGCTCCCTTAATCGCATAAATCGCTGTTTGAAAAGCCTGATCAATTTCTACTTGGACTTTGTCCTCTTCCAATGCCGTGGGGACAACGGTGATCTGTTCATACGGGCAGTTATCATCGGGAATGAAATCCTGATAAAAAGTCTTAAATCCTATGCAATTTGCCTTGTACTTCAGTCGTAACAGAAACTCGACATTATTGTGGAAGGCATTATGCGAAGCATTGGCGGAGCCGAGGTACAGGTAATTCCCCTGGTCGGTAACAGTGAAATAAAGCTTAGCATGGATATCCTGCTTCACACCATATTCATTATCATTCAGTAGCTCTTTTGTTATGTAAATACTGTCAAAAAGCTTCATGGCTTCCGGGGTCACGGAGGACTTCCTTGTGACAAGAACTTTTCGGTATGGGCAATCCGCTAGTTCTTTGATAATGTCATTGCTTAGAAATGGAGATACAACGAAAATATCGTATTTCTGACGGAATAAGGAGGTGTTCTCTTTTTCGTATCCGTTAATTCCAAGCGGAAAGAACTCGTAATCCTCAAAGGGATGATTGATATCGAACGACTTCACATGAAGAAGATCCTCCGCAAATTCAAGGATTCTCTTTCGCTTTGCTTTGTCTGAATAATCGCTTACAAAGAGCAGGAGATCGGCCAGAGGTTTGTTTTTATTTCTTTTTACCTTGGTAATATCTCCCTGCATAGCGGCACATAAGTCGATACTGTTATCAAAGGTAAGATTACGGCTGAGTACTAGCAGCCGTATATAGGATTTTCCTTCTTCATTGCTATATTTGAGAAACCACAGCTTGGGGTGAAAGCTCTTGCGATTCATTAATTTGACCTCAAAAACACTGTTTTCCAACAGAGAGTAGACACTTTGAATTTTATGAGGAAGAGAAATGCATCCGGCATTGCAGAAAATGGCCAGATCATTACTACTTTTTCGAATTGCCTCCAATAGATAAAATGGACTCTGCATCAGTTCAGAGTCTGTTTCGTCTAGTAAACCGAGCGCTACAGGAATACCGAGCAAGGCTTCAAGATCGAGAGAATAGGTTAATCCTACGGCAAAGTCCAAGTGAAATCCGAGATCCGGTTGTAATAATTCGCTATAGCTATAGCGGTTATGAGCGGTATCAAACATTGTAGACATATCTCTATCCCTCCAGTCCATGAATAATGTCTTCGATAATAACACTTGCTCTTCCGAAACGGTAATCCAGCCGGTAATTATGAACCGGGCGATCATAATTGTAGTGGTATTCCATTGGTTTACTGAGTTTGGAACGATCTCCTTTTACCGATTTTTCACGAGCGATAATCAGTGCATCCAACTCTTTCTCGTCACCATTCATTACGCAGTTACAAAAATTCCAGCAAAAGGCATCAGTATCAGCATGACACGAGATACGGTTCAAAATAGCATCCAGATCAAAGCAACGATTCATAAATTCCTTCTGCCAAACGGAATAATTGTTAATCATGTCCTCATCTTTGTAGTCGGAGAAGATGACATTATACCTGATATGCGCACCGATTATAAAATCAGAGAAATTCTTTGCAAGCAGATAGTCCCTCTTTATTTCATCAGGTAGCAAATCTACAGGGATCTCATCAAAACTGTGTGGCACCAATCGGTTCTTAATAAGAAAAGCCAAGAGAGAATTCTTTGATAATGTGGCTGTTGTGATTCGATCAGCCAAAAACTCAGCTTCTCTGCGTGTCAGTTTGATGGAAGCATTCTGCTCAAAATTATTATCCGGTTTTAATGGCGAAAACAGCGTTCCGTTTCCTTGACCAGCAGTGATGTCATCAAAAGTATCACCTTCGGTTTTCTTTTCTGTCTCCCTCTTCTTTTGTTCTGCGCTCCATATTGCATTGCAAGCTGCACTAATGGATACCCGTGGATTTCGTATGATTTCGTAGGTACGAAGACCATTCCAGTAGATGCCGGAGGGTTTCATTTTTACTGCACGTTTCTGTTTCAACGCATTTTTCCCGATGATGCCAGTTTCTTCACTGGGGCTGTTTGCTACAAGAGTTTCTACAAGCTTGTCCTCTTGAGTATGAATCCACCTTTGTAGTTCCTTCCCACTGGACATTTTTTGCTTTGATCCTCGTTCAAACAAATAAGGAATAAGGACGAAATATTTTGCCCTCGTCTGGATGGTGGAGATACCTGGGAACAGGATGTCTGCGTATGCATCGCGGATTACTCCTATACCAAGTTCATCAAGTGCGGTTTGCGTTCCAAGAAGTTTAAGCGTAGCTAAAATTTTATTTCGTTCTTCTTTCGAAAAATCTATAAATCCAATCTGCATGGTTATTTACCTCGTTTTGATGATTTGAAAGCTGGGTTTTGTGTTGACTGTTCATAACCGAGCTGCCAGAAGCACATATCTACGATTTTCATCGGGGGGTATTCTACACCATTTTCACTAATTTTTAGCCGAACGGTTTCAAATGCATCATAATGCAGATCATAGAATTTCAATAGCTGGGAAATCGAATTCGGATTGTATTGTCCAGATGCTATTCTAGTGAGTCGAAGTCCCTCTTTGAAGTATCTGTCATACGCAGGGACACATCCAAATACGCCGAGTAAGATTTTTGTTATCAGTGTATCAGAGGCATTTCTACCGCTTTCATTTTCAAAATCAGTAGTCTTTTTTCGATAGATCTCGGCAATGCTTTCACTCAACTCAAAGATTCTAATTATGTATTCATCAAGTGCAATATCCCGTATGTAACTAGACCTTAATATGTGATACCGTTCATTCAATATAAGGTGAACTACATCAAGGTGTATCCGGTAATCCTTCTGTAGTAGAAATGCCGCACCACGGAACATTCCCCAACTAGCTAAATAGTTAGATAGATGCAGGCACATCAAATCGATGATATCTTCATCGACGGTATTTTGATGCTTGGCAAAAAAGGAATAGCAATGTTCCCAAGAACGGTAACGATGATTTTCTATTGTGCTCAGCTTATTATAAAAGGTGAGAGCATTATTTAGCAAATCATTGGTATGGTATGATCCAATTGACCCTGATATTTGACGATAATGATTGACATCTGTTTTTGGAAACGGATTGGAGGAATAGATTGGTTTGGGCATATCTGCGGATGGCTTGAGTCCGTCGAAATAGTATCGATGGAGCAGCGTGGTACTATTACCACTCGGAGGAGTGACCAATACATCATAAGTATCAAAGCAAGGGACGCTTCGCATGGCATTGCATACAATCGCAGGTACATTTCCTAAGTTCATTTCTTTTAGTATTTCGCCGGCGCGAATGTCGCGATATGGATGGCCATTCGATTTGGCATTTTGCAGAATATGAAAGATATACTGTCTAATCTCATCAGTTTTACTGTTCATTAATGAAGCCTCCAATTCGGGATATTAGTATATAAATTTTGATTGAATTTTTGTTAATGAATTTGCTGTTTCTAATTTTATTCTTAAAGGTGAATAATGTCAAATTGTACTTAGATTATTAGAGATTTCCAAGAATAAGGATGAAAATACTGTAAAAAATGAAATCTATTTATTGGTATCTTAATACTCAATAAATGAATTAAATCTGTTGTGATTTTAATAAAACAGATTTGATGGATGAAGTGACCATCTAAATCGTAAGTTTCTGCACCTCAATCATTATTATAGTATAGAAAAATAACATGAAAAGACTGATGTTTGTTGATGCACCGGTCTTTTTTGTTACATATTTCGAATTTATAGGCTACCTAATAATGGACATTCCTTATTTATATACATAATGGGCAAGTTATCTATCCACACAATAACTCTATATAAGAATTTTATACTAAGGATGGTGTTAAATGTGGAATTGGTGATAGATAAGGTTGCTGATAAATATAATGTAATAAGTGAAAGTATGGTCGGTGGCACTATGGGGAAATTAGTGGTTCATAATCACTTCAAGGAAGTTGATAAAGAAAAACGAGAAAAAGAAATATTACAGATAGTCGTACAGATGATTGAGAGAAAGAACAATTAATAGATAAAAGAGGTAAGATATATTTTACTTGCGTTGTATACATGGTATACTATAAGCAAGCGATTATCTAACCTCTTTTTACACTCGAAAGGGGCAAAAGATATTATGGATAGAGCGGCAATTTATTGTAGGTTGTCAAAGGAAGATTTTGATAAATTAAACAAAGGAGATGATAGTGAAAGTATTCAAAATCAAAAACTGTTACTTATGGATTATGCAACGGATCACGATATGCTGATTTATAAGGTTTACAGTGATGACGATTACTCCGGTACCGACAAAGACAGACCGAGTTGGAACAAGATGTTATTGGATGCAAAGAATGGTGAATTTAATGTGATTATATGTAAATCACAGAGCAGATTTACCAGAGACATGGAGATCTCTGAAAAGTACTTCAATGGGCTATTTATTGAATGGGGCATACGATTTATTGGAGTTGTCGATGGCGTTGATACCAACATAAAAGGCAACAAAAAGGCTAGACAGATAAACGGTCTTGTAAACGAATGGTATGTTGAAGAATTGAGTGAAAACATTAAAGCTGTATTTAGAAAGAAGATGGAGGATGGACAATTTCTCGGTAGTTTTGCTTGCTATGGCTATAAGAAAGACCCGGAAGACAGACATAAAATAGTGGTAGATAACGAAGCTGCAAAAGTTGTGAAAAAGATTTTTGATTTGTATTTGCAGGGATACAGCGTAAAGCAGATTACGAACATCCTCACGAACGAAAAGATCCTTACCCCAACGCAGTATAAAAACTCTCTTGGATACAAGTATCAAAACGTTTATGCTTCTAATTTTTCAACGCAATACGGTATCTGGGGTATTTCGACTGTTAAAAGGATTCTGAATAATGAGGCTTATGTAGGTACACTAATACAGGGACGAGAGAAAAAAGTAAGTTATAAGAGTAAAAAAGTAGTAATAGCTCCTGCAGACGAATGGGTCGTAATTCAGAATAATCACGAAGCTATCATTGACGTAAGTATATTTAACCGTGTTCAGCAACTGATGAAATCCAAGCGCACAGTTAGTACGAATTTGAGTAGTGAAAAAAGAAAAGCACATTGTTTAGCTGGTAAGATTAAGTGTAAAGATTGCGGTTCAAGCATGATTAAAACAGGTGGATACAGTCCTAACAGACAATCTTACATAAGGTGTCAATTAGCGAATAAAACAAGGAATAAAGAATGTACATCACACACAGTATCGTTAAATAAATTGATGGATTTAGTAAGTAGTGAAATTCACAATTTAATTGATAGTGTGCTTAATGATGAAGCTAATAACGACGTGATTGAAAAGATACTAACTGGTCGCATAAGTCTTGAGAAAAAGTTGAATGGGAAACAGCAAGAGTTAAAGAATATAGTAATTAAGATAGATGATATTAAAAGGGCTGTTTCAACGCTGTACATGGATAAGGTTAAGGGTGTCGTCACTGAGACTATGTATATGTCGAACCAACATAATTTCGAAAATGATTTAAATAAGCTTAAAGCGGAACACGAGAAAATAAAAAGTGACATTGAGTCTTTACAAAAAGAAAATGTCACAAGAATTGATGTTGTTGCCATGGCTAAGAAATATGCAAAGTTTGAAGAGCTAACCAATGAAATAGTTGATGATTTTATTGACTATATTGAAATTGGTGAGAAGGACATATATGGAAATAGAGATGTTGAAATACACTGGAATATATAGTTTTTCAGCTACGCAACGTTAAAAATACACTAAAGTAACAAAATAGCAAGAATTATTACTTGCTATTTTGTGTATAATGCACAACAAAATGCGTACTGTTTTTTAGCCACGGTACCCATGTGGCAGGAATTGCTGCCGGAAATGGTCGGGCAAGTAATGGACTATACAGGGGCGTGGCTTCCAAAAGTGATTTGGTGGTAGTGAAGCTGGGGATATCAATCGGAGATTCCTTTCCGAGAACCACACAGCTGATGCAGGGGCTAAACTACGCGATCCAATATGCGATCTCTGTAAATAAACCGATTGCAATCAATATCAGCTTCGGTAATAATTATGGCTCCCATACCGGAAGCTCCCTTCTGGAGCGCTTTATCAATGATAGCTCTAATGTCTGGAGAAGCGCCATCGTGATTGGCACGGGTAATGAAGGAGCCAGTGGTAATCACGCGCAGGGAATACTCACAATGGGAAATAATGCACTAATACAAGTTGCGGTCAGTGAGTTTGAATTCTCACTAAATCTACAGATTTGGAAGAATTATTATGACCATTTTGATATCAGTATTACTGCGCCCAACGGAACCAGGGTAGGTCCAATTCCGCAGATTTTAGGCACACAACAGTTTCCCATTGGTCAGACACAGATATTTATCTATTATGGAGAACCAACCCCTTTTAATCAGCAGCAGGAGATCTACATCGAGCTCATACCAACAGGTAGATATATTAATTCTGGGGTATGGAGGATTGAACTTGTACCAAAACGCATAGTCACAGGCAATTTTGATTTATGGCTTCCGGCAGGAGGGGTGAAAAATCCAGCTACCAGATTCCTCTTGCCTTCAGAATTTACAACTCTGACCATTCCCTCGACCGCTGAGAGAGTGATTTCCGTCGGGGCTTATGATGCATATACGGACAGCTATGCGCCTTTCTCGGGACGCGGGTACACCAGAAATCTGGATATAAAACCGGATATCGTAGCCCCCGGAGTAAACATCAATTCCTGTGCACCAGGAGGCGGATATGCAGTACGGTCCGGGACCTCTATGGCAACACCTTTTGTTACCGGAAGTGCTGCATTGATGATGCAGTGGGGGATAGTAGAAGGAAATGATCTGTATTTATATGGGGAGAAACTCAAAGCATACCTAAAGAACGGAGCCAGACATCTGAGAGTGGAAGCGAATTATCCTAACCGTACGCTGGGGTTTGGTGCTCTATGCCTTGAGAATTCTCTACCCATCTAAGCAGTGAAAGGTGTGCTTTATGAATTCACATTCAAAGTATAATAAAATACTAGGATACTGAATTTTTATTAGTTTTTAATCAACTTCACGTTTTGTGAGATATTTTGCTGCATCTGACAAATGCTGACACAAAAATTATTCGGATTTTATTGTAATTCTGAAATATCAACATATTTAATTAAAATATATTAAATATAGCCAAATTAGTAAAATAATATTATTGAATATTTATACCGATGTGTTATAATAATTACAGTAAAATAATAACAGTTACTAATTATTATTTTGGGATGAATGACTTGAAAGGAGAAAACTTATGAAATTTATAAGAGACAGAAAGATTTCTACAAAAATATGCATGATTATTGTTCCGATTACTATGCTTGCCATATTAATGCTAATTCAATACAGTTATCAGATGAACAATCTGAATAAGACTGAGAAAGCGGCCTATTACGATACCTTATATACCAATTCATCGCTTCTTTTGAATGCTGACCGGGATTATTATCAGGCTTATGTAGCGGAACGTGAAATTGTCTTAAGCGGAGGGACTATTGACGCTGAGACAAAGAAATCCCTGCTAAATGATTACTACGAAAATGTATCTCAGGTACTGGAACGAATTAATACTGCTGTCAATAATATTAAAGCAAATACAGAATTATATTCTGAATTCAAACACTCAGGTACTGATTTAACCATGGAGCAGCTATACCAGGAATTTATGGACGAGTTCAATGCCTGGATGAAGGCCTATGATCCGGCCACAGGGCAGGGAGACCCCGCTGCTAAGAGTGCACTTTTTGAAGAGGCAAGAGATGAAATCAATGTCATGACTGAGGCACTGGACGAGTATAGTCTGAAATCCCAGGAAAATGTAGAAAAATACATTAAGGACAGTACGGTTAAACTGCTTCTTTTGTTTGTAATCGTTGCTATTTTGGTTACAATTTTAAATGCTTATATTTTAAACTATATCAGGACAAACATGAGAAAACTTACACTGAGCATGCATGCACTGGCTGAGAAGGACTTGACCATAGAGGCACATGATTCTAAAAGCTCTGACGAAATCGGAGTACTAGCAGCCTCCATCGCTTCCCTCATTCATTCCCTGCGCGAGATCGTCACGCATATGGTTAAGACAGCGGAACAGCTGTCATCGGCTTCCGGGGTAATGAGAACCAACTCTGATGAAGTAACAGCTTCCATGAATGAGATTGCCAAGACAGTTGGGGAGATTGCAGAAGGTGCTTCTAATCAAGCAAAGGATGCAGAAGAACTGGTGCATGAGATTTCGAATCTTGGAGATGCCGTAGGAAAAAGCCTTGACAGCGCAAAAGAGCTTACTGATTCAAGCGGAAAGATTAAATCTGCAAGTGAGGATGGTCTCATCACCGTGAATGAACTGGAAAGTATCACGCTACAGAATCAAGCGTCCTTCCAGTCCATCTTCGATATCATTGATACGACCAGTGAAAATGCCGGCAAGATTAAGGAAGCAATTGTCTTGATTTCCGATATTGCCAAAAAGACAAAGTTGCTTGCTCTGAATGCATCTATTGAGGCTGCCAGTGCAGGAGAAGCAGGAAAGGGTTTTGCTGTGGTAGCGGAGGAAATCCGTAGACTTTCTGAACAGACGAAAAACTCTACAAATGTCATCGACAGTATCCTGGGTGAGCTTTCGGATAATATTCAGACTGCGGTGAACCAAAGTGTAATAGTCAAAGAAGCAGTAAATCAACAGACTGTCAGCGTTGGAGAAACAAAGAATAAGTACCTGATGATCGTAAGCGAGTTAAATTCAATCAACCGTCAGATTGATACTCTCGGTTTGGTATCCCGGGATATGGACCACAGCAGATCAAAGGTTGCTGATTTTGGATCCAATGTATCCGCGATCTCTGAGGAGTATGCAGCAAGCACGGAAGAAACCTCCGCTACGACGGAAGAGGTATTGGCTGCAATGACCAATATCAATCAGACCGGCCAGGAGGTTGATCATCTGGTAATTGAACTGAAGGGTATTATCGATAAATTCAAATTGCAGGATTCGGCTGTGGATCAAGTGAAGTCCGAGATTAAAGCGGAACGTAAGGAATTACCTAAGTTAATGCTGAAACGCCGTAAAACACAATAGTAATATTCGGAGCTGTTGGTATAAAATAATTTCATATTAAGGTAAGAGCTGTCCATGGTGTGTTAAGAAAAGACCGGACAGCTCTTTTTATTCCTAAATTTCCAGCAGATACCACATGTATTTTGAAGTCTCATATCGTATAATAATCATGTAACATATTTAACAAATTTGTAACAAATGATTATTTAAGGAGGCTTCATGAGAAAAATACAAAAGCTTGCAATCTGTGTGGCGGTGGGAATGTTCCTATTATTCTCACATACATCGTCTGCACAGGCGGCAGTAAAAAACCTGGCATTCGCGGATGTAGATGACTATGTGAATATAAGAGTGAAACCTGACGAGGAGAGTGAAATTCTGGGAAGGTTGTATAAGAATAGTGTAGCAAACGTTCTTAAAGAGGACGAGGATTGGTGCAAGATAAAGTCCGGTTCGATAACCGGGTACATAAAATCAGATTTTCTGGCAACCGGAAAGGAAGCCAGAAGATTATCGGACCAAGTAGGACAGACCATAGCGACAGTAACAGTTAGAACCCTGAGAGTACGCAGTAAAGCATCCACCGACTCAAAAGTCATTACCTTAATTCCAAAAGGAGATACCTATGAAGTAACCAAGGAAAAGAGAGATTGGGTTAAAATACAAGTAGATGGTGATACCAGTGGATATGTGGCAGCTGATTATGTAAAGCTTTCAAAAAAATACGAGGAAGCTGTGGCTGTAAATAAAGATAAATCGGCGAAGACGATGATGGCTATGGCGGATACAAGTGAGGCCGATGAGAAGCCCTCACTTAGGGATCAGATTGTTGCATTTGCGCTGAAGTTTGTAGGGAATCCTTATCGCTGGGGAGGAACAAGCCTAACGAAAGGAGCTGATTGTTCCGGCTTCACTCAATCGGTATTTGAAAAATATGGAATTGACATTCCAAGAACCTCCAGAGAACAGGCGGTCAGTGGTAGAAGAGTGGACATAGATGAACTTAGACCCGGCGACTTGATTTTTTACCGCAGGAACGGAAATATCAATCACGTTGCCCTATATATTGGTAGCGGTAAGGTGATCGGAGCGAAGAGTCCCAGCGAAGGAATTATGATAAAAAACTATGATTATCGTACACCGTATAAAGCAGTATCCTATATAGGTTAAAGGACTGAGAAACGATCTTATCCGATGCAATATGATTACATATAACATGCCTCGAATTACTATAGAATAGATATTGACAATAAAAAAGGAACAGCCACTCGGACCGAGCGGCTGTTCCTTTTTTATAAATGTTATATTTTATTCTTCTACAGTATCGCTTTTCTTCTTTCTTCCTGCAAACTTACCGAGAATATAAACGATCAAGGTAAGGGTCAGGATAACGATGAAGATGGAAAGCATTCCTTTTCCCATAATCTCTAAACCATATAATACATTCTGAGTATTCATGTTTTCCTCCATTCCTGCGCATATTCTATGCGCCGTTTAACTACTGATTAACCTGCCAGAATACCAAGTACGATCTTGATTACAACACCGCCGGCAACTACGGATCCGATCTGACCGGATACGTTAGCACTGATTGCGTGCATCAGCAGGTGATTAGAGGGATCTTCAGCGATACCCATCTTCTGTACTACACGGGCTGACATAGGAAATGCAGAAATACCTGCAGCACCAACCATAGGGTTGATCTTATTGCCCTTCTTGAGGAACAGGTTCAGGAACTTGGCAAATAATACACCGCCGATGGTATCCATAACGAAAGCAACCAAACCGAGGCCCATGATTAAGAGAGTATCTAATTTAACAAAATGCTCTGCTGTCATACTGAAGGCAATGGTGATACCAAGCAATAAGGTGATCAGATTTGCCAGTGTATTCTGAGCTGTATCTGACAAGCTTCCGAGAACACCACACTCCCTGATTAGATTACCGAACATTAAGAAACCAACCAAAGCGACTGACATCGGTGCAACAAGACCTGCAATAATTGTAACAATAATCGGGAACATAATCCTTGTGGTCTTGGTAACGGAGGTCGGATTATAACTCATACGGATCATACGTTCCTTCTTGGTGGTTACTGCTTTAATTGCTAACGGCTGTACAATAGGAACTAATGCCATATAGGAATAAGCCGCAACTGCGATTGCACCCATATATTTTGAATTGAGAATCTGCGATACCAAAATGGATGTAGGGCCATCTGCCGCACCGATGATACCGATAGAAGCAGCATCCGGAAGATCAAAACCTAGTAATGCAGCCAGAACGATGGTAAAGAAAATGCCGAACTGTGCTGCCGCACCGAATAAGAACATCTTCGGATTGGATAACAAGGGACCGAAGTCTATCATTGCGCCGATACCGATGAATAAAAGAATGGGTAACGCTTCTGAAGCTTCAATACCAACGTCGAATAACCACTGAATAATTCCGTGTGTTTCAACGCTGCCATAAAGCACCTGATCTAAAACACCGGTTACGGGAAGGTTTACCAAAATCGCACCAAATCCCATGGGAAGAAGCAGTGAAGGCTCGAAGCCTTTTCCGATTGCAAGATAAATTAAAAGACATCCTACAACATACATAACACACTGCTGCCAAGTAATTGCCATGATTCCTGACAATAAGAAATCCATAAAATAAGTCCTCCTTAGCATGAATGGTCATTTCCCTACCGTATATCATGGCGAAAACGTACACAGACATAAAGAATGTATATGCACGTTTCTGTAAGCAGTCACAATACCTTTCGAGAAAATGACAAGTATATGAAATTGGTTTTATTTTAGCTCATTTCAATAGGCTGTGTCAATGCTGATTCGAAAGATTTTGTACAGTTTTTATAGGGCTGACCCTATAATAATAATCCGATTAACAAGAAATGCACAAAGGTAATATTAACGAAAGTGAAAAATCGGAAATTGACATAATGTACAAAAATACGACGCAATATACGACTATATATACAATATTACTTGTTATAATTAAAGAAAAAGATATATCATATGTGCATAGTCACGTAAATACCGAAAAGAATAGTTTACTATTGCACAATATATTCAAACGTGTTAGTATTTTTTACAAAGCGAAATTTTGCTGAACTAAACGAAAGGGAGATGAGCATTTTGAGTTTTGACGTATTGTTTTTCCAAATTGTTTCAATCATTATTGCTGTTCTTGCATTTGGTGCTGCCTTCTGGCTTTACAAATGGGTAGAAAAGCAGCCCTCCTCCAATGCTAAGATAGCAGAGGTAAGTAAGTTGATCCGTAACGGAGCTAACACATTTTTGGCAAAAGAGTACAGAACCCTCGTGAAATTTTGTTCTGTCGCAGCTGTTCTTATTTTAGTTTTCCTTCCTCAGCCGATCTGGAAGGGAGATATCCTTGAAAACGTAATAATGGCCCTGGCTTATATTTGCGGTACAGTATTTTCCGGTATTGCCGGAAAGATCGGTATTAGCATTGCTACCATTGCTAATGTGAAGGCAGCTGAAGCTGCAACAAAGGGAATTAAGCCGTCCTTCATGTCTGGTTTCCGTGGTGGTGCGGTTATGGGTATGGCAGTCGTAGGCTCCAGCTTACTTGGAGTTTCCCTGGTTCTTTTAATCACTAATAATACAACCGCTTTACTTGGCTTCTCCTTCGGAGCAAGCTCCATGGCACTGTTTGCTAAGGCTGGCGGCGGTATTTTCACAAAGACTGCAGATATCAGTGCCGATCTGGTTGGTAAGGTAGAGCTCGGTATTCCTGAGGACGATCCCAGAAACCCTGCAGTAATCGCTGATAACGTAGGTGATAATGTAGGTGATGTTGCCGGAATGGGCGCTGACTTGTTCGACTCCAACGTAGCATCTATGGCAGCAGCACTTGTTATGGCTGCGTCTATTGATAAAGCAGCAGGTGGTACCATGAATGCGGCAACCGTATTCTGCTATGCAGCAATTGGTCTTCTGGCTTCCATCGTCGGTGTTATGACCGCTCGTATGAAAGAGGGCGGCGAACCGACTACAGCATTAAACAGCAATACATATGTAACGACTGCACTGTATGCTGTCTTAACAGCAATTGCAACTGTAGTATTCAACTTTGAATGGCGTATCTGGGGAGCAAGTGCAATCGGTTTGGTAGTCGGTGTGGTTATCGGTCTTGCCAGTGACTATTTCACTGACGACAGAAGACCTCCAGTACACGCAGTAGCAAAAGCTTGTGAGTCTGGTCCCGCATTTACCATTTTGTCCGGTATTTCCTATGGCTTGATGAGCGCATTACCATCCATGGTCGGTATTGGAGTTTCCGCTCTTGCAGCATTTAAGATTTGTGAGCCTCTCGGACCCGGTTACGCAATGTTCGGTATCTCTATGGCGGCTGTTGGTATGTTGTCCATCGTAGGTATGATTATTTCTAATGATGCTTACGGTCCGATCGTAGATAACGCACGTGGTCTCGTAGAAATGGGTGACCTTGGAGAAAAAGCGCTTGAGATTACTGACTCTTTGGACAGTGCAGGAAATACTGTTAAAGCTGTTACCAAGGGTTTTGCAATCGGTGCAGCCGGTCTGACAGTTATCGCGCTTTTGGGTGCTTTCATGAGTGAAGTTAACACTGCTGCCGTTGAGCTAGGTAAGGTAGCAGAAGGTGAGAGCTTCTTAACAGGCTTCGATATCATCAATCCGGTTGTATTCTTCGGCTTATTATTCGGTGCAGCTATCCCGGCATTATTCTCTGCTATGTTGATGCTTGGTGTAGACCGCAATGCTCAGCGTATGGTGGAAGAAATTCATCGCCAATTCAGAGAAATCGTTGGATTGAAGGAAGGTAAGGAAGGTGTTAAACCGGAATATGATAAATGTATTGAGATTGCTACTACCGGTGCGATCAAAGAGCTTATCCCTGCCGGATTAATGGTAATCATCTGTACGTTACTTGTTGGTTTCATTGGTGGTGTTCAGGCGATTGGAGGATTTATTACCGGTAATATCATAAGCGGTTTGTTATTTGCTCTATTTATGTCCAACTCCGGTGGTCTTTGGGATAATACCAAGAAGTATATCGAGTCCGGGCACAATGGCGGTAAGAACTCTGCTGCACATAAATCAGGTGTTGTTGGTGATACTGTAGGTGATCCTTTCAAGGATACTGCAGGTCCTTCCATCAATACTCAGATTACTGTTGTATCATTGGTTGCTTCCCTAACAGCTACGATCTTCTTAGGCTTCTCGCTGTTTGGATAAAATAATGTATCTTTAATGTTGAAGGGCGTTGTGCGAATTAGTGCGGCGCCCTTTTTACGTTTGTGGTATTTATCACATATGGGGCTTTATACGAATAGTGCGTGATTATTAATCCATCAGAGACACGCTCTCACTCGTTTGCCGCTCATAGCGGTACATAAGGTCGTGACAGAAAAACACTGTCACAACCTAAGTACCGATGGCGGCAAACGGTCTCTTCACGGATTTATAATCACGCACTATTCTTCTTCAATCACCGACGTGATAAATATTGTAAGCGGGAGGGGCGCCGAATATATTTTCTATTATACCTTGATAAAAAATAGATTAAGTGTAACCATGTTATATAAATGCAATATCTTAGTGCAATATCTTAGTGCAATATCTTAGTGCAGTATCTTAGTGCAGTATCTTAGTGCAATATCTTAGTGCAATATCTGATGCAATATCAAATGCAATATCCTGGTGCAATATCTTTGCACAATAACTTAATGCAATAACTTAATGCAATATCTTAATGCAATATCTTAGTACAATATCTTAGTGTAATATCACGATACAATATATCTTGCGGATGTTTGATGAGGTTTGTTTAGAATTTTACATGCAGGATCAGCTGAGATGGAGCACTCTTATGAGTGTATAAATTTTCTTGAAAATCAGGTGTTTCTATCCTGTCTTGTTATTGTCAGAGATGAGATAATGTAGTATAATTAACCAGTACTACCATATATGGTAGTACTGGTTAATTAACTAAAGAGGATCTTATATACCACGGAGGGCACGGTTTGATGAAGAAGCTTCTTTCTATAGGATTGTGTATTGTGTTGATAGTTATCCTTTCCGGCTGTGGTCAAGCTGGGGACTTATATCAGAACGGGAAGAAGAGCTTTCAGAGCGGAAATTACGAGGATGCGGCAGCAGCTTTTGCGGCAGCGGTTGAAATGAATCCCAATCGGGCAGAATATTACATAGATTACGGTCTGACATTGATTAAGCTAGGTAAGTATGAGGAAGCATTAACGGAGTTTGACAAAGCATATGTGAACAAGGAAATTATTATCGCTAAAAGGAATAATAAACTGGTATTCCGAGGCAGAGGAATTGCTTATTACTATAAGGCGGATTATGAGAAAGCCATTGAACAATTCGAGCTGGCACTGAAGATGAAGGAATTATCAGATTTGAATCAGGATATTCTTCGGTATGTCGGAAGCGCACAGATGGCTGTGGGCTCTTATGATAAAGCGATTGATACCTATTCAAGCCTAATAGAAATTGAGAAGGAAAGTGCAGCTGATTATGACAACAGAGCGCTTTGTTATCGCTATCTAGGTGAATTTGATAAGAGCCAGAAGGATTATGATTTGGCAATTTCAATAGAGCCAAGGCAATATGGTCATTATTTGGGGAAGTATTACCTTTTGAACGAACGTGGTGATGCGGCTACTGCAAACGAAGTGCTGACAACAGCGGCCGCAATTGAACCAAAGACGGGTGAGGATAAGTATCAGCTTGCGAAGGTACATTATTACCAGGAGGAATATGATCAGGCACTTTCTGAATTGAACGAAAGCTTTGCAGATGGTTTTCAGGAAGCTTATTACTATATTGGAGAGATATACCGTATTAAGAAGGACTATCCGAAGGCAATCTATTATTATGAGAATTACATTAAGGGAGGCAGTCTGCAGTCACCGAAGGCCTACAATCAGATTGCAGTCTGCGAGATGAAGGTCGGAGATTATGAAACTGCTTTGAACTATTTAGAGAAGGGATTTGCATTTCACTATGCAGGGATGCAGAAGACCTTGTTGAGAAATGAGATTATTACGTATGAGAGGCTTGGAAACTATCAGAAGGCGAAAGAAAAAACAGAAGAATTTTTAAGTCTTTATCCGAAGGATGAGGAAGCGCTGAAAGAAGCTGCCTTTATTGATACAAGATTAATGAATGCTGTAATACCGGCGGAAGAATAGCGGGTTTAGGTTAAGGGAGGAAAACAATGGCAGAATTATATGAGATAAAAGAAAAGGAAGAGCGCTTTGTCCTGGTGGGTGTTGCTTCCTCAGACAGTGATGATACAGTTCGCTCCCTTGATGAGCTGGAAGAACTAGCAGCCACTGCCGGGGCGGTTACGGTAGGAAAGATAATACAGAACAGGGAAAGTATTCATCCCGGAACTTATATAGGAAAAGGTAAGATAGAGGAGGTCCATGAACTGGCGCTGCAGATGAATGCGACTGGAGTGGTATGCGACGATGAGCTGTCTCCAGCTCAGTTGAAAAACTTGGAAAATGCCTTACAGATGAAGGTTTTGGATAGAACAGTGATCATACTCGATATCTTTGCCAATCATGCTTCTACCAGAGAGGGAAAGATACAGGTAGAGCTGGCTCAGCTCCGGTATCGTTCCACAAGATTGATTGGTATGAGGAACTCCTTGTCAAGACTCGGTGGAGGAATCGGAACCAGAGGTCCCGGTGAGAAGAAGCTGGAGATAGACCGCCGCCTGATCAAGGATAGAATAACCCAACTGAGGAAGGAGCTTGAGGAGGTTAAGCAGAACAGAGAAACAGGAAGAACTCTGCGTAACAGAAATAAGATTCCGGTAGTGGCAATTGTAGGTTATACGAATGCGGGGAAATCCACCTTACTAAATTACCTGACCAATGCTGGTGTTTTGGAGGAAGATAAGCTATTTGCGACCTTAGATCCAACAACCAGAAACTTATCTCTGGAGAGCGGTCAGCAGATATTATTAACCGATACCGTTGGATTTATCAGAAAGCTACCCCATCATCTGATTGAATCCTTTCGTAGTACTTTGGAGGAGGCTAAATATGCGGACATCATCCTGCATGTGGTAGACAGCTCTAATTCTGACGTGGACAATCAGATGCATATCGTATATGACACACTGAATAAGCTGGGAGTACAGGACAAGGTCATCATTACGGCTTTAAACAAGCAGGATAAGGAAGGGGCGGATCAGGTTATCAGGGATTTCAAAGCGGATTATACCGTCAAGATCTCTGCAAAAACCGGAAGTGAGGTCAATACCCTGCTGGAGGTAATCGAGAAAATCCTAAATGAAAGAAAGATTCTAATAGAAAGAGTATTCTCTTATCAGGAAGCTGGAAAGATACAGACGATTCGCAAATACGGACAACTGTTAGAAGAAGAATACCGCCAGGAAGGGATTTATGTTCGGGCGTATGTACCAAAGGAGGTTTACTTAAGCTTGTAGTACCTTTTTGTGGAAGCAATTATCATTTTTGTCGGCATTTTTAAACAGAATATTAATAGGTATATTTTACTATTTAAAATACTAGATATAGTGTGGTGTTAAAAATTGCAGCATATATCTAGTATTTTTTTATTGACGGAAATCTCATTTTCTGGTAGTATTAAGAGGTGAGATATCCATGCAATCGCAACGATGTGGAAACGGGAAGGGAGACAGTTACATATGATTAACGTTATCAAAAGAGACGGCCAGGTTGCCGAATTTAACCTTAGTAAAATCAGTGAAGCTATTACCAAAGCCTTTAAAGCTACCGAGAAGTTCTATACTGAGGAAATCATCAGTTTATTAGCGCTTCGTGTTACCTCCGATTTTCAGAAAAAAATCAAGGAAGAAACCATACATGTAGAAGATATTCAGGACAGTGTGGAAAATGTATTGGAGCAGACCGGGTATACTGATGTAGCTAAGGCTTATATCCTATACCGTAAAAATAGAGAAAAAATCCGTAATATGAAATCCACTATTTTGGATTATAAGGAAATAGTGAATAATTACGTGAATGAAGAGGATTGGAGAGTGAAGGAGAATTCTACAGTTACTTATTCTGTAGGTGGACTGATTCTTCATAACTCCGGTGCAATTACAGCAAACTACTGGCTGTCAGAGGTTTATGATGAAGAGATCGCGAACGCTCATCGTAACGCTGACATCCATCTGCATGACCTGTCTATGCTGACAGGATACTGTGCAGGCTGGTCTCTGAAACAGTTGATTAAAGAAGGTTTAGGCGGAATTCCCGGTAAGATTACCTCCTCCCCTGCCAGCCATCTTTCAACACTGTGCAACCAGATGGTTAATTTCCTTGGAATTATGCAGAATGAATGGGCTGGTGCTCAGGCATTCTCCTCCTTTGATACTTATCTCGCCCCCTTCGTAAAGATTGATAACTTATCCTATAAAGAAGTAAAGCAATGTATACAGTCCTTTGTCTATGGAGTAAATACACCGAGCCGCTGGGGTACTCAGGCACCTTTCTCTAATATTACCCTGGACTGGACTGTTCCGGTTGACCTTGCTGAATTACCTTGTATCATCGGTGGCAAGGAAGTTAATTTTAGGTATAAAGATTGTAAGAAGGAAATGGATATGGTGAATAAAGCCTTCATCGAAATCATGATCGAAGGCGATGCGAATGGAAGAGGCTTCCAGTATCCGATTCCTACCTATTCTATTACAAAGGATTTTGACTGGTCCGACACAGAGAATAATCGTCTTTTATTTGAGATGACTGCAAAATACGGTACTCCATATTTTTCGAACTATATCAACAGTGATATGGAGCCCAGTGATGTCCGTTCCATGTGCTGCAGGCTTCGTCTGGATCTGCGTGAGCTTCGCAAAAAGACCGGTGGTTTCTTTGGCTCCGGTGAGAGCACAGGCAGTGTCGGTGTAGTTACCATCAACCTGCCACGTATTGCTTATCTTGCAGCGGATGAGAAGGATTTCTTTGCACGTCTTGATCGTATGATGGATATTTCTGCCCGTTCCTTACATGTGAAGAGAGGCGTCATCACAAAGCTTCTGAAGGAAGGCCTTTACCCTTATACTAAGCGTTATCTTGGATCCTTTGAGAGTCATTTCTCCACCATAGGTCTGATCGGTATGAATGAAGTTGGCCTGAACGCAAAATGGCTCGGTGAGGATATGACTCATAACAAAACCAAGGAATTTGCTATCAAGGCCCTGAACCATATGAGAGAACGGCTTTCTGACTATCAGGAGAAATATGGTGATCTGTATAATCTTGAGGCAACTCCGGCAGAATCTACCACTTACCGACTGGCCAAGGCTGATAAGAAACGCTGGCCTGAGATCAGAACCGCAGGCAAGGAAGGAGATACTCCTTACTACACCAACAGCTCCCATCTTCCGGTTGGATATACTGAGGATATCTTTGAAGCACTGGATATCCAGGATGAGCTTCAGACACTTTATACCTCGGGAACTGTATTCCATGCTTTCCTTGGAGAGAAGCTTCCGGACTGGCAGGCAGCCGCTAAGCTTGTGAAGACAATTGCAGAGAATTATAAGCTTCCTTATTATACAATGTCTCCGACCTATTCGGTATGCAAGGCGCACGGGTATCTGTCCGGTGAGCAGTTTACTTGCCCTCATTGTGGTGAGAAGGCTGAGGTCTACAGCCGAATTACTGGCTATTATCGCCCGGTACAGAACTGGAATGAAGGTAAGTCCCAGGAATATAAGAACCGCAAAATCTATAATATGGAGCATTCCAGAGAGATGAACCAGGATTTAAAAGGGGTCAGGAAAGAAGCTGTGAACGAGCTGAATACAGAAATGGAAAACGGTCTGTACCTGTTTACAACAAAGACCTGTCCGAATTGCCGTGCAGCTAAGGAGTATCTGAAGGAATTCAGTTATGCTGTAATTGATGCAGAGGAAAATGCCGAACTTGCAAAAGAATTTGGTGTGATGCAAGCTCCTACCCTGCTCGAGATCAAGGACGGTTCTGCCAGGAAAATCGTGAATGCTTCCAATATCAAGCGTTACACGGAGGATCAACTGGTTTGCTGTAAATAACAAAGAAAAGGTTTTATTGCCTAATAATTTCATAGATGACACAGGAGGGGGTCCGCATTGCTTCATTGATGCGGGCCCTTTCTTGATAAATTATGTGTTGCTTAGACCTGACAGATAAGGTACAATAGTTTATTGAAGAGCTGCCGGTGCATGGGCGAAGCTTTAAGAGAAAATACCCGGGAGGAACAATCAATGAGCTTAGCAGATAACATATTTATTGAGATGTGCAAGGACATATTGGATAACGGAGTCAGCACCGAGGGAGAAAAGGTAAGACCCAAGTGGGAAGATGGTTCCTATGCCTATACCATCAAAAAATTCGGAGTTGTAAACCGGTATGATTTATCGAAAGAGTTTCCTGCCATGACGCTGAGAAAAACAGCGATTAAAAGTTGTATCGACGAGCTTTTATGGATTTGGCAGAAGAAGTCCAATAATATAAATGATTTGGGTAGCCATATCTGGGATGCCTGGGCAGACGAGAGCGGTTCCATAGGGAAAGCTTACGGTTACCAGATGGGTATGAAGCATATCTATAAAGAGGGTGAGATGGATCAGGTGGACCGTGTCATCTATGATTTGAAGAATAATCCCTATAGTAGGAGAATCATGACGAACTTGTATGTCCATCAGGATCTGCATGAGATGAGACTTTACCCTTGTGCCTACAGTATGACCTTCAATGTGACCAAAAGGAAGGACAGTGACAAGCTGGTGTTGAATGCTATTCTTAATCAGCGTTCTAATGATGTACTTGCTGCGAACAGCTGGAATGTATGCCAGTATTCGGTACTGGTGCACATGCTGGCGCAGGTCTGTGGTTATGAGGTCGGGGAACTGGTACATGTGATTGCAGATGCCCATATTTATGACAGGCATGTTCCGATTATTCAGGAACTGATTGCGCGTCCCACCTATCCTGCGCCGAAGTTTTGGATGAATCCTGAGGTGAAGGACTTCTATCAGTTTAAGGTGGAGGACTTTGACTTGCTTGACTATCAGTATGGTCCGAAGGTGGACATACCCGTAGCAGTGTGAAGGGAAACCGTCTTCACACCTGAAGAACTGCGATGCTCGTGCAGTAGCACTCGCATCTTGTTCTTCTGATAAAGGTTTGATATTGTTTGATTTGTGAATGGAAAAGCCCTTGGTGGTTTTATGTTTTGAAAGGTGGTACTTACGATGAATTTAATTGTAGCTGTAGATAATAACTGGGCGATCGGATATCAGAATAAGCTTCTTGTCAGTATTCCTGCTGATATGCGCTTTTTTCGGGATGTAACCATGGGTAAAGTAGTCATTATGGGGAAGAACACGCTTGAAAGCTTTCCCGGAGGACAACCGCTCAAGAATAGGACGAATATCGTCATTGCTCTTGAGAAGGACTACAAGGTTAAGGATGCGATTGTGGTTTACAGTATTGAGGAGGCACTTGAGCTTACAAAGAAGTATCAATCTGATGATATCTACATTATTGGCGGAGCTAGTATTTACCGACAGATGCTTCCTTATTGTGATGTGGCTCATGTGACTAAGATTGATTTTGCCTATCAGGCAGATACCTATTTCCCTAATCTAGATCAGATGGATGAATGGGAGCTTGCCGAGGAGACAGAGGAACAGACTTATTATGATCTTACTTACACCTTTTGCAGATATGAAAAGAAAAAATAAAAGAAAACATAAACTCTTTGTAAATTTTGAAGGATATCATAAAAAACTCTTGAAAAATAGATAAAGTAAGACTACTATAAAGAATATAATTTTACCCTCATTCGGGCAATGCCTGCGAAGCAGGCATCAAAAGTGTCAGAGGGCTGACACTTAAATATTAGAACAAAATGGGATAGGGAAGGATGAAAAGTATGTTAAATATCAAGATTGAGAAGACAAAGAATCCGAAAGTTTTACCGGGAGCGGATAATCCGCTGAAGTTTGGTACCATTTTTACTGATCATATGTTCATCATGAATTATGAAACAGGAAAGGGCTGGTACGATCCTCGAGTGATTCCGTATCAACCGCTCAATCTTGACCCATCTGCGATGGTATTCCATTATGGGCAGGAGATGTTCGAGGGCTTAAAGGCATACAAGACTGACGATGGAAGAACCTTACTGTTCCGTCCGAATAAGAATATTGAAAGAGCAAATAAGACAAACCGCAGAATATGCATTCCTGAGATTCCAGAGGAGGATTTCCTTCAGGCAATCACGACCGTCGTAAAGATTGATGAAGCCTGGATACCGACAAAGGAAGGAACCTCTTTATATATCAGACCGTTTATTATCGCCACGGATCCATTCCTTGGGGTAAGACCGTCCGACCGCTATCTGTTCATTATCATCCTTTCACCGGTAGGTGCATATTATCCGGAAGGCTTGAATCCGGTTAAGATCTGGATTGAGGATGAGTACGTCAGAGCTGTAAAAGGTGGTATCGGCGAAGCAAAAACAGGTGCCAATTATGTTGCATCTTTAAAATCTCAGGTGAAAGCTCATGATGAGGGATATTCCCAGGTGCTATGGCTGGATGGAGTTGAAAGAAAGTATATCGAAGAAGTCGGTGCCATGAATATCTTCTTTAAAATTGGTGGAAAGGTTCTGACCCCTCAATTAAACGGAAGTATCCTTCCTGGTGTTACCAGGGATTCTGTACTTTGCCTTTGCCGGGAATGGGGTTTGCCCACTGAGGAACGCAGAATTTCCATTGACGAGATTTATCAGGCAGCACAGAACGGCACTCTGGAGGAGGTTTGGGGAACCGGTACAGCAGCAGTAATTTCACCGGTCGGACAACTTCGTTGGGAGCAGAATATCATGCAGGTGCAGGACGGAGGTATCGGTCCTGTGAGCAGAAGACTATATGATACCATTACGGGAATTCAATTAGGAAGAATAAAGGATGATAATAACTGGACTGTAGAGGTCTAAGGAGGTAAGAAATGAATCAAATGTATGCAGAAGCAGGAGTAAAAAGAAAGGATGACATGAAATCCATGGGACTTCGTGCGCTTCTTGTTGTGGGTGCTTTCTTGGGAGTCCTGCTCTTACTCTTGGGAGGATATTTCGGAATGGGTGGCATTGTACTAATTGTCGCTTTGATCTGGGCCTATCCAAAATTGAACGTAGATTATGAGTATGTTTTTGTGGATGGTCAGCTTGATTTTGACAAGATAACCGGTAAGGCAAAAAGAAAGACAATGCTGAGAATCGATATGGATCAGGTGGAAATCGTTGCTCCCCAGGGATCTCATGCATTGGATGGATATACTTATGTACAGCTGGTAAACAAGAATTTTTCTTCCAATGATAAAAACGTCAAACCTTATATAATCATCGCTTCCGTGGAGGATAAAAAATATCGCATTTCTTTTGAGCCTAGCGAGAAGATGCTGTCAATGATGAGACAGAAGAGTCCAAGGAAGGTAGCGCAATATTAATTTTTAGAGGATGAAGTGCAACAGTGATATCTGCTGCATTCATCCTCTTTCTGCATCATAAAAAAATCATACGAGCAGAAAAAATTTTTCATGGTTGACATTGTGATGAATTTTCGTTATACTTTTTAAAATCTTTCATAGCCAAATAGCGACTGAAAGGACATGTTAGAAATAGAAATATGACAACAGATATGAATGACAAAAGGTCATGTCACCTACAGTGACATGATAAACTTGCATAAGAAAGTCCTCGGAAAGACGACTTTCCGGAGACTTTCTTATACAAGTAATCCGGCTGTAGTAACAGCTGGACCTTTTGTCAGAATTACACAACCAACCTTTTGTCAGATAATACAACAAATCTTTTTGTCAAATTAACACAACAACTTTAAGAAAGTGAGGAGATTAACAAAATGGGTCAGATTATCGGTGAAGGAATTACATTTGATGATGTGCTGTTGGTACCTGCTTATTCCGAGGTACTGCCAAATCAAGTTGACTTGTCAACAAACCTGACGAATACTATTAAGCTGAATATCCCTTTGATGAGTGCCGGAATGGATACGGTTACCGAGAACAGGATGGCAATCGCAATGGCAAGACAGGGAGGCATAGGTGTTATACACAAAAATATGTCGATTGAAGAGCAGGCGGACGAGGTAGATAAGGTAAAGCGTTCAGAGAATGGTGTTATCACCGATCCCTTTTATTTGTCTCCTGAGCATACATTGCAGGATGCCAACGATTTGATGGCGAAATACCGGATCTCTGGTGTACCGATTACGGTAAATGGTAAGAAGTTGGTGGGTATCATCACTAACCGCGATCTGAAGTTTGAGACAGACTTTTCTAAGAAAATCAAAGAATCTATGACATCTGAAGGCCTGATTACAGCGAAAGAAGGCATCACCCTGGAAGAAGCTAAGAAAATACTTGCGAAAGCAAGAAAAGAAAAGCTTCCGTTGGTGGATGACGAGGGTAACTTAAAGGGACTCATCACAATCAAGGATATCGAGAAACAGATTAAATATCCCTTATCCGCAAAAGATTCCCAAGGTAGACTATTATGTGCGGCAGCAGTCGGAATTACAAATAATATTCTAGAGCGTGTTGATGCGCTGGTAAAAGCTAAGGTCGATGCAATTGTTTTAGATTCGGCACATGGACATTCTGCTAATATTATCAAGACGGTTAAAATGGTACGTGAGGCGTATCCGAATATTCAGATTATTGCCGGCAATGTGGCAACTGCTGAAGCGACGGTGGATTTAATCAAAGCTGGTGTCGATGCGGTAAAGGTAGGCATTGGTCCCGGTTCCATCTGTACTACCAGAGTTGTTGCGGGTATCGGTGTTCCCCAGATTACAGCGATCATGAATACCTTTGATGCGGCAAAGGCTTACAATATCCCGATTATCGCAGACGGTGGTATTAAGTACTCCGGAGATATTACAAAGGCACTTGCTGCAGGTGCTAATGTATGTATGATGGGCAGTATCTTCGCAGGCTGTGATGAGAGTCCCGGAACCTTCGAATTATTCCAGGGAAGAAAATATAAGGTTTATCGCGGTATGGGTTCCATCGCTGCGATGGAACAGGGCAGTAAGGATCGTTATTTCCAGTCCGATGCAAAGAAGCTGGTACCCGAAGGAGTAGAGGGTCGTGTGGCTTACAAGGGAACTGTTGAGGATACTGTATTCCAGCTGATCGGAGGCTTACGATCTGGTATGGGCTACTGTGGTGCGGGTAGTATTAAGACTTTACAGGAAACCGGAAAATTTGTGAAGATTTCTGCGGCCTCTTTAAAGGAAAGCCATCCACATGATATCCATATCACCAAAGAGGCTCCTAATTATAGTGTAGAAGAATAAGCGGAAGCAAGAATAAATATGAAAAGCATCAAATAGTAAAAGCATCAAAAAGTAAATGCATCAAATAATAAACGCATTAAATAACAAAAGTAACAAATAAGGACGAATAAGACCGACAGCCAATTTAGATAAACCTGATAGAACTGGTTCAATCTGAATTTGCTGTCGGTTTCTGTTATAGATTTTTTATAAAAGCATTAATAATTTTGCGTTCAATCATATCGGTATTCGTTTTTGAAATATTTTATTTCCCCTATCTCGTTATTGTTCTCAGATGTTAAGTTTATACCTTAAGATTTCCTGACAATTGCTTGATCTGCTGTATTGTAAATTGACAAGTGCAGTTTAGATCAATACAATAGTAGAGAAATCCCGATAAGGTTGGAAGTTTTTTAAATAAGGTAGCGAATCAGAAAGGGAGTAGGTGGAGACCTATGGAAGTTCAGAAGATTGGGGAAGGGAATACCGCTGAGGTGTTCACCTGGGGGGAAAATGATATATTGAAGTTGTTTCGGAAGGAATTTCCGATCAGGGAAATCGAACAAGAGTACCGGATCAGTAAGGTGGTTGAGGGACTGGAGGTTCCAATTCCAAGGGTCAGGGATATGCTTGAATACGAAGGTAGGACAGGCATTGTATATGAAAAGATTATGGGAATATCCTTGCTGAAGCTGCTTATAGATAAACCATGGATTGCGAGTGGCCTTGCTAAAACAATTGCAAGGATGCATTATGATATGCATCAGCAGAGTGTACAAGGAATTCCTGACTGTGTAGAAACGCTCCGATGGAGGATCAACCATGCGGATAATCTGCCTTCGCCGCAGAAGGAAGAAGTCCTAAAGACTTTAGACTCATTACCAAGGGGTAGCAGTTTATGCCATTGTGATTATCATCCGGGAAATATTATTAAAGGAGACGATCGTTATGTTATTTTGGATTGGATGACAGCAACCTCAGGGTGCGCTTCCTATGATGTAGCAAGAACGATTTACTTAATCAGGGATGCTGCCCTTCCGGACTATATTCCGCGTGTGGCAAAGCTTGCCATGAATTGGATGAGAAGACGTCTTACCAATCGATATATAAGCTGTTACAAGAGATTATCAGGCATGCAGCAGAAGGAGATTGCTGCATGGAGATTACCACTGATTGCAGCTAGATTAACAGAATGGGTTCCTAAGATAGAAGAAGAAGCAATACTTGCAGAAATCAAAGAGAAAACAGGTGTAAAATGAGTAAAATACTTACGAGAGAAGAGTGGCGCAGGAAAAGAAGACGGAAAAGGAGATTTCTCATCATAATCTTGCTCCTGCTTCTTTTTACCATCATAATACTATCTGTCGTCGCTATTAATAGCATATATCATGCTACCAGAGGTTATAGCGAAAGCAAAAACAGTGGCATCCTTCATAAGCTTGAGGGACGGCTTTTGGGCTATAATAATGATGGAATTGAAACAATCGACTCTAAATGGTTATCTGGTCTGGAGATAAAAAATGATTTCCTTACGCCAAATGACTATTCGAGACCACAGACACCACTGATGGGAATTGAAGGCGTCGTTATCCACTATACGGCAAATCCTGGAACTACCGCTGCCAATAACCGAAGCTATTTCGAGAATCTTGCTAGTACTCACGCTACCTCTGTCAGCAGTCATTATATTGTCGGACTGGATGGAGAAGTGATTCAATGTATTCCCTTAACGGAAATTTCCTATGCTTCCAATGAACGTAATTCAGATACAGTGTCGATAGAATGCTGTATTCCAGATGAAACAGGCAAATTCAACGATTCCACCTATGCTTCGACAGTTGCTTTGACAGCAGCTCTTTGCTTACAATTTGACTTAGGGGAGGAGGCTATCATCAGACACTATGATGTCACAGGAAAATGCTGCCCGAAATACTTCGTGGATCATGAGGATGCCTGGCAGACCTTTAAAACAGACGTAATGGCAGAGATCGACACATTAAAAGCGGCGCAGTAAGCGATAAAGCAGCGAAGTCTTTAAATTAGCAAAATAATTAAGCAAGGAAAATAGTTAAATAACGAAACTGTTAAGTAAGCGAAATAGTAACTGAATGAGATAATATAAAATGACATAGTAATAAATCAGGCCATCGTTCAATCATCGGAGGATATTAATCTCTCGACAAAGGAACGATAGCCTGTATTTGTTATAGCTATGATTGCTTTAATGTTACAACATGCTTTTACATATTAATCAATATTTACTTCCTGCAATCTGAACCTTGATCAGATTTGTGGTTCCGGAGGTTCCAAGCGGAACTCCGGCTGTGAGAACAGCCAATTCGCCGTCCTTAAGATATCCGGCATTTTCTACTGCCTGAATGGCATGATCGAATAATTCAAAAGTATCATGCTCTACTGCTATAAGAAGCGGTGTTACACCCCAAGCCATATTTAACTGCCGGTATACCATTGGATCGGTGGTGCAGCCAAGGATCTGGCAATCCGGGCGATACCGGGAGATCATGCGTGCGGTCTTGCCGGAAGTAGTTACGGTTATGATCATCTTCGCATTCAAATCATGAGCAGTAGTTACTGTAGCACGAGAAATCGCATCTGTGATATCCGGAGACTGGCAGACCTCCTGAAGACGGAAGCGCTTCTTATAATCAATATCCGCTTCGGCGCGGGATGCTATTTTTACCATAGTCTTTAGAGATTCTACAGGATAAGCTCCGGCAGCGGTCTCGCCTGAAAGCATGATTGCGCTGGTTCCATCATAGATCGCATTGGCTACATCTGTCGTCTCAGCTCTGGTCGGTCTGGGGTTCTTGATCATGGAATCAAGCATCTGAGTCGCAGTGATAACCTGCTTTCCGGCTTGATATACCTTTTTGATAATTATTTTCTGAAGCACCGGAACTTCCTCGTAGGGAATCTCCACACCCATATCGCCGCGGGCAATCATGATTCCGTCCGAGACCTCTATGATGTCATCAATATGCTCAACACCGTGATAATTCTCAATCTTTGCGATAACCTTAGCTTGCGAATTGTGCTTGTTCAGCATCTTTCGGATTTCTTTGATGTCATCCGCAGTGCTGACGAAGGAAGCAGCAATAAAATCAAAATTCTGCTTAATGCCGAAAAGAATATCTTCGCGATCCTTATCGCTGATGAAGGGCATGGAAAGGTGGACGCCGGGAACATTGACTCCCTTTCTGTCAGAAATGATACCGCCATTTTTCACGGTACAGATGATATCGGTTGCTGTTACATCCGTCACCTTCATCTCGACCAGTCCGTCATCGATCAGAATGGTTGTTCCGACATCAATATCATAAATTAAATTAGGATAGGATATCGATACCTGTTTCTCATCGCCCTCGACCTCTCTTGAAGTAAGAGTGAAGGTTTGTCCCTCCTTAAGCTGTACTTTTTCATTATCCTTGAAGGTACAGAGACGGATTTCCGGACCCTTAGTGTCCAGGAGTGTAGCAACAGGAATACCCAATTCGTCCCGAAGCTTTTGGACTCTCTGTAGTCTTCCGAGATGTTCCTCATGAGTGGCATGGGAGAAATTAAATCGTGCCACATCCATTCCTGAGAGAAACAATTCACGCAATACATTATCATCATCGGTTGAAGGTCCAAGGGTACAAATAATTTTCGTTTTTCTCATAATAATACTCCTTTAGAATTTTAGTCCTTTATTCTTGCGGAATTTAATTCCTGTATGCTGCTTTTTCCACAGATATAGGGTAAGGAATGCAATACTGAATAAGACCACAATAACTATAATTAATAGTGCACAGTGCATAAAAAAGGTATCCGGCAGGATTGTAATTACCGGATCGGTCGTCGGGTCAAAGAGCCAATAATCATTCTTGAAGAATAACTTGTGAAATAGTATAAAAACCCGGTCAAAATTAGTAGCAAGAAATAATGCAAGTATCGATGGAAGAACAATAGCAGTAATTGCAGATACAAGCAGATAGCTGATATCATTGCTTTTTCTCTTGTGTACGATGATGATCATTCCTAATACTAAGGTTATCATACCTAGAATATAAAATGAAGTAAAAATATTTTTTACTTCTGAAAAATGAATCAATGCATTCTCTGAAGAAGGCAGAGTGGGGAACTGTAGCGGTCCCTGGAACAGGGGGAAAGAGTAATCGATTAGTTCGTCATAGTTCTCCCGGATCACATCCTGGCTCAGGCCGGAGGTATCTGCGATATGAAGTAGGTTAATATCAAGATAATATAGGGGTCTGAAGTTTACAGTAATAATGACAGCAATACTGATGAACAGAAGAGTAAAGACAAGTCCTACCAGTAAATCCGTGATTTTAAATTTACGCATAGCAGCCTCCATGGTATGCAAAATAGCGTGTTTAAAGTTCCAAACGCATTATAGTATAATTTGATAGTGAATGCAACAGATACTTTAAGTAATGAGGTTCGATCCCTTTGTAACAGTATGGCAAAATGCGGAAAATTTATGTTGACATATACATATTTTGTGCTAGACTAAAAATAGATACAAAAAATTGAAGGATTGTTACTGTAACGCAGGCAAGACCAAATTTTATGGACAATTAATTCCATAGAGTTTGGTCTTTTTGATTCATACGATAAGGGGGGGAGACAGAAGCAAATTGATAGGTGTTAGGGAAAAGAGTTAAGAATATTATGATGGGAGGGCATTATGTTATTAACGAAAAGCGCTAGAAAGAAAATCAGTATTATTTTAATTCTCTCGATGATTTTGTGCATGAATTTCACTCATGTGGGTTTGGCGGCTCAGAAAGAAGGAACAGCAAGTCAGATCGATATCTCTCAGCCGAAATTATCGAAAACTGTATGTAACATCTTTGTCGGTGAGCAGGTAGATTTAAAGATCAAGAATGGTATTAGGGATGCGGCATACATATGGAGCAGCAGTAATAAGAGAATTGCTACCGTATCACAAAAGGGTGTAGTAGAAGGAATTGGCAAAGGTACTGCAATCATTACATGTGATATTACAGACAAGACAGATAAATACCGATTGATCTGCAAGGTTACTGTCATAAAACAGTCCTTAGGACTGGTAATCAAGAATAAGATTGAAACCTTGGCAGTAGGACAGGCATATGATTTTGACAGCTCTTTAACGCCTGCTTCTTCGAATGATAAGGTTGCATGGACCAGCAGTGATCCGATGATAGCGAAACCGGATAAGAACGGCAAGATAACAGCATTAAAGTTAGGTACAACAACAATAACAGCAAGAAGCTTAAGTGGTAAGGCCGATTCGTTCAGGCTTACGGTGATCGGTAATGTGGTAACTGCCGATAATCAAAAGGAATTGGAACGATATCTATACAGCGGAGCTTTGGTTATCAAGATAAAGACCGATGATGAAGTGAATTTGACAATTCCCAGTGGCGACTTTAGCAGACAAAGTTTGATTGTAGAAGCACCAAATGCAGATATCACCAATTACGGCGTCTTTACGTCAATTGATATTGAAGAAATCAAAGCAAATACCTGGAGAGAGGAAGCAGTCGGAAACCTCTTGAAGGTCCTTGCTGAAAAATCCAACATCATCATTGGCGAGAATGCAAGTGCGAGTATTGAGGTAGATGAAAAGGGCGCGACTCTAACCATCGTAAATAACGGTGTCGTAGAGAAAATTACTGTTACCAGAGAAGCAGCACAAGCCGTCATCAATATTTCAGGTGAATCAAAAGATGATATTCCTGTCAAGGTCGATATCCAGGGTATCAAAATCACCTCAAGTGTTCCGTTGAACTTGGATTGCCAGAAGAAATTTAATCTTGTATTGCTTAAGGGCGCGGAGGATACACAGCTTCAAGCCGTATCAAAAGAGGCTATTCCTGTGATAACAGGTAACGTTAAAGTGAATGTAAAAGTTGGTACCGGTGATAGTCAAGAGCTTGTCGTAATCATTGGAACCCCGGCAGCAGCACCGAACAATGTTCCTTATGTTCCTTCAGGCGGCTCAGGTAACGATACACCTACACAACCGATAACACCGCCTGTAACACCTCCGATAACACCACCGATAACACCGCCTGTAACACCTCCAGTAACGCCTCCGGTAACTCCGATTCCAACTGTAATACCTGACCTGGGGATAGGTGTTGCTTCTGGAAGTGCAATTACTCAGTCGGTTACCTCTTCTGCAATTACGGCAGGTTTGACGCACCATTTCATTCAGAGAGGGTATCTTACAGGAGATTCCACCAAGACCAATGCTTGGATGTCTTCGGATTCAGGCCCCTTTGAAGTACATATATTAGAATTAAATCCTAATACCTTTAACGGTCATATTGCAGCGAAGAAGTGTGGAAATATGGTAAATGCACCGGTTAACTCCATTTCGGATATCATAGCGCAAGGTGCCTTGGACGGTACAATCGCTGCAGTTAACGGTGGCTTCTTCATGGTAAGAGATTCCTGGGGAACGGTTGGTGCCAGCACATCGCTGTCAGTAACCAATGGAAGAATCACGAATGAAGCGATCCCTAACAGACCCGGATTGCTAATTCCGAACGGAACACTGAACGGTATGAAGATAGGGCGGTTCACTACGGAGATGACAGTATCTGTCGAAATAGACGAAGACAATATTGTTACTCATTCGCTCACCGGGCTAAACAGAAGGCCGGGAATCAAATGCGGAGTCAATGATGATTATTCCACACATCATGATACAGTTGGTTACCTTCCGAATGATTTTGTTCTTTATGATGATGGTTACGGTACACCGACAGAGAGCTATACATTCACAAAACCGCAATCAACCTATGGACAGCCTGTGAAAGTAAATCTGACAGGAGTAGAAGTAGCATTTGATCAAGCGGGTAAAGTTACTGCAATTTATGATACTATGGGAGGTCATACGGTAGCCCCCGGTGGCGGAATACTGGCTGGTATCGGAACTTCTGCTGATTGGCTGAAGGCAAATGTGGCGACCGGAAGTGCAATTACCACAAGTATAAAGGCTAAAATGGATGGAGAGCAGCTAACGTTCGGGCCAACCGCCAGTGTTATGTCGGCAGGACCGCTATTGATTGATGAAGGTGTGTTGACCTCCGAACAGTCTTGGTTTGATGACGGTTTCCAGAACACAGCCTGGAACGGTAAGAACCCAAGAACCCTGATCGGCATCAAGCAGGACGGTACAGTATTAATTGTTGTGGTAGATGGCAAGAGTAACAAGAGCCGAGGTGCTACGATCAAAGAACTACAGATTATGATGCAGAATCTTGGTTGTTATAATGCTTTGAATCTGGATGGTGGCGGATCAACCATGATGACAATCAATAATGTGATGGCCGATGTTACCTCCTGGGGAACCTCTCCCCGTCAGGTAGGGGATTATCTCGCAATACTGCCATAGCAGACGAGTCCGGCGGTATCGAACGATGGTAATATTTTACAAAAAGAATGATTATGGTATAGTAATGAGCGTTATAAATATGAGCTAGTTCGGATACAGAGAACAAATCAGAAGGATAGAAAAAAGGATGAGATACTGATACGCCAGTTCTCATCCTTTTTGCTTCAATGTTAAGTAATGTTACAACCCATCCTATGATAACTTTATAAATATGTTAACATATATATAAATTACTCTCGTAGTTGTTGATTATAACCGATTCACATTCGCAGCCTGAGGACCTTTTTCTCCTTTTACTACATCAAAAGATACCTTCTCGCCTTCTTCTAAAACCTTGAAGCCATCCATCATAAGTGCTGAGAAGTGTACGAATACATCGTTGCCCTCTTCGTCGGAGATAAATCCGAAGCCCTTTTTAGCGTTAAACCACTTAACTGTTCCTGTCTTCATAAAAGCCTCCTAAAACATGATATAGTTTCATTACCACTATTAGTAATGACAGTATAAATTTAACATATTATTGCGAAAAAGTCAAACAAGTTTTGTTGAATTATGTAATATTTTAAATTATTTTTTGGAAAGTGTCTAATTGTTTACTGTTTTTATTAATAAAGTACAGTCTATAAAAAAATGTAATCAAGAAGTACGATTTTAGATGGAGGATATCTATATGACAAATCATTTTTTTTATGATATGATGAATAAGCATATACTATAAATTACCATACTGATTATTATAAAATAAGAATGGACGGAGGCATACCATATGAAATATAAGATACCTTCCTCTTATGATTTTGTTCTTGAGGAAAAACTCGAAGATATGAATGGAATAGGCACTCTGCTGGTCCATAAAAAGACAGGTGCAAGAGTTGCGATTGTAGCAAATGATGATAAAAATAAAGTTTTTTATGTCGGCTTTCGGACGCCACCGGCTGACAGCACAGGAGTTGCGCATATCATAGAGCATTCTGTGTTATGCGGCTCTAAGAGATTTCCGGCCAAGGATCCTTTCGTCGAGTTGGCCAAGGGGTCTTTGAATACCTTTCTGAATGCGATGACCTATCCGGACAAAACCTTATATCCGGTGGCCAGTATCAATGATCAGGATTTTAAGAATCTGATGCATGTCTATATGGATGCGGTTCTATATCCGAACATTTATCAGAGAAAGGAAATTTTCCTTCAGGAGGGTTGGCATTATGAGCTGGAGCAGGAAGAGGATGAGCTAAAATATAATGGTGTGGTATATAACGAGATGAAGGGAGCCTTCTCTTCGCCGGAATCCGTGCTTTATCGTATGATCCAGAACTCTATGTTCCCGGATACCTCCTACGGAGTCGAGTCCGGTGGTGATCCTGATTATGTCCCGGATCTGTCCTATGAACAGTTTATAGAATTCCATAGAACCTATTATCATCCCTCGAATAGCTATATTTATTTGTATGGAGATATGGATTTCGAAGAGAGACTTGCCTGGCTGGATAAGGAATATCTAAATCAATATGATATGCTTTCGGTGAATTCAGAAGTGAAGCTTCAGAAGCCCTTTATTTCCTGCCGTGAGGTCTCGGCCTATTATTCTCTGAGCGAGGAAGAGGAAGCAAAGGATAACACCTATTTAAGCTATAATACAGTGATTGGAAACGCTTTGGATAAGGAACTGGGACTAACTTTCCAGGTACTGGATTATGTTCTTCTTCAGGCTCCCGGTGCGCCAATCAAGCAGGCACTACTGGATGCCGGAATTGGCAGCGATATCATCGGCGGCTTTGAGGATGAGATTTTGCAGCCAAGTCTGATGATCATTGCAAAGAATTCTGAGGAAGAGAAGAAAGAACAATTTGTTACAATCATCAAAAATGTACTGTCAAAGCTGATTGCTGAGGGTGTTGATGAGAAATCTCTGCGAGCAGCAATTAATTACTATGAGTTCAAGTATCGTGAAGCAGATTTTGGCCAGTTCCCGAAGGGACTTATGTACGGACTGCGGGCTATGAGCAGCTGGCTTTATGACGATAAAAAGCCATTCCTGCATCTGAAGGATACCACCGGCTATGCTTTCCTGAAGGATAAGATCGGAACCGGCTATTATGAGAAGGTTATCGAAGAATATTTACTGCAGAATACTTTTTCCAGCATCGTTATCCTGAAGCCGAAGTCAGGTTTAAATGCTGAGAAGGAAGAAAAGCTAAAGCTGAAACTGGCTGCTTATAAAAAAGAAATGAGCAAAGAGGAGATCGTTCAGATTATCTGTCAGACGAAAGAACTGAGGGAATATCAGGAACAGCCCTCTACCAAGGAAGAACTGGAGGCAATCCCTCTGCTGACCAGAGAGGATATCGAGAAGAAGATAGAACCCTTGACCAATGAAGAGCATGAACTGCAGGGAATCAAGGTTCTTCATCATAATGTTTACACGAATAAAATCGCTTATCTTCGTCTGTTGTTCAATATCAGGGAGGTACCGAAGGAACTTCTTCCGTATGCATCCTTATTATCCTATCTCATCGGATATGTGGATACAGAGAATTACTCTTATCTGGAGCTTTCCAATGAGGTGAACATCCATACCGGTGGAATCAGTACGAACGTCAGGAGTTTTTCTGTGAAAGGAAATGAGGATCAATATCTTCCGGTATTTGAATTTTCAACAAAGGTACTGTATGATAATCTGTCAGAGGCTTTTCGTCTTCTCGAGGAAATGCTGCATCGCACAAAGCTTACTGATACCAAGAGGTTGAAGGAAATCGTTGGTGAGATGAAATCCAAGCTTCAGATGCATTTCAACTCGGCAGGACATTCCGTAGCAGTGGACCGGGCGATGTCTTACTATTCTGTGCATGGTTTATATAAGGAAATAACCACAGGTATTTCATTCTATAAATTCATAGAGGAACTGAACGATAACTTTGCTGAAAGAGCGGAGCTGACCGTATCAAAGCTGAAGGAACTGATGCAGATGATCTTCACAAGGGAGAAGCTGATCGTCAGTATTACGGCAGATGGAGAAGGCTTTGATCGTTTTAGTAATAAGTTCGAAGGTTTTTGTAAAGGGATTAAGGAAACTGCGGAGCATAAGCTGTTCGAAGCCTATGATACCTCTGCTTTGGTGCCTGTCTGCTTAAATGAAGGCTTTAAGACCGCACTACAGGTTCAGTATGTAGCAAGAGCCGGTAACTTTCTAAAAGCAGGGCTCGAGTATCATGGAGCCTTAAAGGTTCTGAAGACGATACTGAGTTACGATTATCTGTGGATTAATATACGTGTCAAGGGTGGAGCTTACGGGTGTATGTGCGGATTTTCCGGTGTGGATGGAGATGCTTATTTTACCTCCTATCGGGATCCTAATCTAAAGGAAACCAATGAGGTATATGAAAAGGCGGTAGAGTATGTGAAGAACTTTGATGCTGAAGAACGTGATATTACCAAATATATCATTGGAACCTTCAGTACTCTGGATACACCACTGACGCCACAGGCGAAGGGTAAGCGATCCTTAAGCATGTTTCTTGGAAAAATTACGGAAGCAGACTTACAAAAGGAAAGAGACCAGGTTCTGAATGTCAGCGTAGAGGATATCCGTGCCTGTCACAAACAGATCGCTGCGGTGCTCGCTTCCGGTAATATCTGCGTCATCGGTAATGAAGGCAGAATCAATGAAAATAAGGAATTGTTCAAGGAAATCAAAAACCTTATGAAGTAATTGTGTCTGTTACGTGATTGTTCCTAAGAATTAGTGATCCTAAGGATAAGAAGATATCCTAATAAGGAGCACTACAAAACATTACAATCGTAATAAAATAAGGATATGATAGAGATAAGAAGAAATAAAAGGGATAAGATAAGAAAGGTACAGGTTATAGAATGCAGAATGCAAAATTTAAATCAGGCTTTGTGACCCTGATCGGTAGACCGAATGTAGGGAAATCCACCCTGATGAACAGGCTGATCGGCCAGAAGATAGCGATTACTTCGAATAAGCCCCAGACCACTCGGAACAGGATTCAGACGGTCTATACGGATGAGCGAGGGCAGGTAATCTTCCTGGATACCCCGGGTATCCATAAAGCGAAGAATAAACTAGGCGAATACATGGTAAATGTGGCAGAACGGACTATGGGCGAGGTTGATATTGTGCTCTGGTTGGTGGAGCCCACGACCTTTATCGGCGCCGGAGAACAGCTTATTGCTGAGCAGCTGAAGAAGGTTAAGACACCCGTGTTTCTGGTCATCAATAAGATTGATACAGTGAAGAAAGAGGAAATACTTACTTTCATCTCAGCCTACAAGGATATCTGCAATTTTGCAGAAATCATCCCTGTATCAGCCCTGAAGGGTGAGAATACCGAAGCACTGATGGAACAGATTTTCAAATACATGCAGGAAGGCCCCATGTATTATGATGAGGATACGGTTACTGACCAGCCCGAGCGACAGATTGTCGCCGAATTGATCAGAGAGAAGGCGCTCAGGCTTCTGGACGATGAGATCCCTCACGGCATTGCAGTCAGCATAGACCGTATGAAGGAACGCGAGGGAGGAAGAGAAAGAAACAGCGGATTGATCGATATCGATGCCACTATCGTCTGTGAGAGAGATTCCCATAAGGGAATCATCATCGGTAAGGGCGGAAGCATGCTGAAGTTGATCGGTACCCATGCAAGAAAGGAAATAGAGAATCTGCTGGATTGTAAGGTGAATCTTCAACTCTGGGTGAAGGTCAAGAAGGACTGGAGAGACAGCGATTTTCTGATGAAAAACTTCGGCTATCGGGAGGATGAGTAGTATTCTTAGTTGGCTTAAGAAATAGCATCGGAAGAAAATCAAAGAATTAATTTAAAATTTAGATGGTATATTCTTACCGGTTTAACAGGGCGAGAAATGGGAAACCTAATTGATATAAAACATAATATCATGGTTAGGGGGCTCATTCATGAAGAATTATGATTCTTGGAAGGATTTTGCCAGAACAGGTAGAATTAATGATTACTTAAATTACGTTGCGTGTGCGCGAGAGGAAGACCCGGATTCGTCCGGATTTACAGTCAAAAAGCCTGGAGCAGCATTTAAAGAAGGTGGAACGATTGCCGGTATCAACTACGGTGACGGGAATGGTCCTATCGGCCATGCCGGTTGGGGACTATGATAAACGTCTGGTCATACTGACAAAGGAAAACGGAAAGATTACAGCATTTGCCAAAGGCGCCAGAAGACCAAACAGCGCCTTTTTGGCATGCGGTCAACCCTTTACCTTCGGAGAGTTTACTTTATATCCAGGAAAATCAGCTTACAATCTCTTGTCTGCAGAGATCTCCAATTATTTCGGCGAACTGCGGGAGGATTTTGAAGGGCTTTGTTTTGGGTGTTATTTCTGTGAGGTTGCCGATTATCTGACCAAAGAGAATAACGATGAAAAAGAAATCTTGAAGCTGCTGTATCAAACGCTGAGGGCTTTGACAAAGAAGACAATTGATGCTGCACTGATCAAAGTCATCTTTGAATTGAAAGTGATTGCACTGAGCGGTGAAGCACCTCAGGTTTTTGAATGCGTCAAATGCGGCAGGAAAATCTTGAAGGAAGGGGAAGGGGATGTGAAGTATTATTTTCACATCCAGAGCCGCGGGTTGCTGTGTGAGGGCTGCAGCAAACTGTCTAAAGGAGCAATCAGTATCGGAACCTCTGCACTCTATACCCTGCAATACATAATCTCCAAAGAAATCGAGAAGCTGTATACCTTCAAGGTATCCGATGAGGTACAGAGGGAGTTGGAGCGCTGTATCGGAAGCTATCTGGATTGTTATATAGAGCACGATTTTAAATCTTTGGAAATGCTAAAGACTTTATGAGTTTTATAAATTTCTGTTGAAATAATTACCTTTTAAGGTTAAAATGATATGAACCCAAATCTATGTCGGAGGAAATGCTTTATGAAAAAGTTTGCTTTTTGCGCAATGCTGTTGCTGCTTGTGTTGGGAACTGCAGGGTGCAATAAGGAGGAGAAGATTATTACAGTCGATGAGGTGTCTACAGATACAATACTTGCAAAAGCAAATGGTGTACTTCAGGTAGCAACCGTCGAGGATTTTGATAAAAGCTATTATAATCTGGAAGAGCTAAAGGATTTTATCACCAAAAAAATAGATGCATATAATAAGAAAGCCGGCTCAGAGAAAATCAAGATAAATGATGTAAAACTGAAGAGCGGCAAAGCAGTCATGTTATTGACTTACTCCGGTATGGATCAATATGCAAGCTTTAATAATGTAACAGCTGCATATTTTAACGGAGGAATCACGGAAAACCCATTGGATATGCCAGAAACCCTGGTCAATGTGAAGGACGGATCGCTGGCAAGCACACAGGAGGTGCTCCAGAACGGAAAGTATAAGATTTTGGTCATGACAGAACCTTATGATATCATAGTAGACGGTAAGATAAAGTATTATTCTGAAAATGCGGTGCTCTCCGAGGATAAGACTATTAAGGGAGCTGAGGATGGAATGACCATCGTAGTGTTCAAACCATGATTAAAGTGAAAGATGCAAAACATAGGAATGGAGAATGAGTGAATGGAAAAGACAATGGAAAAAATCGTAGCATTAGCAAAGGCGAGAGGCTTTGTATATCCAGGTTCAGAGATTTACGGCGGACTTGCCAATACCTGGGATTACGGTAATCTCGGCGTAGAACTGAAGAACAATGTGAAAAAGGCATGGTGGGCAAAATTCATTCAGGAGAACCCTTATAATGTGGGTGTTGACTGTGCTATTCTCATGAATCCTCAGACCTGGGTTGCGTCCGGCCATCTGGGCGGTTTCTCAGATCCTTTGATGGATTGTAAGGAATGTCACGAACGTTTCCGTGCAGATAAGATTATTGAAGATTATAACCACGAGCATGGCATCGAGATTGAAGGCTCCGTGGATGCCTGGTCACAGGAAGATATGAAAAAATATATCGATGAGCATAACATCTGCTGTCCTACCTGTGGTAAACATAACTTTACTGACATTCGCCAGTTCAACCTGATGTTTAAGACCTTCCAGGGCGTAACTGAGGATGCTAAGAACACGGTATATCTAAGACCGGAGACGGCACAGGGTATCTTTGTCAATTTTAAAAATGTACAGAGAACCTCCCGTAAGAAGATTCCGTTCGGTATAGGTCAGATCGGAAAGTCCTTCCGTAATGAGATTACACCCGGTAACTTCACCTTCCGAACCAGAGAGTTTGAGCAGATGGAATTGGAATTCTTCTGTGAGCCCGATACTGATTTAGAGTGGTTCACCTATTGGAGACAGTTCTGTATTGACTGGTTGAAGAGCCTTGGTATGAAGGAAGAGGAAATGAGAGTCAGAGATCATGACGCTGCAGAGCTTTCCTTCTATTCTAAAGCAACCACTGATATCGAGTTCATGTTCCCCTTTGGTTGGGGTGAGCTTTGGGGTATCGCTGATCGTACTGATTATGACCTGACACAGCATCAGAATGTATCCAAGGAGGATATGAGTTACTTTGATGATGAGAAGGCGAAGAGATATATTCCGTATGTAATCGAGCCTTCCCTTGGTGCAGACCGTGTCGCTCTTGCATTCTTATGTGCAGCATATGATGAGGAAGAGCTGGAGGAGGGCGATGTACGTACTGTCCTTCATTTCCATCCTGCCTTGGCACCTGTGAAGATCGGTGTGCTTCCGTTATCCAAGAAATTGTCCGAGCCTGCAGAAAAGGTGTTTATGGATTTATGCAAGACCTATAACTGCGAATTCGATGACAGAGGTAACATCGGTAAGCGTTATCGCAGACAGGATGAGATCGGAACACCGTTCTGCATCACCTACGACTTCGACTCTGAGACAGACGGTGCAGTCACTGTCCGTGACAGAGATACCATGGTCCAGGAAAGAATCAAAATAGAAGATTTGAAGACATATTTTGAGAATAAATTTAAATTTTAGAAAAAAACCCTTTTCGAATCACAGGATATTGTGATATAATGTGCACGGTGAGCGGATTAGACCGTGAAACTCAGTACATTTATCAAGCTTGCTTGTATAAATGTATTGAGTTTTACGGTTAAGCGCAGCGTGAACGAGAAGACGCAGTCTTTGAGTTCTAATCCGCTTACGTGTGTAACAAAGCTTGCACGTTCAGATGGACAGATTTTCAAGGTTAAGCGCAGCGTGAACGAAAAACCGAAGGTTTTGAGTTGATCCGCTTACGGTAAGCGGATTAGACCGTGAAAAGCGGATAGAAACACCACAAATGAGTTATAATTTGTTATGCCACTGTTTGGCTGAGTGATAAAAGTATTACGCAAACAAAATGATCATATCATGATTAAACGGCTAGGTTTCGTAGACGTATCACAGCGTCTACGGAATTTTTCGTCTGTCAGTAGATTGGATGCATCGTTTGGTTTGCGGAGTACTTTTGGCACTCAAGTATGTAGCAGTAAGCAGAAACAAATTGTAAATATAATTATTTTTAGGAGGGCACTTACAATATGGCAAAATGGGTTTATTTGTTCAAAGAAGGTAAGGCAGATATGAAGAACCTTCTTGGCGGTAAAGGCGCTAACTTAGCAGAAATGACTAATTTAGGTCTTCCGATCCCCCAAGGTTTTACAGTGACAACAGAGGCATGTACAGATTATTACAATAGCGGTAAGAAAATCAGAGAAGAAATCAAGACTCAGATCTTTGATGCTTTAAAACTTCTTGAAGAACAGCAGGGTAAGAAGTTCGGCGATACAGAGAATCCCTTACTTGTTTCTGTTCGTTCCGGTGCTAGAGCTTCCATGCCTGGTATGATGGACACAATTCTTAACTTAGGTCTGACTGACGCAGCTGTTGAAGGTTTCGCTAAGAAGTCCGGTAATCCGAGATTTGCATATGACTCTTATAGAAGATTCATCCAGATGTTCTCTGACGTTGTTATGGAAATCAGCAAGTCCAAATTCGAAAGAGTACTTGACGAGATTAAAGAGAAGAAGGGTGTTCACTACGACACAGAGCTTACAGCAGAAGATTTAAAAGATGTTATTGCACAGTACAAGGTATTATATAAGGCAGAAAAAGGTACTGAGTTCCCTCAGAATCCTGCAGATCAGTTAATCGAAGCTGTAACAGCAGTATTCCGTTCTTGGGACAATCCTCGTGCTATTTACTACAGAAGAATGAACGATATCCCCGGCGATTGGGGTACAGCAGTTAACGTTCAGGCCATGGTATTCGGTAACATGGGTGATACATCAGGTACTGGTGTAGCATTTACACGTAATCCTTCTACCGGTGAAGCTAAGATCTACGGTGAATACCTGATCAATGCTCAGGGTGAGGACGTTGTAGCTGGTATCAGAACACCTCAGCCGATCTCTAAGCTTGAGCAGGATATGCCCGAAGCATACAAAGAGTTCATGAGAATTGCTACCTTACTTGAGAATCATTATAGAGATATGCAGGACATGGAGTTCACTATCGAAGATACAAAGCTTTACTTCTTACAGACTCGTAACGGTAAGAGAACTGCTCCTGCAGCTCTTCAGATCGCTTGCGATTTAGTAGATGAAGGAAAGATCACAAAGGAAGATGCAATCAAGAGAATTGAAGCAAAATCCTTAGATCAGTTATTACATCCTACCTTTGATACAAAGGCGTTAAAGGCAGCAAAGCCCGTTGGCAATGCACTTCCTGCATCTCCCGGTGCTGCAGCTGGTAAGGTATATTTCACAGCTGAAGATGCTAAGAATCATCATGAGAAGGGCGAAAGAGTCATCCTTGTTCGTCTTGAGACCTCTCCTGAGGATATCGAAGGTATGCATGCAGCTGAAGGTATCTTAACCGTACGTGGTGGTATGACCTCTCATGCAGCCGTAGTTGCTCGTGGTATGGGTACTGCTTGTGTATCTGGTTGTGGCGAGATCGTGATCGACGAAGAAGCAAAAGTGTTCACTATCGCTGGCAATACTGTTAAAGAAGGTGACTACATCTCCTTAGACGGTTCCACAGGTAACATCTACATCGGAGATATCCCGACTGTAGAAGCTTCTATCAGCGGTAACTTTGATAGAATTATGAAGTGGGCTGATGAGATCAGAACACTGAAGGTAAGAACCAATGCAGATACTCCTGCAGATGCAGCGAATGCGGTGAAGTTCGGCGCAGAAGGTATCGGCCTTTGCCGTACAGAGCATATGTTCTTTGAAGGTGAAAGAATTCATAAGATCAGAAAGATGATCCTTTCTAAGACTGTGGAAGCTAGAGAAGAAGCATTAAATGAATTAATTCCTTTCCAGAAGGGTGACTTCAAGGGTCTTTACGAAGTAATGGAAGGCAGACCGGTTACCATCCGTTTCCTGGATCCTCCGCTTCATGAATTCGTTCCTACTGAGGCAGATGATATCGCAGCTTTAGCAAAAGATATGGGTCTTACAGTTGCAGAAGTTAATGCAGTTTGTGATTCCTTACACGAGTTCAACCCTATGATGGGTCATAGAGGCTGCCGTCTTGCCGTAACCTATCCTGAGATCGCAAGAATGCAGACCAGAGCAGTTATGGAAGCAGCAATCGAAGTTAAGAAGGAAAAAGGCTTCGATATCGTTCCTGAGATCATGATCCCTCTTGTAGGTGAGAAGAGAGAGTTAAAGTTTGTTAAGGAAATCGTTGTTGAGACAGCTGAGTTAGTAAAGAAAGAGATGAATTCCGATATCGAGTACCATGTAGGTACCATGATCGAGATCCCTCGTGCAGCTTTACTTGCAGATGAAATCGCTGAAGAAGCTGAGTTCTTCTCCTTCGGTACCAACGACTTAACACAGATGACCTTCGGTTTCTCCCGTGATGATGCCGGCAAGTTCTTAGATGCTTACTACAAGGGCAAGATTTACGAGTCCGATCCTTTCGCAAGACTCGATCAGGAGGGTGTTGGCCAGTTAGTGAAGATGGCATCTGAAAAGGGACGCAAGACCAGACCTAACATCAAGCTTGGTATCTGTGGTGAGCACGGTGGAGATCCTTCCACAGTTGAATTCTGCCACAAGGTAGGTCTGAACTATGTATCCTGTTCACCTTTCCGTGTGCCGATCGCAAGACTTGCAGCAGCACAGGCTGTATTAAATAACAAGTAATAATCAATTATGGTATAAGCACCTGAGGGTGTGAATTAAATATGAGATAATAGAATCCCCATACTATCTATTGGAAAATAGTTGATATGGGGATTCTTTGCATGCAATTATATGGATAACTTGATAATATCCAGTTATCCATGAATTGAAGGACTAATATACAAATAATGGTTGATAATGAAATACTCATACACTATAATGCTATAATATACAGGGGGTTGTTTCACAGTTGTTATCAAAAGGGAAGTAAGCATTATTTATTTGATATTTATGTGGGGGTATGATGAAAGAAATTGATTATAAATTAAAGCAAAACACTTTTTTTTCGCAAGCAGCAAAAAGTAAGTTCAAATTTAATATTTTAGTGATTGTTATTATTTATTTTATTTTATGGTTAGCAGGACTTTGTATAGGGCGATTAACTGCAAATTTAGTCTTAAACATTTTAATGACAGCTCTAATCGTTGACAACAGCTTAATCTTTGTGTTTAAAAAATTTATAGTATGGGGGATACAAATATTGTTCTTTTTTATATGGGTACGCTATGTTGAGAAACGTCCAATAAAAACGATGGGGTTCCAAGCCATTAGTCCATTAAAATCCTATTTTATAGGCTTTCTAGTTGGCTTTATTGCCATTTCAATAATTACTGTTATTTTAGCTTTTATGGGTAAGGTAGAATATAAGAGTTTCAATGATGATTTTTCACCTTTACTCCTGGGAGCAATAGCTTTGGGATGGATAGTTCAAAGTGCGTCTGAGGAAATAGCAATTAGAGGGTGGTTAATTCCTATGCTGGGTAACCGAAGTACCCCTGTTACTGCAATTGTGCTGACAGCATTTATTTTTGGTATACTTCATCTCTTTAGTTCGGGCGTAACAGTGTTATCCTTCACAAATTTAGTCTTGTCAGGTGTTTTCTTTGCAGAATATGCTATTTATTCAAATAATATTTGGGGAGTTTGCGGCTTGCATTTCTCGTGGAATTTTGTAATGGGAAATATATATGGATTTCCTGTGAGTGGATTTTCCTCGCTTGGTGAAATTGTTTTCAAAATGAAACATGTGGGTTCCATATTTTTCACAGGTGGAGACTTTGGACCTGAGGGTGGTTTTATAACATCGGTTATTTTGTTAATAGGTATTGGCATATTAACATTGATGTTATTGAAAAAACAGTTCAAAACAGGTTGAGTTTGCTAGATATTGCATTTAAAAGACGGTTGCTTAGAGATTAAGTTAATTAGAAGAGAAATTTTTTATAAACCATAGGAATTGAAGAGATTATTTATAGTGTGGCAATGAAAAAGAGATTGTTAGATAGTGGAAATAGAAATTTTTTGACTAACTATCTGGAGATATTTGCTTGAAATATCAAGCTTAATGGTTCTTTCAATCCGAATTGATAGCTATATTTTTATTGAGGGCAGCACAGGCAGTATAAAACATTCATCTAGTTCAGAATAGACTTAGTTGATTTCAACTGGAGGGTATATTGCAGTCAATAACAGAACAAGATACTACGAAATACTTAAATGAAATACTGGAGATTATTTCTGCACAATATTTTTTGATATGTGATGAATGGATAAACCATTTTAGAGTATTGAATAACGAAAAAGAAATATATACCGGCATCCTATCAAAAGTGGTAGGGTGCTTTTGTTGTACTATAAATTCCTTGGAAAGTATATTAGAATATGAATAAAGGTTTTATCAATGAAATTCTATCATCCAGGTAATTTATAGTAGAGCTTTATGTAAAATAGATTCACCTAATCAGTGAGTGATATCACGTGATACGTTATTTTGTTGCTTGTATCATAATGGTATCATTAAGGCAGGAGGTAAGTTAAATGGCAAAAGTTAATTTTAAAATAGCTGAGTTAAGAAAACAAAAGCAAATTGGACAGCAGGAGTTGGCAGAGGTATTAGGCGTAACATATCAATCGGTAAGCAAATGGGAAACAGGGATTACTATGCCTGATATAACATTATTACCTGCTATAGCGGAGTACTTTCATGTATCAGTAGATGAGTTACTGGGATTAAAGCCTTTACGTAAACAACAATATATACAGCGCAATACAGATGACAGGGCTAATTGGAATGAGAAAACAGATAAACTTTTTCAAAATAGAAGGAATTTTTGGAATGATGATTATCTAAAGTTCCTTGTAGAAAATGTATGGCGAATTACATCTCCGATTAATGTGATTGACTTCTGGTGTGGTGATGGATACTTAGGGAATAAGTTACTTGAACTATTACCAGAGGGAAGTTCCTATACTGGAATAGACAACACTTATTTTATTCAAAAGGCAAAAGAAATTTTCAAAGGCTCTAGCATTTCTTCTGAATTTATTGAGTCAGGTATTTACAATTTTAATTCGAATAAAAAGTATGATTTTGCCATTTGCCAAGCATGCTTACGACATTTAAATAGACCAATGGAAGCACTGGCTAATATGGTAGAAGTGGTAAGAAAAGGAGGAATGGTTGTTTGTGTAGAAGTGAATAGAGAATTTGAGAATGATGGTACATACATTGACGGGATTAACTATGATGATTTGTGTACAAATTTTGATTATCATCCACTATGGAGAACTGAATTAGAGAATGAGGGAAGGGATTATGCCATTGGAATGCGCCTTCCATTTTATATTATTACTTCAGCATTTTATGATTCTTCCTATATTTACTGCACCTATGGCTCAGATTTCTCTCAGGGTTATATTTTAAACATTTATGATACAAGTACATTGAAAATGGCATTTTCCTTAGATTTTTCGTAAGCGCTTAATTTAGGGGTGGATTTCATCCACCGCCATTTATCATTATAATTGTTATCAGGAAATGCGAGCGTTTTACTCCAATCCTTTGCTAGGATGCTAGCATTTTACTCTATTTCGGAGGA
>JAEZOB010000056.1 GCA_023414355.1 Bacillota bacterium | reverse complement strand
GTTTTCTTGACATACCGTTTGCTTTTAGTTATAGTGTTCGCAAGGATGGACTGTTGTAAAAACAGTTTTAGAATCCTTCATAAATTATCATAGAAAGTCTTTTACAGACTTTTCTTCACACACTCTCTTTTATACAATAAAATCATAACCTTCCGCTTTTTCTTATTTTACATTAAAGTCGTTATTACAATTAATACGAGACAAATAACAATGTATGTTATCATTCCTGGATTGCCTAGCACAATTACCTTGCTAACTTTCTGTACAACAGGCTGTTCTACCTCGTCTTCTGTGATTGGCTGTTTTTTCATAATTATAAATAGTATGATACCAGAAATAATGAAGAGTATTACCATGGCTCCGACTAAAATTGCATATTCGGTTGATGCTAAAAGTGGTCCTACAACGCTTCCAATAATATTGATAGCTATATGTAATATGATGCAATATTTAATCCGATTTGTTTTTACTGCAATATAGGCTAACAGTACACCAAGTGCAGTAGCATAGAAGAGTTGTGACGTATTTAAATGAAAAAGACCAAAGGCTATAGACGTAACCCATATTGCTGTTTTTTCTCCATACAAACGTAGTTTATCTAATAAAATACTACGGAAAAGGACTTCTTCAATGATAGGAGCAATGATACCTACCACTAAAAATGTAAAGAACACATTCGATGAGTCTATTGCAGTAGCAAGTGGATTCACAACCTCACTGCCCTTATATGTACTAATTGCATAATTGATAGCGAATGACAAATAGTTAAATATATATAAGGTTGCCATCCCTATTACAAAAAAGCTGATTAGTTTACCGAGTTTCATCTTCTTCGGTTTACCCTTGGGCAGATTTGGTATCTGTTTCATTAGAATACAAAATACCGGAAACGAAGTAAAATAAAAACCAACTGCAATCATCAACCATTGCATCCAGGGCAGCGTCCAAAGATCCGGATTTATTCCGTCTACAACAGTATAAAATACAGCCTCAAATACCTGGATTGTAACAACAAGTATCGTTAGTGCAAACCCAATACGACTGAATAATTTCCGGCTTTTCTTTTTCTCCTCCATATTATCAGTATGAAAATTTATATACTGATCTAATACTTGATTATCCATTTATGCACCTTTTATCTTTCTTTGTATTTTTATATTCCAAAATAACCTGCTAAAATTCCACATATGAATCCGATGATAGAGGCGATCAATACGATTACACCCACTTTTCCAAGAAAAGCCATACAGTATATTCCTCTTTCTTGCTTCTCGTTATTCAGAGGTTCTGGCAGAATGTTTTCCTGACTTCGGTAGATAACCGTCCGATTTAACATAGCGCAGACAAAGTTCCAGCTTTTATTTTCTGCATCCTGTAAGCTTTTTACCTGCCAGTCATTATTAAGTCCATTCCAATCTTTTTTCTCATGAAATACCTCGGATCCCTTTGCTTTCATACGATGATTGGTCAAGCTCTGCGTATCAATTGAATAAAGATAATCTTTAGGTTCCCCGATAATGAATTTATATTTTAGGAAAGAGGCATCAATTAAATGATAACCTTTTCTGCTTTGACTGGAGAGAAATTTTTTTAATCCTTTATAGTTTATGTTCAACTTATATATGGTTTTTATATTTTTCTGTCGCTTATATTGTTCCTTATATTCTTCTGCCGAAAGTAGAAATTCCATGTAATACTTAGAACCTAAATATTCAGATAAAAAGAAGGTGCTCAAACAGATAAGTTCATATATTATAACAAAAAGAGTAAAGCCATATTTCCATGTGGAAGAAAACAAATCACATACTAAGGTTACTAGCCCAACTATAGCTATGAGAAATGCCAATTTCATTAATTCGATTTCTGCCTCCTTATACCTTTTCTGATATTTTTGGGCACGATACTGTTTTGACTCAAAATCATTATACAGTTCGTTAATCTCACCCTCGCGATACTCCTTACATAAATAATAATTCAAATCTTCGTCATGTGAGATGATTTTCCAACCCATTTCTCTTGCCATGCTCAGAAATTCTTGCTTATGTCGAATTTGTATTAAGGTAGGCTTTTTTGGCAAATTGAACCGGTCAATTTCATAGACTAATTTTAGAGGTTCACTTTTTATAAAAGTAAACCGAATCCCCATGCTAATATCCGACAAGATCCAACCGGATTGAGCCATTTGTTCAAGCCAAAGCTTTTCTTTCATAATGCTGATAAAACACTTTGATACTTTCAGAATCTGATTATCCTTCTTCATGATTATTGCCCTTCCTCTGATTAAATATCTGAATTCCATTTTCTAGTTGATGGCTCAATCTTTCTATTTCCATATAAGCGAATTGCCGTCCTGTATCAGTGATACGATATATCTTCTTTCCATTATCCTCCTGCGAAAGAATTTCGATTAAATCATCATCTACCAATCGCCCTAACATGGTATACAAAGTACCGGTACCTAATTGAATTCTTCTCTCTGTCAATTCACTGACAAACTGCATGATAGCATATCCATGCCGAGGCTCATTGACGGATAATAAAGTATAAAATGTAGTCTCAGTCATAGGACTATATTTCTTCGTTAATTGCTCATTCAAAGTAATCCTCCTTTTTTTGTGTCGTGCTGCAACATGTCGCGCCTCGACATGTCTATAGTCGATATAATATCACAATAATAAATAATGTCAACTGTTATTTTTGGAAGAAAATAGATCTATTATTATCGAAAATAAATATATCTCTATGATTATTACATCTTGTTCGAAAGAACTTTAAAAAGAAATCAGATTATCACAACTGCCCTGGTAGAAGTATCAGGAGAAAATTACAGATAGCATCGATTTAAGGGCTATGATAAACAAATCGGACGTCAGAACAGCTAAAATTTGAAGATCCTCGTGCAGGAACGCCGTTATAATAAATGATACAAAGCCAAACTATATTAAATACCAATTAAGCTGTATTAATGCTTGCGAATTATGATTCTACCCTTACAGGACAGGAGTCAATAAATATTGACAAGAAGGTGTAGATGGTGTAATAATAGCCCGTACAACACTTTCATTCATATTGTCATTGGATGATTTTTCTATATCGGTGTATGATGTGATTGAAATCGCATACTAAGAAATTATTAATAAGGTCTAAAATATATTTCATAACTTTGGGGGGAAATAATGGAATATCCTGGTATTAATAAAAAAAGAAGTTCCTATGTATTACTAAAAGTTATATCTGTTTTGTCATTGGTATTATTTTTCTTATGTATTATCATGATGATAATAACCTTTACCGTCGAGTATGTATCTGATACGAATACCTTGAGAGCTATACTGAAAGGTTTGATTTATATTCCTATCCTGGTAGCAGCAATATCGGCTTATATGATACTACGCCGAAAAATAAAGAAATATTTTTCTGTAAATATAAGGACGAGAACAGGAAAGCAATTTATTTTTCATACTATTGTAAAAATATTGGCAATAGGGGCGGGAAGCTTTCTTGCACTACTAGTCTTGCTCACCTATTTTGCATTGCCGATGTTCTTAAACCGACCTGTCAATTACCTCGGTTATATAACCAATGATTTTCCACTTCAGGATATTTATCAGGCAAAGGATTTTAACCTGAAGGATAACCAGATGTATTTAAGAACCGAAGATGATTTGAGAATATGGGCTTCAGAAATAACAACCACCCATCCGAAAGCTGTAATTATATATTTGAGCGGGATTGTACAGCCATCGGTTACATATTTTTACGGTCATGCAAAATATATGCAGGATCATGGTTATGCTTCCATATTACTCGATGTTCGGGGACATGGAAAGAGTGATGGTAACAGGATATGTCTTGGCTATGATGAGGTAAAGGATGTAAAAGCGGTTGTGGATTATATTAAGAGCCAGGAAAAGTATAAGGATGTACCGATTGTTGTGCAGGGTGCATCAATGGGTGGTGCAATAGCGGTTAATTCCTTCGGGCAGCTAAAGGATATTGATGCACTGGTCGCTATGTCGGCCTATTCGAGCTTTGAGGATGTTATACTGGATACGCTGGAAGGATATGGGATACCAAAATTCGTTCTATCCCTTGAGAAACCCCTTATTGTATCCTCTTTAAAGCAGGTATATGGTAGTGATAAAGTAGAATATATGAAACCGTCGGAACAAATTAAGAATGCCGATGGAAGACCGGTATTTTTAATAGCAAGCACAGGAGATACTGAGGTACCTCCTATCAATATGGACAGGCTTAAAGAGGCTTATCCTGAAGCCCAGTCCTGGTTACGCAATTCTTGGGTGCATTATATTATAAAGGACTGTGACTTTAAAAACGTAGAAGAAGATGAGGAATACTGGTCAAAAATTCTGAACTTTCTGGATAAAGAGCTAGATTAAAAGACTTCGATATTGTTATGATAGCTTTGAATTATATTATATGCAAATGTAAAAATGTTGGACTATTATTAACGATAAAATAAATAAATTAAATATATTGACAGAGAAAATATTCTGTGGTATCGTAATAAAGAACGGAGGTTCATTATTATGCAGGTGTTAAAGGATGAGATAAGAAAGCAAATTTTAGAAGCAGCAGAACAATTATTTGTTGAGCATGGATTTGTTGGTACTACAACAAGAATGATTGCAAATCGCGTAGGTATCAGTGTTAGTCATTTGTATTTATATTATGAGAATAAGGAAGCGTTATACTGTGCAATAACCGACCCTTTTATTCAATACTTTACCCAGAGCTTTGAGCAGTTTCTCAACCATGAGAAAGAATTTGATCATATGGGCACACAATTAAGCCAAATGGCATTTGAATTGATCATGTCTAACCGCAACAGGCTTCTGCTTGTTTTAGAAAAAAGTAAAGGTTCAAAATATGAAAACTTTAAGCTTAAAATAATCGAAGAATTAAAGGAACATATTCAATCACAGATGAATAGTAAAATTCATAATAAGGAATTATTAGCGCATGTATTTGCAAAGGGTTTGATCGAAGGAATTATTGTTATTGCACATGAATATAGGGATACAGAGCAACTGAAGCATAATTTAGAATGTATGATGAATTATCATGCAGATGGTATTAAAAGCTTTATATATAACTAACAGGATTCGCTTTTTCCGGTTCACATCGAAGCTCTGCAAAAGAGTGTAAATGAAATAAGTAACTTCAAAGAGTTGGGGAGTGAGTACCTCCGACAGAATGATAATCAAGTTGATTATCATTTTATTAAATCCAATAAAGAACAAATGATCATTAATGAGAATAGGAGATTACTATGGCAATAAAAAAAGTATTATTATCAAATCGATGCGCAAAAGGGTATCAAAAAGTATTAAAGTGGCTGGATAGTCCGGCAAGAAAAAGATTCAATGATCCAGCAAAGCTTATTTCAAAAGCACAGATAGGAAAAGGCCAGACAGTACTTGAAATCGGTTGTGGATCCGGTTTTTTTACAGAAGAAATTTCAAAACAGGTTGGTGAGGAAGGGAGAGTATACGCAACAGACATTCATCCGATTGCGATTGACAATATAGAAGAAAAAATCAGACATCTGGGAATGAAAAATGTGATTCCTCAAATAGAGGATGCCCTCAATACAAGTTTTAAGGATAACACCTTTGATGCTATTATCTTATACGGAGTTATTCCTGCTCCGATTATTCCATTAAAGAACCTATCTATGGAAATGAATCGAATCTTAAAAAAGGGTGGGGTTTGTGCTATTTGGACTGCCGCGCCATTCTGGAGACCAAAAGAGATTATAAAGTATGGAAAGTTTATAAAGCTTAAGCGTATGTACCCGGTTTTTCGATTACAAAAGTAACAACTCGCTTATTCTGAATATAAATAAGGCTGCTTCACAAGATATAGAGGTTTGAATGAGATTTTGGGGGAAAGGTGCATATGCAGAGAAACAAGGTAAGATAAAAAATATGTTTATAGAATTATATAGTAGCAAAGAAAGAGGGATAGGATGATAACGATTCATAATATGTATAAGAAGTATATTGTTGGAGAACAGGAATTAATTGCTAATAACAATATTAATGTGACAATTGATAAGGGAGAATTTGTTGCTGTTCTCGGTCCATCGGGAAGTGGAAAATCGACGTTGTTAAACATACTTGGTGGAATGGACAGCCCGACCTCAGGGGAAGTCATTGTAGACGGAGTTGATATTGCTAAATTAACTGATAAAGAACTAACGAAATATAGAGCGAAACAGATTGGATTTGTATTTCAGTTCTATAATCTGATACCAACACTAACAGTACAAGAAAATGTATCGATCGTGAAAGAATTAAATAAAGAATCCTCAAAATTTGTTGATGCCGATACATTAATAAATGAAGTAGGGTTGAAAATGTATTGTAATAAATTTCCCAATATGCTTTCTGGTGGTGAGCAACAGAGAGTATCAGTAGCAAGAGCACTGGCTAAATCTCCAAAAATTCTTTTGTGTGACGAACCTACCGGTGCATTGGACTCCGATACAGGTGCGAAGATATTAAGCTTACTTCAAAAATTTGCTAAGGATATGAATGTAACGGTAATTTTAGTGACACATAATCAAGCAATTGCGCAAATTGCCGATCGTGTCATTAAGATTAAAAATGGTTGCATTATTGGAAATGAAGTTGTAGAAAATCCTATGGAAGTGTCGGAGGTTGTATGGTAATGTTTAGAAAAAAACTGATAAGAACTTGTATGGTTTATAAGGTTCAGTTTTTTGCAATGTTTTTTATGATGTTTATCGGTGTTTCTGTTTTCGTAGGACTGAATAGTGCATGGTTTGGTTTGGATTACTATGCTGATCGGTATTATGAGGAAACTAAATTAGCTGATGCTTGGATCAATACTATGGAAGTATCAGATAATAAGTTTGCTCAATTGGAAGATGAGTTTGGTAAGGAAAACGTATCTAAAAGACTATATATAAAAGGAATGCATGATAATCAAACTGTGGATCTTTTTTACATAGAGAATAAAGAAAATTTTGATTTTTGGACAGAGAGCGGGGAGAACTTTGATACGAAAAAAGATGGAGTATGGCTATTTGACGAGTATGCCAAACTAAATCATATTTCCATTGGAGATAAGTTTGATATTAAATTTAGTGGTGTGGCTGTATCTAAAAAAGTTTTAGGACTGGTCAAAAGCTCCGAATATTTATATTTTCCGAAAAGTGAGGATTGTAGTACTCCTGACTTCGAGAATACTGCTTACGCTATCCTGTCTTCAGAATTCTTTGATTTTGGAGATACGGTACCTTATAATCAAATCCTGATACGCAGCTCTGAGGATAAGCAAGGGTTGTATGAGAAACTGAATGATATATTTGATGATCAGCCTTATTTTCTTTTATCAAGAGATGAAAAAGTAAGTGCGGCTACAGTGAAGAGTAAAATAGATTCAACAAAGGTTATTTCGAATATATTTGCATTGGCAATTTTATTAATTGCGGTCTTAACAATGATAACAACCATGAATCGAATTAATAATAAGGAACGTGTACAAATCGGAATATTAAAGGCCTTGGGATTTTCTGATCGTAAGATTCTTTTTCACTATATGAGTATGGGAATTGCTGTAAGTATCCTGGGGTCAATTTTTGGCTTCCTATTAGGACCTCCAATCATTGGAGATATCTATCTTGGAACTGTACTTGATTATTTCGATTATGTTGAGTTGGAAACCAGAGTGTGGCCCTTTGATTTTCTGATTGTGGTTCTGTTGAATTTAGTGCTTGTTGTTGTGTTATACTTTACATGTAAAAGAATATTACGTGTAAAAGCAAGTGATGCTATCAGTAATCGTTTTGAAAATAAGGTTAGTAAGGAAAAGAAGTCATCAGAAAAATGTAGAAAAACACCTTCTTTCAATACGTTATGGACAATTCGTGATATCACTCGCAATAAAATCAGGTCTTTGATGACTATATTCGGAGTATTGGGCAGTCTTTCCATTATTCTTTGCGGGTTTACAATGCAAGATACAATGGCTTCTATCAATGAGTGGACGTTTGCTGATTTGCATCACTATAATAACAGAATTAGCATCGAAGGTGGAGAAGTGAGCCAGATTGAATCATTGAAAGAAGCAGTAAAGGGTGAAAGCTCACAGACAACCTTAATTGAAATGGTTCGTAATGAAGACTTTAAGACAACGAACTTAATTGCATTCGATGTTGATCAATTGATTGAATTTGAAGATGCAAAAAAGAAACCGGTAACTTTAGAAGATGATAAATTATACATCAGTAAGAAGTTAAGTGATAAATATGGTATCAAAAAAGGTGATACTTTAAAGTGGAGAATATATGGTGAAGATAAATACTATGAGGAGAAAGTTTACTGCATCGTAAATAGTCCTATGGAACAAGGAATTTTTATCACGAAAGAGCACCTTGATCAGTTTTCCGTGGATTATGTACCAACCACAATATACACAAAAGAAAAGGTAGTTGATATAAAAGAGGATTGTATTAAATCGATCATAAGTGTAGAAGAGTTAAAGAAACAAAATAATAAGGCACTGGAGTCATTTCGTTTGATCATAAATGTAATGGTGATTGCAGCAATTGCACTTGGATTGGTTGTATTATACAATCTTGGAATGCTGTCGTATAACGAAAGATTTAGAGAGCTAGCAACACTTAAGGTTTTAGGATTTTCTGACAAAGCATTGAACCTGTTGAATGTTACACAGACATTATTATTGTCGCTATTTGGCGTTATTCTTGGAATACCGTTAGGAAGACTTTTTGCAGTTTATATGTTTGACTCAATCGATAGTTTTCCATTCAGGGTAACGACTACAGCAATCTCAATGGGATTCAGTGTCGGAGGAGTTTTGTTAGTTATATTGACAGTTTGCATTATTCTATCTAAGAAAATAAAAGAAGTTGATATGGTTGTTTCTTTGAAAATGAATGATTAGGATAGTAGCTATGCCAAAGGATATTATGCTCTTAAAGGATTGATATTAAAGGTTTCCGGACTTTCGGTAAGAAGAACCGATTGACGGAACCCTTTTTTATACTCCGAGTTATAACTTGGCACAAAGGGCGGAGAGGATAGTTACGTGTTATTGTGAAATCATGGTAAATTATGATATAATGAAACAGAGGAATTCTGCGGAGTTATCTAAAATACAGATGAAGTCTTGCCGGATAGGAAAAATATGCTATAATTAACTCATATTCTACAGTGATATTACATAGCGAGGGGTCAGGGCATCAGATGATTAAGGACAAGAAGAACATACAGACGAAGGAATTACTAAAAGAATTATCAGAGTCCAGACATATTGACGAATTCATTCATGATTATGAGTCTGTGTTAGGAGATATAGAATTACATACGTATTTATATCAATTGATGAAACAATCAGGCTATAGTATTCCACAACTGATTGAAAAAGCAAGTATCGCCAAGTCTTTAGCTTATCAGATTTTTAATGGGCAGAGAACTCCAAATCGAAATATTTTAATCCGCATAGCAATTGTACTTAAATTGAGTTTGGAGGATACCCAACGGCTTCTAAAGGTTGCGCAGAAAGGGGAATTATATCCGCGAATCCAAAGAGATGCAGCGATTATTTTCTGCATCCTGCATCACTATTCCCTGATCGACACCAATGAAATGCTGGAGAACTTGGGAGAAGCAATTCTTCTAAAGGAAGATTAGAAAAAGTCCACATTATGCAGACCATTTTAAACTCCCGAACTGATATACTGAATCCTGTTATCAATTAAAGGATTATAGTATCAGGAAGGGAGTTTTTTATGATGAAACACAAAGGATGCTACCAGTTTCTGGCAATTTTGCTTTCGCTGACACTTGTGATATCAATCATATCACCGGCAGCTTCTGTTCGTGCTACCGCCTCGCCAAAGTTTGCCAAAGCCACACAGACTATACTGGTGGGGGAAAAGTATAAGCTTCAAGTAAAAAACAAAATTGCAGGTGCAGATTATACCTGGGACAGTACCGATAAAGCGGTCGCAAAGGTTGATCAAAAGGGTGTGGTTACAGGATTAAATAAGGGAACTGCAACCATAAACTGCAAGGTGAAGAGCAAAACAGTAAGCTATCAGCTGGAGTGCAAGATAACAGTAATAAAAGCAGTAGAAGCAGTTTCAATTAAAAATAAAATTGATTATCTTAAAATCGGAGAGTCCTATGGTTTTATTTCAAAATATAAGCCCTCTGATGCGAATATTCCTGCAATCTGGAGCAGCAGTAATCCTGAAATCATCAGTGTTGATAAACAAGGCAAAATAACGGCGAAAAAGCTTGGAACAGCAACCATTAAGGTGAAAGCAGGCAAGTCCAGTGACAGTATTCTAGTCTATGCGGTTGCTCAGGAAAAGGAAGAGATTACGAAGGCAGATATCGTAAACGGAGTCGTTACATTATCAAATAAAAGCTATGGAAATCTTACCATATCAAGTAATGTTGGAGCGGTAAACATTGTTCTAAACGATGTCACAGTTGGTGGTACTTTAACCATGGAAACCGGTGCGGCCTATACCGTTACCACCAATTCCTGTACCATTAACAAAGTTGCTACTGTAAATGCACTGGTTCAAAGTTTTGCGGTAGGAGATGAAGAGAGTACCCAAACACCATCTCTCATCGCAGGGCAGGGATCCGTCATTGTTACAATTACAGCAGAGGGAAGTGTTAAAGTAACACAATCAAATGGTGCGGTTATACAAAGCTTCAGTGTAACTACGAAATCGGACGGAGCAATAGAAATTGCATTGGAAGGTTTCAAGGGAGATCTAGTCATTGATTCCCAGTCCAGTGCAGCGATTAATATTGCGGCTACAGCCTGTGAAATGGCCTCTGCTACCGTAAAGAATGCAGTAGAAGGACAAGCTATTACACTAAGTGATACCAATGCCGGTACTGAGAAAGCGTCAACCATAGGCACAATTAATATGGCAGCCAATGCCGCACTAAAGGTTGATGTAAAAGCAGAGGAAGTTGTAATTAATAAAGAGGTATCCCAGGCGGATGTCACGATATCTCAGCCGGTGACCAAATTAACAAATGAAGGAAAACAAACCTCATTAGTAATTAACAGTGAGGTTCAGAACGTTACTTCTACCGGTACTCAGACTGCTGTTTCCTTGGGAAATTCAGCAAAGGTTACAGAGCTTAAGGTGGCCGGTACCCAGACCAGCGTAGAGCTTCTCTCAGGTGCTCAGGTATCTAATGTAACCAGTACTGCAGATAGTACCAAAGTAAATGTATCGGAAGGAGCTAGTATTCAGAAATTAGCTTCCTATGGCAACAGTGCGGAGGTAGCCGGGACCGGAAAGGTAGCTGAGGCTGTCGTTACAGGCAATGATACGAAGATTAATACCGAGGGCACAACAGTACAGGTTGCGACAGGAACTAACAAGGTAAGCATCAAAGGCGTTGAAGTAAAGGAAGAAGAGAAGATTGCCATTGCAGCACCTTCTCCGGCTCCGACAGCAGGACCAACTGCAGTACCTAAGCCAACTGCAAAACCGGCTCCGAAGGTGTCGACGACGCCTGTACCGAAGCCAACTACGATCCCGGAACCTACAGCTTCACCGACTAAAACTCCGGAAACACCTGTAATTTCAGGACCGTCAGGACCGTCTGGGCCGTCCGGACCGTCTGGAAATACACCGACATCTACCCCTACACCGACACCTAAGCCAACAGCTACACCGACACCGAAACCAACGGCTACACCAACACCTAAGCCAACAGCTACGCCGACCCCAACTCCGATCGTATCAAAGGCGGATAAACTAATTACCTATAAGAAGCTTTTAGATCATCTGAATACAGTGACGGCGGACTTGGTTACAACACAAAATACTGCAAATTACTCAGCAGTTAAGAATAGCTTTACTGATTTGATGAATCAGTTAATTGCTTATGGAGAGATTGATAATAAATTCTCAAATACGAAAATCAGTGTTGACAACGATTATATTATGGATTATGCCGAGTATGGACAGGAATGTATCAAGTATAATAGAAAGTCCAACTCAGCGATCAAGGAATATTATAAGCATTTGGCTGATAAAAGCCAAACCTATGAGCTTGCTGTAGCAGCAGCGAACAGTTTCATTGCTATGGTGGACAAAATAAATACAGATAGAGAAGCTTATATCAATGATACGAAGGCAGTATTTGCATCCTTAAAAGGCACCGATTCTTCAGTATTTTATACTGCTATGAATAAACTTCTGTCAGATTGGGATGGGCGAAAGGCATTTGATATCAGTATGACAGAGTATTACTATCATTCTTTAAAATTCTTTGTTGAGAACGATGGTTATATTAATAAACTTTATAATTATGATTATTTCAGCTATCTCGGCGCTCTGAACAGCATTGATAACCTGGCGGTTTATTTTGATAAATTCACACTATACAGCGGCAATAAGTCTGAGTATATCGGCCTTGTCAACAAGGTATATCAAAACCTGCCGAAGGTAGAACCTCATTATGACAAGGATGGAAATTATCAATATGCAGATTATAAGGTTACAGATCTTCAGAAAGAAAATATCTTAGGAGCACTAAAAGAAATTATTACGAAATATGATGTCACCTATTTTGTAAGTGATGAAGGAATCACAGCTAATGATGTGGATTTTTATGGTGATCAGATTATTCGTAACATCATTGGTAGAGTTTATACAGAAAAGGCTTATGACGATGGTTATCATGAGGTATTAAATACTTATTATAAGAACCTTGCCTCCATGCCAGCCGAACCGGAGGTATACTATATCGTTGAGTCAATGATGAGATTTGCGGTTAGTATCGATGCAGAAAAGCAATGGAGTATCCAATATCTTAAGGATTTTAAGAATATGGCAGATGCTGTTATCGTTGCGGCAAAAGCTGCGGATTCAGATGCCCTATACAATGCTTTGTTAAAGCTGTATGAAGCAAAACTGAGCTGTACCGATGGGACTGCAGAGGAATGGCGTGGAGAGGATTTCCTTCCGATCATAGAGGATGGAAAGCCTGCCATTGATAAAAAGTATTGTCTAAATTATTTCCAGGAGAATCTGAAAGGCGGTTCTGTTCTGGATGAAAATAATAATCCGGTAGATTCGGATCTGTATCGGTATGCGAATAAGGAAACTCCTAATGGCGCAGATCTTGATATGGCGATTTATATTATGAGAGATGCTGTAAATGCCAGTAACCTTTGGCTTATCGATAATTATAATAAATCCATGCCTACGGTCCTTACTCTGATGGATGAGATTAAGGAGAAGGATGTAGCTGGAACCTATCAGGCATTTTGTGATATTTATCAGTTTTTGCATGCGAAATATCCCAAGGAGAGAATTAATGCACCGATCGAGAAGTATGCTCCATTATATTACAGAATGCTACATGATGAGATGTTGAATCCCGAATGGAATACCGACACGAATCAGCTTTATAATGCACCTTCAAAAGCAACCTATTCCTATGAGATAGCAAGGCTGGAGAATAGAGTGCTCTGGAGTACAGCCTATTGGTTTAGCGAAGAAGCAGAGAAACGGCTGGCTGAGGAATATACGAAATACTTAAGATGGAATGCAATTATGGAGGATATTTACACCTTCCGCTATAATGATGCTGCTACCGAAGAGCAGAAGTTTACAGCAATTCAGGATATCTTTAATCGACTGAACAGTGATTCTGATTTTATGAATAAGTTTTTTGCAGGCGGTGACATGACTAAGCTGGATGGTTCTATGTTAACTTCTGATCATGTAAATAATTACTGGGATGCATTAACTCTTCGTATTGAAGATGATAGAATGGATTCTGATGAGAATGGTAGCTGGTACACAAGTTGTCTGCATGTATATGATCTGGCTATGACAGCAGATTATTACCTGGATTATGAAACCGTTGAATATGTTTGCAATGATCTGGTAATCAGTGTGTTGAATGAGGAACACCGGCTGAATCTGAATGACTTGATCACTGCTGTCGGGTCGGATGATCTTACAGGGGTACATACAGCACTAAGCCAGATTAATAATTTCTTTGCAAATTACACAAATAAAACGAACAGTACCCTTCTGGATAGCTACTATGATCCGATTTATCAACTGGAAATGAAGAAAATGCTTTCCTTTGACGATGAAAATAATACCCTGTATAAGTATAACGAGCTTCTTAATAGTGGTGGAGCAGAGCATATAACCTTTGATAATGAGGATGATATAGACGCAGCATTCTATTATGTTCAGGGGAATCTGTTAACTCCCGAGTTCTCTCAGGATGCGACTAAGATGTATGGCGATACGGATACTCGTATTCAGAAGCTGGATGCACTCATCGCTGCATTGCTTGATGATAATTACACAATTTCTGATGAAAGCGGTACGGTTGCAATGACTGGAAGGAATATGATAGAGCAGTATGGCAACAGCGTTGAAGTTGCAAGTGGAAGTAGTATTGTGATCAAAGCGGATAGAGACATCAGGGTAGCAAGCGGAAGTAGCATTCAGTTTAAAGCAGCTTACATGGATTTGATCAACTATGCAAAAGACAATGAGTTATTTGGAATGAACAATGCAGATCTCGGGAACATTGATCAATGTATGACTTGGATTCAAGCAAGTATTCTCCGTTGTGTGATTGATCCTTCTATTGATGAGAATGGCTTTTACAAAACATTATATTTATATGAAAGCCAGGTCGTCAAACCAGTAACTGATCTACAGATAATCTGTCAATGCTTGAGTGACATTATGTCTATTACGATGTATGAACTTGAGTTTGATGCAGTATTTAGGGATCAGTTCAAGGACATGACCATTGCAGCGATTGAGGCAGCCAAAAATGGTAACACATCAGAGTTGTTGCAAAACTTAAATGATCTGTATACAGATCTTCATTGGGATGCAAGCATAGTTCCGATGGATGCCTTAGGGAATGCATTGATTGATGTCAACGAATGTGCGCAAAGGATTGTAGGTTACTTAAGTGATAATAATACTAATTTATACCGATTTTATAACAACACTAATCCCAGTGGGCAAGAAATTAATTATGCGATTTATGATCTAAGAGATATTGTAACAGCGAATCATGTACAATAGGATAAGAAAAATCATAACGCATAAAATGGATGAGTAGAACTAAGAGATATAAAATAGCATCATTACCGTAGATCAATATAAAATGGGCTGATATATTACTTCAACTGTCTTAACGCTCACATCTGCATCATCATTCTTATAGATTGTTGATGCAGATATGACAAGGAAGCAGATCAAGAAGCAATATTGAAGCCCTATTTTTCTGCTTATATTATAATGAACAGTTTACTTGCTTTGTCGTGTAGAATGAAAAGGATCATAAAAAATACCAAATTTTGATGAAACTTGCCAAAAAACGATTGCCAAGAAATGGGCTCTGAGCTATAATTACTTAAAAATATGCATGATAATTGACTGAGGTAAACAGCGATGGGCGCAGTATTAGATTTCTATCAGGAATACCAGAACGATGTGTTGGATAGATATAAGTTACCGGATGAGATTACCGCAAGATATGATGTGAAAGCTTGTTTAAAGATGTCAGCTACCAAACAGGTTTATTTAATTACATCTAAAACAAATTGGAAAAAATATGTATTGAAGGCAGTTCCCAATCAATGCCAAGAGAATTTGGAGGAGGAGTATGAGCTTTATAAAACCTTATCTCACCCCGGAATCATTGTTGCGCATGAATTTATTAAGTGTAAGGAAAATCAGTATCTGATTCGCGATTATATCGAAGGCGATACCATAACAGAAATGGTGGAAATGACTGAGGAAGGGCACCTGAGTGAGGAAATGCTACTTGATATCATGCTTCAACTCTGTGAGATACTTCACTATCTGCACTCTCTGACCCCCCCGATTATTCACAGGGATATTACACCCGATAACATTATTATTACAAAGCAGCGAAAATGTATCTTAATAGATTTTGGAATAGCCAAACATTATAATAGCAACAAAAAAGCGGATACGGTAGTAATGGGTACACCGCTTTCCTCTCCACCCGAGCAATATGGGTTTAGGCAGACCGACACCAGATCTGATATTTATTCTATTGGTATTCTGATGTTTTATATGGCAACCGGAAATCTTGATATTCGTGATAAAAATCAATATCATCTTCCTTATCGTATCAACAAAATAATTGAACGTTGTACTAAGTTTTCGCCAAAAGAAAGGTATGCTTCAGTAAAGCACTTAAGAATACAATTACTACATGCATCGCAAAAAAGGAAATCTACTTTTTACTTAGTTGCCGGAATAGCAGTTCTGTTGTTTGTTTTTGCCGGTGGATTATTTTTGGTACAAAATCCAAGAAACATTGACGCTAATAACGATAATCCTATTGATGTTCAAAGCTTGGAACAAGCTTCTGCGAATACCCAGCAAGACAAAGTGTCTGAGATAATGCCTGAGATAAAAGCGCAGGAAGAGGAGGAATTGACAGATCGCGAATCCTATCCATCGAATCATACCAAAAGAAGTATGCCCTTAAATGCTTCATCAGGCTCAAAAGCAACAGAGAAGCAGAGTGACGAAGCACAATCAGAAGCTGGTGCTACAGATGTTTTGAATACAGAAACGGAGGTAACCAATCCGGAGAGAACAGAGACTGAAGCAACCGGTACAGATGCTACAGAGATAAATGAAAAGAAAACAAAAACAACACAAAACACAGGTAAAGATGTAACAGAAAAACAGGAACCGTTGTCTCCTGATCCATCAATGAGGCCTCAGACTAAGGAAGATGCCACTGATCAGACAACCTCAGTGATTGATTCACCAGCTGCCTCTTCTCAGGAGAACGAGCCCTATAAATTTCAATCTGCACTTATTGAAAAAGCAGTACGTGATCAGCTTGGAGGAGTATCCTCAAAGATACCGGTCACCTATGGAGACCTGAAAAGGATTACATCACTATTTCTTTGTGGAGAGCAAAGCTATAGTAATTGGGACGAGCATTTTGTATATGGAGTAAGCCAATATATGCTTGGCTCGGATTATAATGATACGGGGTTGTTCATGAGGAATGGTGGGATTACCACGCTGGAAGATATCTCGCATATGACAAATCTGGAACAATTGGCTTTATATAATCAAAAAATCAGTGATCTTACTCCATTAACTAAGCTACCATATCTGACGAGGCTTGGGGTTGGAAGCAACAATATTGATAATCTGGAGCCTATACTATCCATGGATTGTCTGGGATACCTGGATATTTCTGCAAATCCAATCATGAATAATGATATTACTCAGCTTTCGGTACTGAAAAATCTATGGGGACTGGATCTAGGGGCAACAAAGGTAACCAGTATCTATGGGATTAGGAATATGCCGCTATGCTATCTTTCCCTCTTTGAGTGTAAGATGGGGGACTGCATTGGACTGGAAGAAATGACAGGATTGGACAATCTGATTATTACCGGAGTGAACAATGCTATTACAGAGAAGGCAATTGACAGAATATCAAAGCTGACAAAGCTCCGTATCTTGAAGATCTTTGGCAGCGGTGAATTTGACCTGGCGAAGCTTTCTACGCTGAAATCCCTCTATCTGCTTGACCTCTGCGGTATGTGGGCAGAAACGGATCTGAGCAGGTTAGACAATCCAACTATCGAACAGCTTTATATTTCTTATTTGAAGAACCTGAAACTTACAGGGGTTGAGAAGCTTAGCAATATTACAATGATTTCTATGACAGATTCTGTGTGCAGTGATTATACACCTTTACTGAAAGTTAGGAATTTAAAGCAGGTATATTGTAATCAGAATCAGGCGAGAGAGATCAGAGAGCAACTTGGAAGCCTTACATTTGAGTTGGTAGAATAGGTTTCTTATAACTTTATATGTGCTACAGGAGTACTACGACGAGGATTATCTGTGTAAAGTGAAAACGGAGGATCCTAGCATTCAGGAGTTAGCGATTTGCTTAATATTAGAAAGCTGGATTAAGGAATATATCGAAGGTTTTCAGAATTTCGGTTCAAACACCGAATGCTGGAAACCTTATTTTATTTTCAAAATAAGTCCTGGTAGAGCGCAGGCATCTGCGATGCAGTACCTGTGATAGAGCTGTGGGTTGAGTTAGTGAGGTTGTGGGGTAGAGTTAGTGAGGTTCTATTGTAAATCCTAACCAAATCGTATACAATATTATAATGATGTACTACCTAATGGATAATAGGGAGAGGACTTTAGAAAAAAGCTTAAATGTGAGGGTGTCACACTAAGAGGACTTCAGGCTATAGAAGATGTGAGGGATTGAAATAAGTGATATTTTTCTTGGAGAATGGGAGTTGAATATGAAAAAATTAGCAAGAACAACTGGATTATTATGTTTATGTATGGTATTAACGCTGTTATTGGCCTGCGAGAATCAAGAAAATCCTACGACAATAGAGGTATCACAGTTATCTGATCATATATGGTTGATGAATGATAATGGTGAGGCTACAGGATATATTGTTGTAGGAAATAATAAGGCGGCTGTAATTGATACCATGTATGGCAGTGAGAATGTTCAGAATGTAGTACGTACGGTAACTGATCTTCCGCTTTTGGTTATTAATACACATGGACATCTTGATCATGTGTATGGAAATGCATATTTTGATGAAGTGTATATTCATCCTGATGATGTTTCTCTTGCAGAGCTATCCTATAGTTATCCACAGTATCAGAATATGAGTGCGAATCTAAAGGATGTTACTTTTAAGACAACAGAAGAGGGAGATAGCTTTGATTTAGGAGGAACAACTCTTGAAGTATATGATATTCCGGGACATACTCAAGGTGGAATATGCATACTGGATAGAGAAGATCGTGTACTTTTTACCGGAGACAGTATTAACAGACATTGCTGGATGCAGCTTGATAGTTGTACTTCAATGGAGGATTTCTATCTTTCTTTGCAAAGATTGAGCATCATAAGAAATGATTATGACTACATATTACATGGTCATGCGAAAGGTTTCGAGGACGCTTCCTTGTATGAAGAGCATTCGGCGGCAGTAAAAGAAGTGATCGACGGGATCAATACTGATAAGGATGAAGATTATGTATATTTTGGTGGAACATGCAAAATTCATAAATCCTCAGATGATGTAGGTGTTGTATATAATCCGTAAAAATGGGAGTGTCCGAATTTGGAAAAGCAAGATATCGCATATGTATTTGTAAGTTTGAAAGCATTCAGGATTACTCTGGATGCTTTTCTATTAAACAAGTCTCGAACAATCAGCTAAATGGCTGCCCGAGACTGATGTCTCAATGTGATTACATTGCTTACATATTATCAAGGGCCTTATGTGGTATTCCTCTGATCAGTATAAACACTCCTGCAAAAAATTCAAACGGTGCATATGGCAGCATAATATAAAACGGTATATCAACGCCAAATATCTTTAAAAATGTACCTACGAGTACCGGAACAACCGTGATCAGACCCCAGAGCGAAAGCCAGGTAGGAATAGCTTTACTTTTTACTAACAAAGAATAAAAGAGAATAGCACCTATTCCAAAAGGAATAATATGAACATTATATGAGAAATCCTTCATTTGAAGTAATATTTTACCTAATGCTCCAAGCTCTTTATCACTGGTTGCTGAATAGACCCCGCTGAGCTGAATTAGGGCATATCCGAAGAATTTGCTTACAATTAGCATACCGGCTTCCACTACATATAGCATCAATGCAATCATCGCACAGTCATGATTGACTTTTCGTAATAAGCGATATAGTAACACTCCTAAGCAAACGATGACGAGAGCCGTAACAATGTCTAACAATACGGAAACAGTTGCAAGCGTTTGATTTGAGGCTGTGCTGAGCAGTATTTTTTCTATATCACTTTTGTCTGTAAAAGGGCCAAGAAATAATGATCCGCTGATCAAAGAGGTCATAGCCTGCAAAAACAACGCAACACCTAAAGCGACTGTAAATCTATTTCTTATGTACTCATTCTTTTTTGTCTGCATAATATATTCTCCTTATTTTATTCAGCAACCATAAATTTAAAGATTTCCTTTCATGAATACATGCATTGGACCCTTCTGTTCTTCAAGATTTATAGCTTGCATTAACGATTATCAATAAGTATACTATACAGTGTAAGATAAATATTGTCAATATTAAATTACACTAATAAGTGTAAAATAATTAGGGAGAGTTATATATGCCAGAAACAACAAAGAACAGAAAAAAACGGGATACCAGCATGAAACGTCAAATAATACTAGATGGTGCTGTCAAGGTTTTTACCGAATATGGCTTTGATAGCTCAAGTATGGATAGAATAGCGGAAGTGGCAGGTGTTTCAAAGCGAACAATCTATAATCACTTTATAAGCAAAGAAATTCTCTTTCAAGCCATTGTTGCAGACTTTCTCAAACAAAGAGATGACATAAAACCAATTGAATATTCTAAGAATCTACCATTAACGGAGCAGCTCTGGGCATTTGCCGAAGCGGAACTGTATTTGATTAATGATCCTGTACGAAGAGGGTTATCAAAATTACTGACCTCTGTTTTTTTAATGGATACTAACTTTGGAAAAGCTACTCGAAGTCAGTATGAACCCCATAAAGCACTAATTATTTGGCTTAACTCCGCAAAGGAGGATCATAAACTTAACTTTCAGTCTCCGGAGCTTGCAGCTCGAATTTTTTACGGAATGGTGGAAGGCTGTCTGACTTGGTCCGCTTTATTCTCAGACGGTGAAAGCTTAAAATATGCTGACAATATACTTGATGAAATAATTTCTACTTTTTTAAGCCGATACGAATGTTAGTCCGAACTATAAAAGCTGTAACAAATTCTGTAATAGAATACTCACAGTTGTGATTGTAATCCAACAACAAAATCCCATGATAATTGGTTTTCCACCCTTCTGAATCAGCTTAATGATATTTGTATTCAGACCGATGGCACTCATCGCCATTACAATAAAGAATTTACTTAATTTTTTTAGAAAGACAAAACTGCTTTCTGCAACCGCTAAAGAGATACCGGAACAAAAACTCGTGATCATTGTAGTAATGATGGAAGCCACAATAAAGTAAAGAATGAACATGGGAAATATCTTACGGATAGATACCTTTGTTTGACCGATGACGTTCTTTCTCTTTTCATTTCTGATTCGCAGGAAGGAGAGTACTAACGTAATTGGAATAATTGCCAATGTTCTTGTTAATTTCACTATGGTTGCATATGCCAATACAGTTCCATTCGTGCCATGTAGGGTATCCCATGTCGATGCTGCAGCGGTGACAGAAGAAGTGTCGTAAAATTGCAGTACCGGCAAATAGGCCGAAGCCGGAGTTAGAAAGACCGGCTCTTTGTCAAGTGTTGGGGTGGAATTCTATGAATTCCGCTCCACTACTTGATTTAGAGCTATTTTAATGTTTATGGTTCCATAAGTAGTTTTTAGGTGCACTTAATAAGCCTACCTGTTTTCCC
>JAEZOB010000055.1 GCA_023414355.1 Bacillota bacterium | reverse complement strand
TCCTCCGAAATAGAGTAAAATGCTAGCATCCTAGCAAAGGATTGGAGTAAAACGCTCGCATTTCCTGATAACAATTATAATGATAAATGGCGGTGGATGAAATCCACCCCTAAATTAAGCGCTTACGTTATTATAGCTTTTTCGGAAGCTTTTCAGAGTTCGAATCAATCATTGCTATCTTGGGTTATTGTATCATTGTTTACTATATTTATCTGTTTGTTCAGTCAGAACAAGATATGACCTACATAATACATACTTTATCAATCAGCGCAATAATAATAAGTTTTCTCTGCATATTACAAGCTACCGGACATGATTTTTTTGCTACCGGGCTGGGACGGGCATTAATCATGCCGGGAAAAATGGATGCAGAAATGGGTAGCCTTACGTTTACCTTTGGGGATCATTATGCATATGGAACTCTTTATAATCCAAATTATGTAGGTGTGTATGCTATCCTTATCACACCGTTATTTTTGACAATGTTAATGCAGGAAGAAAAGAACATATGGACAATCGCGTATCTTTTGGGATTAGTCGGAGGAATATTATCAGTTCTCGGAGCACATTCTGGTGCCGGTAAGATTGGAATTGCAGTGGAGCTTCTTTTTTTGATTATCTTCTGCTGGCGCTATCTGTTGAAATATATAAAGATTATTATTCCTATGGTCGGGGTTTGCTTCTTAATTCTGATTTTATTAATTTTACTAATCATACTATTATTATCGCAAAGCTGCAGAATGCTTTCAGAATAGAAAAGGTTCAACCCGCACTTACAGATATTCAGACCAAAGATGATTGTATTGTAATTGAGTATTCCGGTAATTCGTTAAAACTTCAGTCTTTTTGCCGGGATACCGGTATTATGTCATTTAATGCTCTGGATCAGGAGGGACAACCTGTTTTACTAAAATTAAATAAAGATGGGACTTACCTGGTTATGGATGATCGTTTTCCCGGTTTCATTCTGACTCCATGTATTTTTGATAACGATAAGTATGGCTTTCATGTGCTCATAGAGGATCGACCCTGGTATTTTTCGAATGATACCGGTGATGGTACATATTATTATTTGAATAGGTACGGTAAATTTGACAAGATTGAGAAAGCACCCTCAGCAGTTTTCACAGGCTATGAGAATATATGTACAAATCGCGGATACATGTGGTCGAGAACCATTCCGCTTTTGAAGAAGTATCCCATCTTTGGTATTGGTGCCAATAACTTTGTTCTGGCTTTTCCTCAAAGGGATTATGTTAGCCAGTATAATTCCAATCACGGAGATGAAAAGGTTACCAGACCTCATAATCTTTATCTGCAGATAGCCATACAATACGGTGTTGCTGCACTAATAGCCTTTATCGTGTTTTATCTGTGGTATTTTGTTACTGGTGTGAAACTATATATCAAGGGAAGGTTTGACAATCCATACTGTATCATTGGATTAGGTGTCTTAACGGGAACCATAGGCTACATGATCTGTGGTATCACGAATGATTCTATAATAGCTGTGGCGCCTGTATTCTGGGCTATGGTAGGACTCGGAATTGCAGTGAATAGCAGGGTAAAGCAACTAATGCGCGAATGAGTAATGATTAAGCTCACTGCCTAACAATTTTATCATTAATCATATCGCATGAAAATAATTGTGGCATATTGGTAATAATAATGTTATAATATTCTAGTTAGAGTGACGGGAGGACATCCCGAGACTTCTGAAAAGGTTATCGAACCTGTAGCTTTCGGTAGGTTTTTCAGTTGTTTCGGTACCTCCGACTCTAATGTTTTCATATCAGAAAATTATGATTTTATTAGAAAAGGAGATTATGCTATGTACAAAAGTTTTTCAATGGAATTAGCTGGCAGAACGCTTACTGTTGATGTTGGCAGAGTTGCTGCACAGGCAAATGGTGCTGCATTGATGCATTACGGAGACACAGTGGTATTATCCACAGCTACTGCATCCAATAAGCCCAGAGAGGGAATCGATTTCTTCCCGCTAAGCGTAGAATATGAGGAAAAATTATATGCCGTAGGTAAAATTCCCGGCGGTTTTATCAAGAGAGAGAGCAAGCCTTCTGAGAATGCTATCCTTACCTCACGTGTTATCGATCGTCCGATGAGACCGTTATTCCCGAAGGATTACAGAAATGATGTAACCTTAAATAACCTGGTACTCTGCGTAGATCAGGATTGCTCCCCTGAGGTAACAGCAATGCTCGGCTCCGCAATCGCAACCTGTATCTCAGATATTCCCTTCGACGGACCGACTGCTTCCACTATGGTAGGTATGGTTGATGGTGAGCTGGTATTTAATCCTACATCCGCTCAGAGAGAGAAGTCAACCCTTGCTTTAACAGTTGCTTCTACGAAGGAAAAGGTTATTATGATAGAAGCAGGTGCAGAGGAGCTTCCCGAAGATAAGATGATAGAAGCTATCTTTGCTGCTCATGCTTTAAATCAGAAGATTATCGAGTTTATCGATCAGATTGTAGCTGAAGTCGGCAAGCCTAAGCATGAATATACCTCCTGCGATACTCCGATCGAGTTATACGAGGATATGGTTAATTTCATCACTCCCGAAGCGATGGAAGTAGCTGTATTTACCGATGAGAAGCAGGTCAGAGAAGCAAATATCAGAGAAATTACTGATAAATTAGTTGCTCGTTATGAAGAAACTCATCCGGAATGGCTTCCGTTACTTGGAGAGGCAATCTATAAGTTTGAGAAGAAAACAGTACGTAAGATGATCTTAAAGGATCAGAAGCGTCCTGACGGAAGAAAGATTACCGAGATCAGAAGACTTGCTGCAGAAGTAGATATCTTACCGAGAACTCATGGTTCAGGTATGTTCACACGTGGACAGACTCAGGTGCTTACCATCACTACCTTAGGTGCATTGGCAGAGACCCAGAGATTAGACGGTATCGACGAGAATGAGACAGGCAAGAGATATATGCACCACTATAATTTCCCTTCCTATTCTGTAGGTGAGACAAAGCCCTCCAGAGGACCTGGAAGACGTGAAATAGGTCACGGTGCATTAGCGGAGAGAGCTCTCGTTCCGGTACTTCCTACCGAAGAGGAGTTCCCTTACGCAATTCGTACTGTATCTGAGGTTGTTGAATCTAATGGTTCTACTTCACAGGGAAGTATTTGTGCATCTACCTTGTCTTTAATGGCTGCCGGTGTTCCGATCAAAGCGATGGTTGCAGGTATCTCCGTAGGTTTGGTAACCGGAGATTCTGATGATGATTATATTATTTTGACAGATATCCAGGGCTTAGAGGATTTCTTCGGTGATATGGATTTTAAGGTTGCAGGTACTCACAAGGGTATCACCGCAATCCAGATGGATATCAAGATCCACGGTCTGACCAGAGAAATTATCGAGAAAGCAATTTATAGAACCAAAGAAGCGAGAACCTACATCCTCGATGATGTTATGGCTCCGGTAATTTCCGAGCCCAGACCTGAGGTTGGTCCTTACTCACCGAAGATCGTTCAGATCAAGATTGACCCTTCCAAGATTGGCGAGGTTGTCGGCCAGAGAGGTAAGACAATCAATGCAATCATTGATCAGACCGGTGTTAAGATCGATATTACCGATGATGGTGCAGTATCTGTATGTGGTCTTGATAAGGAAAGCATCCAGAAAGCACTTGAGATGGTGAAGATGATCGTTACCGATTTCGAAGAAGGTAAACAGTATGTTGGTAAGGTAGTAAGCATTAAAGACTTCGGTGCATTTATCGAGTTTGCTCCCGGTAAGGAAGGTATGGTTCACATCTCAAAGATTGCGAAGCACAGAGTTGAGCATGTTGAGGATGTTCTGACACTCGGAGATATTGTTACAGTAGTATGCCTTGGACAGGATAAGATGGGCAGAATCAGCTTCAGTATCAAGGATGCTCAGTAATGAAGCTTTGACCTGCTGTTTGAACTACTAATATAAGATTACGATATGAAATGCCATAATCAGAGAAGCTATTTCCCTAGCGCTTTGATTATGGCGTTTTTTTTATGCTCTGTGTATATATATCCAGTAACAGTAAAGCTGGACCATGCGAAGAGATCATTCTGGTACCTTCAGAATGATTTTCATACTTACCTCAAACTCATTTATGAAATATATCCGAGGTTGTGTATCAGGAGACCTGTAGTGTAGGATATAGGAGCAAGTGCGAAAACATTTTGAAACTACCAGAATGATTTTGAAGAACTGATATTACATAGGAGGAAACTGTATGTGTACACCCTTTCCTTTTGCATAGCAGAGGCTATTGCAAATAAATCAAAATGATGAGGTAATAGCCTTTGCATATCCGAACTTAATCATGAGGAGATGCAAAATGAGCTATCATAATAATGAATTCATAATAAAACCGAAAGAATCCTACAGGTTTCTGAAAAATTGTCAGGGCTGCGGAGGGAAAAGCTCCTTTATCAACACCGGAAACTACCGAGTAAATGCCAACGGCAACAGGGTGGATGTATGGCTAATCTATCAATGTGAGAAATGTAAACATACCTATAATCTGACGATACATGAAAGGATTAAGCCCTCGGAGCTGTCTGCTGAGGAATATGGCAGATATCTGGCAAATGACAGCGAACTTGCGATGCAGCATGGGATGGATAAGAATATCTTAGCACAAAATAAGGTTGAGATTGATTGGGACAGTTTATCTTACGAACTGAAGCCCCTAAATGAGACAGTACAGCCAACAGAATACATTATTATCCAGAACCCTTATCAGGTGAGGGTAAGGATGGATAAGGTGTTATCAGGGATTCTTAAAGTGAACAGAAGCAGGATTAAGGACTTGATCAAACAGGAAGTCATTGAGCTGGCGATTGATCAGGTGAAGCATACAATTACGGCTGTCATAAAGGAAAATAATATTAGTTGAACCGGAAAGCATGAAATTGAACAACTGATTTTAGCGAATGCCGGTGCTATGGGAGTTAAGCTTGTCTATGCTGCAATATAAGAAGGAAAAAGGGAGATTCGTCACGAACGATAATCTCCTTTTTTTGTGCGCTGATATGGATAATAATGATTTCCTGTGATACCATATTAAGGATGTAAAAATATTACAATTCATATTCTTGCTTTGCCATATGCATCGTGTGAAATAATGATGGTCTTCATGCAGTAACGATGCATGGAAGTTAAATATTACCAATGTTCTTAAGAATGGAGATTATTATGAAGGAAACAAGTCGAAGAAAGAGATTCATGAAGCTTTTCCGTATTGCATTGATTGTGTTGTGCAGTGTGATTCTGGTTCTGGGAGGGACAATCTCCCTTTTACTGCATGGATATATCAACAAAATAAACATAGTTACGGGAAAGAGAGAAATTAACGAAATAATTTCGGACGAGGAGGGCGCTGTAGCTTTAGAACAAGGAAGCTCTGCTAAAGGAGAGATTGCAAGGGCAGCCGAGCTCGGGGATAATCACACCTACTCATTTTCAGGACCTTCCGGCTTTCCGGCTTCCACTGATGCTTCAGCCTTAAGTACTGGAACTGCTGATCCGGAGGTGTCGAACAGTGAGAAAACAATATCGGAAGAGGATGCAGCAATTGCCGCATACCTTGAGTCAATCAAGAAGAATATTGATACTCAAAATATTGACATAGAAGACAGTAAGGTATGGAACATATTACTAATCGGAAGTGATAGCAGGGACGCGGACAGCCGTGGGCGATCCGATTCGATGATTTTAATTACTCTGAATAAGGAGGCTAAGGAGATCACTGCAACCTCTTTTCTTCGGGATATTTATCTAAAAATACCGGGGAAAGGAGAAAATCGATTAAATGCTGCCTATGCATATGGCGGGGCAGAGCTGCTTTTGGATACACTGAAGCTGAATTTTAAAATAGAGGTAGATGAATATGTGAAGGTAGATTTTTTTGCCTTTATCGATATAATTGATGCCTTGGGAGGATTAACCATGGACGTCAGTCAGGAGGAGCTCGAGGTTATGAACTTCTATATCGGTGAGCTGAATTCACTGCTGTCAGAAGAGAAGGGAAAGGATACGATTGATAAGGCAGGAACTTACAAGCTGAACGGAAAACAGGTATTGGCTTACTCCAGAAACCGATATACAAAAAACGGTGATTTTGACCGTACGGACCGACAAAGAAAAATTTTGCAGTCCTTAGTAAACAAGGTGTATTCCTTGAATCCGATTGAATTGAATAAGCTCCTGAACACAATTCTACCGCAGATTACAACTAATATTACAGAAGGTGAAATCCTGCTTCAGCTTTTCTCCATGCCGTCCTACACAGAGTATAAGATCAATCAGTTTTGTATTCCTGTCAAGGATTCCTATGCAAACCGTAGAATCAGGGGGATGGAAGTGCTTTGCATCGATTTTAAAGACAACAGAGATCAACTGAACCGTCAACTTTACCATATTGAATAGATTCTAATCATTCCTTAACTTGACTCTTTGGAGAGGTAAGGATATTATGGTAATGCATAACAAATTATTCTCCGGATGAACGGAGAGAGGGAAGGAAGAGGTTATGAAAAAGAGAATATTATCAATCATAATTGCATTGATCCTATGTATATCAATGCTGCCGACAAGCACCGTACTAGCTGCTAATCAGGAGACCACACAGTCTTATGCAGCAAAACAGCCTTTTAGTAATTGGGCAATGAATGATTTGGTTACAGGAGACTCCTATGGGATCTATCCGATCTCCTGGTATACTTCAGATATGACAAAAGCTATCTCGAAGGGCAAACTGAATATCCTCATCGGTGGATTAAATGCTAAGCTGATGAATACAGGATGTGTGGCTGATACCCAAATGAAGAAGGTCCGTTTGGCAGGCAAGCTGACCGTGCAGGAGGTTATGAAGACCTTCTATGATATCGCCAGCAGTTATACCTTCACACCTGATATAAAGCTACAGACGACAAGCTATCTGGAGTTCATGAAGGAAAATGGAATCTATACTGGTAAAAACGGAGAGCAGTCATTAAAGGCTAATTGCAGTATAGAACAAGCATGTGTTCTTGCTACAAGATTGGTTACAGTAATCTATGATAAGCTGGATGCCGGTAGCAAAGGCTTCTTCTATAAAACAGAAGCGAACGGTAATACAGTTTATATGCTGGGCTCCATTCATTTTGCCAACAATGATGTCTATCCAATGAATTCTGATATCCTGAAAGCCTATACTGCATCAGATGCACTTGCGGTTGAAATCAATATGACCAATCAAGCCGGAGCCTATGAGATTTTAAATCTGGCTTCCTATACTGACGGTACTACTTTGAAGGATCATGTCAGCAAGGAAACCTATGAGAAAGTAATTAGGTTAGCCACTAAATACGGCTACGATGAAGAAATGATCAACAATTTTAAGCCTTGGTATTTATATATTTCCTTTACCTCTCTTGCTACAACCCAAAGTGCAAGCACGACGGAAGCTACACAGAGTGCAGCACTTGGCATTGATATGAATTTCCTAACAAATGCTACATTAAGCGGAAAACAGATCCTGGAGGTCGAAGGTTATGGTGTTCAGGCTAGAATGCTTGACAGCTTTTCCGATGGTTTAGAGGAATATCTGCTAAATGAGACGATCGATTCTGTCAATGAGATAACAAACGGAGAAGGTGATGGCGGCTCTGATGACCTTCAGGCGATGCTTGATCTGTGGCGTAAGGGTGATGAGAAGGAATTCCAGAAATATACCTCCTTTGAGTATGAAAATGATGATTTAGTGGCAGATGGTGCAAATACGACTGAGGCAGCTTTCATGAAGGAGTTTAAGGAAAAGCTCTATACCAACAGAGATAAGAACATGGCAGCTTATATCGATAAGCTACTAACCTCAACAGATAAAAAGACTTACTTTGTCGTAGTCGGAAGCGGACATTATGTAAGCGATCATGATGTAATCGATCTTTTGACAGAGAAGGGCTATATTATTACACAGATCAAATAAATCGAATTACCCTATAGAATAGAAAGTACAAAGCATCATTTTCTTGGTCATTAGGCCGGAAAGTAATTCATTACAATCATATAGATATCAGAGAGAAGGAGGCGGGTGAAATAATCACCTACCTCCTTCTCGATTGACTTTATATTTGCATGCTCGATGATTGATTACTGCCTGATAGTATGTTAAAATTATGGTGTAAGTATCATGATTACGGAAAAGGCAATCAGTTCGGTATTAGTGTAGTCAAATTAGTTGGAATATGGTTTGTATATGGTACTAGCTGCGTGGCCCGGCAGACTGAATATGATTAAGTCGACCGGATATTACAATAAGGATAGGAAGGGACCTATATGACGAAGATTAATCAGTTATCCAACAAGATTACAGTAGTAACAGAGGTATTACCTTATTTACAGAGTGCATCTTTCGGAATATGGATTAAAGCAGGTTCAGCGAACGAGGAAGACAGCAACAACGGAATAGCACATATTATCGAACATATGCTTTTCAAAGGCACTACGACCAGAAGTGCGAAACAGATTGCTGATGAGATGGCTAGAATAGGTGGTAACATGAATGCTTTTACCAGCAAGGAGTGTACGTCCTATTATGCGACAACCTTAAGTGCACACCTGCCGATCGCAATTGATATCATCTCGGATATGCTGACGAATTCAATGATTGATGAAAAGGCATTAAAGAAGGAAAAAGGAGTTATCATAGAAGAAATCGATATGTATGATGATTCCCCCGAGGATTTGGTGCATGAGATGCTACAGCAGAGAATATGGAAGGATCATCCTTTGGGGTTTATGATCTCAGGGACGAAGAAGGTCGTACGAAAGGTGACCAGGGAGCAAATTAAAGCTTTCATGGATACCTATTATGTCGGTGAAAATATGATTATCTCGATTGCAGGCAATTTTAATGAAATAGAGATTATAAAGCTGTTGGAGGAAAAATTCGCACAGGTCAAAGCAAGCAGTGGAATTCTCCGGAAGGAGTTCGGCAGACCTGCCTATAACAGAGTACAGTGTAAAAAGAATAAGGATATTGAACAGCTTCATTGCAATATCGCCTTTGATTGCATATCCTACCTTTCAGACGAAAGATATGTGCTTTCAATTTTAAATTCCATTCTGGGTGGAAGTGTAAACTCCAGATTGTTTCAGAAGATCAGGGAGAACAGTGGCTTGACTTATTCGATTTATTCCTATGGCAGTTCGTACCGCGAGACCGGGTTGTTCCATATCTATGCAGCCATGAGCCCGGCACAGACGGCGACCGTAGTGAAAAAGATTTATCAGATTATCAGCGATCTAAAGAAAAAGGGTGTCACTGCCGAAGAGCTTTCCATGACCAAGGAGCAGATCAAGACAGAGCTAATCCTCGGGAATGAGAGTGCAAAAAGCAGGATGAATTCCAATGGAAAAGCTTTATTAAATCGAGGAAGAATCCTTACGATGGAGGAGCTGATCCAGGGAATAGATAAGGTTAGTCTTGGTGATATCATTGACTTTGCAAACCGTTACCTAAATGTATCAGCAGCATCAGTTTCCCTCGTTGGAAATTTAAATGAAATTGATATGAAAGCGCTGCAATTTGAAGCATAAAAAATCCCCCTGGGAGATAGGACCAAGGTTTTCATCTACAAAGGTCTAAATTATCTCAGGGGGTTAGTTTATTATGGGTTTACTATAATACCTCTATTGTATAGGATTTCTCGAAGGTGGCACCGGCTTGCAGGCTATTGCTGTAATCGCGTTCCTCCAGGGTACCGGAGAATTCAGAGCTGTCGCAGCGTCCATACCAGGGTTCGATACAGACGAAGGGGGCCTGCTTACCTGACGGTGACCATAAGCCGAATAACGGGGCGTCAAAGGTGACCTTCAGGTACGGCTTTTTATCGGGATCCAATAATGATACCTGATGACACTGATGGCCTTCAATAATTAAGGCATCTTTATCAAACATATGGGTAGCGATCTGTACAATCCCGTCATTCGAATTCAACACATATTGTTCTTTCTCCGGAAGCTTTACCTCCAGACCCTGGTCATTTACCAGGAGATAACGGATTGGTTGCTTCGTATCAAACTCGAAATAACAGTCGCTTTGTTTCTGATCAGGCTTCAGCGGACAATAAAATGCAGGATGGCCTCCGATCGAAAAATGCATTTCTTCTGTCCCTTTATTGAGTACTCTCCAGAATACGGTAACCTTACGTTCCTCCAGATGATAGCCCAGTTCAAGCCGGAATGGAAAGGGATAGACCTTTTTCGTCTCCTCATTTGCATCCAACGAGAACCAGAGCTCTGTATCGGTATGAGAGATTAGCTTGAACTCCAAATCTCTGGCAAAACCATGTTGGGGAAGAGTATAGTTCTTTTCCTGGTACGTATAGGATTTTCCCTTCAAGCTACCAACAATCGGAAAAAGAATGGGTGCATGGCGCCTCCAGTAAGCCGGATCAGCGTTCCACAGGTATTCAGTACCTGCAGCAGTATCCTTCAACGACGTCAGTTCGGCACCTAGGGTATTAATTTTTATGGTAAGATTAGAATTTTGTATGGAATATTCAGACATAAGCAGCCTCCTTCATCACTTTATTATCTATTTTATCACAGTCAGATCGGTAAAGTAAATTCTGGTGAAAGAAGAATTCTTTCATTGTATCAAGTAGTCAATAAAACAGCAATAACAAGAAAAGAACGAAAGGCTGGTAAATGACATAAGAACTGGTAAATGACATAAGAACTGGTAAATGACATAAGAACTGTCAAATGACATAAGAACTGGTAAATGACATAAGAACTGGTAAATGACATAAGAACTGGTAAATGACATAAGAACTGTTAAATGACATAAGAACTGTTAAATAACATAAGAACTGTTAAATAACATAAGAACTGGTAAATGACATAAGAACTGTCATTTGTCATAATTACTGTCAACTGACATAATATCTGTCAGCTGAAAAAGGATTGACAATCAGAAATGGGATGATATAATTATTACAAACGTTGATGAGAAGAGTACTGCGCCAAATAATTCAGAGAGAGATATGTTCGGTGTGAATATCTTATTAGGAAGCTTGGGAAAACTACCTCGGAGTGACCCTAACCCGGTCCGGTGATTCCGTTATCAATCAAATGAGTGGGTGCTATACACCAATAAGGGTGGAACCGCGACGTATCTGATACGCTCGTCCCTTTCGAATCGCAGAGAAAGCAGATCGAAAGAGGAGAGCTTTTTTTATGTAATCGGAAATTATGTCCTATTGCATGAAATAATAAAGCCTTCCGGACAGGAGTGCTTATCCTTTGCGGAAATTATATATGATTAGGGCTTTATAAGCCCGAATTTGAAAGGAGATTTATATGAAGATTACATTAAAGGATGGCTCATTTAAGGAGTATGACAGAGCGATGACCGTATATGAGATCGCCAATGACATCAGTGAGGGTCTTGCCAGAATGGCATGTGCAGGAGAATTAAACGGTAAGGTGGTGGATCTTCGAACTACCGTTAGCGAAGACTGCAGCCTGAATATTTTAACCTTTCATGATGAAGCAGGTAAGGCAGCTTATCGCCATACCACCTCCCATGTACTTGCTCAGGCAGTAAAACGTTTATATCCCGAAGCAAAGCTTGCGATCGGACCTTCTATAGATACCGGATTTTATTACGATTTTGATATTGCTGCTTTTGACCGTGCCGCACTGGATTTACTGGAAGCAGAGATGAAGAAAATCATCAAAGAGGGTGCAGAGCTGGTACGTTTTACGTTACCTCGCGAGGAAGCGATCGCACTCATGAAGTCCAAAGACGAACCCTATAAGGTTGAGTTGATCGAGGATCTTCCGGTAGATGCCGAGCTGTCCTTCTATCAGCAGGGTGATTTTGTGGATCTTTGTGCAGGACCTCATTTAATGAGTACTAAGAACATAAAAGCGATTAAGCTGATTTCTTCCTCCGGTGCTTATTGGAGAGGTTCTGAAAAGAATAAGATGCTGACCAGAGTTTACGGAACAGCATATACAAAGAATGCAGAGCTCGATGAATTCTTAGTTCACCTCGAGGATATCAAAAAGCGTGACCATAATAAATTAGGTCGAGAGATGGAATTATTCACTACTGTGGATGTTATCGGCCAGGGACTTCCCTTATTAATGCCGAAGGGCACCAAGATCATCCAGACCTTACAGCGCTGGATTGAGGATGAGGAAGAGCGACGCGGTTATGTAAGAACAAAGACTCCTTTGATGGCAAAGAGCGATTTATATAAGATTTCAGGTCATTGGGATCATTATAAAGAAGGCATGTTCGTGCTCGGAGATGAAAAGGTGGATAAGGAAGTATTTGCCCTTCGCCCGATGACCTGCCCGTTCCAGTATTATGTATATAAGGCAAGTCAGAAATCCTACCGTGACCTGCCACTCCGTTACGGTGAGACTTCTACCCTGTTCCGTAATGAGGATTCCGGTGAGATGCACGGTTTGACCCGCGTTCGTCAGTTTACGATTTCAGAGGGACATTTAATTGTAAGACCGGATCAGATGGACGCGGAATTCAAGGGTTGTTTGGATCTGGCAAGATATTGCCTGAAGACTCTTGGTGTAGAAGAGGATGTAACTTACCGCTTATCCAAATGGGATCCGAATAACAAAGAGAAATATATCGGTACTGCTGAGGTTTGGGAGGATACCCAGGGAAGAATCCGTAAGGTTCTGACTGAGCTTGGCATTCCTTTTACCGAAGCAGATGGAGAAGCTGCCTTCTACGGTCCCAAGGTAGATATTCAGGCAAAGAATGTATACGGTAAAGAGGATACGATGATCACGATTCAATGGGATGCTCTGATCGCTGAGCAGTTTGATATGTATTATGTGGATCAGAACGGAGAGAAGGTTCGTCCTTACATCATCCACAGAACCAGCATGGGCTGTTATGAAAGAACACTGGCATGGTTGATAGAGAAATATGCCGGACTGTTCCCGACCTGGCTGTGTCCCGAGCAGGTAAGAATATTACCGATCTCCGAAAAATATCATGAGTATGCAAATAAGGTAAAGGAAGAGCTTGCTAAAAACAATGTACTGGTTACAGTAGATGAGAGAGCCGAGAAGATCGGTTATAAAATCAGAGAAGCAAGACTGGACCGTGTACCTTACATGCTGGTGGTTGGACAGAAGGAAGAAGAGGAAGGCGTAGTATCCGTCAGAAGCCGTTTCCTTGGAGATGAAGGTCAGAAGTCGTTGTCTGTCTTTGTAGATGATATCTGTAAGGAGATTAGAACAAGGGAAATCAGGAAAATTGAAGTCACCGAGAACAATGAAAAGTAGTCCCAAAGAACATAATAATAATTAATAAAGAGCAGAGCAGGAGCCGCGAAGACGGCAACTGCTCTGCTTTTTTGCCTTTTTTGAGGAATTTGTTCCGGACATTTCAGGAAATTGGCTTGACAAATTACTTCGGGTCGTAATATGATTGCATAAAGCGTTTTTACAGACTGTGTCAGGAGGAATATCCTCCATGTGAAATAAACATAGTGATTATAGTTTAAGGGAGGAAAATCATGAGTAATTATCATATCGAGACCAGATGTATCCAGGAAGGGTATCAGCCGAAGAACGGTGAACCAAGAGTACTGCCGATCGTTCAGAGTACCACCTATAAATATGATTCCAGTGAACATGTAGGAAAGCTGTTTGATCTTACGGAAGAAGGCTTTTTCTATACTAGGCTTGCAAATCCTACCGTGGATTGTGTAGAGAAAAAGATTGCATCGCTGGAGGGCGGCGTTGGTGCGATGTGTACCTCCTCCGGGCAGGCTGCCAGTCTGATTGCAGTTCTGAATGTCTGCAGCGCAGGTGATCATATGCTTGTATCCAGTATGATTTACGGCGGGACAACCAACCTGTTTGCGGTTACGATAAAGAGAATGGGAATTGATGTGACCTTCTTTGATCCCGGTGCTCCCGTTGATCAGATACAGCAGGAAATCAGAGAGAATACGAAGCTCATCTTCGCAGAGACCATAGCAAATCCGGCATTGGTTGTGACAGACATCGAGAAGCTGGCGAAGCTTGCTCACAGTAATCTGATTCCTTTGTTTATTGATAACACCTTTGCAACACCGATCAACTGCAGACCGTTTGAATTCGGTGCGGATATCGTATTACATTCTACTTCAAAATATATGGACGGACATGCGGTTGCTCTTGGCGGCGTGATCGTAGACAGCGGTAACTTTAATTGGGACAATGGTAAGTTCCCCGGACTTTCCACACCTGACGATTCCTATCATGGTATGGTATATACCAGAGACTGCGGCAAAGCTGCATTCATTACCAAAGCAAGAGTACAGCTCATGAGAGATTTGGGCTCCGCCCCTGCTCCGAACAATGCCTTTCTACTTAATCTCGGCCTCGAGACACTACATCTTCGTATGGAAAGACATTGCTCTAATGCCCAGAAGGTGGCGGAATATTTGGAAAAGCAAGATAAGATCTCCTGGGTGAATTATCCCGGATTAAAAAGCAATCCATATTATGATTTGGCTCAGAAGTATCTTCCTAAGGGTTCCTGTGGCGTAATTTCCTACGGTGTAAAGGGTGGAAGAGAAGCGGCAGTCAAATTTATGGATAGTCTGAAGCTGGCTGCGATTGTGGTTCATGTGGCGGACACCAGAACAGGAGTGCTTCATCCGGCCAGCACAACGCATCGTCAGCTAACAGATCAGCAGCTGATGGATGGAGGTATTACACCTGATTTAATCCGTATGTCCATCGGAATTGAGAGTGTGGACGACATCATCGCTGATATCGAACAGGCATTGGCACAAGTATAAAAATATCGTATCAAACCTAAGTCTATTCAAAAATCTCAACAGCACGGTTTCTATTTCACTGTGCTGTTTTTTGCGTTTTTACAAGAAATGCCTGATATTGGGCGTTTCAGTAGAAGTTTTTGGCATTTTATCCTGAAATAGTAATAAAGTTTAGATATTTTTTAAAAATTATTTGTGGTAAAATGTCATTATAAGTAGAATTTAACTTTAAGGAGAACAAATGAAGAGCATAAGAACAAAGGGACTGCTATTCTCTTTTATTATTATACTGATGGCTGTATCGGTTATGGGCTTCAGTGGCTATTACCGGTTTAAGCAAATATTACAGAAGGAAGTAGATCATGCTGTAGAAAGAGTTGCAACAGAATCTGCTTCTCATCTTACAACCTATCTTAATCAATTTATTTCTAACCTGATAGCAATCTCAGAGGATGAACGAATTAAAACCATGAACTGGGAGCAGCAGATAGAGGTGATCAAATCCCAGATTAATGAAAATTATCAGAATATCGCAGTCGTTGATCTTCAGGGAAGGGCTCATTATGTGGATAATACCATTCTGGATCTGCATGACCGAGACTATATTCAGGTGGCTTTATCCGGAGATTTTGCTTACTCTGAGATTATTATCAGCCGAAAGACCAAGGAACCGGTGATTATGGCTGCAGCCCCCATTATTAAAAAAGGAGAAGTCCAGGGTGCACTAATAGCACGTTTGGATGTAGACTTTCTGTCCGAATATGCTTTAACCCGAGGTTATGGGAAGAATGGAAGGGCTTATATCATTAGTAAGAAAGGTTCCTTTATCTCAAGTCCGGAACAGGAAAGAACTCCGGAGGGCTATAATCTTTTTGATATCGTGAACAGGAATTTCGCATATCAGTCGCTCAAGGATTTTGTAATGAATACCAAGAATGTCGAAGAAGGCTATGGGAGTTACGAATTCGGTGGAAAATCAATGCTGATGGGATTTGCCTCCATTGATAATACAAATTGGAAAATATACATAGGCACTCCTGAAGAGGAGGCCTTGTCGAGCTTGAAGAGTGTTCGATATATTACAATGACTTTAACACTGATTACATTGGTAATCTGTCTGTTAGCTGCTTATATTTTTGTCAGCAGATTTACTGCCCAGATCGAGGAGCTTGACCATTTGATGGCAGTTGGCGCCAAAGGTGATCTGACCATACGGTTTGTGACAAAAAGAAAGGATGAGATCGGTCGACTTGGCTTTAGCTTTAATCGAATGATGGATAAGATCAAATCCCTAACACAATACGATCCCTTAACATCCTTGTTGAATCAATATGTCTTGGAGAAGGAAGTCATCTCGTTATCGCAAAGTGAGGAGAAAAGGAAATACTCTCTGATTATGGTTGCGATAGATAAGTTCAGCAGTGTAAATGAGACCTATGGCTACACAAACGGAGATCGGATCCTGTGCGAAGTTGCGAAACGAATTTTAACCAATGTGAATGAAAATTATAGCGTTTACCGATATAAGGGAGATGAGTTTGTTATCCTTGCCAACGGTAGCATCAGTGAGAATGAAGTAGAAGCAAAGGCTAACAGCATTATGGCAGAGCTGAAGGAGGGTTATCAGCTGTTAGGCAAGTCAATTGATGTACACTTTAGCATCGGAATTTTCATATGGAAGAATAACATGAGACAGGAGGAACCACTGAAAGCTGTAACTCATGCCAAAAACTATGCCAGATATATGGGGAATAATCAGATACAGAAATTCGATCAGAAAATTTATGATAAGCTTTCCATGATGCTGGAACTGCAATCAGATATCCTGAGTGGAATTCGGGAGGAGCAATTCTTCCTGGTATATCAGCCGCTGTTCTATCTTGGATCTGAGAAGATTGCAGAAGTAGAAGCACTCATTCGATGGAATCATCCGACAAAAGGATTATTATTTCCGGATCAGTTTATCGATATGGCTGAAAATTCTGGAACGATTATTGATATCGACCAATGGGTCATCGATACATCCTGTCGGCAGCTGAAAAAATGGAGGGATAGTAATTTTGAGCCGGTCAGGCTTTCAATCAACATATCTGCAAAATCCTTTGAGATGAAAAGATTTGTCCCGGTCCTGTTGGATATTGTAGAGAAATACGGAATAGATCCGTCTCAGCTGCAGTTGGAGATCACAGAAAGAATTCTGATCAGAAATGTGGAAGAAAGTATTATGAAGCTGCAAAGCCTGCGAGCTATGGGCTTTCGGGTAGCAATTGATGATTTTGGAATCGGTTATTCTTCACTGAGTTATATTGTAAGACTTCCGATTGATTGTATCAAAATTGATAAATCTTTTGTACAAAACATAGCCTCCAGTAAAGAGGCAAAGACCATTGTATCGACAATTATCACGCTCTGTAAGGCTCTGAAGCTGCATGTAATAGCAGAGGGAATAGAGAATAGTATGGAGCTGGAGTACTTAAAGGTCAGTAACTGCGATATCGGTCAGGGCTATTACTTCTCTAAGCCGATCACTATGGAGGAACTGGAAGAGAAGCATCTTGAAAGAAGAGAACCATCTTGAAAGAAAAGAACCTTAAAATAAAGAAAATTGGCGGTATTCATAGTCCAAACGGTATGCGTGGATAATATCGTCCATTCGATAGAGGATGCCAAGCCGGCTGCATTCCGAAGCGAATATCTGATGAAGCTCCTTTTCTCTAGGGCTTCTGCAGACATAATTTGCTCCGTACAGCCGGATATAGGCATCCTTTAATTTCTTATCCGGAAATAATTCAGTAAGCTTATCATAGAGATATTCACGCTGACCGGCGCGCAGAGAAAGTCCAAACAGAGGGTAAATAAAACGTGCACCGCATTCCTTGGCTCTATGTATGAGCTGCACAACATTCTCCTCGGTATCTGTAAGATAAGGAAGCAAAGGCATCATCAGAATGCCTGTGAAGATTCCTGCATCTGATAGGGCTTTGACTGCCTGAAAACGTTCGGAGGAGACACAAACCTGCGGCTCAATCTTACTGCTGAGCTCATCCTCGGCACAGGTTATCGTAATCTTACAAAGTACAGGTGAATGAGCTTTGATTTTCTTTAATGTAACAATATCTCGGGTGATCAGGTTACTCTTTGTTGCGATTGCTATCCCGAAGCCGTACTGATCGACCAGTTCAAGGGCTCTTCCGGTCAGGTGATGGACAGCTTCATAGGGATTATAAGGATCACTCATGGAGCCGGTACCAATCACACCGGTTTTGATCTTGCTATGAAGTTCGGTGGCGAGGATAGTCAGGGCATTTTCCTTTGCCCTGACTGTATCGAAGTCTGAAATCTGATAACAGTCACTGCGACTGTCGCAATAAATACAGCCGTGACAACAGCCTTTATAGAGATTCATATTGTATTCTGTACCGAACCAGGAAGGGTCCTTTTTCGATGTCAGGATGGTTTTCGCCGAGATGGTATCCATAGATTTCCTTTCTTTATCAGTACTCGGATATTATGATCTGATGTTTCTGTTAAACTCTTCTTATTCCATTACAGGATGACGCAGGATGGTTTTCCTTGCAGAGGGTTTGCACTTAAGAGGATTAGACACATAAATTTCATGATGCAGCAATCGCTTTCCTTCTGAAGACAAAGTACCTATCGCATTCCTTTTTCCGGTCTGTTCTACATATGCATCAATTTTTGCTACAGTAGCTGCTTCCTCATCAAAGGATCCAATATGCATACATTGAACGCATAGACCTTCTCTGAAGAGCTCAAGTCTGGCCTTAGTGACATCTAGAGTCGGCTTCTTCTTTATAACCTTCTTCCGCGCTGCTTCAAACATTTCTTCACTAATAAAATCCGGTTGACGTATCATGGAAATCCAGCAATATTGATCCTTCTTGGTGAAATCAAAATCGTTTTGATCCTCCAGCCACCATAAACCCTCTAAAGGCGGAACAACATAATCAGAGACTCCGGTTTGATCTGAACCCTTGCAATCCATCTTGAGGGTATAGGAGAGTGCATAAAGCAGCTCCACAGCCTGCTGATATTCACCTCCTGGAATATTCGGATTCCCTTTCCCCTCAACGATAATAAATTTCATAGCAGGTACATCAATCAGCGAAGGGGTGATACCCGGCGCATATAAATCCTTATAAAGCTTTTTGTAATCGATCTTTTCCATCATTGTTTTCTTCCTTTCAAACTATCTATTTCGTTCCTGATAAAGAAAGAATAACATTCTTAATATGACAAAAGAACGTCATATTATGAGATTCTTATATAAAAAAATTGTTCAAGGAAATGATATAAAGTAATTTATTTCATTTCACAGATTAAAGTGTCAAAAGCACCGCAGGTGCTTTCCGGATACAATAGATTGCTAGGCAAGCTCGCTTGCATTAGTAATCTATTGTATCCGGAAAAAGGTGAGCAGCATCTTTTGACACTTTGGTCATTCATTACAGTATCATTTATAATCACTACAATCCTCGAGCCTGATACCTGTTCAGTATATTATTATGCTTTCTGATCAGTTCATCCCTGAGCTTTTGAGGCTCCAAAACCTCAAGGTAATCCTCAAAGGACATCAGGTAACCGATCAGCCAGCTCCCTTCGCCGAGGGTAGTTCGAATATCGAAGCTGCCATCTTCATTCAACTTGATTGCCTCCTGCGGAAATTCATCATATACCCTGAAGCCCATCTCCGGAGAGATACGCAGCAGTACCGGCAACCCTTTATAAGAAACTGTAGCTGGCGGCTCAGAACAGGAGCGATAAGCCCGCTGGCTCATCTGAAAATGTTCTTCTTCTTTTTGCAGATCACGTATCCTTGACACCTTAAAATAGCGTGTATCCTTTCGATCTCTGCAATACCCGAATAAGTACCAGGCCTGGCTTTTGAAAACCAGTTTGTACGGTTCCACACTGCGTAATGATCTTTCACCGTTCGAATTGTAGTAGTGAAAGGTTATCACACAATAATTTATAATAGCATCCTTTAGTAAACTAAACTTATTTTTATCCTCCTCAGTGCTGTTCCAGTTAGAGAAGTCAACCTCAATCCAATCAGAACGCTTATTACCAAACAGAGCACCAAGCTTTGACAACACCTGTCCGTTATCTTCGTTCGTCGTTACTTTAAATAGACTGAGCGCAGAAAGAATTTCATTCTGTTCCTGATCCGACAGAACTGATTTATTCAATATAAAATTCTCCATCAGAGAGATGCCTCCACCCTTTCCCTTGGTGGTGTAGATAGGAATACCCGCCTGACATAAGGTTTCGATATCTCTGTAGATGGTTCTTTGCGACATTTCGAAACGTTCACTGAGCTCTCTGGCTGTTGTATTCTTTTTATTCATTAATATATAAACAATTTCAAATAATCTGCTGATCTGCATAACTCTTCACCTTACTTTCCTCTATTCTGTTCCAAACTCAATTGTATCAGATCAAATATGACATTACAACGTCATATTTAAATTCACTTTTTGCAGAATAAAATAGTTAACCTTTCACATAATATTAAAGGTTAATGTGAAGGAAAGCACCTTCAGATTATGATTACTTGAGGCACCACACAAAAAGAGAGAAGGAAAGGAACTGGAAAACGATGCAGAACAGACCGGATCAGAGACAGGATAACTTGAGGAATGCAAGAGAAAAACGGGATAATGAAAAGCAGGAGGAGCAGAAAAAGGAACAGGCCATCAAAGAAAATGAAAATATGAAAGATCAGAAGATCAGTGAATATGGTCAGACAGTCCTGGAAAATGGTAAGACTGAGCACAAAATACATCTTTTATCCATCATCGGAGAGATTGAAGGACATGAGGTTCTGCCTCAGCATAATAAAACAACCAAGTATGAACATGTACTCCCTCAGCTGGCAGCAATTGAAGACAGCACGGATATTGACGGCCTTCTGATTCTGATTAATACTGTGGGTGGAGATGTGGAAGCGGGACTTGCCATAGCAGAGATGATTGCCTCCTTAAGTAAGCCTACGGTATCTCTGGTGCTTGGCGGCTCTCATTCTATTGGTGTACCCTTGGCGGTTTCGGCAAGCTTTAGCTATATTGTTCCGACAGCAACCATGATTATCCATCCTGTCCGTATGAACGGAACTGTCATTGGCGTGACTCAGACTTTTGAGTATTTTGAGAAAATTCAGGACAGGATTATTAATTTTGTGGTATCCCATTCTAAAATTGACTATAACAGCTTTAAAAATCTGATGCTTGATACCAATCAGCTGGCAAAGGATCTCGGCTCTATTCTGGTAGGCCAGGAGACGGTGAATAAAGGCATCATCGATAGTGTCGGAGGTATTAAGGAAGCACTTGCGAAGATAAATGAAATGATTGATGCAGAGAAAGGAGAAGTGTGAAGAGAAAAGCATCTTCACACAGGAAGAACTGCGAAGTTCGCACAAAGGTGCTCACTCCTTGTTCTTCTGCAATTATTTAAGGAAGGAGAAACATATGCTTTATACAATCAGACCTTTGGAACGGGTGTATGGCAGACCCGCCAGCTATACAGATATCAAGCAGGAGCGGGCGGAGGATCAGGAGCAGTCTGATTACCGTGAGGTTCCGCTCAAAAATGGCAGGATATACACTCGGAAAAGTGGCGAGGGGTATGTCATTGCTGGCATCAGCTCCACTGATATGGGAGATTATTTAAAGGACGGATATGCTCCGGGAAGGCCATATCAAGGATAAAATGGTTGCATTACATTTTTATAACAGTTATAATTAATTCTGGGTGAAATCTAGTAATTCAGAGGGGGACTATTTGATTCATGGCACCGAAACAGAACACAAAAAAGGCGACTGGGACACGAAAGAAAAAAAATAATCATATAAATCAAAAGAGAGTGAAAGAGAGCGGAGCTATGCAGGATGAGATTATCCTTGTGGTAGCACTGGTGGTCTCTATTTTACTCTTTTTAAGTAATTTTAGACTTTGCGGTGTGGTAGGCAATGCAGTGAGTAGCTTTGTATTCGGTATGGTAGGTATTGAAGCATATATCTTACCCTTTGTCATATTCTTCCTGACGGCCTTCTATATCTCCAATTTGGGAAATCGCAAGGCGGGACGCAAGATTATGGGGGCTTGTGTATTCTTTGTAGCATTGGCCGGACTGACGGAGTTGATTGCGCATTCCTATCATTCTACCGTGAAAATATACGAATACTACCTTAATTCTGCTGATCATAGAAGTGGTGGCGGTATCATTGGCGGAATTCTTGTTATGCTTTTCTGTAGCTTATTTGATAAGGTAGCTACTTATATCATTTTGATCGCAATGATGTTGATAGCAATCATTACCGTTACCGGAAAAGCGATATTTACCTATCTTGCCAAAAAGGGAAAGAATTCTCTGGATGAGAGAAGAGAATATCAGAAGCTGCGCGTGGAGCAACAGCAGGAGCAGGAGGCAGTTGCCAAAGCCAACGATTCGGACAGAAGACCAGCGAAGACCTTCCTTTTAAAAAAGGAAAATGTGTTGGGTGGACAACCATTGCCAGAAGAAAAAGCTCCCGGACAGTCTGATGTTAAACAGAATTCGGGGAAGAAGTCGGTTGTTGAGTTGTCAGACCGAAAGCAAAAGAAAGAAGTAAAAGAAGAAGGTGAACTGCCGCTTCTGAACTTCCATCATCTGTTTGAGGATGAACCGGAACAGATAGGAATAGCAGGAAAAGAGAGCTCTGATAAGAATATAACTTCTTTTGACAGCAAGGGGAATACATCCCTGGCAGGTGTATCATTATACGAAGAAGAGCTACGTAAGAAATTCGGAACAGAGGAAGTGGAAGCAGTACAAGAAGCTGTCCAAGATATGGAAGAGACGGCTTCAGACGTCCATGATACAGTGGTAGAACACAAAGAAATTAAGAATGAGAAAACAGCTCGAGATGTCGCGTCATCGTCTACAGAAGTAGAAGACCTGGGAATTAATCAGACCGTTCAAAAGAAAGAATACATATTCCCACCGGTGAATCTTCTCTCAGCACCGAAAGGAAAGTCCAATAAACCAGGACAAGCCGATCTAAAGGAAACAGCAATTAAGCTTCAGAGTACGCTGGAAAGCTTCGGAGTTCATGTTACGATTACCAATGTCAGTTGCGGACCTGCTGTTACCCGGTATGAGCTTCAGCCGGAACAGGGAGTAAAGGTTAGCAGAATTACGGCACTTGCAGACGATATCAAGCTGAATCTTGCTGCTGCTGATGTAAGAATTGAAGCACCGATTCCGGGAAAAGCTGCAGTAGGAATTGAGGTGCCGAATAAGGAAAACTCCATGGTATCCTTTCGTGAAATGATTGAGAGTAAGGAATTTACCGAACATCCCTCTGATATCGCATTTGCAGTCGGTAAGGATATCGGTGGGCAGGCTATCATCACTGATATTGGGAAGATGCCGCACCTTTTAATTGCGGGTGCTACAGGCTCCGGTAAATCCGTATGTATTAATACGTTAATTATGAGTCTTCTGTATAAATCAAAGCCCTCGGATGTCCGTTTGATTATGGTGGATCCGAAGGTTGTTGAGCTGAATGTGTATAACGGGATTCCTCATCTATTAATCCCGGTTGTAACTGATCCGAAGAAGGCCAGCGCAGCACTCAACTGGGCAGTCATGGAGATGACGGAGCGCTATAAGAAGTTTGCAGATGCCGGAGTCAGGGATCTCAAGGGGTACAATGAAAAGGTTGCAACTGTAGCACATCTAAACGATGAGAACTTTCAGAAGCTGCCACAGATTATTATCATTATCGATGAGTTAGCGGATTTAATGATGGTAGCGCCTGGCGAGGTAGAGGATGCAATTTGCCGTCTGGCTCAAATGGCAAGAGCAGCCGGTCTGCATCTGATTATTGCAACTCAGAGACCTTCTGTGAATGTAATCACCGGTCTGATTAAGGCAAACATCCCTTCACGAATTGCATTTGCGGTATCCTCCGCAATCGATTCAAGAACGATTCTCGATGGCAGTGGTGCGGAGAAACTGCTTGGTAAGGGAGATATGCTATTCTTCCCGTCCGGCTATCCGAAGCCAGTAAGAATACAGGGAGCCTTCATCTCTGATAAGGAGGTCAGCTCCGTAGTTGAATTCTTAAAGAAAAACAATAATGAAGCTGTTTACAGTGATGATATCCACGATAAAATCAATAATGCGAAGCTGGTTGACGGAGCGGGAGCAGGTAGTGGTGATGAACGGGATGAGTATTTTGCAGAAGCAGGAAAATTCATTATAGAAAAGGATAAAGCCTCCATCGGTATGCTTCAGAGAGTCTATAAGATCGGCTTTAACCGTGCTGCGCGAATTATGGATCAGTTGGCAGAGGCAGGGGTAGTTGGTCCTGAGGAAGGGACGAAGCCCAGAAAGATTCTGATGTCCGAAGAGCAGTTTGAACAGTACTTGGATGAGTATTAATCATGTGACATTAGTAGAGGAATAGTAAAAGATGTTACAGTAAAAGGAAGGTACAGTGTTATGGAGCTTTTTGCGAAACCCGGAGTAGGCGGCATCATTGAAAAGACGGCAGAAGGGATACATTATATCCTGATGCAGGATAGAGTGAAGAAAGATGCGAAAAGCGAGATGGGGTTATTGGAAATTCCAGCTGGAAAGGTCAGGGAATTTGAAAATATTTTTGACTGCCTCAGGAGAGAGATCCGGGAAGAAACAGGACTGACGGTGACAAGCATTGAAGGTGAGGAAAGGGCAGTAATTAGCGAATGCAATGGCTATAAAGTCATTCATTATCAGCCCTTTGCCTGCAGCCAGAATTTACAAGGTACTTATCCAATCATGGTTCAGACCTTCCTATGTAAGGCAACAGGTGAATTATTGCAGGAAACCAATGAGACTAAAAATATCCGATGGATTTCTCTACAGGAACTTACACAGCTTCTTCAGGACAAAAAGGAGATATTTTATCCTATGCATATCGATACCTTAAGAAAATATGTAACAATGAAAGAGAACTTCTGAGTAAATTAGAAAAGGATTTCGGATCATGAACGGTATTCTGGTTGTAAACGAATTTTTGCATATGAATAAATTCAATGAGCTTCATTCCTGGATTCTAGAGGCTGCGAAAAAACAGGGAATCCCTATGAAGCTGATGACGAATGCTGAATTGCTGGCGGACCTTGGGGAAGTACAGAAAGCAAATGAAACAGATTTTATTCTGTTCTGGGATAAGGATGTGAAGCTTGCGTCCTATCTTGAACAGTGTGGATATTCAGTATTTAATCAGGCCAAGGCAATTGAAATCTGTGATGATAAGGCTTTGACTCACCTTGCCTTGAGTAAAGCAGGAATTCCGATGCCCAGGACGATCCTGGCACCAAAAACCTTTGATAATATTGGCTATATCAATTATAACTTTCTGAAGGATATCGCAGATCGCTTGGGATTTCCGATGGTGTTGAAGGAGTGTTTTGGTTCCTTTGGCCAGCAGGTCTATCTGATCAAGGGGGAAGAGGAGCTTTTAGCCCAGGTAAAGAAAATCGGTACCAAGCCGATGCTATTTCAGGAGTATATAGGAAGCAGTTTCGGACGGGACATCAGGCTTCAGGTAGTGGGTGGAAAAGTCATCGCCGGAATGTATCGCTATTCCGAGGGAGGAGATTTCCGCGCTAATTTAAGCATTGGCGGCAAAATGAAACCTTATGATCCTACGGAAAGGCAGTACGAACTGGCAATCCGTAGCTGCGAGACCATCGGACTGGATTTTGCCGGAGTAGATCTGCTCTTTGGTGAGGACGAGGAGCCAATCGTATGTGAAGTGAATTCCAATGCTCATTTTAAGAATATCTATGACTGTACCGGTGTGGATGCGGCTGAAGTCATGATTGCTCACATCGTAAATAAATTGACCTAGTAGGTTATAAGCCTTTTCATTGCGTTAGGTGCATAGTATACGTGGTATCTACAGATTTCGTTACAGAAAATTAATGTGAAATAACGGACAGAGAGCGGTGAAAGCATGGTTGGCTGGCTGATTTATCATAAAGAAGCAGCAGTTTATAATGAAAGATATATTCAGTTCTATATTGAAGAAGGAAGAAAGCTTGATGTGGAAGTCAGGCTTATTTTGGTGGAAGAGCTTGAATTCGGTATAAAGAATCATACATGGTTTCTGAATTATAAAGACGAAGAGGTAAGGTTGCCCGATTTTGCTATCTGTAGAGCAATCTATCCTTTGCTAAGCAGGCAGCTGGAGGCGATGGGGATACCGGTATTCAATAACTCCCAGGTAGCCGAAATCTGCAATGATAAAGCAAAAACCTATCAATATCTGGCAAAGACAGGGATCCGGATGGTGGATACCAGCTTTTATAAGTCTGAGCAGCTTCCCCTCCTCCTGGAGGAGAAGAAAAAATGTGTGATCAAAGCAGTAGATGGGCATGGAGGAAGTCAGGTATTTCTTGCAGGTGACAATGGGAAGGTCATTCTTACGGCTGAAGGGAAGCAGGAGATTATTAGTGGAATTGGCAGCTCAGATTTTGTAAAGCAACCCCTCGTCGGAAGCAGACATCAGGACTTAAGAGTTTATGTCATCGGATCAGAAATCATAGCAGCGGTACTCAGAACTGCAAGAGAAGGCTTCAAATCCAATTTTTCTTTGGGAGGAGAGGTCTGCCTTTATGAACTGTCGCAGGAAGAAATAAGCATGATCCGTAAGATGATAAAGGAATTTGACTTTGGACTGGTAGGGATTGATTTCATCCTTGGGGATAGTGGTGAACTGATATTCAATGAGATTGAGGATGTGGTCGGATCAAGGATGCTGTATCAATGTTCAGATATAAACATTGTCTTTCGGTATCTTAACTATATTCGTGACAGGCTTCAATAACCTGCAAGGGATTATAAGTAAGTTTATTATGACTGACTGTTTCTTCATTGAATTATTTCTTAAATACTTACCGATTTTCATAAATCATAAAGAGTTTATTTCATACAGTCGTATGATTTTGATTGACATTTCCAACTGTTTATGGCATAGTTTATGACTAAATACGGAAAGGGGAGATTGGGATGAAGGATTTGCAGAAACCACAGAGATTAAAACCCGGAGATAAGGTAGCAACTGTGAGCCTATCCTGGGGCGGAGCAGGGGACGAACAGATCTTATGGCGTTATCAGCAGGGTAAGGATAGACTGGAGCAGGTATTCGGATTAGAGGTAGTCGAAATGGAGTATACGCTGGCAGGCACAGCTTATATCTATGAGCACCCGGAGAAAAGAGCAGAAGACTTGATGAAGGCATTTGCAGATCCTGAGATTAAGGGTATCATTGCTTGTATCGGAGGGATAGAAAGTATTCGTATGCTACCCTATATCGATTTTGAGGTAATTGCGAATAATCCGAAGATATTTATGGGATACTCCGATAGCACAACAACCCATCTGATGTGTTATAAGGCCGGTATATCCAGTATCTATGGACCGACGCTTCTTGTGGATTTTGCCGAGAATGTTACCATGGATCCATATACGGTGGAATTTATCAAAAAGACTTTATTTGAGAGTGAACCTATAGGAAGTGTACAACCTGCCGAACATTGGACCAGTGAATACTTACCATGGATCATTGAAAATAAGAATAGAGCACGAAAGTACCTACCCAATTCCGAATATGAGCTCCTACAGGGAAAAGGTTGTGTGACAGGCCGTTTGATCGGCGGGTGTATTGAAGTATTTGACATGCTGCGTGGAACGGAACTGTTTCCTGAGAAGAAAGCCTTTGAAAAGGCAATTCTTTTCTTTGAAACTTCTGAGGATAAACCTCCGGTATGGTATCTAGAGGCTGCACTTCGAATGTATGGGATGAGCGGTTATCTGGATCAGGTGAATGGAATTATCTTTGGAAAGCCTTATGAAGAGGCATATTACGAGGAATATAACGAGACAATCAAAAAAGTACTGGCTGAGTTTGGTAAGGAAGAACTTCCGGTTCTTGTGAATATGAGCTTTGGGCATACTGAGCCGAAGTTCTGTCTTCCTTACGGTGCTATGGCAGAGATTAATTGCGAAGAAAAAAGTTTTTCCATTTTGGAATCAGCAGTACTATAGAAACTTCATCGGATGTAGGAAAATACCTCCTGCCTTATGAATGCAGAATATCATAGAAATAGAGGAAGCTTACAGAAGGGTAAGCAATTCCTTTGGGGTATCAATCAGATAAGCGGCTCCTTCTTCACGGAGAACTTCTCGACATCGGAAGCCCCAGGTGACACCGATAAAAGGAATACCGGCATTTTTGGCGGTTCTGGCATCTGTCTCAGAATCGCCGACCAGGATGGTACGGCTTAAGTCGGAGCCGAGCTCCTTCACGGCTTCATAGATACTGTCCGGAGCCGGCTTTCTCTTTACATCGGCAGTCTCACCGATCGCAACCGGTATCAAATTACCGAAGTAGGTTCTGGACAATTCCTTGACTGCAGTGTCGTATTTATTAGAGACTATGGCTATTTTATAATTATAGCGGTATAAATCCAGAAGAAGCTCCATGATACCGTTATAGGGTCTGGTCTTGTTTTGCATATTATGCTTATAATTATCTTTAAATTCCTCCATGATCTGAGTAACTTCTTCCTCAGAGCATTCCTCCGGGATAGAAAGACGAACCAGATTTCTGACACCGTTACCTACGTAACGCTTAACTTCCTCGAGGCTTTTCGGAGCATAAGCATACCGGGACAGCACATCATTTAAGCTGTCTCTCAAATCATCCAAGGTATTAAGTAGGGTTCCGTCCAAATCAAAAATCACGGTATTATATTTCATTTGTTACTTCCTTTCTGCTTATGTACTGAAACATTAGTTTGAGTTTGAAATTATTAATAGTATATACTCATTCCATTTCATAACGCAACATTTTTTTATTATTTTAGGCAGCATTCTTGTGGTAACTTTGAATACCGTGCAGATGAAGCTTATGGATGCGACAAAATTCTTTATAATTCTTTTGAATATTAAAGTGTAAAATAGGTGCTGCGCACTTATAACTATATGATCAATGATAAATAAAGATATTTAATAAGTAAAATAATTCAGCTATCTTGATTAATCGGGAAGAAATGCTACAATTTAATTATTAAAGCTTTCGTATTACAGAAACGGAAAGGCAGGTACACGAATGAAGTCGGACATTCAAATTGCGCAGGAAGCACAGCTTATACACATCAGGGAGGTTGCGGGAAGACTTGACATAGCTGAGGAGGATCTGGAGTTCTATGGAAAATATAAGGCGAAGCTTTCAGATGAGCTTTGGGAAAAGGTAAAGGATAGACCGGACGGGAAGCTGGTGCTGGTAACGGCGATTAATCCAACTCCTGCCGGAGAAGGAAAGACGACGACAACGGTCGGATTGGGGCAGGCTTTGGGCCGGATGAATATTAAGTCTGTTATTGCACTTCGTGAACCGTCTCTCGGTCCGTGCTTTGGCATCAAAGGAGGGGCAGCCGGGGGTGGTAATGCTCAGGTCGTACCGATGGAGGATTTGAATCTGCATTTCACCGGTGATTTTCATGCAATCACCTCTGCAAATAACCTGCTTGCAGCAATGCTGGATAACCATATTCAACAAGGAAATGTACTGGATATCAATACCAATCAGATTGTATGGAAGCGTTGCGTGGACATGAATGACAGAATCCTTCGCAACATCGTTGTCGGTCTTGGACGAAAAGCTGATGGTGTGGTGCGGGAGGATCATTTCATTATTACAGTTGCTTCAGAAATCATGGCAGTACTTTGCCTGGCAGAGGATGTTAAGGATTTGAAGGAGAGACTCGGAAGGATTGTGGTGGCTTATACGTATACAGGAAAGCCCGTAACTGCAAAGGAGATAAATGCAGTAGGAGCGATGGCCGCACTTTTAAAGGATGCACTGAAGCCAAATCTGATTCAAACTCTTGAGAATACTCCGGCAATTATTCATGGTGGTCCCTTTGCGAATATCGCTCATGGCTGTAACAGTGTCAGAGCAACGAAGACAGCCTTAAAGCTGGCAGATGTGGTAGTGACAGAAGCAGGCTTTGGTGCTGATCTTGGAGCAGAGAAGTTTTTAGATATCAAGTGCAGGATGGCAGGTCTGACTCCGGATGCAATCGTACTGGTGGCGACTATCAGAGCTTTGAAATATAATGGCGGTGTCCCGAAGACGGAGCTTGCCACGGAGAACCTCGAGGCACTGAAACAAGGTATCGTTAATTTGGAAAAGCATATTGAAAACCTCCAGAAGTTCGGTGTTCCAGTGGTAGTCAGTCTGAATCGCTTTGTCACAGATACAGAGGCAGAACTTGCCTATGTAAAGGAATTCTGTGAAAAGAGAGGCTGCGAATTTTCCCTTTGTGAAGTATGGGAAAAGGGGGGAGAAGGCGGACTGGATCTGGCTGAGAAGGTTCTTCATACCATGAAGACGAAGAAGAGCAATTATAAGCCTTTATATGACTTAAACTTAAGCTTGAAGAAGAAGATTGAGACCATCGCAACGGAAATCTATGGTGCGGATGGAGTGACCTATGATCCTGTGGCGCAGAGTGCGATTAAGACCATCGAAGAGCTCGGCTATGGAACGCTTCCGATCTGTATGGCGAAAAATCAATATTCCTTGTCAGATGATGCCACAAAGCTTGGCAGACCGACTGGATTTACAATCAATATCCGTGAGGTGTATGTATCAGCCGGAGCAGGCTTTGTCGTAGCAATCACCGGCACAGTGATGACGATGCCGGGACTTCCGAAAGTACCTGCAGCGGAAGGAATTGATCTGGATGACAGTGGAAGAATTACCGGTCTATTCTGATTTTATTGTTAAAACGGCACAATAGATACGCTCCCTCCCGAACGGGAAGTTTTATGGATCATTGAATATCCAAAAGACTTTATCCCATCGGAAGGGAGCGTTCATATTAGGTACCGATTTATGGATTATATTTAAATCACATAAAATGAGCTCTTATTCATATTGAGTTACACCCTCGAAGGCCGGTTTATGTCTAGCATTTTTGGTGCAGTTCACGAGCTTTATGCCTCGCTATATTTCTCTAAATAGATGATCTTAAGACCGGAAGGTGTCTCCTTCTCCTGATATCGCTCGTATCCCTGACTTTCATATAAACATAAATTACGAATACTTTTTTCACTCGTATAAAGCTCATACCGATAATCCGGATAAAGTGCTTCTATGGAAGAAAGCAGTAGCTTTCCATAACCCTTGCCTCGTTTGTCTGGATGTACGATCAACTTGCCGATATGCAGAGTGTTTCCCTCAGTATAACCTCGTACCGAACCAATGATTGTACCGTCATTTGCGACTCCCTTAAGAATAATACCATTTTCATACTCACTCTCGATCTCTGAGATCGTCTGTACCAAAGGCTGTATCTTGTAATTATTATGCAATTCTGCCTCACTCTGAAAAGCCAGATATTGAAGCTTCAATATCGGCTCCAAATCATATTGCATTGCTTCTAAAACCTTCATAAGCTTCCTCCCTCGTCAAAACAATGTTTGTAAAAGTATTTGCGATAAACTGTAACAATTTGGGTTTTGGAAGATTATAACATAAGTTGTCTGCTATGTCACTAAAAATCTAATTCCACAATACATAATTAACACAATCTACACGTATGATATAGAAATGGTACAAGTATTAAGGATGCTACGGAGGGAGCAAACAATGATAGAGAAAATACCTTTTACGTATTCAGAAGACATTACAGTAGTCAAACGGGAACAATATGAAGCGCATATGAGACTATACGAGGGATATGTTAACCAAATCAATAAAAATGATTCCATATTAAGCCAGGGAGAAGCACAAAGAGATCAGGCGAATACCACCTTTGGTTGGTATCGGGAACTCAAACGGGGCGAAACCTTTGCACTGGACGGAGTCATTCTTCATGAGCTGTATTTTGAAAATATTGGAGGGGAAACGCGAGAATTAAATGAAGAAATCATAGTATCGATAGAACAGGATTTTGGCAGCATAGAGCGATGGACAGAGGATTTTACAGCAACGGCGAAGGCGAGCAGAGGATGGGCTATTTTATGTTATGATCAGCGTAGCCGCAGCCTTCGTAACATTAGTCTTGATCAACATGATTTGGGGAATATCGCCTATTCCGCTCCGATTCTGGTCTTGGACATGTATGAGCATGCCTATTTCCTACAATATGCTGACAATAAAGCAGAATATATTAAGAATTTCATGGAGAACATTAATTGGACCGTGGTAAGTGGAAGGATGAGCTTCTGAAGGTGTAATCAAATCGATATTTCAGTAGTTATTACATTGATAAAAGATAGAGGCTAATTTCGACAACATCGAACTTGTGTACCGGTATAGGATAGTTTATAATGGTAATAATAGCCAAATGAAGAACGACCGACATTATAATGATGGATGGTTTTGAATGAACTGAAAGGATATACAATGAGAGAGAAAGTTAAGGGGATTTTTAAAAATATTGATTATATCATCGTCCTGGTTATGACGCTATTAATATGCATTGGCTTATACTGTGCACGTCAGGCATTTAATATGGATGAAGCGCGGGATGCAATCCTGATTAAGAATATCGCAGGTGTTTGTTTTGGATATCTCTTATTTATTATTGTTATTACTATTGATTTCCATTTTTACTGCAATCTCTCTTTCTTAATGTACTTAGCTTTGATAGCGATTTTAGCCTATACACTCGTCGCAGGTTCGAGTTTAAACAATGTTAATCGCTGGATCATTATTTTGGGTATCCGTTTCCAGCCCTCGGAGTTTACAAAGGTTGCACTAATCCTATTTATGGCATTTCTGTGCAATCGCTTTAAAGAGAAATTGAACAGGTTATCTGTGTTTTTTATCTTAGCTGCAGCTGCAGCAATGCCGATCGCTTTGATATTGCTTGAGCCTCATTTGAGTTCCGCTCTGGCACTCCTTTTTATTTTTTGCATTATTGTATATACCTCCGGAATCAGCTATAAGGTGATCTTCGCTGCGCTAGCCTTGGTGGTTCCGGTAGTGGCAGGTTTGTTCATAGCAGTAGCAGTGTTTAAGGTTGATCTTCCCTTTATTGAGGAATATCAGATTAATAGAGTTTTATACTTCTTATCCTCCGATGAAAGCGACGAATTATCCGGCGATTATCAGCAAAATCAATCCATAGCAGCGATAGGCTCCGGTGGTCTGCATGGAAAGTCAATCACCTTGAAAGTGGACGAGGATAGAAGATATAATAATCTTTATGCGAAGGAAAGCGACTTTATTTTCGCTGTGGTTGGAGAAGAATTTGGGTTTATCGGATCCTTTATCATATTGCTGCTTTATGCAGTCTTAATTTTTAGATGCGTCCTCCTATCTACACGAACTACAGATTATATGGGTAAAATAATATGTATGGGCGTGTCCGCATATCTGATGTTTCAGATTTTTGTAAATATCGGCGTAGCAATTAAACTTTTACCTAATACCGGACTACCATTACCGTATATAAGCTATGGTCTTTCCTCACTGATCAGTTCCATGCTTGCAGTTGCACTGGTAGTCAATGTCGGCATCAGACAGAAAACAAAAAAAGAAAAGCATAGGTTTTATTCAAATGTATCACTTGGGTCTAAGTAAAGGGATAGTTAATATCAGTATGTAACAAGTATTATGAAAGGAAGCTACAGATGAAATTAGCTCACCTGAGAATACCTCTGAACTGCTTCATTTGAAAAGTTATATAAAGCAAAATAAGCAGAGTGAACTCACTCTTCGTGCGAAGAGCTTTTCGTTAGTTATTCAGGGAGAGCTTCTCACGGGCAGAAATTTTCTCCCTATGGTAATAGAAAAAGCAAGAGAGTTTGCACTCCTTGAAGAAGGAGATGTAGACCAGGATTGCATTCCGGAAACATATTGGGAACAGACCTATCAGCTGATATGTGAAAAAGAGAAGAAAGTTACTTTACCGGAAGATAACAAGGTGTAAAATTCTCTCCTGTAAAATTCATAACACCGCCAAAACCATAAAATACCCAATCATTCTTATCATTTTTCGTATAAATATACTCACGATACCAGTCCTTTAAATTTATATCTTCACCTAAGTAATCTTCTCTGATAGATAGAAAGCTGGTGTCAAAAAATTCATTCTGATAATAAGTGTTAGTAATTTTAGCAGATACTATTTCTATATCCTTGTGATATATGGTGGGATAAAATACATTTTTCTGTAATTGCAGTGTAGTTACCTTGTTATCCTCAAACTCTTTGTTATTGAAAAACATATTCTCCCATTTTACATCTATATACCCATCATAGGTATCTGTCATAGTACTTAAAAATTGGTTATACTCTTGTCTTGAGACACTATCCCTAACTACAATATCTGAAATGATTTTATCACCTTTTACTATCATCTGCTTCGCTGTCTGTATATCGAAATTAAGAACTTCAGTTCTTATGGGTTTTATATTGCCATTCATGTTTACACAAGAAGATAATACCAAAACTAAAATAATAGAAACAATACCTAAGGATACTCTTTTCAAAGCCTTTCCTCCTTAAAATCCACCTCATTAACCAGAAATAGTCTTTTATATAACTCAATGAGAAAGATAGATCTAGCCTTTTCACTCTATGTTATATTTTGTAAACCTACAAGTCAAGTAAATACAACAAATCAATTTGAAAATAAAATCACCTTCATTCCAATCCCTTCTAAAAATATCGCCTAAGAGTAAGAGATGAAAGATAAGAGATAAGAGATAAGAGATAAGAGATAAGTGATAAAGATATAAGGTATTAAGTATAAAATAAAGAGTACAGTAGCTAAAACCCAAAAGAGAGAGGGTATAGGCTCTGATTACTGTATTTCCTAAGCTTGACATTCGTTCGAATTGTACGTAGCGGATTGACATAAGATATTTATGTCAAATCCGATGCGAACAATTCGAACGGATGTCTTTGGTTGGAAATACAATCAGATCCTATACCCTCTCTCTTTTGTTCATTACCTAGACCTTAGTTAATATACGTTACCTAAACCTTAGTTAATATACATTACCTAGATCTTTGTTGATTCTACGAACCCTAAACCTTCGTTAACCCTACATGGCTTTTATCTCCGGTCAAAGGCCTGCTCACAATAGACACAGCGGTATACTCCATGAACACGGTCCGTCAGCTTAAAGGAGTGAACGAGACCTGGCTCGATCGAAGTAATGCAGCGAGGATTCTTGCATTTTAGGACATTGGAGACATGCTCGGGAAGCGTGGGGTTCTTCTTCTCAATAATCTCGCCGTTTTCGATGATGTCAATGGTAATCTCATGATCCAATGCTCCCAGAATATCTAGGTCAAGATCTTCTAAGGTACCTTCGATCTTAATGATGTCCTTCTTACCCATCTTGCTGCTCTTGGCATTCTTGATGATAGCCACTGAGACATCCTTATTCTCTAAGTCTAAATAGGAGTAGATTTTCATTGCTCCGCCAACCTTGATATGATCGATTACAATTCCCTGATTCAATACTCCGATATTCAGCATTATTTCACCTCCAATAATTTCATGATCAGAGCCATGCGCACATAGACGCCAAATTGTGCCTGCTTAAAATAAACTGCACGCGGATCATCATCCACCTCGGTAGCGATTTCATTCACTCGCGGAAGAGGATGAAGTACGAGCATATCATTTTTTGCAAAAGCCATCTTCTTGTCGTCCAGGATATAGATATCCTTCAGGCGGATATAATCTTCTTCATTAAAGAAACGTTCTCTCTGCACTCTGGTCATATAGAGGATATCAAGCTTTGGCATAGCATCCTCTAGACTTCTGACTTCTTCGTAAGGAATTTGCTTGGCTTTCAGGGTCTCTTCGCGGATATAAGCCGGTACACGAAGCTCCTCAGGTGAAATTAGTACAAAGTTGATATTGTCATAGCGCGCCAATGCATTGATTAAGGAATGGACGGTCCTGCCGAATTTTAAGTCACCACAAAAGCCAACGGTTAAATTATTTAAACGTCCTTTTAAATTTTTAATTGTTAATAAATCGGTAAAGGTTTGTGTGGGATGATTATGACCGCCGTCTCCGGCATTGATAACGGGAATAGAAGAATAAGTAGATGCAACGTATGGAGCGCCTTCTTTGGGATGTCGAATAGCACAGATATCTGCATAAGAGGAAATAACACGAATCGTGTCGGCAACACTTTCACCTTTTGATGCCGAACTGGAATCGGCGGATGCAAAACCCAATACATTTCCTCCGAGATTAAGCATTGCGGCCTCAAAACTAAGTCGGGTTCTGGTACTCGGTTCGTAGAATAGTGTGGCCAGCTTTTTTCCTCGGCACACATCGGCGAATTTCTTAGGATCATGAATGATTTCTTCGGATAGATCAAGAAGCTCGCTAAGCTCAGAAACAGATAAGTCAGTAGGACTGATGATATGTTTCATAGACTACCTCCATAGGATATTAGGTTGATTTCTCATTTCCTTAACTAGAGATTTTAATATAAAACCGTCAAAAATACAATCAGAAAAATTGAAAAATCTAAAGTCTCTCAATTTGGGTCGCTGATTAGCAAGGCTTGACCAAATATTAGAAATTGCCACCAATGTCTGTAAAATATGACCTGCAATTACAAATTAATACGACAATGCGAATAATTAATTTAAATTATCAGATAATAGTATTGACAAAAGACCTGTTACATTGTAAAATTAACTCATAGATAAGAGAAAAGAAAAGATACTAAGCAAACGGACAGGGTTGCTAATCTATAGGAAAGGGATGAGTCCATTGAAAACATAAGGCTGATTACAAAAGAACCTGGTAATTACCTTCAGAACTTTGAAGGATTACAATATATATAGATTGAAATCTTGCAGAAAGGATGGTACAAACCACCGAAAAAGTTAGTGTAACACCTCAACGCAAATATGAAAGAAAGGACGGTACAAGCCACCAAACACATTAGTTGGAACACCTCAAACAGAATCTCGGGTTGGTACTGACCACCGTGTGCTTTGTGATTAATTTCAAAGCTTTTCTGAAAATGAGATGGGACGTACCACAATAATGAATGATTAATTTAATAGAATAAGAGAGTATTCGTCTTGGACAGATAGAATACTCTCTTCTTTTTGGCTTAAAATCAACGAAATATTTTGCACAACTCCTTTCTTGTGTGGTATAATTATTAGATGATTAAAGTGGTTAAGGCACTTTTTGACATTTTAATCCTTGCTACAAAACAGGAAAGGTGTGCGTATATGATTCAAATTTCGCGTACAGGAATAAGAAACTTAGCATCCAATGATACTATCTATGCTCGCGGTTTGCAATATTATAAAGATAACCGGATCATTAATGCTACTTATTCCAATGCCAGTAAACAGTATCGGTTGACTGTAAAAGGGAACTATAATTATTCTGTTACGATCGACGAACAGGAGGATGGTTCCTTTGATTATAGCTGTAATTGTCCTTCCAGGCTGAAGGATCAGGGGGCCTGCAAGCATGTAGTCGCAGCACTATTATTTGTTCTGAAATATCAGGAACGTTCCCTAATGTCCGAATCAAAAAGTCCGGAAGAGCGTAAAGTAATGCAGCTGTTAGACTACTTTATGTCTCAGGAGGATACAGTTCTAGTTGGTGAGACATTTCAGATCGATGTAACAATCAGCATTCCTTCCATTCTAAAGGGAGAGAGCGGCAGGGCTTTGGTTTCCCTGCACGGAGGAAGCAGCAGGAAATATAAGATTCAGACAATTAAGAAATTTCTTTCCGATCTTTATCATCATGAGAGCTTTGCCATAGGTAAGGAATTTAAATATGTAAATGGAGAGAGCACCTTTGATACAATATCTCTCGAGCTTCTGGATTATCTGCTCGGTGTTTATGAAATACAGGAAGTGATAGACAGCACGCATTTCTCAAAAATATTTTCGAAATCGCAGATGTTCATCACGAAGAATATGCTGATCAAGCTGTTCGATATTCTTAAGGAGAAAGGCTTTACGCTGGAGCTGTACGGAAAAACCTATACAGATGTGGTGTTTATTAAGGGGAACCCGGTGATTTCCTATCAGTTGTCCCTCGATGAGGAAGCCATCTCAGTAGATTATCAGGGAAAAGAAGCGGTATTGCCGCTGTCTGAGACCGGAGAGCTTCTATATTTTGATGGTGCGATTTATCTTCCTGATAAAAAATTTATCCGAAATTTTAAGCCTTTTTATAACAGTCTTGGGAAGGATAAGGATCCTATGACCTTCCGCGGTGACTCCAAGACAAGCTTTTTGGAGCATGTGTTACCGAGAATTAGTGAGACCATGGTTCTCGATGTACCAGAGGAGCTAAAAAGTCGTTATATCACCTGTGATATGGAAGCTAAGCTTTACTTTGATAAATATAAGACCGGAATCAAAGCAGAACTCAAATATAAATACGGTGAGTATGAATTCAATTCCTTCGGAAATGCTGCTGCAGGCTCCTATATCATCGTCCGCCAGAGGGAGAAGGAGGATGCGATTATATCGGAGCTGCTGAGACTTGGCTTCGTTCCTTATAAGAATTTCTACCTGCTGAAGGATGAGGATAAAATCTATGATTTTCTGTCCGGCACCGTCATGGAGCTGGAGGATAAGGCAAATCTGTTTTATTCTGAGGACTTTAGACGTCTGGGAATTCGTGCTCCGGGGAGCTTTAAGGCAGGAGTCCGAATTAATTCGGAATTTAATATGCTGGAGCTGGACTTATCCTTTGATGAGGTTCCGAAGGAAGAACTCAAGGAGCTGCTGCATTCCTATCAGATTAAGAAGAAGTATTACAGACTGAAGAACGGAAGCTTTATCAATCTTGAAGACAAGACTGTCGATGAAGTATCCCATATCTTAAGCTCTCTGCATATCAAGGACAAGAATATGAAAGAAGATGCGATGCTTCTGGAGAAGCAGAATGCATTATACCTTGAGAAGGCATTTTCTGACCACGAATTTGTCTTTGAGCGGGATCGGGATTTTATGGTGTTGACAGAGAAGATCCTAAATCCTTCCAGGACAGAGTATCTGTTACCGGACGGAATACTGGCGGAATTAAGACCCTATCAGCTGACAGGATATAAGTGGTTGAAGACTTTGGCTGATAACGAGCTTGGAGGTATTCTGGCGGATGATATGGGTCTTGGTAAAACCCTGCAATCCATCGTTTATATTGCCTCCGAGGTTATGTTCGGGAAGAGGGAGCATCATCTGATTGTTTGCCCTACCTCCCTGATTTATAACTGGCAGGATGAGATTGAAAACTTTGCTCCAATGATTAAAGCATTGGTAATCACGGGAAATCCGTCGGAACGTCAGGAGGCAATTGAAAGCTATAAGAACTATGATGTACTCATTACCTCCTATCCTTTGATCAGAAGAGACATTAATATTTATGAGAAGCTGGAATTCCATACGGTTTTCATCGATGAAGCTCAGTTTATCAAAAATGATTCCTCCTTGAATGCCAAATCGGTAAAGCGACTGCGTGCAAAGCACCGGTTTGCGCTTACCGGTACACCGATTGAGAACAGCTTATCCGAGCTGTGGTCCATCTTTGACTTTATCATGCCGGAGTATCTGTATACCCACAGCCGGTTTGTTGAATTATATGAAAAGCCGATCATGAAGGAGGACGAGAAGGCACTCAGTGACCTGCATCAGCATATTGAACCTTTTATATTGCGGCGTATGAAGAAGGATGTACTGACAGAGTTACCGGATAAGTATGAGACGAAGATGCTGACGGATCTTTCAGAAGGCCAGAGGCTGGTTTACTTATCATTCCTTGAGAATATCCGTAGTGAGCTTCATTCCGAGATAGAGGAAAGCGGTGTAGAGAAGAACAGGATCAAGATTCTTGCTGCACTCACAAGACTTCGCCAGATCTGCTGTCATCCTTCTACCTTCCTGGAGAATTACCAGGGAGGAAGCGGTAAGCTGGAACTGTTGATGGAGATTATACCGGAGGCGATTGCCAATGATCATCGTATTCTGGTGTTTTCACAATTCACTTCCATGCTTCGGATTATCGAAGGTGAATTGAATGATCTGGATATTCCGTATTTTTACCTGGAGGGATCAACTCCGACCCAGGACAGAAATGAATACGTGAAACGCTTTAACAACGGTGAGGGCAAGGTATTCCTAATCTCATTAAAAGCGGGAGGAACGGGACTTAACTTAACCGGAGCCGATACGGTAATCCATTATGACCCTTGGTGGAATCCCGCTGTGGAGGATCAGGCGACAGACCGTGCCTACAGAATTGGTCAACAGAATAAGGTTCATGTGATGAAGCTGATAACCAAAGGAACGATAGAAGAGAAGATATTTAAACTGCAGCGGAAGAAGAAGGAGCTTTCTGACTCCATTATCAGCTCCAAGGAGGTCTTTATCAATTCCCTGACGAAACAAGAGCTGGAAGAGTTGTTCGAGCCAATGTAGAACGAAACTATTGAGAATAAATGACTTGCTTCTATTTGGATAGAGCTGTCATATTAGATTTTTGTAATAATGTTATAATGTATAAAAAAGCGGACGATCTGGATCATCGTCCGCTTTCTTTATTACCATAGGTTCTTCATCACGCTTTTTTTTAATACCAGACTGAAGGAAATGGCTAGTACTATTTTAAGAATATCAAAAGCGATGAAAGGGAAAACGCAGAGCGTTAACGCAGTATAGAAGGATTTGTCCGTAATTACGGTAAACCATGCAGTTCCCAGCAGATAGCAGACCAGCAATGCGGTAGTCATACCGACTGCCAGGGCGAGTATCTTATGCTTCTTAATTAGCTTACAGCTGAGTGCAACGATAAAGGCCATAATCGGATAAGCAGCCAGATAACCTCCGGTCATACCGGTTAGGTTCTGTAAACCGCCTTTGAAGCCTGTAAATACAGGTACCCCGAATGCACCCAGCAGAAGATAAGCTATTACTGAAAGGAAAGCATACCTGGGGGGCAACAGTGCACCAGTCAAAAAGATGGCTAGTAGACCTAAAGTAAAGGGGATGGGAGGAACAGGGATGGAGATCTGTGACAGAACACAGATGATTGCTGTAAACATTCCGGTTAGTACCAGATCTCTGGTCTTGATTCTTTGAACTCTAGTTTGAGATGTTTGTGTTTGATTCATAATCCTACAGGTATATAGCTTAAATCTATATACGATCCTTTCGAAGTATAGTTGTATTCTTTGTCTACATGTGTAGAAGGCTGAAAGCTGACACGAATCAGGACTTCATCCTTACGCTGACCTCTCCGGAGCTTAAGGCCTCCCTACTACTATCCTCATATTCTACGACAAGCCGAGCTTTTTCATCAATCGTAACAGCCTTGGCAGGGATAGCTACAGCACCCTTCAATACAAGAATATCTTGCCCGATCAGGAAAGAATGACTTCGGTATTCCTCGAGATATTTCTTATCGGTGAGGGTATCCATGCATTCAGCCATGTTATTCAGAACTTCCGCTACCAACATAGAGGTAACCGGCTTGTCCGACGGTTTATCCGAGAAGAGAGAACCTGCGATCTGGGTAAGGTCTTTCGGAAAATTGCTTGTTTCGATATTGATGCCTATTCCGACGACCGCATATTCCAGACCACCGCTTTCAAAGTTTAATGAAGCTTCTGTCAGAATTCCGCAGACCTTCTTTCCGCCAACAAAGACATCATTTACCCACTTTATCCCTGCCTTGATCCCGGCAACAGCCTCAATTGCTTTCACCACTGCAACAGCAGCAGCTGTCGTAATCAGAAGGGAGTCCTCAAGATTAAGGGTTGGTCTAAGAATCAAAGTAAAGTATACTCCCGAAGCCATCGGAGAATAGAAGCTGCGCCCCATTCGGCCTCTGCCTTCCGACTGTTCCCTGGCAAGAATGACGGTACCTTCTTTTGCACCCTTTACAGCAAGCTCTTTCGCAACGGTATTGGTAGAGGTGACTGTCTGTCTTACGTCGAGCTGAAAGCTTCTCGCATTACCTGTCAGGTATGGCGTGATACTTTCAGCAGAAATAATGTCATTATCGGTTAGCAGACAATAGCCTTTATTCGGTACGGCTTCAATCCGGTATCCATCCTTTTGTAAGGCTTTCATAGCTTTCCAGATGGCACTTCGTGTAACAAAGAGATCTTTGGCGAGCTTCATCCCATTGACAGAGCTGCCACGGTTTTCTTCTAAAATTCTAAGTACCTGATATTTTAATTCCATGGAATACGTCCTTATCACATATGATGCTTTAGTATACCATACCAGAAGGAAATGTCAACCGTTCAGAGGTAAAGAGTCGACAATTATGAAAGATTTAATAGCTCCCGAAGAAAATAGTAGAATTCATCCTATGGGTGTGGTAATATATGGATACTGTTTGGAAAAGAGGTAGATATTTGCGTCATATGGTGATTAACAGGGGAGAGTGAGTAAAGGTATGAAATTAAGATATGTAGTAGTAATACTTGCGGGTATTTTATTATTATCATTGTTATTTATAATTAAGATGAATCATGAAATGAAGGATGGCAAACAAAGCACATCGGAGAGAAAGACAGAGGGAACAATATCAATGAATTCCTCAGGAGAGGAGCAAGACACAAAGGATGGATTGGAACCTTTAGGCGCTGGTAACGAAGATGAGAATATATGCGAGAACGCAAATGAGAATATAGATAAGAACATAGATAAAAATGTAGATAAGAATGATGCGAAGAAAGTAGATACGAACGAAGCAAAGGAAGAAGATAAGAATAACGAGATAAATACAAGTAAGGACTTTATCATCGAAGGAAACAAGATTGTTCAGTATATCGGAGGTTATAATTCAGAAAGGACGATTACAATACCGGAAGGGATTACTGAAATCGGATCGAATGCGTTTTCGCTTGGTGAGGAAGCAGATGTAAAGAATATGAAGAAGGTGTCACTTTGCATTCCGAAGGATGTAAAGCTTGATGAAAGTGCGTTTCAGCAAATTGGGCCGATGTGTATCACATTTGAAGAAGGTCGAACTATGATAGAGAAGGCGGCTTTCAATTATTGTGGTTATACTTCAGACATTGATACCTATAGAATAGAAATTACTCTGCCTTCTACCATCAAAACTATCGGTGAGAATTCATTTGATCAGGGCTGGAGTGGTTGTGATGCTGTCACGTTGAAGCTGAATGAAGGTCTTGAAGTAATTGGGGATTATGCTCTTGAGGGTATCGCCAGCAATCTGCCATCCACAGTTAAAAAGCTGGGGGATTATGCGTTAAATTATTGGTCTTGCAGTGATGAGTTAGGAGCAGGAGGAGCGGATGGATGTTTAGAGCTGCCAAAGGGGCTAGAAGAAATCGGGTATTATTGTATCGTCCTTGAAGACCCTATCAATACCATCAAGATCCCTGCCTCTGTCGAGAAAATCGGAGAACATCCCATTACTATTGATTTTTCGCCAGCATTATGTGACGTAATTGTAGACGAAGCTAATCAATATTATAAAAATGATGAAAATGGCTGGCTCTTTACGAAGGATGGCAAAACCTTATTGTATGCAAAGAATAGTTTTGAGGAAGTAGTCGTACCTGAAGGGGTGGAATATGCCGCAGAAGGTTCCTTAGATATTGATATGGGCGGAGATGGGATACCTTATAGAGTGATTTTGCCAAAAAGCCTGAAAAAGTTCCATCGAGATGCAAATAATTCCTATTGTGTTGAATTCAAAGGCGATCCTCCTGAGTTAACAGGGGAAAAGCCCTTCTGGTTTGGTGGAATGCCAGCGAGCGTATACATTCCTAAGGGCAAGTCGAAAGCCTATAAGGAAGCATTGCGATCCTGGGGGATAGAATATGAATTAATTGAACGATAATTAAGTATGGCAAGCTTTATAAATCATCATACTAGTAACAATATAAAATACCCGCAGTCAACACGAAATATTGGATGACTGCGGGTTAAGTATTTTATTACACACGAATATGATGTTCTGATTGGATGTTAACGTACTAAATAAACGGTTATATTACGACCTGATCGAAGTTATTATTATAATAATCCTCAATCAGACGATCAAGATAAGCAAGGTTCTGGGGACCGAAATCCTTCAACAGCAGATCCTTGACAGTATCAGTCAGCTTAATATAATTGAGTTCCTCTGAAATCGTATTGTTATATAGGGATGCAACGAATTCATCAGTAAAATGCTCCCGGAACCAGGAGTTGATTTTCTCGGTCATTTCGTTCTCAGCAGAGATTTCGGAACGAAGCTTTTTCGCCTTCTGACTAGTGCTGATACCAACATATAGGAAGAAGAGGAACAGGATACCCATGATGGTATTTGGAAGCCAACCATTAAATACGGTCAGAATACCGAAGACATTCAGTAGCACGAATATTAATCCGGCAATGCCGAAGAAAAGGAAAATCCATACGGTTCCTGCAAGATCCTTATATTTATCAGCCTTCATCACATAAGTTCTGGAATCCTCCTCAGGCTCGATGTCAGTATCTGCTTCATCAGCCACTTTGACCTTAGCAGGTTTTGCTTTTGGAGTGTATACCTCGGCTTCCTCCTCATATAGCTCATCCTCATTGAATTCACCGTCGAATAGCTCAATTTCAGGTCCTTCTTCGGAATTCTCGGTTGTCTGATCAGCTTCCTCTGCAGGTAAGACCTTCTCGGATAGATTGTCTTCAGAGGGTACTGTTTCATCAGTACTTTCTTTATCCTCTGCGTTATCATCATCGTACAGTCCATTGGCGATATTATCGCGTTCCACAAAGTAGAAGGCCTGATAAAGCTTTCTTGCTTCTTTTTCCGCTTTTGGCGGAATATTTACGATATAAAGCTCATTTTCTTCATCAAAGGTTACACTGGAAGGCATGTTAGAATATTGATAGAAACTTGCCAGCTTATCTGCAATCTTTTTATCTTCTGCCTGAAAGAAGGGCACAAGTATTTCTTCTTCCTCAAGACTTTCCACCAGTTCGACTCCACAGTCGGAGCATACGGTAAATCCCTCCTGATATTCTGCATTGCATTTTGGACACCAAGGCATAACTTCAACTCCATTCTTATTATTCTTCATCTGCTGCAGAAGAAGACAGCCAGGAACTGCAGCAATTACGTACATAACAGGTAGTACTGATTGAAACAGGAACGAATAAAAGGCTATCATAATCGGTAGAATACAGACTGAAACGCAGAAAAACATACAGCTTCCATATCAAGTGAAACAGGAGATTACTGAACCATAAATCTATGGTATGCCTTCTTACCCTTACGAACAAGAAGTGCACCATCGGCATCAAAATCGCTGCTCGTGAATACCTTGGCAAAGTCAGTAACCTTGATATCATTCACTGTCACGCCGCCCTGCTCGATATTACGTCTGGCATCGGAACGAGAGGTAGAAAGCTTGGCATCGCACATCATGGTAATCAGATCGATGCCCTCAGCAAATTTTTCGGCAGCGTAAGTGGTGGTAGGGATATCTTCGGATTTCATACCACCGCCGAACAGTGCTCTTGCAGCTTCCTGTGCCTTGATGGCTTCTTCCTCGCCATGTACGATCTTGGTAATCTCAAAGGCAAGAACTTCCTTTGCGTGGTTGATCTCAGCATCCTTAAGGGCTCCGAGTCTTTTTACTTCATCCATCGGAAGGAAGGTTAAAAGACCGAGACATTCTTCTACCTTTACATCCTCAATATTTCTCCAATATTGATAGAACTCGTAAGGAGTAGTCTTGTTCGGATCCAACCATACGGCACCCTTCATGGTTTTACCCATCTTGATACCCTCGCTGGTGGTCAGAAGCTTGAAGGTCAGACCAAAGGCAGGCTTTTGTTCCTTACGGCGGATCAGATCTACACCGCCTAGGATATTGGACCACTGGTCGTTGCCACCGAGCTCAAGAGTACAGCCATACAGCTTGTTCAACTTCCAGAAGTCATAGGACTGCATTAGCATATAGTTAAATTCGAAGAAGGTCAGACCCTTCTCCATACGCTGCTTATAGCAATCGGCAGTCAGCATCTTATTGACTGAGAAATGGATACCGATTTCTCTTAGGAATTCTACATAATTTAAATCCAGCAGCCAATCAGCATTATTTGCAATGATTGCCTGACCGTTCTCAAAATTGATGAATTTAGAGAGCTGCTTTTGGAAGCAGTCAGCATTGTGCTGAATGGTTTCGATGGTCATCAGGGTACGCATATCGGATTTACCGGTAGGATCTCCAATCATAGTGGTACCGCCGCCTAAGAGTGCGATCGGTTTGTGACCGGCACGCTGCATATGCATCATAGCCATAACAGTTAAGAAATGACCTGCGGTCAAGCTGTCAGCAGTTGCATCAAAGCCTATATAAAAGGTAACGGATTCCTTTCTTAATAATTCACGGACTTCTTCTTCGTGTGTACATTGCTCAATGAACCCACGTTCCATTAATATGTCATAAACATTGGTCGACATTGGTATTCCTCCTTATTAATCGTTAACTAAAGACATTATAAATGATTGCATTTTATTTTTCAATGAAAAACGTGGACAATCCTGTGCATATTTCACTGTTCTCTATATGACAAATGTCATAGCATAGTTGTCACTGAAGTCACTTCCACGGACATCATCCTTCGTGTATGATAGCAACATAAGGATAAGATATGGGAAAATAGTTTGAAAACATATGGAAAGCGTAAGGAATCATATGGATAACATTTATAGCATATCTGATGGGAGTACAGTTTATAAGCTTAAATGTCATAAGCACCAAAGGTGTTTTCCAAATACGAACGATTGATATGTAAGCTAGCTTGCAATAGCAAGCGTTTGTATCTGGAAATGTGCGCAGCACATTTTGACATTTAATCAGATACAAATGCAAAAAGAATTAGAAACGAAATTGATACGTAATCTGATACGTAATTTGAAACAAAAACAGATAGAGGGAGGTAATTATGTCACAGTTTGTAACAGTAAGTAATCTGACTAAAAAATACGGTGAGCTTTGTGCCGTCGATAATCTGAGTTTCGAGGTAGAGAAAAATGAAATCTTCGGACTTCTCGGACCGAACGGTGCCGGGAAATCCACGACATTAAGCGTGCTGACAACCTTATCGGATTTGAATAAGGGTGAGATCAGTATCCGTGGTTATGATATCAGGAAGGATAAGATGAAGATTAAGAGGTGCATCGGGCTGATACCGCAGGATATCGCTGTATATGAGCATCTGTCTGCACTGGAAAATGTGAAGTTCTTTGCATCACTATACGGGATCAGGGGGAAAAGACTGAATGAGATGGCAAAGGAAGCTTTGGAATTTGTCGGTCTATCAGACCGACTGTCTATGAAGCCAAAGCAGATGTCCGGAGGAATGAGGAGAAGATTGAATATCGCCTGCGGAATTGCGCATGCCCCTGAATTGATCGTCATGGACGAACCGACGGTCGGTGTGGATGCCCAGTCGAGAGAGCATATCCTAACTTCCATCAAAACCTTGCGGGACAGAGGGGCGACGGTAATCTATACCTCCCATTATATGAATGAGGTGGAGGAGATCTGTGACAGGATAGCAATCATCGATAAAGGACAGATGATCGCCTGCGGAACGCAGGAGGAGCTGGTATCTCTGGTGACAGACGTCCAGTCAGTCTATATTGATACAAGACTTCCGGCGGCATTTGATGAAGCGGATATCAGGAAGAAGCTGAAGATATTGCCGGATGTAAGGGCAGTTGCGGTACAGGAGAATACCATCAGAATTGACATCCTGATGAACCAGAACAGTATCTCAAGAATATTGGAGCAGTTTCTTACCTTTGCCATACCGATCTTCAATATCAGAACCGAGGTACCTAATCTTGATACTATGTTTCTGACACTGACCGGACATGATTTGCGATAAGGAGGAAGAGGAAGCTGATGTTTAATATTGTGATTAAGGAGACAAAGGAATTTGTTCGTGAAAAGGCCTATCTATTTTTCTTCCTGCTATTCCCGGTTGTGCTGGTATTCTTGCTGGGCAATCTGTTGCAGTCAACGGATGTCGCTGAGAAAGCAATCGGAACGATCAAAATACAATATCTGATCGATACGGCGAACCCATACCAACAGGAGATCATTAAAAGCTTCATCAATAAGGCAGGAGAAACGGGGAATCTAAGCTTTACTGCAACGGAAGATATCGAAAAAGCTAAGATAATGGCAGGTAAAGATGAGATCACAGCAGCTGTACTTTTTGGCGGGGATCCGCTGGGGATCCAAGTCTTTGAAGGAACGGACAGGATAAAGAATCGAACCGTGGAAGCGGTATTGAAGGGGTTTATTCAGACAGATAAGACAGTAATGGCAGTAATGAGGATAGCTCCACAGGCCCTGGCTACCCTTAGTACAACAGAGATGGATTATACGGTAGAGAAAAATTTTGGTTATAGCAGAAGTATGATAGATTATTATGCAGTCAGTATGGTGATGATGATAGCCTTCATGAGTGTGATCGTCGGCACCAATGCCTTTATGAGTGAACGCCGGAATAAGACGATTAACAGGATGATCCTTGCGCCGCAAAACAGGATTTCCATGTTCCTTCAGAAGGTACTGGGGATGCTTCCACAAACTGTCCTGCAGGTAACAGTCATTATGGGAATCAGTATAGTGGTTTTTGACGCTCATTATGGTGCGGGTGTCAGAGAAGTGGCATATCTGTTCCTGATGTTCTGTGCCATCACCTTCTGTATGATATCCTTAGGAGTCATCCTGGGATTACTATTTAAGAAGGTATCTCCCTTTGTATTAACCATGCCTGTCATTTGGATTATGATGTTTTTTGGTGGGACCTATTCGAAGGATCTGTATATGGAGGGTATTACCGAGCTCATGCCGAATTATATTTTTCAACAGGCTGCTTACGAGTTGTCGGTCTTTGGACATTATGAGAAAGCAACTCAGGTCATACTCATTTGCCTGGCCATTACTATAGTTTCCTTGACGATTGGTGCAATTATATTTTGCTCGAAGGAGGAAGAAAGATGAAAAACTTGATCATTATTACAATGGCTAATATTAAGCGTAATATCTTTGGAGTCCTACTCTCTCTGATCAGTGCAATTGCTCTGTGTGCAATTCTATTTTCTATGGGAACTCTCGTAACTAATCTGACCACTGCATCGGTATCCGTAGGTTTGCTGGATTATGACAAAAGTGTATTATCAGAAGATTTTAAGCAATATTTGACAAAAGAGTTGGAGTTTACCCTTGTGGAAGGATTTAGCTATGATGAGCTATCCATGCAGTTGATTGATCGTGATATATCGATTATAATTGAGATACCAGAGAAACTTTTTGCTCAGACACTAAACGGGGATAGTGCCGAAATTACGGTGACCTCTCTGGATGATTATGAGAATTCTGCCTTTGTGAAAGCTTATATCAACAGTTATATGAGCAGTATCCGTATATTGGCGGCAGGAGCAGGAAATGATGCGGCTTCCTTTGGTGAACTGCTTAATAGTACTCATAAGGAGGAAATCAATCTGACCAGGACCTCGGCTGCGAAGATAGATCTGGATATGATGAAAGGCAAAAGCGGGTTTATTAACTCAATCGGCTTCTTCCTGATGTTTATCTTCACCATAAGTATTCTGGTGGCTTTTCTGATTGCGGATGACCAAATGAATGGAGTATTCAACCGTATTCAGATCACTCCGGTCAAACCGATACAATATGTCATTGGTACAGGTCTCTTCGGAATGCTGTTATGTGTGATCGAGGTGGGAATCTTTTCTGGCTTTATCTATCTGAAGGATATTAAGACAGGAGTTCCTGTTAAGATAATCGTACTGCTAATGGTGTTATACTCGTTGTTCACCGTTTGTTTTTCCATGCTGGTAGCATTGGCAACCAAATCGAAGAATGCCATTACTGCCATCATCATCGGTACTTCTACAGTTGGTTGCATTCTGGGAGGGGCATATTTCCCGCTGGACATGGCACCGAAAACCATGCAGAATATGGCCAGAATACTTCCGCAGTATTGGTTCATGGATGCGTTCCGCAGGTTACAGGAGAATACGCTTGCGAATATTGTTCCGAACATTATTATACTACTGTTGTTTATCCTTCTGTCTTTACTGATTGGAGCAGTACTTTTTTCACAAAACTATAAAACGAATTAGGCGGTATTTAAATGGAGAAGCCATTTCTTTACTTTCTTGCAAAGCTTGCAGCTTTGATTGCCTCAGTCATATTGTTTCTATCAGCTAAGCTCGATATTACGGCTACTGTAATATCGGCGCTTAGCTTTGCGTGTGTCTTCGTTCTGGAGCTATTGCTAAGCAGACAAAAGAATACAATTCTTCGATTGACTGTAAGTCTATGTGCAGCCGCCTGCTTCTTTCTTGGGATAGAGCTTTTATTTCCGTTATTTATCATCCTTTTAATTCAACTTTTGGACAGCCTGGTGGATAAAAGAATGTTTTATTATATACTGTCAGTGCTTTTATTGCTGGTATACTTTATCTTTATGCCGGACATTTTGCCTGGGTTAATTACCATGATACTCACGGTAATGGTGTTGTTCGGCAGGCTTCTGATCGTAAAGCTGACTCATTATGAGAAGCTTGCAGAAGAACAGAAGGAGAGGCTGATCGGTCTGAATAAGAAGCTGATCGATGTGAAAAGCCTGGCAAAAACATTAAAATACAATGCTTCAGTAGAGGAGCGAAACAGGATCGCTGCCAGAATTCATGACCAGGTAGGTCACGGTATCTCAGGAAGTATCATAATGCTGGAGGCAGCACTTCTGATTATGAAGGATCACCCGGAGAAAGCGGAGGAGAATATTCGTAAAGCGATTACAAATCTTCGGGAGGGTGTGGATGAGATCCGAACTTCTTTACGGGATGAGAGGGTTGATCCTGCGCTGGTTGGAATAACGGACATTAAAACAATCTTGGAGGAATTTAAAGTAAGCTATAATAAAGAAGCAAATCTTAAGACCTCAGGGGACTTAGATGCGATCAGCTTGGAGCATTGGGCCTGTATCCATGATAATCTGAAGGAATGCCTGACGAATCTGCTCAAACATTCCAATGCGACTGAATTTAACTTAAGTATTGATGTATTTAAGAAGGTGATCAAGGTTGAATATAGTGATAACGGTCACTCGGAGGATAGTTTCAAAAAAGGCTTGGGTCTGCAAGCCATTGAAGAACGGACCGTGAAAGCAAAGGGGAAATGCTTCTTTACAAAAGGAGAACGTGGATTTGGCATCAGCAATATTTTCATATATTAATGATACAAGGATAAGTAAAGATTGATTTTTTGGGATAAAAGGGTACAATATGGCTTAGGTTCAGAGTGAGGAGCGATAAAAATGATTAGGGTATTGATTGCGGATGATGATGCAATCATCAGAGAAGGCTTGAAGATGATTATAGAGACACAGGCAGATCTGGAGTTTGCCGGAGCGGCCGAGGACGGAAGGCAGGCTGTGGAGCTATGCCGGGAAAAGAAACCGGAGGTCGTTATGCTGGATATCAGGATGCCGGATCTTGATGGAATCGAGGCCGCAAGGCAGATACTGGAAGAAAAACTGTCTACTCCTTTGCTTCTGACTACCTTTGATGAACAAGAACTGATCCTGCGTGCCCTAAAGGCAGGAATTAACGGATATATCCTGAAAAATAGTCCTGCAGACCGTATTCTCTCAGCCATTCGTGTGATCCATTCCGGCGGAACGGTATTTCAGGCGGACATTCTGGATTTTATCAGAAGCAGAGTATCTAGTAGACAGTCAGGAAGTCGCTATTTCGAGGCTTTGCTATCTCCAAGAGAGTTGGAAATTGTCCAACTAATTTCTGAAGGACTTTCTAATAAGGAAATCGGTGAGAAGCTGTTCCTGACCAATGGCACGGTACGAAATCACATCAGCACCATCCTGGAGAAGACCGGATTGGAGCACCGAACCCAGATTGCAGTCAAGTATCTGAAGAACTAAGCTGTTCTGGGATTGAAAGAAGGAGTAAAGCTAACCTATGAAGCATTATGTAGAAGAGGGAAATATAATTACCAGAGGACATTTGAAGATATTCTTTGGCTATGCTGCCGGAGTCGGTAAGACCTATGCTATGCTCGATGATGCCAAGGTTCAGTTCAAAAGCGGTGTAGATGTGGTGATAGGCTATATCCGAACGGAGACCAGCCCGGAGACGCTAAAACTTTTGCATGATATTCCTGTGATCGCTTCAAAATGTATCGGGGAGCATGGGGAAGGCTGTGAATTCGATATTGATGCAGCATTAGAGCGTAAGCCCAAGCTGATCATCGTCGATGAATTAGCACATAACAACCTTCCGGGAGTCAGAAACAGAAAGAGATTTCAGGATGTTGAAGAGCTTTTAAATGCAGGGATTGATGTATATACTACGGTAGATGTCTGGCATATCGAAAGCTTGAAGGATATCGTTCAGGAAATTACACTGGTGCATGTGACGGAAACGGTTCCGGATTATATCTTTGATCATGCGGATAAAGTCAAACTGATCGATATGGAACCGGATGAATTGCTTCGACGGATTGAAATCTGGATTGAAAGCCATTCGGAAGACAACACGGTGAGAGAAAGTCTAAAGCCCTTTCTTACCAGAGAGAATTTACGACTCCTTCGAGAGGTTGCCATGCGAAAGGCAGCGGACCGAATCAGTCATATCAATCAAAGTGAAGGCATTCCTTCTGATAAAACCACCAATACCAAGATACTTGTCTGTATCAGTAGTTCTCCCTCGTCTGCCAGATGCATCCGATTAAGTGCCAGAATGGCAGAGGCCTTTCATGCGCACTGGGTAGTTGTCTATGTAGAGAATGATGAGAATGAAATGCTGACAGAGGAAGCCAAGAAATGTTATCAGACAAATATCGAACTTGCTGAACAGCTGGGTGCGGAAATCGCTACGTTAAATGGAAGCGATATTGCAGCAACTGTTGCACAGTATGCAAGACTTTCCGGTGTTACAAACATTGTTATCGGAAAAAGCAGAACAAAAAAGACTATTCGCGGACGAATGGAGATTGATCTGGAGGATAAACTGATTTCTCTGCTCGATAATGTAGAAATCCATATCATTCCGGACAGTGCACCAAATCGAAAATATAGTAAAGTCAGGAAAAAACTGCAGAATGGTAAAGTATCCTTCTCCTTGAGTGATACCTTTAAAACATTGGGGATACTGCTCGGAATAACAGGATTATCAGGACTTCTTGCATTATTTGATATGAAGAACCAGAATTTCATCATGCTGTATATTCTGTCGGTCCTTATAATATCCAGAATTACGTCCGGATATATCTATGGAATTGTTGCATCTGTTTTGTGCGTTATTATCGATAATTACTTCTTTATGGAGCCCTATTATTCTATCAATATCTTTCGGCAGGATTATCCGATTACCTTCGTGGTCATGCTGCTGACGGCTTTGATTACCAGTACGATGACGAATCGAATCAAAGAGCAGGCTGAGCTTGCACAGGACAGGGAACAAAGGATCGAGGTTTTATACGAAATCAATAAAAAGCTTCTGATAACCCGAGGACTTGATAATATTATAACGCTGACAGCGGAATATATTACGAAGATATTCAATCGCTCCATTATATTCTATGGCACAGATCCATCAGAGGGCGGTTCAGGACAGGTTACACTGGCACCAGGAGAAGAAGAGGCCGATTTTCTGCTTTCCCCGAAGGAAAGTGCGGTAGCCCGGTGGGTCTTCCTAAATCAGAAACGAGCGGGCGCAGGTACAGATACCTTCATGGAAGCAGAGGCTTATTATGCGCCCGTAATTTCCCAGGGAAATGTCCTTGGCGTCATTGGCGTTTCCTGCAGGAATGGTGCTATACTCAGCCAGAATCACAGAGGCTATCTTCGAAGAATCAGCTCGCTGGTAGCGATGGCTTTGGAGAGACAGCATCTGTCAGATGAACAGCGTGAAATTGTACTGGAGACAGAGAAGGAAAAGATGCGAAGTAACCTATTACGAGCAATATCACATGATCTTCGCACGCCGTTAACAGGAATACTCGGAGCAAGCTCGGCAATTCTTGAAAACAAGGAGAGTCTTGATCTGAACACCCAGGAAAAGTTGATTACGCATATCAAGGATGACTCCCAGTGGCTCATCCGCATGGTGGAGAATCTTCTGTCCGTCACACGTATCAATGAGGATACTGCTAATGTGACGAAGACTCCGGAGGCGGCTGAGGAAATCGTAGCTGCTGCCATCAGCAGAATTCGAAAAAGGTTTCCGGAGCAGAAGATCAATGTCAGTGTTCCTGAGGAGTTACTGATGGTGCCCATGGACGGAACTTTGATTGAGCAGGTAATTATCAATCTGATTGAAAATGCCATCAAGCATTCCGGCAATGAGACAACGATCGATGTTACTCTACGGGAGGAGAATCATTTAGCGGTTTTTGAGGTTAAGGATAACGGAGAGGGAATAGCAGAACATGATTTCCCGTATCTTTTCGAATCCTATGTACCTGACGGAAAACGAACCTCCGATTCTTCCAGAGGAATGGGAATCGGTTTATCTATCTGTATGTCCATCGTGAAAGCCCATCAGGGCAGGATGGAGGCATCGAATCAAGCGGCAGGAGGGGCAGTATTCCGCTTTTACTTACCATTGACAGGAGGAAATGAGCATGAACAATAAACTGTTAATTCTACTGGTGGAAGATGAACAAGCAATCAGTAATTTTATTTCCACGGTGTTAATTCATAATAATTATGGCGTCTTGCGGGCGGAGAAAGGCAGAGAAGCCATTAATCTGACAGCTACTCAATGTCCGGATTTGATTCTTTTGGATCTTGGTCTACCGGATATGGATGGGATCGAGGTCCTGAAGAATATCCGGGAATGGAGCAATATTCCGATCATTGTAGTTTCAGCAAGAGGTCATGAGAGAGAAAAGGTAGAGGCCTTGGATCTCGGAGCGGATGACTATATTACAAAACCTTTTGGAACCTCAGAGCTGCTGGCGAGAATTCGCACAGCAGTAAGACATAATCAAAAGGCAATGGAAGACAACCATCCTGAGCCGGAGAAGATCAGTATCGGAGGTCTTATGATTGATTATGAGAAGAGAATCGTCAAGGTGGAGGAGAATGAGATTCATCTGACCCCGATTGAATACAAAATCATTGTCCTATTATCCAAGAATGTCGGTAAGGTTCTGACCCATGATTTCATTATGAAGGAAATCTGGGGCCCTTATCTGAATGAGAATCAGACCCTACGTGTAAATATGGCTAATATCAGACGTAAGATCGAAGCGAATCCAGCCGAACCGAAATACATCGTTACTGAAGTTGGAGTAGGCTACCGTATGGTGGATGAAGTGTAGAAGATGAGGTCAACGATTATTTAAAATAAATTATGTTTGGTGAGAAGGTTTTTTACTTCTTTTATAAAGATACAGGATGCTGGCGATGCTACACTGATGGATTTGGTCAAAAGACAGATTTGTCTGGAGATGGACAGTACAATTTTAATGAGCCTATGGAGTACTTCCGTTTCTGCTGCTTGGATTAACCTTTATCTTTACCGGTACGACCTGGGACATCTTCCTGGCTCTGTTTTCCTCCTATATCACGGATAAATTGAACGAGAAATTGCGGTTATCTCATATACTGAATAAATTGACCGGAGTAATATTTTTAGGATTGGGTCTAAATTTATTACGAGCTAAAATTGGTTAATAGAACGCTGACATACGTACCGGAATACAACATATACTGAAATAGGAAAACAAGCACTGAACAGATCTCAGAGTAAGTGTTCTATCCTATATCGTAAGGAGGGTGCGTATGAATAAAAATGTCGAAGATAAAATGGTTCAACAGATTGAAAAGAGTTTGTCCGATCAAATCAATGAAAGCATGAAGCTGCCAACACAGGAACAGCCGATCGTATCTTTTGATTATTCTAATCCAATCAGTATTTCCAGAGCGGAGTACATAAGACAGGCCAGGGAATCCTGTCTGCGGCAGCTTTCGGAGGTGCAAAGCACAGCCAGAGCCTACGACAGCTATTATCTGGAACCTATATCAAAAAACGCTGTTGCTCCGGATACCGGTCAGGTTAGACCCAAAGGACTCTTTCGGGATGGATATGGGTATGTAGGTAAGGAGACAGAGGATATCGGGTTGAATGAGGAAGGATCCATGAAGGAGCAGGCAGCCTTCCGGTTTCTGGTCATCCGAATGGTATGTGCAATTGTCATTTTTTTAGCCGTCTTTATGATTGACCGATTTGACTTAAGGATAGGTGCTTTCAATTCAGATAAAATTCAAGAGTATGTCACTGGGAAGGACAATTTAAAGGAGCTCGAAGCAAAGCTGGTTACCTTATTCCGGGAGGAAGAATAAAAAAGAATTCAGCGCGCGAACGTGAAGATAGAGCGAAACAGTTTTGTTCGTTGATATTTATGCTCATATCAGTTATAATACGTCATAGATGTGCAGTCCACATCAGAGAAACAGCCGGGTGTATGAAAGCAATGCAGACACTGATGCAAGCCGTAGATACCGGGACTGATTGGAAAGGAATCTATGATGAGAAAATTAGCATTATCCGACGAAATACTGTTAACTATAGAAAAACCAGCCAGATATATCGGCGGTGAAGTCAATATGACTGTAAAGGATCCTACAAAGGTTGATATCAGGTTCTGTATGTGTTTTCCCGATGTGTATGAGATCGGCATGTCTCACCTGGGGATTCAGATTCTCTATGATATGTTCAATCGGAGAGAGGATACCTACTGTGAGCGTGTCTATTCGCCTTGGGTAGATTTGGACAAGCTGATGAGGGAGAAGAATATTCCCCTTTTTGCCCTTGAAACGCAGGAGCCGGTGAGAAATTTTGATTTTCTCGGTATCACGCTTCAGTATGAAATGTGCTATACCAATATCCTTCAGGTATTAGAACTGTCCGGCATCCCAATTTATGCGAAGGATAGAACCGAAGAGCATCCGATTGTGATTGGCGGAGGACCCTGCAGCTATAATCCTGAACCGATTGCGGAGTTCTTCGATTTCTTCTATATCGGAGAAGGAGAGACTGCCTATCAGGAGCTCCTCGATACTTATAAGGAATATAAGAAAGCAGGTAAGACAAGAAAAGAATATTTGGAGCGCGTGGCACAGATCGAGGGAATGTATGTGCCTGTTTTTTATGATGTAAAATATAAGGAAGACGGTACCATCGAGAGCTTTACTCCGAACAATCCCCATGCGCCTACAACTGTGAAGAAACAGGTCGAGATGAATTTGAGCGATACCTATTATCCGACAAAACCCTTGGTACCCTTTATCCGTGCCACACAGGACAGAGTAGTACTTGAGATTCAGAGGGGCTGCATCCGAGGCTGCCGTTTCTGCCAGGCAGGAATGATCTACCGTCCGACCAGAGAACGAAGTCTTAAATTTCTGAAGAAATGTGCTTATGAGATGCTTTCTTCCACCGGGCATGAAGAGATATCCTTAAGCTCCCTAAGCTCCAGCGATTATTCTGAACTTCAGGAGTTGGTCTATTTCCTGATTGACGAATTTGGTAGTAAGGGAGTGAATATTTCCCTGCCTTCTCTGCGAATCGATGCCTTTGCTCTGGATGTTATGAGCAAGGTACAGGATGTGAAGAAGAGCAGCCTGACCTTTGCACCGGAAGCAGGTACGCAGAGGCTACGTGATGTCATTAATAAGGGGCTGACGGAGGAAGCAATTCTGGGTGGGGCGATGAAAGCCTTCCAGAGTGGCTGGACTAAGGTAAAGCTTTACTTTATGCTGGGGCTTCCAACAGAAACAGAAGAGGATATTGAAGGAATAGCCATACTTTCCGACCGTATCGCAAGAGAGTACTATACTATCCCGAAGGACCAGAGAAACGGAAAGGTCAGTATCAATTCCAGTACCTCCTTCTTTGTTCCGAAGCCCTTTACGCCCTTTCAATGGTCAAGCATGATCACCGGAAAGGTGTATCTGGAGAGGCAGCGTTACCTGCGCAGTAAGATGAATGAACAGCTGAACCGAAAGAGTATCAGTTACAGCTGGCACGAAGCAGAGCTGACCGAACTGGAGGGAGTTTTTGCAAGGGGTGACAGAAGGATTGCAGAGGCGATTTATAAGGCCTATCAAGCAGGATGTCTCTATGATTCTTGGACGGAGTATTTTGATTATGATAAATGGATGAAGGCTTTTTCAGAATGCGGTGTCAATATGGAATTCTACAACTGTAGAGAGCGTTCGGAGGAAGAACTCTTTCCGTGGGATTTCATTGATGTCGGAGTGACCAAGGATTTTCTACTGCGGGAGTATAAGCGTGCCAAGGGTGAAAAGGTAACGCCAAATTGCAGACAAGCCTGTGCCAACTGCGGAGCCAAGGAATTCGGCGGAGGGGTATGCTTTGAAGAGGGACTGATGATGGAGACAGCCAAGGAGGATAACCATGAAGGCAAGAATTAAATTTCAGAAATACGGTGCGATGAAATTCGTCGGTCATCTGGATGTCATGCGTTATTTTCAGAAAATGTTTCGCCGTGCTGATATAGATAACGAATACACGAAGGGCTTCAGCCCGCATCAGATCATGTCCTTTGCCGCACCTCTGGGGGTAGGACTGACCAGCGATGCAGAGTATGTGGATATCCAGCTTCTGTCAAGCGATAGTCCTCAGCAGATGATCGAAAGAATCAATACCGCTATGACAGAGGGCTTTCGTGTCATTGGCTTTCATCCTCTTTTGGAACGGGAGGAGAATAAGAAGAATGTAACTGCCATGTCCTTAGTCAGTTCTGCAGATTATCTGGTCTCATTAAGAGACGGTTACAGAATCAACGATAGCATCAATGGTCAGGAGGACTTTATTCCTGCTTTTCGCGAGTTCATAAGTCAGAAGGAAATCATCACAGATAAGAAGACAAAAACCAGTGAAAAAGCAGTTGATATCAGACCAATGATTACACTGACCGCATTCTCTAGACAGGAATACGAAGAGAAATGCGCTTCCTTACTGGCGCCACAGCTTCCAGAGAGCGTAAAGGGAGATAGTGTTGCAGATTGTTATCAAAATGGTATCGTTGTCTTTCTTCAGCTGGATACGGGAAGTGCCGTGAATCTGAAGCCTGAGACTGTTATGGAAGCATTCTATGATTTCTTAGGAATACCCTATGAGAAATTTGCATGGCAGGTTCATCGCTTGGAGGTATATACAAGAGCAGCTGAGGGAGATGGACTGGCAGCGCTTGATCAGGTAGAAAGATAAGTATTCTTTTTCAGGCAGGAGAATCTAATTGAAAGATATCTGATAAAGATATGTGAGAATATATAAGAATAATAAAGATAGAAGATAAAAGATAGAAGATAAAAGATAAAGGGAGGGGCAGGAATGGATAATAAGCTTGTAATAACCAAAAAAGATAATATGATTATTTCGGCTTCCTTTGAAGGCAGGGATATGGTTCAGGTTTCCGTTAATACTTCAGAGGAAGACGGCATTTTGGGTAACATTTATCTTGGTAAGGTGAAGAACATCGTAAAAAACATCAATGCCGCCTTTATCGAAATTGCAGACGGCAGAATGTGTTATTATTCCATGGGCGAAAACCGCTATCCTATCATGGCAAACGGTCCTGAATATATCGGAAATACAGGCCTGATGGAGACCAAGGTAAAGATAGGCGATGAATTGATTGTTCAGGTGTCCAAAGAGGATGTAAAAACCAAAGCGCCTGTCGTCAGCTCCAACTTAAACTTTACTGGTAAATTTGCAGCATTAACCTATGGAAAAACTGCCGTAGGTGTATCCTCTAAAATACTTGACGAAAAGGAAAGAAAAAGGCTTCGGGATATCGCAAAGCGTTATGTAAGCAAGGAGTATGGCTTTATCATCCGGACCAATGCCGCTATGATACCGGAAGAGAACATTGTAGCTGAGATGAAGAAGCTGGTGGAAGCCTATGAAAACATTCGAATCTCAGGAGTCCATAAGAACCGTTTCTCCCTGCTTTATAGCACGCCTCCGGGGTATATCTGCGATATTCGGGACAGTTATACCGAAAATGTGAGCGAATTTATCACGGATGACATCGAATTATATGAACATATGAAGGATTATCTAGAAACTTCCCAGCCTGAGGATATGGACAAGCTGAGATTTTATCAGGATCATTCACTAAGTCTTGCTAACCTCTATGATGTTCCGGAGAAGTTGGAGGAGGCCATACGGCCTATGGTTTGGTTGAAGTCCGGAGGTACGTTGGTAATCCAGCCAACAGAAGCATTGACTGTCATTGATGTGAATACCGGCAAAGCAACCACAGGAAAGAAACAGGTTCAGGAGACCTTTCTGAAGGTGAACCGGGAAGCAGCCAAAGAAATTGCAAGACAAATCAGGCTTCGTAATCTGTCGGGCATCATTATCATCGATTTCATCGATATGGAGCTGAAGCAGAGCAAGGAGCTTCTGATGGAGGAGTTGCAGGAATATTTAAAGAAAGACCCGGTTAAAACAACTCTGGTTGATATGACGGCCTTAGGTCTTGTGGAGGTAACCAGAAAAAAAGTCCGCAAACCGCTGCATGAACAGATTAAGCGTAATCATGGCAGGAAACTGGCAGACGACGAACAGATCGAAGTGTGAAGGAAAATCAGGTGTGAAAATTATTCTGAAAGTACCAGAATGATCCTGAAATATGAAAGCATCGAACCTCTCTAGGAACTCTATTATGAGTCCTTACAAATCAAGTATGGACATCTTCCGGCAGTTATCGTTATGTAATTATGTCCGGAGCCGAAAGTTCTGGTGAAGCAAGGTTGGAAAGAGGAAGTTATGATTAAGACAAATGTAATGCGGCTCCTGGAACAGGCAGGAATTCCCTATCAAGCTATGGAATATGAGGTGGATGAGAATAACTTGGCAGGAGAGCATGTGGCAGAACTCATTCATATGCCGACGGAACAGGTATTTAAGACACTGGTTGCCAAGGGAGAAAAGCAGGGAATCGTAGTTTTCTGTATTCCTGTGAATCTGGAACTTAATCTAAAAAAAGCAGCTGCTGCAATCGGAGATAAGAAGCTTGAGATGCTGCATGTTAAGGATTTACTCGGAACCACCGGATACATCCGTGGGGGCTGCTCACCCATCGGTATGAAGAAGAAATTTCCTACCTATATGGATGAGACAGCAATTCTTTATGATGAGATTACCGTCAGCGCCGGAGTACGGGGCTGTCAGCTCTGTATCCCACGAGAAGCATTAATTCAGTATATCGAAGCAAAGCTCTGTGATGTCACGGAATAGCTAGCTACTGGCACTTTGATAATGCTTTAATCCGAAGCGCCAAAACCAGAGCGTAAGCCCTGTAAATAAAGTAACAATCAGACATCCATAAAGAAAGCCCATGAGTGTTAGCTTTCCTGCCAGAAGCTCGGTAGGTAGCGTTGCCATGATCCCATAGGGCAGGATCAGATAGAAGAACAATTTAAAAATTCCTTGAAACATAGTGCCCGGAAGCTTCATACATAATTCCAGTACGGTATCGCTCATTCGTCCGATATTGGCAGCGGAAACAGTAAAAAATGGGATGGTTCGAAACAACACCTGAAGATCATACCATAGCAGGGTCATGAGCAATACATAAAAGAAGTAAAGAAGAAAGGTGCCGGGAGTTACCGGTACTCCCAGCTGCTTCACTCCATATAATATTAAGAAAATACTTGCAATCGCGAGCGGGATAGAACCCGGATCAACACTTTCAAAGGTAAGCCGTAGTAATGGATTTACCGGCTTAGTCAGATAGTGATCCAGTTCACCGCTTTTTATTTTGTTTCCGATCTCATTGGTGCCGAAGAAGAAGATGATCATATTAAGGGCATTAATTAAGGAAAAGGTACCAATGAAAATAATCATCTCACCCCGGCCAAAGCCTCCGATGGTATCCACCTGAGAGTAAATCGACTGATAGAGCAGTAATTGAATCAGAAACAAGGAGCCATCCACAAAGAACGCTCCAAAAAATGATAGACGAAATACCATCATGCGTGACAGCTTCATTCGGATCAGTGCTATGATAAAACGAATATTATGAGCCATTAAATTCCCACCCCGTCATATTTGACGCGAAGCCTTTCATAAGTAATTTTATTTATTACTGCGAAGAACAGCAGCCAAAATAGTATGATTACAAATCCAAACCCAAGTTCCTCCCTGTTTCTTCCGATGAGGAGCATCGATGGAAGATAAGAGACATAATAGAAGGGCAGGTAACGCAGAACCCGGATTACAGGTTCCGGTAGCAGTACCAGTGGAATCAGGGTTCCTGCTACGAAGGCCAGAAGGTTATTCTTAATCATCAGAAACAGATAAATATCCTGAAATTTGAGTGTCAACAGGCCTAAGAAATAATTTAACTGCAGCATGAATATCAGTCCGAGCAATACCATAAGCAGAGCGGATAGCAGGATGAAGGGGTCGGCAGTAAAGGTAAAATGAATTCCAAATACAAAAATCCATACAACCGCCGCAAATAGGTTGAAAATCAGATAGAAGACAGATGCCCCCGCTGACTGTGCCATAAAATAACCCTGAATATTTACGGGCACCACCATATATTTGGAAAAGGTACCTGCTCTGATTTTTGTACTGATTTCATTACTGATCTGATCAGACATATCCAGCTGGGTCAAGAAGGAATGAATGATGTAATAGGATAACATAGCATCAAAAGTAAAGCCTGCGATCAGGCTTTGGTCTGCAAAGATACCCTTCCATAAAAGATAAGCAAAGAGTATTTTAGCGACAGTAAAAATGACATTGACGGCGATATCAAAACGAAACGCCAGCTGAGATTTATAATTAATCTTAGATATTTCGAAGTATTTATTCATTTTGTTTCTCCATTCTTGCAAGCCTTATATAAGGCTGGTTGTATAGCACTTGAAAGTGCATTTGCTTAAACTCTTTCCTTATCTGCTGCCGGTATCCGTATAGATCCTCTCCACAACAGTTCCGATGTCCTCTTCCTCAATGGTTATATCATTTAATGAATATTGGCTTAGAATATCCTTCAAAAGCTCCTGAGAATGTTCCTTCCTGATCAGTAGAGACAGTTTATAAGGAGATTCCTCCAGTATGGTAAAATTATATTCCGGTCTTCGAATTGCCTCCTGCTCCAAGGATAGAGTAATCTTCTTGTGAGTCTGATATTTCAGGAAAAGTGTTTCCGTGTCTCCGTCGTAAAGCTTGGTTCCTCCATTGATCACGACACAGCGTCGGCACAGACTTTTGATATCCTCCATATAATGAGAGGTCAGCACGATTGTGGTACCACGTGTTTCGTTGACCTCCTTCAAAAATCTGCGGATCTGCTTCTGAGCAACAGCATCCAGGCCGATCGTAGGCTCATCCAGGAACAATATCTTCGGGTTATGAAGTAAAGCCACAATCAGTTCCAGCTTCATCCGCTCACCGAGCGATAGGGTTCGAACCTGAACATCCAGAATATCCTTAACCTGAAATAACTGTATAAAATATTCCAGGTTCTTTTGATATTCCTCTTCTGGAATATGGTACAGCTCCTTGAAGAGAAGAAAGGTATCAGAGGCTGTCAGCTCAAAGAAAAGCTGACTTTTCTGACCCATGACGACGGCATATTGCTTCTTGAAGCAGTTCTCCAGCTTGTTCGGATAATAGCCTGCGACACTAATTTGCCCTGAGGAGGGAGCGATAATACCGGTCAGCATCTTGACCAGTGTTGTCTTTCCGGCTCCGTTTGGCCCGATCAGTCCGACGAATTCCCCCTCAGCAACTGTGAGGTCGAAGGAGGAGACGGCTGTCTTATTTACAAATTCTCTGTGAAATAAGGACTTGATACTTCCTAGAAGTCCGGCTTGTTTGGTAAAGCGCTGATATTCTTTAGTTAATTGCTTTGTTTCAATGATATTCATGTGGTTGTTTCCTTTCGTTTCGTTCGATTGATTCATAACATACTAAAACATAAAAATCGGCATAAAAAAGCCGCGGAGCTGCAGTCTACCTGTCTGTAATAAAATTACAGCCAAAAGGAATGCTTCCACGGGCGTGATAGTATCATCAAACTCATTCTATAAAAAAGCAAATCTGCAGGTAGACAGTACGTAATGCACGAGAAAAAAACATGCGACCAGCATGCTTTGAGAATCAGCATTTACGCACAGGCAACGGTATCACGATAAGCTTCGCGAACCGTTCCTTACAACTATTTAGTTGCGGCCTCCATTACAGAAACACTTAACAAAAAAACCCTTCTTTCTTTTTCAATATTTTCTTTATTATAGGCTTTATGGATAATGATGTCAAGAGATACACTCTCAATTCAAGAAGCTAAGATACTCTCAATTCAAGAAGCTGAGATGTCTTCAGCTCATGATATGAATAGGTAAGATATGCGTTAAATTACTGTAAATTAAGCGTTGCTGTGTTGACATTTCATATTACAATTATTAGAATAGAGAGACATTTACATATTATGGTATGGATAAAGATGTAACTTAATAGAGGGATGATCAAATTATTGGTGGGGGAATTAATTATGAAGAAAATTAGTATACTAAAAGTAATCGCTGTGTTTGAATTACTGCTTATATTTTCTGTGATACTGCTTGATATTTTTATACCGACAATCCTGGCCTTCGGTATTGGCAGCTTTTTCTTGTTAATTAGAAAAGAAAAATTTACTGATGTTGGCTTCAAAAAGCAACCGAAATTTTTAAGAATGGTAGGCATTGTTTTTCTGCTTGCTGCGGTTTGGACAATTATAGATTATTCAGTATTATTACCATTACTAAGTCATATCACAGGGATGTCTCAAGATCTTAGTGACTTTGCTAAACTCAAAGGAAATACTGGATTTTTGCTGGTTATGCTTGCTGCGAAATGGACATTAGCGGCTTTCGGAGAAGAAATCGTATATAGAGGTATGATACAGAACAGGATTATTAGTATATTTGAGAACAAGAAAATAGGAGTCATTGTTTCAATCCTTGCATCCTCGTTCGTATTTGGTTTCGCTCATACAGAGCAAGGGATTATTGGAATTCTGATTACTATGCTGGATGCATTGTTCTTTAGCTTGATCAAGCTTCGGTTTCGAAATTTATGGGCATCAGTACTTGTTCACGGATTTATGAATAGTATCGGTATGATCGTATTTTATTTCACGGGTCCGATTTACGGACTTTGGTAATTAGTACATAGGAAAGGTTTTTGTTACATATATATTGATATATTGCTGATGTATTGATGTGTTGTTTTTGTGAATTCACTTGTGAAATATTGTGCAAACACCTATAATATAGGGTATATCGGCAGAATGGAGGTTCCTATGTTTCAAAATGTAAATGAAATCACTCTTTATTATGAAAAGACAGGCGAAGGACAACCAATTCTACTGCTTCACGGAAACGGAGAGGACCATCAGATTTTCGATGTATTGACGAAACAATTAAGCAACGATTATTCGGTCTATGCAATTGACAGCAGGGGACATGGTCAAAGTACCAGGGTCAAAGAGCTTGACTATCGCAGCATGGCTGAGGATATCGTAAAATTCATACGAAGTCTCGGATTGGTGAAGCCGATATTATATGGCTTTAGTGACGGGGGAATAATAGGGCTCATGATAGCTGCCACTTATCCCGAGCTGTTATCCAAGTTGATCATCAGTGGTGCCAATCTTGTACCTGAGGGGGTAAAAAAGAGATATCTTAATTTGTTTCGATTTATTTATTACATAACCAGAAGTCCGAATTACCGCCTGATGGTGACGCAGCCTCAAATATCTGTGGAAGAGCTACATAAAATCGTAATACCGACGCTGGTGCTGGCAGGAAGTAAGGATCTGATTAAAGAGACACATACCAGGCTGATAGCTGAAACGATACCCAATTGTACCATGCAGATTCTTGCAGGAGAAAACCATATGAGCTATGTGGTACACAGCAATAAGCTATATCCGATTCTGAAGCCTTTCTTATCGGAAGAGGATTTGGCTGTATGGATTTCATAGACCGGCTTTGCAGAATATCAGATTAACAAGAGATTAATTTATAAATTAAGATATTTCGCACAGTAAATTTGTGCTATCGTCCAAATTTACAGGTGTACGCAAGAGTGGAGGCATATATGAGAAGAAGCGACAGAGAGATCACAGATTTGAATGAAATTTATGAAGTGATGAAGCAGTGTGATGTGTGTAATTTAGCTTTTTATCAGGATAATTATCCGTATGTCATACCCTTGAATTTTGGTGTGGCTTTTGAAAACGGAACCTTTCAGCTGTATTTTCATGCGGCAAAGGAAGGAACGAAGCTGGAGCTGATGAAGAAGAATAATCATGTTGCGTTCTCCATGGATCATGGTCATAACCTGGTCATGGGTGATAATGGGACATGCACGATGGAATATGAGAGTGTCTGCGGTAACGGAACTTTGGAGTTCCTACCGGAGGAGCAGAAGGTCATGGCACTGGATTATATTATGGATCAATATCGTGCTGGCGAGAATCTGAAGCACTATCCTGAGCAGGTACTTAAGATGACTGAGGTTCTGGAGCTAAAAGTGAACGAGATTACCGGCAAAAGAAGAAAGAAAATGCCGTAAATAATCTGATTGACAAATATTACGTGCTATGCTATCATAACTTAGTGTGCCGCACAACGAGGTAAAAGCTTTGAATTCTGACAGGATATGTCAGTCATCAGACACCGTAGTTGGCGAGTAATGATAATAGGAGGTGCCAATATGTACGCAATTATTGCAACTGGTGGAAAACAGTACAAGGTAGCGGAAGGCGATATCATTAAAGTTGAGAAGCTCGGTGTTGATGCAGGAGCAACTGTAACTTTTGATCAGGTTCTTGCAGTGAACAAGGGCGATTTAGTTGTAGGAAATCCTACCGTAGCTAACGCTAAGGTTACAGCAACTGTTGTTGAAGAAGGCAAGAATAGAAAAGTTATTGTTTTCAGATACAAGAGAAAGTCTGGATATCACAAGAAGAATGGTCACAGACAGCCTTATACCAAGGTTAAGATTGAAAAGATCAATGCATAGGTAGATGCGATATGATCAATGTATCCATTTATACGAATGCAGAGAGTATGATTACCGGCATTAAGGTATCGGGACATGCTAAGTATTCCAAATACGGAAGCGATGTAGTATGTGCAGCGGTATCGGTACTGGTACTCAATACAATAAATTCTATTGAGAGTTTTACTCAAGACCGGTTTACGATAGACCAGGATGAGAAAAAAGGTTTTCTAGAATTTCATGTGCTTTCACCTATGAGTAATAGCTCGCAGCTTCTGCTAAACTCTTTGGTCTTAGGACTTCAGGGAGTTGTGGATGAATATACAGATAAGTATATCAAGCTTGCTCAGGTAGAAACACAGTAACTGATAAATGATATGTCATTAGAATGGTAGGAGGTGTAGAACATGTTAAGAATGAACCTTCAATTTTTCGCTCATAAAAAGGGTGTTGGTTCTACCAAGAACGGTAGAGATTCTGAGTCCAAGAGATTGGGCGCGAAGAGAGCAGACGGTCAGTTTGTTCTTGCGGGAAATATTCTTTACAGACAGCGTGGAACGAAGATCCATCCCGGAGTAAACGTTGGACGCGGTGGCGATGATACATTATTTGCTTTGGTTGACGGCGTTGTTAAGTTCGAACGCAAGGGTAGAGACAAGAAGCAGGCAAGTGTTTACCCGGTTGAAGCAAAATAATTAAACACTCGGTGATAACCATGACCCCAAATTCTTAAATCGGATTTGGGGTTATTTTATGCACGGCGTGGGTGGAAAAGAATGGATCGTCAGGATGGGTTACGGGGAGTTTTGTAAAGTGCGTTAGATTGTGTAATTTCGGGTTGAGTACTTGCCTCTGCCCTTCGAAGTTTTTCTGCTTCAGTCGCACCAGTGCAGCCTATTTTATAAGAAGGCTGCCACTGACGGGTGCATACCTCCGCAAAAAAATTCTCAGGACAAAGGCAAATATTTCCCCGAAATCCTTAAGACAGCGAACTTTACAAAACTCCTCACAACAAAGGCAAGACTGTGAAGACTTGCTTATATGAGTGCCTTGCATAAAATCGATTATGGGTTTATTTTATGAAGATCTAATTTTATATGACTCCTCATAACAAAGGCAAGATTGTGAAGACTTGCTTATATTTATACCTTGCATAAATCGATTATGGATTAATTGTGCGAAGATCGAATTTTCATATAATTCTTCACGATAAAGGTAAGGCTATGAAGACTTGCATGTATTTATGTCTTGCATAAAATCAATTACAGGATAAAGGTCGGAATAGATGTGTTGGGTATGGGGCTTCTCATACATTTTTTTTCTTGAGTTGTATTTGGTTGATTTTTTTTATATAATAAGCATAAAGATTTTGGTAACAATATGGTTATATTAAGATAGAGAGGAAAACACGGGATAGATAACAGGATAGGATAACACATGGTGAAATGGTGCTACTGTGTGTTCTGATTATTTATTCTGGCGTGATAACAGGTGATAAAATGTTTGCAGATAGAGCAGAAATCCATATCAGATCCGGTAAGGGTGGTGACGGACATGTCAGCTTCCGCAAGGAGATTTTTGTTCCGGCAGGCGGTCCCGACGGTGGAGACGGAGGAGATGGCGGTGATTTGATCTTTGAAGTGGATGAAGGTCTTAACACATTATCTGAATTCCGATATATCCGTAAGTACTGCGCCCAGGATGGCGAGAATGGCGGAAAGAAGCGCTGTCATGGTAAGGATGGAGAGGATCTGGTTGTTAAAGTTCCGGAAGGAACGGTAATCAAAGAAAAGGAGACTGGCAAGGTGGTTGCTGATATGTCTCACGGTCATAATCGCGAAGTGATTCTTCGCGGGGGCAGAGGCGGCAAGGGTAATCAACATTATGCTACTCCTACGATGCAGGTTCCGAAGTATGCCCAGCCCGGTAAGAAGGCACAGGAGATGGATGTTCTTCTGGAGCTGAAGGTAATCGCGGATGTAGGACTCGTCGGTTTCCCGAATGTCGGAAAATCCACCCTGTTATCTCGCGTAACCAATGCAAAGCCCAAAATCGGTAATTATCATTTTACGACCTTAAGTCCTAATCTTGGCGTGGTGGATCTGGAGGGCGGTGGCTTTGTCATCGCGGACATTCCCGGTCTGATTGAAGGTGCTTCGGAAGGACTTGGTTTGGGACACGAGTTTCTTCGCCATATTGAGCGGACCAAGGTGATCATCCATCTTGTGGATGCAGCATCCACAGAGGGCAGAGACCCGATTGAGGATATCAATACCATCAATGCAGAGCTGGCGGCCTATAATCCGGAGCTTGCGAAGAGGCCTCAGGTCATTGCGGCAAATAAGACCGATGTATTATATGAAGCGGATGCCGAAGAAATACTTCAGAAGATCAAGAACACCTTTGAACCGCAGGGGATTCCGGTATTTCCGATTTCCGCGGTCAGCGGTCAGGGCATGAAGGAACTGTTATACCATGTAAAAGGAATGCTTGACCAGTTGGATCGTACTCCGGTGGTATTTGAAAAGGAATTCTTTCCCGAGGATATGGCAGATTCAAATCTACCGTTTGAGGTATGGCAGGAGGAAGAGCATCTTTTTGCTGTGGAAGGACCCAGAATCGAGCGTATGCTTGGTTATACGAACCTGGATTCAGAGAAGGGCTTCGAATTTTTCCAGAAGTTCTTAAAGGAGAACGGTATCCTCGAACAGCTCGAGGGGCTAGGTATCCAGGAAGGTGATACCGTTAGGATGTATGGGCTACAATTTGATTATTATAAATAGATAATAGAATTAATGTGTTAAAAGGTGCGAAGTACCTTAATAGATAGGATATATTGTAATGAGAGCTTGCCTTTCAATATATTCTATATAATAAAGCACCATAGATGTTTTGGCACATGATATTAAAATGAAAGGAGTATACAGATGACAACGAAGCAAAGAGCATATTTAAAAGGTCTTGCGATGACAATAGAACCAATTTATCAGATTGGTAAATCTGCATTAACACCGGAGATTACTCAGGGAGTATCCGAGGCTTTAGAAGCCAGAGAGTTAATCAAGATCAGCGTACTTAAAAACTGTTCTGATGATCCCAAGGAAATGGCTCAGATACTGGCAGAGCGTACCCATTCCGATGTGGTACAGGTAATCGGCAAGAAAATCGTTCTCTACAGGGAATCCAAGGATAAGAAGAAAATCGACCTTCCCGAAGAGAAAAAGTCAAAGAATTCTTAAGGAAGAATCCCTGTAATTCTGAATTCTGTGTATACTATAGGTATTAAATTCAATAGTTAATTAAGTACCGAAGGTATATCATAGCATAAATATACGACAGGAACAGGCAGGTGGGACGAATGAAGAAGATCGGAATCATGGGAGGTACCTTTAATCCAATCCATTTTGGACATCTATTCTTAGCAGAAAGTGCTTATGAACAGGTCGGACTGGATCAGATTCTTTTCATGCCCTCCAAAAATCCTCCTCATAAAGCCAAGCCGTATCAGGTGACAGATCAGCAGAGGGTGGAGATGATAGCTCTGGCAATCAGAGATAATCCTCATTTTGCATTATCCACCTTTGAACTGGAACGGAACGGCTACACCTATACAGCGGATACCCTGACCTTACTGAAAGAGGAGGATCCCGAAAAGGAGTATTATTTTATCGTTGGTGCGGATTCTTTGTTCATGATGCATCAATGGTATCAGCCGCAGACCGTCTTCTCGCTTTGTACTGTGGTGGCGACGGGACGTAATAATGTGGAGCCTGAAAAGCTGAGTCAACAGGCGGAGTATCTCCGTCAACAGTATCAGGCAAAAATATTACTTCTGGATATGCCTACCATCCAGATCGCCTCCGAGGAAATCAGGAAAAGAATGCTGGAGCAGAGATCGGTGCGATATTATCTGCCCGAAGCTGTCATTGAATACATCAATAACAATAGGCTGTACCTGACAGCACCGGAGGATTGACAGAATGGACATACAACAATTACGAGATAGTATGAAAGAGGTACTTAGTCCTTCCAGATACCTTCACAGTATCGGTGTGGAGGAGGTGGCGCGGGACATGGCGGTTATCTTCGGCTATGAGGAGGAGAAAGCAGGGACTGCGGGAATCCTCCATGATTGTGCGAAGTATCTGTCAGATTCTCAGCTTTTGGAGCAATGTGTGGCAGCACACTTGGAAGTCAGAGAAGTTGAAAAGGAGTGCCCATTTCTGCTGCATGGAAAGGTTGGCGCGGTCTTTGCCAAAGAAAAATATGGTATACGTGATGAAGAAATTTTAAACTCTATTGTATATCATACAACCGGGCGGCCGGGAATGACATTACTGGAGAAAATCATCTTCACGGCAGATTATATAGAGCCGTATCGAAAACCGTTACCGCAGATCGAGGAGATCAGGAAGACTGCCTATACGGATATCGACCTGGGAGTACTGCTTATTTTAGAGAATATGCTTAGCTACTTAAGAAGGTCGAATGCTGTCATCGATACGATAACAGAGGATACCTTATACTATTATCAGGCATTACTGAAATAAGCAATCAAAATTATATAGAATGAAAAGATAGAACCGACCAGAGCAGATATAGATAGAACAGACAGATACTGACATAAACAGATAGAAACAGATAGAAATAGACCAGTAGATCCGATTGCGAAGCATTCGGTTACACTATGATAGAATTGGAAAGGGGATTGTAATGGACAATTCAAAGAACATGGTTAAGCTTGCTTATCAGGCTTTAGAAGAGAAAAAGGGAGAAGATATCACAGTGATTGAGATTAAGGATATCTCCATCATTGCTGATTATTTTATTATAGCCAACGGAACAAATTCATCCCAGGTGGATGCGCTTATGAATTCAGTATCGGATACCCTCGGCCGCAATGGCTATGAACCGAAGAGAATAGAGGGCGTCAGATCTGCCAGCTGGATATTGATGGATTACGGCGATGTCGTAGTTCATGTATTTTCCAAGGAGGATCGCCTTTTCTATAATCTGGAGCGTATCTGGAGAGACGGAAAGACTGTCAGCAAGGAAGAGCTTGATGTATAGATTGTTATAGAAGAACAGTATTATAGGATCGAAGGACCTTTCGGAATGCCTGACCGGCATCACCCTAAGGTCTTTTTTTGCCTCTTTATCAAGTGTTGGATGGGATTCTCTGAATTCTTCTCCACTATCTGATTTAAAGGTGTTCTAATGTTTATGAAAAAATATTTTTCCTATTATAAACAGGATTTAATTTGTATTACTATAAGAAGCCTTGAATAAGTTGCCTAAAATTCTTGAAATATACTTATGATAGATTGACAAAAATGACTGTGGCTTTCTGTGAATACGTGTGTTAAAATATAGCAATCTTTAATAAGCGTATCTGGGAGGTAGGGAGTATGGAAATGAATAAAGTAACAGTGGAAGAAAATCAGATGGAATCCTCCATCGGGGAAGTATATGACAGCGCGCATTGCACCGTCTATTATCGTCCGGAGCTGAAGGCGGTATATCTCGAATGGAAGAAATTCAGCTGTGGCGATGAGTATAGAAAGCCCTGCGAACATCTTTTGAAGTTAATGCAGATCTATCAATGTAAGAATGTGGTTGTGAATGCGGTCAACGGTTTTGAAGATGATAAGGAGGACGTGGATTGGGCATTTGAATATTTCATCCCGGCTCTGGCCAAAACAAGCTGCAAGATACTGGTGTTTATCATGGGAACAGGGAACAGTCTCGACCACGAAATTGATATGTTCACGAAGGAATTCATGAAATACTTCCAGGTGGAACGATGCCACTCTATGGAAGAGGCGGCTTCCTTATGCCAAGAGTAATGAAACAAAAAGGAGGAGAATTCCTTTTGTCATGTATAGTGAAAGGAATAAGAGGAGATTTCCTTCTGTCATGTATAGTAAAGAGAATAAGGGGCATTTTCCTATTATTATGAATATTAAACGGGTATGAGACGGCTTTCTGCTATAGATGTTGCCAATGTATAATAGGAATTAATATAATAACTCGGAAACTCATGAAAGGATTACTTTCCAATAGCCTACAGCTGAGATGCTTCGCTGTCTGCTGCGGAAAGTAGTCAATCATAAAGAGCTTCCGAGTTTTTATTATGAAATATTATATTTCGTTTCGAATTTATTCTGCCGAGATACTACGTTTGAAACGAAATGCCGAGATAGCTAACAGAAGAATAAAGTTAATGCATATTACCATAATTCCGAAGAATGAGAGGGATTTCCCACCCAGCAGATAGCTAACCTGTTGGCTAAAGGTAAACTTGGATACTGCTTCAATTCCCTGATTAAAATTAGCAAGCATCGGCAAAAAGGCAAATACCATACCGAAGGGTACTGATAGTCCGTTTGCCGCAGCGGCATTTTTGGAGAATAAACCGATACATACTCCGACAATGATGGAAATTAAACTGCCAATCGCTATCGTAGACAAGAACCGGAGTGCATTCTCCAGGGAAGGCTGACCTTCGAGAAAAAGGAACACAGAGGATGAGAGCAGAGTAGAGATCAGTACGAAACCACCGATACTCAGCAGATATTCCCGCAGGTTGACATTGGACATGATTAAAACGCGCAGTGTGTTCGTTTCTTTTTCTTCGGTGATGATGCTGGAAGTAGCAACTATCGGTGTGAATACACAATGCATTGTTGCAAAGATTGAAATAAAGAAGCTTCCCATATCAGCCTGATCCTTCATGGCCTGTGTCATCACTAGTGCAATGATCGGATATACGATAAATAGTACAAGAACCGGTAAATTCTTAAATACATCCTTCACTTGTTTATGAAATAAAGCACCTACATTTTGAATTCTCATTATATATCCAGCTCCCTTCCTGTTAATTTCATGAATACACTTTCGAGATTCGGCTCAGAAGAATGGATTGCCTCAACATTTCCACGGTTAAAGTAATCGGCAATTTCTCCGGCGGAATTCGGACTGTTGATTAGGGTTATCGTGGTGCCGTCTTTCGTGAGTATGGTGATGACATTATCCTTATTATATTTTCTACATAGTTCGTCGGGAACACCGAATTCTACGATATTACCTTCATTGAGCAGAGCGATATGATCACACAGCTTATGCGCCTCAACCATATTGTGCGTGGTCAGAAAAATTGTGGTGCCCTCGGACTTTAGCTCCTGAAGAAGTGTATGAATCTCATTCGCTGTCGCTGGGTCTAAGCCACTGGTCGGTTCATCCAGAAAAAGTAGCTTAGGATGATGGAGTACAGCTCTGGCTAAGATCAGTCTTTGCTTCATGCCCTTCGATAGTTTTCCTGCAACGGCTTTGGGATTCTGTAACCCCACTCTGTCTAATACAGTGTGAATTGCTTTCTTATCAACACTATGAAAGCGACAAAACATAAGCAGATTATCATAGCAGCTCAGACGCTCATATAAGCCGCTGTTATCCATCATCATGCCGATTTCGGAATAGATATTTCTATCAAGCTGATTGCAATTCTTATTAAATATCTCTGCTGAACCGGAATAGGAGAGCTGACCGGTTAAAATCTTAATTAAGGTAGTCTTACCGGCTCCTGAGGGACCGAGTAAGCCAAAGATCTCTCCAGTTGGTACAGTAAAGCTGACCTTCTTCAGTACTTCCTTTCCCCCGAAGGATTTTGAAACCTCTTGGATACTGATACTATTCATTTTCTTCCTCCTCATGCATTTCTTTATACTGAGACAGCAGCTTGTCATACTGTCTATTATCTAATTTTATTTTCAATAACATAATCAGAAGACCCATCGTAAAGCCGCCTGTAAATAAAACCAGAAAGCTTATCCATGCAAAACGGTTATCCAGGGGAAACCATCCAAACAGAATAATGTAAACAATATGGATCAGCAACATGCATAGAACCATAAATATGGTACGCTGCAGGGTACTCAGCTTCTTGAAGAGCTTCTCGGAGAGGAAGACGTTTCTCAGAAACACAATAGTAACAGAACTAATTAGAAACTGAACTAACGTTGCAGAGGCTAATCCCTTGCTGCCGAGCTGATAGATGGTTGACATGCTCCGTGCCTCATCTCCAACCAAAGTTGCTAATAACATCAGTATTAATATATCGATTGAAAATGTGATCAAGACTTGATTTAGAAGTCGAAATACGATATTTCCCTTTTCCTCCATTATCTCACCCCTAACTTTTTCTTAATGATTGTTGCGTATTGTCTGGATACATATAATTGTTCCTGATTACTCATCGTAATCAGAAGCTTACCATCAATATCAGCTCGGATCGATATGATCTGGTTGAAATTGATGACACAGGATTTGTTGGCACGAAGGAAATCCAGAGCCGAGAGCTGTTCTTCTAGCTCGTAAAGCTTTAAGTCGGTTTCATAAACCTCCTTTTTCGTATAGAAGAAGGTCTTTTTATCGACAGTATCGATATAAAGCACTTTGGCGGCATCCAGGATATAAGTCTGATTATCCTTTCTGCCGGTGAGCTTTAAGTCCATGACACGAAGCAGGGATATCAATTTCTCTACTTCTGTGCTTATTCTGCCGCAGTTGATTGTAATTTCGGTTTCATTCAGCTTCGGATCCTCATTGATATGTATTTTCAAACAGTGGCACCCCCGTTTCGTTATCACTATATCCATTCTACCATTATTATGCAAGAGATAAAGCACTATGTTGCGGGAAACGATACCTAAGTTACAAAATAAAACGCTCAGGACAAGTCATGAATAGATCTTTCCTGAGCGAACATATGAATGGAAGAATACCAGAGCTGATGTGGCGGCAATGCTACTTAAACATTGATTTTTAAGATATCAGTTATTGTTCCGGTATGGGTGAGCGTCAGCTCGTGCAAGGCTCTGGTACAGGCTATATAAAGTAAGCTTCGGTCCTGTTCTGACGAATAAGTATCGTTATTCACACAGGGAAGAATGACTTTATCAAACTCAAGACCTTTAGACATCTGGACGGAAGTAATAATAATCCCATTCGCAAAATTTGAGCTATCAGGTGAGATCAGGTGTACGTCATAGTTCATTGAAAGCTTATGATAAAAGCTCTGGGCTGCGTGATTTGTCTTCAGGATAATTCCCAGCGATGCAAGATCGCTTTTAAGAAATGCTTTAATTTCATCCTTCAATCTGGCAAATTCCGCTGCGTCATTCTTACACGAAAGGACGGAGGGAGGAGTACCATGGCGTTCAATCGGTTCTAAAGCAGTCACGTTCTTAATTCTTTTAGCGAAGGTAATAATCTCATAGGTGGAGCGGTAGCTTTTGTTCAATTCAGTGGTTTCAGCCTCGCTGTATATTTGCTTGATATCCTCCAGAGTATGCATATGATAAGGATTGATGAGCTGTCCAAAATCACCAAGTATTGTTTTGGGGCAACGAAACAATAGGTTAATCACTGCATATTGTATTGGCGTATAATCCTGCATTTCATCAATAACCAAATGCTTGATGGCATTCCCTTCCTTCAGACCTTCGAATGCCGCATGGAGATAGAGAAAAGGAGGGATATCAGCCCATTCTAAAGTATTTTTCTTCGGCAACTTCAGCTGATTTTGTAGTTCAAGCTGCCTAAAAAATTCCTGATATAAGGAGAGGGTGGTCTTTATTGTAAGCATTGACTGAAGACTTTTCAGAATGGTTTTGACTTTAGGAAGATCATAATTCATAAAATTATCTGTGTCAAAGGTATCATAGATATCTTCAGCAATCATAATTAAGCGCCTCTTAATCGGATAATTGGAATAACTATGATATCGTACTCTAATCAGATCAGCTTTTGCAGTAAATGTTTCATAGGTATAGTCTACAGGCTGAAAGATGATATCAGGGATACGTAGGATAAATTCATCCAACAGCTTCACAAAGTGCAATGTGGATTTAAAGCTGATACGGTCGGCCAAGTCCGCATCTGTGATTTCCAGAGGATCCAGATAGTCCTCAATAGCAACCACACCGTCCAGTTGAGCTATAGCTATGTCAGTAAAACTCATCTCATAAATCGGCTCCTCGCCTAGTTCAGGAAGAACACTGGAGATATAATCTCCGAATACTCTGTTAGGAGATAGTATAACAACATTCTTCGCTGTCAGCTTATCCTTAAAGCGGTAAAGGAAGTAGGCTATGCGATGTAGGGCGATTGAAGTCTTTCCGGAGCCTGCCACACCCTGAATAATAAGAGTCCTTGCTTTTTCATTTCTGATAATCCTGTTTTGTTCTTTCTGAAGTGACATAATGATGGATTTCATTTTATCATCCGACGTATGACTTAATTCCTGCAAGAGTACTTCATCCTGAATACTGACAGAGCTCTCAAGAGCATATTCCAATCGACTGTCTTTGATTTTGAACTGTCTTTTGCGAAGCAATTCCCCTTCAATTTTTCCCATTGGAGCATCATAACCCGCAGGTCCGAGCTCATAATCATAGAACATAGTTGCAATTGGAGCTCGCCAATCGAATATCAGTATTTTTTTATCATATTGGAAGGTAAATCGTCCGATATAATGTATTTCTGCTTCTTCGCAGCCATGCTCGCGAAAATCGATTCGGCAGAAGTAAGGAGAGTCCTTTAGCTTGGCAAGCCTATCCCGGAGGCTTGCCGAAAATGCTCCTGTGTGGTCAATCCTATTCAAAGCCAGTTCATTTTGAAACATTTCATGCGGATCAATTTCTCCCCGGTTCTCCACCATGTATCGTTTAAACTCCAGGTATTCTTGATTCAGTCGATCAACATCCTGATCTGCATACTGTAATGCTTCGTCGAGCTTATGATTGATTTGATCGAGATACAGCAGTTCGTCAGGGAAAGGGATATTTTGTTTGCTAGAATTCATTTTCATCCTCCCGAGCTAAGATAAAACGTTGGGTAGGATAACCGAATTCAATGAGCAGCTCAGCCTCCGCAAACCCCAAATCTATAATTGCTTTTCTGTATCCGGTATCCGCTTTATCACCTTCCCGATAGGTGGTAATACTGATATCCTTATCTTTTAGTAGTTCACTCATCACCTTGTCCAGAAATAGTTTGGGTATTCCTTTTTTGCGATAGAGCGGGTGAGTACCCATAAAATCAATGCTTCCGGTTTTATAACAGAATAGCATAACACCGATCGCTATATCCTGATGCTTCAAAATGAGCGCCTGCTTTGTACTGATACGCTGATTTAATATCCGTATGTATTCTGCTTCGTTCAGATGAGGAAAACCATCAACAACAAGCCGAACCAGAGCCATCCAGCAGGGAATATCTTCTTCTGATGCATATTCAATATTCATTTGAAAATCCTCAGCGTTCTCTAGCATGTCATACCCCCATTCAAATTCAAACTTCAGCTGCAGTGGATAGAACTTTTCGTTGTCCCTATATTTTCTGGGTGATTGTTTATACATTGAAGTGAAAATGTTAGTGAAAGCCTGCTGGCTTTCGTATCCGGTGATCAGGGCAATTTCCAGGATTGGCTTATCTGAGAAAACTAACATTTTTGCGGCTTCAGTAAGTTTTCTGCGTTGCAGATAATCATGAATGGTAAAGCCAACAGTGCCAGTGAACATTCGATGTAGATGATAACTTGAATAATGAAGGGTCTTTGCCAGGATATTCAAATCAATCTTTTCTGTCAGATGAGACTCGATATAATCAATAATCAGGGTAGTAATTTTTATACAGTTTCTTGACAATTCGCATCCTCCCTTCCATAGATAGTAATACAATTATAATAAAAACATTCAATCAAAATTTAATGATTCTTGCTACATATTGAGAAAATATATAAAGTACTGAATGAAATATCGGTAAGTTGCATGACTTCCTGATACATTAAAAAAGCTCAGGACAGTAGATAAGAGTCCTAAGCTTTTATTGGTTTACATAATAATATTACATAAACATTCTGAATAATCCAATCACTTTTCCCTGAATATTTAAATCCGATACAATGATGGGTTCCATGGTATCATTCTCCGGCTGTAAGCGGTAGAAGCCATTCTCTTTATAGAAGGTCTTGACGGTTACTTCCTCACCGAGCAGTGCAACGACAAAATCTCCATTCTTCGCATGAGATTGTTTCTGCACCAGAATCTTGTCACCATTAAATATACCTGCATTAATCATACTGTCACCCTTAACCTTCAGCATAAAGGTATCTTCATTCGGCATGTATTCAGCAGGAATAGGGAAGTAGCTGTCTATATTCTCAACGGCAAGAATCGGCTGACCAGCGGTAATCGTACCGACAACAGGCACATTGACCAAATCACGTCTGGTCAGGTTGAATTCGTCGTCTATAATCTCAATGGCACGCGGTTTGGAAGGATCTCTGCGGATATAGCCGTTCTTCTCAAGAGTTTCAAGATGGGAGTGAACGGAAGAAGTTGATTTCAGCTTTACTGCTTCACAAATCTCACGCACTGCCGGGGGATATCCTTTATTTATGATCTGGGCTTTCAAGTATTCAAGTATTTCCTTCTGTTTGTTGCTTATTCTACCATACCCCATGGTTGTATCAGCCTCCATTTCCTATTTGCATCATTATAACATACTTATTTTTAAAATGCAAAACTTATGTTCTAAAAAGCGAAAAAATGTTTGTAAAAAAGAAAGTATGTTCGGAAAAAACGGTTGACAAAAGAATGTATGTTCGATATAATCAGAATATAAAAACAAATGTTCGTATCGTATGTTCGAAATTGTTATATTTTTTATAATATTTTTAATATTCGGACATAGGATGACCAATCCGCATCCTATAATCAGTTCATAAATAATAGAACAAAGGAATAATACTTAAGAGAAATCCTCAGGAGGGTATGTAAGATGAATAGAGCATCGAATAGAATGATAGAAGGGAATGCTTATTATCAGATGAACAGAAAGAAAGTATGGATGGTTGGCGGATTACTATTGCTCGTACTTGTAATTTTCTCAGTGTTTTTTATGACCAAGACAGTAACAGCACAGAGAGAAGGAGAACGCAGTAAGCAGGTTACCTGTATAGAGATCAAGAAAGGTGATACCCTTTGGAGTATCGCTTCTGAATATATAACTGAAGAATACGATGACATGAATGAGTACATCGAAGAAATCAAAGACAGTAATCGAATGATCTCAGATGAGATTCATGCCGGCAACTATATTATCGTACCTTATTATGCAGATGCAACTACCATAGCAATGGCAGAATAGAAGGCTGTTATAATATTTATATGTTAGAGAGAGTAAATAGAAAACCGTTATGATATGCCAGGTCATCCGGACCGGAAACAGATCATAACGGTTTTATTATCAGTTGCTTTTATTTCTTCTTTATTTCGCAAAAACCATATGGTCCAGCTGAGCAGTCTGCGGTTTAGACCAGAGCCATGCATTTTTTGAACTCTGATCGAAATAATAAATTGCGCCTTTGCTTGGATCACTACCAAACATTGCTATCCAGGCAGCCCTTTTCGATGCAGCAGAGGGTTTATTATTTATTGTTCCGATCTTGACCGGTGTAAACTGATAATATGGTCCGAATTTCTGATTAATTACCTTAGACACGGAGGGTGCCCAATCCTTACTCTGAACGCGGTTAATGACAACCGCACCGACACCGATTTTTGCCTGCATGGTTTCTCCGGAGGCCTCCGCTTCGATCAGCTTTGCCAGCATGTCGATATCAGTATTGGAATAGGAAATCACAGCATCGGATTTCTTATGCGGTTTTTCTCCCGGAATGATTAATTTAACTCCCGGTGTGATAGAAGTCGCTTTCTTACCGTTCGCTTTTTTGAGATTAGCTACGGGTATCTCGTAGCGATTGGCTATCTTACTTAAAGTTTCACCGCTCTTTACTTTATGAACATGTGCCGGAACATAAATCTTCGCGCCCGGCTTTAGATTATATTCGTTTATATTATTAGAATACCGCAAGGAATTTACACTGGTCTCAAATAACTTACTTAGTGAATATAGAGAGTCATTCTCTCTGACAGTATAGCTGGCAGCACTTGCCGCAGCAGCAGGGGATAATAATAAGAAACAAAGGGTTACAACAATAATACTCTTGAATAGTTTCATAGTGACCTCCTTCTGTGTGTCAATAATTCAGTTACTACTTCGCTCTATCTATACTACAGGTCGAACAAGGTTATGGCTATAGATGTTTTCTGGGAGTCTTGGAAGGATACGATAACGAAAGATAAAAATGTAATAATAAAATTACAATAATAAAATTGCAATAATAAAACTGTAATAATAAAGTTGTAATAAAAAATCTTCAAGCATAAAACTGTAATAATAAAGCTTATATGCTGAGAAAAAATATGATGCTTATATTGGTGATTGGAGTTGGGGTGTCCGCGGAGATCAAAGTGTTGATTCTCATTAGAATATGACTTCATGGAAAAATATAGATAATCATGTTGAAGTTGTGTATACGATAAGGTAGAATAAGAACAAGCTTACACGACAGGGATATCCTGCAATAGATTAAAGGAGAACAAATATTATGGCTGCAGAATTGAGGATACTTAATTTAGATCAAATAGAAGAAATAAGAGAGTTCTTTTTTCAGGTTTTTTCAAATGAGCCTTGGAATGATGATTGGAGCGATCAGAATCAACTTCATGCATATATCTCTGACCTGATCGGTAATAACAATTCTTTGGCTCTGGGTTTTTATGAGAATGAAACTATGGTTGGACTTGTTATGGGAAGTATCAGACATTGGTATTCCGGTACGGAGTATTATATTGATGAATTCTGCATCAAAACAGAAGAGCAAGGGCGAGGCCTGGGAACACAGTTTATGCAGGCAATCGAGATATACATAAAGAATAAAGGAATGAAGCACATCTTTCTTCAGACCGAACGAAATATGCCGGCATACCAATTTTATAAAAGAAATGGCTATATTGAACTAGAGAATCACGTTTCTTTCATAAAGCAGTGCTAGGATTATGTGATCAGGATCTGCGAAACTAAAACCATAGATAATCTGCATTGTACATATGATCTGTGCTTGAATTGATATTAAAATTTGACTAAAATCGGAGAAAGACTATGAGCTTAATAAAAACCAAGAAAGAGAAAGACTCTTTCTTATCATTAATACGAAGAATGCTTACCTATACCCGAAAATTTCGCTGGCTGATGTATGTGTATCTTGGTGTTGCCGCGCTCAATACTCTGATCAGCATTGCTTTTGGAGCTATCATCAACCAATCGGTTGGATCAGTGATAGATCATAAATCAAATGGATTAACGGCATTGCTTCTAAAGACTGTAGGAATAGTAGCAGCCGGTATCTTTTTTAAGTATCTTGGAACATATATTTCAGGAGTATTTCGCTCACGAGTAATGAGTGAGGTTCGGGAACATGCAATTGGTCATATACAGAAGCTGCCTGTGCCCTTTATGGAGCAATATCATTCCGGTGATCTGATATCAAGGTTCAGCAACGACTTGGAAGCGTTACAGAGATTTATAGGTGATGGGTTGTTTCAACTGATTATCGATCTTATAGCAGTTGTTCTGACATCAATCTATCTGGCATCCATCAATCTGAAATTGTTAATAGGCTCTCTGATCATCATGCCCCCTGTTCTAGTGATTTCCACATTTGTGTCCCGGCCTATGGGAAAGTTTTTTAAGGAAGCATCAGCAGCAGTCGGAAAAGCAAACGCCTTAGCAGCAGATACTTACGGAGGATTGCCGATTGTAAAAGCATATGGCTTGGAAGGGCACTTCTTGAAGCGTTTTGAAGGTTTGATCGATACCGGCATCAAAGCCAATAGTAGGGGTTTACATAGGTTAAAGTTCATGCCGATCTTCAATATTCTGCTATGGTCGGCTCCCTTCACGATCTGTCTGATCTATGGTGCCAGCTTAGCGCTGAAGGGGGAAATATCATCCGGACAGCTGCCGGCTTTTGTCTATCTGCTGAATAATATTGTCTGGCCTATTGCTGCGATTCCGCGAATCATAGCTGACTTTCATCAATCGATGGGATCTGCCAGACGTTTTTTTGAGATTATGGATACTCGGCCCGAACGGGAAGATGGTATGGATTTTGATGTAAGTGATGAGGAAGAATGTATCCGGTTCAGTAATGTTACTTTTTCCTATGATAAGGCGAAATCCCCCGCGGATGATTATAAAAAAGGGGCGACAGAGAAACCTGATCAATCGGGTAAACAAGAGAAACCAGATAAGCCAGATAAAGCAGATGAACTCGATAAACCTGATAAGCCAGATAAAACAGATGAACTCGTAATACCTGATAAGCCAGATAAAGAAGATAAACTAGATAAATCTGACCAAAACGATGCTACTGTTCTAAATAACATTAGCTTTACTGTAAGAAATGGCCATATGGTAGCACTGGTCGGCGCCAGTGGTTGCGGTAAGAGTACGGTGCTAAAGCTGATGTTAGGATTTTATGAGAATAAGGAGGGAAACATCAATTTATTGGGATATGATCTTAGTAAATGGAAGCTTTCTGCGTTGAGAGATAAAATATCATATGTATCACAGGATACGTTTCTTTATCCGGCTTCCATCCGGTATAATATTGCGATGGGGCGATTGGATGCTACGGAAGAAGAAATATTACAAGCCGCCGGAGCAGCCAATGCTCTCGATTTTATTCTTGAATTACCGGAGGGATTAGACAGCATCCTTGGTGAGAGAGGAATCACGCTTTCCGGTGGTCAGCGACAGCGATTGGCTCTGGCTCGTGCTTTTCTAAAAAACGCTCCAATCATTTTACTCGACGAACCTACATCAGCACTGGATACCATATCGGAATCCCAGGTTCAGGAAGCATTGAATCGTATCCTGGTGGGAAAAACGGCAGTGATTGTAACTCATCGCTTTTCTACAATTAAGGATGTGGATGAGATCATGGTGATGGACCAGGGAAGGATTATAGAACGTGGAACGCATCAGCAATTGATCAATGCCGATGGGTTATATACCAGACTTTATAATCGACAGTTGGAAAGGGTGGAAGCAGTATGACAAAAGCAGATATCAAGGATTATTTCAGTATATTTAAGTATATCAAGCCGAGCAAACCTGCGTATATAACTATAATTACTCTGGATTGTCTGGTTGAAATATCCTTTTACCTACTGATGCCAATCGTGATGAAGCTAATGATAGATGCAGCAGTGAATATGGATCCTGCAATTTTACATAAGGGAATAGCGATCACACTCATTATTTCTGGTGCAGGTATGATCAGCTTTGTCTCGCTGGAGTACTTTTTGTTCTCCTCCTTTTATAAGACAACCTCCTTCATTCGTGTAGAGCTGTATGAAAGACTTTTGAAATTTCCGATTGCGTATTCAGAAACTCATCACAGCGGAGATACATTATCAAGGCTGAATAATGATGTCAGAACCATGCAGGATGCATATGGCTGGCCGTTTCGAATGATATTGGTACGGTTCTTAAGCGGTATCAGCTCAGCACTCGTTATGTTCTTGCTGGATTGGAGAGTAAGTATTTTACTGATTGCCATCGGTTTATTATCCGTTCGCATCAATACAGGGCAGACTAAGGAGATTCGTGCAACGAATGATGCGGTTCAGAAGAGCATGGGTCAATATACCGAGAATATTTCGAATATCATCGGTGGATTTATGACGATGAAAAGTCTTGGCTTAGAATCTGAAATGATGAATAAATCCGATGTGGTAAATCACGAAATTCTTACACATAACCTAAAGCTTGCGAAAATGAATGCTGCAATGGAAAGCCGAAACTTCCTGTTTAGCTCGATCAATTTCGTCGGGGTAGTAATACTGGCCTCCTTCCTTGCGCTCAAAGGTATCAGCTCTCTTGGCTCTGTGGTTTCCATGGTTTATCTTCTTGGAAATGTCAATAACATGTTTTCGGAAATCAATGGTATGCTGGTGCGAATGCAAGGGACTTTGGCTGGTGCAAAGCGAGTATCTGAGCTGCTGGAAACCGAAATTGAACCGGAAAACTTAAATGCAGAAGGTACAACAACGCCTGATATGATTGTATTGGAGGATATTGAATTTTCATACCTGGAAGATGCGCAAATTCTAAAAGGTATCAGCCTTTCGGTGAAGCAGGGACAGATCGCAGCTGTAGCAGGTCCGAGTGGAGGCGGTAAGAGTACACTGATAAAATTACTTTTGGGGTACTATGCACCAACCCAGGGTAGAATAACCGTTGGCGGTAAAGCCGCCAAGGATATGACCTTAGCAGAGCTTCGAGCACTTATGGCTTATGTTCCGCAGGATGCCTATATTTTTGATGGGACCATTGAGGATAATATCGGCTATGGACGCCCCGGTGCTTCCGTAGAAGAAATAAAACAGGCCGCAGAAGCGGCATATGCGGATGAATTTATATGCCAACTGGAGCAGGGCTACAAGACCCTTGTTGGCGAGCGAGGGGTACGACTATCCGGAGGGCAGAGACAGCGCATAGCTATTGCCAGAGCCTTCCTAAAAGATTCACCTATTTTACTCCTGGATGAAGCAACCTCAGCTCTTGATTCGCAGAGCGAACAGCATATACAAGCTGCACTGGAACAACTGATGAAAAATAAGACGGTTCTTATCATTGCCCATCGCTTGTCAACAATTGAAAATGCAGATATCATTTATCTGATGGAGGGAGGAAGGATGATAGAAGCCGGATCCCATGAAGATTTATTGCAGAATAAAAATCTCTATCATCATCTGTATCAGGCACAGTTTGCAGAAAAATCAGCTGTTTAGAAGTTCAATCCATAGTAAAGCGAGTGATAAAAATGAAATTGATCATATTACATACAAATGATATCCATAGTAACTATGAAAACTTTGCCAAGATAGTTACCCAAATAAAGAGGCTTAAGGATCATAATACAATGATACTTGATGCAGGTGATTTTGCGGATTTTAAAAGACTTGAGCTGCAAGGAACAAACGGATTAGCAGCTATGGAATTACTGGAATATGCAGGATACGATGCCTTGGCAATCGGTAATAATGAGACCTTTCAGGGGATAGATATCTTACAGTCTATGGCCGAAAATACAAGTATTCCCTTATTAAGCGCAAATTTACTTAGACTTGATCATACCTCCATAGAAATCGTGAGAAAAAGTGTAATTATCATTAAAAATGACTTGAGAATATTAATTATTGGGACATCTCCAAATTTGGGACCCTTTACTAAACTGTTAGGGTTTTCAACAAAGGATTATTTGGAGGCAATCCAAGAAGAAATAGATACATATCAAGAAAATTATGATTTATGTATCTTGCTTTCCCATCTTGGGATGGATAAGGATAGGGAGATTGCAGCAAAAGTTTATGGTCTAAATATCATCATCGGTGGTCATTCGCACATATTGATGGAGAAACCTGAAATTGAACATGGAAAAATCATATTCACATCCGGTGCTTATGGCGAACATTTGGGGAAGCTTGAAATTGAGATCAACAATAGAACCGTTGAATTGATAGATGGAAGAAATATTGATATTCGTGAATGCGAGGAAACTATAGAAATTCTGGATATTATTAAGAGAAATAAAGTAAAAGCAATAGATAAATTAAGTGAACCGATTTGCCAAATCGATGCAGATCTATGGCATGATGTTGTTGAAGAGAACCCGATAACCAATCTACTTGCGGATGCTTTACGGGATGTATTTGAGTGTGATTTGGGATTGATTAATAGCGGTGTAATCCATGGAGGAATCAGAAAGGGCAAGGTATCAAGAAAAAAGATTATTGAGTTATGTCCCTCTCCGTTAAACGTGACCCGTTTTGAGATACAAGGGAAGGATTTATGGGAAGCTTTACAAAATTCATTGGACACGGATTATTGCTACGCAGACGGCAGAGGGCCGGGGTTCCGGGGCAAATATCTCGGGAGTTTGCATGTATCAAATGCAGTGATTGAGCATAATGGAAGAACTATTTTAAACGTATTAATTCATGGTAAAAAACTGATTGCTGATCATTGGTATACAGTAGCCTCCTCAGATTATCTACAAAGAGGAACCGGATACAGATCCTTAGCAAACAATAGAAATGAGATTTTTAAAAAGGAGTATATAAGAGATATCCTGCAGGAGTACTTACAGAAAGAAGACTTTATAGAGAGAGCATTTGAAGATAGATGGGTTTTAAGAAACGAAGAATCCATCAATTCACAGAGCTAGGAAGGATATAAGGTAAATAGGTATGGAGACCTTAGAGGCTATATTTAATCGCAGAAGCATCAGAAACTATACTGATGAGACAGTTACAGAGCAGGAAATTAAAACCTTATTAAAGGCGGCTTTCTCAGCACCAACGGCAGTAAATATTCAACCCTGGGAGTTTGTTGTTATTAATGAACGAGAGGTATTGGATAACATCAGAGACAAAATGCTTTTTGCAAGATATAATGCTCCGCTGGCTATCGTAGTATGTGGTAATATGAAATATGCTTTAAAGAGCCAGGATAAAGATATCTGGGTATGTGATTGCAGTGCGGCTATCGAAAATATGCTATTGGCGGCAACGGATCTGGGCCTTGGGAGTGTTTGGATCGGAATTTATCCGGTGCTATCCAGAATGGCAACGATGCAAAAACTGATTGACTTGCCGGAGCACGTAAAGCCTTTGGGAATGGTGTATGTTGGACATGGCAGTTATCAAGAGCCGGGACGATGCAGGTATAATGAAAAGGCGGTCTATTGGCAGAAGTACGACCCTGAGAGAAAGCATAGGACAAAAGATAAGCCGGTCAGGGGGCATTATTAACGAGGGGGTGTAAAAAGTATTGAAACGAAGTGAACTACAGTATAGGGAAGCAGTAATAGCTGATATCCCAGAAATCGCTGCATTACATAATAAGCTGGTGTATTTTATTCAACAGCAGACAAGAGACGACTATTGGAATTTTGAAGAGCTAAATATTGATGATACAGCTAACTATTTAAATGAGTTTTATCATAGCCCAAACTGTAAAATTTATGTCGCTGATCATGAGAATAAAATCATTGGATTTATTATGGGAGAAGTAATCCGATGTCATTTACCGGTTTCAAAAATTAGCGAAGTGGGATATATATCGGCCGCTTACATCCGGGAGGATTATCAGAGAAATGGGATTATGAAGAGATTGGAAGAGGATTTAACCCAATTTTTTAGAAAGTTTGGTATAAAGTATGTGGAAGTGAATTTTCTGTATAAGAACTCGGGGGCAAAAAATTGTTGGGAGGCTTTGGGATATAATATCTTCAGAGAACAGGCTAGAAAAGAATTACTGTGACAAAATAAATTTATATAAATATAACGATGAGAGGGATCGAATTGAACAAGGTGTTAAGGACAGAGAGATTAGAGATTAAACCATATCAGGATGAGGACCAAACTGCTATGATAGAGTTATTGACGAACCAGCAAATCAGAGAGGGGTTTGTACTACCTGATTTTGAGACTGAGAGTGATGCAATCAGAATGTTCAAGAAGCTACAGGCATATTCTCTTTCAGAGAAGCACTATGAACGCGGTATCTATATAGATCATCAATTGATTGGTTTTGTTAATGATGTAGAGATGGCTAATGGAGTTATAGAATTAGGGTATGTAATACATCCGAAGTATCAGAAGCAAGGCTATGCATCTGAAATGTTGAAGGCCGTCATAGAGGAGCTTTTTCGAGAGGGGTTTCATCAAGTAGTAGCAGGAGCATTTGAAGAAAATGCAGCCAGCTTTCAGGTGATGAGAAACTGTGGCATGAAGAAGATCGAAAAAGTAGAGGATATTTCTTATCGGGGAGTACTCCATCATTGCTATTATTATGCAGTGACTCGAAATAATTAATATTATAAAAGTACTTAGGATTGATTGTGTAAAATGAAATACATAATAGGGAGACTATTTTACTATGAAAAGAATGATTATAGGTTCTGTGCTTTTTATATCAGGAATATTGATTGTTTTATCCATTCTTATTACATCAACAATGTTACATGATACAGTAGCTAATTGGAGCTCATCAAGATTATTAAAGGTAGTTTCTGTTTATGAATTGAAACTGCCATTTGCATTTGGGATAATATTTACTATAATTGGATTACTAATTTTAATAATTGAGTATTGTAGAAAGGGCAATTAGCGAACATTCTTTATTAATACGAAACAGTAAGATAAAATACAAAAGCAAAATACAAAGCAAAATACAAAAGCAAAATACAAAAGCAAAATACAAAACAAAATACAAAAGCAAAATACAAAAGCAAAATCATGATATGCTTTATAGGGCTTTTATTAATTCATACGAAGAAAGAAATTTATAAAGAATGCAATCGTTGATAAAATTCTTCACAATAGTAGAAGATGGTGAAGTTTATAGTTAAAATGAATAACAAAGGTAGGGGATTAGTTATGAATATTGAAACGGACAGATTAGTTTTAAAAAGCATTTCAGCTGAAGATAGAGAGTTTATCTTTTCACAATTCTCAGATGAAGAAGTAACAAAATATTTATATGATGAGGAACCTTTGACGGAAATTTCCGGGGCTGATGAAATCATAGATATGTATGTACAGTCTAAGTCTCTCGGGATAAGTCGTTGGATTTTAGTAAGGAAATCTGACAATGCAAAGATGGGAACCTGCGGTTTTCATTGCTTTAATCCGAGTGAGAATAAAATCGATATCGGTTATGATATGAAGGAAACCTTTTGGGGAAACGGATATATGCAGGAAGCAATCAAAGCCTTAGTGAACGTCATCATACGAGAACTGAAAGTCAAACAAATCAATGCGCATATCTATATTGAAAACCGGAATTCTGTGAAGCTTGTTGAACGGTTAGGATTTCAATTTAGCGGAAATGAGTATTATTGTACCTTTCGGGGGATGGATTATCTACATAAAGTTTATTCGCTGGACTGTAGCACTTTATAATTAAACTTACGAACGATTTGGCCTATAAGTATGAAATACAATAAGGTAAATTGGTTGTTGATCGTATTTAGATTTCACAATAGTAAAGATAATATTTTGGAGGAAAGATGGCAACTTGGAGTGGAATACGGGCAAAGCTTGAAAAGGAATATCTTGCGCCTGCATTACGGGGGCATTTAGCATATTTTGCTACCTCCTATAGTAAATGTCCTGACCATGAAGGGAGGGCTGCTGTATTGCTTGACGGAAAAGAGATTATCAGTAGCAATTATTATGAACATATGATTTCTCAAAGTGTTCAGTGGCATAAAATTAAGGAGGAAGATCCTGATATCAGTAATGCAGATCAATGGAGTAAGGCCTTTGATTTGGCGTTGAAAGAAGGAACCTTTGAACAGCATAATTTCTATAAGGCGTTTGAAGAATTTGATAATCAATGTATTGAAAAGAGCTTAGCAAGTGATAATCCTTTGGTAAGAATGTTAGCTATACTAGACCGTCGAGTGGGAAAACGTACACTCATGAAACTTAAGGATAAATCCGAGCAAGACTTGGAATGGTTGAAACCAATCTATAGGATTAGATTCGAGGCAGAGCATTTATAATAAGAAGACGAAAGGATAAGTATAGATATAACAGGATTAATCATACCAAATAATATTTAGTGAATAGTGAGGGTTATAACATGAAATTTTGTATATTAATGGGAAGTCCCAGATTAAATGGCAATACAGCTGAATTATTAAAACCGTTGATCCGAGAGCTTGAATCAAATCAGGCGCAAGTTGTCTATATTCCGCTGGCAGAGAAGAACATCCAGCCTTGTCAGGGTTGTTATGTCTGTCAGAATGTAGATCAGGAGTACGGGTGTATCCAAGAGGATGATGTGTTAGGCATTATGAAGAGTATCATTGACAGTGATTGCGTCATATTCGCAACACCGATCTATTCCTGGTATTGCACTTCTAAAATGAAAGCTTTACTGGATAGGCACTATGGATTGAATAAATACTACGGTAGTGCTACCGGTTCTTTGTGGGAAGATAAAAAGATAGCAATCGTTGCCACTCATGGATATGATGCTGAGTATGGTGCCGGTCCTTTTGAAACCGGTATCAAGAGATTATGTGAGCATGCGAAACTGAACTATCTGGGAATGTATTCTGTTCGTGATGAAGATGGCAAAGCATCTTTTCAGACTGAAGCAGCAAAATGCGGTGCCAGAGTATTTGCACAAAGATTAATGACAAGTGAACAGTGATTTAATTGGCAGCATTCTGATATAGAGGATCCATTCAAAATCGGACTTCAGGAGGTCGACCATGAAGCAAATTGATTATGAGCTTATGCAACAAGAAATAATACATACCATGGAGAAGAGTAAATCGATTGTTTTGGCAACATGCCATAACAATCGAGTCACTGCCAGAGAGGTATATTTTGTATCCGATCATTTCACGCTATATTTTGTAACCTCTAAAGCTTTTAATAAATTCAAACAAATCGAGAGGAACAATAAGGTTGCTTTATGCCTTGGAAATATTCAAATGGAAGGTACAGCGATCATCAAAGGGCATCCAAAGTTACCGGAAAACGAATCTGAAGCAAAGCTTTGTCTGAATAAAAGTAAAAAAGAATTTGAGCATTTCATGAAATATAAAAATACTGTATTGATTGAAGTGGTGGTTTCCCGTGTGGAATTATGGAAGAACAATGGTAGGGAATACCTTGATCTTGATAAAAAAGAAGCATATCGAGTAGGATGAGGAAGCATAAGGAGGATGAGCAAATGAAAACAGTAATCCTGTATTACACCTTTGGCGGTTCCACAAAGAAAGAGGCAGAACGTCTTGCCAATGAGCTGAATGCGACGTTATATCGAGTGAAGGAGGCTCGTAATCGTAGCTTTCTGACAGCATTTATTCCGGGTGGATTACATGCAAGGCAACGAAAGTCAGTAGCGATACAACCGTTGGAGATTGATTTGAACCAGTATGATCGGATTATCATTGGATGTCCGGTGTGGGCTGCACATCCGGCTCCTGCTTTCAATTCTATCGTAGAAAGATTGCCGAAAGGTAAGGAAGTTGAGATCTTTCTATGCTCAGGCGGTAGTGGTACTGCCAACAGTGAGCAGGGTACCAAAGAATTGATTGCGAACAAAGGGTGTACCCTTATTTCCTATCGCGATGTTGCAACAGGAGTACAACCAAGTAAGATGAAAGAACAGTAAAATATCTTCAAAGTACCAATTGTAAGCCTAGAAGAATTCGCATTGTACAATTTGCATTCTTAAATACCTGACATTACACAACCCATAAATGCAAAGGAGTAGTTCCGGATGGAGAAACCGCGTATTTTTACCATGTCTTTTTCAAGTGTTTATCCGCTTTATATACAAAAAGCTGAGAAAAAAGGAAGAACCAAAGAAGAAGTCGATGAAATAATTTTCTGGCTGACAGGATATGATGAACAGTCCTTAAAGCTTAAGCTTCAGACGGAAACAGATATGGAGACATTCTTTCGTCATGCTCCTCAGATGAATCCGAAGGCCGAGCTTATCAAGGGAGTAATCTGTGGATATCGGGTAGAAGAGATCGAAGATGATATCATGCGACAGATCCGTTATCTTGATAAATTAATAGACGAGCTGGCGAAAGGCAAAGCGATGCAGAAAATATTACGAGCATAGATGAAATAGGATATGGAGCTATTTCTCTATCATGAGGAGAATACAAATGACACGCAAAAGAAGAGAGATTATTGCAGCAAACGAAATTTCAGAGCTGATGACCTATTCATTAGGCGGTTATAATCAAAAAGTGTTGATCGAGGGAAGATATCGCACGAATCCCATCGTGATTTTTCTGCATGGAGGGCCGGGATTTCCGATTCCGTTTTGTGCGGGTTGTCGGGGAATGTTTCCGGATCTTACAGAGCGTTTTATCATGGTATATTGGGATCAGCTCGGCTGTGGGATCAATAACTGCAGGATAGACGACTCCTTCTCGGTAGACTCCTATGTTACGATGACTGTGGAACTGGTACAGAAAATTAAAGAAGAATTCCCAGAAAACCCAATCAATCTATTGGGTGTCTCCTGGGGATCAGTTCTTGCGGCCAAAACTGCCATACAACTTCCTGAAATCATAGCTAAGGTGATGACTTATGGGCAGGTGCTAAAACAGCTTACTTTCAATGAGGAGGTATATCAGGTACTTGAGAGTACCAAGCTGCCTGGGAAGCAGCGGCGCCAGCTGGAACATATAAAAAGTATAGATAAACACTCTGTAAAAGAGCTGAAGGCGGTGATGCAATGGGTACAAAAATATACGGAGGGTTATCAATCAAAGGCTGGCGGGAAAGCACCTATGGGTGCCATTCTGTATGGATTGTTGACTAGCCCGGATTATTCCTTCCGCGACTTAAAAGCAATTGTGATCAATGGCTATAGGAAGAATCTATCCCTTCTGAGAGAACTTATGGATATTGATTTGTCTGAGGAGCTCCATCATATACAGGTACCATATAGAATCCTTCAGGGAGATACCGACATAGTAACCTCTACAAAAATGATCAGGGAATTCAGTAAAAAAGCGAATAATAATCACATCACGTTCCAATGGATACCAAAGAGCGGTCACACTCCCGGTAGTGTGGCAATGGATTATATCATGAAAGATGGACTGGATTATCTGGATAGTCGGATAGCAGACTAATAAATGGGGTGAAGCATAAGTGAAATTACATTATAAGGGGAAATTTAATTTAGATCCTGAGTCTTTACCCTCCAGACCACATCAGGACGGAGCGGTTCGATTTAGGGAGGCTAAGGATTCAAAGGAAATGATGATTATCGCAAGTGTGATATCGGTGCTTTTATTCATCGTTTGTGATGCCATTCTATATCTACGTTGCGGCAATGCTGTGTTTTATGATCTCCTGGTCGGAGGTATTCTCGCTTTGCTGTGCGCCTTTCCTCATGAATTACTGCATGCTGTTTGTTTCAATGAAGATGTCTATCTGTATACCAATCTAAAGCAGGGGATGTTATTTGTAATAGGTCCTGAGACTATGAGTAAAAGAAGATTTATATTCATGTCAATACTTCCGAATCTGATCTTTGGGATTCTCCCTTTTCTTATAGCCCTGATTTGGCCGTCACTAGGTATTTTAGGGACTTTTGGAGTCGTCTCAATCAGTATGGGGGCAGGAGATTTTTATAATATATTTAATGCGATGACACAGATGCCTAGAGGAGCAAGAACCTATTTACATCAATTCAATTCCTTTTGGTACATGCCCGCTACAAAGAATGGAAGAGGAGCGTAGGATGTATGTACACTACAATCTATACTGATAAGGTTCCGATTTTATTAGAACAACTGGCAAATACGTCTGAAATGCAGAGACTGGCTGACATCGGAATGCATTGCGGCTGTGATTACACGAAATACCAATTCTACCGGAAGGCAGGAACCCCTTATAGTCGACTGATCCATAGTATAGGGGTTGCAAAGATTGTTTGGAATTTTACGCACGACCTTCGACAGGCTGCCGCGGGATTGTTTCATGATATTGCAACACCGGTTTTTGCACATACGATTGATTTTATGCAAGGAGATCACATGACGCAGGAATCAACCGAGGACAAGACTTTATCCTTTATTGAAAGCTCAAGGGAAATAACCAAGCTTTTGAAACAATATCAGATCAGGATCGATGAGGTTAGTGATTATCATAAATACCCGATTGCCGATAATGATACACCCATGCTTTCTGCGGATCGTTTGGAATATACCATAGGCAATGGCTTCTGTGTCTGTAACCGGGAGCTTGAAGCATTGAGGGGCATTTATCAGGATTTAATTGTCGTCCACAATGAATATGGAAATGAGGAACTCTGCTTTCAGACTATAGAGGCGGCAAGGAAATTTACAGAAATATCGTTGGAGAACTCACGCTTTTTTGTGTCAGATGAAGATCGCTTTGCAATGCAGTACCTGGCTGAGATCATGCGTTTTGCTCTGGAGAAGGGTGTTGTACTGCCTGAGGAGTTGTATCTTACGGAAAGAGAAGTGATTCATAAGTTAAATAATGATCCTTCCGTATCAAAAATGTGGCGGGATTATACGGAACTGTCTGCTGTATCAGTTTCAAAAGAGAAACCGATAAATCAATATAGTGTCAATGTTTCAGCTAAAAAACGGTATATCGATCCGCTGGTTCTTAGTGAAGATAGTCCCAGAAGACTTTCAGTGGTTGATACCGGTATGGGAGAGCAGATACAAGCATTTTTAGATACTGATTTCAATCAGTGGATCTTCGCAATATAAATTCATGCATAAGAATATTGCGTAAAATGAATAGAAATAAATTATATTTCTACTAGGGCTCTTTGTTAATAGTTGCGGCAGGATTCAGAGGATCCCACACCGACTATAAACAAAGAGCCCTATTAGAAATGTATTTTTGATTTGAACAAAATGAGATTCAGCGTTCATATTAATTATTGTAGATAAGACACAAATTATAAACAATAGTCAATACAAGTTTCTACCATATTATATTATAATGGCTTTACTTGGTACAGTTAACTTTATCCAAGTAGAATGAATCTAATTAATACCGGAGGAGAAATATGAAAAGAACAGGTGACAGCACTTTTAACAGAATAATACCAAATGGAGAAAAGACTTTGAAGGAGAAACAAGGTAAAGATACGAATATTTCGACAATTAAGCATAAATTAATAACTTCCTTTATGGTTCCTATTATGTTTATCATCCTCTTGGGAATTGTGTCTTTTTTCAAAGCTTCCGAAGTAATTGAGAGTAAATACGAGAAGGCAACAGAAGATACAATTAATTTGGCAGGCGAATGTCTGAAGATTGGTTTTACCTCTGTCCAATCAAACGCGATATTGTATACGAATGATAGTTTGTTTCAAAAATATTCGCTAAGCAAGGATGATAAGAGAAAAGCATGGCAATATGCAGATTCCATTGGTAATGTCTTATGTTCCAAGAAGGCAGTGGATGAGTTCATCAAGAATATATATTTAATCAATGACAGTGTTGATTCTATTTCAACCGGTGAAGGCATAGATCAAGATATTTATAAAAGCTTTAAGACAACAGATTTGGGCAAAATTTTAGATAGTAATCAAATTGAAAATGTATGGGATGGTGAAGATGAACTTCTTGATAAACAGTTAAAAACAAGTGCAGATGAATATTCCATGAGACTTATTAAAAATGTTTCCAATGTGAATTCCTTCCTGGTTGTCGATGTTAAGACAAAAGCTGTGGAAAATATTCTTTCTGATCTGGAATTTGACAAAAACGGTTTTCTGGGATTGGTAACCCCGGATGGAAAAGAGATCATTGATGCTTCGCTACAGCAAAAGAATCCTGGTATTGATATGGAAGCACTCAAAGCAGAAAAAATCTTCGTAAACCAAGCTTTCTATAAGGATGCAATAGCAAGTGAAGAAGTAAGCGGTTCAAAATATGTTGATTATAAGGGAGATACCTACTTATTTCTGTATTCTAAAGTTAGCGACACTGGGGCTACACTCTGCGCGTTACTGCCAAAATACATTATTACTGGTCAAGCGGATGGTATTAGGAATCTTACAATTATGATTGTTACTATAGCATGTGTTTTATCTTTATTCACTGTAACAAGGTTGTCTTCTGGAATTGATAAAACAATTAAGGACGTTATAAGGAAATGATAAAATGCCGCTAAATATACGCTGGCAAAATACGAGTAATAAGCTATAGCAAGTGAAGATAATCATACTACTAAATCTATAACTTGCAATTTGCAGATGTATCAATATTTAGTTCGATACCTTTAACAATTGAGAAGTTAAACCGACACCCCGTTAAGTTTATTTAACAGTCATTAGCAAGATAAATACAGCCGATTTGAGGATAAAAGGATAGACATGACAAACAGGTTGACAATAATATTCCTATTTCATTCATTTGATAAGTGAGAAGGGAGATTTATATGAATAAAAAAAGTATAATTATAATGATAAGTATGATAAGTACAATTGGAATTATTCTATTTGTTATTATAATTACATTAATAAATGTCAGAAGTGAGTTTGAAAATTATCTGGTCTCAAAATATCCCCAAACATCATTTAATGTAGGAAAGGTAGGATTTTATTTTATCAATAGTAATAATTGCATCTATTATAATGCTTCTGTAAATTGCTTAAATGATGATACAAAATTCTCCATCAGTAGAGAATTTTATACAAAAGAAATAACTGATAATTACATGTACCAAAAAATAAATAGTGAATTTAATTCGAAGGTTAATGATATATTGAAAGAAGATGATGTTCTGAATGATATTATATCTATAAATGGTATTAAAAGACTTGAAGATAATGGGATATCATTTGTAGCTGTTGTACTAAAAAGTGATTCAGATCAAATTGTTGATGCTAAAATTATTCTTGATATATTAAAAGAAAATAATATTTATGCTGATCATGTAATATTTAACTATGAGAAAGATAATAGTGTATTTCAATTAGATATTACCCCCAAGGATTATAACATAACCGAAAAGGAATTAGCCTCTATGGTTGTAGAAACAAAAAAATACAGACTAAAAAAAGACTAAATAACACCTTAAATCTTCCTATTTATTATTGGATATGCCGGCTGTTTTGATGGTATGGGCGTATACAAAGGGCTGCTGCCATCGTATTATAGAAAACAAATTAAAGATTGAAAGTATTTTATGTAAAGTTTATCGTAGTATTATTAAAATAGCATCCACAATTGTGAGTGCTATCTCTTTTTTAAATAAAGTTCATTTTTTCTCTAAAATAAATATAATTAATTTAGAGTTTTCATAAAAATAAAATTCGTTTTTTTATTATTTTAAATTAATTTTTTATACTAGATATGATTTTTATGGTTATTATTGGTATTACGTATCATAAGAATAAGACAGGATGAAGTTATTTCAGTTTTTATTTTTCCCTCAGTTTCACAACATTAGCGGCACTACGTCTGCGGTCATCCTCGATCGCAGCGTAGTGTCTTTTTGTCGTGTTGACGTCCTTATGCCCCAAAACATCAGCAACCAGATAGATGTCACCGGTTTCCCGGTACAGACTGGTACCGTAGGTGCTTCTCAGCTTGTGGGGCGTGATCTTCTTTAATTTGGTTACGGTTAAGGCATATTTTTTTACCAGATTTTCAACGGAACGTACATTGATGCGTTTCAGCTGCAGAGAAAGGAAAAGGGCATTGGTATGGCCATCTTCAGGAACCATCAGCTTACGTTCCTCCAGGTAGGTCAGGAGTGCTTCCCGAACCTCTTCACCGAAATATACGATAGTTTCATAGCCACCCTTACGTCTGATCTTGATTCCGTTATTCTCAAAATCTACATCTGTAATATCAAGACCAACACATTCAGAAACACGGATGCCGGTTCCGAGGAGCAGAGTCATCATAGCAAGATCACGAAGCTTGGTCTTCTCATGATATTTCTGCTGGGACTTCGTCATATTCGCAGCCGATTCCACCTCATCCAGAAGCTTCGCTACTTCATCAATTTCCAGACGGACGATTGCCTTCTCATGAAGCTTTGGAACATCAATCAGGGAAGCAGGATTGGTAGCGATCATTTCTTTCTTGTAATAATAATTATAAAAGCTTCGGAGGGAAACCAGCTTTCTCTTTTTGCCGTTCTCCTTATTCAACCGCTCAAGCTCATTCGACTTATAATACGTTAGATAATCCAGATACTCTTCGATATCGATCGCCTTGATCTGGTCCAGGATATCTACCTTGATGTCTTTTAAGTCTTTATTCTTCAAGGAAGGATTGACGGACTTCAGAAAGTCAAAAAATACCCGTAAATCATAGGCATAGGCAATTCTGGTTCGGGAGGAGGTAGTCGGTTCGATACCACGAAAGAAGTGCCTGCAGAAGGGCGGGAGATCATTCAATAATTCTCGAAGTCTTTCCGTATTATTAATATTAACCTGATCATGATAGGTGCGTTCCTGCATATCCCTTCCCTCCTGATAGTAAGTCTTCTCTGACTAAATAATTAAACTCAATCGGATGATAAAACCTTATAGTTTATTTTGCTATATTTTCATTGCATTATGTAAAGATGAACACCTGTGTTAATAAACTCAGAGGTTTTTCTAATCCTACACTTAAGGCAGCTTCCAGCCCTGGATACCGCTTGTCTGGATTGCATGAAAGAGCCTTTCCCTAAGTCCAGGACTTTCCTGGCCTAAGGACTTGATTAATTGCTTTACATATTCTCTCTTGGTATAGCCGTCCACGGGACAGGGGTTTGTCACGACCGGAAGCTCATAGGCTTTCCGGAACCCCTTAATATCAGCCTCTTCGACATAGATTAATGGCCTGATCAGTGTAATATCTGAGCGGTCCAGATAAGTGACGGGAGAGAAGCAGTGTATCCTTCCCTCATAAATCAAAGACATCAGCATGGTCTCAATCACATCATCATAATGGTGAGCATAAGCTTCTTTATTACAGTCGAGTTCCTTAGCCTTGGTATTAAAGGCTCCCTTTCGCATCTTAGCACATAAGGAGCAGGGGTTACTCTCCTTACGATGTTCGAAGATGATTTCTGCAATTTCTGATTCTACAATAGTATAATTTATGTCGAGCTTCCTGCAAAGTTCTCCAACAGCAGAAAAATCCAATTCCTTAAATCCCATATTAACCGTAATCGCTTCTATCTCGAAGTGCTTCGGGTAGAAACGTCGTATGCCTGAGAGTGCATAGAGGAGTGTCAGGCTATCCTTACCACCGGAAACGCCGATGGCTATTCTATCTCCATCCTCAATCATCTGATAATCATCCAGTGCTTTTCTTGTATAGCTGAGTAATTGCTGCAGCTTCATTTTATCCCTTACCTTTCCATCTGTACTAATCTTTGACATTATAACACATAATCGGAGGAAAGAAAACCTTTCCTTGAGATAGATAGTATAATCTACATATATAGTAATGGAATTAACAATTGCGTAATAAATACAACTTTTTGATAGGATGACATTTGACGGTAGTAGAATGCAACTACCGAATGCTGACTAAAAATGACTACATAAGTAGAATTAGGAATAATGGCATTATTTTCATATATTCTTATCATATAATCCTAAATTATGACGAAAAATACTGTAGAAAATTTATCTTTTTTACGATATATTTGGAAGATGACACACTTTTACCATGGTTTAATATTATTGTAATAAATGATACAGGATAACTTTTGGTGACAGGAGGTAAATAAGGCAAGCAAATGATGAATTATGTACGAAAGTTTTTTTACATTACGAAAGATAAAGATATCCAGGGACGATTGATGATGATAAAGCTCTGCTGTATGCTTTTCGCAGCACTGCTTATCGCAGGCTTTTATCAAACGACGGTTCAGGCAGCCTCAGGATTAAAAATATACGATTATGCTACGAAGAAGGAAAGCATTTATAGGGATAAGCAAGTGAAGGTTACTGTGAATGGTTCAACAGTAACGGATACTGAGGTTCCCGGTATTCTTGTCAAGGGTGTTGCACTCGTTCCCTATGACGATGTATTCGAGACTTCAGGTATTACCGCACAATGTACCTACGATAAGGGCGAGGGGACGATCTCCATCTCGAAATACGGAAAAACCATCAACATGACCGTAGGTAGTACGAAGGCTACCGTAAACGGACAGGTGTTGACGCTTCCGGTAGCCCCGATGAGAATAAAATATGTAAGCGATAATACGATAAAGCTTCTGATTCCTTCCCGTTTTGTAGCGGAAAAGCTTGGGCTTGGTTACAGCTGGAATAATAGCACGGCGACGGTAGCTATCGTGAAGACAAGCTTGATGCTTTCCTTTGATCGCGGTGAAAAGTTCGAATATTCCGGAGCACAGGGTAAAGTGACCGTCAACGGCAAAAGCATCAGTCTTGGTAGTATGCCAAGCATTATTACCAATAATACTGCAATGGTACGTGCCAAGAGAGTATTTACCGATGCTTCCATTGGTGCTGTTTATAGCTATAGCGGAAATGAAAAGTCTGTTACTTTGACAAAGGATAATAAGACACTGGTGATGTATCTGGGTAAAAAGACAGCATATTTAAACGGAAATGCTTTAACTATGGATACGGCTCCCATCCTGGTGACGAACCATAATGTAAATACTTCTTATGTAATGGTACCCGGAGGATTTACAGCCTCATGTCTCGGTTATGACTATAAGTGGAATAATGCGACCAGAACCTCGATGATTACTACACAGAGAAACCAATCCTCGATCGGAAGTCAGAACGGGTCCGGAGCAGCGCCTGAACTTGGTGACAGCGGAGTGATCACAGATGTAGGTACGATTTTGGGACAATGGATCGGTACAGATTCTGCTTTTAAAAGAAGTAGCGATGTCCACCAAATTAATGGTGATAACTCAACCGGCAGCGGAGCTGTTACAACTGTGGAGAGAGATTATAATAACTTGAAACAGAATGCTGAGACCTTTATCATCAGTAGTACCGGCAATTTTGGAAAGGTGACCTCCCAGAGCTCTGACAAGGCAATCACGATTCAAGCGGAGGGTATGACCTGCTCCGACCAGACCTATCAGGCTTATGGTGTTATCAGCAATTTAGTAAATACCATTGCTATTTATAATAACGTGGATAAGAGTTCAAGTATTCAGCTTACAATGCCTTCGACGAATTTCACCTATGACTTATCACTGTCAGAGAACAGGCAGAGCTTATACATAACAGTTTATTATAATTCTTTAACCGCTGCGGTTGTAGGAAGCAATAATTACTGTGATTACGTGACTCTGACCGGAATTGATCCGCTAAAGGTAAACTCCGTTAAATCAAGCGGATATTTAAGTATCGAGCTGCCTTATACGACCAGCTGCATCAGTGATATCAATACGATGATTAGCGGAGCAAAGTACATCAATTATTTTAATGTAATTGGTGGTACGGAAAAGACCAGCATCGTAATTGGTGTAAATGATGGGTATGAGTATTATGTATCGCAGAATCAAAATCAATATTCCTTGATCTTTATGTTGCCGGGCAGCGGAAGTACCGGTAACGGAACAGGTAGTGGAAGCAATAGTGGAAACAGCAGTGGAGGTGTATCTCAGACGCTGGATAAAGCATCCTGCGAGATTATCATGCCGAAGCCTGAAGGCTTGACTTCCTCGATGATCAGTGACGAAGACAATTATTTCAATCATAACTTCGTGATACGTCTCCAGGGGGATTATACCTCGGTGATCAATAATTCCACGGTTACCAATACCTCGGGCACAGTGACTGGAATCAATGTCTCGTTGAATGCTAATAATGAGACTGTGATTACCATCCATACTTCAAAGCTCCAGGGCTATGCTTACGGCATGGATGATACGAATATTTATATCAATGTCGGAGATCCCAGGGAGATCTACAAGAATATTGTGATCCTTGATCCGGGACACGGCGGCGGGGCAAATGGTGCTGAGTATTTCGGTACCAAGGAAAAGGATTTGAACTATAAGATCTTATATACCATCGGCAAGAAGTATTTTAATCAGGATACGATGAAGCTGAAGGCATATTATACAAGAATTAATGATGTGGACATGTCTCTCAGCGACAGAGCAGCCTTTGCTTCCAGATACGGTGCCGACCTTTTTGTCAGCCTTCATATGAATGCTTCTCTGACAAGAAGTGTGTACGGTACTGAGATCTATTATTCCAATTCGAATAATACTCCGAATACAGCCGGGCTGACCAGTGGGATGCTGGCTGACACCTTCGCGGAAAGGATTCCTACAAGTCTTGGTACACTAAAGAGGGGATCTAGAGCAGAGAGATATACCGTAGTTCATAAGAATACCGTACCGGCAGTATTGATTGAGCTTGGATTTTTATCGAATGAAAGTGATTATTCCAGGCTGTCTGATGCGAATTTCCAGGAGAATGCAGCTAAGACAATTTATGAGACGTTGCTTTCGGTATTCCAGGATTATCCGACAGGAAGATAAACTGAATATACGATTTTATTAATTAAGGGGTTGTAAGGCTGATGTACCTCCACAAAGTTAGATTTTGTGGTAGCACATCAGTCTAGCAATCCCTTTTAAATGAAATATTGGAATGTGTTTTTCACACACCCCGACATTTATTATAGAACTATTAATATATTAAAGCGACTTACAGTCGCTTTTTACAGTCACTTGTTTTATACGTTTAAGAAAAATTACGAAATTATTCAAAAATGTTGTAATATGAAAAGTAAATTGGTAAAATATAAATCATCTAGTACTTTTTTACCATATGACATAAGCGGTAAAAGCACCGCAGGTGCTTTCTGGCTACAATAGATTGCTATGCAAGCTCGCTTGTGATAGCAATCTATTGTAGCCAGAAAAGTAGGCGCAGCATCTTTTGCCACTTATGTCTGTATGGATCAGCATTAGCAGGAATTTGGAGGAAATATGAAATCTAAGTATCGTAAATTGATTAATTTGATTTTTACTCTTACCCTGTGTTTAGGAGTAGGTATGTTAGTTATGCTTCCACCGGGAAGAAACTATGCCTCAGAAGCATCCGATTCTACAGATGCGATGAAACTGAGAGCGGAAGCTCAGGGCTCTAAGGATGGAGATAAGATTGCTGAGGCCAGCTCACTAATATCACCGACGGTAAGCGCTACACCAATACCAACATCAGCGCCCACGCCAACTCAGGCTCCGGTCTATCCCTTGGAGGAACAGGGTTACCCTGATGCAATCGATATTTTAATCGATAAATATTATAAGGCGAAAATCAGCTGTGATACGGATAAACTGAAGAGTATCTCCACTCATCCGGAAGCAGTCGTAGATAAAAAAGCTTTACTTATGCTTGTAGACGGCATTGATGAATATTTGAATATGAAGTGCTATGTGAAAAGAACCTACCAAGATGATTTATATATTGTATGGGTTTATTATGATATTAAATTTATAGGATTGGATACTTATGCACCCTCGTTATCTAAATTCATTATTCAGAAGGAAGCGAACGGTCAATTTAAGAATTTTGACGGTGAACTGGATGCTGCAATGAAGGCTTATGTTGAGGCACGCAATGATGATAAGGATGTAATCGAATTGAAGAAAAATACAGAAAAGCTTGCAGAAGATGCTAAGGCCAAAGATAAAGCTTTGAGTGAGTACTGGGAACTTCGCGAGCAGAGATAAGGCTTGTTATGATACACATCAGACGAGGCACAAAGAGGAGGAAAACGATATGTGGATTTTATTTGCTTTTGGTTCAGCCTTATTTGCGGGAATGACAGCGATCCTTTCGAAAAGCGGAATTAAGAATACAGATTCTAATGTTGCTACCGCGGTCAGAACAGTAGTGGTTTTGATTTTTTCCTGGATCATGGTATTTATCGTCGGATCACAGGATACGATTGGAAGCATCAGTCAAAAAACTTTAATTTTTCTGGTGCTGTCGGGGCTGGCTACGGGAGCCTCCTGGCTATGTTATTTCAAAGCTTTGCAGATTGGTACTGTCAATAAGGTAACACCGATAGATAAGTCCAGTACGATATTAACCATGCTTCTTGCAATCCTTTTTTTGGGAGAAAGTATCACTTTCATTAAGGTGGTAGCAATCCTTTTGATTGGTGCAGGAACTTATCTGATGATTCAGAAAAAGAAGGAAGTGAACCCCACAGCAGTTCAATCCAATCGGTGGATCATCTATGCGGTATTATCCGCCATATTTGCAAGCCTTACCTCAATCCTTGGCAAAATTGGTATAGAAGGGGTTGAATCGAGTCTTGGGACAGCAATCCGTACCATCGTCGTTTTGATTATGGCCTGGATTATTGTGTTTATTACAAGAAATCAGCATATGATCAAAAAGATAGATCGGACCAGTTGGATATTTCTGATCCTTTCCGGTATCGCTACCGGTTGTTCCTGGCTATGTTATTACAGAGCTTTGCAGGATGGGCTTGCCAGTGTAGTGGTACCGATCGATAAGCTGAGTATTCTTGTAACCATCTTATTCTCCTATATCTTCTTAAAGGAGACCCTGACGAAGAAGGCGTTGATCGGTCTCGTACTGATCGTAGCAGGAACCTTATCCCTGCTGCTGTAAGAATAATTTCGAAGATAAATAAGGCTCTGCTTCGTTAAATAGTATAACGGGCAGAGCCTTTCGTTTTTCAGAAATATAATTTCTATTTAATGAAGTATCTTTGTATGCCATCTGTAAGAAGAGATATGATGGCTGCCGTATCTTTTCCGATGGATGAAGGAAAGTGAACTCAAGGTTATGGTAAGTAAGACACATAAAAATATATAATTAAATAATTCCATATTCTCATCTCCTTTAATAGAAGTAGTCATCTGCTACACCTTTATCCTATCAAATATAGTAATGATCAGCCATCACAGTCAGTTTAAATTTATGTAAATATTATGTAAGATGATCAGGAACAGCAGAGAAGTGAAAAGCGATATGCCATTACAACAATAAATATATCCAGGAACTATTCGTTATAGAATAGGAGATTGTTGATGGAAAATGAAATACAGATAGAAGAGAAAGAAACGATAAATAAATGTGCAGAAAATAATTGATAATTGGAAAAATGGTAGGATCGATATGGAAAAATGATGGTGGATAGGAGAGGAATAGTTAATCAATCAATTTAAAAAATGAATAAGTGCAATTTACAAATGCTGGGATATGCTTTATAATATCAAAAGAATAAAAGGGAATGATAAACTAAACAAAGGAGAAGTATTATGATTCAATCAATTGTACATATTGCTCTGGTAGTAAAGGATTATGATGAAGCAATTGCTTTTTATACGCAGAAGCTAAATTTTACGTTGTTGGAGGATACTTACCAACCGGAACAGGATAAGCGCTGGGTAGTGGTAGCACCACCGGGATCCGTGGGAACCACCTTACTTCTGGCACGCGCATCAAAGGAGGAACAGGTGCCTTTTATCGGTAATCAGGCCGGAGGCAGAGTATTTCTGTTTCTAAATACAGATGATTTCTGGCGGGATTATCAGAATATGAAGGCAAAGGGCATAGAGTTCGAAAGGGAACCGAAGGAAGCCGATTACGGACTGGTTGCTGTCTTTAAGGATTTATACGGTAATTTATGGGATTTAATACAATTTAAGGACACTCACCCGATGATGAGAAGAATGCAATAAGCTTGAGTTTGACTATGGAGGGAGTATGCGAAGAGGACGATGTCTGTTACTAACCTTACTGACCATGATCATATCCGGCATGACCGGCTGTGATTCTGATGATAACCTGCCAATCTACGGGACTTATACCATGGATGAATTGATTTATCATTCTTCCCTGAATCCCTCGACTTATGATCAGACAGCGAAACAACTTGAGGATGCACAGTTTATAATCAAAGAAAAGGAGTTTCAGGTAAAGACAACTGAGCGTATTTATGAGATAACAAAACCAGTCTATGTGACCAAAAAAATGAATGACGAGCTACTGACGCAATTTCAGTTCAGTGTCTCGAATATGATTGCAGTATCTGATTACAAGTATAAATATCAGTATGAAGTCTATGATGATAAGGATAGAACAGAGTATAGACTATATCTGATGGATGATGAGCTGTGGCTTGCGGTATTTACTACCACAACAGAAGGTGAGGAGCTGGTTCTTGAGCTCTTGCGTTTGAAATAGATAGTAATCATAATAAAAAAAACAGGGGAATTTTATACCTGATTGAAAAGATTCAATCAGGATATAAAATTCTCCTGTTTTGATTACTTTATAGGGATGGCCGGATGCTCTATGAACTATTTAATGATTACTTCTGCCTCAAGCTCTGTTCCGTTACATTCGGCAATCATTATGGCTTTACCGGGTTTTACCGGTGTAATTGTGCCATTGGAGGACACGGTTGCGACAGATTTCTTATTGGAGTACCAACGAACCTGATCTGAGGTTCCGTAGACCTTCAACTGCTTCTTATCGGTTAAGCCGAGTGTCAGCTTCTTACTGCTTAATTTCAAGACGGTAACCTTGCTGGTTGATTTAATTCCGTTGACTGATGCAGTAATTGTTGTGGTTCCGGGTTCTTTTGCGGTAACCTTACCATAACTATTGACCGTGGCAATGCTACTGTTACTTGAGGTCCATTTCACCTTGCCCAGATTCGGACTGAATTTCAAGGTTTTCACATATCCTGCCCAGCCACCGAGTTCAAGAACCACATTCTTATCAGTGATTCCACTGATTACCGTGATGTGGCTTTGCAATGTCTTACCGCTTACTTTTACGGTAAAAGTAGCAGTTCCCGGAGCGATAGCTTTTACTTTACCGGTACCTGATACAGTAGCAACCGAATCATCGTTGGAACTCCATTCTGCTTTACCCGTCGTTCCGGCAAGAGGTAGGGTATAGGATTTCCCTTTTTCCAGTGTGAGTTCTTTCTTCAGATAGACCACATTGATCCTGCAGGTCAACTTTTTACCGTTGACAGTTGCCGTGATTTTGGCAGTTCCGGTATGATTGGCAAATACCTTTCCGGTTTTGGTTACCGATGCCACGCGGCTATTATCGGAATGCCAGGATACATAGCTATTCGTTCCCTTGATGCGGAGTGTCTTATAATGGTCAACCTCTAAGGTCAGGGTTTTATCGTTTAACGTAATTGTACTTGCTGCAAATGCTGTATCTTTCGTATTTAACAAAGCACCTGTTGAAACTATGCTTAGGATAAGTAAAAATGAGACGATGAAACGCAGTTTCTTCATTTTTAGAATAACCTCCTTATATGTGAGATGCTGCCTAACGAGTAGCCTGATCGTTCCTGGCACAGGATAGATTTACCTGTACGGTATGGAACCATCGAGCTCATTATAGGTTAATTCACGCGATTATTCATTATTTAATTAATGGAATTATATCAACTAAATGACATACTTAATTTCATATTTCCTATCCTGAAATATTTTCGTGATTTCTTGCTGAAAGAAATCCGAGACCTCTGCCAACTGTTCCTTGGGATAGATATATTTGCCGTAACCGAATTGTCCGAATTTATAACAACGCTCCTCATCCGCCATCGGTAAATGATTCTCCGGAAAGAGTTCCGTGATCACTTGCTTGGCGCGGGGAGTATAGCGATGGGAGATGATCTCAAAGGTAATCGGATGAGGCAGGCAATCCGGTAATTTCTCGTTCAGCCTGGCTAAAAGGCTCTGGTAATCCTTCCTCCAATGCTCATATAGAAATACCGGAGCAATCAGAAAGCCTGTAGGATATCCGGCTTGAAGTACTTTGATGGAAGCATTCATCCTGTTCTCCATAGACGGCGTCCGATTCTCATACTCCCTGATGACCTTCTCTGTGTTTAGGGTGAAGCGGATCTCAGTATGGTTGTTATGTCGGGCATCTAATAAGGAATCAATATCCGTGTATTTTGTGACAAAACGGAATCTCCCGTTTGGAGTAGCACCAAAATGTTCAATGACTGTCTTTAACAGCCCGGAGTAAGGCTCTACGGGTACGGGGTCAGAGGTTGCCGAGCCCTCAAAAATTGTGGTTTCAGGAAGCCTTTCCTTCAGGTATTCCATTGCCTGATCAAGTATTTCCGCTACGTTCACATTTACCTTGGTGTAAGGCTTTTCCCCTAGATTAGTATTCAAATAACAATACTGGCAATGACCGATACAGCCGGATACCAAAGGAAGCTGATAATGGGCGGAGGGCTTGCAGGTCTGAAATTTCAGACCCTTTTTCACCCCTACCACTAAGGTGTTCTTACCCTCAAGGTAAAACTCGGAAGGTGATTCACCGGGAATTGTATTCTTGATGCTGTTCCCCTTCAGTTCTATGATTTCAACCTCCTTATTACTAACAAATCTGTGGTAGATCGCTTTTCCAATCGGATATTCCAGCGCATTTTTTTCGAAAACAATTCTTTTAGGAATGAACATGAGCAATCCTCCGTGAAATATAATCTATAGAATACAAAGCTATTATTTACTTTCTGCCGGATTTCTATCACGAGACTGCAATTAAGTAACGATTGCATAGCAGGATAATATACTAATTATGATCTCATGAATGGAGCATATCATATGCCTTCTGACCCTTCCTATACAATCACTGTCAATACGGGGGCGCATTCCATAACCTTATATAAAGACGGAAAAGTCTTCAGAACTTACCCGGTCGCTGTCGGAAAACCTTCCACCCCTACACCGAAAGGAAGCTTTCGGATTGTAAATAAAGCAGTCAATCCCGGAGGACCTTTCGGGGTACGCTGGATGGGTATCAGCGCACCCGGTGGAGGGTATGGAATTCATGGTACGAACAATCCGGGTTCGATCGGTAAAAGCATTTCACACGGATGCGTGCGAATGTTTAATCAGGATGTCACAGAGCTCTACCAGCTGGTGCTGATCGGGACATCAGTCAAAATAATTTAAGAAAAGAATAAGTACAAAACAGAGGATGTTCAAAATAAAAAAAGCCCTGTTGTGGAGGAAGTTCATGCATAGAAAAAGTGATGGATCATATTCCTATGGATGCAAGTTGGGATATCTCAAGAATAATTACGGATTTTAGAAGGATATGTACATTTCCTTAGAAAATCATGGAAATGTGATATCGGGTATATTATAATAAATGCAGAAATATGAAGCATAGGACAGGATTTGTTTTATGCTTATGATAAAATAACTTATCCTACAACAAAGGAGTCGAAACATGAGTTCACTTCAGATATTTGATCAGCTGACGGCAACATGGTTCCAAAATAACCTTGGTGAGCCGACTGCGGTACAGGAGGAAGCATGGCCTGCGATTGCGACAGGCAAGAATACTCTGGTATCAGCCCCGACAGGAACAGGTAAGACGTTAACCGCTTTTCTGGTGTTCATAGACAGATTAAAGGCGCAGGCGAGAGCGGGAACTCTGCCGCAGGAGCTGCAATTGATCTATATATCTCCGCTCAAATCCCTTGCCGGAGATATTCGTGAGAATCTTCGAAGACCACTGGATGGAATCACGGAGGAAGAGGTCAAAGCCGGAGTAGTAAAGGATGGATTAAGCAAAGAGCTGAACATCTCCATCCGGACCGGTGATACCACACAGAGTGACCGCCGAAGGATGATTAAGACTCCGCCGCATATATTGATTACAACACCGGAATCGCTCTATCTGATGCTGACCAGCAAGAATGGACAGATGATGCTGCGAACAGCCAAAGCGATTATCCTGGATGAATTGCATGTCATGATTGACTCTAAACGCGGAGCTCATCTGATGCTCTCCATAGCAAGGCTGGACAAGCTTTGCGGCACACCGCTACAGAGAATCGGGCTGTCTGCCACCATTGAACCACTTAGTAAGGCGGCGGAGTATCTCTCCCCCGATCCGGTTACTATTGTTGCACCTAAGATGCATAAGGAGATCAAATTAATTATTACAAGTCCCCTGACTGATACGAAGACAAAGCTTCATGATACGGTATGGCAGGAGCTGGGGCGGGCTATCTATGCACGTTGTCAGCATTCCAGAAGTGTAATCGCTTTCGTAGAGGGCAGAGCTTATGCCGAAAAGCTGGCTTATTACGTGAATCTGCTAGGTGGAGAAGGGTTTGCCCGCACCCACCATGGAAGCTTATCAAAGGAACAACGTTTTGAGGTAGAGACCTCCTTGCGGGATGGAAGCCTAAGGCTACTCTGTGCAACCTCCTCCATGGAGCTGGGTATTGATGTGGGCGAGATAGACCAGGTATTTCAGGTGGGCTGTCCCAGGTCTATTTCCAGCACGATGCAGAGGCTCGGTCGTGCGGGACATAATCCGAATCGCACCAGTATCATGCAGATCTTTCCGAGGACTGCTTCGGAAGGTTTATTCAGCGGACTGACAGCAGAGGTCGCACGAAACGGAGGCGTGGAGAATTCCAAGCCGCCCAGGCTGTGCCTCGATGTATTGGCTCAGCATCTGGTATCCATGGCAACAGGAGAAGGCTATCAAGTGGATGAGGTAATGGAGCTTCTGCCCAGAGCTTATCCCTTCCATGAAGTGACGAAGGAGGATGTGAAGGACATACTCTGTATGTTAGCAGGAGATTATGAGCATGAGAAGAATATCCCGGTAAGACCAAGAGTACTCTATGATCGAATTCACGAACGGGTAGAAGGTGATCCTTACAGCAGAATGCTGGCGGTATCTGCCGGAGGGACGATACCGGATAAGGGTTTGTATTCGGTAAAGACAGAGACGGGTGTTAAGCTTGGTGAATTGGATGAGGAATTTGTCTTTGAATCGCGTGTCGGTGACCGCTTCATGCTTGGAACCTTTGCTTGGCAGATTACGAAGATCGGGAAGGATTCGGTTTTTGTTACCCAGGCCAATGTCTATGGTGCCAGACTTCCGTTTTGGAAAGGAGACATCAGAGGCAGGGGGTTGCAGACCGGCTTAGCCTTCGGCACAATCCTTCGAAAACTGAATGACGCCTGTGAAACAGATACGATTTTCGATGAGCTTGACGAATTGGGGTTAGACGGGTCGGCCTCCTCCGCTGCACAGGAATTTATCCAAAACCAACGGGAAGCCACAGGAGTTCTTCCGAACGACCGTACCATCATCATAGAGCATTTTAAGGATGAGACCGGTTTACCTCAGGTGATGTTCCACTCAGTCTTCGGACGACAGGTCAATGCACCAATCGCTGTGCTTCTACAAGAGGTGGCCCAGCGGATCATTGGTACTAATATTGCTCATGTGGAGGATGATGACGGAATATTATTATTCCCCTACGGGGAATGTACCTTTCCTGACGGACTGCTGCAGATGATTGATCCGAAGATGGCAAGACCGGTTCTGGAGGCATTGCTTCCGGCCACACCGGTATTTAATATGACCTTCCGTTATAATACGGCACATGCTTTGATGATGGGGATTCGCAAGGCAGGTCGGCAGCCGCTCTGGGTGCAGCGAATTAGAAGTGCGGAGATGCTTGATAGTCTGATCCAGCATGAAAGGCATCCACTAATCCGTGAAACCAGACGGGAGTGTCTGGAGGATTATTGGGATCTTGCCGGTGTAGAGTATGTTCTGAATGGCATTCGGGCAGGAACCATACAGCTTTGTGAAATGTATCTGGACACACCGTCTCCGATGTCCTTCCTGCTCCGACAACAGACAGAAGCAGCGATGATGTATGACTATTCGCCGACACCGATCGGAATCCAACATGCTACAGAGGAAATGCTAAAACAAGCGAAACTGTTGGAGCCGTCCCAGGATCAGCTTGACAGGGTAACGCAAAGGACAAAGCTCCCAGAGGACGAGAAGCAGCTGCATACCTTGCTTATGATCGAAGGGGATCTGATTGCCGGTGAGCTTGAGGTCCCCATAGAATGGTTAGAAAAGCTTGCGACTCAGGAGCAGGTGAAGTATATCGAACCGGGTCTGTGGATTGCGGCAGAACAGGAAGAGAAATATACCCGTGCTTTAGTTTCAGGTGATACAGAAACCAGATGCTCTATCGTCCTGCGCTTGCTGAGATATCGGGGAGCGCAGACTGTGGAGCTGGTAGCGGAACGTTATTTATGGTCCCAGGAGATCACCAATGCATTGCTACAAGCCCTCTGTACAGAGGGAAAAGCGGTAGTAAGTGATGGGATGTATTATCATTCTGAGCTTTATGACCGCGCTAGAAGAGAAACCATTAAATTCAGAAGGAGCATGGCAAAAACAGTACCTTCGGAGCGTTATGCTGCGTTGCTATCCAGACGTACCAGAATAGCAGCTCCCCCGGAGCAGCAGCTGGATACAGCAATTAAGGGTCTGTGTAATATGGTTTATCCTGCTGCAGTATGGGAAAGCACTTTATTACCCGGTCGTGTCGGAGCATACCGCCATGAACTACTGGATAGCTTGTTATCCGGAGGTAATTATATATGGAAGTTGGTGGAAGAAGAAGGACTGTGCTTCCACAGATATGAGGATATCGATTGGGATGCCGATTTATCATCCGTATCAGAAGCTTTGGAGGGAAAGGAAAAGGCTGTCTATGATGCCTTACTAAAGCGTGGAGCTAGCTTCATGCAGAGACTGGAGGGTGTCTTAAACGGGGAATCACCATATGATACTCTCCTTGAACTGGCAGAACGAGGTCTTGTCAATGCTGACAGCTTTATGCCAATTCGTCAGTGGATCAACCGGGAAAAGCTGAATAAGGGAACACTGAAGCAGCGCATCAGTGTCCGAGCGAAGGCGATGACTACCGGCAGATGGGAGGTAATTCGTCCTTTGCGGGGACTTAAAGTAGAAGAACTGCTGGAACGGGCCTTTGATCAGGCAGTGATACTAAGCCGAGAGACGATTTCCGGCATTTCCTGGGGTACTGCTCTGGAGACTCTGCGCGTATGGGAATATACTGGACGAGTCCGCAGAGGGTATTATGTGCAAGGATTATCCGGTATCCAATTCATCAGGGAGAAGGATTTTGCAGGAACTCTGATTGCGCTGGAACATCGGGAGGAGGATATTCTATGGCTATCAGCCATTGATCCCTTCCAGCCTTGGGGAAAGAGTCTTCCCCATATACCTGACAGAGCATTTATGAATATTGCAGGGACTGCGGTAGCGCTTAAGGATGGTATTCCTATCGCAGTTTTGGAACGACAAGGGAAGACACTCCGAGTATTCGAAGCTGAGGCAATATCTGCAATTTTAAAAAGCTTATCACAGGATTTCGCAAAAAAACGGATCTTCCCGGGGGTAAACAGACTGATCCTAAAGGAATATCCGAAAGAGATAGGTGAGGAGCTCAGTAACGTAGGTTTTAAGCATGAGCTACAGGATTATGCATTGTATCGATAGAAAGATCCATATCATTAATGGCAAAGGAAACAGCAGAACAATAACAGCTGTTTCCTTTGCCATTATTTAAAATGATAAATCTTGGAGAGAGGATTATAATAAGTTAAGATTACAGGTTGCTTCATATTAGTAAAGTGTGGATGCAATCGAATTATGCCAACCAAGTAAATAGCTTCTGCTTTTAATGACACGCAATCGAATGTATTTCCGCGTCGTTTCCTACCTATTATACTCTAATGTCCTTTCTGTTTTTAGGGAAATATTTTTTAAAACAATATATTGACAAATATCTATATAATGTTTATAATCCAATACATAGATAAATATCTATATAAAGAGCTTGTATTATAAGGAACCGTATAATGGGAAAATGAAATGAGTGGAGGAAGAAAGAGTATGTCGAAAACATGGTATCCGGTAATTGATTATTCATTGTGTACTGATTGTGGAGCGTGTGTAAAAAAGTGTTCTCATGAAGTTTATAATGCGGTGAAAGCACCAGCATCTGTTGTTGTAAAACCTGAAGAATGCGTTCAGGGATGTCACGGTTGTGGTAATCTCTGCCCGAACGGAGCGATTACATATGTGGGTGAGGATACCGGCTGGACACCGCCGAATGCAAAGGTGGAAGAGTCAGCCTGCAGCAAGGAAGGCTGTAGCTGCGGCGGAAATTGCTAAAATAAGAGGAATGACATAGATACCTGGGTAGTTGATTTTACATCAAAAACCCGGGTATCTATATTATGTGGTCTTTGAGAAGATTCAGAGGATTGCAAAATCTTTATTATGTGGTCTTTGAGAAGATACAGAGAATCGTAAAGTCCATATGGTAGACAACCGGAGAATAGTCTATAATGTAGGTATAGGAGATATAAGCCAGTAAGGAAAGTAGAAAGGGGGTATAAAATGTATAATATACTTGATTATCTCAAATGGCGTGGTGACCTAAGCTTTGCACAGGATGGATTAAACGAAGTAGATAATTTAATCCTTTCTACCTTGGCATATATTGAGTTTGACGGTATTGTACCCTTTGAAAAAAAATCGGAGCGCATGCTTCTCTCTGAAATTGCAGAACAGGCTTATTCTGCAATCGATTTTGATGCGCCCCGTGGGAAGAACCAATTCTTTCTACAGATTACCAGACTTCTTACAGAAGCTGCTGCAACAAAGCGTTTCGGTTCACTGGAGCTGTCCCGTTACATTAACCGCATTGATCTGGATAATTCGGAACAATTTTCAGCTGTTGTATTCTCTATCAATGATCACTTACACTATATTGCTTTTCGAGGTACCGATGACCTCCTTGTGGGATGGAAGGAAGACTTCCAGATGAGCTTCATGGATGAGGTACAGGCTCAGAAGGATGCAGTAGCTTATGTCAGACATATCATGAAATCCCTGAAGGGAAGCATTTATCTTGGAGGTCATTCCAAAGGTGGTAACCTTGCGGTATATACTGCGGCCTCTATAAAAGAGGCCTATAAGCGTATTCTGGCAGTCTATAATAATGATGGGCCGGGGTTTCAGGATAAATTTCTGGAGAGTCCGGGGTACCATTATATGCTTCCCAAGATACATACCATCGTACCAAAATCCTCTGTAGTCGGTATCCTTATGGAACATCTGGAGGACTATGTTATCGTGAATAGTAACCAAAAAGGGATTGGAGGACATAGTTCCTTCGCCTGGGAAGTGATCGGAAATCACTTTGTTTATAAACCGGGACTGATGAAATCAAGCATGATCCTTAATCGTACGCTCCGACAATGGTTAAGTAAAATTGCGGTAGAAGAACGGGCGGCCTTCGTAGAGGAATTATTCGAGATCTTCTATGCCTCAGGATTGGTTGCAGTAAGCGGTATCTCGGAAGATAAGCTGTCGGCAGCCAACAATATGCTGAAAGCATACAAGAACATGAAGCCGGAAGCAAAGCGTATGATGAAGCGTTTGATCTACCTGTTTATTGAGGAGGGGCATAAGGTGTTTTTCTCCTCGCTGGAGGAGGATATCGGCAGCTTAAGGATAGGTAACAAACGAGTCATTAATCAGCAGTTGAAGGGCTATATTACTCTGAAACCTCCGGGTGATCGGCTTATTTAAGATTGATCAAATCATCAATTTCACGAATATGAAGCTTGAAATGTCTTAAATAATCGAGAATCATATCTTTCAGCGGGATAACTTCATTTAGTGCGCTGAGCCAAACGTTATTAAGTTTATCTACGTTTACGTTATTATTTACATGAACGAAATGCAGATTGGTATATTTCCACAACAGAACCAAGTCCTGCCAGTTCTCCTCCTGACAGTTCTGGATCGCTATCCATCGGTCATTATTACCGTTGCTAGCATAATCCGGGAAAACCAGAGGACTGGATTGATATTGCAAATGGATGATTCTATGGATATTATTGGAGGCTGAGTCGACCATATGTCCGAGAATCTGTTTGATTGTCCTGTTTTGACTATTTCTTCTTTGAGATAATACCTCTTCCGAAAGCTGTAATAATTTCGGCTCCCATTCCTTTAATAAATTGATAAGCTCCTGATTATTCTTTTCAAATTCCTTCATGATAAAACTCCTTTCGATTAACTAAAGTATCAAAATTAGATATTTCAAAAACTGATATGTTATGATATCATATTCTTAGCAGCTAGTAAAATCGATAGTTTCTATGAAAATAATCGATTGAATCGATAGGGAGTTGACCATAATGGAATTTAGACAATTACATACTTTTATGACGATCGCAAAGCTGCAAAGCTTTTCTAAAGCTGCAGCGGAGCTGGGATATGCCCAATCCTCCATATCTTCACAGGTTCAACTCCTGGAGCAGGAACTGAGTGTGAAGCTTTTTGAACGTCTGGGTCATAATATCACCTTAACAATAGAAGGGAAGAAGCTACTGCCGATTGCAGAACAGATATTACTGTTATCAAATGATGCAAAAAACATCGCAGGAGATCAGGATAAACCTAGTGGGTCTTTAATCATAGGTGCGGTAGAAACCTTATGTGTGACAAGACTTCCAAAACTTTTGAAGGAATATCGATCACGCTATCCGGATGTTGAAATTTTGCTGAAGTTCGGTTCAAGAACAGATTTTTTACGCTCTATGAAGGAGAATACAATTGACATTGGTTTCTTTATTGATCAGATCATAACGAATGATGAATTTATCTCTGTCTGGCAAAAAGCAGAACCCATGGCACTTTTTTGCTCAACCGAGTATGCTTCTGCAAGTAAGGAAGAAATATATCCTACAGATTTGTCGGGGGCACCATTAATATTAACTGAACCTTGCTGTGGTTACCGGGAGCTTTTGGATAGTATCATGATGCAATTGAATATAAAGCCGCGCTCCATCATAGAAACCGGTAATGTACAGGCGATAAAACAACTGGTACTCAGCGGAATGGGAATAACATTTCTTCCGTTGACCGCAATTGAGGAAGAGCTTGAACAGAAAAAGTTTGTCAAATTGAACTGGAAAGGACCTGAATTTCCGATGTATACGCAAGTGCTTTACCACAAATCGAAATGGATGTCCGCTGCACTTAGGGCATTTATCGATTTGATAAATGAGATTTCATTTTAGGAGATTTCTTAATCAAAATGAGTTTAGAGTGAGTCAAGAATTACAGATTAGAGCATCAAAAGTAACTTTAGGCACCTTCATCTATTACATTTCTTACTTGTGCAATACTAAGCGCGTGTAGATGGAAGTTAACCTTGCATTTCGGAAGTTAATCTTGCACTTAACCGCTAAATTCGCGGGTCACAAAAATAGTTCTTGACTTGGAGTGAACTCCAAGTACTAAAATGATATCAGTGCAGACAGTAGGAATGTCTGAAGCTTAATTTAATACTTTTGATACAGCAAGAATTGAAACATTTGTGATAAATTTTATAGTGAAAGAGAGGATGAAGGATATGAAGTATGCAGAATTAGGTGGTTCCGGGATTGAAATATCACAGCTTTGTGTGGGATGTATGAGCTTTGGTGATCCTGCAAGTAAAATGCATGCCTGGACACTGGATGCTTCTGAAAGTGAAGCGATTATTAAGCATGCACTGGAGCTTGGGATTAACTTTTTCGATACTGCGAATGTATATTCAGCCGGAACCAGTGAGGAATATTTAGGAGCGGCAATCCGAAATAATGTGGCTCGGGATAAGGTAGTGATCGCAACAAAGGTATACTTCAATGAAGGTCATCTATCTAAGGAGGCAATACCAAGAGAATTGGACGGCTCCTTAAAAAGGTTGGGTACTGACTATGTCGATCTTTTGATTATTCACCGTTTTGATTATGATATACCGGTGGAGGAGACAATGGAGGCTCTCCATAAGGTAGTGCAATCGGGAAAGGTGCGTGCGATCGGCGCTTCTGCAATGTACGGCTATCAGTTTGCTAAGCTTCAGAACGCAGCCGAGAAGAACGGATGGACAAAGTTTGTATCTATGCAGAACCATTATAATCTTCTATATCGTGAGGACGAGAGAGAAATGATTCCGATATGTAAGGAGCAGGGAGTGGTCTTGACACCCTACAGTCCTCTTGCAGCAGGAAGATTGTCCCGACCCTGGTCTGCAGAGACACTTCGCAGTCAGACGGACGTCGTAGCAGCCGGAAAATATGACAAAACAAAGGACTCTGACATGGGAATCGTAAACAGAGTATCAGAGCTTGCCGAAAAATATAATTGCACCATGACTCAGATTGCCCTGGCATGGCATTTTGCTAAGGGAGTGACTTCCCCCTTGATTGGAGCGACAAAAGCAAAATATTTTGATGATGCAGTCGGTAGCTTCGATATTACTTTGAGCACGGAAGATATTAAGTATCTGGAGGAATTGTATACCGCTCATAATATCGTGGGAGCAATCTAGCTAATAGGACATTCCGGTAGATTTATCGATACCGATATTGGATAGCGCAGGCAAGCTTTATGTGCAGCCATAATACAAGTTAGGAGGAAAGGTATGACGATAGCAGAAGTAAGTAGAAAATACGATTTATCGCAGGATACACTGCGTTATTATGAACGCATCGGTCTTCTTCCCGGTGTCACGAGAAATAAGAGCGGACTGAGAGATTATTCTGAAGATGATTGTAAATGGGTGGAATTTATTAAGTGCATGAGGAGCGCAGGACTTCCGATTGAGATATTGATAGAATATGTGAACCTGTTCCAACAAGGAGACTCCACTGTAAAGGCCAGAAGAGAACTTCTGATTGAGCAGCGTAGTGTCCTGGCTGAGAGGATGGAGGAGCTAAAGAAGACGATTGATCGGCTGGATTATAAGATCCAAAGCTATGACAACACGATGAGAAAGTTGGAAGAAGGGCTGAAAAAGCCGGAAGAGTAATAACGTTATTTAATGGGAATAGGGACAGGAGGAAAATCCTGCCCCTATTTTTGTGTGTCCAGCAAAGTTGGATCATTCTGGTATTTGCTCACTGACGCACCCTACTTATTCCAAGCCTTATTATTTTCAGAATGATTTTCATACTTGCCTAGCATGCATGCATCCAACATTTGCATCCTGCTAACATAGTTTCTTCATCATATAGAATTTAGTACAAACTATTAACAATATTAAAAGAAACGTAAAGAAATCTTAATGGATATGAAGTTGACTCGGGAATATAAGTATTATATAGTTATACTGTAATTCGATGGAGATAAATTCCATCAAGAGACATAATCATTTACAGTATGCAGTAGGAGGAAGGAGTATTTTATGAATGAATCTGGCAACAAGAGGGCGATCAGTAACATAATCGTAGCAATTATTTTAGTCATCGGAGCAATAGCATCTTCTATGATATTAATAGATGGTGTAGTTAAGGTAAAATCCTCACAAACCAATATCGTTGTTACAGGCTCAGCAAAACAACAGATTACCTCAGATCTGATTGTTTGGACCGCAAGCTTCAATACACAGTCGAATCAGATGCAGGATGCTTATGCAAAGCTTGAAACCAGTAAGCAGAAGGTATCTGAATATCTGGAAAAGCAGGGTATCGCAAAAAAAGATATCGTATTTTCCTCTATCAATACGAATATCAACTACGTTATGAATGATTATGGGGTATATACCAATATTGTTGACAGCTACAATCTGAGCGAGACGATTACGATTAGCTCCAGTGAGATTGATAAGATTACAGACATCTCTCGTAAAGCTACCGAACTGTTGAGTGAGGATGTTGCATTTCAATCCGATCCTCCTCAGTATTTCTATACGAAGCTTGCTGATCTGAAGGTAAGCATGCTTGCGGAAGCAACGGCTGATGCCAAGAAGCGTGCGGAAATGATGGCTGTAAATGCAGGAAATAAGCTGGGTGATTTAAAATATGCCGATATGGGTGTTATGCAAATCACGCCTCTATACTCCAATGAGATTTCTGACTATGGTATCAACGATACCTCTTCACTGGAAAAGGAGATCACAGCCGTCGTTCATTGTAAATTCGAAATAAAGAAATAATAGCTTGACAACGATGGATAGTTCGATTATCATGAAACTATGAATAATTACAATATTGTAAAAATATTTAAGGCGCTATCGTGCGAACAAAGGTTATATCTTTTCAAAGCTCTGTATGAATGGTGTGAGACTGAAGAGAATAAAGGTGGTGAATACATAAATACCGAAGGAATGGATAAATGTTTTACAAAAGCATGTTGCTGCATGGAATTATCCAAATCTACAATTTCTCACCATTTCAAAGAACTACAGAATGCCGGACTGATTTCTTATACTAGAAACGGTCAGAGCTTTAGCTGTAAGATTAACCGGGAAGCTGTCGAACAGATACAAAACTTTCTAAAATAATTGATATTGTTCTGTAGAGCTATTCTACAGAACAATATTTTTACATATAAAGTTCGACAGTCATAGAACAGTAAAACAATCAATATATAAGAGGGGCTATATTATGAATGTAATTAAGAGAGTGAAAGAAGAAATCAGGTTAGTAAGAGAGCGTGATCCGGCAATCAAGTCATCCTGGGAAGTGTTGCTTTATCCGAGCTTTCATGCCATTCTGGCATATCAGGTGTCTCATGCGATGTATCTGAAGAAGCATTATTTTTTGGCACGACTGATATCACAAAAATCTGCAAGAAGAACCGGGATAGAGATCCATCCCGGGGCGACTATTGGGAAGCGGTTATTCATCGATCATGGTAACGGTGTAGTAATCGGTGAAACAGCTATCGTCGGAGATGATGTCACCCTGTATCAGGGTGTAACTCTGGGTGGAACCGGTAAAGAAACAGGAAAGCGCCATCCTACCATCGGAAACCATGTCATGATCAGTGCCGGAGCTAGGATTATCGGGTCCTTTCGAGTAGGAGACAATTCTAAAATCGGAGCAGGATCTGTCGTATTATCCGAAGTACCGCCCAATTCCACCGTCGTAGGAGTACCCGGAAGGATCGTAAAACGAGATAATATCAAAATACATTGGGAAGAACCAGACTATGCTCAGTTAAAGCAAAGGGTAATTGAGCTGGAGACTATGCTGGGAAAAATATTAACGATTAGTGATCAAGGAGATTTATGCGATGAAATGGGACTTCGAAAGAATGTATTCTGTATTTACAAAGAAAGCTCAAAAACTGCTTCTTGAGGGATGCTGGGGAGTGGAACGAGAGCTACAGCGTGTCACACAGGAAGGTAATCTTGCCTTGACATCTCATCCCGTGGTCCTTGGCGATAAACTTATGAACAAAGAAATTACTACTGATTTTTCGGAAAGTCAGATGGAACTGATAACACCTCCTTTTCCTTCAGTAGAAGAGGTCGATCAATATTTAAGCTATCTTCACGAAAAAGCTGAGAAGGCAGTTGGTGAAGAGTTTCTGTGGCCGCTCAGTATGCCTCCAAGATTACCGGAGGAGGAACTCATTCCGATTGCATCTTTTTCCGATACATTGGAGGGCCAGACAGCATTTAGGTACCGGCAGGGGCTGGCAAACCGTTACGGTAAAAAGATGCAGATGATCTCGGGAATTCATTTTAATTTCTCTTTTGGCGAGGGGTTATTACAGTTCCTATATCAGGAATTGGGAGCAACCCTTTCTATGACAGATTTTACAGATGAGATCTATTTTTCTGTTGCGAGAAATTATCTAAGGTACCGTTGGCTGTTGATCTATCTTTTTGGTGCATCTCCTTCCTTTGATGATACCTATGATAGTGTGATGAAGAATGAGGTAGAGAAAATCAGAAAATGCTGCCCGGAATGCTGCAGAAATTATGACAAATATGCTACTTCACTACGGGTAAGCCGTTTTGGATATTCAAATCCTCTACAAGTAAGAAATTATGTCTTTTATAATGGGAAAGAAGAATACATACAGAAAATCAGGACTTTATTGTCAAAAAAGAGTAGAAAATACTCAAAAATCGATTTGCAGTTAAATGATAAGATTCTGCAAAAAGACAGTGAATTTTATTCTCCGATTCGTTTGAAGCAGATAACCGAGCCGGGCGAAAGCCAGATCGATGCATTGGAGAAGCGGGGTGTAAAATACGCTGAGGTACGAATACTGGACGTGAATCCAATGATACGAAACGGAATCAGTTTGGAAGAAATGTATTTTCTGCAGGTTTTTATGTTGCTTTGCCTCTTTGAAGAAAGCCTGCCACTTAACACCAACGAAGTGAATATTAATAATAAAAACCATCATATCGTGGCATTATCAGGCCGAAAAGCCAAGCTTATGCTTTACGATCCGAAGGGTGGAAGAATCAGGATGCTTCACAAAGGAGAGATGATTTTTGAACGGCTGATGCTGATCGCCGGGTTATTAGACCAAGCTGCCGGGCGCAGCGTATATCGTGAATGTGTTCAGCGTGAATATGAGAAGCTTAAAAATAGTGCATTACTTCCATCCTCGATGATACAAGAGGAATCAGACAACAGGGGGGAAAGCTTTCTGGAGTATGGAATGAGAATAGCGAAAGCAAACGAGAATTTCGATAGAATGGAGAAATAATTATGGTAAAGGGATATGAAGGTCTGGAGTTATCAACCCAGGTGATGATAAAGGAAGCTTTAAAACGCAAGGTCAAGGTAGAAGTCCTTGATTGGGAGGATAATTTCATACGTTTATCCGATAAAGGTCGTGTGGAGTATATCAAGCAAGCAACCAGAACATCGGTAGATTCCTATATTGCTCCATTGATTATGGAGAATAAGGAGGTTACAAAAATCATACTCAGGGAACAGGGACTTCGAGTACCTTACGGAATTATAATCAAAAGCGTAGAGGAGGGAATTCAGAAAATCGAGGAATTCTGGGGGCAAGATCTTGTAATTAAGCCGAAATCGACCAATTTTGGCCAAGGGGTAGCAATACTTAAGTGGGAATATTCGATGGAAGAGGCTAAGGAAGCCATAAAATCAGCATTTCTCTATGATGAGGTTGTATTAATTGAAGAATTCATTAGCGGTAAAGAGTACCGCTTTTTTACTGTTGGTGAGGAGGTTGTGGCAATTCTTCATCGTGTGCCCGCGAATGTCATTGGGGACGGAAAGCATACCATCCGTGAACTGGTCCAAATGAAAAACAGGAATCCCTTGCGCGGGAAAGGGTATGTGACCCCTTTGGAGAAAATCAAGCTGGAAAGGACAGAGCAGGAATATCTTGCTCATCAGGGCAGAACGTTTGATACCATTCCGATGATGGGAGAAACAGTATACTTAAGGGAAAATTCCAATATCAGCACCGGAGGGGACAGTATAGACTATACGGAGGAAATACCGGAGGAATATAAGAAGATTGCGGTGAGTGCCGCAAAAGCTGTCGGAGCAAAAATCTGCGGTGCGGATATCATTATTCGTGATATCCGTGAAAAACCCCAGGTGGATAATTATTCTATTATAGAGCTTAATTTTAACCCTGCTATTCACATTCACGATTATCCCTATGTAGGCAAGAACCGCAAGGTGGAAAAGAAAATACTTGATCTTCTGGGGTTTGAAGAATAGAGGAGCTACGGCTTCGTAATATTATGCTCTTTGATTATTATTTATTAGGAGAGAACATATGATTATATGAAAAAAGCCTTAGGTAAAATTCCTTGAAAAGAAAGCAATGGATCATTGTTTCAGCCTTCATCATAATAGTTATAGCGGTGGTTTTTCTGAAACAAGGCTTTGATACAATGCAGTGGCAGGGAAATCACAGGACGGACGGGATTACGATCGTGATTGATGCGGGACACGGAGGCTTTGATCCGGGAAAAGTAGGAATCAATCATGTCATAGAAAAGGATATCAATTTGAGCATTGCATATAAATTGAAAAAGTACTTAGAGCTTGAAGATATCCGGGTTGTCATGACACGAAAGGATGAAAATGGTTTATATAAGAAATCAGATGGTGACAAGAAGCGAACAGACATGAAAAATCGAATTAAGATTATCAACAGCAATGAAGCAGCCTTTGCGATCAGTATTCATCAAAACAGCTTTACGCAGGAAGAATCCCATGGTGCTCAGGTATTTTATTATGAGGGTTCTGAACAAGGACAGAAACTGGCAGAAACCCTTCAGGAGACCATTAAAAAAAGTATCATGGACGGTAACCACAGATTAGCCAGACCAAACCGCAGCTATTATCTTCTGAAGTATTCCAACTGTCCATTGGTCATTGTTGAATGCGGCTTCCTGACCAACAGAAAAGAGGCAGCGCTGTTACAAGAGGACAGCTATCAGGATAAGATAGCCTGGGCAATTCACCTGGGTGTGCTGGAATATATCAAAGCCTATGAAAAAGAGAATCATTATGCTGATGAGCTGCCAGCTTCCTAGGACCAAGATGATCAAACCAATGATAGAATTCCTATTTTACGAAAACAACCAAAACTGTTATAATTGTAATAAAAGTAAGAAGGATCGAAGCATCCGGACAGAACCATGATAGAAGCAGGATTGATCTGAGGTCTGTGACAGAAACATAATGTAATTATATTTGGAGGACAAGCATATGGCATTAAAGGTAGGGCTACAATTATTTTCAGTGAAGAATTCTATGGCTGCCAATCCATTGGAGGCGATTGAGAATGTCGGTAAATCAGGTTATAAGTATGTGGAATTTGCAAATCATAATGCAACAGTTGATTTTGGTTGCGGCTTTGGGGTGGAAGCTACTGAGATGAAAAAAGTACTTGATTCCTATGGAATGAAGGCAATCAGTTCACACATATCACCGCTAACCATGTCGAACGTCGATCAGGTAGTAGAGTATTATCAAACTCTGGGCACCGGGAATCTGGTTAATTCTGCAGATTTCTTCGAGAGTAAAGAGGATCTTTTAAGAAAGTGTGAGCAGTATAATAAGATCGGTGAAAGATTAAAGGCATCCGAAATTAACTATCTCTACCACAATCATTTTCATGAGTTTCAGCAATTCGATGGAGAATACGTGCTTGAGATTATGAAAAACAATGTGAATCCGGAATATGTCGGCTTCCAGCTCGATACCTACTGGGCAATGCGAGGAGGAGCAGATCCGGTGGAAATCATAAAGCAGTTTGGTAAATCCATCAAGCTCATCCATCAGAAGGATTTCTCGAAGGACATCGATATCCCGGTAAATATCTTCAGTTTCATCGATCCTAATCAGAAATTTGATTTCAAAGCCCTGATGAATGTGTTCAATACAAAGATCAATAATCATGAGCAGCAGGAGGCAATTGTTGAAATAGGAACAGGTAGGATGGATATTCAATCCATTCTGAATGCAGCATCTGAATACACGGATACTCAATATGTAATTCTGGAACAGGATTATACCATTCATGATGAGATTGAGAGTATCAGGATCAGCATGGAAAGCTTCAAGAAATTCCAGGGAATAGCCTGGGAATAGTTCGATCCTTATTAGCAAAATATAGGAGCATTAGTCGAAGCAGTGATGAAATTCATGAAGCTTTAGAACATGCAGGAAGGAGGATGCTATGGAAAATAAATATTCAGAGAAGCCTAAGGTTGCCTTTGTTTGTGTTCATAATTCCTGTAGAAGCCAGATGGCGGAGGCTTTGGGGAAATTACTCGCAGACGATGTATTCGAGAGCTATTCGGCTGGTACTGAGACAAAGGAGCATATCAATCCCGATGCAGTTAGATTGATGAAGCAGGTATACGGCATCGACATGGAGCAATCTCAATACAGTAAATTGATCAGTGCTATTCCGGTTCCGGATGTGGTAATTACAATGGGCTGCAATGTGAATTGCCCTGTATTACCCTGTAAGCTGCGCGAGGACTGGGGATTAGATGACCCTACCGGGAAAAGCGATGAAGAGTTTCTAAAAACAATCAGTAGTATTGAATACAAAATTAAAGATTTAAAGGAACGATTAAAGCAGTAGTTTGCTATGGGTTGTTTTGTCATGCATCATATAAAAAAGTGAATGGGCTAGCTTCCCGTATACTCTTTGGAAGCCTGTCCATTCACTTTTTTGGAAAATACTTTTGCTATCCCGATTTGATCCTATTTGCATAATTATATTGACATTAATCTATTTATAGATTAATCTAATATATAGATGATTTTCTATATAATATACATATTGCAGTATAATTAGGAGGAAATACCAGTGGATAAATCAATAAAGTATGCTTCAGTATTTAAGGCAATTGCAGATGAAACGAGGCTAAAAATCGTAGAGATGCTATCCTGCGGTGAAATGTGTGCCTGTGATATCCTGGAGTATTTTCAGATCACTCAACCAACGTTATCCTATCATATGAAAATATTGACTGACAGCGGATTAGTACAGAGCAGGAAAGATGGCACATCCATCAAATACTGGAATAATGAGGTAGTACTGCAAACTATACAGAGCTACTGGATCAGGCTGATGGATGGAGACGATACATGTATTTGCCATAATGTGAAAAGGAGAGAATACGATGAGTAAATATCAAACAGCTAAAATAGGATTTTTCCAGAAGTACTTAACAATCTGGGTGGCATTGTGTATGGTAATAGGAGTAGCCATTGGCAAATTTATGCCTTTTATTCCGAACTTCTTCGACCGCTTTGAGTATGCCAATGTATCCATACCGACTGCCATACTGATCTGGGTAATGATCTATCCGATGATGATGAAGGTGGATTTTCAAAGCATCAAAAATGTAGGAAAGAACCCGAAAGGACTATTTGTCACCTGGATCACTAACTGGCTGATCAAGCCCTTCACGATGTATGGACTTGCAGTTTTGTTTTTCTATGTGATTTTCGGTGCTATCATACCGGCAGAATTAGCCAAGGAATATCTTGCAGGGGCCGTACTGTTGGGCGCAGCACCCTGTACGGCGATGGTATTTGTATGGAGTCAGTTAACTAAGGGGAATCCAGCCTATACGGTTGTGCAGGTGGCTACGAATGATCTTATCATCCTGATTGCTTTTGTTCCGATTGTGAAGTTCCTTTTAGGTGTCAGTGATGTTTCGGTTCCCTGGGATACCTTGATCTTATCGGTGATCCTTTTCGTGGTGATTCCTCTATCTGGGGGAGTTATTACCAGGATGTTAATCACCAAAAGAAAGGGATTAGAATATTTTGAGAAGACCTTTTTACCTAAATTCGATAATGCAACTATCATCGGTCTTCTTCTTACCCTTATTTTATTATTTTCCTTCCAGGGAGAAGTAATCTTAAGTAATCCACTTCATATTGTACTGATTGCAATACCGCTGATTATCCAGACCTTTATCATATTCTTTATTGCTTATTTGCCCTGCAGAGTATTAAAGCTACCCCATAATATAGCAGCACCTGCAGGTATGATCGGAGCTTCCAACTTCTTCGAATTGGCGGTTGCGGTTGCAATAGCGCTCTTTGGAATGGATTCACCGTCCGCACTTGCGACAACAGTGGGAGTCCTCACAGAGGTACCGGTTATGCTGTTTCTGGTAAAGATAGCGAATAAAACAACTCATTGGTTCCCGGTGACAAGCGAATAGGCAAATTGTGCTTTATATTAATATTACTGATGAAAGGCTGTTGAATTGGGATCAACAGCCTTTCTTTTGATGGAAATGTATGGTATTACTATAATGTATATATTTTAGTAATGCCTAAAATGATGCAATGAAGCTTAAAGGAACGGATAATTTAGTTTAATGATGATATGAGAGGATAAGTATGGAATTCTTAATCAGAAATGCTACAAACGAAGACTTTGACAGTGTATATGTTTTATTGGAGCAGCTTTGGCCGAATAAAAAGCTGAATAAAGCTGAAATGAATCAGGTGTTTAGCCGGGCAGTACTATCCACAACAGATGAGCTGTTCTGTGCTGTATTAAATGGTAAGGTAATCGGTTTTTGTTCCTATGCTATTTTAAATAATTTCTGGCAGGAGGGTTACGTCTCTTATGTAAATGCTATGGTCATCGATGAAAAGCACAGAGGAGAAGGTTATGGGTCGAAGATGATCCAGGAAGTAATTGAAAAATCAAAGAAGCAGGGGATGAAGATGGTAGAGCTGGATTCGGGCTTTCATCGTGAAAAAGCTCATGAGTTTTATGTAAAGCTTGGCTTTGATAAAAGGGCGTATACATTTTCCTATATATTTCATTAAGAGTGGGGCATCTGATACATACCCTTCGGTAAATCTCCTTTATATGCTTGTGATCGAATCATTTACATTTTTCTTAAGTATTTTTAAACTACTTGCTATTTCCCTATACATTTTGTAGAATTGTTTAATATATCCAAATAAATGATAACAGGGGATAAGGGAGGAAATTTATTTATGAACGAGAACAAGCAAAAGATGATTGGTAATATCATTGTGGCGCTCATTCTGTCAGCAGCGATTATTTTTTCCTGCTTTCTGGGTGTGTATGGGCTAGCAGAGTATAAAAGTAAACGAAACGATATCGATATCAAGGGATGGGCTACGCAGCAGATCGTTTCCGATATGATCATCTGGTCCGGAAGCTATAGTATTGAAGCACAAGACTTACAGACGGGTTATGGCTTACTTGAGGCAGACAAGGTGAAGGTAAAGGATTATTTCCTTGCGAAGGGCTTCAAGGAAGAGGATTTAATCTTTTCGGCTATTTCCATCAATGAGCAGTATGTTGATTTTGTAAAGGATGAGTTTGGAAATACAGAAAGCCGTTTTGACCATTATAATCTCAGTCAGACAATGACAATTACCTCAGATAAAATTGATCTGGTCACAGAAGTTTCCAGAGAATCCTCTGAGCTGATTAATGCAGGTGTCGAATTCCAATCCTTTGCTCCGGAATATCATTATACTAAGTTGGATGAATTAAAGGTTTCGATGCTGGCTGATGCAACAAAGGATGCAACCAATCGTGCTCAGCTGATTGCTGAGAATGCAGGAAGCAAGCTGGGGAAATTGGCACATGCGCACCTTTCCAAGATTAAGATTACACCACTTTATGATGTCCCGGAGGATTATTACGATGATTACTATGATTATGGTAATTATGTAGATAAAGATACCGTATCCCTTGAAAAGGAGGTTACAGTAATCGTGTATTGTACCTTTGAAATCGAATAACCGGAGCAACTATAATGAAGAAAATACATATAAAATTGATGGTTATGCAAATAGCTATTGTTTTGATAGTTACTTGCCTCCATCAAGAAGTGATAGAAGCCTATGCGGGAAGCCAAGGCCGGTACCTGGTCCTAATCCAGCAGGAGGATGGCTCCTGGAAGGAGTATCATAATTTACTCGAACAATCTCGCGATGGTAATATCATGGTGAAAGCTAAGCAATTATCCAAGGCGTTGGGTTTTACTTATAAAAACAATGGAAATGGAACCTTTGCGATAAAAAGAAGTTCGAGCAGGTTTAACATATATAAAATAAATTTGAAGGAATATACCTATACGAACGGAGCCAATAAAAAAGTCATAGCTGCTTCCAACAGTGCTTATGTCAGTAAGTCGAATGATTGCAATGTCTGTCAAGCCTTCACCTTAAGTACATTAATCTCTATGAAATATTTTAACACCACCGCTACGAAAGAGTATGAAGGCTATAGCGGGGTGATCTGTTATAGCAGTGATCAGGAAGTTCCAGTTCTTGTTCCGATAGCGACGTCGGATTCTGAGAAAAAGCCTACCCCTACACCGAAACCCGAACCAAAGATAATTAATGTCAGGGGTGTCGAGTTTCCTGTCAGGAGTAGCTTTCTACCGGTAAAAAAAGCTTTGAGTGATTGGGACGGAAGAAGTACTCTGTGGAATGAGCTTGAATTGGCTCTGGACGGTAAAGTGCTAAGTACTACGGAGCTATTCGTTAGTAGCGATACCATACAATATTTCTGCCTGGGAACAAGCACCGACTCAGTTCATCTGTCAAAAACAAAGAGTGGTTATAAGATTTCCATCAATGTACAGTTGGATCAATCAGCGATAGCGGAGACAAATGCCGATATATTAAAAGCAATGATCGCCACGATATCCTCAAAGCCATCCTTGGTCTATAGCACGATTTATGAATCCTTTACTACGGAGAATACTCATGGTTTCAATGATGCAACATATGTTACGGTAGGTGATTGTAAAGTAAAGGTTAAGATTAAGGACGGAGAAGTAATTTATTATATCAAGTAATCCTTCAGAGGGACTGTTGCATGGATAGTGATATGCTCCCTGTCAAGTTGACAGGTATCATATCATAGTAAAGTAACAGGCCCTTTTCTTTTCCTGCAAAAATGCGCATGGATTTATTCGAAGGTTTCAGGTTACATTCTGTAAGATAAAAGACTCTTGACATTAGCTGGAAACAGATGGTATATTTATAACAGTTGAACGGATGATCAACTGTTAAATTGTTTGAATGGGTTTGCAAGGAGGAGTTAAATTTGCTAATCCTTGAGGAAGAGAGCTTCCTAGAGCGTACCTTCAAAGAGGAACATACGAATAGATGAGTAAAGTATGAAAAATTTTTTTTCTTATAGTAATTGGAAGAGTTTATTGTACTATTAAGGAGGATTTGCTTATGAACAACCTAGTTCTTTATAAAGTGATATCTAAATTTTATGATTTGCTGGACGTGATATACTTTAAAAACGATGCTCGCAATCCCAGGAAAGCGTTATCCGCCTATATTAATCAGACGGATGCCAGGATACTTGATATCTGCACAGGGACGGCAACCAATGCGATAGAGATCGCTAAGCATTATAAAACCTCTAGGATTATCGGTATCGACATCTCTAGGGAAATGCTGCAAATCGCAAAAAAGAAGGTCAAACAGGTAAAGCTTAATAATGTACGTCTCTATAAAATGAATGCTTCCGACACTAAGTTTAAAGATAGTACATTTGATGTGATAGTAATTTCTCTGGTATTGCATGAAATTCCTCTGGATGTGGCCGGAGAAATCCTTCTGGAGGCAAGAAGGATCTTAAAGCCGGAGGGCAGGCTATTGGTGATGGATTGGGAGGAACCCAAAAGCTCTGTCCAGAAAATGTTGTTTTACCCGGTCAGGAAACTAGAACCCAAGGGCTTTGAAGAATTTCTTAACCTTGATTTACCAGACTATTTTCAACAGTTTGGATTGGAAGTAGCGGAAATTAAGCATTGTGATTATACTAAGGTTCTTAGTATTAGAAAAGCTACTGCGGAGTGAAATATATTGAGTCGATATAAGTACCGAAAAAGTATTATTGAAAGAAAGGAAACTGCTTTCGAAATAGTTAGGGTATGATGAAAATAAGGGAATGCAAATAATGTTATATGAACATGCTAATGTAAATGAGCGAATGCTGGTATAATTTCTTGACAAAGAGAAGATTACATGCTAAACTTTCTTAAATTTATTACGGCAAGAGAAACGGTAAGCTTTGCTTGCAATATTTGAAAGGCTATGAAGAGAAGAGTAATTTTATTCATAACAAGAGAAGCTGAAGCTTTCTTGTTTTAAGTTCACAGAGAGTCTGCATATGCTGAAAGCAGATAACTTAGATAAGATGAAACAAGACTTGGAGCCGCATATGGATCGCTATTTGGCGTGATACTATGACGTTAGTCCACGTTACAGGACCAGGGTATAAACCATAGCATGGAAGTACCCAATGAGACTTTTCTGGTGACAGAGAGGTAAAATAGGGTGGCACCGCGATACTTTATCGCCCCTTGGAATATAAACTATTTCAAGGGGTGTTTTTATGATATCAAAAAGACTAATGCCGGGAGAACGTCCGATTTTTCCGAAGAAAGCAGTAATCACAGCAGGTATGCCCTACGGGAATAAGAACCTGCACTTTGGCCATATTGGCGGGATGTTTGTACATGCAGATATTTTTGCAAGGTTTATGCGAGACATAATCGGTAAAGAGAATGTAATCTTTGTTTCGGGGACTGACTGCTATGGCTCACCGATCTTGGAAAGCTATCGCAAGTTGAAAGAGAATGGCTATGAAGGTACGATTGAAGAGTATGTTATGAGCAATCATTTGAGCCAAAGGGAAACTCTTCATAACTATGAAATCAGTCCAAACTTATTTGCTGCTTCTGCCATCGGTAGAAGTGGGGAGATTCATCAGGAGGTCTCAAGCTGGCTATTTCATACCTTATACGAACAAGGATATATCAAAAAGTATTCTACGCCCCAGTTTTATGATGAAGAACTAGAGGTATACTTAAACGGTCGTCAGGTGATTGGACGATGTCCAATTACAGGCTGTACCTCGGAGCATGCGTATGCAGATGAGTGTTCCTTAGGACATCAGTATATGCCAAGTGACTTGATTAATCCGATCTCTGTGCTTTCCGGTAAGAAACCAACCTATCATAATGTTACTAACTGGTATTTTGTTTTGGATGAATGTATTGAAGAGCTTCAGGAACGTATGGATTTCTTAAAGAAAAATACGAACACCCGTAAGTATCAGTTAAATATTATCGATGAATTTCTAAAGAAACCCTTGCTGCATGTGCCGAGAAAGTATTTTAAAGAATTAGAGGAATTAGAAGCTAAGCTTCCTGCGCATATTACAATGGACGAGGAAAAGAAATGCTCAGTCACCTTTGAATTTGATACACTGGATTTAAGAGATGAAGCAAGGCAGGTATTAGATTCCCTTGGAATTCACTATACAGCCGGCAAGACACTGGTTCCATTTCGATTATCCGGCAACGTGGAATGGGGTGTAAAGGTTCCGGATATAGAGGAGCTAAAGGAGCTTACCTTCTGGGTATGGCCGGAGTCTTTGTGGGCCCCAATCTCCTTTACCAGAACCTACCTTGAGTCAATCGGGCATCCTCAGGAGGAATGGGTGGAATGGTGGAACGGAGAAGATTCTCTGGTATATCAGTTTATCGGAGAAGACAATATTTACTTTTATTCTATTACCGAGATGGGAATGTTTATGCATCTGCTGCCAGAACAGGGAGGACTGAAGCTGCCGCATGTGATACCAAACCGCCATATTCTATTTATGGATACGAAGGCAAGCAGCAGCTCAGATATCAAACCGCCTATGGCTGATGAGCTATTAGAATTCTATACTCCGGAGCAGTTACGAATGCATTTTATGGGTCTTGGACTTTCTTCGAAAAGTACAGGCTTTAAACCTCAGGTATATATGAAAGAGGAAGACAGGGTAGGAGTTGATATGGTCCTAAAGGACGGTAATCTGCTAACGAATGTATTCAACCGTTTGATTCGATCCTGCTTCTATGCAACACAAACTTATTTTAAAGGAAAGCTTCCCTCCGGTGATGTAAGTGAAGTAATGAAGAAAATGGCCGAGGAAAAGGTCCTCGAATATGAAACCCATATGTATAATCATGAGTTTCATCGAATTTCCTATGTACTGGATGAATTCATTCGTGAAGTTAATAAATACTGGACCGGTCAGATTCGTTTTGCTGACACGAACAGTGATGAAGCACTTCGTAAGCAGACATTAATTGATTGTTTCTACTCTTGTAAAGTGATGGCAATACTTTTGCATCCCATTGCACCGACTGGCTGCGAAATGTTCCGGGAATATCTAAACGTTGATGAGACACTTTGGAACTGGGACTATATCTTTGAGCCCATTGAACACTATACCGGTGATTTGGATAAACATCAGCTCAAATTCCTGGAGCCTAGAGTGGATTTCTTTTCAAAATTAGCTTGTCAGTATACGAATAATCAATAGTATCAAATTAACTCTACCGGGTATTGGATTGAAATACTTAGGTAGAGTTTTTATAATGTTTACTTAATCAGGGGAGTTGATTGAAAAGGAGATGTATGGCATTATTTCTTGCATTATGCTAAAATGTAAGAAATTAACCGGAAGCAATGAACGACAACTTTAATCTTACATAATATCGCCGGATGAATTGATATCATTTGTATCTTAGTAGTTCAAATTTGTACGTCAGTCTTATATCTATTGCATATTGAGATAAAATTCCTATACTGGAGGATAACAATATTGTTAATTAAGTTAGAAGAAAACCTGGCACAAAAGGAAATAGAAATACTGATCAAATATGCCAAGAAGAATCATACAGTCGATCGATTGATATCCTTAATTAAATCAGCGGATTGTGCTATCAAGTGCAGTGATGAGAATAGGCAGCTTAGAGTCAGTGCTGTAGATATTTATTATATTGAGAGCATTGATAAGAAGACCTTTGTTTATTGCGAGAAATCGGTGTATCGTACGGAACTTCGATTGTACGAACTGCTTGATATGCTTTCGAACTCGGGGTTTATACAGATAAGCAAGTCCTGTATCGTAAATATGAATGCGCTTGATAGTATCAAGCAATTGGCTAACAGCCATATTGAGGCTAAGCTGATCAATGGTGAGCGTATTACCGTAACTCGGAAGTACATAGCAGATATCAAAAACAAATTACAGGGGAGGTAGTCATATGCAGCGGCTAATTAAAAATACACTGGCAACGACAGGACTGACATTAATAACACTTGCACTGGTTGCAACTTGCTTTCAGGGTGAATGCATATTTATCAGAACTGTTTATGAATGCCTTCTTGTAAATATCCTAATTCAGGTTGGGATGATATTTCTTCAAAATGTTGAAAGCAAGTATTTCATCGTGGAAGTATTATTACAAAACGGGTATATCCTTACGATCCTTATCCTTGCGGGCTTCCTTTTCCATTGGTATCGCAGTACACCGATCTGGGTTCTTATACTTATGGGAATAGTTATTTATTTTATCAGTTCTTTCATCAACCTTTTCAGACTGAATGAAGATATAGCATATATCAACAAGCAGTTAAAGGAAAGAAAACAGTAAGACGGCCTTAAAACTTTAATTGAAACAAGCGGAGGAGCTTTATGCGTAGTTATCTAAAAAAGAAGCCTATATTATCGGCATTTCTCATATTATTGATTGCATTTATATTACGATTGAATGATCTTTTTATTCTAAAGATTGATGAATTACTTGGCGAAATCATAGTATCAAAAACTTTAGGCTTTCTCCTAGTCATCCTGTTCGTAACACAGATTAAGGAGCCCTTTTCTTCCATAGGACTGCATAAGAAAAACCTATGGTTTTGTATTTTTCTTGGATTACTTATGAATTTAGGGATATACCTGTTGGCCTACGGAATAGAGTATTCCGTTCTATTGTTCAGTAAGCAAGGTCCAAACTTGATGTTTACAGCAATTGATCCGAAGCAGGGTGTAAATGGAGGTGCTTTATTTGGTATATGGCTGATTGCAGGAAATATCATCAATGCATTAATGGAAGAAGGACTGTTCCGAGGTGTTTTTCTGCCGACTTTTAAAACACGTTATTCTTTTTGGAAAGCAAACTTATTCCAAGCCTTACTGTTTGGACTTTGGCATTGGGTATGGCCGCTGAAGAGTTTTCTAACAGGAGAACAGAGTATGCTAGGGGCTTTGATGAATGCACTGATTCTCATGCTTGGTACAGCAACCTTTGGATTTGTTTGGGGATATATGTTCCAAAAGACAAACAGCTTATGGACATCAATAGCAGCGCATTTTGCAGCAAATACGATCCAAAACATTCTACATATCAATTCAAATAACGGTGTCGACACGATGGTGTTCTTAAGAGGCACCTTTGCCAGCCTGTTCGGAATAGCATGCATATTCTTAATCAAACGGATTACTACAAAATACAAACTACCGGCTCTGAAAGCTTGGGGAGTTACAGAATGAAGCTCGGAATATTACCTTGATACATCTGCATAGCTCAAAATCATCGATATTGCTATAGATAATTTGATAATCAATTATATGATGAATTTACAGTTACTAATTAATAAGGAATTGAGAATAATCTCTTTTCCTTATTTTTAATTGAAAAACATTATTGATCGTTGGCAGGATATGGTATAATCAATAATGTCACTGTAAGAAAAGGAACTTTAATGGGAAGCAGTAGCAAAAAAATTCAAGAAATAAATATAAGCTGTTACTATGATGATAATCAGTTGTATGCATCATATCAGTTGAAAACTGGTATAGAATTTCATAATTCAGGAGGATACATAATGAAAATGCCAGAAGATAATATTGATACAATTATGTTTGCTCCCTGTGGAATGAACTGTAAAGTATGTTATAAGCATTGTTATCAAAAGAAACCATGCGCCGGTTGTTTGAACGATGATATCGGAAAGCCGGAACATTGCCAAAAATGTAAGATAAAAAATTGTGTTAAGGAAAAAGGATTATCTTATTGTTATGAATGCACTGATTATCCCTGTAAACAGATTAAATATCTTGAGAAAAGCTACAAAACGAGGTATAAAGCAAGCTTAATAGATAATAGCAAATTTGTTCGTCAGCACGGCCTGGAGAAATTCATGGAGAATCAGAAAGAACTATATACTTGCCCCAAATGTGGCGGAATTATTTCCCTTCATGATAGAGAATGTAGTGAGTGCCAGGAGAAGATGAATTAATGTATTAAACTACACTGTTAGAATTACAGCGATAATGCAAAAATGAAAGAGCTAGATAGAATTGTTACTGACCATTATTGTTATTGGAAGGTAGATTGTTAATATTTAAGATCAGTAGTATATGGCGATTATTCAAAGAGGAGTATAGTGTGAAAAATAATTTTTCACACGGCAATTTGTGCACTGCACAAATCGCTAGCTTATGGAAAGGGCATGGTTATTATTATGAACAGATTGATTACAGAGGCGCTGAGAAATCAGTTTGACTCGACTTTTCACATGGCACGTGTGCTTGTTAGTGTATGTCCGGAAGAGGTCTGGGCTACATCATATAACGAGGTGCCATTTTGGCAACAGGTCTTTCATTATGTATATTATATTGATTTTTGGATGCGAGAAAAGCATGATGACAGTGAATGGCGTACAATGATTTTCGATGATGCCTATAACACTGATTTGTATGCAGACAGCTATGAAGGATTATTTATCTCACAAGATAAAATGATAGAGTATCTTGATGCAATTCAAACGAAAACTACTAGTGTTTTTGATCATTTGGATGATGAAAAATTGAGTTTATCAGTCTTTGGCAATGAACCGCAGTTTACTTATACAGATGTGATTCTTGGGCAAATACGGCATATCATGTATAACATTGGATACTTAAATGGTATACTGCGTGAGTTGGGGCTGCCGGAGTCTGATTGGTATGCTTATAATGAGCCTGAAGGGTCGTAAACATTTATCTTGAGGTACACAGGGTGGCTGGATACATTACAGAGTTTTAGAGGGTGAGGACCGAAAGGATCACTTCGCATTGATAATGATTAAGAAGAAACCGTAGCTTTAAGGAGAACTGTTTATGATAAAGGTATCATTTTGTACTCATGACGAAATAGAGGATGAGTTGTTAAAATTTGCTGTAATAGCAGCAAGGTTTCAGGATAAGTGGATTTTCTGCCGTCACAAAGAGCGTTCCACCTGGGAGATCCCAGGCGGACATCGGGAAGCCGGGGAGGATATTCTTAGTACGTCAAGGCGTGAGCTTTATGAAGAAACCGGAGCAATTGATTTTGAGATATATCCTATCTGCATCTATGGAGTGACCAGTGAAGAACAAACCAGCTATGGTATGTTGTTTTATGCTGAAGTCAGAACATTGGATAGTTTACCTCAGGATTTTGAAATTGCCGAATTAATATTATCCGATACATTGCCGAAGGACCTTACCTATCCGTCTATTCAACCGCATCTGCATAAGCACATACAGGGGTGGTTGAATACGCAGGAGTTTTTTGAGAGAGTAGATCAAAATAACTGATAAGAAAAGAGGAAATATGAATACTTTTGATAACACGACACCACATCTATCTTCAGTTTATGATGCACAGATTTTAAATACCATACCTTATTATGCTGAAGTTCATAAGGAAATCGTACATACAATCCAGATAATTAATAATAATCCCGCCATCTGGCTTGATACAGGTGCAGGAACCGGAACGATGGTAAGTAATTGTATAGAACTCTTTCCGGATACCTTATTTCTTCTTGCAGATCCATCTGAAGCAATGCTTCAAGAGGCACGTCTCAAATTATCCCAATATGGAAGTGAACGGATACAGTTCTTAGCACCTGTCACTTCTCAGAATATTGAGCTCGAAGCAACATTACGTCCGGATGTCATTACGGCTGTACAAGCCCATCATTATCTATCCAAAGGGGAACGAATGACGGCAACGAAGAATTGCTATAAGCTCCTTACTGAGGGCGGAGTATTTATTACATTTGAAAATACTCGTCCCTTCACGGTACAGGGAATTGCCAATAGCAAAGAGAAATGGGCTGATTTTCAGAGATCCAAAGGGAAAAGTAAAGAACAGATTCAAAATCATATAGACCGCTTTGATAAAGAATATTTTCCGATTACAATCGAAGAACATTTGCATCTTTATCGCGAATGTGGCTTCCGAGTAGTAGAATTACTCTGGTTTTCTAATATGCAGGCTGGATTCTATTGTATCAAATAAGGATGACGCTATTACTCCTCTTTATGTTATTAGCATGATAGGCAAGGATTAGATAAAATTTAACTAGCAATTATTATAATTAGTGAACTAAGACGTTGTACTAAGCAATAGCAAATTTGAATTTGTACTGATAAACCTTGTGTTTTTATAACGGGAGGATAAATAAATGAGGGAACGCTATTTTATTGATGCAACATTATTAAACCACAAACTAATTACATTGGATAAATATTTTATTAATCCTATCCCAAATGAATTAAAAGCTAATTGCAACATAACCGTAAAATTGTTTACAGGCGGAACATATTATAGTTATCCAGATTGCCATATTGATAATACTGACAAAAGAAGATTAAATATTCCAGATGAAATTATGGTATGGATAAGAAGAACATACCCATTCTCAGTAGCATATTTTGCAGGAAATAGGGTGAGAACATGGAATAAATCCTATCAAGAAGAATTTAATAATGCGATAAAAGATTATATGGTGTTCTAAATGATGAGAGCTGTACAGATAAGTCTAATCCACCTGTTGAAAGAGGAAGTGATACTGATAATGCCTTATATGCAGTAGAAGATGTTGCAATACATATAGTTGCCATGATTATGCGAAGTGAAGGGAAGATGCTTGATAATAAACAGTATAGAAATTATACAAGTGAATGGTTGAATAATAAATCAAACTAGTTTATAAAATTCCAATTTGTAGATTTGATTGGTTCGCATTTTATAAACAGCGTCACAATAGCCAGACAAGGCGAATTACTGATTAATTATATTTTGATCAAGACATACTGTTGTCATTTTTAGCGTGTTATGATAAATATAAAAAATGATTACTGGAGGATTAGTTTATGAATGGTATGAATGCTAATGTCGGTGTAGGTCTGTTTGTTCAAGATATCGAAAAGATGGTTTCGTTTTATAGAGACATCATGGGATTTGAGACTGACTGGGACGGTGGATTATTTGCTGAATTTAAAACAAACAGTGGTCCGTTATCATTATTTCTATATGATCGTAAAGCTTTTGCAGAAGCTGTAGGGGAGTCCTATTACCCGTCGAAGGGAATTAACCTGACAATGGAAATTGGTATTTGGCTTTCAAAGTTTTCTGATGTTGACAGAGAATACGAGCGATTAATGACACTTGGAGTAAAGTCATTTACAGGTGAACCTGTAACCTATCCCTTTGGTATACGAAATTTTTATGTTGCAGATCCTGAAGGTAATTTGCTTGAGATTGGAAGTAGAGGGCATGAGGAATAAATTGAATGGGCTAGGTCACTTAATGACAGGATACTTTATTGTGTGAGGCTGATTAACGTATGACAAATAGAGCACTTCTTGTAATAGATATGCAGGAACATTACATGAGTAAGTATGATAGAGAAGCACTGATTAATAAAATAAACGAGAGAAGCAGACAGGCGGAAACAGATGGAGATTTGATTGTTTTTGTTAAAAACAATGGGAAACTGCATGGTGAAAGGAAATGCTATGAGCTGGCGAATGGGATGTATGTTCCAAAATCATTTACATTTGTTAAGGATTACCCAAGTGCATTTACCAATCAAGATTTAAAGCAATTTCTTAAGGAGCAAAACATTGAAGCCATTACTATGGTGGGAATTGATGGAAGCTGCTGTGTTGCATACACGGCTATGGATGCTATAGCGGAAGGATATATAGTTAACATTTCACTAAAGTGTATAGGAAGCAGGAACCAGAAAATATTTGAAAAGCAGATAGAAAAAATGAGGGATGCAGGGGTTCTTATAGAGAGATAATACAATGGTATTGATCAGGAAAGGAAAATGATGACACGAGCAGTAATTTTTGACATGTTTGAAACTTTAATTACGCACTATAATAGTCCACTCTATTTTGGAAAACAAATGGCGGAGGAGGCTGGCATCACAGAAGACAGATTTCAGGCACTTTGGAGTCCGACTGAGTATGAACGCACGATAGGGAAATTAACATTAGAAGAAGTATTGGAAAAGATCCTTAGCGAAAATCATTGTTACTCTGAAACACTTTTAAAGAAAATCGCTGAAAAACGAATCGCAGCGAAGGAAGAGTGCTTTCGGCATTTACATAATGAGATTATTCCGTTGCTTTCAGCGTTGAAGAAAAGGGGCGTGTTGATCGGATTAATCAGTAACTGCTTTTCTGAGGAAGCGGATGTAATCCGAAGAAGTGAACTGTATCCATATTTTGATGCTATTTATCTCTCCTTTGAACAGGGAATCCAAAAACCGGAGGAGGAGATATTCCATAGATGTATGGAGGATTTATCTGTGAAGCCGGAGGAATGCATCTATGTAGGAGACGGTGGCAGTGAAGAGCTGGAGACTGCCAGAAGACTAGGGATGGTGGTAGTCCAAGCAGTCTGGTATTTACGAGAAGGTACAACACAACCTTCAAAACGAAAGCATGACTTCATACATATGGAAAAACCGCTTGAGGTGTTGGATTTAGTTACTATGTAGGCTAGTGAAGCTGTAAGTGATATATTTTCTAAACATTTAAGAATCTGCGTATTAATGGATGCAGATGAAATTACATATTTGTTATAGTATTGATAGATTAAATGATTTTACTTAGGAGATTAATAAATGAAAAAAGACAGAAACTGGACAGTTTTATTTGTTGGTGGGGCTTCGGGAACCGGTAAATCTAGCTTGGCTTATGAAATAGCCCGATTCTATGGTGTAAATGTATTAGAAGTAGATGATATCTACCTAACTGTAGAAACGGTTACAACTAAGGAAAGGTATCCTGCAATACATTATTGGAATACCGGTGTAAATTGGATGGATATTGGAGTTGATTCCAATGTAAACTGGCTGATTGACGTTGGCATAGAAATGATACCGGTATTAAAACAGCTTGTAAACAGACATATTGAAGACAAGTTACCAATTATTATAGAGGGCGATTTTATCAATCCCGAATTCACGAAAGCTTTCGAGAATCAAGAGGTTAAGTCAGTTTTTGTGAATGAAACAGACATGAATCAAATATGCCAGAACTATTTATCAAGAGAAGGCGGCGACTTACAGCATTACAGAGCCGAGATCAGTATTACATATGGAAAGTGGATAGCAGATACTTGCAAGCAGAATGGTATTAGTGTGATTGAGTCAAGACCTTGGGATACCGTGCTAACAAGAGCACTGGACATTTTATTGTGATGATTATTTTTATTTTGATTTCATTCAGATTTTCTTGCAGAGGGGTGTACAATGTTATTTATTAGAGATAAGGATTAAGAGACAAAAAGATAAACGGTAAAGAAAAGTGGCCATAGACAATGTACAGTACAGCTTTGACGAATATAACTGTTGAACTATTATGCATTATCATTCTTATAATTATTACCGTTCATATTCTGACAAGCGATACAAAAGAGAGTAAAGTGAACCGGCTGTATATTGAACACGGCTAATAATTTTTATCGTGGTCCTTTGAATTGGTTATCCTATGCTTTGCCGGGTCTATGCCTTGTCATATGTTCATACATGATCTTAAGATATAAGAAAAGCTTTCGATATATGGACATTATTGCACTTTTATCCTTTCAAATCCTACCGCTAGTCGGTGTACTGGCCCAGCTTGCTTCTATTAATGTAGTGATACGAATGAATACCTTATTCACAATATCTCTGCTGATTAATTATGTGGCAATACAGATAGAACTTAACAAACGATATAAACAAAACGAACTGGAGCTTGCGAATGCGAAGATTGCTTTTCTGCAATCTCAGATTAAGCCACACTTTTATTTAATACCTTGAATGCAATCCGAGGACTTGTATCCATTGATGAGAAACGAAGCAAAAAACTGATTGAAGATTTATCCGAATTTCTCAGGGGCAGCTTTGACTTTGAAAATCACAATGGTTTAATCGCTTTCGAAAAGGAATTAGCCACTCTCAGAGCATATGTATCCATAGAGCAGGCACGGTTTGAAAACCAGATTGAAATGGAATATGATATATCAAATGCAGATAATGTACTGATTCCAATGCTTATTATTCAGCCGTTGGTTGAAAATGCTATTCGCCATGGCTTAAAAAACAGAGATAGAATCAAGATCACATTACGAGTAATATCCGATGAGAAAGAAACAATAATTGAGGTTCGAGACAATGGAATCGGTATTTTGCCGGATAAGCTTGATAAAATTTTGAACAATTTTGAGAAGAAATCGGGTGTCGGACTAAGAAATATCAATCAGCGCCTATTATTGACTTATGGAAAGGGACGTTATGTAAAAAAGAGAATATTACAAGCGCATTATGGCCATACCTCGAACAAGAGAAGGTAATTGCCAACCTGTATTCAGCGCAATATAAGCTAAAGAAACTGCTGAAAGGCTATGGCTATGAGGACTTAATTGAGTCAGAGCATAATGAAATGAGAATGTCAATCGAGGAAATTGATTGCGATATGTTTCAGTTTAATCAATGTGCCGTAAGCAATATTAAGCAGGTTGAAACAGCAATAAAACTTTACAAAGGAATGCCATTCGAGAATAAGGATTATGCCTGGGCAAATCCTTTACAAGCAGAGTACAAAGTCGAATATATCAGACTTTTGAGCATTGCCTGCGCACATTATAAAAAAGAAGCCAACAGGACAATGCTGCAATATTATAATGATAAACTGAATTTGGCAATGGAAACACAAGGCTAATCTGAGGAAGATGGTTATGTAACCATAAAATATAATTAAATTAAGAATGACGTCAGAGCAGAGTATGTAGAAAAACATACCCTGCTCTTTTTTGCATTGTGCTGAGAGTATGAACTAGAAATCAGATAATGATTAACAAATTATTTAAGTAATTCGGCAAACATATCTGAATTTAGATTTTGTTCAGATATGCTTGTTGAGTAAGCGCATAATTTCGGGGTATGCCTAAAAAATATTCCGGACCCTATTGCTAGAATTCCGGAATGCGAGTATTTTACTCCATTTTGATCTTGCAAAGTTCCTGGATTGTTTCATCCCAAGGAGCAA
>JAEZOB010000002.1 GCA_023414355.1 Bacillota bacterium | reverse complement strand
TTTCCTTCGGTCATTCTGACCGGTTCACGTTTTTTTGCCATAATAAAAGGCCTCCTATGATATTTTTATTTTATCATAGAAAGCCTTAGGTAAATACTAATTTTACAGACTTTGTTTCACAGTCTCTATAAAAGGGAGACAAATCATAGTTTGCGATTTATCTCCCTTTTTTCGTATTCAACTCTCATAACGATTTAGTGGAATAAAGTGTTCAGAGATTTAATCTGTTTCTTTCTTGTATCGTTTCCTTGTTATCTTGCATTCACCGGCTTCCTTCATCTCAAGAATTGTATACCCTTGCAAAGATTGTTCTTCTACAACATTTGTCGTAGTTCCTGTTACCTCATTCCAGCCATAGGTACTATAACCGCTTGCCTCTAGATAATTCAGCTTTATTCCTTTATATAAAATCGAATAATCATTTACATGATCATGACCGCAGTATACAGCCTGCGTGCTTCCAAGTGATACCATCACATCAAATAATCCACTATTATATTCGGAGCAGCAGACAGCCTCTCTTTGCATACCGTCAAAATACCTGCAGTCAGCTGTGTCTGTAATGGTTTTGCTAGTTTCATCATAAATTGCATCCCATCCAATTGCATATTCACAAAGAGGTATATGGATAAAAAGACTTGACTTTGTACCCTCCGGCAGTTTATTGATTTGCTTCTTATACCATTCAATCTGGTCAGCCTTGATATAATCATAGGATTTCTCACTAACATGAAGTGTCTTCACATCCTCCTCGGCTACATAATCACCACTATCCATGAAGATCATGCTCTGGATCAAATTATTATCTGCATTTAGTAGGTTAACTACATAATTACCGTAGCCGTAAATGTCCTTCGGTCCTGATTTTACTAAGCAGTGTGGATATTTCTTATCATTTGCCCATAGATTAATCAGGTTTTCCCTGCTAAAGGCCAATTGGTGCTCCCCTTCATGATTTCCAAGTATTGCACACCAGTAAATTCCGTATGTTTCCATGATGTCTGCAAGAGTTTCAGCCCTCTCTTTATTGAATATTGCAGTAATAGTGTCACCCGTAAAAATAACCAGGTCCGGACGCTCCTCATTCAACGCATTCAGAAATTCCTCCATTGTCTTATCCATTGCTTTTTTATCCATACCATCAAAATGCATGTCAGCAAAAGCAAGAATTTTAAAGTCCCCCTTCCTCTCTTTAGACAGATAAGTTACTTCATCCTCCTGCTTTTCGATCTTAATTTCATAATTCTCACGTGATGATATCATATTAAGATTAACCTCTAGTGTTGCTCCATATGTAATTTTCGCGTATAGAAAAAGTGTAATAGTTGCCACTGCAAGTACCGCCAATACTATAATGATTATTTTGCTTTTTAAGGTTAATTTCATGTTTACTCCCCCAGATAATAATTTACAGCATATACCATGATCAATTATATCTTATAGTCTTTTAATTGAAAATAGCAATGCTAAAATATAGCATTTAAATCATTAACCCATGGCCATATTTAAAATGTATCTGATTTCGGCTTATTACAAAAAATACCCCTCGATATATTTCTGCAAACATAAATCGAAGGGTAAAATTAAAACTAATTATTAAATTCAATATTCCAGATTGCTTTGTTGTTTGCTACGGTAGCGATTTATTCTTTTACAATAGTATTAACTTCTTCAACCTGTTTCTTTGTTAATGGTCCAAAGTCAAGTGCCCTGATATTATCCTCAACCTGCTTTACATTCTTGAATCCGGGAATCGGTACCATATACTCACTTCTTGCCCAATTCCACGCCAAGGCTCCCTGCACCATGGTACGCCCACCGGATGTGATAATCTCGCGAATAGCTTCAAGTTTACTAAGTAATCTGCTATTTGGAACTCCTTGATTAAAATATATCAACCAATCTAATGATCCAGAACGAATATCATCGTTTGGCAATTTGCTATTCAGGTCATACTTTCCGGACAGTAAGCCCATTGCCAATGGCTGCCTGTTTAATCCCATAACTTGATGTTCATCAATGAGCTTAATCATTTCCTCATTATTAGCAAATATATTTAAGTCAAACTGAATTGCACTGCATGCGGGATACTTTAAAATAGCCTCTGCTTTTTTGGGAGCATCCGTACTCCAGCCATAACTACGGATATTGCCTCTTTCTTTCAGAATTTCAAGTGTCTCTACTACATCATCAATTTGGCTTATCTCTACCTCTTGTAGATGTAGTTGATAAATATCAATGTAATCCGTACGGAGTCTTCTCAGCGAATCATGGCATTCCTTAATGATCGATTCTCTTTCCACGCTTGCTCCCCGACCTTCTCTTTTCACATCATCACAAGGACATCCAAATTTGGTCGCGATCAGTACTTTACTTCTTATATCCTGCAATGCCTCCCCAAGTACTTCTTCGCTATACCCATAGCCATATGTAGCTGCCGTATCAAATAATGTGATTCCCCTATCATAGGCATGCCTTATTGCTCTGATTGATTCCTGATCATCTACTTTCGACCAGCCGAGGGGGAGACCTTCCGGTCCCCATGTACCGCCTATCGCCCAGCATCCCATACCAAGTGGTTTGATTTTTTGATTTAATTGCTTGATATTAAATTCCATATTCTAATCCTTCCTCCTCATTTTATATCATGTTTCATAACATATCATCATGATAGCTTCGGATTCTGGTTTATTCAAGGACCACTTCTTGCAGTATTTCATAGAACCAATCTGTGTTAACCCTTTTCAATACTTTAGACTATTTTTGTACCACAGGATCCACAAAACTTAGTTCCCGTATCATATTTTGCACCACATTGCCCGCATAATACCGTCTTAATCTGAACTATCATCGAAGGCAATGGAGCTTCCTTTTGGTCCGGAACATCATCAACGGTTACATCAGCTGGTTGCGAAGACTGCTGTTCTTATTGTCCTTTATTAAACAATTCCTTAAATTTTGCGGACATATTGCTCAGCTAGCTGTAGAGATCGTAGGTCATTTGAGTCGTTGAAGCTAATTCCATGTAATTTTCTTTACTACTAAGCTAGAATGTAATCTGTTGTCTGGAATCAAATCCATTCTTTTTAAACTCTGAGAACAGCAACTCCATCGTTTCAGGAACCAGCTTGATCAGATACATGGGATGGGTGAGCTTTTGAATTGCGCTTTCCTTAATTCCTTTAAAATCAAGCACCATGCTGTACGCCTCAGTGCCGATCTCAATTACTTCAGCCTTTCCGGACACTACAATACTTGAAATATTACCAAACCCTTGGTATGGTTCAAATATAGTGATACATACATTTTTATTCTCAGCAAGAGCTTTAAATTTCATACCACCTTCGGATAACATATAAAAGCTGCCTTTGATCCAACTGTATTCAATGGGCGTACAACGTACAAAATCTTGATAACCGGTGGCCAGTGCACCGGTATTGTGCTCTGAAAGATAGTTGTCTGCAAAGTTCAGAATTGCATTACGCTCCATTTTAATTGATTTTTCATCATGGTTTTTCCAATAATTCTCTGCCTTACTATATTCACTTCGATCCATCCGTCCCCCTCCTTCTTATCCTGTAGCTTGAATTCGTTATCTTCTCTTGGCTTTTCTATTGTATTCGTTCCTATAAAACGAATATAGATCCGCATTGTCAAAAGTAAATGATGCTCTATTTGGTGTTTTTCTCTGATTTTTTATTCAAGTGATAGATTGGCAGCAATGGAATGATAATCGGTGTTTTATCTGCATATGTATTATACTCTGTTTCGCTACCATAACGCTTCATCTGGCGTTTTTCAAGGCGTTTAGCACCATCGAACATAACATATACGATACAGATATATGAAACAATCGCCATTACAAGCTGACCCCAGCCGTTGTAAATATCTAATCCGGATATAAATATACCTGACCAGAATAGAATTTCCCCGAAATAGTTTGGACAGCGCACTATTTTATATAGACCTTTCATTGCAACCATATCCGGACGAACTCGTTTCTGAATACTTTTCTGCCGATCAGCTTCCATCTCAATAAGAAATCCCAAGGTACTAATGGCCAAAGCTACCCATGCAACTACAGAGGATTTTCCGCCATTATACATTCTGAAGAAGACAGGGGAGGTCTGCCCAACATATAACATAGAAACACAGATCCAGATTGCTGCCTTAACAAATATCGGCATTTTGGCTTCATCACCCGTTACTTCCTGTAAGGTCTTACGATATATGATGTTCTTCGTTTCACGAACCGCAAGAAAGACCGAAAGGCGAACGCCATAAATAAAAAGAAAAAAGAAAAATAGATAGTGCAAAACTCCGGCTTGAAAGGTTCCATTGATGCTCATAACTGCAAGGGTAATACCGATGCCTGCAACGGCAAAGCCATACCCTATCGAAAGAAAATAAACATATTTATAAAATCCAACCGTACAAATGATTGCGCTGATCAGCAGAAAAATCCATAAATATTCAAATCCCATATGATAAACCCTCCTTACTACTACAATATATTATGGTTATAGTACCCAACACCAGTCAGGCCATAAGCACCGGCAAGTGCAACCTTTATTATTATCTCTCTCCTTTTTTTATAGTTTTAATTTCATTTTCATCAGTCGCTGAATATAAAGCCTCACAGCCATTTAAAAAAGCCCAATAGCAATCCCCATATGACCAATGCCACCATTCAGCCGGATAATTTGCAAATCCAACCATCTCCATACAATCAATTAGTATTCTTCGATTCGCTTTTGCATGATCACTTATATAAGTGGAATGCAGATGTGAAAGATTTTCTGGTTCAATAGGTGCCTCATTAAACTCCGATCCCATATCTAATTCAATTCCATCCTTGCTCAAAGTTATGTCTATTGCTCCACCGGTTGGATGTCCAGCTACTTTAATAGGTGCTACAAACTGACATGTCAATTTATAAATCTCATCGTCATTTTTTAGTGGATATTGAGTTTTATAGTATTCCAATGCATCTTCAAAAAATTCTCTTTGTAGCGATAAAGGTCTATACGCTTCTTTAATCACAAACTTGTATCCCCGGGGAAGATAATTAGTAGCTTCAATTAATTTTTTTGCAACCGTTTCTCTTGTATAGCAAAATAAATCTGATTTATTACCTATTTGACTTTTTGTATCATCTAATAATATTCTCTCATGAATATGCCTTAATGATATTATTTTTTCCTTATTATCTATACAAGTTATTTTCGCAATTCTTTCATCATGTAAAAGTATCATCATTTTCAATCCATCCTTCCCAAACTGCCCTTTTCCTGCACTTCACCGGATAACTACACTTGGTGAACTTCATAACACCAGTGAAAAAGAGAGTACATCCCTTATTCTAATCCTCGTATAAGGAAGCTATGTCATGTATTCTACGTTTCATTTCATTGCGGATATGTAACGGCTCTAAGCACTCGCATTTATCCCCAAAACCGAATAGAATATTGTAGTAGAATTCCTTATCTCTGAAAGGAAAACTTACAATGTAATGCTCATCTCCGTCAGGCGCAAAGTCTTCATATACGCAAAATTCAAGTACCCTGTCCATGATAGATTTATGAATACGAATCTTGATTTTTGTTTGCATAGTAGCCAAAATATCAGTGAAATCTAACTGCGGTTTTTGATAATCTCGCGGCGTAAAAAATTCCTCTTGTATTTGCAGGTTTGATGTGCGGGATAGTTTAAAAAGCCTAAAATCATTTCTTTGATGGCAATACCCTTGCCAGTACCACTGACTGCTTTTCAATACAAGCTGATACGGCTCGGCATATCGTGCGGTTTTATTTCCGTAGCGGTCTGCATATTCAAACGAAAGCAGCCTGCTTTCCTGTAAAGCCGTTTTGATAATCTCTAAATATGGTTGTATGTTCCTGTTGGCCATCCACGGACTTAAATCTATATATATTTGATTTGCTTTTAATTCAATGTCTTTCGCTTTGCCGGCGGGGATAAAACTCTTGACTTTCGCAAGGGCGTTTACCAGTTCATCACCTCGTATCATGTTAGAAAGACTGGAAAGCCCCATCAAGATAGCGGAAAGGTCGGCAGTCGAAAAAACCTTTCTATCAATCTTGTATTTCTGCATAATTTCAAAGCCGCCGCCCACTCCCGATGCCCCGCGAACAGGAATACCCGCCATGTTGATAGTGTCTATCTCGCGGTAGATTGAGCGGGGTGAAACTTCAAACATATCTGCTAACTCCTGTGCGCCTATACGCTCTTTATCAAGGAGTATCATTATAATGCTCACAAGCCTGTCAACTCTCATTTGATAACCGCCCTTCAAAATTTCTTCTTATCATCATAGATTGTTGCCATACTGTTGTCAACAATTACATGGTACAATAAAAAAGAAAACAAATCAATCTACCTGTCAGGAGGATACACTATGCAGAAAAAAGCTTTGGTAATAATTGATATTCAAAATGACATAACAAAGAATTATAAGAATATTATTGACAATATCAATAAAGCGATTGATTGGGCAGTCAATAATAATATTCATGTTATTTATATAAGGCATGAAAATTTATCAGCCGGCACGAGGACTCTTAAACCCAATACACATGGGTCTGAATTAGCTTCAGACTTGAAAATAGTATCAAAAAATGTTTTTACAAAATACAAAGGTAACGCATTAAGCAGTGAAGAATTTACAGACTTTATTTGTAAAAATAAAATATGTGATTTCTACATAACAGGAGCAGATGCTGTTGCTTGTGTTAAATCAACCTGTTACAACTTACGAAAAGAAAATTATGGAGTTACCGTTTTATCAGATTGCATTACCAGTTATGATAAAAGGAAAATTGACGAAATGCTGCGCTATTATGAAAGTAAAGGCAGTAAAATCATTCGTTTAAATGACTTGTTACCGAATCACATCTTTGAAGCACAGAAACATTACTGAACTCAGTCGATGAAGAAGGCCGTCTGACATTGGATTAGCTCTCAACGGCGGACTATAATAC
>JAEZOB010000066.1 GCA_023414355.1 Bacillota bacterium | reverse complement strand
TCTCGGCGCTGGCGGCCGGCAACAGCGCCGTCCTCAAGCCCTCCGAAATGACGCCCGCCACCTCGCAGGTCATCGCCGACCTCATCGCCGAAACCTTCCCGCCGGATCTCGTCGCGGTCGTCCAGGGCGGCAAGGAGGTCTCGCAGCAACTGCTCGACCAGCCCTTCGACCACATCTTCTTCACCGGCAGCCCCGAGGTCGGCAAGATCGTCATGGCGGCGGCCGCCCGGCATCTCTCCTCGGTGACACTGGAACTCGGCGGCAAGTCGCCGACCATCGTCGGGCCGGGTGCCGATCTCGACAAGGCGGCGCGCTGGATCGCCTTCGGCAAGTTCGTCAACGCCGGCCAGACCTGTATCGCGCCGGACCACGTCTTCGTCCACCGCAGCATCGAGGAGCGCTTTTCCGAGGCGCTGCGGGCGACGATCCGCCATGCCTATGGCGACGACCCGCGTAAGGGGGGCGACTTCGCCCGCATCGTCAACATCCACCATGCCGAACGCCTGCGCGGACTGCTTGAGGACGCGACGGGCAAGGGCGCCCGGATCACCTTCGGCGGCGAGACGGAGGGGACCTATCTCTCGCCGACCCTGATCGAGGCGATCACCCCGCAGATGACCATCGACCACGAGGAAATCTTCGGCCCGGTCCTGCCGATCATGGCCTATGACCGGCTGGACGAGGTGATCGACCGCATCAACGGCCGGCCGAAGCCGCTGGCGCTCTACATCTTCGAGAAGGACGCGGCCTTCGCCGAGGAGATCATCGCCCGCACGTCTTCCGGCGGCGTCGGCGTCAACCTGACGGCGATGCACTACACCCACCCGGGCCTTCCCTTCGGCGGCATCAACAATTCCGGCATGGGAGCGGCCCACGGTCGCTTCGGCTTCGAGACGTTCAGCCACGAGAAGCCGATCCTGTCGGACTGCTGGTCGGCGGTGCCGATGCTTTTCCCGCCCTACGTGCCGCGCGTCAGGCGGCTGATCCGCCTCGCGCAGCGTTTCCTCGGGTAAGCGGCCGTTCAGCGGGCGAACCGCCTGGCACCGGCGACGCAGAGGATGACCGCGAGCGTCACAATCACCATCGACGGGCTGACAGCCTCGCCGAGCAGGGTGGCGGCGAGCGCGAGGCCGAGGAAGGGCTGCAGCAGCTGCAACTGCCCGACGCCGGCGATGCCGCCGAGCGCAATGCCGCGACACCAGAAGACGAAGCCGATCAGCATGCTGAACAGCGAGACATAGGCAAGCCCGAGCCAGGCCGGGCCGCCTGCGGTCGCAAGCGTCGGCGGCAGCGTTGCGATGGAGAGCACCGCCATCACCGGCAGCGACAGGACGAGCGCCCAGGAGATCACCTGCCAGCCGCCGAGCCGGCGCGACAGCCGCGCGCCTTCCGCGTAGCCGAGCCCGCAGGCGAGAATGGCGGCCAGCATCAGCATGTCTCCGTACGGTGACGCGGTGACGCCGTCCTTCAGCGCAAAGCCGGCGACAAGCAGGCTGCCGAGGCCGGAGAACAGCCAGAAGGCGGGCTTCGGCCGCTCCCCGGCGCGGACCACGCCGAACACGGCCGTCGCAAGCGGCAGGAGCCCGACGAAGACGATCGAATGGGCGGCGGTGACATGCTCCAGCGCCAGCGCGGTCAGGAGGGGGAAGCCGACCACGACGCCGAGCGCAACGACGGCAAGCGGCAGGAGGTCGCCCCGCGCCGGCCGCTTCTCCCGGAAGCCGGCAAGTAGCAGCGCCGCCAGCAGGCCGGCGATCGCCGCACGTGCGCCGGTGAGGAAGAGCGGCTGGAAATCCGCCACCGCGACCCGCGTCGCCGGCAGCGACCCGCTGAAGATCACCACGCCCAGAAACCCGCTGATCCAGCCGCTCGTCGTCCTGTCCATCATGCCGTTCGCTTTCATTCCGCTCGATTTCCGTGGCGACGAGATTACGCGGCCGGCGATGGCGCTTGAAGCGACAGTGCGATACAGTTCGCGCGAACTGTATTGGTGCGGGAGGCAGTACGGATGGACTTATCCTCGACGACGACGACCGGTGGCCGGACGGCTCGCGTGGCGGCGGCGATCCGTCAGCGGATTCTCGGCCGGGCGCTGCCGCCCGGCGCCAGGCTTCCATCTATCCGCAGTTTCGCGAGGACGATGGGCGTCTCCACCTCGACCGTGGTGCAGGCCTACGAGCGGCTTGTCGCCGAGGGGCAAATCCAGTCACGGCCGGGTTCGGGCTATTACGTCACGCGCGTGCCGCAGGCGCTGGCGATCGCCGAGATCGGCCCGCGCCTGGAGCGTGCCGTCGACCCCCTGTGGGTATCGCGGCAATCGCTGGAGGCGGGGCGCGAGACGCTGAGGCCCGGCTGCGGCTGGCTGCCCGCGACATGGATGCCGGAGGCGGAACTGCGCCGGGCGCTGCGCGGGCTTTCGCGCGCTGAGGCCGGCCTGCTGATGGAATACGGCACGCCGCTCGGCCATCCGGCGCTCCGGCAGGTGCTCTCCTCGCGGATGGGCGAGCAGGGCGTGGTGGCGCCGCCCGACCAGATCCTGCTGACCGAAAGCGGCACGCAGGCGATCGACATGCTCTGCCGGCTCCTCGTCGAGCCGGGCGATACGGTTCTGGTCGACGATCCGTGCTACTTTAACT
>JAEZOB010000064.1 GCA_023414355.1 Bacillota bacterium | reverse complement strand
CCCCCCGACAGCGTCACACCGCCGCTCGCGCCCAGATTGTTATCCGCAGACACCGACAGCGTGCCGCCGGACACCGTCGTCCCGCCCGTGTACGTGTTCGCACCCGACAGAACCTGCGTCCCGCCGGACACCGTCTCCGTGCCTGTGCCGCCGATCACGCCGGAGAACGTGTCCGCCGCAGCCGTCAGCGTCAGCGCCTGAGATCCCAGGGTCACCGCGCCCGAGCCCGCCAGGCTCTTGATCGAGGCGCCGCTCGTTGTCCCGCTGATATCGAACGTGCCCGAAGCCGTCACACCGCTCGAGGCCGCGATCGAACCCGTCCCCGACAGCGCAAGCGTGCCCGACGAGATCGTCGTCACGCCGGTGTACGTGTTCACGCCGGACAGGGTTTCGGTCCCGGTTCCGGACAGCGTCACCGCGCCCGTCCCGGAGATCACGCCGGAGAACGTGCCCGTCCCCGCCGTCAGCGTCAGCGCCTGAGAACCGAGGGTCACCGCGCCCGAGCCCGCCAGGCTCGCGATCGAGGCCCCGCTCGTCGTCGCGCTGATGTCGAACGTGCCCGTCGCCGTCACCAGGCTCGAGGCTGCGACCGAACCCGTCCCCGACAACTTCAGCGTCGCGCCGGACGAGACCGTGGTCCCGCCGGTATAGGTGTTCACGCCCGACAGCGTCTCGGTGCCGCCGGACAGCGTCAGCGAGCCCGTGCCGCCGATCACACCGGAGAACGTGCTCACGCCTGCCGTCAGCGTCAGCGCCTTGCCGCCAAGGGTCACCGTGCCGGCACCCGCCAAGGTCGTGATCGACGCCCCCGTCGTCGTCCCGCTGATGTCGAACGTGCCAGTCGCCGTCACCAGGCTCGACGCCGCGATCGAACCCGTACCGGACAGCGCCAGCGTGGCGCCCGACGCAACCGTCGTCGAACCCGTATATGTGTTCGCACCCGACAGCGTCTCGGTGCCACCGGACACCGTCACCGCGCCCGTGCCGGAGATCACGCCCGAGAACGTGTTCGCCCCCGCCGTCAGCGTCAGCGCCTTGGCGCCCAAGGTCACCGTGCCCGCACCCGCCAGGCTCTTGATCGAGGCACCGCTCGTGGTCCCGCTGATGTCGAACGTGCCCGTCGCCGTCACGCCGCTCGAGGCCGCGATCGAACCCGTCCCGGACAGCGCCAGCGTGCCCGCCGAGATCGTCGTCGAACCTGTGTAGGTATTCGCGCCAGACAGTATCAGTGTGCCGGGGGACTGCTTTCCCAGATTGCCCGCACCCGAGATGACGCCCGAGAGGGTCAGCGTGTCGCCCGCATTGTTGACCCTGATGATGTTCGTCGTCGCGGCCACCAGGGTGACCGCCCGCGCAGACGTGAAGCTCCCGCCTGCACCAAGCGTGCCGCTGGAGAGCGTCAAACCGCCGCTCGCATCACCCAGATTGGCGTCCGCCTGCACGTTCAGCAGGCCGCCGCCCGATATCGTCGTTCCGCCGGAATAGGTGTTCGTGCCGAGGAATGTCTGGCCAGCGCCCCCCAGGATCACCACGGAACCGGTGCCCGAGATCACACCGTTGAAGGTGGTTGACGCCGGGGCCGAAAGCGTCAGCGTCTGAGACCCCAACGTCACCGCCGTGGTGGCGTTGCCGGTGATCCACTTCACCGACGCGCCATTCGTCGTCCCACTGATGTCGAACACACCACTGGAGACGAGCTGTATCGTGGAGCCCGCGATCGAGCCTGTGCCCGCCAGTGCCAACTTGGCGCCGGACGAGATCGTCGTCAGGCCCGTATATGTGTTGGCGCCAGTCAAGGTCGCCGTACCGCCCGAAACGGTCAATCCGCCTGCGCCCGAAATCACGCCGGCGAACGTGTCGTTCGCAACCTGCAGCTCCAGGCTCAGTCCGCTGTTGCCCAGCGTCACCGTGCCCGACCCGGCCAGGCTCCTGATCGAAGCGCTTCCTGTCACCCCGCTGATGTCGAACGTGCCGCCGGTAGAAACCGTGACGACGCTCGACGGCGTGATCGAGCCCGTCAGCGCCAGCGTGGCACCGGACGAGATCGTCGTCGCGCCCGTGTACGTGTTCGTACCCGCCAGTGTCAGAGTGCCGCCGGACACGGTCAGCGGGCCCGAGCCAGTGATCACGCCGGAGAACGTGTTCGCCGCAGCCGTCAGCGTCAGGCCCTGAGACCCCAGCGTCACCGAACCGGCACCCGCCAGGCTCGCGACCGAGGCCCCGCTCGTCGTTCCGCCGATGTCGAACGTCGCCCCCGTCGCCACCGTCACAAGGCTCGACGCCGCGATCGATCCCGTCCCGGACAACGCCAGCGTGCCCGACGAGACCGTCGTCGCGCCCGCATACGTGTTCACGCCCGAAAGCGTCACCGTGCCGGGGCCGGATATCGTCAGCGAGCCCGTGTTCGAGCCCGCGATGACGCCGGCGAGGGTGAGGGCGTTGCCCGCGCCGGTGTTGGCGACGCTGACCGTGCTCGCCGTCCCGTCCGTCAGCGTGATCGCCCGCGTCGATGTGAAGCCTGCCGTCGTCAGCAGGGTGCCGCCCGACAGCGTCAGCGTCCCGCTGCTCGCGCCGATGTTCGCGTCCTGCGAGATCGAAAGCGTGCCCTCCTGAAGGATCGTCCCGCCGGAATAGGTGTTCGTGCCGGTGAGGATGAGCGTGCCCCCGCCGGTCTTAAGCACATCGCCCGGCAGGCTGCCGTCGCTGATCGTGCTCGAAACGGTGACGGTGTCTCCGGTCGCGACATCGAAGGTCGGGTCGCCGGACAGCACGATCGGATTGGAGATGATGAGGCCATCGCTCGCGAAGCTGAGGGCCGTGCCCTCGCTCATCGAGAGCGTGCCGGTGCCGAGTGCGTTGTTCGAACCGACCCCGATCGTGCCCGCGGTCAGGTTGATGCCGCCGGAGTTGGTGTTGACGCCGGAAAGGGTGAGAGTGCCGGCGCCGTTCTTGATGAGCGTGCCCGATCCGCTGAGGACGCCGGACAGCGTCACGGCGTTCGACCCGATGTCGAGCGTGCTCTCCGACGAGATCACCACGGACCGTGCCGAGCTGGCCGCCGCCGTCACGGCGAGCGTGCCGCCCGCCAGGGTGACGCCGCCGCTCGCATTGCCCAGGTTGGCGTCCGACGAGATCGCGAGGATGCCGCCCGAGACTGTCGTGCCGCCGGCGTAGGTGTTGTTCCCGGACAGCGTCAGCGTGCCCGAGCCGGATTGCACCACCGATCCGCTGCCGCTCAGGACGGACGAGTAGGTGAGGTTCGAGCTCAGATTGAAGGCGAGGGTGCCGCTGTTGGCGATCGGCCCCGCGAGCGAGCCGCCGTCCCCGAACTGCAGCGTGGCGCCCGAAATCGTCGTCGTGCCCGTGAACGTATTCGCGCCGGTCAGGATCACCGTCCCGCCGCCCGAAACCGTCAGCGATCCGCTCCCGGACATCACGCCGGCATAGGTGCCGGACGTCGCCTGATCGAAGACGACGGCGCTGTTGTTCACGATCGAGCCGGAGAGGCCCGAGGTCGTGCCCTGCAACGTACCCGCGGACACCGTGATCGTGCCGCCGTAGGTGTTGGCGCCCGACAGAATCAACGTGCCGGAACCCGCCTTCGTCAGCGCACCGGTTCCCGAGACCACGCCGGACAGGGTCACGGTGTTCGAACCGACGTCGACGGCACTTGCCGACGACACCACGACGCCGCGCGTCGACGTGAAGCCGGACGAGGCGGCGAGCGTGCCGCCCGAGAGCGTCAGGCCTCCGCTTGCGTTGCCGAGATTCGTGTCCGACGACACCGAGAGCGTGCCGGACGACACCGTGGTGCCGCCGGAATAGGTGTTGCTGCCGGACAGCGTCAGCGTGCCGGAGCCCACCTGCGCCACCGAGCCGGTTCCAGACAGAACGGACGAATAGGTGAGGTCGGAACTCAGGTTGAAGGCGAGGGTGCCGCTGTTGGCGATCGCGCCCGCGAGCGAGCCGCCGTTGCCGAATTGCAGCGTCGCGCCGGACGAGATCGTGGTCGTGCCCGTGAAGGTGTTCGCCCCGGTCAGCTTGACGATGCCGGTGCCGGACACCGTCAGCGAGCCCGTCCCGGAGATCGCACCGGCATAGGTACCGGACGTCGACTGATTGAAGGCGACGGCGGAATTGTTGACGATCGAACCGGTGAGGCTCGACGTCGTGCCCTGCAAGGTGCCCGCGGACACGGTGATCGTGCCGCTGTACGTGCTCGAACCCGACAGAACGAGCGTGCCGGTGCCGACCTTTATCAGCGCGCCAGAGCCGGAGACCGCGCCGGACAATGTGAGCGTGTTGGACGATGTATTGATCGTGCTCGCAGCCGAAATCGCGACGGCACGAGCCGTCGTGAACGTCGAGCTTGCGGCGAGAGTGCCGCCGTTGAGCGTCACGCCACCCGCCGCGCCGCCCAGATTCGCGTCCGCCGACACCGACAGGGTGCCGCCGGTCACGGTCGTGCCGCCCGTGTACGTGTTCGTCCCGGAGAGCGTCTCGCTGCCGCCCGACAGCGTGAGAGACCCCGTCCCGGAGATCACGCCGGAGAAGGTGTTGGTGGCGGCCGTGAGCGTCAGGTTCTTGCTGCCGAGGACCACAGACCCCGCCCCGGCAAGGCTCTGGATCGAGGCTCCGCTCGTCGTCCCGCTGATGTCGAACGCGCCCGTCGCCGTCACGCCGCTCGAGGCCGCGATCGAACCCGTCCCGGACAGGGCGAGCGTCGTCCCGGACGAAACCGCCGTCCCGCCCGTGTACGTGTTCGCGCCCGACAGCGTCAGCGTGCCCGTCCCCGACGCGACCAGGGCGCCGGAGCCGGAGACCACGCCGGAAAGGGTCAGCGCGTTGGCCGGAGCCACGCTCACCGTGCTCGACGTCGCGGCCGCGAGCGTCACGCCACGCGAAGACGTGAAGCCCGACGAGGCGAGCAGCGTTCCGCCGGACAGCGTCACGCCGCCGCCCGCGTTGCCCAGGTTGTTATCCGCCGACACCGACAGCGTGCCGGCGGAAACGATCGTCCCGCCGCTGTAGGTGTTGGTGTTCGACAGCACCAGCGTACCGGCGTTCGTCTTCGTCAGCGCGCCGGCACCCGAAACGACACCGGACAGCGTCAGCGTGCTCGACGCGGCAACGTCGATCGAACTCGCGGCGGACACAGCGACCGTCCGGGCGGACGCGAACGTCGCCGTCGCGGCAAGCGTTCCGCCGGACAGCGTCACGCCGCCGCTCGCACCCAGATTGTTATCCGCCGACACGGACAGCGTGCCCGCGGAAACCGTCGTCCCACCGGTATAGGTATTCACACCGGACAGCGTCAGCGTGCCGGTATTCTTCTTCGTCAGCGCCCCGGAACCCGACACGATGCCCGACAGTGTCAGCGTGCTCGACGCCGCGACGTCGATGGCGCTCGCCGAAGACACGATCACCGCCCGGCTCGACGAAATCGTCGCCGTCGTCGCGAGCGTGCCGCCATTCAGCTTCAGATTGCTGCTCGTGTCACCCAGGTTGCTATCCGCGGACACGGAAAGCGTGCCGCCCGAAATCGTCGTCGCACCGGTGTAGGTATTGGTGCCGCTCAGCGTGACCGTGCCCGTGCCCAGCACCGTGAGCGCGCCGGTGCCGGAAATCGCCCCGGCGTAGGTCCCGTTCGACGTCTGATTGAAGTTCAGGTAGCCGGAATTGACGATCGACCCGGCCGTGATGCTGGTGGTCGTGCCTTCCACCGTGCCGTTCACGAGCGAAAGCCTGCCGGAATAGGTGTTGCTCGTTCCGGTGATGGTGACCTTGCCGGCACCCGCGATGTTTAAATTACCGCTGCCGGAGAGTTGCCCGGAAAGCGTCAGTGCGTTGGTCCCCTGGGAGATCCCGCTCGCGAGAGAAACGACGATATTCCGGCTGGTCGTGATATCGGCGGTCGTTTCCAG
>JAEZOB010000043.1 GCA_023414355.1 Bacillota bacterium | reverse complement strand
CAACCCGTCCGCCGCTGACAGCCAGTTCGGCCGTCTGGTATTCGGCTTCGCCGTTACGGAAGCTCTGGGCATCTTCTCGCTGCTCGTTGCTCTCCTTCTCCTGTTCGCCGTCTAATTTCGGCATCGGGTACGGGATCACGGCCGTCTCCAATGACGTGCCGTGATCTTTCGCATTTGATATCCCTTTGGAGGTGATGATGTTCGTGACTTCGGCACTTGCGCAGACCGCGCCGGAAGCCACAGAGACGCATGAAGCACCGGGCGCAGCGCCCGCGGGCGAAGTGCACACGGAAACCGGTGTCGCTCACGACGACGCGCACGCCACGGGGCCTTTCCCGCCTTTCGACGCATCGACCTACCCGTCGCAGCTTCTCTGGCTGGTCATCACCTTCGGCCTCTTCTACCTTCTGATGAAGAGGGTCATCGTGCCGCGCCTGGGAGGAATCCTCGAGCAGCGCCACGACCGTATTGCCCAGGACCTCGACGAGGCCTCCAGGCTGAAGTCGGAGGCCGATGCGGCCGTCGAAACCTATGAACGCGAACTGGCCGCGGCCCGTGCCAAGGCGCACACGATCGGCGAGACGGCCCGCGAGGCTGCCAAGTCGAAGGCTGCCGGCGACCGCGCCGCCATCGAGGCCGAGCTTGCCGACAAGCTCTCGGCTGCCGAGGCCCGCATAGGCGACATCAAGGCTCAGGCCTTCGCCCAGGTCGGCGCCATCGCCGAAGAAACGGCATCCGCCATCGTCGATCAGCTGATCGGCGCCAAGGCCAATGCCGAGGAAATCAAGTCCGCCGTTGTCGCGGCATCTCCGAAGGAGGCCTGATCCATGGCTTTGGACGCCACTTTCTTCGCCCTCGTCGGCCTCATCCTCTTTTTCGTCCTGCTGGCCTATCTGAAGGTGCCCGGGATGGTCGCCAAGTCGCTCGACCAGCGCGCCGAAAACATCCGCAGCGAACTGGCGGAGGCCAAGCGCCTTCGCGAGGAAGCGCAGCAGCTGCTGGCCGAATACCAGCGCAAGCGCAAGGAAGCCGAGGCGGAGGCAGAGCAGATCGTTGCTGCCGCTGAACGCGAGGCAGCCATGCTCACCGAGGAAGCTCGCCAGAAGACCGAGGAATTCGTCGCACGCCGCAATGCCCTGTCGGAACAGAAGATCAGGCAGGCCGAGGCCGACGCGATCTCCGCTGTTCGCTCCGCAGCCGTCGACCTCGCGGTTGCTGCCGCAGAGAAGGTGATCGCGAAGAAGGCCGATACCGGCACGCAGGAAGCCCTGTTCAAGGATTCGGTTGACAAGGTTCAGACACGCCTGAACTGAGCGGCAAAAGCCCGGATACAAACCGGATAGAATCAAAAGGGCCGTGCATCGCGCGGCCCTTTTTCGTGCGCTGGTTATGCTGTCGGACTATTCGGCGGCCTGATCCCTGCGGAGCGGGCGAAAGCTCATCCGATGGAGCAGGCAGGGTCCATGGGCTTCGATCCCGGCGCGATGCTGCGGCGTCGCATAGCCGGCATGGCTGTCGAAGCCGTAGAGCGGGAAGACCTGGTGGGCGCGGGTCATCATCCGGTCGCGCGTCACCTTTGCGATGATCGACGCGGCGGCAATCGATACGGACCGCGAATCGCCCTTGATGACCGCCCGGCCGGGGCAGCAGAGACCCTGGGGCACATCCCGTCCGTCGGCGAGCACATAGGCGGGCAGGATGGAAAGCCCGGCCACGGCTCGGCGCATGGCATCGAGGCTTGCGCGCAGGATGTTGCGTTCGTCGATATGGCGTGGACCGGATGCGGCGATCGAGACTTCGGCGGTCGCCATGATGACCTCGAAGAGCTCCTCCCGGCGCGCCGCCGTCAGTTGCTTGGAATCGTTGAGGCCATCGGGAATGTTGTCCGGATCGAGGATCACGGCTGCGGCGACCACGGGACCGGCGAGCGGCCCGCGGCCCGCCTCGTCGGTTCCCGCGACCGGCCAGTGGCCGGCCTTGCGGGCGACAAGTTCCAGGCTGAAGTCCGGGACGAGCGGGACGTCATCGAACAGCATCGGAGAATCGGGGGACGTGCGAGCCAACATGGCGGCAGACTCGCACGTCCGCCCGACTTCCTGCAAGCCCCGGCCGGTGTGATGCGGCACACTGTCCCGCCACGGGGAGGCGGGGCCGGGGCGTTTCGGTCGCGGGGGAGGCGGTACCCGCGCCGAAATCCTGGATGGGCCAGGAACGCGATCGCTAGAGCAGCGAAAGCTGGATGCCGCCACCATCCGGGCGGACAAAGAGATCATCGCGAAGCGGCAGGCCGCGCCGGCCCATTCCGAGCCGCTTGGTGGTCATCTCGAAACGGCGGCCGATCTGCCATGCATAGGGGCCGGAGCCCTTCATCCGCTTGCCGAACTCGGCGTCGTAGTCCTTGCCGCCGCGCATGGAGCGCACCAGCGACATGACGTGCCGGTAGCGATCGGGATAGTTGCGAAGCAGCCAGTCGCGAAACAGCGGGCTCACCTCCAGCGGCAGGCGGAGAAGGACGTAGCTCGCCTCCCGCGCACCGGCCGCGTGACCGGCGTCCAGGATGCGCTCGAGCTCGTGATCGTTGAGCGCGGGGATGATGGGGGCGACCATGACGGCGGTCGGAACACCCGCATCGTTGAGTGC
>JAEZOB010000070.1 GCA_023414355.1 Bacillota bacterium | reverse complement strand
CCGTACCGGGAGCACCGACCGGAGTATCCGCAACAGCGGGAAATGGTCAGGCTACAGTTAACTTTACCGCACCGGCAAGCAACGGAGGAAGTACAATTACCGGATATACCGTGACCTCGAATCCGGGGGGACTTACCGGAACAGGAACGGGAACATCCATTGTTGTAACCGGTTTAACCAACGGAACGGCATATACCTTTACGGTAACGGCTAGGAATGCAGTAGGAACAGGTTCAGCTTCGTCAGCATCAAACTCAGTTACACCCGCAACCGTACCGGGAGCACCGACCGGAGTATCCGCAGCAGCGGGAAATGGTCAGGCAACGATAAGCTTTACCGCACCGGCAAGTAACGGAGGAAGTGCAATTACCGGATATACCGTGACCTCGAATCCGGGAGGACTTACCGGAACAGGAACGGGAACATCCATAGTTGTAACCGGCTTAACCAATGGAACGGCATATACCTTTACGGTAACGGCTAGGAATGCAGTAGGAACGGGTTCAGCTTCATCAGCTTCAAACTCAGTTACACCCGCAACTGTACCGGGAGCACCGACAGGAGTATCCGCAACAGCGGGAAATGGTCAGGCTACAATTAGCTTTACCGCACCGGCAAGCAACGGAGGAAGTGCAATTACCGGATATACCGTGACCTCGAATCCGGGAGGACTTACCGGAACAGGAACGGGAACATCCATTGTTGTAACAGGCTTAACAAACGGAACGGCATATACCTTTACAGTAACGGCTACGAATGCCCAGGGAAACAGTGTGTCATCCTTAGCAACCTCAGCGGTTACACCGTTTGTTCCGACTAGTGCGCCGCCTGCAGTGGCAGCAACTCCGACAGTGGTTACGACAGATACAAAAATAACAATTGATGTAAAGCAGGGAGAATCGGATAAAACTGCAACACAGATTACCATTGATAGAAAAACGGATGATAAGGGTAAGAAAGCAGATACGGTAACCTTTGATTCAGATAAAGCAGCAGAAACTGTTACAAAGATGACGGGCAGTAGTGAAACTGTTGCAAGAATCATTATTCCTGATACGAAGGATGAGGTATCAGAGACAACAGTTAAGATCCCGACCAAGGCGGTAGAGGAATTGGCAAAGGGAAATGTCGGACTTCAAATTGATACTGAGGATGCTAAGCTAAATATCACTCAGGACTCCATCCAGACAGCAAGCAAGAATATGGACAGGGATTTGTATTTCAACCTAGTACCGCTGAAAAATGAGGAACAGAAGAAGGAACTCACCGAAAGAGCAGTTGTTCAAGTGGGTCTCATAAGTAATACGATACAAAGCGGCATAACTGTAGTTGGAGTACCGGTGGCAATCGAAACAAATATACCTTCTACCAATGTGAATGTCACTATTCCATTGACCGGAATCACCCTTCCTGAAAATCCGGCACAAAGAGAAGAATTCTTAAAACAATTAGCAGTATATATCGAACATAGTGATGGAACAAAAGAGCTTGTGAAAGGAAAGATCGTGGAATACAAGACAGGTGTAATGGGAATTGAGTTCCCTGTCACCAAATTCAGTACCTTTACGATTGTACATACAGATACGGTTGCAAAACAGATCAAATCTGCAGCCTGCGATATTAAGAAGGTAGTAATACCGGAAAATGCACTCATTACGAAAACAAAAATCAAGGCAACCGTAGATAACAAGACGGATAGTATTGTCGTTAAAGTGACCACAAGCAAAAAGGCATCCTGGAAGCTATATAGTGATAAGAGCTGTAAAAAGCTATTGACGAAGAACAAGCTGAAGCTGTCGGTCGGTGTCAATACAGTATATCTTAAGATAACAGCTGAAAATGGAACGGCGAGTAAAAAATATTCATTAAAGATTACTAGAAAAGCAGAATAAGTCTCATTTGCATCAGAGCTGTCAGGTTTTTGTAGATATTCTTAAATTAAAACAGTAACTATGTAAAGTCCCATGGGAAGCGTTGTAATCAAACGCACCTATGGGACTTTTATTTTGTGTCACCTGTGGGACTTTTGTATTGTCTCTTGACAGTAAAGGAACAAATTGTTATAGTAATTCTAGATATAGTTTACTCACCAAATCAATTACCAAAAGACTTTAAAATAAAGGAGATAATGCTATGTTATATGTAGGTGTGGATTTAGGAACCTCTTCTGTTAAGCTGCTGTTGATGGATGAGACCGGAGATATTAAGAATATCGCTATGAGGGAGTATCCTCTGTATTTTCCGAAGCCCGGCTGGTCCGAGCAGAACCCTGAGGACTGGTATTCGGCTGTTGTTGACGGTTTAAAAGAGCTTACGAAGGATTGTGACAAATCGCAGATTGATGGTATCAGCTTCAGCGGACAGATGCATGGGTTGGTTATCTTAGATGAAAATGATAATGTAATCCGTCCGGCTATTCTCTGGAACGACGGCCGTACTCAGGCGGAATGCGATTATCTGAATAATGAAATCGGACGTGAGAAGCTTTCAAGCTATATTGCTAATATGGCATTAACAGGCTTTACAGCACCCAAGATTCTCTGGGTGAAGAAGCATGAGCCTGAGAACTTTGCAAAAATCAAGAAGGTAATGTTGCCGAAGGATTATATCGCTTATAAATTGTCCGGTATTCACTGCACAGATGTATCCGATGCTTCCGGTATGATCTTACTGGATGTGAAGAATAAATGTTGGTCTAAGGAAATGCTTGAGATATGCGGTCTGAAGGAAGATCAGATGGCAAAAATACATGAATCCTATCAGATCGTTGGGAACATGACAGAGAAGGCAGCCAAGGAAACAGGACTTCCGACAAGCGTAAGAGTAATTGCAGGCGGCGGTGACCAGGCAGTAGCAGCTGTAGGAACAGGAACCGTTGGTAATGGTAAGTGTAATGTTTCTTTAGGAACCTCAGGTGTTGTGTTTATCTCTACTGATAAATTCGCTGTTGACCCTGACAATGCACTGCATGCCTTTGCTCATGCAGACGGAAAATATCATTTCATGGGTGTTATGCTTTCCGCAGCTGCTTCCAGTAAGTGGTGGGTGGAAGAAATTCTTGCAACAATGGATTATAAGACCGAGGAAGGCGCTGTAACTAAGCTCGGCGAGAACAACGTATTCTTCCTTCCTTATCTAATGGGAGAAAGAACTCCTCACAACAATCCAAATGCAAGAGGAACCTTTATCGGAATGACTATGGATACCACCCGTGCCGATATGACTCAGGCAATGCTTGAGGGTGTTGCATTTGCACTCAGAGATTCCTTTGAGATCGTGAAGTCTCTCGGTGTCAGCCTTGATCGTATCCGTATCAATGGCGGTGGAGCGAAGAGCCCGCTGTGGTGTAAGATTATTGCTGATGTCCTGAATGTGAAGGTAGATAAGATCAATTCCTCGGAAGGCCCTGCATTTGGCGCTGCGATCCTTGCAGCAGTAGGCTGTGGCAAGTATGCATCAGTTGAGGAAGCTGCTAATACACTGGTTAAGGTTGTTAAGACAACGGAGCAGGATCCGAAGGAAGTTGAGCTTTATAATAAGAAGTACGAGATCTTCAGACAGATTTATCCGAGCCTGAAAGAAATGTATGATAAAATGGTATAAGAATTACTGCGTATTCCATATAGAAGAATGAAATAAGCTTTAAATAGTTTTACTGCTGTCTGAGAAATATCATCTTGGACAGCAGTTTTTTTCTACGAGGAAATTGCGTCTTATTACTTAAAACGCTCTGCATTGCGAACAAGTTCGCATTGGGATGCGCACCTTGCAGCGAGGAAGTGATTGCTTCGCAATCCGCTGTGGCGCGAAAGTGTCAGCAGTCTGACTCTATGCTCTTTTGAATAATATTTAACCTTTTAGGTAAAGTGTAAGGTAGATTTTATATTTGCTAAGCATGGTCAGGTATGTTAGAATAATTACGGTTATTGTTAGCAATAAATGATAATTATGACAGCAGTGCGGGAAGAAAACAGCCTGCTGTTTTATGTATTATGATTCAATCTTAAGTTAAGAAAGGAGCTGCGGAGCATGCAGCCATATTCGGGTTTTGCATCGGTCTATGACCTTTTCATGGATAATGTTCCATATGATGAATGGGCAGACTATGTACGAAAGCTATTAAGGAAATTTCAAATAGAAGAGGGTCTACTATTGGAGCTGGGCTGCGGTACCGGCAGCATGACCCGCCGACTTGCGGACAGAGGCTTTGATATGATCGGCATCGATAATTCGGAGGAGATGCTGTCTATCGCTAGGGAGAAGAGCTCGGAGGGTTATGAAATCCTATACCTGTGTCAGGATATGAGAGAGTTTGAGTTATATGGTACGGTAGCAGCAGTTGTGAGTGTCTGTGACAGCATGAACTATCTCCTGTCAGAAGAAGATTTACTACAGGTATTCCGGCTCGTGAATAATTATCTTGATCCCGGTGGATTATTTATCTTTGATTTGGATACACAATATATGTATGCAGAGGTACTCGGCGATCAGACGATTGCTGAGAATAGGGAGGAAGGTAGCTTTATCTGGGAGAACTCTTATTATGAAGAGGAGCAGATGAATGAAGTGACACTTACTATCTATGTACCTGAGACAGAGGAGTTGTATCGTAAATATGAAGAGATTCATTACCGACGGGCTTATTCACTGGAGAGGGTCAAGCAGCTGCTTGAGGAAGCCGGCATGGAATTTATCTCAGCATATGATATGCTGACAGAGAAGAAACCAAAGGCAGACAGCGAAAGAGTCTATATCATCGCGAAAGAGAAGAAGCAGGAAGGGAAATTGTATCTATAGAAGCATTACCGTAAGGTTTGAAGCCAAACATGTATGGAAATAATAAGGAGATTATCATGTCAGATTATATCATCAGGGCAAGTGCTGCAGATAGCCAGATCAGGGCCTTTGCAGCGACGACCAGAGAATTGGTGGAATATGCAAGAAGCATTCACAATACAAGTCCGGTAGCGACAGCTGCACTCGGAAGATTACTGACGGCAGGAGCTATCATGGGCAGCATGATGAAGGGGGAGGAGGATATTCTGACCCTTTTGATCAAAGGAGACGGTCCGATTGAAGGCTTAACCGTGACTGCAGATTCCAAAGGAACGGTAAAGGGATACGCATACAACCCGGAGGTTTTACTGCATGCCAACGATAAAGGAAAGTTGGATGTTGGCGGAGCAGTCGGTAAAGGAATATTAAGTGTAATCAAGGATTTGGGGCTGAAGGAGCCTTATACCGGACAGACACATCTGGTATCCGGCGAGATTGCAGAGGATATTGCCTATTATTATGCAGCCAGCGAGCAGGTGCCTTCGGTAGTAGCACTTGGTGTTTTGATGAATAAAGAAAACACAGTCAGATGTGCCGGAGGTTTTATCATCCAATTGATGCCCTTTGCGGAGGATAGCGTAATAGACAGACTGGAGAAGAAGGTAAGCGAGATCAGCAGTATCACGAAGCTCTTAGATCAGGACATGACTCCGGAGATGATCCTTGAGCATATCCTGGGTGAGTTCGGACTGGAATTCCTTGATCGGATTCCCACAAGCTTTGTATGTAATTGTACAAAGAAGCGGGTTGAGAAAGCCATCTTATCGATCGGCCGGAAAGAGATCAATGAGATGATTGAAGAGAATAAGCCGATTGAAGCAAACTGTCATTTCTGCAATACGCACTATCAATTCAGCGTGGAGGAATTGAAGGAACTGATGGATAAAATTGATACGAAGGCTGAGGTATAAAAATAAATTATCACAAAAATAAGATAAAGAATTCCATTGTTATATAGAATAGTCCAGTATAAAATACTCCTGATATGCGTACGAAAACTATTAAATTGAATCAAGAAGCGGAGGAAGTGTGAAGATAATTCTGGAAGTACCAGAATTATCCTGAAGAATTCCATAATGAATTCCATAGGAATTTCATTCCAAAATGGAATTCAAACGAATTCAAGAATTCGTTATGGAATTCATCTTGAATTTCTTTCAGGTTTTATTTATGCCGCCTTTGGCGGCGGAATGGATGTGAATATGAAAGGTTCATTTTATACCCAAGAATACAGAAATCTCTTTAAGGAGTATGGTTATGACGAGAAAGAGATTGAACAAAAAGTGGAACAAGCTTATCAGACTATCTTCTACGGACCCGAGGGAGAAGCTTTTTATCATGAGATCGGTGAGGACATGGCATATTTTGAAGATACCGGTAACTTTGATGCCAGAACCGAAGGAATGTCCTATGCCATGATGATGTGTGTGCAGAGAGATTGGAAGAAGGAGTTCGACAAGCTCTGGAAATTCTCAAAGACATATATGTGGATGGATTATGGCTTGAATAGCGGGTACTTTGCATGGTCGGTTCAACCGAATGGAAAGAAGAATTCACACGGCCCGGCACCCGACGGGGAAGAATATTTTGCTATGGCACTTTTTTTTGCCTCCAACCGTTGGGGAGATGGGGAAGGCATTTTTAATTACGCTGAGGAAGCAAGAGCAATTCTTCATGAATGCGTCCATAAAGGAGAAAACGGTACACCGGGATGTCCTATGTGGGAACCGGATAATAAGCTAATCAAGTTTATTCCCAATTGTGACTTTTCAGATCCATCCTATCATCTGCCTCATTTTTATGAATTATTTGCGTTGTGGGCAAATGAGGAGGACAGGGAATTCTGGAAAGAAGCGGCAAAAGCCAGCAGGGAATATCTAAAGAAAGCCTGCCATCCGGTAACCGGACTGGCACCGGAATACGCCCATTATGATGGAAGCCCATATAAGAAGGACCACAGAGAGCGCTATTACAGTGATGCTTATCGTGTGCCGGCCAATATCGGACTTGATTATGCGTGGTTTGCTGCTGATGAATGGGAAAACGAATGCGCTGATAAAATACAGACCTTTTTCTGTGAGACAGTAAAAGGCAGAAATGATATGGTTTATGAGATTGACGGAACCATAATCGATGAGAAGGCACTGCATCCTGTTGCAATCATAGCGACCAATGCACAAAGTGCATTAGCCGAAGTGGGAAAATACAGTAGGGAATGTGTGGAGCTTTTCTGGAACACACCACTTCGCAAGGGAGAACGACGGTATTATGATAACTGTCTCTATCTTTTTGCTTTGCTTGCGTTAAGTGGAAATTACAGAATCTGGTAAATGGTATAAAGAGGGAGTAAAGCAGGATGTGATTTTTTATGTCGTGCTTCTGAATAATTAAGGAGGAAGGTTATATGAATTACGGTTATTTTGATGAGAAGGAAAAGGAGTATGTCATTACGAGACCGGACACGCCGGCACCTTGGGCAAACTACCTTGGTTCACCCGAATACGGTGCCATCATTTCCAACAATGCGGGGGGGTACAGCTTTGTAAAGAGCGGTGCGAACGGAAGAATTATTCGTTACATCTTCAATCAGGAGGATAAGCCGGGAAGATATATCTATCTGCGTGATGATGACACGGAGGATTACTGGTCTGCATCCTGGCAGCCGGTTGGAAAGCCCCTGGGAGAATACCAGAGTCAGTGCCATCATGGAACAGCTTATACTACGATCAAAGCCCAGTACAAAGGGATTGAATCCGAAGTACTTTACTATGTGCCTCTGAATAAAACTCATGAGGTATGGAAGGTTACAATAAAGAATACAGGGGATAAGCCACGCAATCTTTCCTCTTTCGGTTTTGTTGAGTTTACCAACGAAGGTAACTATGAAAATGATCAGGTAAATTTACAGTATACTCTGTTCATTACCAAGACCTACTTCAAGGGAAATAACAAGATTCTGCAGACCATCAACGAAAATGAGAAGAAGGATGCGGAAGGCTCCAACCATAAGGAGCGTTTTTTCGGAATTGCAGGTGCAGAGGTTGCTTCCTATAATGGCGACAAATCTCATTTCATCGGTGCTTACCGCAGCTTTGGTAATCCGATTGCCGTTGAGAACGGAGTATGTGATAATGTATTGAATTACAATTCTAATGCATGCGGAGCTCTTCATACCAGAATGACTCTGCAGCCGGGGGAGAGTAAGGAATTTGTTTTCCTGCTAGGTCAGAAGAATGACAAGGAATCGAAGGCAATCCTCGATACCTATGCTGATCTAAAGACAGTGGATACAGAGCTCGCAGAGCTTAAGAATTATTGGCATGGTAAGCTTGCGAACTTCCAGGTTAAGACTCCGGACGAGAATTTTAATGCAATGCTAAATACCTGGAACGCATATCAGTGCTTCATTACCTTCATCTGGTCCAGAGCAGCCTCTTTCATCTATGCAGGGCTACGTAACGGATATGGATACCGTGATACGGTTCAGGATATCCAGGGCATCATCCATCTGGATCCGGCTATGGCAAAGGACAAAATCCGTTTTATGTTATCCGCTCAGGTGGATAATGGTGGCGGTCTGCCTTTGGTTAAGTTCGATCATAACGCAGGACATGAGGATACACCGGACGATGCGTCCTATGTACAGGCAACTGGGCATCCGGCTTATCGTGCCGATGACGCACTCTGGTTATTCCCTACTGTCTTTAAATATATGGCTGAGACCGGAGATAAAAAATTCCTCGACGAAGTGATTCCCTATGCGAACAAGGATCAGGGAGATGTCTATGATCATTTGAAGAGAGCCATCCAGTTCTCAATGGAACGCCTCAGTGTACACAATATGCCGGCAGGATTACATGCAGACTGGAATGATTGTCTGAGACTCGGTAAGAAGGGTGAATCCACCTTTGTAGCCTTCCAGCTGTATTATGCTATGAGTGTCATCCGGAATATTGCGGAAGACAGAAATGATACAGAGTACATCAAATATCTGGATCAGGTTCAGAAAGAGTTGGGAGATACTCTGAATAAGTATTGCTGGGAGGATGACCGTTTTATACGCGGTTTTAAGGAGGACGGTCAGGTGATCGGTTCCAAGAAGGATCCTGAGGCAAGCATGTGGGTGAATCCACAATCCTGGTCTGTCATCAGCGGACATGCCAGCAAAGAGCAGGCTGAGCTGGCATTGGAAAGTGTTCATAGGGAGTTGAATACGAACTATGGTGTAAGAACCATGGCACCATCCTTTGTAGATCATGCTTTTGAAGGTGCACTGGCTATTCTGTTCAATCCTTCCACCAAGGAGAACGGTGGTATCTTCTCCCAGCCGCAGGGCTGGATCATCCTGGCTGAGGCCTTGATGGGACATGGTAATCGAGCATATGAATATTTTACAGAAACCTGCCCGGCAACACAAAACGATCATGCAGAAATTCGTGTTCTGGAGCCCTATGTTCATGGACAGTTTACAGAGGCCGATGAGAGTCCTTACCATGGACGTTCCCATACCCACTGGCTGACAGGAACTGCTTCCACAGTCATGGTTGGCTGTGTGGAGGGTATCCTCGGTATGAGACCTGATTTAAACGGTTTACTGATTGCTCCAAGCATTCCGAGCGACTGGAAGGAATTTACTATCGAAAAGAGTTTCCGTGGAAAGATGCTGAACATCAAGGTTCAGAATCCGAACGGTGCGGAGAGTGGATATAAGGAGTTTTATGTAAATGGTGTCAAATTGGAGAAGAATTATCTGCCGGAAAATATGATGAAGGATGAGAATGAGCTCCTTTTAGTAATGTAATATCGTAGTAAATAAGCCGACTTTGCAGCTTCTGCAAAGTCGGCTTTTGTATGTGGTGGTTAAAGAGTCAAAAGGTGCTATGCACTTTTTTTGATATCATATACCGATATCCATGCAAGCTTGCCTATCAGTATATGATATCAGAAAAGCACCTGTGGTTCTTCTGACTCTTTATTTTTGTTAGAAATTTAACGTAGATGTTGAAAAGGGATGAATTATGTCTTATAATCTACCATAAAAGGGAATTTTATATACTATAATGACGGAAGGATTCAAACTATGGATTTTTCTACTATATTAATGCCTGTAATCACACTTTTAACCGCGCAGATTACAGTATTAGAGTTAGGCAGGATGAGGCAGGTTAAAAAACTATATCTAATACTTTTGATTGAACTGATCTTCCAGACGATCATATGTGTAGCAATATTAGTGAACTATGGCTTGGCGGCATATGCGAAATGTTTCATTTTTGTTATGGATGTTCCTGCCTTTCTTACCTTTTATTGGCTGTCAGCAAGACGAGATTTTAGGGACCTTTTTACGGTTCTGGTCACGATATTTATAAACTTTACAATGTCTCTTCCCTCTCTATGGGTGACACATCTTGTTGGAGGGGGCTATTTCTGGTATAATATTGTCAGAGTGCTTATCTTTTCTGTTTTGATTATCTTGATTCGCTGTCGTGTCAGAGAACGCTATCAGCAGGTACAGGACGAGTTGAAAAAGGGCTGGGGTATATTTTGTATTCTACCGGTCATCGGATTATTGATTTTAGCCTATCAATATATGATCTACTGTAATAATGGAAACTTTTATCATATGGCGATTAACTGCATTTTTGTCCTTTTATTGATGACGGCTGTCTTCTTTGTATTTAATTATGTGTTGAATCAGCTTCATGATAAGTATCTGGTACAGGAGCAGCAACGAATTCTCACCTTACAGAATAAAGCCCAGCTGGAGCAATTCGAACGTCAAAGAGAGGCAGCAGAAATTTCTAACCGCAGATGGCATGACCTCAGACACAATACGCAGCAACTGATTGAACTGATAGAATCCGGAAATATTGACCATGCTCTGGATTATCTGAAGGAACAAAGTGGCATGGAACAGATTCCTAAAAAAGTATATTGTATGCATCAGGCAGTGAATAGTATTCTTTGTCTCTGGGCAGAGCGTTCAGGGAAAGTCGGAATTGAAATCGAGATTCTAACAGACGTTCCGGATCAGCTTTCAATCGAGCCTATGGAGCTTTCAGCTCTATTCTCAAATGCTGTTGAGAATGCCTATGAGGCCTGTATAAAGCTTAGTGATGATATAAAGAAATTCATTAAAGTGGAAGCACGCTATAATGGTAAGCGTCTTGCAATTAGTGTAGTCAATTCCTGCAGCAGCAAAGTGGTCTTTGAAGAGGATATGCCGGTTTCCTCCAAGGAGGGAGGAGGAATTGGAACCAGGAGCATAGCATATACGGTTCAGCGTTTCTCAGGTACAAAATTCTATGAAGCAAAGAATGGAGTTTTTACCGCAAGATTTATTCTCAATGTATAACAATATGATTTTAGGATGGTGTAACTATGATACGTATTGCAATCTGTGATGATGACGAAAAGGAGTTAAGCAGGACGAAGGTCATGAGCAGTGTTTACGCTGTTCGGAATCCGGAATTGGAAATTCAATTGTATCCTTTTCAAAATCCGGTTGAATTACTGAAATCTATCCGTGACCAACAGGAGGTTTATGATATCCTACTCCTCGATATCTATATGCCTGAGCTTACCGGAGTTGAGCTGGCACGTGCCGTACGTGATATTGATGAAGATTGCCAGCTTATTTTCCTTACAACATCAGTGAATCATGCAATAGAAGCATTTTCCCTGCATGCGGCTCACTACCTTCTTAAACCGTACACCGCAGGTCAGCTGGAGGATGCCTTAGCGAAAGCAATTGCTTTAGTGCAAAAGAATAAACAGAGGAATATCATATTGAAGACCTCATCAGGTTTAAGAAAGATTGATATAACCAATATCATGTATACTGAAACCGACAAGCACATTCAGAATATCTATCTTGCAGAGAATGAACGGTTACAAGTAAGAATAAGCAGCGGGGATCTTTATGCGATGCTCTCAGCTGATTCCCGCTTCTTTAAATGCGGCAGCACCTACATCATTAATCTTGCAAGGATTACTGAGATCACTACCAGATTGATTCTCTTTGATAATGGCAGTACAATACCTGTACAACGCAGGCAGTATCGTGAGCTTTTAGAACGTTATACCGCATATTCTCTGGAGGGGTTTTAACCGAATATGCAAAATATTGACCAATCATGCCATATACCTTGATATTTATGTCAGATTATATATGATGATATTAACCTATAATCATTAATATGTTTTGATAGGAATAGGAGGTTTATGTTTGGCACTTTCGAGCATTGATCGGACAATAGAAGTAGAGAGCAGTCAGGCTGAGGTAATTATTGAATCTACAGATTTTTGCCGGTATTATGAAAAGCATCCATATACTTTTTTACTACGGAAGGAATGCTGGACCTGTAGATACAGTAATTTTGGTATAGAAAGCGGCAAAGCGAGTGAGACAGGCAGATGTAACTTTCGATTAAGAGACTGAAACGAAATGGATGAAATAGAAGCGTATTGTATGCATATCATAAAATGACATGGATACGATACGCTTTTTTTATGTAATAAAAATTCTGAGAACTTATCCGGATCATAAAAAAGCATTGGTATATATTGTATGTCCTAAAATGCGAAATACAGGTATATCTTGGCATTGGTAATAGGAAGAATATATAGTGAATCAATCCGCAGACCGATTTCCATAATATACTGGGTTGATTTCTGGTACCATTGATCAAGGAAGTTCGTCTATAGCATTATAATAAAAGAATATATGTGTAAATCTAAGTAAAGGAAGAGAGCAATGAGAGATAAGGATATAACCAATTCAAATAAAAAGCAAAATGAGCCGGAGGATTCGTATGATTATCAGACGAACGAATTATTGAAGGATGTCAGAAAATCCTTAAGTGAACAGGTGAAGGATACCTTGGAACAGCAGGAGGGCACAAAGCCAGATGGAAAGAAAGGTACCGGGGAGGTAAAACGAAATGCAAAAGTGCTTAAGTATGTGGTACTACCACTGCTTCTCTTATTGTGCGCTTTTGTAGTATTGTTTAGCACAGATTACGGGAAAAGTCTGATCATCAGGATGATCGGCAATTATAGCTACAGCAAGCTGGAATATGTGGCTCCAGACCGGGAGACTTCGAATTCTGAGAACACTGATCAGGCAGAACAAAAAAACTCGGTAGAGGATAAAACGAAGCTAAGAAAAGTATCCAACATTCTGCTTCTTGGGATGGAAACCTTTGATGGTGCAGAAAATACGGATACGATGATCATCGCATCTATTGATTCAGAGAATAATGTCATCAAACTTACCTCCCTCATGAGGGACTTATATGTGGAGATACCCGGACATAGTAATGCCAAACTAAACTCAGCCTATGCCAAAGGAGGAATTAGCGAGCTTTATGCCACATTAGAGAAGAACTTCGGAATAACCATGGATGGCTATGCTTTGGTGGATTTTAACGACTTTGAACAGGTCATCGACTATATCGGGGGAATTGATATTTCGCTCACGGAGAAGGAAGCACATTACTTAAACTCCACAAATTATATATCTAATCCTGCTAATCGCAATGTGATTGCCGGAACCCAGCATATGAACGGGAATCAGGTATTGGGCTATTGCAGGGTAAGAAAGGTTCCTACGGAGACAGAGCATGACGATTTTGGCCGCACCCAGAGACAGAGGATTGTTCTGGAAAAGATTTTCGAGAAAATGAAGTCAAAGAATATCATCCAATTAGGCATCATCATGAATACGATTCTCTCTAATATCGACATTAAGACAGATATTACCAAAAATGAGTATAATGCATACCTTCAACAGGCTGTCAACCTAAAGAAGAGTAATATCAAAACACTGAGAATTCCTGCGGATAATGATTATACAAATGAATCTTACGCTGGCAGATATGTGAAGGATGTCCTCGTACCGAAGAGCTGGGAGAATACCAGAACGCAGATCCATGATTTTATTTATGGAACCCAGATGCCGTGACGGCACAGCTGTCAGCCGGTGTATGGAAGATAACCAAGGAAAGCAGTTGGATCAGCTAAGATTACAATAACAGATAGAAAAGACATAGTATCACTAGGAAAATCAGGTTATAAAACGTAAATGTTTTAAGATAACGGCTTTTTTCCGGCTTCGCTGTCCGACAGTAGAATTTATAGCTGATCAGACTTGCCAAAGAGGCGACCAGGGTTCCCAGTCCTCCGAGATCAGCGCCCAGGATCAGAGCTCTGTGATCGCCGGTAAAAGCGGACAATAGGACTGCAGCAGGAACATTACTGATCAGCTGACTTGCCAGGACGGATAGGAACAGCTCCCGACTTTTAAGCAATGACGCAAGCGTCTCCCTGACCGCGGGTATGCTGCCGGTGTTGCCGACAAACAGAAAGAAAAAGACAAAGGTCAGTAAAAGGGAATAATCCACCCTACGTAGGACCTTATGGTCAAGCACCAATATACTGAAAAAAACAAGAAGAAAAGTGATACGATAATCAATGAAACGCAGTACACAGGCAAGGCAGACCAGAAAAAGCGCTCCGTAAAGAATGATACGGTACGAACAATTTCGGTTTGTCTTTTTATCATTGTGTAATGTAAAACTGATATGTTCCTTAGGTATAAAGCAGATACAGATACATAACAGCAATGCTGACAGCGCTACAAAGGGAATAGTAATGCGAAAGAATTCACCTATCGGAACATTATAATAAGAGTAGAGATATAGATTCTGTGGATTTCCCACCGGTGTCAGCATGCTCCCAAGGTTAGCGGCTATGGTCTGCAGGACGATGATCCGTACCAGATATTGTAGCTTATCAGCCATTGATAGAATCAGGATGGCAAATGGAACAAAAGTGATTAAGGCCACATCATTGGTAATCCACATGGAAGAAAGAAAACAGAGCATAACCAGTACAAAGCTGATGGAACGTGTATTTGCAACTCTCATCAGAAGCTTTTCTGAAAGCAAAACAAAAAGCCCTGTCTCATTGAAGCCTGCTACAACCGCCATCAGACAGAACAGAAGCCCAAGCACACGAAAATCAATATAAGCGAGGTAAGCAGGAGTCGGAGGAACTAAAAGTATACTAAGAATTGCCATAATACCTGAGATAACCAATACACTCTCTGCTTTGATAAACTGTTTTATAGTATTTGTGATTTTTATCATAAGATTTTTCCTTTATTATTGCATTTTCCCGATAAAGTGCTACAATACATAAGGTTGTGAGGGAATACGAAGCAATTTTACAACAAATAATGCCTTAAGGCAATCGTAAGAATAAATTTATTGCAGGATAAGTTATTCTTTGTTAGAATCAACTTGTCTATCAAAACGAAGACATTTATAAGGAGTAATGAGCTATAATGGATCAAGAGAAAGCAATCAGTCCTGTGATTGCGAAGGAAAAACCCAGAGATTATCTGATGGATAATCTTCGGGCAATTTTAATTATATTCGTAGTGTTGGGACATCTCCTGACTTCAATGAGAAGCAGTAATGTAGTATTAAAGAGCATTTATGTTTTTATATATACGTTTCATATGCCGACCATGGTTTTTGTATCCGGATACTTTTCCAAAAACCTTGAAAAGATTAGGAGCAATGCCTTTGTAACAATTTTTATACCCTATCTGATTCTGAATGTAATTAATTATACATATAAGATATTGGTAATTAAGGAAGAGTTTTATCACTTTCATGTGTTTAAACCAAGCTGGGGGCTATGGTATCTTCTTGCGTTATTTTTATGGAAATTCTTCTTGAAGGACTTACTGAAGCTGCGCCACCTACTGATCTTCAGCTTGATCGCAGCTGCACTCAGCGGTTTTTCCGGAGAATTCGATGAGTATATGGCGCTGGCAAGAACCGTTTGCTTTCTTCCGTTTTTTATATTGGGAAATTACTGCAGAACCAGGCATATAGCAAGGATACGAAGGCTGCCGAAGCTTTTATCCTGTATTATCCTTGTTGCAGTAGCAGGTATTTCAGTGTATGCTTCTTATAAGAAGTTGATTGATACTGAGGCAATGTATTTTCGTTCACCCTATCCCGATGAGAGCAGGATAGAGGGGATGCTGCTTCGTATCATCCTATATGCGATTGCATTATGTATGTTGATCGCATTGATTAATCTCGTAACTTCAAAAAAGACCTTCCTGTCCTATGTGGGTAGGAGTACAATGACAGTGTATGTGCTCCATCTATTTATAATACCATTATTGGAAAAGCTGGAATTATTTAAAAACCAACCGTATCTATATCTGATTTATTCGGTGGTCATGACGGCAGCGATTGTTTTCCTGTTTACGCGAAGTGTTGTAAAGCAGGCATATGATACGATTATGGACAAGCTGTCCGGTTTTGTACTGAAGGAATATTGATTAAAATGTCAGCGCCGAGCGTAGCGAGTGTGCATCCGCCGGAGGCTGTCGAATTCTCATGCAGGTTTATAGTAATAGTGGTGCTAGTGAAATCAGCATGAGAATTTGATGCTTTAATCAATAATAAAATATTCTTGAACCGAGAAAGGCAAGGTGTAAACGTGAAACTGAGTATCATAGTTCCTTTTCATAAGGGGATACATTTTCTGGAAGATTGTTTGGAGAGCATCAGAGACCAAGGGTTGACGAATTTTGAAACCATTCTTGTATTGGATCATGTACAGGAGGATGTTTCCGATCTGATTCATGCGTATCGGGATCTGAATCTGAATGTAATAGAATTAAGCGAGACACAGCTGGGGAATCGGAAGTTTGGTAAACAGAAGGCCGAGGATCAGTTTAAGAATTTCAGTGGAGTAGCCTCAGCCAGAAACAAAGGCTTGGAGGCCGCAACCGGTGAGTATGTATATTTTCTGGACAGTGATGATTACATATTGAACGGAACTCTGCAGTTATTATTAAAAGAGGCTGAGGAACAGATTGCAGATTTCACTTACGGGAAAAAGACCTCAACCTGGTTCAGTAGAAAGGTATATCTTGCATCCATCGCTGAGGCTGAGCAGGAAGAAGAAGCAGATGACCAGGATCCAAATGATCAGGAACAGTCTGATCAGGAAATGTCTGATCAGGAGGTGCAGGTAACACAGGAGGAAAGCGATACTCCGGTGAAGCTGACACGCAGACAGAGGAAAATTCTAAAGGTTCAACAGAGACTGGCAGCAGTCAGTGAGGCAGATGAAGATGCCTTGGCTAAGATTGCGGAAGCCTATCATACTCTCTTTGTTACCAGAAAAGGACTTCGAAATGTGTCTGTTCTTGGCGTATTGTTCAGAAGAAGCTTTCTAAGGGAGAATGATATCAGCTTTAATGAGAATTATATCTTTTTCTCTGATTGTACCTTTATGGTGCAGGTTCTTAAAAATGTTAAGCTGTGTTCCTATATTCCGGAAGCGATCTATATAAAAAGAAAGCATAATGATCCGATTCATTACCCTGCTTTATCTCAATCCAAGACAGAGGATAAGTTTGAAGAGTATCTTTTGGCATATCAGCAGTCCAGAAGCTATGCTGAGGAGGAGACCCCTCTTCGCAGTTACTTGGAGGATAAGCTGATCGCTTATTATGCAAGCACCTATGCACCCAGACTTCGGAGAAGCGAGAAGGATATCTGGAGAACAGATCGTTTTCAGGCCATGAGAGCAGCCGTGCTGGAGATTGATCAGGAGAAGATTAACAATCTAAAAGGTTACAAGAAAAGAATTGTGAAGGCACTGCTGAAGAATAATGTCAAACGTGCAACGATGGTTGTAACCAGACATCTAGGTATGAAGAAATTCAAAAAAATAAAGAAGAACAAGAAAGTATTGGCTTATTATCTTTACAATAAATTATTCAAGAAGCTTGCAATTAAGGAAAACTGGATCGTATTCGAGACCTTCTTCGGTAAAAGCTATTCGGACAGCCCTAAATATATCTACGAGTACCTTATGAAGAATGCTCCAGGCAAATACCGTATCATCTGGTCAAGTACTTCACGAAAGACTGAGATTCCGGGACCGCATACGAAGGTGAAGCGTAACAGCTTACGTTATTGCTATTATATGGCCAGAAGTAAGTATTTTGTATTTAATGTCAGACAGCCGGAATGGTTTACAAAGAGAGAAGGCATGGTGTTCTTAGAGACCTGGCATGGAACTCCGCTCAAGAGATTAGTATTTGATCAGGAAGAGGTTATGGCAGCATCTCCGCTATATAAAGCCCAGTTCTATCGTCATTCACAGCAGTGGGATTATCTGGTGGCAGCGAATCTGTTCTCCTCAGAGACTTTCCGCAGCGCTTTTCTATTTAATAATGAGATGTTGGAATTCGGTTATCCGAGAAACGATATCTTACATAGTCCGGAGCGAGATAGGATTGCTTCCGAGATTAGGAGAAAGTTGCGAATTCCGGAGAATAAGAAGACGGTTCTTTATGCGCCTACCTGGCGTGATGATGAGTACTATGGTCATGGTGCTTATAAATTTGCCTTGAAGCTGGATTTAAGAATGCTTCGGGAGCAGCTTGGACCCGATTATGTTGTGTTACTGCGAACCCATTACTTTATTGCGGATTCCATCGATGTAACAGGAATCGAAGATTTTGCAGTCAACGTTAGTAAATACAATGATATCTCCGAGCTTTATCTGATCTCGGATATCCTGATTACGGACTATTCCTCAGTATTCTTTGATTATGCGAATTTGAAACGTCCGATTCTCTTCTATACCTACGATCTGGATAAATACCGTGATATGCTTCGTGGCTTCTATATGGATATTGAGAAGGAGGTTCCGGGTCCGCTGCTTTTCACAACAGAGGAGGTAGTGGAGGCGATCAAGAATATTGATGATATCTCAGCCGATTATGAGAAGAGATATGAGGATTTTTATGAGCGTTTCTGCAGTCTTGAGGATGGTCATGCGTCGGAAAATATTGTAAAACGTGTGTTTGGATCACTGGATGATAAATAATAATCTTAATCATTAGTTATACTTATAAATATACAGAACCCGCATAAACATTATGATATTAAAAGGTGTTTTTGGGCAGCCTCCCTTTGTGCATTAAGTCGAATTTGAATTTTTATGCAGCTCTAGAGATAAAAAACTATTGCTTAATTTCACTCTTCCATTATAATAAAAAATGTAATGGTCGGGGTAACTGATGAAAAATAAATTAAAGGATAGGTGGCAGTTGCGATGAAGAAATTAGACATGCTTTACGAAGGAAAAGCTAAGAAGGTTTATACAACCGATGTGGAAGACGTTTTAATCGTAGACTACAAAGACGATGCTACAGCATTTAACGGATTGAAGAAGGGTACGATTGTCGGTAAAGGTGTAATCAATAACAAGATGTCCAATCATGTATTCCGCCTGCTTGAGAAGGAAGGCGTTCCGACCCACTACATTGAAGAATTAAGCGACCGCGAGACTGCTGTAAAGAAAGTCGAAATCGTTCCGCTTGAAGTAATTATCCGTAACGTATCTGCCGGTAGCTTTGCTAAGAAGATGGGCATGGAGGAAGGCATCAGATTCATCAGTCCTACCTTGGAATTTTCCTATAAGGATGATGCCTTGGGTGATCCGATGATCAATGATTACTATGCGATTGCAATCGGAATAGCTACCAGGGAAGAAATTGATCTGATTAGTAAGTATGTATTTAAGGTAAATGAGGTGCTTTGCAAATATTTTGAGAGCATCGGGATTGAACTGATAGATTTTAAAGTAGAATTCGGAAGATACAAAGGTCAGATTATTCTTGCCGATGAAATATCACCCGATACCTGCAGACTTTGGGATATTAATACCCATGAGAAGCTAGATAAGGACCGCTTCCGCAGAGATCTCGGTAACGTAGAGGATGCGTACCAGGAAGTATTTAAGCGTCTTGGAATTCAATAATTAATAGTACAGGCTGTTATAGACCGGCTTACCTGCTTCGGATCATTGATGCAATAGCAGATATTTATCATCGAAGGAGATGAGGCCGGCATGTGACAGCCTCTTGTTGTCTTTAATCTCTGATAGAGATTAAGCCTCATACGCGAACCACGTTCGCGTTAGGATGACACACGAGTTTCGAAATGAATTATCTGTTAAGCAGATAATTCACTGGAAGATTATCTCACTTCGTTCGATACGAAATCGGCGCGCAAGTACGCTGAGGCGAACTTGATTTTGATAGCTTTTGAGAGGATGGGCACATATGAACACGGAATTTGAGAACTATAGTCCAGACGGATTGCATGAGGAATGTGGCGTATTTGGCGTTTATGACCTGGAGGGTAATGATGTGGTATCCACGATTTATTATGGACTATTTGCTTTACAGCACAGGGGTCAGGAGAGCTGTGGTATCGCAGTCAGTGATACCCGAGGCCCGAAGGGCAAGGTAAAGGCTTGGAAGGGTATGGGCCTTGTGAGTGAGGTGTTTACTCAGGAGCATCTTGAATCCTTAAGCAAAGGAAATATCGGTATTGGTCATGTCCGCTACTCCACAGCTGGCGGTAGTAATATCAATAATACACAGCCACTGGTATTGAACTATGTGAAGGGTACCCTGGCGTTGGCTCACAACGGTAATCTTGTGAATACTCCCGAGCTTCGCCATGAGCTGGAATATACCGGAGCAATCTTCCAGACTACGATAGATTCGGAGGTAATTGCATATCATATTGCCAGAGAGCGTCTGAATAGCGCCACTGTAGAAGAAGCGGTAGCGAGAGCGATGAAGAAATTAAGTGGTGCATATTCCTTGGTTATCATGAGTCCCAGAAAGTTGATCGGTGCAAGAGATCCCCTGGGCTTCCATCCGCTCTGTATCGGTAAGAAAAATAATGCTTATATCCTGGCATCTGAGACAGCAGCTCTTTATGCTGCAGATGCAGAATTTGTACGTGATGTACTTCCGGGTGAGGTGGTCATGATCAATGAGGATGGAATTCACTCCGATACTTCTATGTGCGGACCCAAGATTGCTAAGTGTATTTTTGAATATATCTATTTCGCCAGGCCGGATACTTATTTTGATGGTGTCAGCGTTTATAATTCCAGAATTATGGCCGGTAGGATCCTTGCACAGTCCCATCCTGTGGATGCGGACGTCGTGGTCGGGGTTCCGGATTCCGGAAATGCGGCTGCTATGGGTTATTCTTTTGAATCCAAGATTCCCTTCGGTATGGCCTTTGTAAAGAATAGCTATGTCGGTAGAACCTTCATCAAACCCAAGCAATCCATGCGTGTTTCCAGTGTACGGATTAAGTTGAATGTCCTCCCTGAAGTGGTTCGTGGCAAGAGAGTGGTCATGATTGATGACTCCATCGTTCGTGGTACGACCAGCGCTAAGATTGTAAGAATGTTGAAGAAGGCAGGAGCGACTGAGGTACATGTAAGAATTAGTTCACCACCCTTCCTGCATCCCTGTTATTTTGGAACTGATGTGCCCACCGGTGATCAGCTGATAGCGCACAATAATACTATAGAACAGATCTGTGAGATGATTGGTGCGGATTCCCTCGGATACCTGGAGGTTGAGCGCTTAAGTGATATGATCGGCGGAGATAAGGGCTACTGTGATGCCTGCTTTACAGGAAAATATCCGATCGAGCCCCCGAGTGAGGATATCCGCGGAGAGTATGAAGCATGATGCATTTTCCGGTAGAAGAGAAGTATGTGAAAATCATGGGCAGAATCCTGAAGAGGGAGGGAGTACTTTATCTGGGGTATTCCTGCTCGTCCATAGAGTTTACGTTTATAGGGAAAAGAGCTGAGGCAGTACTGTGGTCGGATTCCCCGGAGTTTCCTGATATTCATAAAGCCTGGATTGCTGTATTCGTCAATGACGAAAAGGAACCAAGTAGGCGTTTTCCTCTGAAAAAGGAGGAGGATAGTTATGTATTGTACGAAAGCGACACCGGTAGAGAGACTAAGCTCCGATTGGTGAAGTATTCGGAAGCTGCTTTTGGTAAGGTTGGTATTAAGAGTCTCTTCATTGATGGTGACATACCTCCTGTACCTACAAAAGCATTGCCCCACCGGTTGGAGTTTATCGGTGATTCCATTACCTGCGGTTATGGGAACGAAGGGGTGTGGATGACAGATATCTTTACCACCGCACAGGAGAATCCCTGGGAAGCCTATGCTGCTATCACAGCAGGAAGCCTAAAGGCGGATTATCAGATGGTCTGTTGGAGCGGTATCGGAATTATTTCGAATTGGACAGATCAGGAAGTTCCGAATGAAGAATGGTTGATGCCGGTGCTTTATCCGTATACGGACAAGGCCTGTGATCTTACACTTAGGAAAGAGCCTGAGCCATGGGATTTTACCCGTTTTGTTCCGGATCTTATCGTGGTTAACCTCGGAACCAATGATCACAGCTACACTAAGAACGTCCCTGACAGGGTGGCTGTATTTGCTTCAAAGTATTATGAGTTTTTGCGTCAGGTCAGAAGCTGTAATCCGAATTCAGAGATTCTGTGTACTCTGGGTGTAATGGGACAGGAGCTGTGTCAAACAATCAAGGAGCAGGTCGACAGGCTGGCAGCAGAGGGAGATCAGAGATTTCACTATCTGAGCTATGAGGTTCAGGAAGCTGAGGACGGTATCGGTACAGATTGGCATCCTAGCAAACTAACTCATCAGAAGATGGCAGTAAAGCTGGAAAGTAAAATAAGAGAGATTATGAACTGGCAGGACTAATCCACACGATAGCTTACCTGCGGTAAAATTAAGTATAGATAGAAATGAAATAGGATTGTAATGGAATATGAAAGGAGTAGATGAAATGAGCAACGATAAATACACATCCCCCTTATCCGAGCGCTATGCCGGTAAGGAAATGCAATATATCTTCTCACCGGATATGAAATTCAGAACCTGGAGAAGACTCTGGATCGCTCTGGCAGAGACTGAGAAGGAGCTCGGCTTGAATATCACTCAGGAACAGATCGACGAGTTGAAAGCATTCCAGGAGGATATCAACTACGAGGTGGCTAAGGAACGCGAAGCAGTGGTGCGTCATGATGTAATGAGCCATGTCTATGCTTACGGTGAGCAGTGTCCGAAGGCCAAGGGGATTATTCATCTGGGAGCAACCTCCTGCTATGTAGGCGATAATACGGATATTATCGTTATGACTGAGGCGTTAAAGCTGGTAAAGAAGAAGCTGGTCAATGTGATGGCGGAGCTTAGCAAGTTTGCCCTGGAGTACCGTGCTTTACCTACCCTTGCTTTTACTCATTTTCAGCCTGCACAGCCGACAACCGTGGGTAAAAGGGCTGCACTCTGGCTCATGGAATTAAAGCTGGATTATGACGATATCTGCTATATGATTGATAGCATGCAGTTGCTTGGATCAAAGGGAACGACAGGAACACAGGCAAGCTTCATGGAATTATTCGACGGTGATCATGAGAAGATCAAGCAGCTGGATGCAAAAATTGCTGAGAAGATGGGCTTCAAGGGTTGTTACCCTGTATCGGGACAGACCTATTCCAGAAAGATAGATTTAAGAGTTTTAAATATCTTATCCGGAATTGCGGCAAGTGCTCATAAGTTTTCTAATGACATCCGGCTCCTGCAGCACTTAAAGGAAATCGAAGAGCCCTTTGAGAAAAACCAGATCGGTTCCTCTGCAATGGCTTATAAGAGAAATCCCATGAGAAGTGAGCGTATCGCATCGTTGGCAAATTATGTTATGGTAGACGCAATGAACCCTGCAATTACGACTGCGACCCAGTGGTTTGAGCGTACGCTTGACGATTCTGCCAACAAGAGAATCAGTGTACCGGAAGCCTTCCTTGCAGTGGACGGAATTCTTGACTTATATCTAAATGTCGTGGACGGTCTTGTGGTTTATCCGAAGGTAATCGAGCGCCGTCTGATGCAGGAGCTTCCTTTCATGGCGACTGAAAATATCATGATGGCAGCAGTCAAGGCAGGCGGAGACAGACAGGAGCTTCATGAAAGAATCCGTACCTTATCCATGGAGGCAGGTAGGAACGTGAAGGAGAAGGGATTAGAGAATAATCTTCTGGAGCTGATTGCTGCGGATTCTTCCTTCAATATGACTCTGGAAGAATTGAAGGCAGCGATGGATCCTGCCCTCTATACCGGACGTGCGAAGGAACAGACAGAGGAATTTATCCAAGATGTGATACAACCAATCCTTGAGGAGCATAAGGAACTGCTCGGTCTGAAGGCAGATATTAAGGTCTGATGGAAAGCCTATTGGTATAACGACTAAGAATAGCAATTAAAATAGGTGTCGGAAGTTCATGATTATTTCAGAACTGCTGACACCTATTTATATGTGCGCCCGGCGGGCGCACGTTTCAACGGGTGTAAGTCCCGAGTCCGCCCGGTAGTGGGAAGGACATAGCCAATGACAAGGGTGTCGTGGGTGACTGCGAATCTGAAGGAAGTCGGATGGCA
>JAEZOB010000021.1 GCA_023414355.1 Bacillota bacterium | reverse complement strand
CTGTCTGCAGTGTGCCGTCGCCGGGGAGGCAGGCAATCAGATCATAGCCGCCGTCTTTAAACGTTGTCAGGATGTTGGTCTGGTCGGCATCATCCGTGGCGTTCTTGACAGTCCATTCGATCTGGGTATCGCCTTCAATTGCAGCTTCGATAGACTGCAGCAGAGATGCCTGCCATGCATTGTTGGCCGGGGGCAGCGAGATGGCCACCTTGAAAGTCTGAGCTTCTTCAGGAGCCGACGCGGATTCTTCGACGGGAGCGGATGCGGATTCTTCAGCAGGAGCCGACGGGGACTCCTGAGCAGCGGGAGCCGAGCATGCAACCATGGCTATGCACATCAGAACCACGAGAAGTAACACTGGTAACTTTTTCATTCTAGTTCCTCCATATATTTTTTCTCATAAACGGTAAGCCGTTTACGAAACTTGATGACTGAGTTCCCAAAAAACATAGTTTTTCGTTTTTATTAGTTGCTGTTGCGGGCCTGTAACAGCACCGCAATCATAATGACCGCGCCTTTTAGCGCACCTGTTAAGTATGTGGATATGTCAAGCTGTATCATCATATTGTTAACGAAATACAGAAGAATCGCGCCGATAACCGTGCCGTATATCGTGCCGCGTCCGCCTGCCAGCGACGTGCCGCCAACCAGCACGGCCGTAATGGCATCGAACTCGTAATTGCTGCCCGATGTGGTGGAAGATACAGCGGCCATTCTGGATATCTCGATGGTGCCGGCGATGCCCACACAGATGCCTGCGACGATGTATGTCCAGATTTTCGTTTTGTCCACCTTGATACCTGAGTATTTGGCCGCTTCCTCGTTGCAGCCTACCGCGCACACGAAGGTGCCGTATTTTGTTTTGGTCAGCAGTATTGTGAGAATCACAGCCACGACAATCATGATAATGAAAGGCGTGGGTATGGAAATGATAGACCCGTTGCCGATAGACTTGAAGAATTTATCGGCATTGTCGCCCGTCACTGTGGCGCCTTTGCATATGTACATCGTGATTGACCGCGCAATAATGCCGATTGCCAGTGTGACAATGAACGACGGTACCTTGACTTTTGTGGTTATGACACCGTTAAGCAGGCCAAAGAGTGCAGCCACGATGATACAAGCCAGTATTGACACAAAGAGCGGGAACTGTCCGCTGCCTTGCATAAACACCAGCACAGTGCCGGCTGTGGCCATCACAGGGCCGCTGGAGAGATCAATGCCTCCCGAGATGATTACAAATGTCATACCAAGAGCAATAATGCCGACTGTGGACGCGTTTCTCAGTATCGTTGTGACGTTTTTCCACTCAGAGAACTTGCCCCCTGTGGCGATCGCGCATAAAGCGAACAGCACGATAAACACAACAACGATGCTGTATTTGGACCAGAGCCTCTTTGATAAATCATTAAAATTGGTTTTTTCTTTTACTGCGCTATTCATAATACTCCCCTTTGCATATTAAGACGCATTCGTCGCGTAAGACATGATCATTTCTTCCGTCCGGTCTTCCTCGGTGAGCTCGGCCTTAACAACGCCTTCATGCATCACGATCACGCGCTGGCATATGCTTAAGACCTCGGTTAAGTCGGAAGATACGACAATGATCGTTTTGCCGGATGCCGCGAGCTCGTTGATAATCTGATAAATCTCTTCGCGTGCACCGATGTCGATGCCGCGTGTCGGCTCATCAAGAATGAGAATCTCAGAGTCGACAAGCAGCCATTTGGCAATGACGATCTTTTGCTGGTTGCCGCCAGAAAGATTGCTCACGAGCTGACTCTGCGAAGCACATTTGATGTTAAGCTTTTTGATCATGTCGCTGGAATTGTTCTTTTGCTTGGACGCATTGATGAAAAAGCCCTTGTTTTTAACCTGATCAATCAGATTGATATTTTCCCTTATGCTTCTTTTGATCACAACACCCGTCTTTTGGCGGTCTTCTGTCACAAAACCGATACCCTTCTTAATCGCGTCGGCGGGTATCTTGTTGGTGACTGGTTTGCCGTTCAATAGGATCTCTCCGCTTTTTGCCTTGCGAATTCCGAAGATATATTCCATAAGCTCGCTTCGTCCCGAACCCACAAGACCGGAGAAGCCGACGATTTCACCGCGCGCCACCTTAAAGCTTACGTCTTTGAGCAGACAGTCGGACACGTTCTTGACTTCCAAAACGATGTCGTTTTCATCACCTGTGAATTTGGTTGCTCTCGATACGCTGACCTCGCGGCCAACCATGTAGTTGGCGATTTCCTGCTCTGAGACTTCGGAAACCATTTTCGTCACAACGAAGGTACCGTCACGAAGAATTGTGACTCTGTCGCAAACCTCTTTGATTTCCTTGAGACGGTGAGAAATATAGATGATGCCGATGCCGTCTTTCGCCAGACGTCTGATGAGATCAAAAAGAATATCTGTTTCCTTTGATGTCAGCATGGCAGTGGGCTCATCCATAATCATGACCTTGACATTGAAGGAGATGGCTTTTGCGATCTCGACCATCTGCTTCTGTGCCGTCTTTAGGCTGCAGACCAATGCCGTGGGGCTGATGCTTTGTCCCAGAGATTCAAGGAGCTTCTTTGCGTCCTCGTTCATTTTCTTGTGGTTAATCAAGCCATTTTTCTTCAGCGGCTCACGGGTTAGGAAGATATTCTGCGCCACAGTCAGGTGTTCCATCAGATTCAACTCCTGATGAATCATGGAAACGCCTCTGTGCTGGAGATCCAGCGTCATAAGCTGGGAAGGCAGATGCTCTCCGTCAAGATATATATCGCCTTCATCCTGCTTATAAACCGCCGCCAAAATCTTCATCAACGTCGACTTTCCTGCGCCGTTTTCA
>JAEZOB010000009.1 GCA_023414355.1 Bacillota bacterium | reverse complement strand
TTGCCATCCGACTTCCTTCAGATTCGCAGTCACCCACGACACCCTTGTCATTGGCTATGTCCTTCCCACTACCGGGCGGACTCGGGACTTACACCCGTTGAAACGTGCGCCCGCCGGGCGCACATATTAAAGTGGGTGTCAATGCATCAGCATTTGACATCCTCTTTCTTATATTCATTCTTATAATTTTTTTATTTTATGCAAATTTTATAAAATCGTCACAATGTGTACACATTTTGCTTTTATAATACTAACATAGATAGTGATAAAACACTTTCTACTCCCACCCTATTATACGCTATGGTTATACAGCTCCCCTGCTGTATAACAGAAGAGAACCCCTTGTGGGTTCTCTTTTTCGTTGTAGCATAATACAGAAAAATGGCCATAGCAAAGCATTTGCTTTGCTATGGCCATTATTTAAAATATGTATCTAAAGAAAAACTGATGATTAGCGCACGATCAATCTTCTTTAATACATCACGGTCCAAATGACATACTTTCTCTTTCAATCTGGATTTATCAATCGTTCTGACCTGCTCCAGCAGAATCACGGAATCTTTTACTATTCCATATTTCTCAGCATCCAATTCCACATGAGTCGGGAGTTTAGCCTTGTTCATTTTCGATGTAATGGCTGCGCAGATTACAGTCGGGCTATGCTTGTTCCCCGTATCATTCTGGATAATCAAGACAGGTCTTACACCGCCCTGCTCTGAGCCGATCACCGGTCTTAAATCCGCATAAAAGATATCTCCTCGTTTTATTACCACTTTATTCACACTCCAATATTCGGCTAACCTTATTATTGCCATTTTCTTCGTGTGTATTCCATAAAGTGTAATGGTTTACTAAAATGATATGATTTCGGAGTATACTCTCGGAATTCTCTTCCCTACGGTGCAAACAAGCTCATACGGAAATGAGTGCGACCATTTTGCCAATTCCTCAGCTGATATGTATGCATCTCCATCCCGTCCGAGCAGAGTAACCGTATCTCCCTGCTTTACATCCTCGATATCTGATACATCCACCATAAACTGATCCATACAAACCTTACCTATGATGGGGGCATATTTGCCGTGAATGATAACCTTGCCGGAATTGGAGAGATTCCTGGAATAGCCGTCTGCATATCCTACCGGTATGGTAGCGATTTTCGTCTTCTTGTTGGTTACATAGATGGCTCCGTAGCTTACTCCCACTCCGGGCTCCACATCCTTCACAAAGACTACATGGGTCTTCATCTCCATTGCAGGAATCAACTTAAATTCACTTTGATTAACCTCAGAAGAGGGATAGATACCATAGGTAGCAATACCGCAGCGCACCATATTAAAATACGCTTCGGGGAATTCAATTATTCCGGCACTGTTTGCGATATGTTTCATCGGAATACTTAATTGCTCTGTCTCTAGCATATCTATAAAGGTCTTATATCTTTTTAATTGTAACTCGGTACTTACTCTCTCCTCTTCGTCTGCACGTGCAAAATGAGAAAACAGGCCTTCTATTTCTATGTTCTGAAGTGCTGCTATTCTTTTGATCTCTTCTATACTTTCCTTCGTATCGGTGAAACCCAATCTGGTCATACCGGTATCTACCTTGATATGGATCTTTGCCGTCTTATTCTGCTTCTTTGCTTCCAGGGAAAGTGCCTCCGCCATTTCATACTGGAAAATAGTCTGAGCAACATCATATGAAACAACCAGGTCATACTGCTCCTTCGGTGTATATCCGAGGATCAGGATTGGTTTATCAATCCCTGCTTCCCGAAGTTCTACTGCTTCTTCCACAATGGCTACACCATAATAGTCGATACCACTGCCATTATTACTATTTCCGATTGCCTTCGCTAAGGCAACCGCACCGTGACCATAAGCGTCTGCCTTAATTACCGCCATCAGCTTCGTGTCAGTCTTAAGTTTCTTCCTGATTTCAAGAAGATTATGTCTAATTGCCTCTAGGTTCACATTTGCCTGAACTCTGTAATATTTCTTTCCTTCCTCAATACTCAATTCCTCATTCATATCTGAAAGCCACTCCTATACTTTTCTATACTTATTAGTACCTTCTCAATAGAATCGACGATGTCCCCTGCCATCATGGAATAGGTCCCCTTCGCCTTTGCTGCTTCATCTCCTGCCAGTCCGTGTACATATACGCCAAGGCACGCCGCACCGAAGGGCTCCATTCCTTGGGCAACAAAGGCTGCTATGATACCGGTTAAAGCATCACCGCTTCCTCCGGTAGCCATTCCGTGATTCCCCGAACAATTGATATATCTGCTCTCATTACTTGATACAATAGTACGTGCATCCTTGGCAACATATATCAAATTATTATTATAAGAACATTGAAGGACCGTGTCAATGAGATTATGTGTAATATCTGCAACCGGAATTCCGATTAATCTGGATAATTCCAAAAGATGCGGTGTCAGGATGGTACCTGACGGCAGCAGTTCGGCAATCCTGTTAAGACGTTCCCGAAGTCCATTACTCTTCCCCTCTGTTGCTTTATCATCCAGCTTTTTGGCGACTAGATTGATTGCATCTGCATCCAAAAGAACCGGAACCGTTGCTTTTCGGATGACGGTCTCAAGAAGCTCAGCCGACGTATTTCCTATACCAAGACCCGGGCCAATGGCAATTACGGTAGCCCAGCTCAAATCCTTTAAAAGCTTCTGTTGTTTTTCATCTGCATCCAGGCCCTCCTCATCATAGGCGGAAAACAGTGCTTCCGGAATCTGGGACTGCAGAATAATCCTATTATGTTCGGAAGAAAGAACTTTCACCAGTCCGGCACCGCTGCGGTAAGCCGCTTTTGCACATAGGATCGCAGCACCTGCTGCTCCCTTGCTGCCTGCTATGATCAGGACTTTACCATAGCTTCCCTTATGGCTGTAGTTGCATCTTGCCGGTAATCGGTTCAAGTCAGCAGTCTCATAGTAAAAGGTATCCGGACTGATCTGTAGCGTTGCCTCCTCCGGAAACCCGATATCAGCAACCGTCACTTTTCCCGCGTATTCTGCTCCCGGGTATAATAGGAGACCGTGCTTACAATAACCAAAGGTGACTGTCTCGTCTGCCCGGACTGCAACATTCATCTCTCTGCCGTTATCTGCATTGATACCGGAAGGGATATCGACAGCATAAACAAGATGCTTCCCTTCGTTGATCAATCGAATAGCTGCTTCATAAGAACCGGCAACCTCTCTGGCGAGACCAACGCCAAAGATAGCATCAATAATAACATTATATTCAGAAAGCTTGTTGCAGTTTTCAAAGGGAATATTCATTTCTTCCACCATCAAAAGCTGCGCTTTCATCTGTTTAGAACACTTTTCCTCTTCTACCAATAATGCGATGGCAACGGAATACCCCTTCTGCTTCAACAATCTGGCTGCCGCCACACCGTCACCGCCATTGTTGCCCGGGCCGCAGATGATTAGGATACGATCTGATTTACTGATTCTTAATAGCATCCGTTCTACCAGAGCAGACGCAGCCCGCTCCATCAGCTCCATTGCAGGTATTCCGAGCTTATTTATTGTATACTCGTCAATTCTTTTCATACCTGTTGAATCAACTGAATACTTCATGAAGACGCTCCTCCTTCACTTTTCTCCGACAGCAAAAGCATTCGCATATTCCCTGGTGTTGGAGATTGATACATGGATAACCGTTATTCCCTGTTCCTTCGCAAGCTCTTCGGCAGCTCCGTGTAGGATAGCATAAGGCTTTCCTAAAGGATCCCGCAGTACTTCAATATCTGACAGCGAAAATTTTCGAAAGCCCGTACCAAGCATCTTGGCTACTGCTTCCTTCACGGCAAAATTATCAGCCGCCTTGTTCTTATCCTGCTTAATAAGCTCCTGCTCACGCTCGGTAAAACACTTTTTAAGAAAGCTTTCCTTCTCGCATGCCTTCCGCACCCTGCCTATTTCAATCAAATCTACCCCAATTCCGGTAATCATGGCAATTCTCCGTTCTTTCCGGTTAATTCTTCATAAATTATAATACACAAACAGGGGAATGCGAATCGATCGCTTACCCCTGTTTTATTTTACCTTTTATTCTGTTCTTTATCAACCATTTCCATAATATCTGCACCCAAAATATCGTGCATATATGTATATATCAAAGAATTCTTTTCTTCCAGATCCTGTTTGATCAGTATTTTCGCTTTTAATTCCTCTCTGATATGACTAATCCATTCTGTAACTTCCTCGAGTTCTTCCTTATTCTCCTTTAACTGTTCATAGAATACTCGGATGCTTTCGGCCATCAGTTCTTCATTTACCTGCTTAATCTGATAGGGTAACCCAGCAAGCTCTTCCATGGCGATCTCTGTCTTGGAATTAATCTCATTGACATAATGCCTATTGCGGTCCAGTTTTCTGTCCTTAGCTTTTCGGGCAGGTTCTCTGCCGGTATCCATATTAACTACAATATCCTTCAGCAGGTTACTCTTCAGTTCTTTCATATCCTTAATGCCATTTACTAGCCTTCCCTGCTTCTTAAGGAGATGATTTATCTTGTGTTCCAGCTCACGGATGAGCATATTCTTATTGTCCTCAGTAAAAAGCTCATGCCAGCGGTTATCCAAGGTCAGGATTGGCAGTTTCTTGTCCCTGACGATATGAATAAAATCCGGCCTTTTGTCCTTTCTCCCCATATATAACCCCTTCAATTCCGGCAGACTACTACTCCTTCATGTCTTCTTTTCCTGATAATCTGTAAGATAGCTTCATGAGGCTTTCAGCAAGATGCACATTTTCTACTGTGACATCCTTTGGCAGATTTAAGTCGGTCGGGGCGAAATTCCAAATTCCCTTAATCCCCCATTTTGCCAGATCAACTGCAGTCTGCGGAGCCTTTGTCTTCGGTACGGTGATTGCTGCAATATCTACTTTATTATTTTTAATATACTCCTCAAGCTCATCGGCAGAACGTACGATATTCCCTCTGATCTGTGTTCCGATCAGCTTTGGACTGATATCGAAAATACCTTTGACATAAAAGCCTCTTCGCTCAAAATCCACATAATTGGCAAGAGCCTGTCCAAGGTTACCTGCTCCTATGATAATGATATTATATTTTGTATCCAATCCTAAAATCTTGCCGATTTCTGAATGGAGATATTCTACATTATAACCGTAGCCTTGTTGCCCAAAGCCGCCAAAGTTGTTTAAGTCTTGTCTGATTTGAGAGGCAGTTACCTTCATCTTCTCGCTTAATTCCTTCGAGGAGATGCGTACTACATCCTTCTCCAGCAAATCTCCCAAGTAACGATAATATCTAGGCAATCTATTAATTACTGCTTTGGAAATTTCCTTCTTGTACAATGATTTTCCTCCTTCTCTGGCTAAATCTACTATTTATTATATTAGATTGTTAATAATAAGTCAATCTAATACTAATAGGACAACTTTCTTATAAGTATATGTGAATTTCCATATTTTATTATGAATTTCCGCATTCCCCATCTCAATTTCCAATGACCTTAGTAACTCCTCTTTCCTTCTTTACTAGACAAATTTCCTATGTTAAAATAGATGGCAGTGATTGGTGTGAATTAGAATGCAATTCACAAATGGAAGACAAGTCTTCCACTTGGAAGTATCTGTGAATGTCCGCAACGCGAATTTATAGTGCATAAATTCACGCTTGTGGTGCGAACTCCTTGATTCTTCCGGGTTCCTGGCTGTATCTCGATGCAGTATAGAATGTTAGTGTGAATGGAGATAATATATGATTTTAGCATGTCAGAATATAAGTAAGGCCTTCGGTACGGACCAGATATTGCAAAATGTGTCCTTCCATGTCAATGAAAGGGAAAAGGTTGCAATCGTCGGTATTAACGGTGCAGGAAAGTCTACCTTATTAAAAATAATAATGAAGGAAATGCCTGCAGACGAGGGTGAAGTCATCCTCTCCAAGGGAAGTACAATCGGTTACCTTGCTCAGCATCAGAATCTAGCTTCGGACAATTCCATCCTTGCCGAAATGATGACGGTAAAGCAGGATGTCATTGATCTGGATAAGAATATCCGTTCCCTGGAACAGGACATGAAGCATGCCGAGGGCGATAAATTAAAGCAAATGCTGGACAGCTATACAAGACTGACTCATGAGTTTGAACGAAAGAATGGTTATGCCTATCAGAGTGAAGTAATAGGGATACTGAAGGGTCTTGGCTTTGGTGAGGAGGAGTTTAGCAAACAGGTCAATATGCTCTCCGGCGGTCAGAAGACCAGAATTGCTCTTGGTAAGCTGCTGCTGTCCAAACCTGATATCATCCTTCTCGACGAGCCCACGAACCATCTGGACCTGATCTCTATTGCTTGGCTAGAGACCTTCCTGTTGAATTACAATGGTGCAGTTATAGTAGTAGCACATGACCGATATTTTCTGGACAAGGTCGTATCCAAGGTAGTAGAACTCGATCATACCAAGTCTACTTCCTTTGAAGGGAATTATTCTGCTTATGCCGATAAGAAAGCAATGCTGGTGAATGCTAGGCTAAAGCAGTATCTAAATCAGCAGCAGGAAATCAAACATCAGGAGGAAGTCATAGCGAAGCTTCGCTCCTTCAACCGGGAGAAGTCCATAAAACGTGCAGAAAGCCGTGAAAAAATGCTGGAGAAAATAGAGCGTGTAGAGCGTCCTACAGAAAATTCTCAGATGCATTTTTCACTGGAACCCAGAATCATTAGCGGAAATGATGTGCTGACGATTAACGGCCTAAGTAAAGCATATGATAAGCTTACGCTTTTTACAGATTTAAGCTTCGACATCAAACGTGGAGAAAAGGTTGCGATCATTGGAAATAACGGCACAGGGAAAACCACGATCTTAAAAATCATCAATGGGCAGGTTATAGCAGACCAAGGTGAGGTGAAGCTCGGAACTAAGGTTCATGTCGGATATTATGATCAGGAGCACCAGGTACTCGACCCGGAGAAAACATTATTTGATGAATTACAGGATACCTATCCCCATCTGGACAATACTGCCATCCGCAATATTCTGGCAGCCTTCTTATTTACTGAGGATGATGTATTCAAAAGGATTAAGGATATCAGCGGTGGTGAAAGGGGACGTGTCTCTCTGGCCAAGCTGATGCTTTCCGAAGCCAATCTCCTGATCCTGGATGAGCCAACCAACCATTTGGATATCGCATCAAAGGAAATTCTGGAGAATGCCATCAATCATTATAATGGTACGGTGTTATACGTATCTCATGACCGATATTTTATTAATAAGACTGCAACCCGAATCCTCGATCTCACTGAGCAGACTCTCCTGAACTATATCGGTAACTATGATTATTATCTGGAGAAAAAGCTTGAGGTTGAAGCCGCTTATCTTAAGAAGGCACCGGACTTTGCCAAAGCCTCTGGTGGGAATTTAGTCAACGCCGGTAGTAATCCTCGTGTCAATACCTTTCCAGCTTCCTTTCCTTCCTCGTCTTCGTTTGGTAGCTCTACAGATGTAGAAAGCGAGAATAAGCTAAGCTGGCAGCAACAGAAAGAGGAGCAGGCACGTGCAAGGAAGAGAAAGAACGATTTGAAGAAGACCGAAGATGAAATCCATGAACTGGAGACTCGAAACGAAGAAATCGATCAGCTTCTGACAAAAGAAGAGGTATTTACGAATGTCCAAAAGCTTTTAGAGCTGAATAACGAGAAGAAAATCATAGAGGATAGATTGCTTGAGTTGATGGAGCTGTGGGAAACGCTGGCAGCTGAGGAATAATCACTACAGCATCATGAAGAGCCAGCAGGCCTTGGTAAAGAAGAATTTGAAAAGCTCGAAACATAAAATCATAATAAAAAGAATGGGGCAAATTCCACATATTATATGATGGAAGGTGCACCCATTCTTTTATTTCTGTTCTTTCTTATTTGGTTTTCTTGTCTGTTCTTTCTTATCTGGTCTTAATATCACAGCTCTTATTATCTCTGTTCTTTGATATAACTTTTCTTTCTATGCTAAGGTCTTTTTTTTATATTTCTATAAACCTTGTTCACTTATGTTCTTTATGGTGTTGATGATATGCTCATGAGCCAGGGCTTCTGCAAGCTCACCGTCTCTTTTCTTGATAGCATCTACGATTGCAGCATGTTCCTTGCTTGATTTTTTAGCCCTGTTCGGCATGGCAAGGGTGATCTTGCGGACACGCTCCACATAGTGATGGAAGTCGGATAGCACATGCTCGAGTATCTTGCTGCCTGAGGCTTTATAGATCAATTCATGGAATTTATTATCCAGTTCCACCAGTTGTTCATAGTGGCTCCTCCTGGCGTGGAAGTCAGAAAGATACAAAATTTCCTCCAAGGCTTCAATCTGCGCTTCGATAATATGCTCGCAAGCCCATTTTGCGCATAAGCCTTCAAGATAGGAACGAATGACATAAATATCATGGATATCCTTCTGGGTGATGCCGGTTACATAAGCACCCTTATTCGGAATCATGGTAACCAGACCCTCCAGTTCCAGCTGTCTTAATGCTTCGCGGACCGGAGTACGGCTGACACCCAGCTCGATACCGATGGTATTCTCTTTCAGCTCCTCATTCTCACGGTAGACTCCGGAGAGTATATCTTCTCTTAACTTGTTAAAAACACGTCCACGTAAGGAATATTTATCTGTCACCTCTTTGTGAAGATCAAAATCTTCCAAGGAATTCCCTCCTTAAGCCACATTATTTCATCGCTTCAATCGTTTCCATCAGATAATCTGCAAACTGTGCTCCGGTCGCTCCAGTAGATCTTCCCGTAGTCATAACCTTTCTCTCAATCACGGTACAGATATCGAGTGCACGGTAAAGCTTATCGGCTTCCTTGGTATATCCGATGTGAGCCAGGAGCATTGCACCGGCGCGGATCATACTGCAGGGATCAGCATAAATGTCTCTTCCCTCATCCACCATACGGGGTGCAGAACCATGAATCGCCTCAAACATTGCATATCTTTTTCCGATATTGGCACTTCCCGCTGTTCCAACACCACCCTGGAATTCGGCCGCCTCATCGGTAATAATATCTCCATAAAGATTCGGAAGAACTACCACCTGGAAGTCCTTTCTTCTCTTCTCGTCCACAAGCTTCGCTGTCATAATATCGATATACCAGTCGTCCGCTGTGATATCCGGATACTCCTTTGCAATTTCACGGAAGATATCCAGGAACTTACCGTCTGTAGTTTTAATTATATTTGCTTTGGTAACGGCGGTAACTCTTGTCTTGCCGTTTGCCTTAGCAAACTCGAATGCGGTACGAATAATACGCTCTGTACCCTGCGTAGTGACAACAGTAAAGTCAACACCGAGATCCTCAGTCACATGAACGCCCTTGCTGCCGACAGCATATGCACCCTCGGTATTCTCACGATAGAAGGTCCAGTCAATGCCCTGCTCGGGAATTCTTACCGGTCTGACATTTGCAAAGAGATCGAGCTCCTTTCGCATAGCAACATTGGCACTTTCTACATTCGGCCAAGGATCGCCTTTTCTGGGTGTCGTGGTAGGTCCTTTCAGAATAACATGGCATTTTTTCAATTCTTCCAACACTGCCGGGGGAATTGCCGCATGCTCTTCGGCTCTGCGTTCAATCGTCAAACCATCAATGATCCTGAACTCAACTTTCCCTGCTGTAATCTCATCCTTCAGCAGATGCTCTAGGACCCTCTGGGACTGAGCTGTAATTGCAGGGCCGATACCGTCACCGCCGCATACTCCGATGATTATTTTATCCAGGGTTTTATAATTGATAAAATCTCCCTGCTTCTTCATGATCTCAACTCTTTTTAGCTGTTCCTCCAGCAATTGTCCAAATTTCTCTTTTGCCGCTTCTATTCTCTCTGCAGATATCATTGTAACCTCCATAAATTATAAGATATGTGATAAGAATTTATCGTTCGAATCGCCGCCAAGTATCATTGTATTCTGCTTTCCCCGGCTTGTCAATTCTTATGTGGCATCAGCCGGCTTCGTCAGCATTATGAGTCCTGTATCAGGCTTCTGAAGGATTGATGCTGACTCCCAGTTCCTTCTCCGCTTCTGTGATGATGTTGATCAGCTCATCATCCGTGATAACGGTAACACGGCCGCTTTCATATTCCTCATCTACCCACACCTTAATCTTTTGAACAACAGGGTGATCCTTACCGATCGCTTTGCTGCCCTTCAGCTTAAAGAACGTATTGATCCAGTGTGCGATACCGGCAAGACCGGAGGTATTGGAAACCGCCACCAGAACGGGACGATTCAGGAATTTCTCCGTATCAAATATATTATAGATTTCTTCATTCTTCAGAAGACCATCTGCATGAATACCGGCTCTGGTCACGTTGAAATTCTTTCCTACAAAAGGAGTTCTGGAGGGAACGCGATAACCGATTTCTTTCTCAAAATACTCTGCAAGCTCAGTAATCACAGTGGTATCCATACCGTCCAAGGTACCCTTCAGCTGTGCGTATTCAAATACCATTGCTTCCAGAGGAGTGTTACCGGTTCTCTCACCGATACCGAATAAGGAGCAGTTGATACCGCTTGCTCCATATAACCAGGCTGTGGTCGAATTGGATACCGCTTTATAGAAGTCATTGTGCCCGTGCCATTCCAGCCACTCGGAGGGAACCTCACCATGTGTCCTGAGACCGTAGATAATTCCCTGAACAGATCTGGGAATCACGGCGCCTGCGAAATTCACGCCATAACCCATCGTATCACAGGCTCTGATTTTCACCGGAATATTGTATGCCTTACTCAGCTTCATGAGCTCACGACAGAATGGAATGACAAATCCATGGATATCAGATCGGGTAATATCCTCCAGATGACATCTTGCTGCAATACCCGTCTCAAGACACTCCCTGACTACGCTCAAGTAATGATCCATCGCTTCTTTTCTGCTCATCTTCATCTTATAGAAGATATGGTAGTCAGAACAGCTTACAAGAATACCGGTTTCCTTCATACCGAGATCCTTTACCAGCTCGAAATCACTCTTACTGGCTCTGATCCAGGAGGTAACCTCGGGGAACTTATAACCGCGTTCCATACATTTATAGACCGCATCTCTGTCCTTCTTACTATATAAGAAAAACTCACTCTGACGGATCAGGCCCTTCGGCCCGCCAAGGCGGTGAAAATAATCAAACATCGTAACAATCTGTTCTGTCGTATAGGGAGCTCTGGATTGCTGTCCGTCACGGAAGGTAGTATCTGTGATGAATATTTCATCCGGAAGATTGTGAGGTACGATTCGATCATTAAATGCAATCTTCGGTATCTCATTATAGGGAAATAATCCGCGGAAGGTATTCGGCTGATCCACATCTACCAGATTATAAATTGGTTCCTCCAGCTGCAGCAGGTTCGTGTGTTGGTTGATAAAGACTTTTCTCTCATCCATAATATCGCTCTCCATTCACTCTAAATTTAAATTTGTTTTATTGTATACAATTATACCGGCATTGTCAATACATATAAAACTTTTTTTCTGCGATACACTAACAATTTAGCTAAATAAAGTGTTATGTATAAAACACTGCCATTGTTATCGTTCTGATTCAGTGTCACTGAATTTTTTGAAAAGCATATTTTGTTAGTATAGTAGTAACTTGGGAGTCGGAATCAATCTCATATTACAAACAGATATCACTTATATCAGATAAGAAGGATATAAACCTGATCACAATTCTAATAGAAAGGTAAGTATGAATATTGTTTGTAACAATATCATAAAAGGAGAAGTATGGAGTTTATCAGATTTTTTTTAGTATTATTAGTACCCGGTCTAATCGGTGCATTAGCCTTCAGTATTGCGGCACACTTTAAAACAGAAGTAAAAATTTATGTTGCACTTATCCTTGATCTGTTAACCTTTACTACTATGATAACCGGTCTTTATTTCTTCAAGGATGTCCATACCATGGAGGATCTGTGTTATGAATTTACTTGTTTAAGCTTTACCCGAAATTACATTTGCTTAAGTGTTTTGATTAACATTGTATATGGGGTAATTTTCGGACTTATCAGAAGATGCTTTTTCTGGATAAGAGATTAATCTATCATCATTCTTCAAATAAGGTATAACAATGGGGCCTTTGCAGTTAATAATTTGCAAAGGCCCTGTTTGTAGGATCTTCATGGAGATGCTAATTTTATCACATGGTAACAAGCTCCCAAAAATCCCGTATCTATTAAGTTATACTCTAAACCTGCTTTTTCAGTTTACACGGTACCTGTAATACCCTCACATCCTTATAATCCTGATAGGTAGGTACTACTTTCTTCATTGCTTTTTTAATGTTTTTGATTGATTTCGAGTTTATTACATGGGATAAGGTCTTTAGTTTCTTCTTTATGTCTTTTTTAGATATGTATTCCTTAGCTTCGATAAATATCTTTTGATTTTCTGTGGCAATTAAATCATCTTCATTTATTAAGAGCTCTTCATACAGCTTTTCGCCAGGGCGCAGACCTGTCTCTACAATTGGTATATCAATATATGGCTCATAACCCGACATTCGGATCAGGTTTTCCGCCAAATCAATGATTTTTACCGGCTCCCCCATATCCAGCACATAGATTTCAGCACTGTTTGCCATAGAGCATACTTGAAGTACCAGCTGAACCGCCTCGGATATCGTCATAAAATAGCGAACAATCCTATGATCGGTGATGGTAACCGGACCTCCGGCTGCAATCTGCTTTTGAAACAAGGGTATAACCGATCCGTTAGAACCAAGGACATTTCCAAAACGAACAGCAACAAAATCTGTTTTACTGCTTTCCTTCCTGCTCTGCAGTATCATTTCGCAAAACCTTTTACTGGCGCCCATAATGCTTGTCGGGTTTACTGCTTTATCCGTTGATATTAGTACGAATTTTTCCACCTCATATTCTTCTGAGGCTTGAACAATATTATATGTGCCGAATATATTGTTTATGATTGCTTCCTCCGGACAGTCCTCCATCAGTGGTACATGCTTATGGGCGGCAGCATGAAATACGATATTGGGATGATAGCGTTCAAAAAGCTGATATATCATGTCTTTGTTGCTGACGGATGCTATTTCAGTCTTTAACTTTAGCTGACTTCCATATTGATGAATTAGCTCCTGTTGAATATCATAGGCGTTATTCTCATAGATATCCAGTATAATCAGAAGCTTAGGCTTAACCTTCGCAATTTGACGGCATAGCTCAGAACCTATGGAGCCTCCCCCTCCGGTTACCATAATTACTTTTTGACTAAGAAATTTCTCAATCTCTTTATTTTCAAGGATAATCTGCTCTCTGCCTAAAAGTGCTTCAAGATTAATATCCCAGATATTTTTTAGGTCTGCACTTTCTTCCTCTTCCTGTATCAATTTTGAACTTATAGGCTGCAGCCTTGCCTGATTCTTCTCCATGAAACTTTTCTCTGCCTCCTTCAGTGATAAGCTGCCATTTACTGTAATTTCATACTATACTATATTCCAAAGGCTCGATTTTTGTAACATTATATTACAAATCAATCTCTATCTCCCGGCTGTTTTAAGATGAAATTAAGTAAATACTAGCCTTACTCCCTTTCACACGCAAACAAGATTCAGGTCTCTTTCTATAATAAATAATGAACTTTATCTCGAAGTATTTTCCCATCAATAATCAATCTGGCATTATTGATTAGCTGTAAACAAAAATCATCTCCAAATCTGTTGCGAATGATCTCATATGCTTCGGCAATTCTGGGCGGACGTTGTATGATATTATGGCAATCACTGGCCAGCACATCGATATATCCCTTCTTTAGGTAAATGAACGCCCTGCGCCTTGTCTTTTTATCGATAATAAACTCTGCGTTACATTGAATCATACAGCCTATTTCAATCAATTTAGGAAGCATTTGCTTTCTCTTTCTTACAGTCCGGTATCTTTCAATATGTGCTATGATCGGAATTACCCCATAGTATTTCATTAAATGCTCCAGTTGACGAAATGTTTCCTTCTCCCATCTCTTTTGATCGGGCATTTCCAGCAATAAGTATCTCGTATTTTCCACACATAATTGGCCAAGATCAGAATAATGAAATAGGTAAGTATGAAATGCTGTCTCACTTCCCGGGATCAATCGAATACCTGAACCCTTCATAAGCTCTATGGTTGCGTTTCTTTCGGCTACAAAATCAGTCACAGTAACTTGGGTAGGATCAAAATGAGGGGTACACACAGCAGCTTCAACCCCTTGCTTCAGTAATAGTTTTATCAGCATAACCGCTTCCTCATAGGATGCCGCTCCATCATCGATAAAAGGCAAAAGGTGGGTATGAAGATCAACCAAAATCATCACCTGCTCTTGCCATAATAGCTGTATTTCTTTTTCTTATTGCCCTGATTATACGAAAATGCATTCAAAACGAACCCCAGGATATTAGCCTCTGAGAATTTGAATTTTGTAATAGCATTGCTAATACTGGAATGCGAGGTTCTTCCTTCCCGTACCACCATAATTACTCCGTCAACCATCTTTACCATACTGAACGCATCGGATACGATAGTTACCGGCGGCGTATCAATAATAATATAGTTATACTGCTTTTCATAGTACTTCAATAAATCCTCCATCTGCTTACTTCCCAGTAATTCTGCGGAGTTAGGAGGAAGGGAGCCCATAGACATAACCTGCAGATTACCAAAAGCAGTATCCTGAAGGACCTCCTTTTCGGTGAGCATTCCTGATAGAGTGTCACTGACACCCGGTGAGTTTTTCACATCAAAGAAACTATGCAGTGTCCCTTTTCTTAAGTCACAATCCAACAGAAGCACTCTGGAGCCGGTCTGAGCGATTGATTTTGCCAGATTGGCGCTGATTGTACTTTTGCCCTCCTCCGGGCTCGGACTTGTAATTAAGATTTTTTTGCATCCATCATGCCGTAATAGGAAGCGCAAATTTGTCCTTAAAGAGTTAAAGGCTTCCACGATAAAGAATCTCGTCTCTTCGTTACTATTACTTTGCAAAGTTTTTAGTTTCAATCGCTTTTTTAGGAAGAGTAATTTACTCAAAGAAAAAAAGATCCTATTATTCTGGGTATTAAAATTCGGTATTGCACTTAATATCGGCAAACTATATTTCTTCCCTAAGTCCTCCTGATTTTTCACATTATTATTGATTATTTCCCATAGTAATGCTACCGTGGTTGATAAAAACAGTCCAAGGACTCCGCCGAGTAAGGTATTTAGCCCAATCCTTGGACCAGATGGTGCCTCCGGATAGACAACCGGATCAACCACGCTGATCATTGCTGTATTCAGAATACTTTTAATCAACTCCGGCGCAACAGCCTGCATTGTCGTAGCCAATTGATAAGAAGTATTTGGATGATGCGCTGTCACACTGATTTGGAATATTTCAGTGTTATTGACCGTTTCAATTTGAGTCATTTCTCTTAGTTGATCAGGAGTGTATTCAAATCCACTTTCTTCCATTACCTTTTTATAGAAGGTATTCGTCTGTAAGAAATTGATATAGGTAGTAACCACCTTTTGTGCATAGTTCAAGGAATTTAAGTCGGCAGAAGTATCTGTGGTATTTGCATTGACATAAAGCTGTACGGAAGCAGTATAATTGGGATTCTCTATAAATTTATTGAACACAAAGAAAGCAGACAAACCTATGACTGTGCCAATAATAATAAATTGCCTCCTTTTCATGACAAAAGTAAGCAGCTCTATGAAAGAAAACTCCATATATCATCCTCCAATTTTGTAACATAAATCGTTGGTCATATAACCTGATTAGCGTTTTACTTCTATCATATGACAATGGGTTTTTTTAGTGAATCAAAAACGTGCTATTGTAGACCGCTGACCACAGCGAAATACAATAGCACGTTTACTTCTACATTAAAACATTCCCTTCATGAAACCGTAACATACCGGAACCAGGACTGCAGGGAGCAGATTTCCCACCTTAATCTTCTTTCCAAATAGCATATTGATGCCGATACCAAAGATCAGTACTGAGCCGATGAAGGATATTTCAGAGATCAGAGCATCACTCAGATAAGGCTCGATATATCCTGCTGATATCGTAATGAGTCCCTGATATAAACCAAGCGGAAGGATGGAGAAGAACACACCGACTCCCAAGGTGGAAGCAAAGAATATCGCTGTTACACCATCAATCAATGCTTTTGCATATAGCATCGTCGCATCACCGGACAGGCCATCCCTGAGCGATCCGATGATGGCCATCGCTCCGATACAGAAGAGCAAGGAGCTGCTGACAAAGCCTTCGACGAAATTCTGTCCCTTCTCTCCATTTACCTTAAGCCTGACCTTCAGTCTCTCTCCCATCCTCTCAAGTCTCGCTTCTATATCAATCCTTTCTCCTAAAAAGCCACCAATCGCGAGAGATATAATCATCAGCATGATATTCTCAGTTTCCAGCCTGGAGCCTTCCACAAGGAATATGCCCTGAAGTGCTCCGCTGATACCGATAAACATGACAGCAAGTCCAAGTCCATTCATGATGGTTATCTGAAATTTCTCCTTCAGCACACCTTGAAACAATGTTCCAATTGCAGCTCCTAAAAGGATTGCTGCCATATTAACCAATGTTCCCAAACCTATCATTCGTCTATACCAATCCTGTCGTTTGTTCTACATCCCGCAGTGCTTCAATTGTACGCTGCAGAAGCTCGTCTAATTCCCAGCCAAGCATATTGGCACCATTTTCTATCACATCTCTGGAACAGCCGGCAGCAAACTTCGGGGTTTTGAATTTCTTCTTCACAGAGCTAAGCTCTAGGTCCATTGTACTTTTGGATGGCCTCATAATTGCTACAGCTCCAATCAAACCCGTCAGTTCATCCACGGCATACAGTACTTTTTCCATCTGATGTTCCGGCTTAATATCAACAGTAATTCCATAACCATGGCTTGCTGTTGCATGAATAATCCTTTCATCGATTGCTCTTTCCCGCATGATCTCCTGACACTTAATGCAGTGCTGCTCTGGATATTTCCCGAAATCCAGATCATGCAATAAGCCGACAATACCCCAGAACTCAGCATCCTGCTCATAGCCTAGCTTCACTGCAAAATACTTCATGACTCCTTCTACCACTCTTGCATGCTTAAGATGAAACTCCTCATCATTAAATTCCGTCAGAAGCTCCCAAGCCTCCTGTCTTGTGGGTACCTTTCCCATTCTTCTCATCCCCTCTGTCATTTTATTTAAATTCTTTCTTATTATAATAGGTTATCCTTATTATTTTGGTGGTCCTGATTACCTGATACCAGTGAGATCCTTGATGACTTCCCCGGCAAGAATTAAGCCTGCTGCAGAAGGAACAAAGGAAATACTTCCGGGGATCTGGCGCTTTGCCGTGCACTTTCTTTCTGTTCCGGGAGGGCAGACGCAATTGCTTTTACAGCTGACAGACATGTCCTCCAGAGGTTTTCTTACAAGTTCCTTAGAATATACCACCTTCAGCTTTCTTACCCCTCTGGCTTTCAATTCCCTTCTCATGACCTTCGCCAGTGGACACATGGAGGTCTTATAGATATCGGACACTTCGAATCTGGTCGGATCCAGCTTATTACCGGCACCCATACAGCTGATGATCGGTATATCTTTCTGCTGTGCCCGGAGTACCAGTTCTATCTTTGCAGATACCGTGTCTATGGCATCTACAATATAATCATACTCCGAGAAATCAAACTGGTCGGCATTTTCAGGAGAATAAAAGCACTGATGCACCGTTACTGTGGCCTTTGGATTAATCTCCAGAATACGCTCTTTCATCACATCTACCTTATATTTACCTATGGTCTTCGTAGTAGCGATGATTTGCCGGTTGATGTTCGTAAGGCATACCTTATCGTCATCAAAGATATCCAGGCTTCCTACTCCGCTTCTGGCCAGCGCCTCTACTGTATATCCACCGACTCCTCCAATACCAAATACTGCTATCCGGACATTCTTTAATCTATCCATAGCCTCCGCTCCCAACAGAAGCTCTGTTCTCGAAAACTGATTCATCTATATAACCATACCTTTCTCATAGCCTGCAAACCAAGGACTGCGGGTTCAAATATCACTTTTGGACAGTAAACCTATTTAATTCTTCAGTATCCTAGGTTCACGTCATTTCAAAGATATATGATAATTCTTAATTCCTACTATGTCAATGGATATTATCATTTAGATAAGCGTTCACAGGCAACAAAAAAGCTGCCTTAGCAAGCTCCAAACTATTCGGAGCAGCTGCTAAGACAGCCTGCATAAATCGTGATTAAGCTTCCTCGAAGCCATCCTTGCCTACGCCGCATACGGGACAAACCCAATCCTCAGGAACATCTTCCCATTTGGTTCCGGGAGCAATTCCGCCGTCAGGATCGCCTAAAGCTTCGTCATAGATATAACCGCATGCTGTACATTCAAATTTCTTCATATTATACCTCCATCTGCTCATTATTAGATTTGTCACTACATTATTATTTATACCATAAAAAATCAGAAATCACAACATGGAAAAGCAAAATTATCCATTACAAAAAGACTTGAGTATGTTATAATTAAGTTGTTACCAATACAGTTAAGATTCGGTAGCAAAAATGTATTAATTAAAATGAATGGAGGTATTCTAATGAAGGCATATGTTGAACGTAATGGCTGTATCGGCTGCGGTCTGTGCTCTGATACCTGCCCCGCCGTATTCCGTATGGATTCTGAAGGATTGGCCGAGGCTTATACCTCACCTGTTCCTGAGGATGCCAAAGCCCTAGCGAAAGAAGCTGAGGCAGGCTGCCCTGTATCTGTTATTATGATTGAAGATTGATTACATACCTTAGAAAGGAAGGTTACACATGTTAAATAAAGAAGTTGCTAAATTACTAAATGAACAAATTACGAAAGAATTCTATTCCGCTTATCTTTATATGGATATGGCAGATTATTTTTCCGAACACAGTCTGGCAGGCTTTGAGAACTGGTTCTTTGTACAGATGCAGGAGGAACGGGACCATGCACTTCTGTTCCGCCAATTTATTCTGAATAACGGTGAAGCTGTAAACTTAGAGACCATTGATGCCCCGAGGCAGAATTATACCAGCTTCCGTGATCCTCTCGTTATGGCATACGAACATGAACAGACCGTTACAGCATCTATCAATCATATTTATGATGTTGCTTATCAGGTAAAGGATTTCAAGACCATGCAGTTTCTTGATTGGTTCCTGAAGGAGCAAGTGGAAGAAGAAAAGAATTCAGATGATAATGTGAAGAAATATGATTTATTTGCGGGTGATCCGAAGGGTCTGTACCTTCTTGACAGCGAAATGAAGACGAGAATGTATAACCCTCCCACTCTTGTTTTATAAACAGAATTTATTCATATCTCATGTTGATTGATAAAATGGGTCAATGCAATAATATATTGCATTGATCCATTTTTTATCTATGTTATAGTTATAAAATTCCAGTCAAAGCCTAAAAACAAACTGTATTTGGGTTATAAATGGATCTTGTCGTTTACAAAGACTGCTTTACGATTACAAATGTGGTATTTCAACTACAAAGATTCAGTAGTCAGTTACAAAGATTGCATATCACTTTACAAAATGGCATCTCGCTTTACATTTAAGGGTTTATTTAATTTACAATTGACAATCTCTTCCTAAGGTGATATATTTACAACAAAATGTTATAAATATATCACCTCGAAGGAGAATACTATGAAATTTAACAAGCTAGGATTGTTATCCCTTCTTGCACTAGTCGGGGTTTTGGGGTTAATTATGAAACAACCTCTCAACGGGTTCTTTGGATTTGGATATTATGTACGTTACTTTTTTGTGACCCCTGATGAGATGTTTCAGCAAAACGTCAGAAGCGCCGCAAGTATAGGCTTCTTTTCCGGAATGACCGCTCTTGGTGTAGCTACTGTCATGCATACCTTATTCCCTATTCTTTTCACCGGAAGCATCGTGTTAGCATCCACTATTGTCGTTTCTGTCGTTTGCTTCACATTTGCACTCCTTGTTGTAGAAGTAAAAGAACAGCGAGGTGTTGAAGATTGATCTTAATAACAAAAATGCGTGAGTATAGGGCAAAGTACAATATGACTCAGGATGAGCTTGCTGCGTTGGTCAGTGTACGACGTGAAACTATTATTAATCTTGAAAAAGGCCGTTATAATCCCTCGCTAAAGCTAGCTATGGATATTGCCAAGGTTTTTTCATGTTCGGTTGAAGATTTATTCTCCTTTCAAAAGGAGGTAGAGTGAAAGGAAAATCACTTTCACATTGCGAATGAATCCATATTCGTATTTTTTGTGCCGCATTGCGGCAGATTGGAGGTAAAGATGAATCGATTTGTTAGTATCTGCGGTAAAGTAAAATACTTAGGTCTATTAGGGCTCCCTGCCCTGTTCCTCGAATATAAAATATTTGATCTTTTATGGTTATTCTGGCTCTTTGGCTTTGTTGAGATTTTTTATAATTTTCCTGTATTCCTACAATCAATCAAGCAGCTCTGGGGAATGCTCGTGGTACCGCTTCGCTACGGCTCTGATCTGCCAAATGTTGAAAATTACATTAGCAAGGTGACCTACTCCCTTCCATTTCATGGCCCCTGGACGGTAGTGAACGGCGGTATCGATAAAGCTTATTCCCATTCCTGGAGTATCCCGACACAACGTTATGCCTATGATTTTCTGATGATCGACGATACAGGAAAAAGCCGTATGGGAGCTGCGTTGGTTCCTGATGACTATTATTGCTATGGCAAAGAAATACTGGCACCAGCAAATGGTGAAGTAATCGAAGCAGTCTCCGAGCATCCTAACAGTCTTATATCCTCAAAAGGTCAGGTTGATTGCTCTGCCCACGATATCCGAGGAAATTATCTCCTGCTTCGCCATGCCGAAGGAGAATATAGCTTGCTTGCCCATCTGAAGCCCGGTAGTATTCGTGTTAAGATCGGTGACCATGTAAAGCGCGGACAATGTATTGCTCTCTGTGGCAATTCCGGTAATAGTTCCGAGCCCCATCTTCATTTTCAAGTACAGAACGGAGTAAATTTTTATACCTCGGCAGGATTACCGGTGGAATTTGACAAGATATCAGCTGAGGAGACACCACACTACTCCTCTTATGATCCTCGACCGATCCCTTCTTTTGAAGGTCTTCCTAAGCGGTATATCCTCCGCGGTCAGACCGTAAGTAATCAAACCTAACCGCAATCTAGCTTCAGGATCATGCACCCACCGGGCGCATTGAAGAAAAGCACCTTAACCGCCGAAATTACGGAGGTTAAGGTGCTTTTGATTATAGCTTGAGTGGATCACAGTATGACCTGCTAAGCTTATTATTTTGTCTCTAAAATGTACTGATTCAAGATGCTTTCCAGCATTTCCTGTCTGCCGGAGGTGTTGGGTGTGGAACCGTTCTTCAGAACATATGCCTCAAGCTCCTTGAAGCCAACCTTGCCCTCTACGATATCCTTACCAAGACCGGACTTGTAGCTTGCATAACGCTCAGCCTTGAAGTTTTCGAATACGCCATCCTCAAGAAGCTTTGCAGCAACTTTTAAGCCCTTTGCGAAAGCATCCATACCTGCGATGTATGCATAGAATAAATCATCATCCTGGAAGGATGCACGACGAACCTTGGAGTCGAAGTTCAGACCACCCTTAGTTAAGCCGCCCTGTAACATAATCTCATACATAGCCAAAGTAGTGTCATATACATTGGTAGGGAACTGATCGGTATCCCAACCAAGCATCGGATCACCGGTATTCGCATCAACACTGCCAAGTACACCGTTAATTCTTGACATATTCAGCTCATGCTGGAAGGTATGCTGAGCTAAGGTTGCATGGTTTGCTTCGATGTTCATCTTGAAATAATCCTGCAGATTGTACTTTCTTAAGAAAGCAAGTACGGTTGCAGTATCAAAATCATACTGATGCTTTGTAGGTTCCTTCGGCTTAGGCTCGATTAAGAACTGACCTGTGAAGCCGATCTCCTTTGCATAATCTACAGCCATCTGAAGTAATCTTGCAAGGTTATCCAGTTCTAAACCGGTATCGGTGTTGAGTAAGGTCTCATAACCTTCACGTCCACCCCAGAATACATAGTTTACACCGCCTAATTCCTTGGTGATTTCCATAGCCTTCTTAATCTGAGCAGCAGCATATGCAAATACGGTTGCGTTACAGGAAGTACCTGCACCATGTACGAACCTATCATCGCCAAATGCATTGGTGGTTCCCCATAAGCACTTGATTCCGGTACGAGCCATCTCTTCCTTAATCACAGCAACGATTTCATCTAATCTTTTATTGGTCTCTTCCAGAGTAGCTGCTCTGGGAGCAATGTCCTGATCGTGGAAGCAGAAGAAAGGAATCTGCATCTTCTCCATAAATTCGAATGCTGCATGAACTCTTTCCTTAGCTTTCTTCATGGCATCCTCTGTGTTGTCCCAATCGCGGTGCATGGTGGAGCCGCCGAACGGATCATTACCCATGTAAGTCAATGTATGCCAGTATGACATTGCGAAGCGGAGCTGCTCCTTCATGGACTTGCCCATAACAACTTCATCCGGATTGTAGTACTTGAATGCAAGCGGGTTTTTGCTCTGAGGTCCTTCATATTGGATTTTTCCAACTTTAAAATAAGACATCTTAGTATCCTCCTTAAAAAGTATTATAAATTCCTATGAGTTCTGTTTAGGATTATACCAAATCCTATGGATTGTTCTAACAATCCTATAAAAGAATAGGAATAAAATTCCCAACCTTATTATAAATCCTTGTTCCAAAAAATACAACAACAATTTGTAAACTAAGTAAACTAATTATAATTAAAATGGCAAAAAGCACCGGAGGTGCTTTCCTGATACAATAGATTGCTATGCAAGCTTGCTTGTAATAACAATCTACTGTATCGGGAAATATGCGCAGCATCTTTTGACAATAAAATTATCTTGATAAGCAAGCTTACTTGCAAGAACATTCTACTGTATCCGAAAATGTGCGCAGCATCTTTCCGACTTTTTAATAAAGTGATTACTTTCTCTCTTATCTGATTCTCTCCCAATTCCACTATTTCTATGTATCAGCTGTCACTTTAAAAACATTTTAAAAATAATATTATTTTATTGTTGACATTAGTGTGTGTCGCACAGTATAATAAACACAGAGAAATTAATTATATTTTATTATACAGAAGGAAGGAAATGATAAATGGCTAATAAAGATGATATATTATCCGGTCTCCTGTTGGAGTTGAGGCGCGGTACTCTTGTTCTTAGTGTACTGTGCCAGCTGTCCTCTCCTACCTATGGTTACTCGCTGGTTCAGGAGCTGAGCGATAATCATATTCCGATGGAAGCCAATACCCTGTATCCCTTACTACGAAGACTGGAATCCCAGGGTCTTTTAAAAAGTGAATGGGAAACCACAGGAACCAAACCAAGAAAGTATTATATGCTGACAGAGCTTGGCAATGAGGTCTACCATCAGTTGAAGCAGGAATGGAATAATATGGTGCAGAACATGAACCATTTGATGAAGGAGGAAGGATAAAATGAAGCTGAACAATACGAATTATACTGAGGATATCATAGGAAGATATATCTATCAGGTCACCAAACATTTATCGGCAAACAGAAAAGATATCGAGAACGAACTGCGCACACTGATTGATGATATGTTGGAGGACCGCACTCACGGCAATAACACAACAAAGGAGGATATTGATGCCGTCTTAAGTGAACTGGGGAATCCCTCGGAAATGGCAGATAAATATCGAGGCCTGAATCAATTTCTGATTGGTCCGGAGCTATTTCCCCGTTACCTTTTTCTGTTGAAGATCGTACTAGGAGCTACCTTGTTCGGTATGTGCGTCGTTACAGTTCTTGATTATGTTACAAATTTAAGGCCGGACTGGTACCTTTTTACCGGGGATCTCATTGGAAATATAGTCAGCAGTTTATTATCTGCTTTCGCATCTGTGACAATCATATTTGCAATTTTTGAATGGAGAGGGATCAAACTGAAAGAGCTAACGGGACCCTGGGAGGTATCCTCTCTTCCTCCCATCCCTGTGAAAGAGGCATCGATCTCTATTGTAGAACCTATTCTGGGCATTATATTTACCATAGTGGTTATGATACTGTTTATTATGGCCCCGCAGATACTGGGAGTGTACTTCACCAGCAATGGAAGAACCACCGCTATTCCTGTATTTAATCTGGAGACGCTTCCTGTTGTACTTCCGCTCTTTCTGATTGTCTTAGGAGTCGGGATGCTAAAGCATTTCTGGGAACTGGCAGAGCGAAAATACACCTTACGTTACGGCGTCTTCACCACAATCATCAATACCATCAGTATCCTGCTTGTAATCATCATCTTTACCAGATTTGAAATCTGGAATCCGCTCTTTGCCGATCAGGTAAATAGTATATTCAAGCTCGCAGATACGAATGCAGTTATTATCTGGAATACGATCACCTCAAATTTTGTGATTTTCCTGGTACTGGTTTATCTTTTGGATACCGGTGTTACCCTGTTTAAATCGATTAAATACGGACTGGACAGTAATGCTGCATAAGCTTAGAGATCACACCTATAATAGTCATTAAAAAGAGGCCTAAAAGGCCTCTTTCTTATTCCAATAATTTTCTGACATTTAACAGTCCCCAGCCCTGTTTCTCCCAATGCTGTCCCAGATTTACAGCGCATCCGCGCAGTTTAAGCTTAACTTCCCGATTGGTAAGCTCCGGATGAGCACCGATCAGTAATGCAACTGCACCGGTAACAACCGGTGTAGCCATTGAAGTACCGCTTTTTACTGTATACATCATTGGGGCTTCCGTAGGAGCCGTATGTAGCTCTCCATTTTTTCCTCTGGAAGGATATCTGCTAATATTGCATGAGATTATGTTCGAACCGGGCGCGACAATATCCGGCTTCTTGATGCAGAAGGGAGTCGGTCCTCTACCGGAATAATCCTTCGTGCGACCGCTTCCGAACACTTCTACTGCAGTATTATCATCGGAGGATCCAACCGTAATTACCTTCCTGCTGATCCCGGGAGTAGAGATCGACATTGGTCCCGGTCCGTTATTACCGGCGGCCACTACGACAACGATCCCACTGTCCCAGACAGCATTGACCCCTTGAACCAATAGTGAATTCTCATCCAGACTATCTTTCGAAGATGTTCCTACCGATATATTAACAATCCTTATGTTATATTTCTTGCGATTATCAATGATCCATTGAAGCCCTGCGAGAACATCTGAGATATTGCCGTCCCCTCGCTTATCCAGTACCTTGATACCGATAATGTTACATTCCGGTGCGATCCCCATATACTTGCCTTTGGAAGAATAACCATTTCCACCTATAATTCCTGATACATGAGTTCCATGCCCATTATCATCATAGGGATCGCTTCTGTGATTGATAAAATCTGCAAAAGCTGTAATCCGTCTGCCACCTTCAATAAAATCCTTATGAAGAGCGACTCCCGTATCAACTACAGCAACACCGATCCCTTTCCCAAAATACCCTTGTTCATGGGCCCAATGAGCTTCGATGACATCGGTTACCCTATTCATCTGGGCCTTTATCTGAGTATCCAGCTCGTAATTGAGCAATCCTTCCATTGCTTTGATTACGTCCAGGAGTTGCTCATCAACCTCCATAACATAGGAATCTATCATAGGGAGTTTGTATTTGATCTGCCCGAGGTTCTCAATAGAATGCCGTCGTTTCTCATATTCCTCACAGTGAATGATTATCTGAACCTTATGCCTTCTGATCATCCCACTACACCCTGAACCGCTTTTTGTAACATCCTATTCTCAGGGCTAATTCTTTATTCTACATGATTATATATCCTTCTGTATTCAGATGGAGTGTGATTCAACTTTTTCTTGAATACCTTACTGAAATAACTGATATCATGAAAGCCTGTCCGATCACAGATCTCATCAATCGTGAGTGTGGTATCACGAAGCAATGTCGAAGCCATGGTAAGTCTTAATTGAATCAGATACTGGTTTACTGATTGCCCCGTGTACTTCTTAAAATCACTCAGCAGAGAGGTGCGGTTTGTGTGAAACTCATCCGCCAGTTGCTCAATGGTAATTTTCTGATGATAACAGGACTGAAGGTAATAAATCACATTGACTGCGAGTCTGGAGTATGCATTGTAAGGCTGCAGCGTATTAATCTCCTCTATCTCTTCCTGTCTTGCAAGACAGAATAAAATTTCAAAAAGATAGGATCTGCTGCGGCAGGGCCAGTAGCCGGTGTCCTGCTTGGTAAGTAGATCTTTCAAAAGTTGCAGTTTATGCTCTATCAGAGTAGAATCAATCGTATGTAAGGATAGGATCTTCAGACTTGGACTTGCATCCGGTAGAAATTGCATCATGTAGTACAAATCCTGTCCCTCTGTAATAGAGAGCGCGCGTGAAGGGTTACTAATCACCTCCAGAGTGAAGCTGGAATTCACTGCGATTGGACGAAACCAAAGAATCTTTATCAATTCCTCCGAAATCTGTAAGAACTTAATCTCATCCTTGTGGTTCAGGCAGATTGTGCTGGCCCCGGTCAATATGAATTCTTTCCCATTTAATAAAAAGTGACAACTTCCGCTTTTAATGAAGATGATCTTAAAGTAATTCGCAGCATCCCTTACCTTCAGACCTGAAAGGCCCTCCGTCACTGAAACGGGAAATACGTGGTTCGGATAATAATTGGAACCTATTGTATCAAATGACATAGATTACACCTGCAATTCATTCTATAGTTTTTAATAATTATAATGGATTGCAGGTGTCTTGTAAATAAGATCAGAAAGAATTATGTCAAATCAGAAAATAACTGTCAAAAGCATCTTAAATTGTTCCTCCCCATATACAGCATGAGGAACCTGATTCGGCATAACCAGGGTATCACCCTTCTCCAGATAATACACTTGATCTCCCACCGTAAATCTACCTTTACCATCCAAAACTGTAACGAGCGCGTCACCATCCGAGGAATGTGCACTGATCTCCTCTCCCTGATCAAAGGAAAATAGAGTAAGGCTTACATTTTTGTTTTGGACCAGCGTCTTACTGACAACCTGTCCTTTCTGATAGGAAATCTCTTCCTCCAATTTAAGCACCCTAGATACTTCGATATTCTTAAGCTTATACTGTTTGTTCTCTTCCACAGATACCTCCATCTGCCGTTTGAGCGGCTTAATAATTCTAAGCGAAAAGTAAGAGCATTTACACTTATTATTTACTAACTGATAAAGTAATTATACCATTATTTTCTTATAGATGTGTAGCTTAAGCTACAAAAAAAATAATTCCCAATGCAAAAAATCAATAATCTCCTATGTAATTAGGAAATCTGTCAAGCACTCCTTCATATGATACATTGTAATTATTATTAGGAGGAACAATCAATGAGTGATTTAGCAGCAACAGGTTGCGGCGAAGCAGGAAGAGGATATGACAATAATAACTGTTCATGTATCCTTATCATTATTCTCTTATTATGCTGCTGCGGCGGCGGCAACAACGGTTTATTTGGCGGCACTGGTGGTTTTGGAGGCGAAGGCTGCACAGGTATCATCTTAATCATCCTTATCCTCTGCTGCTGCTGTGGCGGAAACGGCGGCTTCTTCTAAAAGAGAAAACCTACACAGATATGCACTTCTAGTTCATTAGAAGAAACAAACAGTCCGGCTGAGTAATCAGCCGGATCACATGCATAAGGAAGCCTCTGGAAAATTAAACTTTCCTAAGGCTTCCTTATGTATGTTTGTCATGTCACCTTAGGTGACATGACCTTTTGTTTACTTTTGTTTACTTTTGATTACTTTTCTCTTCTTTTCTGTCTCTTCATACGCTCATAACATTCCCGATCTATCTCATAAATTGTATTCTCTTCAATAATCAGATCATCATTATCTCTGGTATTTTTTATGCTTTGTCTGCTAACGGTATTGATCTGTCTCGAATTATTCTTTTTTGCATATTGAAATCCGGAGGGGTTTCCGGAAGACTGTCCGTTACTATTCATGTAATTCCCCAAATGATATTGTCATTTCAATATATGATAAATTTACATAAATGTCCGTAAAGAGATTGAAACTACACACACTTTCCGATATACTAATCATAAGTTTTTCAATAGAAGTACCTAAGTCAAAGGGTGCGGAATGGAGGTAACTATGTCAGGATCCACTTATGGAACCATATTTAAGATATCCACCTGGGGAGAATCCCATGGAGAAGGGATCGGCGTTGTCGTAGACGGATGCCCTGCCGGTCTTGCATTGGATACCGAGTATCTACAGACCTATCTCAATCGAAGGAAGCCGGGACAGACCAAATACTCTACCCCTAGAAAGGAAGAGGATAAAGTTATCATCCTCTCCGGTGTCTTTGAAGGCTTGACCACAGGGACTCCAATTTCCCTGATTGTCTTTAATGAGAACCAGCGTTCTGCGGATTATTCAGGGATTGCCTCGTATTATCGTCCCGGACATGCTGATTATACCTTTGATGCCAAATATGGTTTCCGGGATTACAGGGGCGGTGGTCGTTCCTCCGGTCGTGAGACCATCGGTCGTGTTGCTGCAGGTGCCGTTGCCTGTGCAATTCTGAAGGAGCTCGGAATCAAGGTACATGCTTACACAAGATCCATTGGTCCTATTGCCATCAATCAAGATAATATTCATCCGGAGCATGCCGGAAACAGTCCCCTCTCTATGCCGGATCTGAATGCATCTGAAAAGGCAGAGGAATACCTTCTGGAACAGATGAAGGATCATAACTCCGTCGGAGGTGTAATCGAATGTATCGTATCCGGTATGCCTGTTGGAATCGGAGAGCCTGTCTTCGATAAGCTGGATGCAGTCTTAGCTAAAGCCGTAATGTCCATCGGTGCTGTAAAGGGTGTGGAAATCGGAGATGGTTTTCAAAGTGCTGCTGCAACCGGAGTAGAGAATAATGATTCTTTTGTCAGTTCGGATGGTCAGAATGTGATGAAGGCCAGCAATCATGCCGGCGGCATACTGGGCGGAATGAGCGACGGTTCTGATATCATCCTTCGTGCAGCAATCAAACCGACTCCCTCTATCTTCCGATCACAAAATACTGTTAACAAAGCAAATGAGAATATTGAAATTCAGATTCAGGGACGGCATGATCCCATCATTGTTCCCCGTGCTGTGGTCGTGGTAGAATCCATGGTAGCAATTACTCTGGTAGACCAGCTTTTTATGGGTATGACCTCTCGCCTAAGCAAGATCAAGGATTTTTATCAAAGGTAATATCATTCGATTTAATTCTTTTTAAATGCAAAGAAGGCTGATGGTTTCTGTTCGGAATACCCTCAGCCTTTTGGCTAGTTTTGCTTTATAAATTTACTTTTATTCTTTTTCCTCTTTCATTTTCTTTATATACTGCCGGATTCGTGCCGTTTCTTCTATATTATATGGATAACCCAGATGCTTTCCAACGATAAGAGCAAGCTCCTCAAAATAATCCATCATATCCTCCAGCTTTGCCTGGATTTCATCGTTATAGCCTCCCGAATAAAGCCCTCTGAATCGATACATCTCTTCCTCACCAAGGAAGCGTTTCAGATATTTCGCATAATGTCCGGTTGATACATGAAAATCATGTTCGATCCCAATCCGCCAGTTCAGCTGCTTAACCAGCATCGGTATCATATATTGATCCAGAATGGTTCTGACATAGCAAAACTCATCTCGGCAAAGACCTTTCGCTGCGTAAAGTGTCAGCCACCAGAATTCATTACAGCAGTTATAATATTCAAATTCTCCCGGCCGCTTGATATGGTAGGCTATTTCTGACGTTATATCATACAGCTCCGGTCGTCCGTCCTTATCAAGTAAAACCTTACGCGGCTCTTCCGTATCAAGCTTATCTATGTTCTTAGTGTCCACCAGCGTCAGATCGATACGGTTTCCATCAGTAAACTGCATCAGATATACGAAATTATCATTCCCCTCATAATCATATGGATGGGCATACCAGTCCTCGGGCAGCTGCATAATGAGAATGTCTCCGAAACTCTTATACCAGTTCTTATCTTTAGTAAATGTCTGGATGCCGTCAACGATGTAAATAATATCAAAGTCACTGTATTTATCATGTGTTGCCGTTTCAGTTACCTTAGACCCGCTCAGCAATACACCACGAATTCTTTCATCCTTCTTTGCCTGATTTAAGATCAACTCAAGCATTTCCTGTTCTGTCCGCATAGCTTCCCTCCTCTATGTCAAAAGGCCTCCCCATATTTTATTCCTGATTTTGTATAAAATAACGAAAAGCACACAGCCGATTTAAACCTTCTTACTTTCATAGCGTTATTATACACCTGCTGTTCCTATATGACTACCCTGATACTGGATATGAATAGTAAAAAATTGCTTTTTCATGAATAAAAAATCAATATTTAGTATTATATATGACCAATATTTTTCAGCTTTTTTCAATGAGTTCATAAAAAAACCTGAAAATAATTTTGTATATTATTTCATTTGCTATTTTAATGAAAGTTATTGACAAGAGGAATTATGCTAGTATAATTTATATTGTTGCGGTTTAGCGTAACTAAACTTTAAGTTTATTGTCAGTAAGAATTTGAAAGGAAGCGCCTCATGAATATCGGATCAAAAATTAAAGAATTACGTATCCAAAAAAGCCTGACACAGGAAGAGCTGGCAGACCGCGCGGAGTTATCCAAGGGGTTTATCTCTCAGCTGGAGCGTGACTTGACCTCACCCTCCATCGCTACCCTGGTGGACATCCTTCAGTGTCTGGGTACCAATCTTGAGGAATTTTTCAGCGGAACGACTGCCGAGCAGGTTGTCTTTAAGAAGTCGGATTACTTTGAGAAGTATGATACCGAACTGAAGAATGAAGTGAAATGGATTATTCCCAATGCTCAGAAAAATATCATGGAGCCTATCCATCTGACTCTGGATGCAGGCGGCTCAACCTACCCCGATAATCCCCATGAGGGTGAAGAATTTGGCTATATCCTGAACGGAAGCATCTCCCTTCATATCGGAAATCGAACCTTTAAAGTTAAAAAAGGAGAATCCTTTTACTTTACCGCAAATAAGCAGCATTATATCACTGCTTCAGAAAAAACAGGCGCTACCCTCTTATGGGTATCTACTCCGCCAAGCTTTTAACAGATAGGAGGAACCCCAGATGACAGACAATAAATTAATCAATCTTGTCAACATATCCAAGTCCTTTGGTGATACCCAGGTACTTGATGAATTAAACTTATATATTCGCGAAAATGAATTTCTGACTCTCCTTGGTCCTTCCGGCTGTGGAAAGACTACGACGCTTCGAATCATCGGCGGCTTCGAGAGCCCCGATCAGGGAAAGGTTATTTTTGAGGGAAATGATATCACAAAGCTCCCCCCCAATGAGCGTCAGTTGAATACTGTATTCCAGAAATATGCTCTGTTCCAGCATATGACCATATCTGAGAACATTGCTTTTGGCTTAAAGATCAAAAAGAAGAGTAAAATCTATATTCAGGACAAAATTAAATATGCTCTAAAGCTTGTAAACCTTGAAGGTTACGAGAACCGTATGCCGGATTCCTTAAGTGGTGGTCAACAGCAGCGAATAGCTATAGCAAGGGCGATCGTGAATGAACCTAAGGTCCTTCTGTTGGATGAGCCTTTGGGCGCTCTGGATTTGAAGCTCCGTCAAGACATGCAATACGAATTGATTCGTCTGAAAAATGAACTGGGTATTACTTTTGTCTATGTCACTCATGACCAGGAAGAGGCATTGACTATGTCGGATACGATCGTGGTCATGAATCAAGGGTATATTCAGCAGGTCGGAACTCCCGAGGACATTTACAATGAGCCTAAGAATGCTTTTGTTGCTGACTTTATCGGTGACAGTAATATTATTCCTTCCGTTATGGTAGAGGATCGACTCGTGAATATCCTGGGCGCAAATTTCGCCTGTGTGGATGTGGGCTTTGGTCGCAACAAACCCGTGGACGTCGTAATCCGCCCCGAGGATATCGATCTGGTAAAACCTGAAGAGGGTGTGATTACCGGACGTGTCACCTCTCTATTATTTAAGGGTGTTCATTATGAGATGGAGGTCACGGCAGGTGGCCGCGAGTGGCTGGTGCATTCTACAGATCTCTCCCCGGTAGGCAGCGAGGTAGGCATCAGTGTTGATCCCTATAATATCCAGATCATGAACAAGCCGGAATCCGAGGATGAAGAGGCTACTCTGACCGGAGAATAATTTTGCGGTTACAGAACGCTATTTGGAATACATATCAGGAGATGAGTCCCATGTTAAGTATCAATCTATCACGCCGCCAGGCAGAAAAGAAACCGGAAGGCGGTGTACAAATAACAAAAACAAATAAGATAAAATGGCTTTCCTATCCCTACATCGTCTGGATGATAGGTTTTATCATCATTCCTTTAATCCTGATCGTATATTATGGGATGACGAATGCAGATAAAAGCTTCACTCTGGAGAATATAGCACTGATCTCCGACCCCATTAACAGAAGAGCGCTGCTGCTGGCACTGGAGCTTTCTACCATCAGCACCTTGATTTGCCTACTTCTGTCTTATCCTTTGGCAATGATATTAAATAACTCCAAATTAAAAAGTAACAGTTTTACCGTGCTAATCATTATTCTTCCCATGTGGATGAATTTCCTGCTTCGAACCATAGCATGGCAGAATATCCTCGAGAAATCAGGTGTATTGAATACAATTCTCGGCTTTTTTCATCTGCCTGCTCTTAACATCATCAACACTCCGGCAGCAATCATCCTTGGTATGGTTTATAACTTCCTGCCCTTTATGGTACTGCCGATTTATAATGTACTGATCAAGATTGATAAGGATGTCGTAGCCGCAGCAAGAGATCTTGGCGCAAATGGTAACCAAACTTTCCGAAAGATCATCCTGCCGTTAAGTCTGCCTGGAGTGATCAGCGGAATCACCATGGTCTTCGTACCTTCCCTCACCACCTTCGTTATCTCCACCATACTGGGTGGCAGCAAGATTGTCCTGATCGGTAATGTGATTGAGCAGCAATTTAGGCTAGGCAACTGGAACACAGGTTCCGGTCTCTCCCTGGTTCTTATGATCTTTATCCTGGCATGTATGGCAATTCTTTCGAAATATGATAAGGAAAGTGAGGGTAACTTATGGTAAAACGCTTTTTCAGCCGCTTTTACATCGGCATCATACTTCTGTTTTTATATGCACCGATTGCTATCCTCATAGTACTGTCCTTTAATGAATCGAAATCCAGGGCAAAATGGGGTGGCTTTACATTACAATGGTATCAGAAGCTGTTCCATAATGAAGATATTATGGCAGCATTATCGACCACACTGATTATCGCATTTTCCTCTGCACTGATTGCAACAATACTGGGTACTGCTGCTGCACTCGCGATCAACAGTATGAAGAAGACACCACGCACCATCCTTATGGCTATTACCAATATACCGATGCTGAATGCGGATATTGTTACCGGTATCTCTCTGATGTTGGTTTTTGTTGCACTGAATTTTACCCTTGGTTTTACCAGCGTACTGTTGGCGCATATCACATTTAATATCCCCTATGTCATTCTAAGTGTCATGCCAAAGTTAAAGCAGCTGAACCCGCACACCTTCGAAGCTGCACAGGATTTGGGAGCATCTCCCCTCTATGCTTTCTTCAAGGTTATCCTGCCGGATATTTTCCCGGGAGTTCTGTCCGGTTTCTTTCTGGCCTTTACTATGTCACTGGATGACTTTGTTATTACCTATTTTACGAAGGGCCCCGAGATTAATACTTTGTCTACGAAGATATATACTGAGGTGCGCAAGGGTATCAAGCCTGAGATCTACGCCCTCTCCACGATTATGTTCATGACAGTTTTAATACTGTTGATATTGATAAACCGCAGAAATGCAGGAAAAAACGCACCGATGAGGAAATTATAAAAAATGAGGAGAAAGAAGATGAAGAAACTTTTTATCAGTTTAACCCTGCTTATCTTTGTATTTAGTTTGTTATCAGGCTGCAGCAAGGATACAGGAGAAAAAGTCTATGTCTACAACTGGGGAGAATACATGGATCCTGAGGTCAGGGATGCCTTTGAAGAGGAGACCGGCATAAAGGTAATCTATGACGAATTTGAACAAAACGAAGAAATGTATGCAAAAATCAAGGCCAATGCCGTACAATACGACGTGGTATGTCCCTCTGATTATATGATACAAAAAATGGTCGATGAAGATCTGCTGGCAGAGATTGATTTTAATAACATACCAAACATCGCAAATATTGACACCGCTTATCTGGAGAGCTCAAAGAGCTTCGATCCGGAGAATAAGTTCAGCGTACCTTACTGTTGGGGAACGCTCGGTATCCTTTATAACAAGAAAATGGTCAGTGCCCCGATCGACAGCTGGGGTGCGTTATTTGATGAAGCTTATTCCGGTAATATCCTTATGATTGACAGTGTCCGTGATGCTTTTGCCATTGCTCTGAAATATCTGGGATATGATCTGAACACGACCGATGAGGCACAGCTCGAGGAAGCCAAGCAATTACTGCAAAAGCAGTTTCCGCTGGTTCAGGCCTATGTTGTTGATCAGGTCAGAGATAAGATGATCGGTGGGGAAGCCGCAATCGGTGTCATCTATTCCGGTGAAGCAATCTTCACTCAAAGAGAGAATCCCGACTTAGAATATGTTGTTCCAAAGGAAGGTTCTAATGTATGGATTGATGGCTGGGTAATCCCGAAGAACTGCAGAAACAAGAAAAATGCTGAGGCTTTTATCAATTATATGTGCGATGCTGATATTGCCCTGAAGAACTTTGAATACATCACCTACTCCACTCCGAACAAAGCAGCTAGAGAAATGATTACTGATGAAGCAATCAAAAACAGTAAGGTAGCCTTTCCCGAGCAGTCGGTTCTGGATCGCTGCACCACCTTCAAGTATCTGGGCTCAGAGATCGAGGCACTCTATATCGATAAGTGGAATGAAGTGAAATCCAACTAAACAATAATAAGGGCTGTTTCAATATCTTCTTTAAAGGAACAGAGTAAGAATATAGGCATCCCCCACACACTGGATACCGGACAAACTGCCGGTATTGTATGTCATAATCGAACAAAAAATTCGCTTCTGATCATACAATACCGGCAGTTTGTCCGTCAAACAGTGCATTTGCGCGAAAGCAAAGTGAACATATACAAGCTTGCTTGTCTATATGCGAACGCGCGCGCGAACCTGATAGTGAGTTTACGAGCATACCAGGTTCGGGATACCTGTATTCTTACTCGGTTCCATCTAGTAGTGTTTTGAAACAGCCCCTTAACTTATCGCTATATTTTTTTAAACATCAAATTTTTACTGGTAAAAAATAGTCGAATTTTGTATAATAGATTTAACATATTCCAGTATTGTCAGACACATATAACAGAGATTCCCCCTTCACAAAGTTTATGCCTGTGTTATCAAATTGTTTCAGTATTCAGCAAAAACTTCAGTTGCGTAGAACTCTTGCATAGTATTGGAGGTATTATGAAGGTATTGGTTGTAGACGATAGCATGCTGATTTTAAAAGTTGTGAACGATTACCTGAAAGAATTTCCTGATATCTCGGAAATAATTTTATGTGATAACCCTGAAAACGTTCAGAATATCCTGGAACATAAAAAAATAGATATTCTTCTGCTTGATCTGGTTATGCCCAAAATAAGTGGATTTGATATTTTGAAAATGATAAACAAAAAAAGTTATAACGATATACTAATCATCATACTGACCTCTTTATCGGATAATGAGAGCTTCAAGCTTGGCTTCGAATTGGGGGCACATGATTATATTCACAAGCCAATTAATATGATCGAATTTAATGCTCGTATTAAGGTAGCGATCCAATTAGTGAAAAGTATAAAAGAAGCAAAAGATCTGATTTCTTATACCCAGCTAAAAAACGATGAATTGAAACAGGCGAACAAAATATTAAAAGAAACAAAGTTCCACTTAATTCAATCAGAAAAAATGGCAGCAATTGGTCAATTGGCTGCAGGCATTGCACATGAAATAAACAATCCCATGGGCTTTGTCAACAATAATTGCGAAGTATTAAATAAATATTTTATAAGAATGTCAGAATATATCCAAAAGGTCGATAAGAAATTAGACGAACTTTTGGATAATAATGACGCTATTGAACTGCTGATCGAAGAAATCCGTGATGATCGCGCAAAAAGTAAGATAGATATCATCCTGGATGAAATGCCTGGATTGCTGGACGAATCAAAGAAAGGGGTCCAAAGAGTAACTGAAATAGTCAGAGCAATGAGAAACTTTGCTAGAGAAGTAGATGATGATGAGAAGGAGGCTTATAGCTTACAATATATACTAAGTCAGGTACTCATTATTATAAAAAATGAAATCAAATATGTTTCAGAGATTACACTTAAGGTACCGGATGATTTGTATATCTATTGTAATCGTTTGGAGATAGGGCAGGTGCTGATTAATATTATTGTGAATGCAGCCCAGGCTATTAAATCCCAAGGAAGATCGGAGAAAGGGCATATCACAGTTTCAGCAGATCGTGACGATACCTATATCAATATCTACATCTCTGATGATGGTCCCGGGATCCCACCAGAGAATCTAACTAAGATATTTGATCCATTTTTTACAACGAAAGAAATAGGACAAGGTACAGGACTTGGATTAAGTATCTCTTATGAGATTATTTCTGTTCTTCATAAAGGATTATTATTAGTCGATAGTGAGGTTGGAAAAGGGACAACCTTTACGATAAAGTTACCAAATGTAGAAGAACGCAAAGAGTAAAGAAGGAGGGCAGGCTATGTATGAGAATTATTCAGTACTATTCGTTGATGATGAGATTCATATACTTAGTTCTCTGAGGAGGGGGCTCATTGACGAAGAATTTACCTGTTATTTTGCAGAAAGCGGTAAAGCCGCTTTAGAATTAATGGAAAAAAAGCCGGTTCATGTTATAGTTACAGATATGAGAATGCCCGAGATGACAGGCTTAGTTCTTCTGAAACATGTTACTGATCAATGGCCTAAGACCGTAAAAATCGTTCTTTCCGGATATACTCAGCTTCAACAAATTGTAACAACAATTAATCAGGTAGATATTTTCAAATTTATAACTAAGCCCTGGGATCTGGATGATTTCATTGCAATCGTACATAAAGCATTGGACTACTACATCCTCCAGGAAGAGAACGAAAGAAATAAAAAGACACTCGAAGCACAGAATTTGGCGTATCAAAATATTTTAAAAAGGGTAGACGATGTAGTGGCAAATGCGAAAAAGAGTACTGAACTCTTATGTACGATCGGTAAAGCAGTCTACGGTTTTGAGAAGAAGCTTCCCATCAAGGAACGAATTAGATTTGAAAGTTTTTTCGCCATTCAGGATACCATTTTTGATAGCTTCTGCAAAGCTGTTACGAATGAAAAAAGAGAGTATACCTATTCCTCACTCAGTGAAAGCCTTTTAGCGTACATGAGTAAAAATTTCCCTTATGTAATGCTCGAAACAGAAAATGATACAAATACAAAATTTATGTTTAACATCAAGCTGATAGAGACAACTCTTTATTCGATCATGCTTGTTTTTAAGGATGAGTTTGAACGTTCTGCTCCAGCTTTTAGAATTGGATTAAAAGACGAAAATAAAATCTCAATTACTATTCTGTTCTACAAGCAGTCATCTCAGAGTGAATCAGATCATTCTAAGGATCCTGACCTATTTGACATCAAATTGGACTTTATTCGTTATGTGCTTGAAACAGTGGTGAAGATTAGGCAAATAGAATTTCAGATGACACAGATAAAAGAGAATATCATTTTACAAATTTCTATCATAGAAAACACACATGAATAACTAAAAACAAACGGTATGTCAAGAAAACTATGAAAATCAGAGCTTTCTGACAGACCGTTTTTAATTAATGATTTTATACTGGTAGCCTTACTTAAGTCAGCTAAAATTAGCAAACGAAATATATGACTACTCTTGATAATTGCTCTTAGCTTGTTTTGTTCTGAAACGCCAATTAAGGCAAATTGTAATTCCAATTATGATAAGCGTACCTCCATATATAACAATGGTTTTCCCAAACATGATATGTCCCATACCACGATCTGCATACATTACATATTTTCCAATTAGGAATATAACAACAATAGAAATGGCAGCAACCAAGCTGCTGATAATCAAAAATTGGTGGTTTCGTGAACGTGCTTGTTGGTTTAATATGTTTTTCTGCTGCTTTTCCAAGATGGAAGTCTTAAACATTAGTTCATCCGTTGCACTTGGATGTAAAAGATAGTCTGTACTAATATCAAATATTTCAGCCATTTTTACAACCTTATCCAAGTCCGGCATTGCCTGATTCAATTCCCATTTTGAAATCGATTGACGAGTAATTCCTAATTTCTCAGCAAGTTCATCTTGTGAAAAACCATATGCCTTTCTCAGCTTCATTATCTTTTCTGATAAATCCATTTGATAACCTCCTATGATTTAGTTTGTGTTTTTAGTATAGACATAGCTCGAAAACATATCTATAGATCAGACATGGAAATGTGTAAACTTACAGTTGCGCATAGTTGCAATCCAGTTTAATTTACCCTATCCAATCTGTTCTAGCCCGCTATCACTAAATCGCCTATATCATAGCGCCTTTGATCTATCATATTTTCGGAATAGATCAGCCATAGCTTCTGTAAAGATCAATGGAAGATACAATAATGCCTCTATGCTCTAACTATGTTCCGCTCTTCGTGGTTGTTGAAAGCTACTATATTATGATAGACCTCTTCTGTCACACGCTGACGGGCTTCGATGGTTGCCCAGGCGATGTGAGGAGTAATCACAAGTTTAGTACTGTCTTGGATTTGAATCAATGGATTATCAGAACTCATCGGTTCCACGGTGAGAACATCCAAGCCTGCTCCGCCGATCCAATTCTCCTTCAGGGCTTTGTAGAGAGCCAGCTCATTTACAATAGGACCTCTTCCGAGATTTAAAAGAATAGCCTCTTTCTTCATTTTTCTAAGTTCAGCTTCTCTGATCAGATCCTTCGTAGTATCGTTAAGTGGTGCGTGAATGGATATCACATCAGCTTGTGAAAGCAAGGTATCCAGATCTACCTGTTGGTAATTAAGATTGCAATTCTTTCCGGAGGTCGAGTAATACACGATCTTACAACCAAAGAGACGCGCTACTTCCGCTACTCCCCTACCGATTTCTCCAAGACCTATGATACCCCAGGTCTTTCCCGACAACTCATGGAATTTCATCACAAAATGACTGAATATATCGGACCGGATGTATTCGCCCGATTTTACGAAATGGTCGTAATAGCTCATCTTCTCATATAGAAAGAAGAACAATGCAAAGGTATGCTGAACCACTGACTGGGTGGAATATCCCTTCACGTTAGCTACCGTAATACCTCTTGCATTTGTGTAATTAAAATCTACGATATTAGTTCCCGTACCTGTAATGCAAATCAGTTTAAGCTTCTCTGCCTTACTTAAGGTAGCTTCATTCATAGGAATTTTATTCACAATGATAACATCGGTATCCTTCACCCGATCAGCGTTTTCATTCGGAGCAGAGCAAGGATATTTCGTCACCTCTCCGAGCTGGTCAAAAACGGATAAATCCACATCTGAGCCTAAGGTATCTGTCTCCATAAATACTATTTTCATATCGTTTCATCCTTTCTGTCACGGTTCTATGCACAATGAACAAAATTAAGTAAACAAGAGCACTGATATGAGAATATTCAGATCATGTCCATTCCACACCAGTGCTCTATCCTTTTCATTTCAATTAGTATTACCCCTGTTGCTTATCTTCATCTGTCGGAATATTCATTTATTATCTGATGCGCTCCGGGAAGCCAACCTTCTTCTGAACCTTACGAAGAGTCTTTGTTGCGTAATAGTTTGCTTTCTCCGCATTTGCCTTAATTATCGAATCAATATAGTCCTTATCCTTTTCCAGGCTGTGATATTTGTCCTGAATAGGTTTTAGAAGTCCTACCACCGATTCCCCAACAGCCAGCTTGAAATCACCGTAACCAGTGTTAGCAAATTCCTTCTCAGCATCGGCTATGGTTTTTCCGGTTGCCACACAATAAATCTCAAGAAGATTAGAAATCCCAGGCTTTTCTTCACTGTGGCGAATAGTATTATCCGAGTCGGTAACTGCGCGTTTAAATTTACGAATGATGGTGTCCGGGTCATCCATCAGATAGATGGTCGCATTGGTATTCTCATCTGATTTAGACATCTTCTTTTCAGGCTCCTGAAGGCTCATAATCTTTGCACCCTGCTTACCGATATAAGGATCCGGTATCGTGAATACATCGCCGTAAATGCCGTTGAAACGCTCTGCAATATCACGTGTAATCTCGATATGCTGCTTCTGATCAACTCCTACCGGCACGATATCCGATTGGAACAGCAGAATATCTGCAGCCATCAATACAGGATAAGTATACAGACCGGAATTAATATTATCTGAATGCTTAGCGGACTTGTCCTTGAACTGTGTCATACGGTTTAGCTCTCCCATATAGGTAAAGCAATTTAAAATCCAGCTCAGTTCTGCATGTGCAGATACATGGGACTGATAATAGATACAGTTCTTTTCGGGATTTAGCCCAGCTGCTATATATAAGGTAAGAAGTGCTCTGGCTCTTCTACGAAGTTCTGCCGGGTCCTGGCGAACTGTAATCGAATGCATATCAACGACACAGTAGAAGGTCTCATACTCTTCTTCAAAATCAACCCAATTTTTTAAAGCCCCCAAATAATTACCCAAAGTAAGGGTTCCTGTTGCTTGCATTCCGCTAAATAATGACTTCTTTCCATCCAGCATACAATCACTTCCTATTCATTAGTCAAGTCCCCTAAAGTATGAAGATAATTCTGAAAAGACTAAAATTATCCTGAAGAATTGCGACATGATATCCATTGGAATTTCATATCACACTTCTTCTTTAGAGTCCTGCAATTAATCCATAAATCTATATTCCAATATATAAAGAAAGGCGTCAAATGTCAATGCTTACGAAGAATTAAATTCGCCAGCTCCGGCAGAGAATCCACTGCCGCATCATACTTAACAACGTCGCCGAAACCATACCGTGCAAAGAGAAAGGGAATTCCCGCTTCCCCCGCAGCATTGGCATCTCCCTGGGTATCTCCCACATAGACAGGATTTTTCAAATCGTTACGTTCCATAATCAGACGAATATTGTCCGCTTTCAATAAACCGGAACGGCCCGGATACTCAAAATCAGTGAAATATTGTCTCAAGTGAGGATAGGCTTCAAAAAAGCATTGAATATAACCCTCCTGACAGTTGCTGACAATAAACAGTCTGCAAAATTCTGAAAGCTTCTTCAGACTTTTCTCCAAATCATCATAAAGTGAAGCACCATGCTCCGCAAGATAAGTAACCTCATAATCACAGCACTCCTGCATCACTTTAATCGCCTGCTCTTCAGATACACTCTGATAAAGCTTGATTGCAATCACATCAAGGGGCAGACCAAAGAGTCCCTGAAGCAACTCCGGTGTAACTACCTCTTTCACCTCAGGATGCTTATCCTTAAGTACTTTATTAAAAGCCTTGGCAACCTCATCGGTTGAATCCCATAAGGTTCCGTCTAAATCAAAAATAATACCGTCAATCATCTGTTTATCCTCTGTTATCCTTTCCTCAATAAAAAGTCACCATTACTATAATGCCTAATTATAACCCTGATGTCAACCCTATAACCGGCTCCTGCAAAAAATATCATAGAAGAGCATTTCTATTTGTATCTTGGCTGGCTTTGTCCATAAAATTGCGTAGTATTCTATAATCCATCTATGGTATAATATGAACAGATATAACACCGGTGCCGAACGAAGTGAGTGCACAAATAATAATTCCGAAGGACAGTATCGATTGCCTCATCACAATCGAGCTTTATGAAAGGCAGGAAATGATATGAAGCAGATTGCAAGCTTTACAATTGACCATCTCAAATTACTTCGCGGAGTATATGTATCCAGAAAAGATAAAATCGGTAATGAAACCATCACCACCTTTGATATCCGAATGACCCGACCGAACTTTGAACCTGTGATGTTAACCGGAGAGGTTCATACCATCGAGCATTTAGCTGCTACCTTTCTCCGCAACCACATAAGATATGGTGAGCAGGTAGTATACTTTGGACCTATGGGTTGCCGTACCGGTTTCTATCTTCTGCTCGGCGGAGATTATACTTCGAAGGATATCCTTCCCCTCATCATCGAAACCTATGAATTTATCCGCGATTTTACCGGCGAAATTCCCGGAGCAACACCGGAAAATTGCGGTAATTATTCCGATATGAACCTCGATATGGCTAAATTCTATGCGAAGCGTTTTCTGGATGAGGTCCTTTATAAAATCACTGAAGCTAACTTAATTTATCCTAATTAGGCTTACATCTCCAAAGCAGCTTCCAAAAATCACTATATGTGATAAACTTTATGCCTGCAGATTTGAATTATCCGTATGAAACCGGGATGTTAACTTGCGTTGCTTGTGGCAACGGGCACTTCAGCTATATGATGCTGCCATCAAGTAAGGAGGTAAATCATATGCTGGGAGAAAATATTAAGACACTCAGAAAACAAAAGGGATATTCACAAGGAAACATTGGCAGAACAGTTAACTGTTGTTCGTCAGACAGTATCAAAATGGGAAAACGGAATATCTGTACCGGATGCAGAAATGCTTGGGAGAATTGCAGGTTGTTCAGCTATACACAACACCATAAAACCCTGCCGAAAGGCAGGGTTTTCATTCATCTAATAACTCCATGTTCATCATTCATCTTTTATCATACAGCTTTCATCTTCAGCTTTTATCTTCAGCTTTTATCATAAAGCTTTAACATTCATCTTCATCACTAATCATAATAGTTAATCAATATATAAATTTTCATATAAATTATTTAATATTTCTATCTCTCTCCTCTCGTAATCATCTTCCGTCCTTTATCATATTAATTTACGACATGGCTCAGATCAAATCATATGACTTTGGTTCGGAAGCAGTATGTAGATTTCGCTGGGGCAGATGGGTGCAGACTATGGCTTCTATGGGTTGGCAAGGTACAGGTACTCTGACTATGTTTTGTTTGCGGGACAGACGAGGAAGCCTGTCTGAAGCAGACGGACAGGGTCTTATCTGTTCCGGTTGCTACGGACAGGCCCTCGGCTGTCCCGGGACCAAAACACAGAGAGTGCCTGTGCCTCACCAGCCCAAAGAAATCGGAGCTGATACCCCATCTGTCCCCCGAAACCTCCCCCTGCTTCCGCCTCCTAAATATCATTTCCCATTCTTATTACGCCAAAACTAAGTGTAAGGAAGATGAAAGTTCATTTTTGCACTTTCCCTGAATATACTGTATTGAGTATGAATAATGGGAGAAGCTATGGCAAACCAAAACTACATGCACACAGCCGAAATAGTGAAAGCATCCTTACCCTACTTTGATGACAGAACCCGAAGCAAAGTAGAACTCGTCAGCAAGCTTTTTGATCTGATGGGAAGCCTGAATATCATCGGCAAAGAGAGTATGGTTGCCTGTGGCTACGAAACTTTAAATATTGATGTGGAAGGACTTTTAAATGGCATACGCCCTATATGCGATCATAAAGAAAGAGAAATTGTTGACCGGATCTTAAGTATCTTTAATGCAAAAAGAATGTTTGAAATGTATAATAATTTTATGAATATGATGAAAACCATGCAGGAATTCGAGGGATTTCCTTTCGGAGAAGGCGATAACAAGTATGATACAGACAACGTCACAGGCAATTTCTCCGATTCAAATTATGATTCTATCTTTCGCAGCTTTACACAGGGTACCGACCATACCAAGGCGGAAGAAGTGAAAGAGGAAAAACGAGAGAACAATTCTGAAACAAAAGACAGTGGTTTTGCTAATCAGGCAATGTTTGATATGTTGAAGACAATGGTACCTCCTGAGCAGCAAAGTACCTTTGACAACTTGAGAATGCTTTTTAGCACTATGTCATATGATAATAATAGTAAATCCGACGACCATAAGGAGCAGAACAATGGCTGATATGTCCTGGAGCAACAATCCAAAATTAAAGAACATCGATCCCAGAAAGCTTACTGTTTTGATTGAATTAATGAAGGAAGCAGAGGGAAAACCAATGGATCAGGTGTTACCCCTGCTAATGCGTACCAATAAGCGCCTGCAGGAACAAAATCTGGTATTTTCCAAGGACGAAAGTGAATTGATGATTGAACTTCTTACAAAGAATATGTCTCAAAAAGAAAAGATGCAATTCGAAATGATACGCAAAATGATGGCAGCCACAAAAAAGCCATAAAAGCAAATCAGACGCAAAGAATAGCCGGTTACAGTCCCTCGATTTCATAGGAACTGCCACCGGCTCTTTCGTTCGGATAATTACTTTAAAACAGCAATGGAATATCTCGGCATAGAAAGTGTATCCTTCTCCAGCATGACCGCATTGCCGTCCACGGTAAGATAACCCCTGAGGGAATATTTCTCATAACCTGCTTTTCGAAGATCTATGCTGGCTGTCTCCTTATTGATATTGTAAACCAGGAGGAGCTTATTTCCCTGGTAGTTTTTCTCCAGGACACAGAGATTTTGGTCAGTCAAAGCTTCCACGATATTGACTGTACCTCTGGCTATCTCAGGGTTCTCATTGCGTAGCCGTATTGCACGCTTATAGTAATTCAGGATCGATAAGGGATCCTTCTCCTGTTGATCCAACGGTTCAAATTTCTGGACGACAGGGTCTGCTTTTGCGGGTCCTCGGGTCATGCCGGTCAAATCCGTTGCAGACCATTGCATCGGAAGACGTTTATTCTCATCCTTGTCTCCCTTGCTGTTCATGCCAATCTCTTCTCCATAATATACAAAAGGACTTCCGCTCATGGTCAGTGCAAGACCTGCAGCCATCTTCATCTGCTCTTCATTATTGACACACATAGCAGAAATCCGGGTGGTATCATGATTGCTGACAAAGGGTGCATCAATATAATCGGAATTATTTTCACCATACAGTTCCTGCATCCTAATGATACTGTCTGCAAAGGATGAAGCAGAACCGATACCAAGCTTTCTTACAGTATTGATTATTATCCCGTTATACTGGGACAGTGGGAAGTTAAAAAAACTGGTCACACTGCTCTTGTAATAATCTGCTATGGTATTCATCTCTTCCCAGACCTCACCGACAATATATTCCTCCGGATTGATGCATTTCACATAGCTGCCAAACCACTTCAGTACCTCTACATTCTTTCCGTTCTCCCCGGTAAAATACTCCTTCGCAGCATCCAGACGAAAGCCATCGACACCAAGGTCCATCCAATATTTCGTTATTTTCTCTATCTCTTCTCTGACTACTTTATTTTCCAGTGCCAGATCTGGCATCTGATCCCAGAATACACATTCATAATAGTAATCCGAAGAGCCTGCTTTCTTATAGGTCGCGCTTCCGTTATATTCCTTCGTAAAATGATAATATTCAACATAAGGACAAACAGACAGATCAGGTTCCTGTCCATCCTTCAATGACTCCAGGTACTTCACTGCTTCCGTAAACCAGGGATGCTTCGAAGAGGTATGATTGATCACAAAATCGATGACCAACTTGATATCCCGTTTGTCACATTCCTCCGATAATTTTTCGAAATCCTCCAGGGTACCATATTCCGGATCAATATGATAATAATCCGTGACGTCGTATTTGTGATAGGTAGTGGCAGGCATTACCGGCATCAGCCAAATCCCGTTAAAGCCCATCTCACTGATATAGTCAAGCTTTGAAATTACACCTTTCAAATCGCCAATTCCGTCATTATTACTGTCATAGAAAGAATAAACAAAAATCTCATAGTAATTTCTGTAATTGTCACTTAGGATATTTAAATTCTGTTCATAAGCATACGGCACCTCTGTCCTGACAGTTACCGTAGTTTTCTCCTCCTTAGGGGCTACTGTTACCGAATTATCTGCCACAGGTGTTGGACTTGCCGGTCTTGTTCTGTTCTTGGTATTAAGGTCTTCCGCTCGATTACAACCTGACAGCAGCATACCACTTAGTATCATAACCATAAGCACTCCGGGTATTCTTTTTATAATTCTCTTCATTGTTCTCTCCATATTCGCAAGACTTAACACTTCGAAACACTCCCGTCAGAATTAAGCGCAATTGTGTGAAAGGGGTTGTTGCAAAACACTTTTTGATAACCAGAGTGAGGGATACCCGTATACTTACTCGTTATTATATAGGATCTTTGCAACAATCCCTCCACGCTTAGCCTTTGACTGCACCCGATACTCCTTCCACATAGAATCTCTGTGTCATGAGGAACAAGATAGCGATTGGGATGGAGATAATCACACAGCCTGCAAAAAAGGTCGTATAATAATATTCAATAAATTCCTTCTGCAGCATCGTCCAGAGTCCTATCGCAACTGTATAATATTCTCTATCCTGACCGAGGATAACCTTTGCAAAGATATAATCCACCCAGGGAGCCATAAAGGTAGTCATCAAGGTATACACGATAATTGGCTTTGAGAGCGGTATGGTAATCTTCCTAAAAACATCCCATTTGGTTGCTCCATCAATATAAGCTGCCTCATCAATGGTACGGGGAAGAGTATCGAAAAAGCCCTTGGCTATATAGAAGGTTAATCCCGCTCCTCCCGAATAGACCAGTACCAAGGCGACAAGCTTCAGCTGTCCTGCCTCTAGAAATCCCAGCCCTTTCAGAATATAATACACGGCGATCATGGACATAAAGCTTGGGAACATCCCGAGGATCAGAGCAATATTCATCATGGATTTACGCATTCTGAAGCGAAGTCTGGACATAACATAGGCAACGCACAGAACAAAAAATGCTGACAGAAGGCAGCTTGCGATAGCCACGAGCAAGGTGTTGGTAAACCATTTCGTGAAGATCAGACTTCCATCCTGAGATAAGAGGTTCTTATAATTATCTAGCGTATATCCCCTCGGCATAACATAGCTCTTATAAGTCCCTTTCTCCTTCCGAAGTGAAGTTAGAAATATGAAAAAGATAGGAAGGACCCAGATGAATGCCATCACAGACAGGAATACATGTACAAGTGTGTTCGTGATTGTACGCTTAACTGAGTTGGTTTTTTTCATTGGCTTACTCATTATTGGAACGCCTCCTCATCTTTATAGGATCCTGTATTACGATAAACAAGCAGGGATAACGTTGCAGAGATTAAAAATACGATAATACCGATAACTGCACCAATATTATAGTCCTTATTGGTAATTGTCAGCTTATACAACCAGGTAACCAAGAGATCCGTCTTACCCGCATAATAATACTCCAATGAATCGGGGCCGCCTCCGGTAAGCAGGAAAATCACGTTAAAATTATTGATGTTTCCAATAAATGCAGTGATCAGGTTGGGCGTTGTGATAAAGAGCATATACGGCATCGTAATCTTAAAGAAGGTAACGATGCTATTGGCTCCATCCACCTTAGCAGCCTCATATAAATCCTTTGGAATATTATTGAGAATTCCAGTCGTACTCAGCATGGTAAATGGTACACCGATCCAGATATTTACACAAATGATGGTTACCTTAGCAAAGAACGGATTTGTCAAAAACGGAACGGATGCACGGGGCCCAATCAGTCCAATCGCTCTTAGCAATGCATTGGCTGTACCATTTGCATTAAATATTGTACTCATGGTCAGCAGTGTGACAAACTGCGGCAAAGCAATTGAAAGGACAAACATAAATCTCCAGAAGCTCTTAAACCGAGTTCCCTCCCGATTGATGATAATTGCCAACAGCATACCCAAAATATAGCAGGAAAATGTTGAAAAGACTGCCCAGATCAATGTCCAGCCCAGTACAGGCCAGAAGGTATTGGCTAGAATACCGCCTGTCTTAAATAAAGATGCAAAGGTATCAAAGCCCGCCCAATCAAAAAGGTTGCCGGGTGGCTGATGATCTTTATCATAATTGGTAAAGGCAATCATTATGTTAAATACCAAAGGAATAACCGTAAAGAGGATCACTCCCGTGATTGGTAAAAGTAGCAATGCTGTATGAAGCTTATTCTGGCTGAGGGCTTTCAGATCATCTACTACTCCGGGAACGGGCTTCCCCAACTCCAGCTTGCGTTCTGTTTCATAAGCACTCTTTACAGAGGAAGTAAGGACTGCAATAAACAGCAGGGTTATGAATATGGTAATTACTCCGTAAAGCAAGCAAAGCATTGAGTTGTCACCCACCACATACTCATAAATCTGCTTCTTTTCATTAAATACTTCTTCCTGTGCTTTTGTTCCAAGACTTACGAAATTCTGTAGTGCATTGACCCCAAAGTACAACATATAGCCTAAATAAGCAATTTCCAAAGCCAAGTACATCAGGCCGCGGAAAAGCTGTTTATGAAGGATATTACCCAACCCAAAAATAACTGCCGATAGCTTTGTCAAAGCATTACCGCATCTGAATGCGGTTCCGAAGCCGTATTCTCCGGATAACATCGACTGTCTGGATGATTTATGCTTTTTGTCGGCCATAAACTTCCTCCTCGATTTTTAAATCCAGATTGGGGATGTCGCAAAACAAAATTCTTTTTGCCCTGCGCATCCCCGATCCCATCCATACTACTTACAATAAGGACAAAGCTTATTGTACTTTCATAGTTTCAACAAAGGTATCCAGCTTTGCCTGTGCATTTTGCTTATTTAAGTCACCGCTCTTAATCTCGGTAGCAATTGCACCGGCATTCGTCCAGTATCTTGCTCCGAACTCAGCAGAGGTAGGCTGCATTACAGATGCGTTATTGGCTTCCTCTACGATTACCTTTGCTACTTCATCTGCCTGTACTTCAGCAGAATTACCGGCATTTTGATTGGTAGGAACCTGACCGGTTTCCTTAAAACGCTGTAGCTGCATCTCTTCGCTTCCTAAATAAGCTGCGAAAGCAACTGCAACCTCCGGGAAAGCAGCCTGAGGATTTACACCGATTGCTTTGGAGCCATAGAAGCCCTTCAGCTGATAATCCTTACCATCCGGATTGAAGGTAGGGATGATTGCTAGACCAAGGTCATCCCCTAAAGCATCCTTATACATCTGATAATTCCAGGATCCATCAAACCAAGCCCCAATTCTATGATCTGTTGCCAGCTCACTGACAGAAACGTCATCGTTATAAGCACACTTGGGATTATTAATTAAGTCAATCAGGTAATTGGTAACTGCAAGACCGGTAGGATTGTTCCAGTTGCAGCCTGCAGCAAAATCAGTCTGGCTATCACCATAGACAGTCAGTCCGGCACCGTAATACCATGCTCCGAGCTTCCATCCACCCGCTGAATCAAAGCAGAAATTGTAAACATTATCCGCTGTGTCCTTCGCCATGATTTTTTCTACAGACTTCACATCCTCTGCGGTTAATAACGACTTATCGTAGAACATGAAAAATGTATTGTGTGTAAAAGGAATAGCATAGATCGCATCATCAACGGTAACTGTATCAACAACCGGTTTTGCCATCGTTGATTTTACCATCTCTTCAGTAGATCCACCAAGTCTTGCAATTGCGCCTGCATTGACAAGTGCAGTCAGCTGGTCATTTGCAAAGAAGTATACGTCGCCTGCTGCTGTTACATCCTTCAGGATCTCATCCTTTGCTGTGTCCTCACCCTGTGTTTCAACTGTAAATGTGATTTTCCACTCCGGATGTAAAGCCTGAAAGGATTTACACATAGAATCGATGGTTCCCTTCTGAATCTGATTTTCCGGTGCCCAAACCTTCAGAGTTACAGGTGTTGCTTCTGCCGGTGCCTGCGTAGCAGCAGGTGCTTCTGTTGCTGCGGGAGCCTGTGTTGCCTCTGGTGTTGTAGTGTCATTTCCCGCATTCTTCTTCGTACATGCTGCAAAGCTTCCGATCACAAGGATTACTGCCAAGAGCATTGCTAATAATTTTGTCGCTTTTTTCATAACATCCTCCTTTTCTACCGTAAAACGGATAAAATAAATTGATGAATTCCTGTAATTTTCCTCATTATGCCGATTTTAGCGTGCATGAAAGACAGCCTGAGCAATCGTACTGATTCAAGTGATAATCATAGGCATACTTCATAGGTGTTCTCTTTTGTTGGCTTTGGGAATAATTTAGAATTCATTTTGCGTATAAGCATGACTCACCCAGACCAGGCTGCCAATGCTTATACGCTGTTACCTCTTTCGGTAATTCATCTGATGCATAAACTTTGGTACTATGTCATATACAGGTAAGGAACATCTGTATATGCCGAATAAAAACATGAGATGCTTCTCATATTCTAATTCCAAATTTCATCTGCGTAGTTCTTAATCGTTCTATCGCTGGAGAACAGACCTGCATTCGCAGTATTCATAAAACATTTTCTTCGGAAAGCATAGATATCCGAGTACTCTCTGTTCACTCTGAGTTTTTCTTCGCAATAGGGCAGAAAATCAAGCAGCAGGTAATAATGATCCGGCTTATGCCAATGAGCTCCATAAAGAATGGAATTATAAAGCTCCGCGAACATTCCTGTTCCATCATCACATAAGGTCCCGTCCACTAAGGTATCCATAACCCTCTTAATTCTCGGGTTCTCCTCGTAATATGCCTTGGCATTGTAGGAATCTTTGATTCTTTCGATATCCTCTACTCTGGCTCCGAAGATGTAATTATTCTCTTCGCCTGCCTGCTCTACTATTTCAACATTGGCTCCGTCATAGGTACCTAAAGTAACTGCTCCATTCAGCATAAATTTCATATTACCAGTACCGGAAGCCTCCGTTCCCGCAGTTGAAATCTGCTCAGAGATATCTGCTGCCGGGGTCAGTTTTTCCGCGTAGGATACGTTGTAATTCGATACGAAGATTACCTGTATTTTGTCTTTGACAGTCTCATCCCTGTCGATGAGTTTTGCAATTTCATTGATGAATTTAATGATACCCTTCGCTCTATAATATCCCGGTGCAGCTTTGGCTCCAAAGATAAAGCAAGTTGGATTAAATTCTTTAATTCTTCCATCCTTGAGGCCGAAATAAATATCCAGAATTGAAAAAGCATTCAAAAGCTGACGTTTATATTCGTGCAAACGCTTTACTTGAATATCAAAGATGAACTCAGGATTAACCAATATCTCTTCCTGCTTATAAATATAATCTGCAAGCTGTCTCTTCTTAATACGCTTGATATCGCCAAATTCTTTCATCACAGCTTTGTCGTCTGCAAATTTTTCCAGTTCCTTCAATTTACTTAAGTCAGTGATCCAGGAACCGCCAATCTTATCCGAAATAAAGCCTGCCAGCTCCATATTGGCCAAAGCCAGCCATCTGCGCTGGGTAATACCGTTTGTCTTATTGTTAAAACGTTCCGGATATAACTCATACCATTCCTTCAGAGCATCTTTCTTCAGAATTTCCGTATGAAGCCTTGCTACACCGTTGGTGGAATGGCTTGCATAAATTGCCAGACGTGCCATATGGATGGTGTTACCGTCAATGATCAAATAAGGTCTCTGAGCATCCGGTGATGTCTTTCCAAAGGATACCAGTTCCTTCAGCATTGCTTTCTGTATCAGGATAATGTATTTATAAACCTTAGGAATCACGGCTTTAAATAAACCGACATTCCATTTTTCAAGGGCTTCACTCATAACTGTATGATTTGTATAAGCAAAGGTCTCTTTTGCTATTCTGAGCGCTTTTTGGAAACTCACCTTCTCCTTTTCCATCATGAGACGGATGAACTCGGGAATCGCTATGACCGGATGAGTGTCATTCAGCTGTATCGCATATTCTGCAGAAAAACGGCTGAAATCATTGCCATACTTCTTCTTGTATTTTCCGATAATGTCCTGCAGTGTTGCCGAGGAGAAGAAATATTCCTGCTTCAAACGAAGCTTCTTACCTTCATCCGTATTGTCGTTGGGATAAAGTAAGCTCGAGATCGCTTCCGCTTCGTTTCTATTCCTGTTCGCCTTATCATACTTCTGTTCATTGAACAGTTCAAAATCAAAATTCTCCAAGGGTTCAGCCTGCCATAAGCGAAGTGTATTCACTTTTCTGTCGCCGAAGCCGATGATCGGAGTATCATAAGGTATGGCATAGACGGATTGACTCTTATAATCTATCCTTACCCGTTCTTCCTCCCTACGTATTGACCAGGGATCTCCATAGCGCTGCCAGTCATCAGGAATTTCCTTCTGGAATCCATTTTCAAAATATTGCTTGAATAGACCGTATTTATACCGGATACCATATCCGTTCAAGGTCAAGCCCAGCGTAGCACCGGAATCCAAAAAACAAGCTGCCAGACGTCCCAGTCCACCATTACCAAGTGCTGCATCTTCAATATCCTCAAATATACGGATATCCAGATTATTCTCACTCATCAGTTCTACGAACTGACTGAATAAGCCCATATTATAAAGATTATTATAAACCAGACGGCCGATCAGAAATTCTGCTGAAAGATAGCATACCTTCTTCTGTTCAGCTTCCAGGCTCCAATTCTTAGGCAGGCTCCTCATTGCTGCTTTTGATACTGCATGATACAGCTCGATGGTATTTGCATCCTTCATCGTCTTTCCATAATCAAGCTCAAGTATCGTAGTCACATTTGATTTAAAATTACTCTCCATTGTTTCCTCCTATCAGTTACACCCTGAAGCATCACTGTTATAATACTGATATGCTTCCTATCTATCGAATGATATTTTCGGAAATTTTCGAAATTATAGTATTATAATAGCATTTATTATTACTTTTGTCAATAGATATCATTTCCCTATCTCTGTTACAGAGTATCCTGTAGGCTTTCTTCCTATCTACATTCACAGCATGAAAACCAATCGAAACCGGCATAAATATACATCAATCGTTTGACAGAATTTCAGATTAATTCTATAATAAAACTAATATGTGCACCATATGCATAAAGTTTTGGGAGGGGAATCCATGGCGACGATAAAGGATATAGCAAACAAGCTGGGAATTGCAGTCAGTACCGTATCAAAGGGGCTGAATGGCGCCAGTGATATCAGTGCAGAGATGAGACAGCTGGTATTGGATACCGCAGTCGAGATGGGTTATGCTTCTAAGAAAATGAGAGCTACCGGAACCCGTAAGGTGTGTATTTTTATAGAAAATATGGATTATGAAAATATAGAACAATTTGGTTATGAGATTGTCGTAGGCTTCAAGCTATCCGCCGCCAGAAGGCATTGGGATGTCACTGTTGTACCTACCAATCTAAATATGCAAACAGAGGAAAAGTTTGATACCTATATGCTGAAGAACGGTTACAGCGGTGCCTTCCTCCTTGGTTTTACCTTACATGATGATTGGGTATGTCAGCTGAGTAAGACCACTGTTCCAACCGTTTTGCTGGATAATTATATAGAACACAACAGTCATGTGGGATATGTCGGAACAGATAATAACGAAGGAATAGATCTAGCCGTCGATCATCTGAAAAGTCTAGGACATACACGAATCGCTTTTTTAAATGGTTCAAAGAATTCCATGGTATCAGAACAGAGACATCAGTCTTTTATTAACAGTATGGCTAAGCACGGTCTGACAGCAGATGAGGAGCTGATTGAATATGGCTATTATGTGCCGGATTGTGCTAAGGACCATGTTCCCGGCTTTTTGAGTAATGGTGCAACAGCAATTATGTGCGCCAGTGATCTGATCGCTTCCGGAGTCATCGCTGAGCTTCATAAACAGGGGCTAAAAGTCCCGGAGGATATCAGTGTCATAGGCTTTGATGATCTGCCGATTGCCGGCTCTCTTCATCCTCCTCTGACCACGATCCGACAGGACCGTACGGACTTGGGCAAGAGTGCTTTTCTGCTTTTAGACGGCTTAATCCATAATGTGGCAATCAGCAAGCTGCTGCTTAGAGCGAAATTCATTCAAAGGGAAAGTACAGGGCCGTGTAAGAAATAAAAAAGCTGATATAAAACGTATCGATAAACAAGATAAGGACAAGAACAGGCATATAATAAAAGTGTCAAAAGCTGCTGCGCACTTTCCAAATACAATAGATCCCTATTGCAAGCGAGCTTGCATAGCTATCTATTGTATTTGGAAAGCACCTCCGGTGCTTTTGACATTTTAATTTACTATTTTATATGTTTTACTGAAGCTTCTTTTTCTGCTTTTACTTTCAGGCTATGATACATGATTACATATTCATTAATATACATCAGGAACGATAACAGAAGAAACGCTCCACACACCAGCAAAAGAGCATCGGTGATTTCATGGCTTAAGGTTGGAACTGCCACCAGTCCGAGCATGGTTGCATAAAATACCGTGGTAGAGACCTTTCCGAACCACTTGGCTCCGTTTAACTTCGTCCCTCTCTTAAGCATCACCAGTCCTGCTACCAAGAGAAACAGCTGCATGATAACAAATAGAATCAGTAGTAAAAACATCCATCTGATCTTCACCACCAGAACAAAAATCAAAGAAGCCTGAGTTAGTTTGTCAGCCAAAGGATCAATTAATTTACCCAGATCAGTAACCATGTTCCATCTTCGAGCGATAAAACCATCCAGAAAATCGGTTAGCCCTGATAAAAAAACGATTGCAGCTGCCTGAAGATATCCCTTCGGCTCATTTGCCCTGATGTAGGTGACTATAAAGACCGGAATTAATAAAAATCTGATATAACACAAAATATTTGGAATACTCCAAAGATCTTTTCTGGTAAATCTTGTTACCAACTTCATACTTATGATCCCCCCAGATTATCGCAGTCGTATGATTTCATATTTATTACAATTCTAACACAATTGTTCGTTTTCGAATAGATGGAAGTTTTATAACAAATATTTTCCCTCTTCTGCATATATATATTTCAAATCCGAAGCGTAGGAGGTTCCATGAGTCTGTTCACAAATTTTATCAATGAATACGGACTTACTGCCTTATTTGTTATTATTCTTCTCGAATATGCCTGCTTTCCCGTCTCCAGTGAGATCATACTTCCCTTCGCCGGAGCAATTAGCGCATTGCAGAAGACCGAATTTCTGATCATTCTGCTTTTAAGCATCCTGGCTGGTCTGCTTGGTACCGGTCTCTGCTTTATGATCGGCTGGTTCGGCGGTGGGGCAATCCTATCTGCGATCGTCCGAAGATTTCCTAAGGCAGGCAAAGGGATTGCAGCTGCCACAGCAAAATTCAATGAAAACGGAGCCTATGCCGTCTGCATTGGCAGGGTCATACCAATCATCCGAACTTATATTGCTCTCGTAGCAGGTGCCGCAAGGCTTAATCCTGTAACCTACTTTACAGCCTCCGCTCTCGGTATCACTGTCTGGAATACTCTTCTGATTGGCTTCGGTTATGTTCTCCAATCTAATTATAGTAGAGTTGCAGGCTATTATTCACAGTATAAACATAATCTGCGTCCTGTTGCAATCATTTTTTTTGTAATACTTCTGGGAAATTTAATTTATCGTCGTATCAATAAGAGAAAAGCTCTTACCTAGAATGGTTGATAATAGATTTATTCTGCCATTTTCCGGACAACACACGAAAGATTCCTACCAAAGCGGTTAAGAACCAATTCACTCCTGTCGCCCACCATATTCCAGTATAGCCAATCCATACGGTGAATAGAATCGCGAAGGTTATTCTGCAAATCACCTCTGTAAAGCCCATTGCCATCGGGATATTGATGTCACCCACCCCACTCAGGAAGTTACGTGTAACGAATATCATTCCTACCGCACTATAGAAGAAACAGGTAATATGGATTGCACGAACGCCTGTGTTAACTACCTCGATGAATTCCTTTTTCGTAAACAGCAGCATGATATATTCACCGCCGAAGTACATCACCGGAAGCATGGCCAAGCTGAAGACAATAATAATCAATGATGCAGACTTTAAGCCGGATTTCGCACGATCGATCCGACCGGCACCAATGTTCTGTCCCGCGAATGCGGATAACGCTGCACCGATGCTCATTCCGGGCTGTAGGACAAGCTGCTCTATTCTAATTACGACTGTATTGGCTGCGATTACTACTTCATTATAATTATTAATGACCCTCTGCAGAGCGATCATTGAGACAGAGATCAGAAAATTCTGTAAAGCTACCGGAATTCCCAGACGAAAGCATTTCGCAAAAATTTCCCAGTCAGGTTTCCATTCCTTAATTGGAACTCTTAACAGCTTTACCTTCGTCATCGCATAGATAATACAACCGACCGCCGATATGATTTGAGATATTACTGTAGCCAATGCTACTCCCGGTACATTCCAGTGAAATACAAGGACAAAAAGTAAATCGAGCAGAATATTAATGACGCAGGAAACCACAAGAAATTTCAGGGGTGTAACCGAATCTCCCAATGCTCTTAAGACCGCAGCAATACCGTTATAACAGGCCGTACCCAGCACACCGGCAAAGGTGATTTTCATAAAGATTTCCGACTGGTCAATGATCGTATCCGGAGTATTTAAAAGCTCAAGCAAAAATCTGGTGGATAAGAAACCGACAATCCCTAAGAGAATCGCTGCTCCTATGACGATATAGGTGGCTGTCACAAAGCTCTTTCTGACTTTATCATGATCACCGGCACCAAAATATTGTGAGATGACAATAGAAATACCGGCTGATAAGCCAAAGCATATCCCGATTACCATAAAGACGAGAGAGCCGGTAGCACCTACGGCTGCCAGAGCATTACTATCGACAAACCTTCCTACTACAACAGAATCAATAATACTATACAGCTGTTGAAACAGATTACCGATTAGCATAGGTATGGCAAACTTTATGATTAATTTTGCAGGAGACCCGCTTGTCATATCCCTGGTGATTGATTTTCCCATAAAATCTTCTCCTTTATTCTTACGTTTGGGGTTTATTGTTGTATTATACACAATATACAGGTTTAGTAAATGTTTTTTTCCATCCTGATGATGTCATATCACCCAAACCTTCGTTCGCATATCATATTCCCATGCATGTTTCATATAATGAAAGGAAGATTAACTTACTGGGAGTGAATACCACGATGCAGTGGCATAGTTTATCCATCAATGAAACCCTGGACCAGCTTGGGGTTACACATAACCAGGGTTTATCCTCCAAGGACATCAGGCAAAGACAGCAGACCTATGGCTTAAATATTTTGGAGGTTACAAAGAAGAAAAACATACTCTTAAGATTTCTTGGACAGTTCGCCGATTTTATGATTATCATTCTGATCTTTGCCGCTGCCGTTTCCTTTATTGTGTCTTATCTGGACGGTGACCCCGATTTTCTGGACCCGGTTATCATATTATGTATTATCATGATCAATGCTACTCTTGGTCTGCTTCAGGAATCACGGGCTGAAAAAGCGCTGGAGGCCCTGAAGAAAATGTCTGCCCCCTCCGCCCATGTAATCAGAGACGGTATCATCAATACGATTGATTCGTCAGAACTTGTACCTGGTGACATCCTGATTCTCGAGACTGGCTGCTTTGTCCCAGCAGATGCCCGTCTGATTACAGCGGTCAACCTAAAGGCAGAAGAAGCTTCCCTGACTGGAGAAAGCAATGCGATAGAGAAGAATGCCAACCTTGTACTGAATCCTGAAACCAGTCTTGGCGACAGGCTTAACATGGTTCTTGCTACCAGTACCATAACCTATGGCAGGGGGATGGCTGTCGTGACTGCCACCGGTATGAATACCCAGGTTGGTCATATTGCAGAGCTGATCCTGCAGGACGAAACTCCGATGACCCCTCTTCAGAGGCGTTTGGCTAAGACAGGTAAGGTGCTTGGTATCGCAGCGTTAAGCATCTGTGCCTTTATCTTTGTATTGGGAGTTCTTAAAAAGCTGCCTGCCTTTGATATGTTTATGACCTCTGTCAGCCTTGCTGTTGCTGCAATCCCGGAAGGACTTCCGGCTATTGTTACGATTATGCTCTCTCTTGGTGTCCAGAGAATGGCAAGAAAGAATGCTGTTATCCGTAAGCTTCCCGCAGTAGAGACTCTCGGTAGTGCCACTGTCATATGCTCAGATAAGACAGGTACACTGACACAGAATGTCATGACTGTCACCGAACTATGCTCAATCCTAGGTCGTGAGAAACCGAATTCAAACTTCGGGGCATTTTTGCTCTCCCATGCAGCACTTTGCAATGATACCATTCTGAATTTAGATCGTGACACTCTGATACTAAACGGTGAACCGACAGAAAAGGCTCTTGTGTTGGCTGCCTATCGTGCCGGTTTGAACAAGAATAAACTGGATGAGGATTACCCTCGGGTCTATGAAATTCCTTTCGATTCCTCAAGAAAGCTGATGTCAACCGTTCACTGCTCTGAGGGCCAAGGGTACCGCAGTATTACAAAGGGCGCCTTTGATTTTATGCTGGAGCGCTGTACACATTACTATCTGAACGGAAAACAGCACCCTATTCTTGGCAAGGACAGAAAGCAACTGAACCAGCTCAATAACTCTATGACCGAAAAAGCGCTTCGTGTCATCGCAGTTGCTTACCGGAACTTTCCCGATGGCTTTCATAAGGAGGAAGCGCTTGAGCAGGGACTGACTTTCATCGGGTTGATCGGTATGATTGATCCTCCGAGAGAAGAGGTGAAGGGTGCTGTTACTATGTGTCGCCAGGCAGGAATCAAGCCTGTCATGATCACAGGCGACCATATCCTTACAGCGAAGGCAATCGCTATGGATCTTGGTATTCTGGCGGAAGGGGAAGAAGCTGTCACCGGGGATGCCCTGACCCAGATGAGCGATGAACAGCTCAAGGAGAATATCTACCGCTATAGCGTTTTTGCCAGGGTTTCCCCTGAACATAAAGTGCGGATTGTGAAAGCCTTCCAAGCCAGAGGGGAGGTCGTAGCCATGACCGGGGACGGTGTCAACGATGCTCCGGCTTTAAATACTGCGGATATTGGTTGTGCCATGGGTATCACAGGAACCGATGTTGCCAAAAATGCTGCTGATATGATTCTGACAGACGATAATTTTGCCACCATCGTATCAGCCGTCAAAGAAGGCCGGGGAATCTATGACAACATTAAGAAAGCGGTACATTTCCTTCTTTCCAGTAACATAGGGGAAATTCTTACTATATTTACCTCCATCCTGTTAGACCTTCCCACTCCGCTTGTTGCAGTTCAATTACTATGGGTGAATCTGATCACCGATTCTTTACCGGCAATTGCCCTTGGTGTCGAGCCTGTTGATAAGGATATCATGAAGAAGAAACCTGTTCCTCCTTCACAAGGGATGTTTGCTAACGGTCTGGCACTCCGAATTATTCTGGAAGGCTTTATGATTGGCTCTCTCGCACTCCTTGCCTTTCTAATTGGCTTTCATTACTATGATACACCGGCTTTGCAGCGTTCTTTGCAAAGCAACAATCTCTCGAATACCTATGTCCCCTGGGTTGGGCGTACCATGTGTTTCGCTGTCTTAAGCCTATCCCAGTTGTTCCATTCCTTCAATATGAGAAGTGAGCATTCCCTTGCTTCGATCGGACTCTTTAGCAACCGCAAGCTGGTATACTCGTTTATCATCTGTGCTTTTTTACAGATGATCGTGATCATGGTGCCTGTTCTGGCAAGGATTTTTCAGGTTGTTCCTTTGAATTTTAGGCAATGGGCCATTACATTACTCCTTGCCATCGCACCGATCCTAATCGTGGAAACACAGAAGCTCCTTGCCGGAAGTCATAAAAAAGTCGAAAAATTAGTACAAAATTCATAGTTTCCAATCAGTAATTCACTTGAATAATAACTTGTTTCGTTATATAGTTGATTAAGGACAAATTTTTTGTGAGGTGCAGGCATGGAAACAAATACAGCTGTTATGACCACACATATGAAGCCTTATGACGATACTTCCTGGGAACACTGGTCGATGTATGACAATATGCCGTATGTCTGGGATCCCGATTTGAACGTCGAGCGGGTATTTAAGTACATTACCGGGAATGTTATTAAGGGATACCGGTGTAATATGATTGAATCTGTTGAGATAAAGCACAATTAAATTACTGAGGTGAAACGATTGGATATTATTACAATTAGTCATAAATCCATCAATTGCTATCTGGTACCACTACAGGATGGATGGCTTTTGGTTGATACCGGATGGCCGGATACTTTTGCGCAGCTGCTGCAGCAATTAAGTCAGAACAACATCTCTGTGAACGAAATTAATTACCTTGTTGTGACTCATTTTCATCCTGATCATGCAGGGCTCGTTCAGATATTGAAGGATTTGGGAACCAATCTGATCATCCATGAATATCAGGTTCCTTATATCAGCAAGCTGAATCTCTTCTTTAAGAAGAATCCAAAAGCAAATTTCAGGGATATCACTTCCTCCAATCATATTGTGGTGACTGAGGAACAGAGTAGAGAATTGTTGCAATCCATCGGTATTAACGGAGCACTGATCTCCACTCCGGGGCACAGTGACGACAGTATCAGTCTTGTGATTGATGACTGCTGCGCCTTCGTAGGTGATCTTCCTGCATCTCATCTGGCAGAAGCATTTGAGGATATCGTGATTGAGGACAGCTGGGATATGATTAAGCAACATCATGTCCATACTATCTATCCCGGACACAGCGTGCCCTATGAGCTTTTGGCAGAGAGCTGATACCGGAGTCGCGCATTCCCCGGCTATCACTTGATCTAAAGATTTACTTTTGATATAAAAAGAGAGAATGTGTTAACGAGTTGTTATCACATTCTCTCTTTTTTTAGTTATATAGATACCTGGAATGATATCCATTCCTTCATTAATGCTTATGCTCTCTGAGGAAAAATCAGAATACACGGAAAGCATCTTTACCGAGATATCTCGCCGCGCCTCCAAGCTCCTGCTCGATTCTGAGTAGCTGATTGTATTTTGCTACTCGATCGGTTCTGGAAGGTGCACCGGTTTTAATTTGGCCTGCGTTGGTTGCAACCGCAATGTCTGCCAGTGTAACATCCTCTGTTTCACCGGAACGGTGCGAAACTACTGCTGTCCAACGGTTATTTTTAGCCATCTCGATGGCATCCAGGGTCTCAGTAAGAGAACCAATCTGGTTAAACTTAATCAGTACGGAATTAGAGATTCCCTGAACAATACCTTCTCTGATCCGGTTCGTATTCGTTACAAACAGATCATCTCCTACCAGCTGTATCTTGTTACCGAGACGCTCCGTAAGAAGCTTCCATCCCTTCCAATCCTCTTCTGCCAGACCATCCTCCAAGGAGATAACCGGATATTTTCTGCATACCTGATCCCAGAAATCCACCATCTCTTCGACAGTCTTATATTCACCGGACTTCCAGAAGAGATAATCTCCCTTTCTTCCGGCTTTTTCCGCTTCATCATACATCTCTGTGGAAGCTGCATCAATTGCTATATAGAAATCCTCACCGGGACGATAACCTGATGATTCAATCGCCTTCACAATATAGTCCAATGCCTGTGTATCACTTGTGAACTTTGGAGCAAACCCACCCTCATCACCGACTGCGGTTACATAACCGTCATTCTTTAGGAGTCTTTTCAGCGTGTGGAAAACTGTAGCGCTATGCTCCAATGCCTGAGAGAAGCTGTCCGCTCCTACCGGCATGATCATAAATTCCTGTATATTCAAACTTGAATCTGCGTGCTTACCTCCGTTGATGATATTCATCATCGGTACGGGAAGCGTCTTCGCATTTACTCCACCTAAGTATCGGTAAAGAGGTAAATTGAGGGATGCTGCTGCCGCCTTGGCAACTGCAAGGGATACGCCAAGAATTGCATTGGCTCCCAGCTTACCCTTATTCGGTGTTCCATCCAATGCTATCATTCTAGCATCGATCTCTCCCTGGTCAAGTGCATTCATTCCCTTCACCTCGGAAGCTATCATATGGTTTACATTATCTACTGCCTTCTTGACACCTGTGCCAAGATATCTACCTTTATCTCCGTCACGCAGCTCCACTGCTTCAAAGGCTCCTGTGGATGCTCCTGAGGGTACACTGGCTCTGCCAAAACTACCATCCGCCAGTGTTACTTCTGCTTCAACCGTCGGATTACCTCTAGAATCCAGGATCTCTCTTCCGACAACTTTTTCAATCATCATATTCTTCATGATAAGACCTTCCTTTCCATTTGTTTAAGATCATCTGCTATTCTTTATATATTTATTTCCTCAATTATGGAATATATTCGGTTTATATGATGAAGTATAACCTTCCCACTTCGACAAAAGCTGTGATTTGAATCACATGCAGGAAGATTATGGTATCATGTATGAATCAATTTTATCAAATCTGTGAAGGAGTAGCAAGAAGGACAGTGCCAAAAATTTGTAAGGTACTTTGGATGCTTTGATGTGGTTAATGAGATTAATATATTCAAATACTTTGATGTGGTTAATATGCTTGATATGGTTAATATGCTTGATGTGTCAAAAAGTGCTTCGCACTTCTTTTCCTGATAGAATACAATGCTATTACAAGCAAGCTTGCATAGCATTGTATTCTATCAGGAAAGCACCTACGGTGCTTTTGACACTTCAATCATGCTTTACGCAACAATCTAGAACAAAACACAATACATTAGTTTCCAATAGAATCTATAATACTTTTACACTAGTTATACTTAACTATTCATGCAAGCAATGTAGTATATCAACCCCAAAATTAATGTGAAACCTTTTCTCTCTTAATTATATTTACCAGTTTATGCCTTACCTGCAAATTTTTGTCGCCTGACTGATTGTTAACCATATTAAAACTTGATATACTAATGAAATAGGTTATCACAGATATTTTTATTCTTATCTGTCTGGCTTATCCAGCTGTAAATGAAATGGCTGAAGGTATTGATGTATCTTTAAATACACATACAGGAAGGAGTTTTTTCATGAGTAAAGCATTTGAGCAATTACAATCCCACCTGGACCGGGCTATGGCTTTTCAGACCGCCCGAAACCTATTTGAGTGGGATGACCAGACCACAGCACCCTTCGGTGCTGCCGAATATACTTCAAAGGTGATCGGAATCCTGTCCGATGAATATATGAAAAGCTTGATCAATGACGAGGTAAGATCGCTGCTTTCAAAGCTTAAGGAGGATGCCGAGCTGACTGAATTGAATTCTACACAGAAAGCAATTGTTAAGGAGCTTGCAAAGACCTATGAACAGCTGGAGAGCATTCCTCCGGAGGAATATCGTGCCTTTAACGAGTACACCTCTGTTGCTAACCGAAAGTGGGCAAAGGCAAGAAAAGATAATAAATATGAAGATTTTGCACCTTATCTCAAGAAAATCATTGAATTCAAGAAGAAATTTGCTGGTTACCGAGTCAAAGGGGATAAGAAGCCCTATGAGGTTCTGCTTAGTGACTATGACGAATGCTTTATGATCAAGGAACTGGATGCCTTCTTTGATAAAGTCAAGGCTGAGATCGTACCTCTGTTGAAAGCAGTCGCCAAGAAAGCAGAGACTGTCGATAAAAGCTATAATTATCTCAATTATGATATAGAGAAACAGAAGGAATTCTGCAAATACTTAAGTGGGTATGTGGGATTTGATTTTAATCGGGGTGTGATCGGGGAAAGTGCTCATCCTTTTACGATGCAGCTGCATAATCATGACGTCAGGATATCTGACCGTTATATGGAGGATAACTTAGAAAGTGCCATGTTCTCTATCATTCATGAAAGTGGCCATGCTCTCTATGAGATGAATATTGATGACGCAATTACACAGACGCTGGTTGGAGGCGGAGCCTCAATGGGTATGCATGAATCTCAGTCCCGTTTTTATGAGAATATCCTTGGCAGAAGTCGTGATTTCTGGGTTCCGATCTATGATAAGCTGGTTGCGGCATATCCCGAGAATCTCAGTCAGATTTCACTGGAGCATTTTATTCGTGGAATTAATAAAGCAGCACCCAGTCTGATCCGTACCGAAGCGGACGAGCTTTCCTATTGCATACACATTATCGTACGTTATGAGATAGAGAAAGCCATTTTTAATGACGAAATCAATATTGACGAGCTTCCAAAACTCTGGAATCAGAAGTATCAGGAATACATGGGAATTACACCTGTTACAGATACGGAGGGAATCCTGCAGGATACTCACTGGTCTTACGGTGAGTTTGGATATTTTCCTTCCTATGCGATCGGGACAGCTGTTTCTTCCCAGCTTTACAGCTGCATGAAGGAAAAGATGCCAATTGATGAGTATCTGAGGGAAGGTAATCTTACTCCGATCCGTGAGTTTCTTCGGGATAATATTCATAAATTCGGAGCTGTCAAAAATACGAACCAGATCCTACTCGATGTATGCGGAGAAGAATTTAATGCTGACTATTATGTGAATTATTTGAAGGAAAAATATACGAAGCTGTACGAACTCTAGACTCCGGATCATTGCCTTATTGCTTCGGCAAGTAACTCAGTTCATGTATCTATGCCTCATCAATAATCAACTAATACATTTTTATAATTACACTATTTTTTTGCATAAATATTAATTTCTTATTGCATCTTTGGAAAAAACGAGGTAATATGGATACAATCAAAAAATGAAATGAGGTAGAAACCATGAAGCTTTGGGGCGGACGCTTTACAAAGGAAACCGATCAATTGGTGCATAATTTTAATGCATCCATCTCCTTTGACCAGAAGTTTTATAAACAGGATATCGAAGGAAGCATCGCACATGTAACGATGCTTGCAAAGCAGGGAATCATCTCTGATGACGAGAAGGATCAAATCATCTCCGGTCTGTCCGGTATTATGGAGGATATTCTAAACGGCAGTCTTGTAATTGATGCTAAGTATGAAGATATTCATAGCTTTGTAGAAGCTCATCTGATTGACAGAATCGGAGAAGCAGGAAAGAAACTGCATACAGGTCGCAGCCGTAATGATCAGGTTGCCCTGGATATGAAGCTTTATATCAGAGATGAGATTACTGAACTTGATGGATTATTGAAAGCCCTGCTGGTCTCCATCCATTCTATTATGAAGGAGAATACAACCACCTTCCTTCCGGGCTTTACGCACCTGCAAAAGGCTCAGCCGGTTACTCTGGCTCACCATTTCGGGGCATACTTTGAGATGTTCAAGAGGGATCGAAGTCGTCTTTATGATATCAAAAAGCGTATGAATTTATCTCCTCTTGGCTCCGGAGCACTTGCCGGAACCACCTACCCGCTGGACCGGGAATATACCGCCGAGCTCCTTGGCTTTGACGGTCCGACCCTGAACAGTATGGATGGTGTCTCCGACCGTGATTATCTGATTGAACTGCTTAGCGCTCTTTCTACTGTCATGATGCATCTGAGTCGCTTCAGTGAAGAGATCATCCTCTGGAACAGCAATGAATACCGTTTTGTAGAACTGGATGATGCATATTCTACCGGCTCTTCCATCATGCCACAGAAAAAGAATCCGGATATTGCAGAACTAGTCAGAGGAAAAACCGGCCGTGTCTACGGAGCACTGATATCTCTCCTCACTGTAATGAAAGGACTTCCTCTTGCTTATAATAAGGACATGCAGGAGGATAAGGAATTTACCTTCGATGCGATTGATACAGTAAAGGGTTGTCTCGCTCTCTTTCATGGTATGCTGGTTACAATGAAATTCCGTAAGGATACCATGGCAGAAAGTGCGAAGAATGGCTTTACGAATGCTACTGATGCTGCCGATTATCTTGTGAATAAAGGAGTTCCCTTCCGGGATGCTCATGGTATCGTAGGACAGCTGGTACTATACTGCATTAATAAGGACATCTCATTGGAAGGTATGAGTCTCTCTGAGTTTCAGGCCATCAGCCCCGTCTTTGATCAGAATATCTATGATGCGATCAGTCTTGAAACCTGCGTCAACAAGAGGAATACCATCGGCGCACCCGGTCTGGATGCTATGGAGAAGGTTTTAAAGCTGAACGAGGAGTATCTAAATCAAGAATAAGGATAGGCTGAGAAAAAAGGAAACATGAATATAAGAAAATTTGAGAACAACTGTAGAACGAATGTAACGATAGACAAAGTATAAAGACTGAAAGAGTGTAAAGATTGATTGATTATAAAGAAAGTCTGAACACTTTAAATAATTAGTACATTAATAAAGGGTACCAGCAGTAGGATCTGCCGGTACCCTTATTGATTGATTTCTATTTATAAACTTATTTATCAATATACTACTTTATTTATTATTGAGAACTTGTTCTCTGATGATTTTTTTATTGTCTGATTACTTGTATAGAGCCGCATTACCCTATTAGAGCTGTGTAAAGATCACGAAAACATTGCCGATAAATACGAGCACTGCTGCGATCGTAGAGGTAAGTTTCTTTTCTGCCCTGCCACTCTTATTCACGAAAGCCAGTACAAGTAGAATCACAAAGCTAAGCAACAGGTAGAGTGCCTTTGGCATGGAATTGACTCTATCACCTGAAAAACTAATCTGAGTTGCTATCGTGTCAGGCAGCCGAAAATATCCATATATATTCAGAATACCTGTAGCTGTTACTAATATCATGTGTAAAATAAATAAAATATCCCTCTTACTATTTCTCATAATTGCCCCTCATTTCACGAATCTGATACCCGCAGCTCAAGCTGCCTGTCTAAAAAATTATTATATCTGTTTTCCTCTGCAAATACAATACCAAACCCTCTATCTTGCTTATTACTGCTTGTTACCGCTTTTTAAGCATAGTTACTGATTCTTTTTCTGATCAGACCGAATAATCTATCAGTTTTTACATTGACACTTTTTTAACAATGTATTATACTTTAGATGATTGTTAAGTATTTAACAAATTATAGGAGGATTAATCCAATGAATATTTACATCTGTGTCGGCAGCTCGTGCCATCTCAAGGGTTCTTATGATATCATCCAGCTTATGAAGGAAGCAATCGCTTTGCACTCCCTGGATCACCGTGTAAATCTGTCCGCAGCCTTTTGTCTCGGACATTGTACAGACGGAGTATCCGTAAAGATAGACGAAGATATCATCTGTGGTGTCTCTAAGGATAATTTCCAAGAGTTTTTTCAAGACAAGGTATTGTCTAAGCTAAATTAATCAAAAGTGACTGCTCTGTTTATCCCACATATTAGTAAAGGTCGTGAAGTATGAATTATTACATACAGCTCAAGAAATCAAATTGTAAAAACTGCTATAAATGTATCCGCCACTGTCCCGTGAAGTCGATCCGCATCGCCGATCATCAAGCCAATATTGTGAAAGAACAATGCATTCTCTGCGGCGAATGCTTTGTTGCCTGCCCGCAAAATGCCAAACAGATTCGTGATGATGTCGCTAAGGTAAAGCACCTGCTAGCCTCAGGCAAGCCGGTATATGTCAGTATCGCTCCGGCTTTCGCCGCGAATTATCCGGAGGCTGATCTTGCCTCCCTGTCCGAAGCCTTACAGAAACTGGGCTTTGCAGGGGCGGAGGAGACTGCGGTCGGCGCAACTATCGTAAAGAAAAGATATGAGGAAATGATAGCAGTAAAATCCGGAAGGGTAATCATCTCCTCCTGCTGTCATACTGTGAACAGCTTAATCCAGAAGCATTATCCGGAAGCACTTCCCTATCTGGCAGAGGTTCTGTCACCGATGCAAGCCCACTGTCAGAGGCTGAAGGAAATCTATTCGGAGGCTTACACTGTATTCATCGGACCATGTATCTCCAAAAAGGAGGAAGCAGAACTTTACCCTGACATCGTTGACTGTGTATTAACCTTCGAAGAACTATCGTCCTGGCTGGCTGAAGAAAATATCACGATCCTTCCTAAAAAGTATATGGAAGCCGATGCAGCGGGAAGAGCCAGATTATTTCCCATCCCCGGAGGAATTATTCGCTCAATGCTTATAGAACAATCCGATTATGATTTTATCGCCATCGATGGGATAGAGAACTGCAAAAAAGCGATTGGAAATATTATCTCAGGAGAACTTAAAAATTGCTTTATTGAGATGAGTGCCTGTGCCGGGAGCTGTGTCGGCGGACCAGCCATGGACCAAGGGCATCGTGCTCTCCTCTCCGATTACCTTCGAATTAATCATTATGCCGGTGAGCAGGACTTCCGGTTACAGGAGCCGCCATCCGAGCAGCTTATCAAGAAATTCAATTATCTTGGGACTCATACTCAGATGCCGGGCAGTGCTGCCATAACAGAAATCCTACATAAGATGGGCAAAGCCTCCGAGGAGCAGGAGCTTAACTGCGGCAGCTGTGGATACAATACCTGTCGAGAGAAGGCAATTGCAGTATATCAGGGAAAAGCAGATCTAACTATGTGTCTGCCCTTCCTAAAGGAAAAGGCTGAGGATTTCTCTGATAATATCATCTATAATATGCCGGATGGTGTCCTGGTATTGAATGAAGAGCTGGAGGTTCAACAGATCAATCGTGCCGCCAGAGGCATTCTGAATATCCAGCATAAGAGCGACATCCTGAATGCACCTGTGATCAGAATACTGAATCCCTCTGTCTATCTGGAGGTCATGACCAGCGGAATGAATGTTCATAATAAGCTCACTTACCTGACTGATTATCAACGATATATTGAGGAGACAGTCATTTACGATAGAACCTATCACATTATCATCAGCATCATGAGGGATATCACCGCGGAGGAAAAAGCAAGGCTGAAGAAGGAACAGGTAAGCCGCCAGACCATCGAAATCACAGATAAGGTGATTGAAAAGCAGATGCGTATCGTACAAGAAATCGCTTCCTTGCTTGGTGAGACTACCGCTGAAACCAAAATAGCCCTGACCAACCTAAAGGAGACTCTGCGTAATGAATAGTCTGTGTACGGATATCGGCATTTCAAGTATGAACAAATACGAAGAACCGATTTGCGGAGATCATGTGGAAGTCGTCCATGCTGAGGATCATACGATTGTACTGGTACTTGCAGATGGGCTCGGTAGTGGTGTGAAGGCAAATATCCTCTCCACCCTGACCGCCAAAATCATATCCACAATGATGGCTCAGAACATGTCCATCGAGGACTGTGTCACAACAGTTGCTTCTACACTGCCTGTTTGTGAGAAACGGGGCATTGCATATTCAACCTTTACCATCGTTCGTGTGGTTGACAATCATTATGCAGAAGTGATACAATACGACAATCCGCATGTGATTCTTCTGCATAATGGTATTAATTGTGACTATGACAAAATCAGTATGCAGATCGGTGATAAAACAATATATAAATCAAAACTGGAACTCTCACCCGGCGATGTCCTGGTTACCATGAGCGACGGAGCGATATACGCCGGAGTAGGGAAAACCTTGAATTTCGGCTGGCAAAGACATAACATCATAGAGTTTCTGGAAGCAATGTATGAACAAAGCTTCTCTCCAAAGATGATCTCAACCTTACTTCTAGAGCAGTGTTCACAGCTTTACGGAGGTCAGCCGGGAGATGATACTACGGTAGCAGCTGTCAAAATACGCAACCGCAAACCGGTTAACTTGATGATTGGACCCCCCTCCGACAGACAGGATTTACATAAAATGCTTTCTCTATTCTTCGCAAAGGAAGGTAAGCACATCGTATGCGGAGGTACGACTTCAACACTCGCTGCAGAATATCTGGGTAAAGAGTTAAAGACCGGAATCGATTATCCTGACCCTACCATTCCTCCAATCTCGGTGGTTGACGGAATTGATCTGGTGACCGAAGGCGTGATCACAATCAATCGAGTATTATCCTATGCCCAAAGCTATCTTGAGGATACGACCTGCTATTCCGGCTGGAATTATCGCAAGGATGCCGCCTCGCTAATTGCCCAGCTGCTTTTTGAGGAAGCGACAGATATAAACTTCTATGTAGGCAGAGCCATCAACCCTGCTCATCAGAATCCAAGCCTGCCAATTAATTTCAGTATAAAGATGAGATTGGTGGATGAGCTTGCCGATTGCCTAAAGAAAATGGGTAAGCAGATCAATGTCAGTTATTTTTAGTCTAGTGGTTAGTACGCACAAAGTATACTCTTTATATTGAAACCGGGCTCATACGTCCGTTGAGAAAAATTGTGCGAAGGAATGGAGAATTCATATGAGAAAATTTGATACGAAGGTCCAGCACCTAAAATATAGCGTATTACGTGAAGTGGCAAAAAGTGCTTTTGAGAACGATCTACATCATGCAGTCTACAGTATTCCGCAGAAAATTGTAGAAGGTTCCAAGGCTACCATGCGCTGCTGTATCTATAAGGAAAGAGCTATCGTAGGCGAACGTATTAACCTGGCTATGGGTGGTAATAGTGAAAATCCTAATGTGATTGAGGTACTCGATATCGCCTGTGACGAATGTCCTGTCGGAGGCTATGAGGTATCGGATGCCTGTCGCGGCTGTATCGCACACCGATGTGAAAGCGTCTGTAAGCTTGGTGCCATCTCTTTTGATCAGAATCAGAAAGCAATCATTGATAAGGATAAGTGTGTGGAATGCGGTAAATGTGCTTCTGTTTGTCCCTTCAGCGCCATCAAGAACTATAAGCGTCCCTGCCAAAATGCCTGCAAGGTTAAGGCAATCAGTATGGATGAGGATAAAAAGGCTTTGATTGACAACAATAAGTGCATCTCCTGTGGTGCCTGTGTCTATCAGTGTCCCTTCGGAGCAATTATGGATAAGTCCTATATCGTTGATGTCGTTGAACTGATAAAAAATAGCAACAGGAACAAGAACTATAAGCTTTATGCCGTAGTTGCACCGTCTATTGCCGGACAATTCAGCTATGCCTCGCTCGGTCAGGTAATCAGCGGTATCAAGCGACTCGGTTTTCATACTGTAATCGAGGCCGCCCTCGGCGCTGACATGGTAGCAAGTGCAGAGGCTGAGGAATTGATCGCAAAGGGCTTTCTGACAAGCTCCTGCTGTCCTGCCTTTGTGGACTATATTAAAAAGCAATTTCCGACCTTAGCCCCTCATATCTCACATAATCTCTCCCCGATGGCAACGATCGCAAAGCATATCAAGAAATCCGATCCGGAAGCCAGAATTGTATTCATGGGACCCTGCACTGCTAAGAAGATGGAGCTTAATCGTCCTGAGGTTGCACCTTATATCGATAGTGTCATTACATTTGAGGAGCTTCAGGCTCTGTTTGACAGTTGCGATATTGTTCTGGAGACCCTTTCTACCGAAATGCTTGATAACGCATCCTATTATGGTAGAATCTTCGCAAGAAGCGGCGGACTCACTGAGGCAGTGAAGGAAGCTTTGACCGAAAAGCAGATTATGGATTTTGAATTCAAGCCGATTGCCTGTGATGGTATTGAAGCCTGTAGAACAGCATTATTAAAGGCCTCAAAGAATGCTCTTCCAAATAATTTCATCGAAGGAATGGCCTGTGTCGGTGGTTGTATCGGAGGCGCTGGATGTCTGACCCATGGAGATCGCAATAAGAATGAAGTTGACAGTTATGGAAGAGAAGCTTTAGAAAAGACTATTCTAAGCGCAATCGCTCCTTACAGTAATTAAATAAAGTGAAATAGTATACTGTTTCATCTTATCATGAATAAGAGCGGGGAGACAGCCCTCCACTCCTGTACACTCGAAGAAACCTGCTTACTGAAGGTGACTTCAAATGTAGATGAGAGGACTGTCTCCCCCGCTCTTATTATTTTATGAAATTTCTTTATTACCCTTTGGATTAGTAACTCACTTTGCCAAACCATTTGAAATGGGGATATTTAAAGATTGCCTTACTCTTGATCTTATCGCCTTCTACGAATTTATGCTCCCAGAACCTGGCATCCAATGAATCATTTCGGTTATCACCCATCATAAAGTAACAGTCGGCAGGGATTTCATAAGGTCCGAAATTCTCCTTCTCCATCGGCTCCTTCAGATAGTTTTCCTCCAATGGTTCACTATTGATATAGACTACACCGTCAATTCCTTCAATTACCTCTCCCGGAAGACCAATGATACGCTTAATATAATCTTCTGATTCATCGTCCGGATTCGGGAATACTACGATATCCCCACGCTTCGGTTCCGAGAATACATACGCCAGACGATAGGTTAATACCTTCTCTCCTACCAGAAAGGTATTCTCCATTGAAGGAGTAGGTGAACTGATCTTTAAGATGACAAACCTATTAATTACAAATGCCAGTGCAAAAGCAACAACTACGATGATTACCCAGCTTAAAAGCTCTTTTAGTATTTTCCTATTCATGGTTCTCTCCCTTAAGTTCGTTAATAATGTATTGTACCGAACCAGGACAGATGCGGATATTTGACAATAGCCTTTCCCTTAATCTTATCCTTTGATACAAATTTATGTTCCCAGTACCTTGAATCCTCCGAATTATTGCGATTATCTCCCATCATGAAATAACTGTCCTTCGGAACAATGTAAGGTCCGAAATCACTGTCTATTTTATCTCTGACATAAGGTTCCGTCAAGGGTTTGCCATCGATATAAACCAGACCATCCTTTCCTTCGATCGTCTCTCCGGGAAGACCGATGATTCTCTTGATGTAATCCACCTTTTCATCATCCGGATAAGGAAATACAATCACATCTCCCCTTTTCGGGTCACTGATCAGATAGGCCAACCGAAAAGTAAATACTCTGTCTCCGATCATTATGGTATTCTGCATGGAACCCGAAGGGACCTCAACCTTCATAATAATTACTTTATTAATCAGAGTAGCCAATGCAAATGCAACGATAAATACCAATATCCAGCTGATTATTTCTTTCAGAATCTTTCTGCTCATCCTGTATCCCCTTAATGTGATAAAATGCAGAACATATATATGCATTATACGCTTCGTATGTTTCTTTGTAAACAAGAAAGAAGGAATATCCATTTAATGAAATTCTTACTTTTTCTACTATAAAAATGGTTCGTTCCTCTTGCATTATTATGACATTATTTATGCCTTAGTAACCGTGAACCTGGAATCCACTACCATCCATAGACCTGGAAAATAATTCATAATCTGCCAGACTCCGCCCCCGGCCAGGCCAAACTCAGTAATTAACGCGATCTTTGCCGCCATGCTTTTGACATCATCAAACCATACGACATGCTGTATCCCTTCTGCAGTCGTATAGTTGTAGAAGGGACATTGAGCCGTCTGATCAAATTGAATTGCGACCCCGAATTCAACTCCTCTGGTAATCGCTTCCTGATTGCTGATGCTTTCTGCTGAAGTCTCTCCGCGTACAAAGGGTAGTGGCCAGTCATAAGCATAATTGGGTAGTCCCTGAAGGATCTTATCCGGATCAATCACAGATACCCCATATTCAATCACTTTTTGGACGTTATTCACGGGAGCTGTTGCCATTGGCGGCCCGAAGGTATAGCCCCATTCATACGTCATCAGCAATACCCTGTCTGCAACTGCTCCGATTGCCGGATAATCATGTGCCTCATATAGTAACCCGGTCATGGTTCCGGAGGTCTTCGGAGCCAGATTCACTGATACGAAAAAGCCTTCTGCAGACAATCTGGTATGAACAGCTGTAATGAAATCAATAAAGCCCTGTCGATCCTCCGGTAGTACAAATTCAAAGTCAATATCCAGTCCGACATAACCCTTCGCTTTCATATTATCAACAATATTATTAATCAAAGTCGTCTGCCCTGCCGGATTAATAAAAAGTTGATGAGCGACATCTGTATCAAAATTACCGTCTGCAGTCATCGGAGCCAGCATCATGACCGGAGGCACATTATATTCTTTGCCAATGGCTATTACCTCCTCATCCTCAATCGGCACCAGCTCTCCGGTCGGAGTGAAGCCATAAGTAAAGACATATAGATACGTAAGAAAAGGCAAGGTCTGTCTCAGTACATCCTCTTGAATAAAGGGATAGGCAAAGCCGTTAATTATGACTGTATCAACAATCTCCTCGTTGGCATAGCTGATCACCAGAGTCTGTCCGGGTGTCAGAGTTCTGGTGACAGCAACTCTTGGATTATGCTGATACAGCCTTGTAACTGTAGTATTGTACTGTTCGGCAACGGAAGTCAGGGTATCTCCCTGCACAACAGTATGAGTGGTTTCAGGGATACGAATTCCGATGTTTTGCCCTACCAGAAGCCGATCCGGGTTCGGCAGTTCATTTTCTGTAATAATAAGCTCTCGGGAAATCCCATATCGGGTTGCAATAGAATTCAGCGTATCACCGGCCTGCACTGTGTGTATCGTCATATACAACATCCTTTGACTCATCTAAGCTATGTAATTAATATATGCCGGGGGCTACGGATGGTGAAATCTTCGACAGAGCGTTGCACGAAGGCAAGACCTATCGTATAATACTCATAGTCGAACGAATGTCAAAAGCTATATAATAACCTAATATCCTGCGGAGCATTTTTATATAATAGAATGTGATTTCCTAAATTATAAAGATGATCAGAAGCAGCATCCTGTAAGATTATAAGAAAACAGAAAAGAGGAAAGCAATGAATCATTTTAAAGAAATATTACCCGAGGTACTTCGTAAAAATCCCTTCCAGTTGATCGGCAAGGAATGGATGTTAATTACCGCCGGCAATGAAAATAAGGTAAATTCAATGACCGCCTCCTGGGGTGGCCTGGGTGTCATGTACGGCAAGAATGTAGCGTATATCGTTGTACGTCCGCAACGTTATACCAGAGAATTTCTCGATCGGGAAACCACCTTTTCTTTGAGCTTTCTCGATAAAGAATATAAGGCTGTTTTGAACTATCTGGGAACTGTATCCGGAAGAAACGAGGATAAGATCAGTCAATGCGGTCTTACACTTGCTTACTCTGACGGGACCCCCTATTTCGGCGAGGCCTCAAATGTCCTGATCTGTAAAAAATTATACCGTCAAGCTATGCAGGAGGACTCGATCCTCGATGAGAAACTGAACAGCACCTGGTACCCGGCTAAGGATTATCATATCCTTTATATCGCAGAGGTTACCAAGGTTCTACAGGCTACAAGATAGTGTGATGACATAGCAAATCGCCCTGCAAAATCGTATTCAAATTACTTTTACGATCGTGCAGGGCGATAGTTCATTGTTAAAGTTGATCGACGTTATATGGATCCTTAATCTTTTCATCCCAAGCAATTAGGACCATTCTTGACATGATTTCTACTGTCTTCAAAGCTTCATCAATCCAAAAATACATTTATTAGCCCAGAATGCCAATATTGCCACATCAACGGCCGTTCTCACGTTTTCTAATCAACCATAACAGTAAATAAGTTACCGTGAAAGAAAGCACTATCACAATCAAGTCCATTGGTGCAAGTGGGAGAAATCCAAGCGGCTCAAACCAAAAACCCTCTCCAAACGTAAACAAAACCCCGCCCATAAGAACGAGCTCACCGATATACATTGTCACTGTGGTTAGTGCCGCTATCATTGCCGGAATCCATCTTGAGAGGATGGGCCTTTGTCCAAACAGCAATCCACCTGCATAGCTTCCTGCTGTCATACCGAAGAGAATAAAGAAGCCACCCATCAGCCAAGCCGAAAGCGCCGAGATGTTTATATTCCCTGTACGATAAAAAGCGGTAAAGCAAGCAAAGACACACAATCCGACAAATACGGCTGTTGACATAGTTTGGAGGATCAGAGGACGAAGCTTATCAAATCTTGCTGTCTGAAACATTTCATAAAAACCATGAGCGATCGCAACGACAGCCAGTACAATCAGGATTGCAATCAGGTAAAAATGTATTTTGAAGGCAGGACTATAGCGAGCGGTTAATTCTTCGCCAATTGTAGTTTTATACTCAATCGTATTTAATACCTCAGGGGTTGCCACACATAAATATGCCTGCCAAGACCCCAAATCCCCGGCTTTGCTTCCATCGAACACCGTAACTTTCTCGAACAATATCTCTGAAATCAGAAAGATACCCGTACCAAGAGCTGAAAGCATCAACAACGCTAACTTTTTCATAAACTTAGATGCCAGTGGAAGAAACGCGATAGCCAGAATGACAGCAATGCAAATCGGCGTATAGGGAATTATGTACTTTGGATAATCTGATACCTCAACTTGACCATACATAATTAACGCCACCACGACCTTTACTCCCATATATACGGGATAGCTGGACATCAGAAGTGTTATTACGATTGTTGTCAAATATGCAATGATTGCTTTTGATAAGGTTCTTTTCATTGAGACTCCTCCTGTTTCTTGATATATTCCGCGTTCTCATCGGCGAAGATCGGTACTGATGCAGATTTAAACTTTAGCGTTTTGCTGTCAATAATCGTGAATACAGCGATAACATCACCGTTCTTGACACCAAAAAAACCTTCTTCCCATTCATTTTTGATCGCTGCACAAACTTTTAACTCATTATCGGAAACTTGATAAGTACACTTCGGTAGCATATAGCTGGAGATAAGTGGTGTTGCCAAAACAGCTGTTTGATCAGAATGAAACGTGATAGAAGTCATCTTCTCAAATTTCTCTTTATCCGTAGGGTTTTCCAGTGAAAATGTCTGGGGAAGCTCCGAAAACATTTCATCTATGTCGCTGTTTCCAACAGCTTGTTTACTGCAGCCGGCAGATGCAGTAATAAAAAGAACTATACAAAATATAAATCTTACTATTTTATTCATCCTCACCCTCCTACTGCATTTGTAATCAGAACAGCTGTAACTGCAACCAGAAGTACTATAAAAGCAATTGTTGATAATAAAGTCAGCTTTTTGTATGTCAGAATACTATTAATCCGTACTCTTGTCTTAACTCCGGCGAAAGCACTTATAAAATAGCTCTTCCCGGCGGCACAGGCAAGCAATGCGGTGGCATAGTCCTTTGCTTTGTCCTCTCCAAGTATTTTCAGAGCTTTCGTATCGCAGGCAAGCTCCATATCAGTGATGAACCGGTACAGAAAAATCCACACCAGTGGATTGAACCAGTGGATACAGGCGGTAATCACAGCAATGATCCGCCATAGGTTATCCCTGCGGATGATGTGTACACGTTCATGCGCCAAAATATATGGCATATCTTTTTCGGGTATCCACTCCGGGAGGATGATCCTTGGTTTGATAATACCATATACGGACGGTGACGTTACTTTGCCCGATATCCAGATATTTTCCTTCAGATGCCTTGCATCCCATAGTTCACGCTTGGTGAGTATATACAAAAATACCGAGGTAATAATTGCGGCAATCGCGATGATTACCCAAATAACGGAGGCCACTTCAAAGATTTTCTTAAGCAAATATGTTTTATATTCAATGGGAAAATAGCTCTTGGCAGCCTGAATACTATTTGTCATGGAGAAGTCCGGCGTCCAGGGTACCTCCTCCCAAATCATTACGGTTTTTGTTACGTACCGCGATATAAGGCTTAGAAGGCTCCAACGATTGGTCATACCGAATGGAATCCATAGCCGTATCAATGGTAATGTCCATAGAATATAGGCGGCAAAGCGCGGTAATTTTGGGCTTTTCCCAAGTAGTACAACGATCAGTCCCGTGCCTCCGCCAATTATGCTAATATTGAGTACCCAATAAAATATTTCAGAAAGCATGGCATCACTTCTTCTCTATGATGGATTTTAATTCATTAATCTCATCCTCTGTTAAATGTTCATCCACAAATGCTGCAAAAAAGGCCTTTTTCGACCCTCCCCAGAGTTTATCAATCAGCCGCTCCGTTTCATCCTTTTGTACCGCGTCACGAGAAATCAGCGGGAAACACATAAACCCCGGTTCCTCGCGTCGGATCGCATTCTTATCTATCAGCTTTTTGATAACCGTATATGTCGTGTTCTTATTCCATTTAATTTCTCTATCAGCAATCACACTAAGCTCCTTGGCAGAGATAGCTCCCTCCCGCCAGAGAATCTCCATGATTTTCAGTTCGCTGTCAAACAGTTTTATTACTTCCATTTCAGATCAACCTCTCAGACTATTCTAATAGTATATATGCATACTATCACAATAGTCTGAGGCCGTCAAGGATTATTTTGGTAATTATTTCAATTTATCTTGAGTACTTTTTTCTGAAAGAATTTCTATCAATTCTGCCATCTTAACTGAGAACACTGATTGAATTTTCGCTTTACAAAATTAATATTAAAAATAACAATAGACCATATGAATTTCTTTTTTATGGGATTAAATTCTATTTCGTGGGAGTAAACAAATGAATTATATCATTCCTGAATACTATAGGAATTTCAGTTGTAAATGCGGCGAATGCCGGCATTCCTGCTGTGATGGATGGCCAATCCGAATATCGATGAAGGAGTATTACCAGCTTCTTGGCTGTAACTGCTCCAGTTCGCTCCGCGCAAGACTCGACTGTGCCCTGAAGCTGTCACTATCCTCCTCTCAGGAGACTTATGCTCAGATAGCAACTGACTGGCAGGGCCTCTGTATGCTTCATCGGCCAGATGGTATGTGCGCTCTTCAGGCTGAATTAGGGGAAGCCAACCTTCCTGAGGTCTGCCGTCTATATCCCAGGCATGTTAGGCGTATCGGCAACATCGGCGAGTGTTCTTGTTCCAACAGTTGTGAAGCAGTAGTTGAATTGCTGATGCAGATGCATGACCCCATGCAGTTCGAGACAATCGTATTATCCATCAACCCTGTATTCGAAGAACGTCTAAACCACTATTCTTATGATTATATCGGTGAGTCTATAACAATAGTTCAGAATCGAAGCATGCCCCTTGAGCAACGTTTTACTACTCTGGGTAATTTGCTTTTCGGCAATGAGGTTTATACAGGTAACATAGATCCTCTATCTATGATGTTTCAATCAATCTCATCTCTATTGAGGTATTATGAAGACAGTATAAGTACCCATGATTATTGTATCATTTCTCAAGAATACTTCTGTCTTAACGGACAGGATGCGCAATACCCCTCGATTGAGGAATTGGAGTTGTTAAAGAAAAGATACCGGGACTCCTCTGCATCTCTCGATGTACTTTTACCAAATTGGCAAATTCTGTTTGAACAGCTTATCGTAAATCATATCTTTTATAATCATTTCTTTCTCAAAGATAATTGTAAAGGGATGCAAGATGATTATGTATCCCTCGTAACAATGTATTTCTTTTTAAAATTTAATCTTCTGGGCAACCTGTCCATTGTAAACACTCCCGATAAACTTGTTGATTATCTGGCAGCGATGTTTCGTGTCATTGATCATTCCAACTTTCGGTCTGTTGCCGTAAAGCTGTATCAGAATATCTTCTTCATAGATGGAACATCTCAGATTATCTGCTCCTTCACTGAAAATAATCTGATTATATAATGGCAATTACTGATGTAATCATTGTCCTCATAAAAATCAAAGGACTTAGTTCTGATTCTCCTGAACTAAGTCCTTGCTAGGGTTTTCCTTTACTTCTATAGCCCTGCTATAGCACATTACAGCCTATTTCTATCTGTGCTGCTATGGCAGGGCTATTGCTTCATCCTCTATCTACAAATCGAAGTTTTCTTCAAATTGTTCCGGCTTAATCATCTCTCCCTCAAAGAAATTGATGTACTTTAAGGTGTATTTAAAACCACTACTGGTTTCTTTCAAATTCATATTCCAGGCAAGGCAGGGATAATTATTCTGATTAACTACCAGGTTCCCCATAGAGATTTTTTTCTCACTTCCGGTATAGCTAACCCAATAAGTTCCCTCCGAAAAGTCTATTTTCATATCCTCTATGCCTAAAAATTCCGTTAATGCTACCGAGGAATAAAACAGCATACACCAAACCGGATAGAGAATGGAAGTCTGTAAGGAACCATGTGCTATTACTTTATTACGAATATGATTGACGGTTCTTACCAAGCCAAGAAAGTTAATCCTGTAGCCTTCAAAATTCGCATAGATGAAGTCTCCTACTTCATTAAATATCGGCTGTAACATTGTACTGTACCGATATGACTTATGATGAATGCTATGATATAGAGGATCCTCTTCTTTGACTGATTTCCATATTTGATAACCTAACGTAAATAAATCCGAAGGGATAATTTCCGTACGTTTTTCTTTCTCTGTATTTCGCTTTAACAGTTCATGATATAGTTTTTTCTTTCCCTGAAGTCCCTCCTTTTCTATACGTTCAGCCAACGTTTTATCAAATTCCTTCTTCCCATAGTAATAAGCAGATAAACGTAAAATAATTTCTATATAATCGATTAAAGCCATAATGGATTGAATCGGATTTTGGAAAGTCACTGCACTATTAAAGAAATTCCGTAATTCATCATTCTCAAATTGAAACTGTGTGGTGTATTCACCATAGCAGTTAATTTGATCAAGAAAATAATTACTGTTTTCAAAATATGCTTTGAAATTCGTGATATCCTTTAGATTATCTTTATGTAGAAGATTACCCATATTCCTATTGGTGGAAGCATCCATATTCATTTCTGGGTTACCCTGCTCTTTTTCCAGCAGAATACGTATTTTAGCTTCTGTAATCTCTTCCGTTGATGTGATCGTGCAAAACTTAATTGCAGATATGGTCTTAAACTTTGAAGGAATATTAATATGCTCTTCCTGATCGGAATAGTTAAAAATTATAACTTGTTTGTTAAATCCACCGGCTAATTTGACATAGACCTCATCATATATTTGATCCAGTTCTTTATAATATTCCTCTTTACTGTTAGGTTCCAGAAGATAACAATAGCAAGAAATTAATTCAGATAATAGCCTTTTATACTCTGGCTTATCCCGAAGTATTCTTAAGATTTCATCTTCATTCAATAAATAGGTGTTGTTACTATTTTTAAAATACAGTTGATTGACTCCCTGGGTGGGCCGTGATTTCCCATGATTGATAAAAAGAAACAACTGCGTATTAAGGTCAGGAAGCTTGCCCTTAATCAATCCCTGGTAAATCTTTGTCGTTTTCTTAATACCTTTTACATTTTTTCTCAAATATAAGTAGTATGGCAGTATGATACCGATTTTTATTACCCTCCATAGAAGAATAAAAACAGTAATTATTAATACAAATTGCGGCGCTTCTATCGTATAATAGTAAGACGTATCATGATAAATCCTATAATAACAATATGCTATATTTATTGCAGAAAAAAATGGCATCCCATATACTAAAAACTTATAAGTGATATAAATTGAATAGGTTTTAATATAAGCTGAAGAGTTCAATATTTCAAACTTTCGTTGTTTCTTTTGTATTAATCTCTTTAAAATGGGGGGTAGGGCAATTTCGAGTAGAAGTAACTGTAACACACTGCCAATTTCACTTAGGAATAAGCTGCTCTCGCTACCATCACTAAAAATGAATAGTATATATATAAATACGATTACAATGGAATATATGAAACTAATTCTCTTCGAATATACCATGTTATAATCCTCCCTCCATACTTAGCATAATAGTAAATGCATTGCCATCTCTTTTCACAAGTCCGGTTTGATAATTAAGATATTCCTCAAAAGAAGCCTCTTCATCGTGAATCCAATAGGACAAAAGGCTATCATCCTCTAAATAACATGGAATTCTTTTTCCTTTATTATCAGCTTTTAATATTATGTAGGTTGATGGACTTAGTCTACTGACATCGTGTTGAAACATGATTACTATTTCTTTTGTTAATTCCATCAAGGCCTCCAGAAGTTGATCAGAAACGGAATAAGTTATGGACCCATGCCCAAGATACTTATTACGAAGCTCTATCATTGCTTGAATAACATCATCAAATTTACAGCTATTCGGTAGTTTTGTTTTCTTTAATAAAGTCATCACTACTAGATATGCTTTATGAACCGGATCTCCTTCCATATATTTTGGTGCTGCCTGCTCCAATTGATATTGCAGGTTAGCCCATCCACCAATACTAAAACTATCAAAGTTTTGCATAGTTTCTTTATCCGATGTACTTAATACATAAAGTGCACGGTAATGTAAAACAAATTCAATGATACGAAGCAATTGATAAAATAATTCTGTAGAATTAAATGTCTTATGAATCGTTTTTAACTGATAGTGAAGAAAACTGAATTTATTCTCCTCTGGGAGAGATGCATTTAAATCCCAAATAGTCTGCCTAATCTTCTTTTCCGTATCATTCAATTCTTGTGAATAGATAAAATATTCTATATCAGTATAATTGATTTCTTTGCGGGAAGGATACCACTTGTACTCCAATTGGCTTTTTAATAATTCGTCTTCAAAGTAGGTACTTGATAAAAGCTTCTTGCTAGCTGTAGAGATTACCATTATTTCTAGATTATTTGCTAATAGCTTTTTCAATTGATTTAGAACCATGTTCGCATATCTTTTATTACTACAAAGAGAAATATCCTTTGTATCAATATATAAGATAAATTTTTTAACAGTATTTTGAAATGGATGTGTGTTATGAAATCTTACATATTCATAGGGAAAGATTCGATATATCTTACTTATGGTATCTGTAAGGATATGGTGATGATCTACATTACCCAGAATAGTACCGAAGAGTAATCTACCGATAGATATAAAATGATCCGAGTTACTATTTAATAAGATGTTATTCATCGAGGTATAGAATATCATCTCCTTCGCTTCTGTATCAGTTTCCGCCTTTTTTATGACTCTTTTTGCATGATATTTATAATAAAAATATTGTGCAATCATGAATAACAGCAGAATAAGGGGCACTATTTGAAGTTCCATTTTATGTTGAAATATTACACTAAATATAGGGAGAATCCACCAGAAATAATTAATGCTTCGGATGGTTCGCTCTGCTGCATAATTTGAAATCATTTTATTAGAATATTTCAATATAATATGCGCTATAAGAGCAATGATTAAGATGGTATTCCATGCGATGTCCGGAGCAAAAAATACATATCTAATGATAGCTTCTCCCCCACTTCTTCCACTGTACCAGTAATAATCAAAGGTTTCCGGATTCTCCATTATTTTTTTCAAGAAGTAATATAGAGCAAGAAAAATGAATGTTGATAGAAAGCTTCTTTGAACGCAGCATCTGGCAATCAGATAGAGAGGAATTTGGATGATACAAAAGAACATAAACACAATAAGAGCTGTTTTTAGGCTTCCGCCACCTAGCAATATGAAAAACACAACATAAGCCGCTGCCATTTTAAGCATATTTTTAATCATTGGTTTTTGCATAAAAAAAGGAATTAATTCTAGCATACTTATCTCCTTCTCTTCCCGTTAAGAATTAGTATAGCAAACAAAATTATGGATAGCACGAACATGAGCCCCCAAGCGATCATATTATCAGTATCAGTATTAAAGGCAAGTCCAAATACTCCTCTACCACTTTGCCACAGTGGTTCTAACCGAATAATTGATGTTTGAAAAACTGTGGACAATACGACTACCGGCAGTATTAACATACTCAGCTGATTAAACGCTCGCATGGAATGACTTTCATTATATTCATCAATACCCGCAATATGATTCGATATACATTCCTTTAATTGTTCAACCTCCAACTTTTCCAGATAAAATCGGAATATTCGTTCACATAGCTCATCATCGGATGCAGTGGAAAAATAGCCACTTCCATAGAAAGTGATTAGAGTTTCCTTTAGCTGTTTTACTTTCTTTGCATTTTTGTAACCGATGGATACCAGCTTCCGGGTAATTTCCGTCAGAAGATATCTCTGCTGAAGGGCAGTAAGATACAGATAAAACCATTCCTTTTCAAAATGATTGCGGTACTCTGTCTCGATTAAATTTCCACTATAGCTGTCAGTGGTAGTGAATAAAATCGTTCCTCTAGATGAAAATGCAAGGGATACTCGGGAATCTAAAGAAAAATCCAAAATATAATCATCATTGTTTCCAAAAAAATTGCAGAGTTTCTTCGCATAATAGCTTAAGGCATATCGTTTCATATTTAATATGGAAGAATCAACATCGACTGAGGAATAAATATTTTTCCCGATAAAATGTAACCGTTCAAGCACAGGATCATAACAGTTAAAATAGTAACTGGCTTCCTTTTCTCCTATTGTAGCGTGAATAATCTCTTTATACTTGTCTCGTATCTGATCATAGGTGGTGTGAAACAGCTTCCCTTTTTCAAATACATCATTGCTTTCTTCAAGGATTAATCCAACCCCATATTGATAAATAATTAACGTAGTTTGATTAAACTTTGGATTTCGATATATTCTAAAACGGCTTCCTTTATTATGCCAATCGGAAAACTCCTTCAACATATAATTCAGGTTTTCATAATTTATTTCATAATCAGAAGGTAAAGAGCTGCACCAACCCGATTTATCTATCATTTTATTTATCTCTTTCAGATAGGATCTGTCAAAGGAAAAGCCTGTGATCAGTTTCGTATTACAGGATTTCACATAACACTCCCCTAAATTTAGTACAACATCAATGATCTGTCTGATGGATAATAAGCTTCCACTACCTGGTGCAGCTACCAAGTCTTCAGTACTATTCACAAACCATGGATCTCCTGTGATAAGAAAAGGCTTTTCATAGAATTGACTGTAGGTATTCCCTCTGGGTCGGCTGTGATTTCTTTTAGCAGAATTCTTATCCCCTAGTAGTTTTAATTCGCACTCCTGTTCATACTCCTCTAAATATTTGGCGATTGGCAATATGGAATAGCTTTGTGGGTTGCCGTCAGCATCCACAGGATTTAAAGCTATGATAACATTGGTACATGGATATGAAAGCTCTCCATCGGAAAAGCAGAAATTCTCCTGCGGTATCACAGTTAATTGATATCCGTTCCTTCTCGCCCACATTTTATGAAAGATACAACCAGGCACATCAAACCATACCAAAGTCTTAACAGGTTTGTCGCTAACGATATCTTCACCCTTCAAGGGAAGAAAAACCATCTTTTCCTTACAGATGCCACTCTTAACATCTTCTTGATATTTTAATAAATCCAGAGCAAGGGTGGAAGAAACATCGCTTAGCAAAGCATTTCCTTGAGTCAAATCACTGGTATAAAGGGAAAAGTTCTCCTCTGTAGCAAGCTTAATGGCTGCAGTTTCAACTAACTCCATACATACATCAAAGGTTTCTTCCTTACTAAGTCCGGTAACCTCACGAATGCCCGAGACCAGAGCATATAGATGACTAAAATTCTCGCCATCGAGTAGAAATCTTCCAGAATCAATATCAGAAACATAGGTTTTTATCAATTCTGTTCCATAAGGTAAGGTTCTATCATGCTCTAAGTAAAAGATTAATAAATAGACTGAAAAAAATGCATCCAAATCAGGATCCCGATGTAGATAGATATGTATTCGACCTTTTTGTGGGGTAAGGTGCTCCAAAACCTCTCTTCCCTCATTACTTAAAAGTGCTTCAACCGTGGATTCATAATGGCTTACGGAGTAATGGTGATCTATAACCCCATCTTCAAGCGAGCTTCCCACATCAATCCATAGTTCTCCAGGCAAATACTTCTCTCTTTGAAAATTGGATCCAAAGGGAAGAAAAGAAAACTCATAGGTGTATTTACAATTACCTTTCATCGCCCTGCTCCTTATTCTTTGGTATTATATTTGAAATTGTTACAATAAATACTAAATATTCACTCATTATTATAGTACATAATTATTACCGTTTTTGGCAAGTACTATTTAAATTATATATAGCAATCTTGTATCAACACATCACGCAAAGAAATGCTACACCCCTTTATTTTACTAGGTTTGTAGCATTTCTTAATTAAAATAATTATTTGTTAGAAGTGGAGCCGGGAGAGTTGACGTCCACTTTGAGCTGTTTTTATGTAGTAATTCTTTTTTCAATTCATTACTTAATAATACCCTGCAAATTATCACTTGAATCTTTAATATTCTGCACTAAATGATACAAGTCTTCAATGTTTGCATTATGTTCTTCCAGGGTTGCCAATAACTCCTCTGTTGCAGCAGCCTGTCCCTCGGAAATGCTTGCAATGCTTTCTACCTCTCCGTCAATATGAGAAAATAAATCAGCAATATTTCCAATTCTACTAGTTTCATCAGCAATGTATCTATCAATATCCTTAAAAGATTCTTGAATCATTGCAAAGCTCTGATTCACATTATTCACGACCTTCTCGCCATCCTGTGTCGCTATTTGGCCTCTGCTAACTTCGACAAGAACATTTTGGGTTCTATCTTTTATTTGATTTATTATATTGTAAATCTGTTTTACAGTAGATGCACTTTGATCAGCCAATTTTTTTACTTCTTCAGCAACAACAGCAAAGCCTTTACCTGATTCTCCGGCTCTGGCTGCTTCAATAGCCGCATTTAGAGCAAGCAGATTTGTTTGTTCTGCAATTTGTGTGATTCCGGATAGGAAATTGTTTATCTCATCCATATTTTCATTCAATTCCTGAACCGTCTCCAAAGACTTTGTAACAGCCTGATTGATGATATCCATCTGTTTATCCATCGTATTTATCTTCTCTGATCCTTGTGTTACTACATTACTTGCGTTCGCAGAAACATTTTCCAATTGTCTTGAGAACTCAGTTAACTCGGATATTTTCTGATCTGCTTCCTTCATCATTTGATTAATCTGCGTAACATTTTTATTCTGACCAACAATACCCGAAGTAATTTCCTGTGTAGCTGCTGTTATTGAACTACTAATTTCTCGAACTACTCCAAGATGCTCGTTACCTTTGAAGATTTCATTGTTTAAACCTGATGTGTTTGTCCTGATTACATCCATAGTGTTTTGCAGCTCTTCTAATAATTTCTTTGATTGTGCTCCATTTTCACTCGAATCCTGTATCAGTTTTCCACCGGCGCTTACTAATACGAGTAGCACCACTGTGATAAGCACTTGGAAAACATCAGAAAACAAGTAAGTCTCCATACCTAAATCCAGCGTTACTATTTGTACTATAATCACTGCTACATTAATAATACCTCCGACTATAATAAAAATCCATTTATTAAAATACAAAGCAGTAACACAGATTGGAAGCATTGCTAAGATAAAAGCATTACTACCCATCATCGGTAATAAAGGAAGTACTTGTATGATAGCTGAAGCAACCAAAACATAACTGGCAGCAGCATCCTTATTCTTATGTCTCAAAAACAATGCCAGAAAGGCTGAGGCAATCGTTACCAATAGAGAAATACCGCTTGAAGCTATCGTATGTGTAGCGATGCCCGCTATTAACATAACAAATCCTAGCGCGAAGAATATCCAGTTTAAGATCTTATTAACCTTCCTTACATGTTTCACTAGTGAATTTTCTAGCATTTTGTGTCCTCCTTAGTTAGTTTTCTCAGACATCTACTTATTCATTGTCCGAGATTTCCTTTGTCAATCAGAGTATTAATATCTTTTGATACTATTTTTCTAATTACAGAAAATTATATCACAAACTTTGGCTTTCTAGATGCAATTTAGAAAAATTTTATATTTCATTACGAAATTTTCGAACGCTGCTAAAAGAGTATTTGCATCATCAAATATGTCCATAAACAATCCTTTTGTCAGTAGCCCTAGTTTCATTCTTGAACTAGATTATCGATTATGTTATCCTTATAATTGAAAACCATCTGATTAAATAATGTTTGAGTAACCCCAAAGGAGGACCCATGGAAAAAAGAGCATTTGGTAATACCGGTTTAGATACTACCATTTTAGGCTTTGGCGGTTTTCATTTGTTAGAAATACCGGTTGCTGAAGCCAGCTACTTGTTAAACCGTTATCTGGATGCAGGCGGTAACTATATCGAGACGGCTGCGAGCTATGGGAACGGTGAGTCCGAGCGAAAAATCGGGCAATGTGTTTCGAACAGAAGAAGTGAATATATCCTTGCGACTAAAACAGGTGAGAGGACAAAGGACCAATGTCTGAAGTCACTTGATCAGAGCTTGCAGAATTTAAAAACCGATTATGTGGATTTATTGATTATGCATGCTGTCGGTACAATGGAAGAATTGGATCAGATTTTATCTCCCGGCGGAGCAATCGAAGGTGCTTTACAAGCGAAAAAGGAAGGTAAAATAAAACATATCGGTATCTCCATGCATGGTCAGGCGGATGTTCTGATCAGAGCCCTTAAGGAGTTCCCTTTTGATGCCGTCATGACTACCATAAATTATTATGATCATTTTAATTTCCCGGAAATCCAGTCTGAACTGCTACCCCTGGCACATAAGCAGAATACTGCCGTGATTCTTATGAAGCCGGTCGGTGATGGCCTCCTATGGCGCTCTGCCGAGACAGCCTTCCGCTATGCTTTCAGCCAACCGGTATCCATCGTTGTTGCGGGAATTAATAATCGTGAGATGCTGGAAGCAGATTTAAGCTATGCCGAACATTTTACTCCTATGGCAACCAGGGAGATGGATGAACTATACGACACAGCACCGGAGCTCGGTACCTATGTATGTCGACAATGTGACCGCTGTTTTCCTTGTCCGGAGGGAGTCCCGATCACTGAGATATTCCGTTATGAGGGTTATTACGATCGCCAGATGGCGGACGGTATCATAACCAATGCCTCTGACTATGCGCTCAAAGAACGGTTACGCTTCTGGTTTGGCAATAAGGATATGGCTATGAAGCGCTATTCCACCCTCGAGGTAAAAGCAGACCGTTGCACAGGTTGCGGTGTCTGTATGTCAAAATGTCCATATCAGATCGATATTATCAGAAAGCTTGCCATCGCTGATTATAAGCTGGCTGAGAAAGAGATTTATTAATAAAAGAGATTTATTGATAATAACCATTTACTAATAATGGAATTTTAATGTTTGCAGAGTACTTGCAGATATGATTTTATTGACACAACAGATTAACTGACTTTTGAAATTATATTATCCTATAAATTAGCATCTCTTGATTATTTGCTATATCTTGACATAAACATTGATTCATGCTAATTTATTGTTGGTTAAAATTTAGTAATAGGATGATATTTGAACCATTAATAATAAATGATAGGAAGGAAGGTGACGTCATGCTTCGTATTACCAGTCCAAACAATGATAAGCGGTACCTGTGCAATCAATTACTGTATGGCGTTATCAAGCGCCTAGTATGATAATAAAATGAAATGATTGCTTTACTTCATTTGTTTCATCGTAATGATGCCCGGGTCTTATACCCGGGCTTTTTGTTTATTTACAAAGATAAAACATAACCTCTTGAAAGTCGATAAAAGGAGAACAATGAAAAACAAAAAACTAAAAGTATTGAATATTACAAAGGAATCTCAAGCAGATCGCAAGCTAAGAGTTTCCTGCGGTATTAAATATCGTTCCGCTGTTTTTGAGAATAAGAAAAAGCAGCAAAAATATAAAAAAGATTATAGCGAGGAACTATAAATCACTGCTATTCCCAATCCTTACAGACATCTACCCAGGCTGTGCAATCAGCATATTCCTGCAGTTCCTCACAGGTTAGCTTAATTGCTGAATTACTACTGCCGCAGGCAGGATAGACTGTCTCAAATCTCTTCATGGATACATCAGCGTAGACCGGAAGCTTCTGCTCCAGACCAAAGGGGCAGACCCCTCCGACTGCATGTCCTGTGTACTCCATTACCTCCTCAGGCGTCAGCATTTTCGCCTTTCTATTAAATTCCGCTTTGAATTTGCCGTTATCAATCCGGGCATCTCCCGCTGCGACTAATAACAGTGCGCCTTCCTCTGTCTTGAAGGACAGAGTCTTTGCAATTCTTGCGGGCTCAACACCCAAAGCATTAGCTGCCAGCTCTACTGTTGCACTGGAGGTTTTAAACTCCAGGATGTCCTGATCCCTTCCCCATTTACTTAAATACTCTCTTACCTTATCAATAGCCATGGTGAACCTTCTTTCGTTAATATAATGTATTGTATATGTTAAGCAGTATAAACTTTTCTTATAAAATGTTATTATGCAATAGTACACTAATAACAAGATCAGCATTTTTCAATATCCAAATTCATAATCGCTTCAGTAATAATTCACTACCTTCTATCAGCTATATTATTGATGCTTTAAGAATTGTAGCTTTAAGAATTTTAGCTTTCAGGATCAACCTTTTACGGATGACTATTCCTCCGGTAAATTGCCTCAAGATATTTTGCCGATACAAGTTCAGAATTACCCTCCTTGATCATTGTTAGGCATTTCTTATATAGGCTCGGATTTAAACCCATCGCAACCAATTCCTCATCCGATGGAATATCATACTGATCATTGTTTCTATCTTCAGCCTTCTTTGGTTCGGGCTCGCTATTATAAACATCCTTCTCCTTCTGCTCCATCCTACTTCGATAAGCTTCCATCCGCTCCTGCTCTGACTCCTCAAGACGTAGTCTCTCCAGCTGAAAGCTCCTCAGTTGGTTTTGTGCTTTCTGGTAGCCTTCCTTTTCCCTCTCTATCGACTGTGAAAGCTTATCGCATTCCTTGGCAAAGCTTCCTTTTGGCATGCCGTTCCAATCAATTTCTATCACTCTGACCGGGTAAGTCTTCAAAGTAGATTGGAATTTGCGTTCCTTGCCAAGACGGTAACTGATACTCTTCTTCAATATCAGAGCCTCCTTATCCACATCCAGAAAAGCCAGGTATCCCATGGACTTCTGGATCAAGGTCTGATACCAGTCCGGCTGCTTCGTCTGCTTATCCAGGCGCTTTCCCAGAATATAGATGACCGGGATACCCTTTGACTGATAATAGGTAGCTCTTTCCCGGTATTTCTCAAGGCTTGTATTCTGTAATCGGTAATCCACAGCGATTCTATGCTCTTGATCCGTACAGAGCAAGGTGGCATACATTCCATTCTCCAGACGATACCGTGCCAGAATATCACTGCCTGGAAAGCTTCTCCCCAGTAAATGATATAGAAGCCTCTTACCCTTCTTCAACTCCTCCGACTCAGTACCACTGCTATAATCACAGTCTTCGATATCATAATGGGCAAAATAGGGTTCCTTCACCGGACCCGCCGCCAGATAAACCGGAGCGTTACATTCCACGCAGGTCAGCTGACGCTTTGCCGCTGCTTCCTTCCATTCAATCACCTTATCCTCATAATAATAACCGGAAGCATCCTTCAACTCATATGTACACAATATTTTCCCCTGATAATTGCAATTCTCCATCTGCCCATCTCCGCTATTCTAACCGAACTTATTCCTCTATCCTCTTACTCTGTCTCTTATTTTATCTTATCACTCTTCTATTGTTCTATCTTATTTCTTTATCTTATTCCTCTTTCTACCGTATCATAGTACATAATCTTCCAAATAGCAATATGTGTCAGCAAGATTGCCTTGACTGATATTACCCTTTCCTATAATCTCATAGGTGCTATCGCATTATTCGCTAATGCCCCTAAATGCATTATAAAAGGATGCCTTCCCCGGTCACCGAAGAAAGCATCCTAAATATTCATTTTTAATATCTTTACAGTGCAGTTGGAACTGCTTCTGTTTGATATTTATGCCTTTGTAACAACTCATTTTCAATCTTCTCGAGAGCTATTTCAAAAAACATCAGGATAGCGTCTACAACTTTATAGCACAATTCAATGATATAATGGATATCGCCTTTTACATTTTTAATCGCCTTTAAGTATTCCTTGTGGGTTTTCATAATGAAATGACTGATCTCCTCGATGGTATGAAATTTCTTGTTCTGTGCACGCTCTCTTCTTGAAGCATCACTCTCAACATAATCTTTAAGTGAATTCTTCAATTCCTTCTCATAATAACAATGCTCGGTGAAGCTTCCGTCAAAGATTGCATTGTGGGGGAAGGTACAATAATCTGAAAGGTAATGGGTCACTACCCCAAGATGTCTAGCATAATAACTGCTGATTCCGCGGTTGATATCATAATCGACGGTGATTTTTCTGATTTCTTCTATCAGAATCTCAAAGGTCTCATCAATCGTATGTCTCTTTGTAAAAAACGATGGTTTCAAATCCGGAAGTATGCTTCCGATATAAAAAGCTTTCCTGTGTTCACTTAAGTCCTGTACGTTCAAGTTGTTCATCAGGTACTTCGCAAGTGAAATATGTGATTTTTTTCTCACCAGATATCCTCCTTGGAACAAAAACATCAGATAGAAAGAATGAATTTAAGAATGAAACTCAAAACCACTCTGTCCTAAATGATAAACCTTTTTCGTAATTTTCACAATAGGAATCAACTATAACTGAATAGCATTTTTTAGCTACCCCATTTTTTAACTATTCCAAAATGACAATATATAAGCTGCAAGGAATGTATAAGATTAAAATGTCAAAAGGTGCTTCGCACTTCTTTTTCTGATTTAGTAAGCCGATATCCATGCGAGCTTTTCTATTATATTATATACACGCCGAGCGTAGAGAGTATGAAGCCACCAGAGGCTGTCGAATTCTCTTGCAGTTTTATAGTATTAGTAGTGCTGATAAAATCGTCAGGAGAATTTGATACTTTCATCTTCTTAAATAAATATGAAAATAAACCCAGAAAACTTGACATTACAGCTGTCTTACTGTAATATGTGAAATTGTATAAGTAACAAATTACCGTTTATATTTAGGAGATGATATTGTGGGCCTCGAAGACGCCACGCAACCGATTATATTGATTATCCTGTTTATCCTATCCGCTTTTTTTACCTGCTCGGAAGCAGCACTCAACGGTGTGAACAAGCTAAGGATCCGCACACTGGAGGACGATGATGTAAGAGGTGCAAAAACTGTAAGTAAATTAATAGAAGAACCCCGAAAGATGTTAAGTGCCATCCTGATCTGTAAGAATGTAATGAAGCTTTCCGCTTCCTCTCTTGCGACGACCATGGCAATCGAATATTGGGGCAATACCTGGGTGGGTTTATCCATCGGTGTACTTATTCTTCTGTATCTGATTTTCGGATCGATATTACCTAAGACGATAGCTACGATCTATCCTGAGAAGGTAGCCCTTGCGATCGGAGGTCCGATTTACTTAATCACCAAGCTGCTGACACCATTTTCATTTATTCTTAATAAGATATGTAACGCCATCATGATGTTGTTCCATATCGACGCCGAAGCGAAAACCGCTGCTATTACTGAATCTGAGCTGAGGAATCTGTTGGATTACAGCCATGAGGAAGGTGTTATTGAGAGCGAAGAACGTAGGATGATAACCAATGTAGTTGATTTCGGTGATTCCCTCGCCAAGGATGTCATGGTACCCCGTACCGATATGGCATTCGCCAATGTCGATTTTACCTATGATGAATTGGTACAGGCATTTTCAGAAGAAAAATATACCCGTATGCCAGTTTACTCCGAAACCAGAGATAATGTCATCGGTATCGTCAATCTGAAGGATGTCTTCTTCTACAAGGGAAATGAGAAGGATTTCAATATTGTCAACATCATGAGAGATCCCTATTTTACCTACGAGTATAAGAAAACCTCCGAGCTGCTGATTGAGATGCGCAGAAGCTCAATCTCACTGGCAATTGTATTGGATGAATATGGAGCAACCGTCGGCCTGATTACGATTGAAGACTTACTGGAGGAAATCGTCGGAGAAATTAGAGATGAGTACGATGATGATGAAGAGGACAGCATCAAGATGTTGTCAGAGAATGAATATCTGATCGATGGTTATACCAAGCTTGACGAAATCAATGAGGCTTTCCATCTTGACTTAGAATCCGATGACTATGACTCCATCGCAGGTCATGTTATTTACCTGCTCGATCATCTTCCTGAAGAGGGCGAGTCCGTGGAGGAGGGCAACATCTTGTTTACCGTTGCTTCGGTAGATAAGAACCGTGTGGACAAGGTACACATGCTGATCAAAGATACAACAGCTGCCCCTGCCGATAAAGACGAATAAATTAGTAAGGAACGTTCCATGTGAACGTTCCTTTTTTGTATCCTATTGTTGTATTCTGTTCTTGTATTCTGCTCTTGAATTCTGTTCTTGATTTCTGTTCTTGTATTTTGTTCTTGTATTCTGTTCTTGTCTTTTGTTCTTGTCTTTTGTTCTTGTCTTTTGCATTTCGATTTTTCTTCGCTTTATTCAATTTCTTTCTTCTACATCCATTTCTCGGGATGAGCCATACCTGTTTTGAATTTTTCCAAAAACAGACCCACATGATATCCATCAGCTACCGCATGATGTACTGTAATAGAAAGAGGCATAAATTTCTTCCCCTCTCTTTCAAAAAATCTGCCTGCCTGTATGATCGGAAAATAATACTCCGCATTGGCATAGGGAATGGGCGTATAGCTTGTAAATTCGATCCAGGGCAACATACCTATCATATAACTATTATGCGGCGGCATATCCGGCTTGGCCAATATACCATGTTTATCCGCATACTTCTCTTGATCCTCCATGTAATTACAATAGAACATCTCGAATTTCGAATGATACTCTGTCCACATATTCGACATCGTCTTGTCGTCTTGATGGAAGCAAGCATAGGAGGGATGTAAGATCTCATAATACCCCAGTTGCCCCTCCAGATTAGCGATACGAAACTCCTGCTGTTCAGCGATCAGCTTGGATGCCAGGTAGATATACGCAGGAAAAAATCTTCTGTTCTGATTTTTTATTGCAATGTAAGTGTTCGTGATGTCTACCTCTACACTGATTGAATAACCGGTAGGCAACATCTTTGTAAAATAATAAAAGTACTGTCTCCTATCCCAATGATCGAGATCAATCGGATAGAATTTATGATTCAAAATTATTTCTTTCTCTGCTATATCCGTCATAGCTTTTCCTTCTTTCTGTTCTTTTTTGGTTTCTAATGTCTGGAGCCCTCTGGTTAATGACATAATAATCCCTGGTTAACAAGTTCATACCTAAGTAAAAAGTAATCTCCAAATAGCTATGCTTCAAAGATGAAGTTTACATCCTTTTCCGTATCATCCTATACATCCTGTCTTATTGTAGCGTATCTTCCGAAGTCCTTCAATAAACGCTCCGTAGAGAACATATACTACGATAAACGACTGAAATAAAGTACTTATTTACAGATGCTTGACTTAATTTGTAAATTATCCACACCCCATTGTTGATAATGTGGATAATTGGTAATATTTGGCTTATATAAATTATCATATTAGACACACTATGACTTATCTCTGTAGTTAAATAAGAGTACTAATCTAAAGGAGCTGACTATATGCCATTTCTTAACCCGGAACACAAACCCATCATAAGACACCCCATCGGTCATCCGGTAGCCGTACGCGCTGCCTTTAACACCACCGGACAATTCGTCCCACGCTCATTCTGCATTGAGGACGACACTGATGAATTATTTAAATATCAGGTAAGTTCCATCAAAGCAATCAAGGAGGATAAGCCCTCTCTAAAGATATTCTATTGCACCTATGATGCTTATGGTTACCGAAATGATATCGTGCTTTGTTACGACATCATGAAACACCATTGGGTCATAACATAAATATTTCATTTCCCTCTTGACAATTCATCTTAAATTGTATACAATCTAATTGCAAATAATATTTATGGTCAGAAAGGATGGAGCCTCATGGGTTTATATGATTATATTGTGAAGGATAATAAGGGGAATGATGTTTCCATAAGTAATTACCAGAACAAGGTAATGTTAATTGTCAATACTGCTACCGGCTGCGGCTTTACCCCTCAATATGCGGGTCTGCAGATGCTGTATGAGAAATATAAAGACAGAGACTTTGAGGTTCTTGACTTCCCCTGCAACCAATTCGCAGGGCAGGCACCAGGTAGTGAGGAGGAGATACAGACCTTCTGTACTGCACGGTACGGAACCACCTTCCCCCGATTTGCGAAGGTTAAAGTCAACGGGAAAGAAGCCGATCCTTTCTTTCAATTCCTAAAAAAGCAAAAAGGCGGCTCTCTTGGGGACAGTATCAAATGGAATTTTACCAAGTTCTTAGTTGACCGTTCGGGTAACGTAATCAAGCGCTACGCTCCTACCGATACTCCTGAGAGTATTGAGAAGGACATTGAGGCTTTGTTATAGATAATTCGTGGTATCTGGATTTGACTACAGGCAAATAATATTTGCTTGTAGCTGGCAGATGATAGATAATGATTATAGAAAGGATAAGTATCACGGCAGGACCGGATACATGGTGAAAATATGAGTGTATATGATTTTAAAGCAATGAATAAGTACGGAGAAGAAATCTCCCTATCAGATTATGAGGGCAAGGTACTCCTAATCGTTAACACTGCTACTCAATGCGGTTTCACACCCCAGTATGATGCCCTTCAGGACATCTACGAGAAATATGCTGGCGAAGGCTTTGTCATCCTTGATTTTCCTTGTAACCAGTTCGGCAATCAGGCTCCCGGAACAGACCAAGAGATCTATACCTTCTGTGAAGCCAATTATGGCATCAGCTTTCCTACCTTCTCCAAGATTGAGGTAAACGGCGAACATGCTCACCCCTTATATCAGTACCTCACCTCACAGAAGGGCTTTGCAGGCTTTGATCTCTCCCATCCGATCGGCCCGAAGTTGACTGAAATTCTCTCAGCAAGTGATCCCGATTTTGCCAGCAAGCCCAGTATCAAATGGAATTTCACCAAGTTCCTCATTGACCGCAAGGGTAATGTAGTAGAACGATTCGAGCCTACCGAGGATTTATTCATTGTAGAGGACAGAGTTAAGGAATTATTATAATATAGCTGATCTTGATTAATTGATATTATAAACGAATGGCGAGTCTATAAGGAATAAATCCTATAGCCTCGCCATTCGCCCTGTAGTAAGGTTTCTTACTACGCTTTAATATACAAATTGAGATATAGATGAATTTAAATTGGAATAAATAGAATAAATAGATAATATGAAGAACTGCTAGAAATAACAGAAAAAACAGATTAAATATCTACACCTCAATGATATTGCTTGTCATTACATTTACCTCAGACACTTTATTTACTTATATTGTAACATTTAACCAATGGTAATGTCAACCAATATTTTGTAATATATGTATTTATACTAGTTTTTGTTGCATATTATCAGCGAAATTACTAAAAAATAACAATAGAATCCATCAACAACATTCTATATATTTTCTATTTTTTACCATTTAGACAATTATCCACAAAAAGACCCACCCACTTATTTACATTTACTTTTAGCATATACTCAACGGTATTATGTTACCGGCAACATTTGAACCAAAAATTTTTAGTTGTTATTAGTAACCATAAGTGAATTTCTATTTTACATCAGTAAAGCACTCCCTGATAATCATCTGAATACTTCTTATCGGAATAATATAACAGAAAATCCCCTGCCTTAAATGTAAATAATTTGCCTACATTATCTGTCTTTTGCGTAACTGCCTCTTCGGTTACCCACATAGAGCAATTACCATTATTCAAGTAGTTGTTCGCATTGATATAGGACAATCTCTCCTTACCATTTTTATCTACCGTGGTGATATTGAAGTTGACGATGATATATCCACCCTTCAGCCAGAAACTTTCATTGTAGTCTATTCCATGGTCTTTCATATATCCTGTTACATTATAACCTGATGCGACCGCATGGACATTGGTAGGTAGTTTATAGTTCCCATACCACCGCTGCATATATTGTGTCAATCCAACCCCGGATAATCCTGTATCTTTTCTTACATCTTCATAAGAATCTAATCCGGTTACCGTATTTGCATACTTAGTGCCGATGAATGTCCGGAAAGTATTTGTCAGTCTGAACTGAGAATAGGAGTACATCGGACCGATCTGATTAGAAACCTTCGCATAGGTAGTATTCAGTACCTTTGCTGTATTGGTTATCTCTGCTTTAGGAATTCTGTTATAGATGTTACCCATGCTGCCGGTCTTGATATTGACCAGATCCACTTCAGCTCCGACCTTTACAACATTATATATCTTATTATTGATTGTTTCGGAGTAATAAAGATCCACCTGCCGCCGGTCCTTTCCATCAGCATCGACATAATAAAAAGTCGGAACAATCTTTATATGGCTTAAGCCTCCATACATATCTCCTGTAGTATCCAGCATGAAACGTACAGCATAACCAGTCTTTAAGACACCAAGATTCCTATAATGAGGGTGGCTTCCATGTACTAACGGAAAGGTATATTTACTTAGTCTGGCTGTGTCCTTGCCATACTGATCCTTCGTTCCTACAGTATAGTAATAAGCATTAGTTTCATTAAATCCATTTAGCTTAGTTCCATCTATTGCGCCATCAAAATATTTCAGATACATGGTATCCTTTTGTCGGAACACATTCTCCCATTTAGGGTAATCAGATATATCATAAAGGGTGAGTCCATAGATCCTGCCGGAAACCTCGAAATTCATTGTAGAAGTCGCAACATAGTAGCTTAAACGCTCATTTCTAATTGTTTCAGTCTTATCAAGTTTATTAATACCATTTACAGCTATACACCGAAATTGAGCTGTATAGACACCCTCTTGCACCCACATTGGCACATAGAAGCGATGTGTCTCTCTACCCAACACATACCATGTACCCGCTTTCAAAAAGATATCATTACCAGAAAGCCCATCCCCCAGCTTATCGACATAGACATCAAAAGGAAATTTAACTTCATTCCGCACAACACCATCCTTCTTGGCAATGTAAGAAACATTGTCAGGGTCAATAAAGGAACGGGAAAAATCTCTAATTCGATAACCAAGGCGGTCGCTGTGTTCAAGTGTATTTGATATCTTGACAGTAAAATCATTTAAGGTAGTATCAGGGTCAAGGACTACTTGCACCGCCCCGGGCTGAGGTTTAATAAGTTGAGACCATTTACCATTATCCCCTGAAACAACAGGCCTACATATGACAGGGGTATGGATCACAACATTGTTTACAGGAACATTAAAAGTCTTGGTAACAGAATGGCTGTTTACGCTGGCAGCATGAAGTGCATAAGTAACGCTACCAGAAGAAGAATAATTTCCATTCTCTTTTTCTGCATCAATGATCTTGTTATCGGTGAACAAACCTTTATCATGGCAGTTGCCAGAACATTGAACAAAAGAGGAAACATTCGGGGAAGGAGCAATTTTTCGTGTTACTGTATCAGACATTACTACTCTTCCATCAAACACAATAGAATCGTTTTTTACGCTTGCTTCACTCGTTCCAGACCATGCATAACTAGAGAAATCCTCATAAGGTATAGATGGTTTTGTACTCGAACTAGAACTGATCGTACCACCGTCAAGAGTAATACCCGACGATACTTGTTCAGGTGGCATCACATGAGCAAGAAGGCTGGAATTATGCCATGTACAAAGGGAAGGGATTTTCAAGTAAGTCATATTCCCATTAAGTACAACACCCCCGCCCGGCAAAGAGTAATTATACACCTGAGCTGAACTAGCGTAAAAATAATCGAGTCTTTCAATTTCCCAATAAGAGTAAGCACGATCCACGCTTATAATTTGTGATCGGGATTCGGTTATAGAAACAGGTTTAGGGCTTCCAAACTTGATTGGGGTAGCCGTCATGTAATTCAAGGTGTAATTTTTGGTTACTTTTATGCTGTAAGACATTTTCCCAGTTCTATTTACAAGCCGATAACCAAGAAGATAATCCATTGTTTTAACGTACACATACTGGCTTTCCGTAGTCGGTATTCCTTTTTCAGAGTTAAAGTACTTAGCACCGTAATTATCACCGTCTATCACTCCGTTCGGGGAAGGTGCATCAAGGTATACAGAAATATCATCAGCCGGAATCGGAGTAGGAACAGGCGTAGGTCTAGGTGGGATGGTAGGTGATGGAGTAGATGTAGGTGATCCCGGCATAGGGGTTGGAGAAGGTTTGCCCGTGACTGGGGTCGGGGTTGTAGGTGGGTTAGGATTATCATAAATTACATATACAGTCAAGGTCGAACCTGGCTTTGCATCAGGGGCAGTAAAATTAACCTTTTCAGTAGAAAATTTATTTGTCTCTTTATTTGTCTCGGGGGAACGTGTCGTATATTTGTACTTCCATGAATTTGAATATTTGTACGTTGCATTGCTCTTTTTAATCGTTTTTCTATCACTTGGAACGGGGTATTCAAAAGGTTCATTAAAGATAACTTTTTTTGTGAAAAGAGGATTAGCCAGAAGAGGTTTGTAATTCTTATCAACTGCAACAACTTCAACATTATACGAAATGTCTTTTAGATCAAAACGCATATTGTAATAACTATCAAGTTTTGAAAGTGTTCCTGCATCCCAAGAAGTATATCCAAGGTGATTATCGACAGGGGCATGAAGCATTTCCTGCAGACCGATAACATCATTAACAACCATATTTTTTCCCTTAAAAATATCAAATACCATGTGAAGGTAAATAGGAACTGTGTCAGTACCAATACTTTCGCCAGTAATTCCAAGTTCCCCAGCCATTGATACTAAATCTTCGAATGTAATAGTATACTGCATTGTTACAGTCGTGCCATTGTCACTAACGGGCACTTTCTCAAAATAAACTCGGTTTTCCCTTGCACTACTTGGAAAACTGCCACTTGGCACATACTTATTTGCAGTAGCAACGAAATATTTTGTTTCATAATAATTATCATTTTGCTTCTTATGATGTTCACCATAAAGAAATATTTCTTTATCTGTTGTATCAACCACATAAAGATAAGGATTATTATAGTATTTTGTTAATACCCATGTAGATTTAGAAGCTGCCTTTATATTTTCATATGGCAAAGGAAAAAAGGTTTGTAATAAAGTAACAAAAATTAAAAGAACAGATATGAGATAAAAAGATTTTCGTTTCTTTAACATCAATCAAGTTCCTTTCCAAAATCAAACCAAACCCCTTGAACGCCAATATTACCATCACTCATAGAATCGGCTAATTGAATATCATAAAATCCTTCCTTCCATTCACCCAACGTAAATCCGTCTAGTTTAACGAACCCATTTGAAAATAGAATTTTATTATAAGGATGATTGCTTAAATATTCATCTATGGTTTTTGCAGCTTCAACCTCAGAGGATTTTACACGATATTTCACATATACTCTCATATAAAAATACTTATTGAAATAATACAACGAAGAACCATCAACAGCTATAGTTTTATATTCTACTATTGTTTTGTTGGCTTTCATTTTATCAATGTACTCATTAAATTTTTGTTTTGCAAAATCTTCCTGCCTTGTTCCGTAATGATAACTTAGCGATAACATGTTTTTAAACCATTCATCCCCTATAGTACGGTAATCAGCACTAAAAACAAGCTCCAAATGGCATTTAGCCTTTTCAACCCATTCATTTAATCTTTCTTTTCTGACTAATGAAAAATTACTATAAGTATCAATATTCAGCTTATCAATATCAGCAGGGGAAGTATAATCAACGTATTTCACCATTTCCCTAAGATTACCTTTTTTATCATAGATGGAAGCTCTCTGATATATAAGCTGCCATTCATAATATTTATTAGGGTAGCTTGCCAGGATATACGGAAACAGATTTGCATTTTGGGGTAGATTCGTAGTTCTGATCAATTGCCCATCAGGGCTGATCTTCGCCCGTAAGGATTTATTTTTTAGCATTTTTATGCTGGCTATTGCACCAGCTTTTGTAACCTTGTTAGTAAGCTTAAGATTTCTGCTCCCCGAATAAGCTCCGTTTGAGTATCCCTTCATAAGACCTTTGATAAAGCCTTTGGCAATATCTTCTCTTTTCGCTTCGGATACCTTGCTTATATCAGAAATACGCTTTGCAATTACTTCATTAATCAAGCTTGCTTCAACGGCTACGCCGCCAAGGTAATCATCCGCACGACTGAGTAACATCAGCATATCTCCATGAGTAAGGTCCTTTGAATAGTCTGTGAAATCGCCTGCATTGATAATACCATTATTCATAAGTACATCCGTAGCTGCGCTACCCTCTACTGCTGCCCCGATCTCCTTCACAAGCACTTCTGCAAACTCACTAATCGTAATTCTGAGTTCGGAAGCCTCGGCAATCTGTGGTTCAGCCTGTACCATAATAGAAATCAGAATCATAGTAACAATTGACATAGATAACATTCTTTTCATCATATTCTGTATCACATTATTTCTCGTCATCGTTACTCTCATCGTGTTTTTTCTCATCTCAATCATTTCCTCTCAAGTATAGGTTTCGTAAAAATCCTTTATATAAAATCCCGAAGTATCTCTATATCTTTTCTCTAATTTATCCCAGTATCTTTTCTATGTATCTTATCCTTGACCTATAACCAACGGATAGTAGGTCTTGTTTCCTGAATCTCCTAATTCTGATTATATAGGAAATATTTACTTATTCAAGTATATTTTACATATATTTCTATCTTTCGATCAGCTTTATTGATAAATTTCGACTATTGGCATGGTCCTCAAATTTGTGATGCAATCCCGCTGCAGCATATTCCTTAGATAAGTCAGCTGATCCATACAAAATAGTTTTTCCCCGAGATAAAGATATCTCATGCGATCCATGTCGTTTAGGCTTTGATCAAGACATTCTATTGCCATATCTAATTCTCCCTCTATGTAATAACTATAAGCATTCCAAGCAGCTTTCACTCTAACTGAATGAATATCACCCTTAGAATCATTCTTTATAATAAAAGCTTCTGTCTCATTGAAAGGCATCCCATTAATGTATGATGTCAGTTCTTTTCTTAAGATGTTCATAAGGATATTAAGATAGAACCGTTCCATATTGATTACATTTCTTACACCCTTACAAATCAAAGCACTCATTTCAATATTATCCAATGCTTCTTGCGCCAATAAGTATTCATCTTCATCAATATGTAAATAATATTCCAGAACAGCCTGATAAGCTAGGATATCTGTATTTATCCGGACATTTCTGACTTCAAGCAATCTTCTGTCCATCTGCCGAAAGGTCCTTCCTTCAAAAAGTTGGCGTGCAATGGTCATCTGGTAGTTATGAACTTTCTTCGATGCTTGATCATTCTTAATCATCAGCATGCTTGCCATATCGTTGCATACTCTTCCTATACATGGAATCCCATTCGTAGCTAGAAGTATTATTCCAGACGAGGAAAGACCTAACGCATACATCCAGATAGCAGGATGACCAAAGTACCTTATCATCCCCATCAATCCAGCTGCTGTAAATAATAAATTCATGAATATACCACCTAAAGTATATAGCGATGCATCCCGATCTAATGATTTGGGATACATAATGCATCTGTAGCTTTGAAAAGGGAGTGTTTTTATTCTAACTCTGTTATTCTCTTTTACCAACACAAGACGGAAGAACTGTAAATAAACCAGTCGCCATCCCGTCAGGTTCCCTGCTAACATGTGTCCGAATTCATGTGCTAATAACTGTACTAGAAAAGGCAGTATAGCAGATGGCAAAATATTTATTATTAGTATTTTGAACTCCATCCTTATTACCCTCTTTCTTAATTTCTATCTTTAATTAGGTACAATGCTCCGCCTCGCTTCTCAGTCCATATTAATTATCCTTAATGCTAACACTCTGCTTTATAGTGAGCCATTGCTCGGGTATAGAGCCGTAAATCTTACGTAGGATATTTCGTGCTATTGATGAATTTCTGTTCCTAATTTTCACACTAAAGTTGTCATTTACTCCGCAGCTGTAAATACCGTCCTCATAGAGATCATCCAAAATATCTTCTGTATAATCGATGTTCTCATAGCTTAATATATTTCCGGTGAAAACAGGTGTCTTAGAGATACATCTTGGGCATCCAGGGTTGGTCCCATCAGGATTAAGATCATAGACATAGCCGCAGATATCGCAGGGCATCTTCTTACATACTGTTGTTACCATAATTGAGGTTGTCGCTCCTTTATAGCCGATTGTAACAAGTTTAGTACCAACATACCCATTATCGAGATTATCCACATAGCCACTGCTAATTGTTTCTATTCTTCCATCTAAATATCTGACAAGTAGGATTACACCGTTCTCCTGCAGAGTGGATCCAATCGTTATCGTCATTGATGATGTGTTCGGAGACTGTATCCTGATGCTTTGTACATATACCTGGCAGAAAGGACAGCCCGGGTCAGAACCATCTGGTTTGAGATTATAAGTATGTCTATTAGTACAGGTCTTTGTCCTCGGTATTACCGTGACAGTCATGTGGGCAGTCAGAACTGTTCCCTTGATATTGGTATAGGATATTGTCACATCGGCATTCTTGACTGTAGCATCCGCCTTAAAATTTGTAGTACAGAGGATAACTCCGGTTGATCCGTCTGCATAGGTAGCTCTCGCGGTCGTAATCAGCTCCTCCCCCATGAAAACAGCCTGTGTAGGGTTAGTCGGAATAATTGATATGACCATCTGTTTACATGCCAAGCGCCCGTTAGCTTCTTTACCACAGGCAAGATACCACTGGTTATTCATAGTTTCATTACATAGGTTTAAGGTATCAGATATGTAAAAGCTCAATGATCTGTATGAAGATCCTGAGGCAGGGTTACTTCCTGTTAATCTATAATACTCACTCTGATAATTACTGACTAAGTATGCAAATTCATCTGGTGACATATTCTCTTTAAAACCTGGATTTGGTCTATTGTAATTAATCACTGATTCCAGCAAATTATACCCTTGAAAATGAAATCTTAAGCCCTCGGTATCAGTATAAGACGCTGAATAGTATATTCTAGTACTGTCTGGGAAATCTCTGTTATCATTTTCCTTAGTATCCATACCGATGATATAAAAGCTCGGTAATACACAATAATTCTGCAAACCGTTATTCACCATATTCATCAATGTTCTGGAGCCACTAGTGTATCCACCGGAGGAATTAACTATTTCATTGCGATAATCTTTATGTGCGTGATATTTGTAACAGTCCGAAGTATAAGATGCCCTGTTATTATTTTGGGGATATGAACTGCTAAAGGTATAGGGAACATCATAAGGGACTTTATCATATATGCCATCACCTGTGATATCCTTACAGTAGCCACAGGTATATGCCCATTCCGGTATTTCACTTCCTACTTGATGCACGTCCGTACTACGGCAGTTGTTACAACGGCGAAGGGTCTCTGGGCTAGAGCTGTCATAAATTGAGTTTCCACCTGCATCCAGGTGATACCAAGCTGCCGGAATTCTATGTGTTTGACCACACGCAGAACATTTCATGTCATAATAAAAGGCAATATAACCAGCCCTACATGAACCGGCAGCATGTGCATGTGTATGCGTAAACACCTTACTATCAGCACCTTTATGAACATGACCGTCATAGCAATCATCCGTATGTACATGTCCCGGACTTGCGCCGGTTGAAGTCGCACTTGCAAGAATACTTGCATTCGTCTGAGTATTCATCGTTATACCACTGTTATCGATAGGATCAGAAACAGTAGGTGCATGTGTCTCAACTGCTCTGTAATGATAAATATTCGTTCCTGCATAGGCCGCTTTCTGCGCTGCTAAAATTTCCTCAAGAGTACGCATGCGGTATTCCGGCTCAAACACTGTATATTGATGTTCGAGCTGGATATCACAAAGGATTCTCATCAGAGACAGCCGCTCTAGATATCTTTCATAGTCCTCTATAGTGAAATAGGCGTTTTTCTTAATGTCTTCTAGAAATTCTTTAGTGCCTTCTTTACCCATTGATATAACAATGGTCTCCGTTCTTAAACCAAAATAGACTAACACAGACAAAAAAAGGATGATCATGGCTACAAAGAGATCGAAGACTAATTCAAATATCTTATTCATGAAAGAACCCTTCCTCCATAAGTAATTCGCTTCTTCCTGCCTAGTATGGCTGTTCCGAAGAATGTCCTCTGTATTTTAGTTCGTAAAGATTTTTGCTTCTTTGATACCTCAACAGTTACATAATGATTTTCTTTAAAGTAATAGACGCCTTCACGATACAGGGCCTCCAGGATTTCTGCGGTATAGGTGATATCAAAGAAATATACCTCCTCACCCACCTCATCTGTAATCTTACAATATGGGCATCCAAAATCACTGTTATCCTCATTCTGATAATAGACATGTCCATTCGGACAGGTAATGCTGTTCAGTGTATTTACAACCTCAAGATCCAGTGTTGTGGTAAACCCTCCGTAGGATACCGTAATAGTCTGTTCTCTCAATGTATAAGGTTCATAATATGATATTGTATAATTATCCAGAGCAACTTCTCTATGTTCATCCTTAAAGATCAATACTATAGCAATACTTGGAATCGTTCCGCGCTGCACAAGCTTTGAACCGGTTACAAGATATGCCTCAATACCAGTCAGTTTCTTTGAACAAACAGGGCACCCATTAGGATGATCGCCTTTATTATAGGTAAGTCCACATATGGAGCATCCTATGGTCGTTGCAGGAATTACCGTCATGTTTATTGTTGTGGAAACATTTTCGTAGCTTACCGTCGCAATAAATACCCCTTCCACCGAGGTTGTTCTGTCTATGCTCCAGTCAGTTACCTGCCGTACACTTTTGTCTGCATAAGTGGCATTGACGGCCAGGTCGATGTTATCGTATCTCCTGACGGTAATGGACGCAGGCGTAGCGCTGATACTGATCACTGTTTGTGAACAGACCGGGCATTTAGCTTTTGAAGTAGCGTATTCCGTTTTGCAGACCGGACAGATCACTGTTGCCTCCATCACAAAGACGGAAACCTCGTCAGTAAACCCTCCGTATTCTACAGATACATATTGAACACCCAGACGTTCCGGGTCATAATTACTGGTCCAGCTATCAATAACTTGAGTGGAACCATCCTGATACTTTGCCAAAACAGTGGCAGGTAATGGCTGTCCCTGTTTTACCTCAATATATTCCGGAGTAACATAGATACTTACAATGGTATTCTTACAGAAGGGACACCCCGGATCAGTATCATCATCCTTCAGTTCGTATATTGTCCCACATATGGGACATGTTTTATGAAGACCGGTGACATCGACTTGAATCGTTGCAGTCCGTGTCGTGTCATAATATTTATAGGAAACCATAACTGTCTGAGTCCCAATTGTATCAGGTGAATACCCACTGATCGTGTGACTTCCCGTAACATTCCAAGAAGGGATATACATCGAGTTTGCCATAATGGTTATTGGCAAAGCATTAGGCTGTGTATATCTATCTACAGTTAATACGGTAGGCGTAACCGTAATAGACATAAGATCATCTATAAATAAATCAAACGGTGTCGTTTTAGTTATCCCACCTTCAGTGTAGGAAATGGTAAGGGTTTGCTTTCCTAAAACATATGGATTATATGCCGAAACCAAGTATTTATCCGAAGTAAGAACAGTACTTGTTCCATCGCTGTAATTTGCATAAACGGTAAAACTAGGAGGATTTATGCGAAACACGACCTGCGCCGTAGGTGAGACACTGATTGATGTAAGCACTTTTGATATAACAGTAACATATATACCACGATTCATAGTTGCATAATACTTCGCATTGTTTACAAGCGCGCTATAGGATAGTGTAACGAACTGTGTCCCATCTAGATTGGGGTTGAAATCACTGGAACAAATCACGATCCCGGTATGTCCATCCAGATAGGTTGCTGTAGCTGTTATTATGATTGATTCGCCCTTTTTTATTGTTTGTGAGGGATTTGTTGGTGTTAAGGCTGTTATTACTTGATTACAGATTGGGTTTTCATCTTGTGCCAGTCCACATGAGAAGTTTCTACCAAAATTACTTTTACCACATTGTAGGCAACCAAGAAACGGAATCGGTACAGCCGTATATGAAGCCCCTGTGCCCGAATATACTGGATAATTCCCTAAATTCCAGTAAAATGGTCTTGATGTATATGATAATTCATCGTAGGAACTCCAGCTTGTGTTTGCCCATAAACCAGCATTAGTGCAATAATCAAATATAGTTCTTACGGAATTATGAGCGAATTGAATTGTATTAGCATCCCAATTATGATTAAGAGATACTCTGTTATATATCATGTTTCCTACGGCATCATATGTATAATAATAATATCCTGCACCTAAATCGTAGGTATAGCCTGTACTATAAAGTACTGAATTGCACGATGCACATTTAACGCTAACGCCTCTTACATATTGACCTCCATTATAGTAGTTTGCCGTAACATATACCTGTCTTGTCATATCTCCAGAAGCAATACAGCTACTACTTGCATGCCTATGTCCTGCATAACAAGTATCCGCGTGAGTATGTGTTGCTAAAGAATGAATTTCATCTTTGTCTGTCGGCAATTGTAAATCTTCATCTTCAGTAACCTTGGTCTGACTTATTTTCAGTAATTTCTTATCAACCGTATGGTAGCTTGCTTCTATGAAACCGTCTCTTTTTGAAGCCATTTCTTTTGCATCATACGTTGTCAAACCTTCAACCTGTCCTGAAACCGGCTGAATATCTGCAATTTCTATATCATAGAGTTCCCTTGTATTATCTAAATCCCCGATAAATTCCTCATACATCGACTTATCCAGATATCCCTTATCTCTGATGTCATTCACAAGCTGCTTTGTGTCGTCGTCTATATAAGTATCCACATTTTCATTATAAGTCTGAGCCAAATACTGTAACGGAAATATTGTGATCAATATAATTGCTATTAATGTTGCTAGTACTCTTCCTGGAAAATCCATATGCAACCAATCGGCTTAATATATCGGCCTTCTTTTCCTTCCCCTCAACGTTCATACATCAAAAATTGCTTAGTACCATTTCTTTATCTCCGGAGCTCTTGCCCCATGATTAATACAGTCATCACAATAAGCCCCCATTTTTGCACACTCTCCCAAGCTGTCATAAGTTGTATCAGATAAATTAGTATTGTTCTCTAGTTTTGGGCACCCAACCTTGTGTGCAAGGAAATACCAGCTCTTTTGCTCAATATAGTACATGGTCTTTTTCATAATATTAGCACTTGCACTAGAAACCTGATTAAAGGTATAATCCTTGCTCCTACCATAAGGATATCCTTGAAAAACCACTACCAGATTAATATCATCCATATACTGAGCCCATTCCTCGCTTTGACCGGATGGAAAAGCAAAATTGTAGGTAATACCGTTTTGTCTGGCAATCATGTTATAGTGGTTCGTATAATACGTCATGATACTCTCTAATTGATTTATGATTGCACCTTTCTTTGTTAATTCATATGCCTCATTATTAAACAAGAAGCAATCCTTGTGTTTCTCCTTGAAATCCTTAAAACTATCCCTTGTACTGATTTCATGGTAATCGATCTCCTCCACTGATAACTCCTCATTAAGCAGGTTGTGTACATCATTGATAATGATATGATCAGAAAGCGTCAACCGATATTTGAAGAATTCATCCTCATAATAATATGGCATCTTCTCGGACCATCTTCTTTCGGTGTACACCAAATCATTTTCATCCTTAAATTCATCATAGTAATAGATATAATATCCATCCACATCACAAAGCAGGATGACCGGGATATATGCTTCTACTTCTGCCTGAGCCTCTACGTCCTCTATGATACCCATTGAGGAGTAAAGAGATAGAAAAAAAGCTGATACAACACCTTCCTTGTCAATTGCATTGGTACCGAATTTACCTGAGGAAGCCAAAAAATTAACTGAATCTGATGTCGCCGAATCGAGGCTGCTTTGCATCTGTGATTTTTCACTCATAACTTCCTTTAGCGTTCCGATTTGAATATCAGTCTTTAATACTGCTGCCAGGAAGAAGAACAGAAATATTAAAGCAAAATGATATATTTTCATTGTATCCTCCTTACTGTGAATACTGCATTCAAGTTCTTTACTAAATGATTAATTCTCTATGTCTTCCTATGATTAAATACAATTTGCTTAATACAATGCTGTGAATCGTATACATAACATTTTGTATAGAAATCATCTTTAATATAGGAGGAATAGGCTTCGTAATCGGTCCCATCTGTTTTAACCAGGTTCCCATCGATAATAATGGGATACTCACGGTATCCCATTATCATTGCGTATAATTCTTCATCACTTACTTCGTATATTGCTATTTCGCTACTCTGATCATAAATATCCCTAGTTTTCAGAACTTTATCACCTATCATAACTAACAGCTGATTCATAGTCCCTATTTGAACCACTAAATAAGAAATCCCAAACGCTAATACGATAGCCCCTATCATCATTTCAATTAAATGTATCATACCTGACCGCATGTACTATCTCCTTAATCTGAGCTACAGATTTTAATTACTCCTGAGTAAAACATATTCCGAGTATTACTTTATTTCCCGATCTTATAACCTCAGCATCAAAATTAGCTGTTGGCTTGATATAATGATTTGTTTCAGAAATGTTTTTTATATCTTTGATGTGTTCCTTATTCATATAATCATTAGTGATCTCAGAACCTGAAACTTTTGTGATGACTCTGACATAAATAGGAGCCTCTTCTTCTACAGTATAATCCCCCAGGTTCTTCTTAATATAATTTATTACCTGACTTCCTCTAATCTCTTCTCCATCATACATTGTAAGATCATACTCTTCATAATCTGAGGACAGCTCATCAGAATTCTCAATGATTTTGTCTGCCGTATTCTTATAAGTATCAAAATTCAATTTAAAATATAGGATAATACATGCAACTGTAACAACGGCGAATAGAGCTAGCAAAGCATTTGCCGGTAACTCACTGTTCTTATGTTTCATAGGGTTCCCTGCCTTTTCATCATTAGCTTCGGATCTCAAAGTGCAAATTAAGGTTGCTGCGTAAAAAGAAGATATATAATATCATCATTCTTATTTTTAATTACTTCACCAATAAATGTACCGTTTGGATTAATATAGGATGGCAACGCTTTTGATGTCGTTGGGGTGTGTGTTACGGATACTCCCAAATTCGACGAAGTGTACTCATAATTGTAATTGGTCACTGCTTGGCTATCAAGTGTGATCACTCCAATGGAAACAGCCACATTATCTTTTTTAAGATCAGCAATTAATTCCGTCAGCATATCTCCCCTAATGCTCTTTCCATCATATACCGTCAGATCAAAATCAGTCATTGATCCGATTGTTTTATCAATCTTTGCCGTACTTTTATCCATGGTCTTTTTATTCTGGTTAAAATATCCTGATCCCCATACAATGATTGCACCGGAAAGAATAATTACAAATAATGTTATTACAACACCAACCACCAATCCACTTGCGTTCTTTGTCTTCATATAAATCCTCCTATGTTTTAATTTATAAGTATCTTATCCTTACCATACCTCTCCAATTAACTCCAGTGTCTGGCTTATCTCATTCATTGAAGAAACCAAGGTTGGAATTATTCCATATGCAAAAAGCAGTAAAAGAGGAACTGCTGCCAGCAGATAGGCTCTGTTTGCCCTACGCTTAATAGATTTTTCGTTTGCGAGCCTTCGTTTTGACAGGTATCCTTCTCTCTCTATATCAACCTCATGAAAAGCCTCATACATCGGCATATCATCACAGCGTATCAGATTATCAATAATCCGAATGAATGGCGGGTATGGTTCCTCTTCTTTTAATTGCTGTAGGGCTTTCATATCTCCAGAACTCAAATCATTAATACAGGTTTTGATAGACTGCTTAAATACAATAGCATATGATTCCATTTCTATAAGGATTTGTTTTGCAGTCATGCTTCTGTCATAAATCAACATACTAATTAATGCATTAAATTGATTTACCTCATCCTCCATAGCATCCTTGCTCACTCTTGAACTAAATCTTAATAATAGATCAGGCATATATAAAGCTACAATGCTTATGACAATAACAAAAAACAGATCCCAAAATCCAAAATGCAGAGCCTGGTATTTTGCAACTCTTTGAATAATTTCATTTGCCAGGGCTTCATTAATGAGATTATTTGAGAATATATTCTCTTCCTTAAGACCGTGAAGAAGCTCCTCTTCTGTGGAGTCTGTTATTCCTTGATTTTCTGAAACTAATATTTTCGAATAAGACTCAATCACATATTTCATTTCAGGATATTGACTCTCATTAGCTGCAGTAGTAATTGACGATATATGCTCGTCATCCACAATTAGCAGCTTCTCTCTGCCTGACCAATTCAGAAATACTGATATACTTAAGCTAATTAGGAATATACTTCCGGCTAACAGATAGCTTCTTAGAATAAAATGCCTTGCGCTAATGTCATATCCATTATTTTTCAAACGTCTTTTGAGACGTTCCATCCTTGTAGCATTTTTTTCACAATAGTTATTCATTGCCTTTTTAATCAAAGGCCTTCGGTCGAGGGTATACAGGTACTTATAACTAGATGGATGAAAGCTTCTATACTCAGAGCTCTTATGCATCACAGTATAGATAATTGAGGTAATGATCAGTAATGCAATATCAATTAGAAAGCCTTCCTTACCATAATAAAAAGCATCCATGTTACTTTTAATACTGATACAAAACCATTTCACTATATTAATACAGAATACAGGAAGTATCACTACCACCATGACCCCTGTAAATTCCATTCTTAATCTTTGAAGCTTATCCATCTCTATCTCCAGTTGTTGATAAAGATTTTCAAGGTTTTTTATGAAAAGATACTTCCCATCGATGGTCTGATCACCACGTTCAACTACTCCAACACATAAGCTCACAAATTCCCTTAGATATTTATTAGGAATATTATCATAATATTCTGTTAAGGCTGCCTCTTTATCGTCTGAAAGTAGTAATTGATAGATCTGATCAGCAACTACTTTCATATTTGGACTTAAGGCATCCATAGATAGATATAACGCATCATCAACTCTGTAATTCACATAATAATTATGTATTTCATTTTCAATCAGATATTGGATCTCATGGTCAAGTGAAATTTCATAATTTTTTGCCATACGTCCCACGATTTCTTTATTTAGTATTACCAAACCGAAGGTAGCGGTGATCAATGTAATAAGCTGTGGATTAATAAGAAAGATCATAAATAAGACAACTATACTCATACATAGAGATATAAGACATGCTTCCACTGTTGTTTTAGCAATTAGTTTACTGTCACAGGGACAGATTAATCGAAACTGATAGGACAATTTCTCCATATAACTTCTCGTTAAGGGGATCGTCTTAAGAGCCCTATATATCGTACAGAATAAACTGTCCGAAAGCTTCTCTCTACCCTTATAACCATGGGAGCTTCTCCATAGCTTTCTCCTGGTTCTTTCTCTTAATATCAAACCTGTCATAGTGAATAAGTAAATCGTTATGATAATAGAGAGTATTGCTATTATTCTCTTATCCATTGATTTGTTTCCTATTAAAAGATTTACTGAGGCAATCATCATCTCGCTTTGGCACCTCCTCAGCAGAATGATTAAACTTTAGGAAAATGCTTACTTCTTCCGGAGACAACTGCTTCATGATCTTGTTCGAAAGTCCTTTGCTGATCGGATTTATCATATGATATTCCCCTGCATCATATATTACGATGTCTCTTGTATCATATGATTTTCTACGAGCCATTTGCCCTAAGAATCCCGCTATTTGATCCAATTTTCCCTCTATCCCCTTTCCTTTCGACATCTCCTTATTCTCCCTGTCGTAAGGAATAATTTCAGTAATTCTGTCAATATACCTATGGCCGTCGTTATCCTTTACATGATGGACATCCAGGTTTAAAAGATGTGCTACCATATGTTCAATATCCTCGGTTCCACCATTTCCATAGCCTCCTTCTGCTAATACGAAATAGGATATCAATTCATCAGAACTGGGCCAATGGCCAGTTGTAATAATTCGTTTGGTTCCGGCCAGAAGAAGGTCAATCAGATGTTTTGCATGTTCCAGACTGGCAGTTTCGCCAAATAGAATAGTATGTGCCTCAGAAGCCTTTAATAACTCTATCAATCTCGAAAAGGGCATTTCCATACTTGGTCTTGTTCCTAAAATATTCATATCAGCATACGAGTCATTTAGATATAATTCAAAATCAGCTTCAATCGTTCTGATCTGCTGCCTTCTGTCTATATCTCTTACTGCCGCTCTCATATTTGTTGTTTTACCAGAATTCTGATCACCTGAAAACACAATATTGGCGCAGCCCTTCACAGCCCATTTGATCACACTAAGCGGATATTGACATCCTTTATCTGTAATCAGGTCCTTTAATTCAAATTTCGAGGTACTACCAAATTTACGTACGAAGAATGCCCATTGAGATGCATTGTATGGCCGGAATACTGTTACTCGACTCCCATCCGCCAAATGTGTCTTAATACCACCTTCAGATGAAGTAAAATGTCCTGTTCTTCCATGTTCGGTCAGATTTTTACACACCCTTGCTATTCCCGCACTCGATCCAAAAGATAGGAATTTCAAATGGATTGGTTTCCCGAAAAAAACGATACATACGCTATCAAATGTTTTTGACTGTCGGAAGGATCCGGCGTAGACATCTTCCTCTCTGTACTGATAATCATCTTTCGTGATACCGGATATTCCTCCTGAGATACAGTCAATCGAAGCATCCTCCATGATTAGGAGATCAACAATTGATAGTCCATAGGTCTCTTCATAGATTCTTTGAGTAAGGATATTTAATTTATCATCATAGCTCAAAGGTTGATATAGTTGTTCGAATGCCCTTTTGATATCTTCTTCGTCTATATCATAAAAAGAGCCCCTCTCATTCATCTTAAGTTGATCCAGCTCAGTCTGATAGCAGATTTCCCGGAACATATGATAATTATTATCTTTCTTTTGTAGGTACAGTAAGATTTCGAACATATCTGTAGCCGTTAATGAATCCAGCCTTTCAAATGGAATAGCCTCATTAATCCTTTCCTCCCTGTTTCTAAGGATTCCTGAAAGAGAACTCTTGATTTTTGCTGTTACAATGACTTTCGCACATAAATCACCCTGAGAACTCTTTCTGGTTGCATCACTAAGCGACCTTTTAAGTATCCTGCGACTTTCAAAGTCTTTCTTATTCAGCCTTAAGGCCTCAATATCCATATTAATGATATCATTCATAATTCTCTTAATCTCCGAACAAAGAAAATGGACTGAAAAGATTTGGTTCACATCGTCATCATCTTCTATTTTTCCTTTGAAGATAAAATAAATAATTAATACCATTACCAGGAAAAGGATACTAAAAAGGATCCATTCGACTGAACCCATTATTTCACCTCCTAAAGTTCCGTTTCACATAGATCTGTAGAATACGTGACATATTATCTGCATTAAGAATCAAGTTCCGAAAAAAATCTTCTATCTCATCCCTTGCATATTTTCCGTACCTCAGATCAAAAAGAGATCTATGAATATTACAAATAAAACTATTATTCCTTTTATGTGCTAATCCCTCTTCCAGAAAATGAAGGACATTACTTTCATTCTGGGCATCCATATACTTCGTACAATAGGGAATGACTCCTGAATTCCCCGACTTAATATATTGGCTGTATTTTCTCCGGCAATTATAGATGTTATAACCCGAATTATCATCGTAGTTACCGAACAGATAGAAAATCTTCCTATTATTCGTGAGAAAATCCCCATATTCAATAAATAATTTCTCAAGAACGTATCTATGCTGAGATAAATTAACAACGACCATATCTGCTGTTTGCATCAGCCGTTTGGATGTCTCATCATCGCTGCTATTGGAATCTATAAAAACAATGTCCACACATTCATCCGCTGCTGTTAGCAACCGATTAACTGCTCCACCTACATCCCGATCAAAGGTCTCCTTATTTTTCGTTTTTGTTCCAGGCATCATAAGAATTGAGGAATCCAAAAATGTCAGACAGCAGTTCTCTAATGTCTTATCATCAAGTCTGTTCATCTTGCTATAGGTTATTGCCATATCTATTCCGATATCTTCAAAAATCATAGTTTCTTCTGTTTCTTTATCAACATTGTAACCGACAAGTGGACTTTCAAGGTTATTATTCTTAAAATGCGTCTGTAATAATAGAATACGTTTCTTATATAATATACAAAAAACTAATGCAACGGCATATAGATTACTCGTTTGTCCCTGACCGTGATAAGGCGACCAAAACAGTATTTTACTCATTTGCCCTTACCTCCCCCTCCCAGCCGAAGTGAGTGCTTTCTTGACATTATTGATTTTTATTTGTGGGAATATATCATGTATGAAATAGATGATGAATTTTTTCAAATTTGAAGAAAGCTTAAGAAATTTTAGAGATTGGTTTATTTGACAATTTACAGCACAGAAGTAATCATTATGGTCAAGAAACAGATAATATTCTTTATTATCATACGGAAACCTTACTTTAGAAATCACCCGGTCGATATCATCAGGAGTAATGATATCTCTAATTAAAAGCTGATGTTTTTCTGCCTTCCAATCTAAAGTTGACATCAACGCATTGACTTTATCAATCATATGTGGATAAGCATTCATTACAATCAATAAAATATCGCAGGATAAAAGCAGCTCCCTGGATGGATTTAGCCCATAGTTAATCAAAACCAGCCCATCCTCATATGAGATCAGCTCAGCCTCAACCGGTGTTCGCCTCAAATAATGGATGTTTCGATAATTAACAATCTCCTTCCGGCTCTCCAATTCCATACCATGATAGATTGCTTTCTTTAGAGCTCCTGAGTCTGTAAAATCTATAATCAATATAGGATAACCCAATATCACCAGTGTTCGGCTTATATATAGTATTAAATCAAAGGCTTCACACCCGGCAAATCCAACACGTATCATCTCAACCCCTCCCTCCACTTATTATTCTTATATCCTTCAAAGCATCATGGCCCATAGTCCATCTCAGCTTCCTTGTCTTTCACTTCATTTAAGTAGGATTCATCGTACCTGTTCTCCTGTTCCGTATCTGTGATCTGATATGAATCAGAAGAAGTATCAATGGTTTTTACTTGATTTGGACTTAGCTCCCAATTTATATTCCTTACATCGGTATTCATGCTATCCGCTTGTCGATTTTCCATTGCTTTTCGCACTTCCTTACTTAGTTCATTCGTAGCAGTTTCTATGATATTGGGATTATTCCTGATCAATTGGATGGTAGCCAGACTTGGCTCATAGGTAATGCAAGAAGCGTCTTGGAGATTGGGTTCTATGTATTTTGTGATATACAATTTTGCCCCTGTATAGAGATAAGAGTCAACGATTGCACTGGACATCCTAAGAATCTCTTCCTCTGCTAACCATAAATAGATTGTTTGATTGTCAGCAGCAATATTTTTAATCAACTTTTTCGTAAGTATAATATAGTCTTCTCCGTTCGGAAAGATTATTCTAACATCTACCGTATCACCGCATATTATATTACCGCCAAGATATATTACCTGATATTCAACTTCTCGGAGCTCTGATGCTACGGAATTTTCGGAGACCATGGAACGCATAATATAAGTTTGTTCCGGTATTTCAATTAGTGTAAGGGTTCCAATCTCATTCTCCGTTATATAGGTTTCTTGTGCTTGTGATGAATATACTGTTCTTTTCTCAATCACATCCTTTGTAAGTTCTTCCCCTGCTTTAATTTTTCTTGTAGAAACATAGATATTTCTTTGATTTGCCTTAATATCCCCTTCTGCCTTCTTTAGCAAGGAATCATATTCGGCCTTTATTTGGTTAGTGATAAGATAAGAAGTAATCGTAGCAGCCCCACTGATCACTATAATGCAGATCAAAGCAACCACAATATATTGCCTTGTAGTCCTTTTTATCCTATTATGAATTTTCACCTTGCTCCTCCAATTCTATGTTCAATGATATAAAAACATAGAAGAACTGTAGTTATTAAAGATAACAGATAGATTATACAGACTATTATATGCATGTTTTTATATTGCCTGCATGCTCTGTGTTTTCTTTTTTTTATATATCTACCTTCTATCTTCCCACATATCATTATTAAGAATAAGAATAGCAATATTCCTATAATAACAATTGCGAGAATACGTAATGCTGCTATTTTCCACACGGATGTAGTACCTTTTGCCTGGTAATGTATTCCAATTTTCTAATAATGACATAGGTTGCTTTTTTTATAGATTGAATAAATGAATAATTAGGATTGTCGATATTGCAGGAGTAATTACCGTTGATAAAATCCAGGACGTTCCCGCTTTCATAAGCAATGTGATAAAGTTCATTATAAGGGATAGCAATGATATTCTCACGAGGGATATGAAACTCTTTAAAAAGAGAAAGACTGCTTTTCGAAGCCTTTGGATCATAGTTACTGATGATAAAGACCGCTTTGGGAATTAAGGAGTCATAATTTTGAAAAAAGTCCTCTAGAACATTTTTCTTTTGACATAGATTTATTACGATGAGGTCCGCTTCCTCCAGAATGAATTTTGTACTGAGACTATTATTGCTGGCTGTATCTATAAAGCATATATCAGCACATTGATCCGTTATCTGAAACAAGGAGTAAATGCAATGATCGAATTCATAATCAAATATTTCATTATGTATTGTTTTACTTTGGGGAATATAATAGAGATGATTACGAATGATTTCCATTAGATAAGCTTTAAGAATATCCGGCTTACTATCTCCGCGATAGATCTTTCTTAGTAAACCTTCTATGCCATTACCATCATAATAATTAGTGCCTACTGAATCATGAGAATTATATTTTTCTCTATGATGATAGGCCTTGCCTAAATTATGACTGTGCAGGCGATTTTCCATTGTAATAACCGAATAATGAAAACGATTGACACTAGCAATACTAATAGCTGCAAGATTTTGAGATACTGAGCAAACCTCACCGGCATTGCTCCAGAATGCTAATTTCACACAAAAACCCCCTTAGATTTTATAAAGAAACGGAAAAATAGGAATAAAGATTAATTGAGTAATAGAAAGTTAGTGAATTTAAGATATTTATATAATAATTCAAAAATACATAATTGTAAATCTTTTCTTTTACATAAAATGTAACAGACTTTTTAACATTTTTTGTATATTTATAACAAAAACACTATATTAAACCCATATTTCGCCTTTTACTGATTGTAAACTAATACCAGTCATGCTATGATAACCCTGCTATGACTCGCCTGTTGTAGCATAATCAGGTTAGAACGATTGGGGATAATATATCGATTGATTCCTTCTTTATTACATAAAGAGGGGGTGAGGCCTATGACAGTATCGGAAGTAATTAGTCTTCTATTATGGCATTTGCAATTCTCACTTATTTGGATCAACGATACAAAAAAAGATAGTTATCCTCGAGCGTCCGACTTGTAGGATAACTATCTGCATGCAGGAATCAATCGACACTATGTGTCCTTGATTTTTCTAACCTGATTATAACAGACTATACTTTATTTTACAATAGTCTGATCATAAATCATATAAACAATATGAACATAAATCATATAAACAATATGATTATACTTGATGAAGTCTATTCAAATTATGTATCTATGATTAATCTTTTATTTCATCTACAGCTGTAACATCTGGTTCAGTACAGCCGTCATATCCTTGATTTCCTTGATAGAATCCTTGATTGCGATGATATCACTACTTTCATTCTCAATCGTAGCCAGGATTTCTTCGTTGGAGGCGGAATGCTCCTCTGATATGCTGGCAATGCTCTCAATGCGTTCCTGTACCTGGATGAATTTATCCAAGATGCTATTGATCATCTTATTCTCGGTTGCAAGTAAATCGAAGGTCTCATTTACTGCTTTCTCTACATCTTTAAAATATTCTCTGACCTCATTTAATACGAGATTACCATCTTTGACCGCCTTCTCACCCTGGCTTACCTTATCTACCGCCGAAGTAGAATTCGTAGAGATGACCTCTGTGATTTCCTGAATGCTTTTTGCTGTCTTTGAACTCTGAACAGCAAGTTTTCTTACCTCACCTGCGACCACTGCAAAGCCCTTGCCCTGTTCACCGGCTCTCGCTGATTCTATGGAAGCATTGATTGATAATAGGTTGGTCTGCACCGAGATCCCCTCGATACCGGCTAGTAAGCTGTCTATCATCTCGATATTTGACTGCAATTCGTTTACTGTAGTAAGTGCCGCTCCGACTGCCTGATTGATTGTGTTCATCTGGAGCATCATGGAGCCGATCTTCTCTGTACCCTTCGCAACCTTTTGGGAGATCAGATCTGAGTTCGAGGTAATCTTCTCAGCAATTTCCTTCGTAGAGTTCACTTCCTCCACTGCCACAGTCATATTTGCATTGATATCATAGATGCTCTCTGCCTGATGCTCGGTTCCTCTTGCCACCTCATTCATCGTGTTGGAGGTTTCTTTGCTGGATTCTACGATGGAATTCATATTATCGTCAAGGGTAGTTACGTTCTTAATTAATACATTGGAGGTCTCTCCCACCTTCTCGAAGGTGGCCTGAAGTTTATTCAGAAGCTCATTGACCTCCTGCTCCTTCTGTGTAGCCCTCATGATAATCTGGCTTCCCCAGCGATTAGAGAAATAAATCACAAGAAACATACTGTTTATCATGAGCATGGAGGATAACAGGAAGCTAACGGGACGTTCTTTACCGAATAAAATGACGCTATCAATATTATATATAATCAGATATACCGCATTCAGGATAATACCGTAGGTAATCAGAAGTTTTGAGGAATAATAGAGACAAAGAACTACGATGGAAGCGGCGATTGTAAAATTCGTTCCCTGATCGGTCGGATCAGAAAGCAGTGCCATGATGGAAGCTGCAAGGATGATCACACTATAGAGAAATCCTTTTGCTCTGCTTGGTATTGGAACAAAATATAGGATGACTACAATCCCGGCTGTTCCGAATACCGGGATGGATAACTCCATACCCTCTGAAAAGCTCTTCCCTGCAAAGTTATAAACTAAGGTCAGAAGACACACCGCGAGGATAATACACGTACATACAAAATCCGCTTTCTTAAAGTTATAGATACTTTTGCTCATAACTAGTCGATCCCCTTCACATTATATAATTAGTTCATAAATCATATTATATGACAAATCATGCCATTTTACAATAATTATTACACTAAATCGCTAACTTGTGTACTTTGTGATATCAATTATACCAATTAATCATGCGAAAGCTTTGAAAATCATGATATAGAAAAAGGTTGATGTAAATACACATAAGAAGAACAGAGTAAGGCTACAGATTTCCTTACTCTGCTCTTCTTATGCGTATTTACATCAGTTTCTAGTCTTATAACTCTATTTCTTTTCCTGCTTCTACAATCAGTCTGTTCTTGGCAGTGAACTGCTCTGCCATCTTCTGATCAAATAATTCTCCCGGCTTCATATGAACCGGTATCGAATGCTTTGCCCCAATCAGTTCGGCACATTCGGTAGCCTCCTTCGGGTCCATATTATAGATACCGTCGGTACACAGAATGGCATAATCAAGCTTTAGTGCCGCCAGTTCTCCCATTTCCTTCGTCGTGGAGGTATCTCCCGAGCCGTAGAGCTTGATACCGTCAACCGTTATCACGTAACCTACGCTTTCAGCCTTAGGATGATTTTTATTATACGCAGGAACTGCTTGAATATGAATTCCCTGTACATCAAAGCTGTTGTAGCTGCCTCCCTTTAGGGCATCCTTCTCCTGTATGATGGTACAGGAAGCCTTCTTCGCGACCTTACCGACCTGGTTGTGATCATCGTGCTGATGAGTAACCAGGATCAGATCCGCCGGTATATCATACCCTTTTCCTGCATACGGATCAAAGTAAATTACTACATTATTCTTACTGATAATTCGATAACTGCCATGCCCCTGATAAAATAATTTCGCCATAGTCTCTACTCCCTCTGCCTGATACCAAGTTGTCTTATGATATCTGCACACTAATCACAATTCTAATGTAATATTAGACTAATACATACTACTCTATTTCATTTCAAATGCCTACCTATTCGGTGCCACTCTCCTGCCAAGCAATCTCTCGACAGTATAAGCATGCTGAAGCAGCTTTTCATCACTGACAGCAGTCATCTGAAGAACTGCAGGCATACCATCCTCCCTTAAGCCGTAGGGAATCGTAATCGCAGGGAATCCGGTATACATCAGAATACTGTTATAGCTGTACATCAGACAGAAATCTACGTTCCGCAGCTGTTCCCGCACCTCCAGCAGTCTTACCTGTCGATCTCTCAGAACAGCCAGATATTCAGGCTCATCCATTTGACCGGATGCGTTCTCCTGGGCGTCGATTAATAAGCTCTGTCCGTATACTAGTGCCTGATCGAAATGCTGTTTATTGAATTCAATGATATCCTCCAGTGTACGAACTGGATATGTGATAGGAAGTCGTTTTAAATATGCATTCATCGCAGATTTGAATTCATACCTCATGACATCCATGATCTGTGGTGCTTCGGGGATACTGATTCTTTTAATGATTGCTCCTGCTTTCTCGAGCTCTTCTATCGCCTGCTCTGTATAAGGAAGCAGGTCCTCACTGTCTTTCGATTTCCAGGTATTATATCCGACTACCTTTCCCCTGATATCTTCGCCAATGTCCTGCACTAAGGCTTTCCCAGTCAGCCCGGCATACATCAAAGCCGAATCTCTCACCGTCCTGGTAAATGGTCCGGCGGTATCCAGTGTAGCACTGATTGGAATAATCCCCTTTTGGCTTACAGCACCCATACTGGGGCGAAAGCCAACGACACCATTCGCAGTTCCCGGTCCTATAATAGAGTTACAGGTATCTGATCCAATCGATGCAGTGCAAAGATTAGCTGCTACCGCCACTCCGGAACCGGAGCTGGAGCCCGACGGATCTCTCTGGCGATCATAGGGATTTAGTACCTGTCCACCCCGAGAACTATAACCATTCGGCATTCCTTCTGTCATATAATTGGCGAATTCCGTCATATTCGTCTTGCCGAGAATGACCGCTCCCTGTTCCCGTAACCGCTTAACCAGCTCAGCATCCTCTAATGCGTAGGAGTTAGCCAAAGCCAGCGCTCCCGCAGAGGTGTGCATCTGATCCGCAGTATCAATATTATCCTTCAGTAAGATCGGGATGCCATAGAGCAGCTGGTTGTCCAGTCTACCCTCGCTGTCTAATCTCTCCGCTATCAGTAGGGCGTCCGGATTGATTTCCAATACACTATTCAGTCCGCCGTCTCCCTGATCATACTTTCTGATACGGCTAATATACTCTTCGATAGTCTCTTTGACTGATACCTCCTTCAGCATATATCGGTGCTGAAGCTTCTCAATCGTAATCTCCGATATGGTATTCATAAACCTCCCCTTTCATAGTGTCGATATATCTATTATAATGTCACTAGTATCGATGAACAATTGACTATATTATACTGCTTCCGCTATAACCGCGCTATAAAAATATTTCGCAATCCTCTATCGCTTACAAAGTAATAACCAAAAATTAACTAACTCATGATATCGTTCTTTACAATAGAATTGTTATAGTGAATAAGAAGAAGATAATATAAAACTTTTAAGGAGGACAAAAATGAAGAAGTATTTGAAAAGATTATTAGTCTGTCTGTTAGCTCTATCGTTCCTGTTACCTATAGGGGGAAACACAGACGTAGCAAGGGCTTCAAACAAACCAATTGCTCCAAAATACATATTTCTGTTTATCGGAGACGGTATGAGTTATCCGCAATTTCAAGCAGCATCCGATTATCTCGGAGCAGTGAACAATAGCGGAGTAATTGCATCAGAACCTCTCAGTTTTATGAAATTTCCGGTTTCAGGTACTGTACAGACCTTTGACAGTACATCTTTCTGCCCGGACTCCGCTTCTACCGCCACTTCCCTGGCGACAGGAAATAAGACCAATAGCGGGACCATTAATATGGATACTACCATGACCGAAGCCTATGTGACCATTGCTGAAAAGCTGAAGCAGCAGCTTGGATATAAGATTGGTATTCTTTCCACTGTTAATTTAAACCATGCCACTCCGGCTGCTTTCTATGCGCATCAAACTTCCAGAAACAATTATTACGAGATCGGACTGGAGCTGGTACAAAGCGGATTTGATTATTTTGCAGGAGGTGCCCTGATCAATCCTACCGGAAAGGCAAAGGATCAGAAGGACCTATACCAGATCGCACAGGAATCCGGCTACAAGGTAGTGAGGACACAGTCTGATGCCAAGGAGCTGACCGCAAAAGACGGTAAGGCTATCGTAATAGCTGAGACGCTTGCCGACTCAGATGCCATGCCCTATGCAATCGATGCTGCTCCTGAAGAATGGCAGCTGGCCGACTATGTATCAAAGGGTATCGAAGTCCTGAATAATAAGAAGGGGTTCTTTATGATGGTGGAAGGTGGTAAGATCGACTGGGCAGGCCATGCGAATGATGCTGCATCCGTAATCAATGATACGATCGCTATGAGCAAGGCCGTCGATAAGGCCATCGCCTTTTATCGCAAGCATCCGAAGGAAACCTTAATCCTGGTAACCGGAGACCATGAGACCGGCGGCTTCTCCATCGGTTATGCCGGTACGGGTTATAATACCTATCTATCGAACATTTCCAAGCAAAAAATATCTTACGCAAAATTTGATACGCAATATGTGACTGCTTACAAAAAAGAACAGACGGACTTCATGACGGTACTGAAGGATATCGAAAATAACTTTGGTTTGGTGTCAAGTCTTAATAAGACAGCGGCAACCCCAGCCAGTCTAATTCTTACGGATAGCGAATACCTCCAACTGCAGGAAGCCTATGCCTTGACTCTGAAGGAAAATAAGACATTAAGTGCTGAGGATGCTATAAAATATGGCGGTTATGAACCTCTTACTGTTACAACCACTCACATCCTTGCTCGAAAATCCGGATTAGATTTTGCTTCCTTCTCTCATACGGGATTACCTGAAGCAATCTTTGCTATCGGAAACGGTGCAGATGCTTTTAAAGGCTATTATGATAATACTCAGGTATATACAAAACTCGCCAAATTGACAGCAATCAAGTAATAAAAGCTTATTCGCATACATAATAATCAGGATGGGACCGGGGGAGTATGACTTAACAGGGCTGCTGTAAAATATGTATTTTACAGTAGCCCTGTTCTATTATTTCTATTATTTTTATTATCAACTCTTAATGATATCTCTAGTGCTATCACTTAACGTCATCTTTACTATCTTTACTATCTTTACTTTCTTTACTTTTTTATTCTCTCTATTAACTCTATCGCTATTATCTCTATCGCTATCCTTTACTGCTCCTTCAGAACACGCTTTAGGAATTCCTTCGTTCTCTCCTGAGTCGGATTATTGAAGATCTGATCCGGTGTGCCTTCCTCGGCGATGACTCCCTTATCCATGAATACGACACGGTTGGAAACTTCCTTCGCAAAACCCATCTCGTGGGTAACGACAAGCATCGTCAGACCACTTTTCGCCAGTTCCTTCATAACAGCCAGTACCTCTCCCACCATCTCAGGATCAAGTGCTGAAGTAGGCTCATCGAATAAGAGTACATCCGGCTCCATGGATAATGCCCTTGCTATTGCAACTCTCTGCTTCTGTCCTCCGGAAAGCTGCTTCGGCTTCGCATTCACATACTGGTCCATGCCAACGACCGTGAGATACTTCATGGCTATTGTCTCAGCCTCTTCCTTGGAACGCTTCAGTACCTTGATCTGTCCAACGGTACAGTTATTGAGTACATTATGATTGTTGAACAGGTTGAATTGCTGGAACACCATACCGAGCTTGGTACGGTAGGCATAGACATCATGCTTATCATCCAGAATGTTCTCACCGTTGTAGATGATAGCACCGTCACTGGGCTTCTCCAGCAGGTTGATACAGCGAAGAAGAGTTGACTTACCGGAACCGGAGGCTCCGATGATACATACCACTTCTCCTTTATCTACAGAGAAATCTATATCCTTCAGGATTTCATTCTGTCCAAAGGATTTCTTTAAATGTTGAACATCAATTACTCTTTCCATGCTATTCTTCCTTTCTAGCCGCGAAGCTTCTTCACATGATCTTCGGGTCGCTCCACCTGCATCTGATTACCGGGAATGACGATGAAATTCTCCGGTCCCTCCATTCTACGTTCAATCACACGAAGAATTCTTGTAACAGCCAGGGTCATGATCAGGTACATGATACATGCCACTGCGAAGGTATCAAAGTAATCAAAGGTAATACCGGCAACGGTCTTCGCCTGGAAGAACAACTCCGATACAGAGATTACGTTCAACACGGAAGTATCCTTGATATTGATGACGAACTCATTACCGATGGCCGGCAGGATATTACGAAGTACCTGCGGTAATACGACATTCATCATGGTCTTAATGTGATTCATGCCAATTGCATGGGCTGCCTCAAACTGCCCTTTGTCGATGGAGATGATACCGCCACGGACAATCTCAGCTGTATAAGCACCGGTGTTGATGGATACGATAAAAATCGCTGCTGCCGTACGGTTCATATCAATTCCGAGTGCCATAGCAGATCCGTAATAGATTACCATCGCCTGTACGATCATCGGCGTTCCGCGGAAGAATTCCACGTAAGCAGTCAAGATAGCATTGACAACCTTTAACACAACTTTTTTAAATCCCTTATCCGGCATAGGTATCGTACGGATCGTACCGATTAGTAAGCCGATACAGGAACCGAGGATTGTACCTATGATAGAGATGAATAAGGTTACCCCTGCACCGCGTAGGAACATCGGCCAGTTTTCAGTAACGATTTGCACAAACTTATCCCAAGACATAATACACCAAGCCTTTCTGTTATATGGAATACTTGCTTTTCAAGCATTGCTTGATTGAGGATTGCAAAGTAATGCAATTCCCTATTACATAAAAAATAGAGAGACTGCCCAAAGGATTTTCAGATTTGGACAGCCTCTTAAGGTTCACAATTATTCTGCTGCAGGCTGATTAGCGATTGCAGTATCCATAATGCTGACGCGATCTTCTTCTGATATACCTGCTAATATTTCATTGATTTTCGCAGTCAGGTCGCTTCCCTTCTCGATACCAACAGCGATTGCGGTATCATCGGGAGAAGTCTCAAAGCCTTCTGTGAACTGAACCATAGCGAAGTTATCATTTGCTGCCGATGCACTGACACCCTCCGGACGCTCGGATACATATCCGTCGATAACACCGGATTCCAGTGCGACTCTCATTGCCGGGAAGCTTTCCATTGCCGGCTGCTTCGATACTCCATTAATCTGATCGATTACAGAATAGTGGAAGGTATTGAGCTGTGCTGTAATCTTCGCTCCGGAGAAATCCTGGATAGAAGTAGCACCCTCATAAGCACCGCCCTTCTTCACAACCATAACAAGGTCTGATTTATAATAATTATCTGTAAAATCGATTGTTTCTTTACGCTCTGCAGTCGGTGACATACCTGCGATGATGGCATCGATCTTACCGGACTGTAAAGCCGGAACCAGACCATCCCATTCGGTTTTTACAATTACCAGCTCTTTACCTAAGCCCTCTGCAATCTTCTTTGCAATCTCTACATCATAGCCTCCGGCATAGTCTGCACTACCATCAATGGTAACACCGCCATTAGCGTTATCCGACTGCGTCCAGTTAAAGGGTGCATATCCGCACTCCATACCGACACGGAACTTGTTGTCGTCCTTCTTAGCACAGCCCGTAAGCATCAGTGCTGCCATGGCAAGAACGAGAATTACTGCAATTTTCTTCTTCATAAAATCATCCTCCATTACTTTAATCTGTTTCTATAAGACCTATCTGCCAATTTCTATGGGGCAGGAGCTTTCAAAAATCAGTATCTGCAACTATGTACCCTAAGTATCCTTAATTCACTGATGATATTTCTAAGAATTAAAAAAACCTGAGGTTCACTCAGGTTATACTTCTTTGTCCGCCTAAGTCCCCAATATCCCTCATGAGATAGCACAACTTGGAAAGCCGGGTTGCTTACCAAGACAGTCCTGCAGCTCTTAACTGCAGACCCAGCATATGGTACCGAGGATACCACACACTTCGGCGACATTTCCTTCTCCGCAGCATCCTAGCTTCTCTAGCTCCTCTACAGACTGTTAAATATCGCGCCTCTACCTCACCTTTGATAGTGAGGCCTTATGAAATTACGCTATAAGTTTACAACAACACTGGTATTATGTCAATTCGGAAATAATTATTTCCATAAAATTTCTTTACACAGCACTTACATCCGAGGATAGACCGGAATTAATCTCTTACATAGAAGATTAACTTTGTCTATTGTCCTAAAATCCAACAAAATACCGGAGGGTGAACTGGTCCTTCTTCCAGGCTTCCCTCCGGTATTCCACAATATTCTGTATCGTTTTATGCTAATGCTTTTTCCAACTTCTTCAGAGCTTTTTCCAGAACTGCTCTGGGACAGGCAATATTGATACGCTCAAAGCCCTCTCCTGCCGGTCCGAACATGACACCGCTATCCAACCACAAGCCCGCTTTATGGACAATCAGTTCTTCCCTTTCTTCTTCCGTCATCCCTAACCCTCTGAAATCCAGCCAGACCAGGTAAGTTCCCTCCGGCTCGATCAGCTTGATTTGAGGCAGGTTTTCCGCCAGATATGCTCTGAGAAACTTAATATTATCTGACAGGTATTTCATCAATTCTTCATACCATGGTGTTCCATATCTATATGCAGCCTCACAGGCAGTCAATCCCAGGGTATTCAGCTGACTGTAGCCCGCTGCGTCAATCTGTTTACGGAATTGCTGACGCAGCTTCGTATCGGAGATCAGGATATTGGAGATCTGAAGTCCTGCCAGATTAAAGGTTTTACTCGGAGAGGTACAGGTAATCGTTCTATGCCTGAACTCATCGCAAAGCTCGGCAAATACTTTATGCCTATGACCTTCATAAACGAAATCCATATGAATTTCATCGCTGATCACAATCACATCATGCTTAACACAGATTTCTCCCAAGCTCTTCAGCTCCTCCGTAGTCCAGACTCTGCCGACCGGATTATGAGGATTGCATAAAAGGAACAGCTTCACTTGATGCTCCACAATTTTCTGTTCAAAATCTACCAGGTCCATATGATATGCACCATCAGCACCCAGAACCAACATATTATCCACAAGTATTCTGTGATTATCCTCGATAACCTCACCGAAAGGGTAATACACAGGCTTCTGAAGCAGGACACTGTCTCCCGGCTTAGTATAGGCCTGAACAGCCATAGCAATGGCAAATACCACCCCCGGAGTCTTCACCAGCCATCGTCTTTCAATATTCCAATTGTGTCTTTCCTTCATCCATTGCTGCAGCGCTTCGAAGTAACCTTCCTGCACCTCACTGTAACCAAAGATCCCATGTTCGACTCGCTCATGGATGGCATCCAATATCTTCTGAGACACCCTAAAATCCATGTCTGCGACCCATAAGGGCAGAATGTCCTCTGGTTTACCGCGACGCGCAGCAAAATCATATTTCAGGCTGTTTGTATTCCTACGATCAATAATCGTATCAAAATCGTTATACTTCATATTCCCTCCATCGCTTCATCCATTGCCCGATTCATCGCTTAGTCCAATGCTCATTCCATCACTTAATCCATTTCTTATTCTATCACTTATTCAATCACTAAGTAAATCACTCATTCTATACTCATTACATTACTCCACCTATTACTCCTTCTACTCCTCTCCCTCGTAGAAAACCCTTCTTAGTTCCTCCAGTAAATCCTCAACTGCCTCTATACCAACAGAAAGACGCAGAATTCTGTCGGTGATTCCGTTCGCAGCCAGTACCTCCTTCGGTACATCCGCATGGGTCTGTGTAATCGGATAAGTAATCAATGTCTCAACTCCTCCGAGACTTTCTGCGAACTGGATTAGGTTTACTTGATTCAGAAGCTTTACAGCCAACTCCTTATTCTCTGTCTCAAAGGTAATCATGCTACCAAAGCCTCTTGCCTGGCTCTTACAGATCTCATAGCTTTCCGTACCTGGAATCCCGGGATAATATACTTTCGTTACCTTCTTCTCCTTTTGCAGCCAATCCACAATCGCCAATGCATTTTTCTGTGAAGCTTCCATCCTCAGTGCAAGCGTCTTTATCCCTCGCAGGATCAGCCAACTGTCAAAGGGGGATAAGCCGGAGCCCACTGTCTTGATGATAAATCTTAATTTCTCAGAAATCTCTGCTGAAGAGGTGATCACAAATCCGGCAATGGTATCATTATGTCCTCCCAGATACTTGGTTCCGCTATGAATTACGATATCTGCTCCCAGCTCCAGTGGATTCTGAAAGTAGGGTGACAGAAATGTATTATCGACAATCAAAAGCAATTGATGTCTTTTTGCGAGATCCGCCATTTTACGAATATCCGTCACATTCATCATTGGATTGGAGGGCGTTTCAATAAAGATCGCTTTCGTATGTTCGTTGATATAAGGCTCGACGGCTTCTATAGAGCAGTTCACATGACTGAAGGTAATGCCGTTTTTCTTGCTGATATGATTGAAGAGGCGAATACTTCCTCCGTATAAATCGCTGTCTGTGATAATGTGATCTCCCGGTACAAAAATCTCCATCAAAGCAGTGATGGCAGCCATTCCACTGGAAAAAGCCAGGGCATCGATGCCGTTTTCCAAGGAGGCTACTACTTTCTCCAGTTGTTCCCTGGTTGGATTCTGTAGTCTGGTGTAGTCATACCCTGTACTCTCCCCCACACCCACATGGGCAAAGGTTGCTGTCTGATAGATCGGAAAACTGACTGCACCCGATTTATCACAAGAAGGTTTATTTCCATCACCATTGATACACTTTGTTGAAAATTGATATCCCATACTCCACCTCACTGCTTCTTAACTGATTGATCATTACTTCACTGTTTCCTAATTGATTGCATATTCCTTCGCTGTTTCCTAACTGATTAAACATTCCTTCACTAAAATGATGTCTGAATAACATATTATTATCTGTCATTGTAACTGCTATTATCTGTCAATGTAACAGTTATTATAGCATCGCTCCAGAATCATGGCTATGATATAAAAAATATAGCTGGTTATAAGCACATCATATAACCAGCTATCCTATATTTAATGAAATACTTCTATATCATCCATGCAGATATCGCGCTTGAAATTCCTGTGTAATCTGAGTAATTTCCTTTTCTCCGTCAATATAAGGTTGATACATCTCATAGGGATCACTGGCCCCATACACTCCACAGGCAGAGCAGTTTTCACAGCCTCCTCCGCCGCAACTTAAAGCTTGACGGACAATTTGCTCGCGTTCTTCCTTTGTCGTATCTTTAATCAGAAAACTATGCATAGCGCCTCCTTACCGGATAAATAGATCCACTAATTCAGTAATATGGAATCGTTCATACTGCCTGTACGATAACCTCCGAGATCCATGGTCACATAAGAAAAGCCAAGCTTCTTCAGCTTCTGATGAATCACCTCGGTGAAGGCCTGAGCATGTAACAGATCGAGCATCTTAGGGAACTCTTCCTTGGTTATCTCAATTCTTGCTATCTTATCATGCATACGGACACGGACCTGTCTAAAGCCCAGATCCAGCAGTAGCTGCTCCGCTTCATCCACCATATGCAGCTTCTCTTCTGTAATCTCTTCCCCATAGACGAACCGTGAGGACAGGCAGGCGAAGGACTGCTTATTCCAGGTGGAAAGTCCGAGTTCCTTCGATAATATACGAATCTCATTTTTATTCAATTCGGCAGCTCTTAATGGGCTAAGCACATTCAGTTCCTTCACTGCCTGCAGACCGGGACGGTAGTCCCCATTATCATCAATATTCGAGGCCTCAGCAACAAAAGGAATATCCTGTTGCTTGGCAATATCCCATATCTTCGTAAATAATTCTGATTTGCAAAGGTAGCAGCGGTTGACCGGATTATGCGAAAAGCCCTCAATCTGCAATTCCTCCGACTCACAGATGATATGTCTGATGCCCTCCTTCTCGCAGAAGGCACTAGCCTCCTTCAGCTCTCTTTTGGGAAAAGAGCAGGAGGTCGCGGTAACGGCTATCACATTATCTCCCAGTAAGTCATGTGCCACCTTTAATAAGAAGGTCGAGTCGACTCCTCCCGAGAAGGCGATTGCTATCTTTTGTCTTTGTCTTAAATTATCCTGTAATATAGTAAGCTTTTCGTGCGCATTCATAGCTTCTCTGTTTCCTCCCATGGTTGTAACATGTTCAATGCTTATTTCAGATTTCCTGACGTCTGTTCTATAATACTTTATCCCTGAATTTCAGCAATTCCTCGATATATCTCTCACCTAACCTGCTCAGGGGTGCTTTGCTGCTTTTGATGTAGCCTATACTCATCTTATCTTCTGTTTTTAGAGGAACTGCTTTATATCGATCACCATTTAGGTCCTCGCAAATGATACCGGAGCATAGCGTATAACCGTTCAAACCGATCATCAGATTAAGCAGTGTTGCTCTGTCATCCGCTTTTATGATTTGCTTATAATCACGTGTACTGAATACCTCCTCGGCATAATAGAACGAATTGTTATCTCCTTGTTCAAAGGACAGGCAGGGATAATCTTTAAGCTCGTCAAATTCTATTACGCTCTTTTTCGCCAGGGGGTTGTTCTTCCACAGGTACACATAAATACTGCATTGAAACAGCTCCGTATATTCCAGCTCATATTCCCGGAAGATTTTCTCCATTGCCTTACGATTAAAATCATTCAGATATAGTATTCCAAGCTCACTTTTTTGGTTCCTGACATTGTCGATTACCTCATGGGTCTTGGTCTCATGGACTGCAAATTCATAATCCTCCATGCCGAATTCCTTTGCCATTTCAATAAATGCCTGAACCGCAAAAGTATAATGTTGCATCGAGACACTGAATTTCTTCTTCGGATTTTTATTTTCTATGTATCTTTCTTCAATCAGCTGATATTGCTCAATGATCTGTCTGGCATGTCCCAAAAATTCCTCTCCCTTTGGAGTAATGATAATTCCCCGATTGGAGCGCATGAATAATTCTATCCCGATCTCTTCCTCCAGGTCACGGATCGTGCTGGATAAACTGGGCTGACTGATAAAAAGCTCTGCCGCAGCCTTATTCATCGATTTATTATTTGCAACACTAACCACATATCTTAGCTGTTGTATCGTCATAGATCATAATCCTCCAGAAAATGATGCTGTACTCCGTTTTGTTTATAAGCAATTACCGTATCCAGATTCACATTTTCGATACTCCTGAAAATATTTCCCTCGACATAAGGATTTGTTTCCTTCAGTTTTTGGATCAGATGCTTGATCTCCGATCTTTTGGAACCGGTATTACTATCACTGCTGCCAACGCTACAGGTGTCTGTAAAACGGCAGGCACATTGGATAAAGTGAAGATGATTATATTCTCGCCAATGCTTAATATCCTCTTCTCTGATCAGATACATCGGGCGGATGAGCTCCATCCCTTCAAAATTCGTACTGTGCAACTTCGGCATCATAGTCTGAATCTGAGCCCCGTACAGCATTCCCATCAGTATGGTCTCAATCACATCGTCATAATGATGTCCGAGTGCGATCTTATTGCACCCCAGCTCTTGGGCTTTTCGATACAGATGACCACGTCTCATTCTGGCACAGAGATAACAGGGTGATTTTTCAACCTCGAATACCGCATCAAATATATTGGTTTCAAACATGGTAATCGGAATCCCAAGCAGCTTTGCATTGGTCTCAATGATCTCCCTGTTAAAATCACTGTAGCCCGGATCCATCACCAGATAAACTACCTCGAAGGGAAATTTGTTATGGCGTTTCAGTTCCTGAAATAGCTTTGCCATCAGCATAGAATCCTTACCACCGGAGATACAGATCGCAATCTTATCCCCTTCCTTCACCAACTCATATTCATTGATTGCTTTCGCAAACTTTGTGAAGATAGATTTATGGAACTTCTTTCTGATACTCAGCTCTATCTCTTCGCAGCGGTTCACTTCATTAAAGCTTTGCTTCAGCCATTCACCGTAGCCATCGGTCAGATTATAGGCTTCTAGGCCCTTTTCGGATAATTCCTGTGCAGCCTCCTTACTGATGATACCCTTCATGCAATAAAGGATGATCTTACGATCTGCCGGTAGTTTCTCCGAAGCCTGTATCAGCTCGTCTTTGCTCATATTCACTGCACCCGGAATATATCCATGGTTATAGGATATTTCATCCCGGATATCCACCAGTAGATATTCCTGCTCTGATAATGTCTTCAAATGTTGGACTGTGATTTCTCTGTTATTCTTATCGTTCATTGTACTGTTCCTTTAGCTAGAATAGATGGTCACCGATACTGTTACCGGGACTTGAAAATCAGTGTACCATAAAACCCGATTCCTTACCACACTTTTTCTATAGATTTAATAGGAATTATTTCGCCTTAACAAATACAAGCAGATCCGCAGCCTGGTCTGACCCTTCCGCCCAATTGCTGCTACTGATGGAGTTCGCCACCAATGTGATAATAGCCTCCTCATTTTCTTTCGTAAAGGTCATGTCTGTCGTAGGATGACTGCTCTTATCTGAAGTTTCCGAAAACCGCTGAAACATCTCACTTAAATCATAAGAAAGCAGTACCCTGCCATCGGTTCGCTCCAGATTGATCACCTGACTTCCACCAGTCAGATGTGTTGCTCGTATTACATAAACCGTTCCGTTTATCTCAAATGGACTGCTTACGGTATCAGGTGCTGCATTATAAATATTGATCTGCAGCATTGCATCAAAACCCGTGATTGTAACCGGGTCTGTCATATTTCTGCTAACATAATAGCTTTTATACTCGCTTCCTTCCCCGCTGTCCTTGGTAAATCCAAAGGTTTTTTCAAATTCATAGGAAACTGTATAGTTAGAAAGATACGGTAAATCCTTATCATATCCCATGCGGACGATATAATCAACAGATTGAACCATGGTTGCCTTATCCTTCTCTGATACATCAGCTCTTGGCACAATCACTCCCTCGGAAAGCATGCCATTTCTCTTGAGAGCCGACTCCAGTCTGTGAATCTGATTTGTTTTGCTAATAGTAAAAGCATCCACAGGAGGAAGGATTGAGAGAATAGCCATTCCTATCAGAATGGGAGCTATCAACCCGTTTTTAGATACCTGCAGGAAACTGAAACAGACACCGGCTGCTGCTGCAAATACTCCGAATAGGATCACATAATAGCGCCCATAGGTGATTCCAACCTCTGAGATCTTTAATATAGAAGAAACTGTCTGAAATAACACTAAAGGAAGTAACACCTTAGGAAATATTCTGCGGAAATAATTTGCTAGCGGATGATTGATGCAACTGGCCAGCAGATAGACAATAATCACAGTGATGGAATAAGAAACCAGCATCGGTTCCATCAGGTTATCTGTCCAGAACTTTCCACGGATATTGATTATGATATATAACAGCAGGATGACTGTAAATACCGCTGTAATCGGTATTACCACATAAGAGATCAGCGATACCAGAATTTTATTCGGAGTAACCTGCTTCGTAATCAAAGACATGGATAATTCTGCTGATGATTGCTCTTCTTCTTTCTGAGTTATACTCTCTTTGGACATCTCCAGCTCTCGCTTACCCGGATAGACAGGAATCATGGTAAGCAGGTAGATGGGCGCTATGAAGACACCGATGATATTCAGAGCATGAAGGAAGACATGATCGTCCAATTTTATGATCAAAAGATTAATTGCGCTAATAATTAACACAATTCCCAGATATAGGACCCCATCGAACAATACTGCAGTAAAAAAGGCTTTAAAGACAGCTAAAAAGCTTTCGTTGAAGTTATAACTGTTCCTGATGACAGGGATCCATAAAAATGCAATAAATAATAGGAAGAATAACACTGTTGTGCGAATCGAAATCTCAGTCTTCCAATCAGAGTTACGAGTAAAAAAGTAATACAGTACCGAAGAGGCTATAGAGATCAGTGCAAAGATCAGCCTCAATATCGGATTCTCCAGAAACCTTTCATAAAACATCTGGAGCACAGCAAAGACCGCAGCTCCGACCAGAAAGGCCATGAGTAGTTTTGTATAAATCAGATTATCTTTTGTTTCGATGCCTATGGTGTTGGAAGCTGCTGCTGCAATCAGTAAAATGATTGTCAGCGGAAATCGGTTTACCGTATCTGCTAGTCCTTTCCACTTCAGTTTCAGCTTGGATATTCCCTTCATACTATCACTCCTCTCATACTTATTATATTCTCACCGACATTTGTGCACTATAAATATCAATCATGCATCCTCCGGTTGAAAGAGTTATAAAACAACCCAAATAAAGCATGCATATTTATTTTTCCTTGTTCCATCTCTATTGTACCACATACATTTCAGAAAATACTAAACATCTTTCAGCACTTGTATCCTCAATAACCGTATTAGTAGATGTGCACAGCACTTTCCTACGATAACCAGATTTTTCCGTGATTTTCCCGGCTAATTTTTCAAGTTTTTTGCTCGATTGACACGATTCCCACTTTACAAATCATAAAAAGTATGTCAAAATAAAAAAAATCCCAGGAGGTAATTTAATATGGCTTCAAAGAATCAACCCATCGGCTATTTGCCGGATCAGAGACCCCCGATCGTGGAATTGATCTTATTTGCATTACAGCAGATCGTTGTAATGTTCCCTGCAACCGTACTTGTTGCATTGATCACCGGATTCCACGTATCAACCACAATTTTTGCCAGCGGCTTGGCAACCTTTTGTTTCATCTTTGTTACAGGTAGAAAGATTCCTCTCTATTACGGTTCCAGCTTCTCTTACATCGCAGCAATCTCTTCCATCATGGCAGCAGAACAATTCGCTAATTACTCCCTAGATCAAAAAATATCTGTTGCACAGTTTGGTATCGTAATGTCAGGTTTCGTTTCCATCGCCGCAGGTCTTATCATCCAGCGTACCGGTAGAAAGACCATTGATAAGATTCTTCCCCCTACAGTTACAGGCAGTATCGCAATGATCATCGGTTTATCCTTAGCAGCAAATGCGATGGGTAATGCAGCAGCTTTCCCTGCTGTTGATGACGCTAAGACAGCTCTTGCTTCTAATATGGCATGGGTTATCGCTATTATTACCCTTATTTCAACAATTGCATATTCTGTATACTTGAAGGGCAAGCTGAGTCAGTTGCCTATTCTTTTTGGCCTTTTGACAGGATATGTCGCTGCTTTAGTCATCGGACAGGTTACAGGTATTCCTTTTGTAAACTTCAATACCATTGAGAGCGCATCCATATTTGCCCTCCCTAAGTTTACCTTGCCGAAGCCTTCCTTTGCAGCAGTTGCAGCAATCATGCCGATTGCGATTGCAACCATTCCCGAGTCTACAGCACATGTATATCAGCTTGATATCTATGTAAATGACCTTGCAAAGAAGATGAAGCATGATAAGAAATACAGCATCGCTGACAAATTGGGCTTGAACTTAATCGGTGATGGTATCGGCGATATCGTATCCGGTATGATCGGTGGTCCCGCAGGCACTAACTATGGTGAAAATATTAGTACTATGGCTATTTCCAAGGTATTCTCCATCCCGGTACTGATTACAGCAGCTATGATTACCATGATTATCTCCTGCTTCACACCTTTGATAAACATTGTATACTCCATTCCTACCGCGGTAATCGGCGGACTTTCCATCTACCTGTTCGGTGTTATCGCAGCACAGGGTGTAACCATTATGATGGATCGTAAGGTGGATATGTTCAAATCCAAGAATCTTGCTATTATCGCGATTATCTTAATCGTTGGACTCGGCGGAAGCTTCGGGTTTGAGGGTGGTATGATCCCGATGTTTGGTACACAGTTCCCGGCTCTCGCTACCGCAGCCGTTGTAGGTATCGTATTCAATCTGCTTCTCTCCATTGGTGAAAAGGACGAAACACCTGCTGAATAAGCTGCTCCAGAATATGGCTTATCGGCCGATGGCAAACAGTTCCAAATCAGTAACGACAGTCATACACTTATTGCTAGTTTAGAATATGCGCCCACCGGGTGCTATTAAAAAAGGCTCTGCTTACACAGTAATTACTGTGCAGGCAGAGCCTCTTTATTAATTTAGAGGTACTATATTAACTATTTTACATAAAGCAATTGGAATAGAATATATTTTATAAAGCTCATCTTTATGGTGATTAAATGCATCAAAGAACACAAAAATATTTTCAATTGAATGTATGTAGCCAAAATATAGAAGAGGCAGTACGGTATCTTAATGTGGATGATATCAATATACCACCCGGATATATAATTGAGGTATTTGTACAAGGATTAGATTCACCCATCAGTATGTTCTTTACTGAAAATGGAGAATTGATTGTTGCTGAATCAGGTCTGACATCTGGAAATCCAAGAGTATTAATATTGGTAGATGGTCGTTTCGAAGTAATCGCAGACAATTTTAGAGTACCAATCACAGGAACAAACTACTTAAATGGAACTATATATGTATCCCATAGAGGCTTTGTGAGTACAGTTAAGTTAGATGGAACAAAGCAAAATATCATTACCGGACTACCCAGTAATGGTGATTACTATAACAGCAGAGTAGTATTTGGTCCTGATAATAAAATGTATTTTGGGCAAGGCACCGTTACAAATTCCGGAGTAGTAGGGCCGGATAATGAATGGGTAACTACGAATCCATTACTTTGTGACTACCCGGGTGATTATATCATGCTAGTCGGGCAAAACTTTGTATCCTACAATATATTTACATCTGAAGATGTAGTGGAAACAGTTTATACAGGAGGATTTTCTCAATATGGGGTTCAAAATCTTCCATATGAATTAAGAAAAGGTGTTATAAAAGCGTCAGGTAGTATATTAAGAGCAAATCTCGATGGCACAAAACTTGAACTGTTCGCCTGGGGATTTCGAAATCCTGCATATATGAAATTTGATGAGAACGGTCGTTTATTTGTTTCAAATAATGGGTACGAAGTCAGAGGAAGCAGACCAATTGCAAATGCTCTTGATGAATTTTACAATGTAGTGCCCGGGGCATGGCATGGTTGGCCTGACTTTAGTGGAGGAGAGCCTGTAAACACAGCTAGATTTAAACCTGAAGGAGGGATACAGCCTGAATTTCTTTTAAAAAATCATCCCAATATTCCGCCAATACCTTTTGTTGTCTTTCCGGCTAATTCAAACATAATGGGTTTTGATTTTAATTATAATAAGGCATTTGGACCCTATGGTAGTATTTATATAGCTGAATTTGGTAGCAGAGTACCCGTATCTGCTAAAGACACAGTATCATATTCCGGCGTAGGACATAGAATATCCAATATTGATATTAATACGAGAACAGTTAGTACATTTGCATTGAATAAATCCGGCTTTCCGGCTTCTCTAACTTTAGAAGGTGGGTTTGAAAGGTTAGCCGATGTTGCGTTTGGACCAGATGGAGCAATGTATGTATTGGATTTAGGTTTAAGCTTACGAAATAATCCCAATGTTTTCGTACCAAATACAGGAGTAATATGGAGGATATCCAAAACTTAATTCAATAACATTACTAGTTTGGCAGATGATTTTTTTACTCCTACGAGACCGGTTTTTATATCCGACAGCATTGGGACGAGTATTATTCTCGACTGCATTGTTGGATAAGGACCCTCTTCCTTCCTATAGGACTTAGACTGTGGTGTTCGTCAATCCCCTTTTAGCACCTGAAGTGGAGATTCCTCACCGTGGTTGCACACATGAGTGACGGCTTTTTAAACTTCAACGTTTGTATTGATACATGCCGGCAATATAAATTCCGGAATCATTAGATTTAAATGGTAACTCTTATCCTTCATAAAATCAACGTGTGAGTAAGCAACAAGAACCACATCCAGTTCAGGAATCATTAATAGCTTCTGGCCACCTGCACCGGCTGCTGAATATGTAACATATTGTTTACCGGTTACTTCATCCGTCTCATCCTTAATATACCATAGGTATCCATAATGAAAACCGTAGCCCCATAAATAATTTTTCTCCAGGGATTCACTAATCCAATTTTTAGATACGATTTCTTTCCCTTTCCAATCGCCGTTATGGGTTAATAGAAATCCTATTTTCGCCAAATCCTTCGGCCTCAGGAATAAATTTCCGCCGCCAAAGCTGTTCCCATTCGGGTCATTATCCCATACAAAATCATTGATACCCAAGGGATCAAATAAATACTTTTTGGCAAACATTGCAGCATTCATTCCGGTCGTCTTTGTTATAATAGCTGAAAGTATGTGTGTATTAGCCGAATTATAATCAAAAACAGTTCCCGGTGAACTCTGCAACGGCCTCTTCAAAATATAGTCTACCCAGTCTTTGCTTTTAATAAATTTAATTGGTTCTATTCCCTTATCAATTGAACTAAAACCTGATTTCATAGTAAGAAGGTGCCTTATTGTTATACTTTTTTTAGTATCATCCGAACTCAAGCTAAGGTGATCATAAAAAAATTGTCCCAGATTATCTTCAATGCTATGAATATACCCTTCTTGTATTGCAATACCAATCAGAAGAGATATGATACTTTTCGTTGCTGATCTGATATTCCATTGACCTGCTTTTTCTTCTATTAAGGTCCCATTTGGCGATCGTAATATGAGCAAAGCGTTTACTTTCCTTATTACTTTTGAAAGGAATGATTCATATGGTTTTGGATTAATACTCTCAAATACTAAAGTTTCCTTCTGAAATATAGATATACTTCTGTAGGATGGAAAATTCGTTTTCAGGTAATCTATTGCAGCCTGAAGCTTTTTAATATTGATGTTATTCACTTCAAATATAGGTGAGGCTTTGTCTTCAAATATTAGAGTTTCATCTATCGGTTTTAAGTCTTCCGCATTCATATACTAACTCCTCTGTATTGTAATGATTATATCATACCATCTATTTCCATAGTCGTACAGTATAAAATCCTTAGCAGATATCACATTGATCTTACCGCAAATAGATATTGGCAATCAGCTAATTCTCTTTACGTTTTCTGGCTGGTAAGATTATCAAAAGCCTGCCCTTCGAGTTTGAAGGGCAGGCTTTTTTCGAGTTTACCTAAGGTGTTGGTTAATCCTCTTACTTGCATCTTTATGAGGAAGATGATTTTCTGTATGTAGTGATATTAATACGCTCTTAAGTCCTTCCCTATCTTGCTAGCTTGGAAGCGTGTACATAGCCAATCTTGCCGTCACGAACGATCAGGGTACAGTCATCGCTTAATTTAAAAGGATATAATATCTTTCCATCCGGTCCGTAAAAGTTATTTGAACCTATGAATGTGCCCCTTTTTGCTGTTTTCAGACCCTGAATTCCTTCCGATAGTTGCTTACCGGTTTCCATATCAAAAAGAGCATTCATATTATTGCCAACTGACTGTGCGATGACACCATTGACAGAGCCACGATCATATTCGTAGAATCTAATACTTAACGAACTGTCATATTGGCATGGGATAGTAATCTTTTTCGATTTGAAGCTGAATACACCATATTTACCACTATCGGCATCCTGTATGGATACATAATAATCCATTTCGGGATCGTTCATCAGATAATACTGGCACGGTAGTAGAACTTTGCCTGAGGCGTCAACCATACCCCACTTGCCATTCTTCTTCACCTTTGCATAAGCATTCTCTGCCTTAGTCCAGTTAGGATATTGATAATTAATGTTTCCTTTACTTCCCAAATTAATCTCGTCGTACTCAAAGGGAAGAAGCTTCTCGCCCTTAAGGTTGACAAGTCCCCACTTAGGTTTGGTTGCAGTTCCTTGATTCACCCAGAGTGTTTTCTTGGTGCTAACATCAGTAGCAGCGACACCTAATAGGTTCTTATTACTATATACTGTTCCTTTATCTACAGATACGATACCTAAAACTTTGACCTTAGGGTCACGAAAGTCATAATATGTGACGCTCTCTCTCATCGTGACATAACCGTTTACAGGGTAACTCTTGAATACGTAAGTAGAGCCGTCCTTTCTGTCGACGACCTTGGTCTTCGTACTGGAGATGATTTTTCCTTTTGCATTGTAAATCGCATCCTCCCCGATAAAAACCTTATCTACCGGATTATACTCAATAGCGCCGATTTTGCTTTTCGCTGAGGATGGAAGAATCGTTTTGCCACTAAAGCTTATGACTGCCCGTGAATTATCGCCTTCGTGGAGATTCGTTAATGCTGCTTTACTGGTAATGACCATAGATAATTCGGGTATAATCTGCATATTTGTACTACTCAGGTGCCAACCTCTCGCAGAGTTACCCTCGATACCGGCATGGTACTTCGCGGGTAATACAATGCCCTTCTTTCCCACTACACCGGTCACAAAATGTGATGCAAACATGATATCGTCTCCGCTATCGGACCTCATATGCATCATTTCCTTCGCTTCCTCATAATATGTCATATACGGTCCTGCCTGAGGGTAACTGTCACCAGGATTATAGAGATACGCTTTGGGCAGAATCTCATTACCGTTCTTGTCAATAATTTGAGCATATCTTAATGTTACGGGATACGATTGTTGTTTGTCTTCAGAATAGGTACTCGGTTTGCCGTAGATACCGAAGATTTGCTTTATCATTACCTCTTTCGTCTTTCCTGTATCCACCAATGCATACCCATCGTGGAAATCGTAGGCTGTAAAGTAGTAGTCATTTGCCCCCCAGCCATATCCGGCAGCACTCAGACATCGGGTATCTGAGATGACATACCTGCCGGGAGCGACGACTTCCGTGCCCGTCTTTAAGTTCCAATAGCCAATACAAGAACCCTCAACGAGACGGCACATATCCTCGGACGGTAATCCGACTGCATCATACCTACAAGGAATGACTTCCTTGCCCGTACTGTCAAGCAAGCCCATCTTTCCATTTTGGACTGCCTGAACATACCCGTTGATGAATATGGATTCTGTTGGCTTGTTTTCATTTTTTGATTTCGGGGCACTACTATGAGAAGTATCATTCCAGTAATATGCTTCAATTTTGTCGTAGACAGGCTTCGCCGCCCACACACCATTACGATCGATAAGACCATATTTGACATTATTCAGATTTCCATGAGAATCGTAGTCGCCCACAGGTGCAACGCGTAAGCCTGAGTCAAAATAGCTCTCCAGTGTCTTCTTATACTCTGTCTCAGAACCAAGCCAGGTTATGCCATCACCCGGATTATCCGTCGGAGCGCTCGTCGGTGTCGGTTTGATTTTAGCCGTAACGACCGTAATTACCTGTCCTCCGATCATACGTCCCTCATAATATATTAAAATCTGATTTTTACCGGGAGTATCAAACGTAGTACCTTGTGTTACTACAGTCTTTCCACAGGCAAAGGTAACTTTATCAGTGACGTCAATTTCCTTGCCATTGTCATTATACATCACGTACATTCCGGTGGTGTCAAAACCCTCGCCAACCTGGTAAGTGGTTTTTGTGGGTCTCGTTATAAGATGCGTGTTAACTCCGATGGTGTCAACGCCTTCGCCTGTGTAGTAAGGGTATTTTTCCACGTTGGATGATGCTTCCGCTTTCGCCGGGAGCATGGCTCCCAGTGATAAAACTAAAGTAGCCGAGAGTATGATTGATAATACTCTGTGCATTACTTTCTTTAACTTCATTTGTGCTTCCTCCTTATTTGGTAAATTAAATTTAAGTAGATCCCTATTACTGCCTCGTAAAAATTCGCAGCCTTTACTGTCTTGTAAAATTCCCGTCCTTCACTGCCTCTTCCGCTTTTCTCACATATGTGCCGCTTCCTTGATCAAGGAAACAGTTATCATCTCCAACTTCTATAATATCACCAAGCAATACTACCTGAGTAAGAGACCGGCATCCTTTGATTGCATTGGAACCTAAGCTCTTGACAGAGGCGGGTAACGTCAGCATGGATAGATTTTTACAAGATTTAAAGCACGCATCCCCAATGGATTTCACTTTCGAGGGCAGTTCGATTGACTCAAGTGCATAGCAGGAGTTAAAGCAGTTGCTTCCAAGGGATGTCAGTTTTGAGGGCCACTTGATCGATGCAAGTGCAACACAGCCTGAGAATGCTTGATCCTCCAACTTGGTTACTCCCTTTGGAAAGCTAATTTCTGTCAGTGCCTTACAGTTTGAGAATGCCTGACTGCTAATCTTATTGATTGTCTTCGGAAGGGTGATCTCCTGAAGCGCACTGCATTCATAAAAAGCAGAGGCGGGTATTACTTTTAACTTCGCGGGTAGGTGAATTTCAGTAAGAGATGTACACTCTGAAAACACCCGATCCCCTAGTGAGGTAACAGTATCCGGTATATTTATTTCGGTTAAGCTTTTACACCGATTGAAGGCATCGTTACCAATCTTACTCAGCTTCTTCGGAAGAGTAACCTCTTTGAGAGCGGAACATTCCATAAATATGCCTGTGTCTAGGGTGGTTAATCCACTTTGTAAGTCTACCTTCTCAAGAACCTCGCAGTTTTGAAAAGCATAGGGTCCCAGGACCTTAAGCTTCTTCGGCAGGTTAATCGTCTTCAGACCTTGACACATCCGAAAGGCACCTTCTCCGATGGTAGTGATACTATCGGGCAGCTCGACTGTCTCAAGGTAGGTGCTGTAGGCAAATGCACCTTGTCCAATGCTTGTGACTGCTTTCCCTTTATAGGTAGCCGGCACTTCGACCTTCGTCTTATCTGCTGCCATAAAGGTGTCATAGGCCTGTACTTCATACCCGGTTCCTTTAGAATCCGGCACAAAGGTGAAGGGGCTTCTCTCAGCTGCCAAGGCCGGTGTAGTCGACATCATAGCAGAGAGGACTGTACACACTACCAGTAACATACAAAATAATCGTTTCTTCATAATTACCTCCGTTCCATCGCCTGATTTATTACTGTTCTCGTAAATAAATCACATTTTTCATAATAATATCATATATAATTGTCGATAACCGTTTACTGCACGAACTGTGTTTCTCACCGCACGAACAGTAAATGTTTCTATCCTATTATTGAATAGTAAATTTATAGAAACTAAAAGGACTAGCATTGCGAGAATACCAGTCCTTTTATTACCCCATAATAAACAGCCTTTTTACTGAGACTATCGGTTGTTGCTTATTTCATACTGTCAATGATTGCAGTAAGGTTCTGTTTCAGAGAACTGTCTCTATCTTTGGTAAAGCTGAAAGCAACTGATTGATAGGTATCATCGTTAAAGTAAAGGAAATAGTTATAACCTTCAACCCCTACATCACTTGAGTTTTTCCCGGTGTAATGAGCAAATACCGCAGTAGTCCCAGCCGCTGTCTCTGCATTACTGAACTCAAGGACTTCTAAATCACCAAAGTTAGTCAGCACATTTGCGATAAATGTCTCTTTATCCCAAAGATCAGCCGTTACCCCCTCTGCCGCCACACGCTCTGAGACTGTAATGGTAGCAGTATTGTCTTCATTCTTTGCCATTTTAATTTGTGCTGCTGCTTCGCTGAATTCGCCAAAATCACTGGGTACATCAAGAGTAAGGTCGTTGACCGTTTGACTCTGAAGAGTAATTTCTTCGCCGCCACAAGCTACAAGGCTGAGAGAAAGAATGAGTGCCATCATTAGAACCAGAATTTTTTTCATATTAATTCTCCATTTTCTGTTGTATGTTTCCTATCCCTCAAACCCAATCATCAAGGGTCTCAGTTTGATTTTACCTGTCATATAAGGAGGAATCTCAAAAATCGGACCATATTCCTGACCATTAATTGTGAACATCCAACCATTAAACTCATTTGAATCTTTTATACTCGGCAGTTTTGTCGCCTTTCCGGAGGTGTATGTCTTAACGGATTTTGACAACTTCATTCCCTTTCCTAAATCATAGCTGATCTTATATGCTTTGCTTTTCACCCATATAGCATAAAGAGTTGAAGTACTATCAGGGAAATTTACATAATATCCCTCGGTTCCAACCTTAAAGAAGTTATCCGGGTTCGGGTTCTCTTTTGCAGTACACCAGCCTGCAAACTTATAACCTGATTTTTTGAACTTACTTTTTGGCAGCTTATAATCATCGCTGACGGCACCATTTTCCATCGTACCCTTACCGCCATTTGCATCAAAAACGATTGTAGTGCCATTTTCAGCAAAGCTTTCAATGCAATTGTTAGTACATTGTTCTGCAGAAGCTACATTGATGTCTCCTACTGATGTCAGCATTAAACACATACATAATAATGATATTACCTTTTTCATTTATTCCATCCTCTCTTTCATAAATTAAATGATTGACATTACATTTAATACTATGAATTTATACTAACACAAACTTAGACTAATAACAGTCACCTGCATGAAAGGGTGAGGAAACTGCATGAAAGGGTAAGGAAACTGCATGAAAAGGAGAAATCGTAATGGCTAGTCCGTAAAACCTACTGTTGTTGTAATTACTCCATCTACCGTTTCAAACATGATGGCATCAGAATATGCAGAATAGCCTTGTATATCTCTCATCTCGAACATCTGCAGGAATATCCCATCGCCAAGCTCAATCTCTTCAAAGGTAACATTATTATTCCAGATGATCTCATCAATTTCCACAGGAGTAAGCACTCCATCCTCTCCTGAGATCGGCATTGCATAATGGATGGTTTTAATCACATCCCCCTCGACCAAGTGATAAAGGTTTTTATCAGCCATACCACTTTCATCAACAGGCTTTCTTGCCCCTTGGATTGTATAGGTTGCTGTTTCAACATCATATACTACCATAAGGTTATACTCCTCCCCGTTGATCATTACCGGAACCGCGTATAGATTATAGCCTTCCCCTTCATATGAGAGCTCCATATTTACCAGCTTACCATCAAGTGCCCCCCACATCCCACGGAAATTGTCCTTAAATACACCGGTCTCCCAATCAGCGAACAAGTCATTATCACTTCCTAGCAGTAGCATAATATCCTGTTCGGGATCCACATAATATAGCTGAATATACATACCACTTAATACATTGGCTGCCTTCTCACCCAGCGTAAGCGTAGCTGCTCCTTCGCTGTTTACAGTAAGTGGATGGTTCTCCCAGCCTTGCGTTTCCAAAGTTTCAACCGGTTGTATGGTTTCATAGTTCATCTCAGATACGTACTTCATACCTGCTTCGTCTAATTCACCGGTTAAACCATATGCATAAAAATGTTTAAAGGCTTCCCCAACACCAAGATTAGCATAGCCCATATAATCGTCTACATCACCATTCAAAGAATAGTAACAGGAGAGTCCGGTTGACTCCTGACGGTAAGGTCCATTCACCTTGTATTCCACGCAATCCCCCAGTGCTGTGAGAACATGATTTGAGGTCGTAGGAAGAAGCTCTGCGGATTGTCTTGCCAAGTGCCCCAGGTCCACCATGTTCGTGTAACCCTGCTCCTTTGTATTCCCCCCATAGTTTTCAGTTACTGTTGCAACTCGACCAAAATAGGAAAAGAAGGAAGGGTCAATACAGGCATTGGCTAATGCTTCCTTACCAAAATCCTCATAAGCTGCCAGAATGGAGGAGATTTTAGAAAGGTTTGTCAAGGATAGTGTAATATTATCCTGAGTACCTACCAGCTCACAACCGGACTGATATGTATCACAAATGATTGTACCAAGCTCCTTTGCATCCATCGCGGGATTGGTCGCCAGCTCAGTTGCCCAACCGGTGTAATTCCATCCATTTCCTGGCTCGATCTCCTGAGAAGCAACCAGGTAGCCTCCTATATCAGAAAAAGTAGCTGCTACATCCACTGTTGCCATCAGACAGGTATCAAAACCGATGATATCGAAGGGTGGATTTTCAGAAGACAGTTCATAATTTGCCTGGAAGGCACGATGCATTTCCTGTAAGTCAAGCGCATCTCCACCAAATAATTCATCAGCAGCGGCGCCATTCACAGTACCGCCACCATGATTCCATAATAAGAACATTGTCTTATCAGCCGGATAATTGGTCTTAGCAAAATCAAGAAAGCCCGATAAGGTTGCTTCGTCTCCCATGCTTGTTAGCGGCTGCTGATCTACTTTCGTGATACCGTTACTGTCATATACAAATCGTTCGATATAATTAGGATCTACAAGCTCGTTCTGCCAAGCACTTGCTCCACCAGTTTGGATGACTACCTTTACATTTTCCGGCAGCTTAACCTCCGTTAGTTCGCAGAGATCTATCGTGGCAGCACCACCACCTGATTCCAAATCACTTCCACAGAGATACCAGTAAATTACCCACTCTGTATCATAGACATTTTCACTTGTATCTGCCACAGGTCCGGCATTGCTTTTACTTGTTGCTGTCGGAGTTACCTGCGCGGCTATATCACCTGACTCTTCCTCGCCGCCACAGGCGGCTAAGGAGCACATGATAACAACCCCAAAGAACAGTATCAGTTTTTTATAAAGCCCGTTCATTCTCATCCTTTGTCTCCTTCTAAAAATCGCATCACAGTTATATCGATTATTACCTTCCTTCATACCCGAATGCTTGAATGCTTCCTGTTTTCTTTCCTTACTATAAATCAAAAGAGCTGACCATATTGACAAACCATACACTTTATTCGTCGGCATGATAGTCTATAGGTCAGCTCCTCCATAAATAATTATTCCTTATTACTTAATATACATTAAAGAGTCAATCAAATATTCAGCATCTGCATAAATATCGTAACCCTCAAAATCTGTTGTAATAATTTCAAGAGAGTAGTCATCAATGGAAACATGATAGGATATCATTCTGCATGATCCTGATGCAGTATCTAGCATGAAACTATACGCAAAGGATTTATTTCCATTCTGTGATTCATATGCAAAAGTATCAAATTTAGATACCTTTGCCGCACCTGCGCCATAGGCAGCGTCCATGTTTGCTTGCAAAGTTTTTTGATTTACGTCTTTTAAGGACGCTTTTATTTCTTCATAAGAAGATGCTTTTTTTCCTGTTTTTTCAGCAATTAGTGTAACACCTGATAGTGAATCGGGAAGTGCCAGCTTCACTTGATAGGAGCCCTTAGCTACTTCTTCTCCTGATACCTCATAAACAGCACGTACGACAAAGCTGAGATCCGCCATTTCTACTTCCTGTAAATCAGCGGATACTTGATAAGGATTTCTTGCCGGAACGACAGTTACGGTACAGGTATACTTCTTTTTATTTACAGTCGCTGTAATTGTAGCAGTACCTTCGGATTGAGCTGTTACTACACCTTTACTTGTAACCGATGCAACTTTCTTATTACTGGTCTTCCAGGCTACTTTACCTTTTGATCCTATCATTTTCAGTGTAGTTGTTGCAGAAATCTCCATTTGTAATTGTGTCTCACTCAACCTTGCAGTTGCAGCTTCAGCTACTGTGATATTACCTGCAAAAGGTACACTTACCGGTGCTGCAATTGCCATTACCATTACAAGTGCAATCGCCATTAATTTCATTCTCAAACTCTTCATCCTTCATTTACCTCCAATAATATTTTGTCTTCTTTACATCTATCTCCCAACAATCCCACCTGATTGTACTTTCAGTCCTCACATGGGATTGTTGTTAAATCATAACCCCGAAAGAACAAGGAGTAAGCGCCACAAACGTTTATTAAAATTTTTTATATTCACGTTGTGGACATTCGCAGTTCTTCCTGTCTGAACACGTTTTTCTTCACACTTCCAGACATGCCCGACATCGTCGGGCGCAAATGTTGGAAGTTGAATAAGAAGTTCATAATTAAATACCATAACGAATTCTTGAATTCGTTTGATTTCTATTATGGAATTTTTCAGGATCATTCTGGTACTTTCAGAATGATTTTCGCATTATTCTACTGTTATTTTAATTTTCTTATATATACCGTTCTGTGCATATACATATACATAACAGGTGCCTTTTGCTTTTGCGGTTATTATTCCGCGGTTAGTGATTGCTGCAATCTCCTGGTTCGTCGTTTCAAAACAAGTCGAACTAGCGAATTCCTTCCTCTTCTTGTTCTCCGGCAGCACTACCTGACAAGTCACTTTCTTCGTTTCTCCTACTGCCAATGTTATGGAGGACTTCTTAATCACAAGCTTTGTTGGATTACCATAGGTCTTACTAGTAGTAACTGAGTAAATCAGACTGGATTCGGCTATGGTTACCTTCTTTCCGTCAACGAGCTTGTATGCTTTTACCTGGTAGGTGTAGTAGGTTCCCTTCTTCAGCTTCTTCACAGTATAGTTTCTTACTTTTCCATCTACATCTGCAAGCTTCTTAAGCTTCTTCCCGTATTGTGCTCCATAGATCAAGTACCCATCTGCACCGGTCACCTTGGCATAGGTTAATTTCTGCGAGGTCTTATCAGCCTTGGCAGTCAGACGAAGATGATTAAAATCCTGAACTACTGTAATTGGGCCTGCTTGGCTTTGCTTCATATCTACAGATATCATATTCAGATCTTGGTAGGTCAAAGCATAGGTAGAAAAGCGATCTGTCTCGAAGGTAAAGAGATGAGTAGCGGGATCATACGTGCCCTCCAGAATCTCTGTTACTCCGTTATGGATACGAACTACACGATAGGTTCTTTCTACTCCGGTCTCGGTGCTCCACATACTTGCCGGTACCTCGACACTGATCTTGATCTTACCGCTTGTCTCTGTCACTCTGGTCTCTTCTTCATCTCCAACCTTCTTAAATAAGGAAATATCAATATAAAGCAGTGTCGGATTAGTTGTATTCTGTTGTTCTGTTGCCAGCTTTTCTACAATCTGTTTTTTATCCTCTGCGCTGACAGAAGCACTGATATCCTGGACTTTTAAGATTACCTTTACATCCTTTCCTGCTGTCATCTGCTCCTGATCCGCAGCAGATAATACCATTGCTTTCAGATCCTCCGTGCTGTTCATAAGGTTAGCTGTAGGGGCATTACCCTCCTGCTTTTGATCCTTCTCGATCTTGCCTTCTTTCTTTACAGGTGCGCCTGCACCGCCACCGGCAGCCGGAGGATTATTCCCACCACTAGGAGCTACATAGGTTGTCGCGGTAATGGTTCCCGTCTTTCCTGTCATGACTGTAGTTGCAACACCCTTTGTCAGAGATACACTAAAGGTAAAGCTGCCATTTGTTCCTGCAATATTACCGGAGGTTCCGGTTACAGATGCCGTAAACTGGGTTATAGTGATATCAGAAGCAGTCACTGTCACACCTTTACTACTCATACCCGGCAATGCATTGATTTGAGCCGCCAACGCTGTCTTCACAGCTGTCTCAGTGTTGGCTGCAGCCTGTGACATAGTATAGCTTCCACCCGCAACGATTGTCTTTGCTTCCTCCACAAGTGCAGAATCCGGATTCGCATTTTCGTTGATGGTCATGGTGATGGTCTTGCTATCGGTGGTATCTCCCTTCCTCAGAGTAACCAGGTAGGAATTACCACTGCTATGAGTAACGCTTGCAATTACACCTGCTGCATCTCCGGTGAGAAGGTTATTCACATAGTTTTGAACAGCTGCTGTCTTTGTCGTTTGTTGTGCATCAAAATCCACTGTGACTGTTCCGTTCACAAGGGCTGACTTTGCTGCTTCTACTGCCGCCACATCTGTCAATCCGGTATATGGTGTCGCAGTAATAATTCCTGGAATATTCACTGTAGTTTCATTTACTTCTCCCTTCACGAGAGACACACTAAAGATAAAACTACCGTTCTTTCCTGCAGGAGTACCCGGAGTTCCCTCTTGCGCCGGTATGTAGATGGACACCGAGATACTAGATCCGGTTACCGCAACTGTCGTACTGCTCATACCGGTCAGCGTGCTGATCTTCCCTGCAATCGCGGCCTGAATCGCTCCTCCGGTACTGACCGAAGTCTGCGCTAAGGTATAGCTACCAGCCTCGATGATTGCCTTTGCTGAATTCACTTTGGCAATATCCGGATTGGCATTTTCATTGATGGTCATGGTGATGGGCTTTAGGTAAGTTTCCTCTCCCTTCTTCAGAAGGACCTCGTAGGTGTTATCGATGCTAGAAGTCACAGTTGCAGTGACCCCTGTTGCCTTACCGGTGAGCTTACTGTTCACATAATTCTGAACTGCTGCGGTCTTTGCTGTCTGGTCTGCACCAAAGTCCACGGTAACTGTTCCGTTCACGATGGCTGCCTTTGCTGCAGCGACTGCTTCAGCATCTGTTACACCGGTAAATAGTGTCGCTGTAATAGTTACCGACTTACCTGTTGTGGTTTGCTTTACTGCTCCCTTTGTTAATGACACGGTGAAGGTAAAGCTGCCGTTCTTTCCTGCCGGCTTACCGGAGGTTCCTGCTACTGGCGCCGCAAAATCGGATAATGCGATATCAGAAGCTGTCACTGTAACTCCTGTATCCTTCATATCGGACAGGGCATTGATCTGTGTTGCCAGTGCTGTCTTCACTGCTGCTTCAGTATTGGCTGTAGCCTGCGTCAGTGTATAGCTGCCACCCTCGATGATTGACTTTGCTGAATTCACCAGAGCAATATCCGGATTGGCATTCTCATTGATGGTCATAGTGATGGATTTGCCGTCGTTCACTGCCCCTTTACTCAGTACCACCTGGTAGGTGCTACCACTGCTATGGGTAACAGTTGCAGTTACCCCTGCGGCATCACCGGTGAGCTTACTGTTCACATAGTTCTGTACTGCTGCGGTCTTTGCTGTCTGGTCTGCACCAAAGTCCACTGTAACTGTTCCGTTTACGATAGCTGTCTTTGCCGCAGAGACTGCCATAGTATTTGTAAAGGCAGTCGCGGTAATGGTTACAGACTTACCTGTTGTGGTTTGATTTACCACTCCCTTCGTCAAGGACACACTAAAATTAAAGCTGCCGTTCGTTCCTGCCGTCTTAACGGAGGTTCCTGCTGTTGCCCCCACAAAGTTATACACAGTAAAATTATCAGCTGTTACCGTAACCCCTGTAGTACTCATAGCGGGCAGGGCATTGATTTGTGCCGCTAGTGCTGTCTTCACTGCTGCTTCAGTATTGGCTGTGTCCTGCGTCAGGGTATAGCTGCCACCTTCGATGATTGACTTTGCTGAATTCACCAGAGCAATATCCGGATTGGCATTCTCATTGATGGTCATGGTGATGGATTTGCTGTCGTTCACTGCCCCTTTACTCAGTGCTACCTGGTAGGTGCTACCACTGCTATGGGTAACAGTTGCAGTTACCCCTGCGGCATCACCGGTGAGCTTACTGTTTACATAGTTCTGAACTGCTGCGGTCTTTGCTGTCTGGTCTGCACCAAAGTCCACTATCACTGTTCCGTTTACTATAGCTGTCTTTGCCGCAGTGACTGCCATGGTATTTGTAAAGGCCGTCGCGGTAATGATTGCTGACTTACCTATTGTGGTTTGACCTACCACTCCCTTCGTCAGGGAGACGGTGAAGGTAAAGCTACCATTCGTTCCTGTAGGCTTAACAGAGTTTCCTGCTGTTGCCCCCACAAAGTTATATACAGTGAGATTATCAGCTGTTACCGTAACCCCTGTAGCACTCATAGCGGGCAGGGCATTGATCTGTGCCGCCAGTGCTGTCTTCACTGCTGTCGCAGTATTGGCTGTGCCCTGCGTCAGGGTATAGCTGGCGCCCTCGATGATTGACTTTGCTGAATTCACCAGTGCAATATCCGGATTGGCATTCTCATTGATGGTCATGGTGATAGATAGGTTGTCGTATACTGCCCCTTTGCTCAGTGCCACCTGATAAGTGCTACCACTGCTATGGGTAACGGTTGCGGTTACACCTACAGCATCACCGGTGAGCATACTGTTTACATAGTTCTGTACTGCTGCGGTCTTTGCTGTCTGGTCAGCACCAAAGTCCACTGTCACTGTTCCGTTTACTATAGCTGTCTTTGCCGCAGTGACTGCCATAGTATTTGTAAAGGCAGTCGCGGTAATGATTACAGACTTACCTGTTGTGGTTTGATTTACCACTCCCTTCGTCAGCGACACTGTGAAGGTAAAACTGCCGTTCGTTCCTGCCGGGTTAACGGAGCTTCCTGCTGTAGCCGCATTAAAGGAAGACACAGTGAGATCAGAAGCTGTCACTGTAACTCCTGTAGCACTCATACCGGGCAGGGCGTTGATCTGTGTCGCCAGTGCTGTCTTCACTGCTGCTTCAGTATTGGCTGTAGCTTGTGACAGTGTATAGCTGCCACCCTCGATGATTGACTTTGCAGAAGCCACCAGAGCAATATCCGGATTGGCATTCTCATTGATTGTCATGGTGATGGCTTTGCTGTCGGTCACTTCCCATTTTCTCAGTGCCACCTGGTAGGTGTTACCGCTGCTATGGGTAACGGTTGCGGTTACACCTACAGCATCACCGGTGAGCTTACTGTTCACATAGCTCTGAACTGCTGCAGTCTTTGCTGTCTGGTCAGCACCAAAGGCTACTGTCACTGTTCCGTTTACTATAGCTGTCTTTGCCGCAGTGACTGCCATAGTATTTGTAAAGGCAGTTGCGGTAATGATTACAGACTTACCTGTTGTGGTTTGATTTATTACTCCCTTCGTCAGGGACACGCTGAAGGTAAAGACGCCGTTTGTTCCTTCCGGTTTAACAGAGGTTCCTGTTGTTGCCGCATTAAAGTAAGATAAAGTGATATCAGAAGCTGTTACCGTAATTCCTGTAGCACTCATACCGGGCCGGGCGTTGATCTGAGCCGCCAGCGTTGTCTTCAATACTGCTTCTGTATTGGCTGTGTCCTGTGTCAGTGTATAGCTGCTACTCTCGATGATTGACTTTGCGGAATTCACCAGTGCAATATCCGGATTGGCATTCTCTTTGATGGTCATGGTGATGGATTTGTTGTCGTATACTGCCCCTTTGCTCAGTGCCACCTGATAAGTGTTACCACTGCTATGGGTAACGGTTGCGGTTACACCTGCGGCATCTCCGGTGAGTTTACTGTTCACATAGTTCTGAACTGCTGTGGTCTTTACTGTCTGGTCTGCACCAAAGTCCACTGTCACTGTTCCGTTTACTATAGCTGTCTTTGCCGCAGTGACTGCCATAGTATTTGTAAAGGCTGTCGCTGTAATGGTTTCCGACTTACCTGCTGTGTTTTGTGTTAATGTTCCCCTCATCAGGGACACAATGAAGCTAAAGCTGCCGTTCGTACCTGCCGGTTTCATTGAGGTTCCTGTTGTAGCCGCCTTAAAAGAAGACACCGTGATATCAGAAGCTGCTACAGTAATTCCTGTAGTGTTCATACCGGGTAGGGCATTGATTTGTGTCGCCAATGCTGTCTTCACTGCTGCCTCAGTATTGGTTGAGTCCTGCGTCAGTGTATAGCTGCCACGCTCAATGATTTTACTTGCGTAATTCAACAATTCGCTATTTGTATCGACATACATATATAAATTCAGATATTTATATATGTTAAGATTTTGATTTGTAATAATTTGCGAGTTGGTGCCATCAGCATACATTCCTGCTTTGATCGTAGCATTGCCTATGATTGAAGATAAGTTCATAGCTTTCGGGGTTCCCGATGGTGAGTTAGACTTAGCTGTTACATATCCACCAAGAAAAGTGAAGAAATTACTTGTTTTTATACCGTAGCTTTCATCCGCTGTACCACCAACAGTACTGATATTTAAGGGTCCACCAATTGTTAAACCGCCGCTGGAATATATTCCACAGCTCATGCCCGCTATCCCTCCGGAGGTTTCTAGGTTTCCTATACCAAATACTCCCAATGTACCTTCAACACCAATACCATAGCTATTCAAGCCGCTGTTAGCTGCGCCGGTTACACTATTATTTTTTCCTTCAGCCAGATATATGTTCAGATCGCCATCGGCATAAATACCATACTTACCATAACTATTGCTATATACTGCTGTCAGAATAACTCCTCTCAAGGTTAATTCCGGTACACTCCCTGACGGTTTCTCAAATTTCACCACATAGTTACTGGCATCTGCATCTGTTGAGGTAATGCCTCCATTGCCGTCCGATTTCCAATACGTCGTACCACCGGTATTTACCTTAGTACCACCTACATACACATTGCTTACATAAGTTGCTGCTGATGCTGTCGCTGGAACTAGGTTAAAAACCATGAATAAAGATATCAAAACACTGATCCACTTTTTTCTCATATCATTCTTCCTCTTATCTTAATATTTACAGGAAATGTTAATTCATTTCAACGATAATAGTCCTGTAACCTACTACTTTTATTAATGACCCAACATACGCTCAGGCTCGTTCCTTGCTTTATCTGGACCTGCAAAGCCCAGAATATATGCCGGAACGCGATTCATCGGTTTCTGCAGGGTACGATGATAGGCCTCGGCCGCACTCCTATAGATAGCTTCACTTATTTCTATCTGCTGTTGTCGAAGGGTGGCTTCTGCCTCATTCTGTACACCGGCTTGCTGCTTGCGATATAAGTTTAGTTGTTTCGCTGCTTTTCTAACATCTTCTCTACATAGCCGAATTTGACGCAATGAGAAGAATACCCAAATTAGAACAAGGGCCATCCCAGCAACTGCAAGATCCAGCATGATAATTTCCTTCATTCACTCTCCTCCTTTGAATGGATTATTATGCTATCTTCGGATGTTACCATAACATAAAATCATCTTCAGAAACCGCATCTTGCATGAGAGGGTGAGAAAACTGCATGAAAGGGAGATACCTTTCGTTGTTATAGCAGTACCCCTTGATAACGTTCTTTGCTATCAGGGGGTACAAAGTCATTCTATTTAATTCTTTTATTACATAAGTTCTTTCATCTGTGAATTACTTTCATTTATAATTAACTTGTATGCTATATCTTTGATGTAGACAGGAATTGTAATTACTCTTTTTCCTCACACAGTTCATATTATTCTACTATTAATTTAATCTTCTTATAGACTCCGTTCTGTGCATATACAAATACATCACAGGTGCCTTTTGCTTTTGCGGTTATTGTTCCGCTCTTACTGATTGTCGCAATCACCGGATTCGTTGTTTCAAAATTAATCGAACCTGCAAAATCCTTCGTCTTCTTGTTCTCAGGCAGTACTACCTGATAGGTCACCTTCTTAGTTTTCCCTACTGTCAACGTTAGAGAAGACTTCTTAATGATAAGCTTTGTCGGATTGCCATAGGTCTTACTTGTAGTAACCGAATGAATCAGGCTTGATTCGGCTATGGTTACCTTCTTTCCGTCGATGAGCTTATAGGCTTTTACCTGATAGGTATAATAGGTTCCCTGCTTCAGTTTTTTCACGGTATAGCTTCTGGTTGTTCCGTCTACATCAGCAAGCTTCTTCAGCTTTTTACCGTATTGTGCTCCGTAGATGAGATACCCGTCAGCACCGGCTACTTTGGCATAGGATAGCTTCTGTGAAGTCTTAGCTGCCTTGGAAGTAAGACGAAGATGACTGAACTCTTTCGCTACTGTAAGCTGATCCGAGGTACCTCCGTTATTCAAATCAGATGTCGTATTGCTATCCTGATAAGTCAGGGCATAGGTGGAAAAACGATCTGTTTCAAAGGTAAAGAGATGAGTCGCAGGATCATAGGTTCCCTCAAGAAGCTCTGTCACTCCGTTGTGGATACGGATCACACGATAGGTTCTGTCAGTTCCTGCCTCGGTGCTCCACATGCTTTGTGGTACCTCGATGCTGATCTTGATTTTACCGCTTGTCTCTGTTACTTTGGTCTCTTGTCCGTCTCCGATCTTCTTGTACAGGGAGATATCAATATAAAGTAGTGCCGGATTGGCAGCATTTTGCTGTTCTGTAGCCAGCTTTTCTTCAATTTGTCTCTTATCCTCAGAACTAACAGAAGCACTGATATCCTGGACCTTTAAGATTACCTTCGCGTCCTTTCCCGCTGCCACCTGCTCCTGTTCCGTAGCAGTTAATACCTTAGCTTTCAGATCCTCTGTACTGTCCTTTAGGTTCGCTGTCGGAGCATTTCCTTCCTGCTTCTGATCCTTCTCGATTTTTCCCTCTTTCTTTACCGGTGTGCTTGCGCCTCCACCGGAACCTCCGTTACTGGGAGTAGGAGGAACATAAGCACCTACAGTAAAGCTACTGTCTACACCTGCATTATGGGTAGTTGTTTCTTTTACTCGTACCAGATAAATGCCGCTGGTCAGCCCGGTGATGTCACTTCCGTTGCCGGGGTTATAGCTTGCCGCACCGCTTTGCTTATATTCCATAGCACCGGTCACGCCGGTCAGCTTACCGTCATTACTTGAATTGGTACAGCCCACTGCGGCTACTCCTGTGACTGTGGGACCGTCTGCCTTCGAGGTGGCTGCGGTGGGGCTACTGGTGACAGAACCGGTCTGTACTGTGCTTGTCACCTCACAGGTGATGGTCGTACCGATATCACCTTGCACTAGAGTATAGGTACTCGAGTTTGATCCTATAGCACTGCCGTTCCTCTTCCACTGATAAGAGAGGGTTCCGGTGTTGTTGCCGGAAGCGTAGGTAGCGGTCAGTTCCTGTCCGAATTTTGGTGTACCGCCGATTGTCACTGTGCCGGTGAGTGCGTCGGGAACATAAGCCCCCACGGTAAAGGTATTGTCTGCACCTGCGTTATGGGTAGTAGTTTCTTTTACGCGTACCAGATAAGTACCGCTGGTCAGCCCGGTGATGTCGCTTCCGTTGCCGGGGTTATAGCTTGCAGCACCGTTCTTCTTGTATTCCATAGCACCGGTCACGCCGGTCAGCTTACCGTTATTATTACTTGAATTGGTACAGCTCATTGCGGCTACTCCTGTGACAGTGGGACCATCCGCCTTCGAGATGGCTGTGGTGGGGTCACTGGTGACAGAACCGGTCTGTACTGTGCTTGTCACCTCACAGGTGATGGTCTTACCGATGTCACCTAGCACCGGAGTATAGGTATTCGAGTTTGTCCCGGTATTGCTACCGCCACTCTTCCACTGATAGGAAAGGGTGCCGGTGTTGTTACCGGATAATGTAGCGGTCATTGCCTGTCCGAATTTTGGTGTACCGCTGATTGTCACTGTGCCGGTGAGTGTCGGCACAAACTGTATGAATCTATATGCGGCATGATTAGTGTCATTATAGGATTCCGAGCCAGAGCCATTGCAATCGGTGGTGCTGCCGGTAACCGTACCATTATAACTTGATTTATGCAATTTACTCGTATCGACAGTACTACTAAAAGCAAGAGCAGTATTACTATTACCTTTGATCGTTACCATTCCGCCTTCAATAGTAATTTCTCTATTCACTCCATTCTTATCACCTTTAGCCGTTACTGTTCCGCCGGAAATAAAAATCGGCTTGCCCCCAGAAAGGCCGTAAGAATTGATGCTAGAACCGAAGCTATAACAGGCGTCGGCAGTCACCGTTCCACCTGTAATGTTGATGCATGAAGTCCCATCTAAAGCTGATCCAAAGATACCATGAGCAGTATTAGCATCTCCGGTAGCATTGACTATTCCCCCTGAAATCGCTACAGTTTTTCCATGTATTCCCCTTGCTGTATAGTTCGCAATACCGGTGGAATTAACCTCTCCGCTTGCAATTGTAATATTTCCTGTGCTATATATTCCATAACCTTCACCTGGTCTTGAACTGTCATTACCGCCACGTGCGGTGAGGCTGCCTGTACCGCTTATGTTGATATCTCCTGTTGCATAAATTCCACGACTACTGATAGCGCTACCGCTCGTACAGGTCGCTGTGTTGTTGCCGATCAGTACGATCTTAATATTATGAGCGGCGTAGATCGCACAGCTATAATCACTACCGTTATATACTCCCGTAATGTTAGCACCGCTTAAGGTAAGGGTTTGGGTGCCATTATCGTAGGTGACTGTACCGGTGGTAATTCCTTCGCCGGTGATATTACCCATATTATCACTGGTGACCTCCACTCCGCCCACATAGACGTCGCAAGACACGGCGGCATAGGCAATCTCCCCTTTACTGCTCACCGGCAGTAAGGTTAGTATCATGCATAGTACCATCAATACGCTTAGAAATCTTTTGCTCCTGTTCATGTTTGTGTTCCTCCCATTTATTTGTAATCTAAAACTTTTCAGAATCTCAGGCAGCACGTAGTAAAGCATGTGCTCCTGTATCAAAATGTATTAACTTATCCGTATTACTTCATTTTCTCCACCACTCCCCTACCTATACCATCTGAGATGAATTGGTACCTGTTCGCCGATGGCAACCAGGCTTCTAATTATATCAATATCGTTCATAATAAAAATATCACATTTTATCCATGAAAACCGTTTACTGCACGAATCGTGTCTCCTACCGCACGAACGGTAGCTGTTCGGATGCTATCCTAGCACAAAAGCACCTCCCGAAAACATGTCTTGCATGAGAGGGCAAGGAAACTGCATGAAAGGGCGATAATCCTACGTTGAAGCCGGAGTGGGACTATGGTATAATATCGGCAGATATTATACCAGTGCCGAACGAAGAGAGTGCATATCATGGCACGAAGTGCCATACCATGGACGCTTGCGGACATGGTACAATAAAGTATAGAATATTGATAGAACGGAGTATTTTTTATGCGAATTGCAGCATATTTCCCCAATAAAGAAACTGCCGACCTCCTGTCTCAACTTTTCGAAGCGTATCGTCAGAAAAAGGAGGTTGACTTTTCCTATCGTTTTTTTAGCAATGATATGGATTTTCTATATGATTTTATCCCCGGTGAATATGACGCATTATTTTTGGAGAGTGATAAAAGTGACAGCCTCCTTGAAGAAATCCGACAGAAGGACCGCCAGCTTCGTATCATTGGGATCGTTCCTTTTCGGGAAAATGCCTTGGATGCAACGAGAAATCTTTGGTATTGTCTGCCCAAGCCGATCAGTGCGCTGTTTCTGTTCCCGGTACTGGACAGACTGGCAGGAGAAGTTAGCCACAAGGATGAAACAGGCATGGTAATCAAAACAAAGAACAGCGTTCTGCACCTTGCTTTCTCCCAAATTGAATATGTAGAGGTCATCGGTAGAAGTATCGTATTTCACCTGTTGGGAGGGAAACAGGAGGAAATCTCCGGTACCTTTTCCGATTATGAGGCAAGACTTTTGCAGTGGCCTGATTTTATCAAGGTGCATCGGGCATATATTATCAATCTGCGTCACATAGCGAAGTTGACCTCAGAGGGTGCACTGACAAAATCAGACTGCTGGGTACCGGTGTCAAAGCATGTGTACCCCCAGTTGAAAAAGGATTACCTCGGAAGCTTGTTGCTTCCTGAGGCAGAGCACACCGGAGAGCAGAAAAAGCCTTTCGCTGCCTACTCAAGTCATCGCTATGTCATTCTCCTGGTGGATGATGAGGAATCCGAGCGACTTCGCTGGACACAGGTGCTTTTGGCACATGATTGTATCGTACGAACTGCAGACCACGAAGCAGCCGCTCTCTCCCTGGCAGGACAAGAGCGGTTTGATTGCGTATTACTTGATGTAAATCTTGGAAATACCAGTGGTTTTGATCTCTGCGATCAGCTGAAACGAATCACCGGTGCACCTATCCTCTACCTGAGCAGTCTATCTGACAGTGAACACCAGACCAAGGGCTTTCTAACCGGTGGTATAGACTACATTACGAAGGATGTTACACCCGAGCTGTTCTGGCTGAAGGTGGAAAGCAGAATCAAGACGGTAGGACTTCTGCGGTCTGACCTTACCTCTGGTAGCCTGCGGCTTGATCTAAAGGATCGTAAAGCGTTTTTAAAGGGACAAGTGTTACCACTTACTACAGTAGAGTTTGATTTGCTGCATCTGCTGATGCAAAATGAAGGCACTGCCTATTCACCGAACAAGCTATACGAGTTAATTTGGGGCAGCCGTCAATGGGATGATGGACACACCATACAGCTGCATCTGTCCCAGCTATGCCGTAAGCTGGAAGGTACTGAGACAGCACATCGCTTTATTGAATCTGTTTGGGGTGAGGGCTATCGCTTTGTAGCTGAGGTCTAAGCATTCTGCTGTGAGGTTGTATCCGTATCGTATCAGAGAATAGCTCGTACAAGAAATCAAACTCTAGAATTGGCAATATGTTATAACAGAGGAAGGAGTGATCTGTTGAATAGAACTCAAATAAAGAAATGTCTGCCTTATGCCTTTGCTGTTCTGATTGCAGCATTTTTCTTCCTGCTGTTCTACGCGGATAATAAATATAAAACCCCTCCTCCTTACGGCAAAAACGGTGTAATTGCTCTAACAGAGGATGCATTGAAGCGCAGCAGACTATTATATCTCATCGATGGCTGGCTGCTGACTGATGAAAGGGTGAATAAGCTTCCTACCTATATCGGAGAATTTTCAAGCTTACAAAGAGGTGATAAAAAAGTATCGCCCCATGGAAGAGCTCTTTATGAAATGACACTGCGCTATGATGGCAAGCCCATGGAAATGGCTATGAATTTTCCCAGTCTCTTTTCCCGCTATACCATAACTCTGGATGATAAAGTCCTCTCCCAGGGAAGGGGCAGTGCTCAGATCTCTTTTCTCCTCTCAAAAGGTGATCATCTGTTGACCGTAGAGACAATGTCTAAGACAGGGTATTACAGCGGAATGTATAGTCCTCCGGCACTTGGTAGTACAGAAGCGGTTTTCCATATCGCGATTATACAATGTATTGCATATGGGATCGCCTGTTTTGCTGTGTTAGTGCTAACTATTTTCACTTGGGCGCTCTGGCGTCAGAAAAAGGATCCTCTTGCCTTATGGTTTGGGGTACTCTGTTGTAGCTTCTCTTTGTATATGTCCTACTATTTTATACGGTTACTGTCTCTGCCAATAGAAGAATACTGGTATTTATTGCAGAGTGCGGCTCTCTATGGATTATGCTATTGTGTTCTGCGATTAGCTGTATTATCAGGGGTCACCGACAAACAGAGCTATACCAAATGGATTAAGCGGATTATGATAGCAGCATCTGTCCTAATGCTTTTTCTGGCAGTATTCATTCCGGTATTTCCGTGGATGGTTTGGCTCCATGGAATACTCACGAATTACTACTATATTTTTACCTTTTGTGTTGCTCTGCTTTTGGTGCTACAAAGCGGACATACTAATTCAGGGGAGCAGTTGTTTACCAGACTTGCCTGTATCGCTTTTGGTGCAGGGCTATTGTATAACCTGTTTGCTTCCAATCTGTTTGAACCAATTCTTTTCTTCTGGCAATTTGAGTGGAGCGGCTTACTTCTAGTATTATTGTTCGGAGCTATGATGGTATCCCGTAACAAACGAATCCTGGCTGAAAATGATGAATTTAGAGCTCATTTGGAGGAATTGGTAGAACAACGAACCGCAGAGCTCAAGAATCTGTTGCAGGAGCGTAAGGCATTTTTTGCTGACATGGCACATGATCTCAAGGCGCCTGTTTATGCAGCAGGCTCCTTCATTCAAGCAATTCGGGCACATAATACGGGCATTGATGCAGAGCTGCTTCGCTATATTGATCTCGTCGAGCAAAAGCAACAGGAAATGGCACGCCGTGTACAGGGGTTAGCAATATTTAATCAGATGGATGAGCTTTCTGAACCCTATGCGATGGTTTCGGTGAAAAGCTTATTGGAGGAGATATATCACACTCACCATATGGCTGCAGAAGTACAATCTGTGTACTTAATCATGGAACCTCCTGAGGAGGATGGCTTCCTCTATGCCCCACTCAAGAAGCTGGAAATTCTTTATGAGAATCTTATTATCAACGCCCTTAAGTTTACTCCCTCCGGTGGTAAAATCACCCTATCGGCAGCGATTGATGATGAGGGCTGCCATCTATCGGTTGCAGATACAGGCTGTGGTATTGCTCCCGAAGATGTTCCACATATTTTTGAACGGTTTTATATGGGAAAGGAAAGCCACGGTACCGGCAGTGGTCTCGGCCTTTACATAGTGAAAAGCATTATAGAGGAACTAGCGGGAGAAATCTACGTTTCCTCCAAGCTTGGACAAGGCTCAATTTTCTTTATTGATTTGCCTTTGGCTAGGTAATATTTAAGATTAGTTAGGCTATTTTAAAAATAAGACTACGTAGAATCGAAAGAACCGACATTACGAAAATGTCGGTTCTTTCTGATTCTATGTAGTTCAATTCGAATACAATTCTAAACTAAACTAGTGAACTATCCTCTATCAATTTTTTAAGCATTATTTGTAACTACTATTTCCTTAACAGAAGCCTTTTTAATATTGTAATCAGCTTACCTGCCACACCTGCAGAGGTTGTAGTACCCGCCGCGCTCGCTGCAATTCCTATCGTAGCTACAGAGCCAACTGCCAGTACCCCAACGGCTGCTGCCTGCGGAAAACCTGTCCTGCGAGGTACTTTACGTTCTGTTGTTTCTGCAGTCGATGGCACGATTGGTTCTGCTGAAGCAAATTTCTTTCTATCAGTTTCCTTCTCCGGTAGCCCTTCCTGTGGAGCACCTAATGGCTTACTTGGCTCGATGGATGGCTGAGTTGCAGTGCTATTATTGTCCATAAGGTTCGCATAAGTCACATTTGTATTAGCACTGATCATTACTTGTTGTTGTTTTATGCTACTATCCAAGATCGGAGGATCGATAACAGCTGTATTGTTTCCATGATCCGCAATCGATTTCTCCTGGGCTTCCATAACTAAAGCAGCCGGTTTTGAATTCGGAATAGGTTCTGCTTTCACTACCGGCTCAGGAGCAGCCATCGGAAGAAGTACTTGAGGCGACTCGATCAGAGGAGCCGGGTCTGATACAGAAGTCGACACCGTGGTAAACATTGGTGCCGGTTCTGATGCAGGAGTCGATGCCGGGGTAAACATTGGTGTCGATTCTGATGCAGGCGACAGTACCGAGGTAAGCGCCGGTGTTGGTCCTGATGCAGGTGACGGTGCCGGGGTTAGCATTGGTGTTGATTCTGATACAGGAGTCGGTTCCGGGGTTAGCTTCGGCGTCGGTTCTGATGCAGGAGTCGGTGCCGGGGTAAAAACCGGTGGTGGTGAGGATACGAGTGGTGGTAATTCATTGCCTGGTAAATCGGGACGCTGCCCACCATTATTACTGCTATCCTTTTCTTTGTTATCACCGCTACCGGCATTATTTTCATTACCACCCGAACCGCTTAGTTCAGGAACCTTAATCGGTAAATCATATTCGTAGGGCCACGGCAGAAGTACGGTTTCTCCAGCATAGACTCCACCCTCTATGACAAGTGCAATTACCAGTCCCGGAACTTCCCCCTGAAGATACCGTTGATAAGAAGAAGCATTTGGCCGCAATACGTCAATATAGCCATAAAGCTGCTGAGCCTGGTTGGCATCAATCGCTCTTTGGGTCAGCAAATCACCAAGGGCTGTCCAACCTGTATCTCCTTCAATATAGGAATAAGTCTTGATTGCAGTAGCCCCACTGGGTTTGTTGGAAAATGCAAGAGAGATGGGGAGCTGATTTTCTACTGCTTCCTCCGCTTTCGTTCCATAAAGCGATACCACCGCCTTGTCCTCCTTTCCGATCACATTAAGCACAAGGCAAATATTATCTCTTGAATAGATTCCATCAAATATAAGCTCATGGGATAAAGCATATATCCCCTGCGGTGTACTAAGCTGTGTTCCTGCAGGTATTACCAGGTCATTTGCAGCATCATTTATCGTAAGCGTTTCATCGGCTTTTAAATTGATATCAGTGAATGCTTTCCACGATACTGCAGTCTTCACATTTGCTATGATAGGTACACCGGAATTGCCATTCAGCCCAATCTGAACTTCAACCGGAATAGTATTGGGCAACATGGCATAAATGCTCTCAATACTTGCATCCTCTCTTACTGTAATTTGATATTTTCCGTAGGTGTAAAGAGGCCGCCAGTTCTTAACACGCATACTGCCGGGAAAGAGCGCAGAAAGAGTTGCATCCTCAGGAAGTGGCTGTATTGTATTTCGTATGATTTGACAAGGTTTTGTATCATAACAAATTCCATTTTCAAGTGTAATTTGCAGTCTGACATAAAACGAATCAATTGCTCCTGCCAGGTAGCTTTTCAATGGTTCGGTGCTGGCCTCGACACATGTTTGTTTCTGAAGTAGCTTCAGTTCTGCCTCATCCTCCGAACCCAATCTGTCCAAATGCCAATCGTTCGGCTGTTGCTCACATATTACCTGATAATTCTCTCCATCCAGTGAATACATCGGTCTGATTCGAACGGTGTTTGGCAAAAAATCAGCAAACTCTCCCTTAACCTGATAACCCTGTCCGCCTAGCTCAATTTTTGCCGAGAAATTCGGAGGGAGCTTTGGAGCTTCCCAGGTTTTATCATGCGAAAGCTTAATCGCTTCTGTATAGGTATTCACACTATTCTCTTTCACCACATGAGTGATCATTAGCTTAACATAAAGGGTATTTACAGTCTCACGGAGATATGCCTTAAGAGGACTGTCGTTTTCGTCGATACATAGCTGGGTTTGTGGTTCTGCTTCTTCCTGCAGATCGGTTAAATCCCATTTTCGAAAACCATACTCATCTTTATTTTCAACTGAATAGTAATGATCTCCATCAAAGGAATACAACACTAAAATTTCTATCGTTTTTGCAGGTATATAGCCTAATGTACCGTACAAACCCGAAACCCCTTCTTTTTCTGTCAACTCAATTTGAAAGGTGGGCTTTTCCCCCAAAGAGATGGACTGCTTTGTGGCTACAATAGCTTGAGGCATAGCTATGATAGCTTGAGGCGTCGTTGCCAGCGTAAAAAGTGTTGTTTCGCCTGCAAAAGTATCTGCCTCTTTGGAAGGAGCTTGTTCTCCATGAATCCCTAAGTTATCACTGACTTTTTCTGCCGCCGGGATATGATCCTCCGGCAGACCCCCTGTTTCCATAGCGAACGCAGGATAGACATTTAGTGATACAATACAAATCGACAGAACTATATTTAAAAAGATGTGTTTATTTCTCATATATTCTCATCTCCTATAACACAAAGATATCATATGTGCATATTCTATGTTCATTCTTAAACTTCTGTCAAAAACACAGGAAATTATATCTCAATCTCTTTATCTGTAGTATGAAATCCCATAATATAAGCCGGGATACGGTTCATCGTTTTTTTTAACAGGGCATTGTAGTCTCTTTCCACTTCACGATAAACCATAAGCTTATTTTCTAAGATATTTCTGGCTGCTGCGTCATTTTCTCCACCACGCTCCTGCAAATACAATTTGCGATGAACCTGTACCTGCTCACTGATGACAGCTAGGCTCTTCTTCTTTGTGGACAGTTCTCTGAAACTCACTGAAAACCACAAAATAATAAATGCCAATAAACAAATGCCTGCAATCACCCAGCCAAGTATACCTGTTGTCATAATGCAATCCTTCCTTTCCCTACTAATTACTAATACTCAGAACAAGAGTATCATATTTTTTCCATTAAAACTGTTTTGCGCACGAATCGTGTTTCCTACCGCACGAATTGTAATTATATTATCTTTACAAGCAGTTATTATTTTTACAGCATTTATTATTTTTACAGCATTTATTTTTTTACAGCATTTATTATCTTTGCACCTTACAAACAGTCATTATCTTTACTTACAAACAGTTATTATCCTACATACTTACAAACAGTTATTATTTTTACTTACAAACAGTTATTATTTTTACCTGATTGAAGCAGTTTTTGCTTTATGATATAATTAAATAGCTGATTATACACTAATGGAGGAGAAGTACATGCATATTGCAGTCTGTGACGATAGTATTGATGAGCTTTCCCGCATTTCCACTCTGCTAGAGGATTATAACAGGGAACGAAATGGTTCTGTAACCTATGAAGCCTTTCACAGTGCCACAGAACTTTTAGAGACTTTGAATAACAGGCAATTTGATTTATTGCTTTTAGACATCCTTATGCCCGGTGTGACCGGTATGGAGGCTGCAAAAGAGATTCGCCGTTCGGATCATGACCTACCGATTATTTTCCTCACCTCCTCCCGTGAGTTTGCTGTTGAGAGCTACCGCGTAAATGCAGAGGACTACATAATGAAGCCTGCACGGAAAGACGAGATCTTTCCCTCGCTTGATAAGCAGCTGATAAAATATACCCATGAAGAAGCGTTTCTGACTTTAAAGACAGGAGGCGGCATCGTAAAATTGCCCTTTTCGCAAATTGTCTTTGTTGAAGTCATAAACCGTAAGGTTCATTTTATTCTTGCAAACGGTGAGGTGAAGGAAGCCTACGGATACCTTGCTGATTATGAGGGCACTTTACTTTCAGACCCCCATTTTTTTAAACCTCACCGATCTTATGTGGTAAACCTACGCCAGGTAACCGGACTTGATAAAAAGGGCCTTTCTACCATAGTGGGCAAAACAGTACCGGTAGCAAGAGATATCTTTGCGAAGGCAAAAGCAGCATATATGAAGTATCTGTTGACACCAGGCGAAAGGGGGACTAAGCCGTGATCCATACTGCTATAGTTTTATTTCGCTCCGGCATGGCTTTGGTTTTTGGTGTGGCTGTAGCTCTTCTATTTGCCGGTGTGAAAAGTAATCGTAAAGGCATTCTGGCGACTGCCATTTTTTATTTGTTCTCGCTTTTCATTCAAGTAATCTGTTGGCAGATGTTTGGAATGCAGACTACGATGCAGCTGTACCCCTTCATTACGCATTTACCATCCATACTATTCCTCGCACTTTATTTCAAGCGTCCGTGGTCAATTTCAATCAGTAGCGTGCTGACAGCCTATCTTTGTTGCCAGATTCCTCGATGGGTTGGCTCGGTAGCGGCGGTAGTCTTCAGCAACCGCCTCTCCGATCATATAGGGTACTTTGCCGCTATGTGCGTTGTATACTATTTTCTCAGAAGATATATAGCTAGCTCAGCTACACAATTAATGGAGCGATCAACACGCTCCTGCCTGCTTTTTGGTGCTGTCCCTTTTTTGTACTATCTGTTTGACTACTCCACTACCGTTTATACGAATTTACTGTATACAGGTGCCCGTGAGGCAGTGCAATTTACTCCCTCAGTAATCTGTACCTTTTACTTAGTATTTGTTCTCCTATATTATAATGAATCTCAAAAGCAGTCAGAAGCACAACGAGAGAGAGATATTTTTGCTTCTCAATTACAACAAGCCAGGACAGAACTTGATACAATGCGGCAAATGGAGAAAAACACTGCGATCTATCGCCACGATATGCGTCATCATCTGTCACTGATCGCTGGCTTTGCAGCCGATGGCGAGCTCCAAAAAATCAAAGAATATCTTACCAGCACAGAAGCCGATATTGATGCTCTGACTCCACTTCGCTACTGCGAAAATGAAACAGTCAATCTAATTTTATCTCACTTTGAAGTACGAGCAAAAAAAGAGCACGTCATCCTACATACAAATGTCAAGCTACCGGAGGAATTTGGGATGAATGATAACGAGCTCTGTGCTTTATTGTCCAATGCTCTGGAGAATGCCATCTTCGCTGCCTCACAGGTGCAGGATGAGAAGCTTCGTAAGGTCTTGATCCATGCTGTAATTAATGGTGATAAATTAGTTATTTCTACAGAAAATGCCTACGTGGGAAAAATAGAGAAGAACGGAGAATTGCCGAAGTCTAATCAGAAAGAAGCTGGACATGGCTTTGGTATCAAAAGTATAGCGACTATTGTGGAACGCCACGGCGGATTATATTCTTTTGAAACAGAAGGCGGAATATTCGTTATGCAGCTTATGCTGCCCTTGAGTACACAGACCATATAATAAGTACCGTAATATATAGAATAAAGCCACGCTAGCGTGGCTTTTACTTATCACCAATATTTACAGCTGCTGACCACAGCTCTTGCAGAACTTCGCATCCTCCTCATTTAAAGCACTACAGTTTCTGCATCTTATCTTAATAATTTCTTTTGCCTGCTGCCCCCCAGTCAGCTGATCAACCACATCAATATTACTAATCACATCATTGATCATTTCGCCCTTAGCTTCATTAAAAGGCCTTAAATCCTCTCTTGCCTTCTCTGGATCCAAAATCATCCCGGAACCAGCCGCTCCCCTCGCACCGATATTCATGATAAGACTTCCGAATATCATTAAAAGTATTCCCCAGATAGGATTTAAAAAGGACATCACTGTAAAGCTCATGCTATGGCCGCTAAACATTCTGGCAACAGAGAAAAAGACGGACATGAATAACAGAAAGCCTAAAATCATCATGACCATGCCGACATAATATACTGCTTTTCTCTCCTTCGGAATTTTCGTCATAAGACTACCTCTTCTTTCTAAATATTGATAATCAAATCGCTATTATTTTACTACAGAGCAGATTAGTTTTCCAGTTAATAGTAATTTTTTAATCTATTATTAATTGATAAAATGGAATCTTGACGAAGTGCCTGCCTCAAATCACTTTGTGATGTTAATCTTCGTCCAATTGAAAACAGGGTGCCTCACTGATAAGAGCGGCACCCTGAAATGCTATATAACGAACTTATTCATTCTTATGTAATTAAAGGATAGCAAGTATTGCGAAGTTTGCAATAAACAGTGCGGAGGCAACCCAGATAACAGGGCTTACTTCCTTCGCTTTACCCTTTACAGTCTTAACGATACAATAGAATATGAAGCCGCCTGCAATACCATAAGAGATGCTATAGCAGAAAGCCATGAAGATTGCAGCAAAGAATGCAGGAATTGCGTCCTCAAGCTCAGTCCACTTCACATCTGCGAAGGAGCCCAACATCATGATACCAACTGCAATCAATGCCGGAGCAGTTGCCTGCATAGGAATGATACCTACGATAGGAGCAAGGAACATAGCTAAAACAAAGCATGCTGCGGTAACCACAGAGGTAAGACCGGTACGTCCGCCTGCTTCAATACCTGCTGCACTCTCAACATAGGTAGTAGTATTGGAGGTTCCGAAGATTGCACCAACGCTGGTTGCAATGGAGTCTGCAAACAGAGCCTTATCCATCTTTGTATTAAAGCCTGAACCTGCTGATAATGACTTCTCATCCTCAGCATTGAAGATTCCGGTTCTTCTGCCGGTTCCGATGAAGGTACCGATGGTATCAAAGGTATCAGATAAACTGAAGGCAAAGATTGTCATCAGAATCAAAGGTATCTTTGAGGGATCATCGAAGAAGGACAACATACCCTCACTGCCAAATGCAGCACCAAAGGTGGTACCAAGATCGGTGAAACAGGAGGACAGATTAGCAGTTGCACCGACACTGGATAAGTCTGTAATGCCCATCGGGATACCGATGATAGTAGTAGCGATAATGCTGATGAAAATAGCACCCTTTACCTTGAGTACTAATAATACAACAGTTAAAACAATACCGATTAAAACGAGAATCAGCTTAACGTTATTAAATAAAGCAAGTGCAGGAACGATGCTTGAATCAGCAATTACTGTTCCGCTGTCTAATACAACATTCTTTCCGGGATCTGAAGTAAAAGTAAGTAAGCCGGCATCCTTTACACCGATATAAGCAATAAAGATACCGATACCACCACCGATTGCATGCTGAAGGCTCGCGGGAATCGCTTTGATGATCAGCTTACGGATCTTTGTTACTGTGATAATGATGTTGATGATACCGCAAAGGAATACCATTGCCAGTGCCTGCTTCCAAGTAAAGCCAAGGGCAAATACAACAGTATAGGTAAAGAAAGCATTGAGTCCCATGCCGGGAGCCTGTGCATAGGGAACATTTGCAAAAAGGCCCATAACCAATGTTCCTGCTACGGAAGCTATAATCGTTGCCAAAAATACAGCGCCGTACGGTACCCCTGTCTGAGACAACATCTGTGGATTCACAAAGATGATGTAAGCCATGGCAAAGAATGTGGTTAATCCGGCTACAACTTCTGTGGAAACGTTTGTCCCATTTTCCTTAAGCTTAAAAAACTTTTCCATAAAAACTCTCCTTTTTATTGTTTTTATAAAAAGGGTTATCGTAAGAGATCCCCTTTATATACATCCCCATACATAGTTCCTTCCCCATAACCGAAAATATATCATAAGAGTTTTCATTTATTTACAAACAGAAAGAGGCCATCCCGTCAAACCGTTGCAGTCATCTGTAATTCGTACAACTAAACCTAAAAACTAGGTATTATCTGAGGATGGCCTCCAAATATCACTTTGGACTATCTATATACTTCTGCTCTACACCAGATGAACTATCCAATCATTATTCTAACTATCTATCAGCAGAAAGTCAATTTATTTATGCTAATAGTATTAATTAATAACTATTACTCTTCAGTCTGTTCTTCCTTCGCATTCTCATCGATCACCTTCTGCTGTACATCGGAAGGTGCCTGCTCATAACGGGCAAATTCATAGGAGAAATCACCGATACCACCGGTCATGGACCTGAGGTCAGTGGAATATCCATACAGCTCGGACATCGGAATATCAGCTACGATTTCTTGCTTTCCGCCAGTCACCGGATTCATGCCGAGAACCCTGCCGCGTCTCTTGTTTAAATCACCCATGATATCTCCGGTGAATTTATCCGGAACCAGTACCTTCATGGATGCAATCGGCTCCAGTAATACCGGTGACGCCTCCATAAAGCCCTGCTTGAAGGCTTGAATAGTAGCCATCTTAAATGCCATTTCTGAAGAGTCTACAGGATGGTAAGAGCCATCTACCAACGTTGCTTTCAGACCAACAACCGGATATCCTGCTACAGGTCCCTTTATTACACTTTCAGCAATACCTTTTTCAACAGCAGGGAAGAAGTTTCTCGGTACAGAACCTCCGAAAATCTTCTCTTCAAAGATATAAGACTTCTCCATATCACCGGAGGGCTCGAATTCAATATGAACATCTCCGTACTGACCATGTCCGCCGGATTGCTTTTTATATTTACCCTGAACGCGCACCTTCTTGCGAAGTGTCTCACGGAACGGTACTCTGGGTTTCATAACCTCGATCTCAACCTTATACTTGGTTAAAAGCTTATTCACAACAACATCCAACTGCTGATCGCCAATACCGTATAGTAAGGTCTGTCTGTTCTCTTTATCATTTACTACCTTGAGCGTAAGGTCTTCATCCATAAGCTTTCCAAGTGCCTGGGATACCTTATCGTCATCTCCCTTATTCTTTGTCTTGAAGCGCTGATAGGTATAAGGAGTCGATACGGTAAGTCTGTCAAATATGATTGGAGTGGCCTTAGTAGACAAGGTATCTCCTGTCACTGTCTCGGACAACTTACCGAGTGCACCGATATCACCTGCACGGAGCTCGTTTACCTCAATCTGTTCCTTACCTCTGAGTACATAGATACGGTTTACCTTCTCCTCTGTATCCTTATCCGCATTGCATACCGTCATATCTGTCTTCAACACACCGGAGCATACCTTAAATAAAGAGAACTTACCAATGAACGGATCCGCAATCGTCTTAAATACTTTAGCTGAAAAAGGCTTCTTCTCATCATAGTTAGCCTCGAAGCTTTCACCGGATTTCACGTTCTTTCCCTGAATACCGACTCTGGACGGATCCGGGAAATATTTCTCGACTGCCTGTAATAACATTGTGGTACCCTGAGCATGGATACCAGAGCCACACAATACAGGAACAACAGTGCCATCTATAACATTATTACGAAGTGCTAAGGAGATTTCTTCCTGGGTAAATTCTTCACCTGCGAAATATTTGTCCATCAATTCTTCGCTGGTCTCGGCAACCGCATCCAGAAGAACTTCTCTGAACTTCGAAAGATTTTCCTGACTATAATCGGGGATTTCGCACTCTTCATAGTTGCTGGCTGTGGTAAATCTTCTTCCTGCCATCTTAACAACATTAACAAATCCCACGAATTTTTCGTTTTCCCTGATCGGAATATGAAACGGAGCGATCTTCTTACCGTAAAGCTCTGTCAATCTTTCAACTACCTCACGATAACTTGCGTTATCATCATCCATATCTGTTACAAAGAATATTCTGGGTAAATTATGCTTCTCACAATAATCCCATGCCTTTAATGTACCTACTTCTACTCCTGCTTTTGCTGAAACTACGATTACAGCTGCATCTGCTGCTTCTAATGCTTCCTCTACTTCACCTACAAAATCAAAATAACCGGGCGTGTCTAAAAAGTTAATCTTGATGTCTTCAAAGATGATTGGTACTACTGTTGTACTGATGGAGAACAATCTTTTCTGTTCTTCCTTATCATAATCACTGATTGTACTTCCCTCTTCCACTTTTCCCTGACGTTTGAGAACTCCTGTTGTATACGCTATGGCTTCGACTAAAGTAGTCTTGCCACAGCCACCGTGGCCTAACAAAACAACATTACGAATCTTTTCCGAAGAGTAAACATTCATTTCGATTTCCTCCAATACGCTTATAGTAAGTAGTAGGGTCCGTCGCACCTTGCAAGAGCAGCAAAATGTTTTCGATCGCTTAACTTTCGTTAAGTTGACCATAGATACCTCTTAGTATATTTTACTAGACAGGCTTTCGATTTACAATAGTTTTATGTAATTATTAACAAAGTTTCTTCTTTTTCACGTTAAACCGTTGCGCTTCAACGCAATAGAGTATTGACACCATAAAAAACATGGGGTATAATGACAAAACAGTTAAGTTAACAAGGATCATTATGTGTAAAAAGGTGAACTCTTTGTAATATTTCAGGACAGCATCGCTCCTACTTTTCGAGCTTCTTCTGAATCAGTCGTGCCGGTGCTGCCTATTTTATAAGAAGGTAGCCACCTGCGTAACGCTTCGCTTCGCGATGCGTATGCATACTTAATCAGAAGAATTCTCAAAGCAGAAGCAATACTATCCTGAAATATGATATAGGTTACGATTTAGCAGCATAATTCAACTTGTGTAACTTCTGGGGGAAAGGTCGATTGTTTGATTGTCGTTTATTCGTTTATTTAAGTATTGGATTGTTATATTTTTTTATACATATGGAGCAGGTTATTTTGCAAGAATATTGAATGGATATCAGAAAGGAAGTAAAAAATTATGATTATTGTAATGAAGCCTCAGGCAAAGCAGGAATCGATAGAAAGAATTAAGAATATTATTGAGTCCAAGGGACTCGATGCCCATATTTCCGCCGGTAGGGAGGTTACGATCATCGGCGTTGTCGGTGATAAATCCAGACTACAGGATCAAAACCTGGAAATTTTCGAAGATGTTGACAAAATAGTAGCTGTGACTGAGAGCTACAAGTTGGCCAATCGTAAATTTCATCCGGAACCTTCTATCGTTAAGGTAGGAAATGTAGAAATCGGCGGCGATACCCTAGTGATCATGTCCGGTCCCTGCGCAGTAGAAAGCCAGGAGCAGCTCATGGCTACAGCCCATGCCATCAAGAAGGCCGGCGCCCAGATTCTTCGCGGTGGTGCTTACAAACCTAGAACCTCTCCTTATGCCTTCCAGGGCTTGGAGGAGGAAGGTCTTCGTTACATGAAGGAAGCAAGGGAGGAGACAGGTCTACCCGTGATCTGTGAGGTTACCAGTCTGAATGCAATCGAAGCCGCTGTAAAGTACGTGGATATGCTTCAGATCGGTGCAAGAAATATGCAGAACTTCTACCTTCTGAAAGAAGCCGGTAAATCCGGTCTTCCTGTACTGTTAAAAAGAGGTCTCTCCGCAACCATCGATGAATGGCTTAATGCTTCTGAATATATCATCGCTGAGGGAAATCCGAATGTCGTACTTTGTGAACGCGGTATCCGTACCTTTGAAACAGCAACCAGAAATACTCTTGATATCAGTGCCGTTCCCGTCATTAAGGAAAAGAGTCATTTACCGATTATTGTTGATCCCAGCCATGCTACCGGAGTAAGAGCCTATGTAAAGCCTCTTTCTATGAGTGCTGTAGCGGTAGGTGCAGACGGTCTGATGATTGAGACCCATCCCAACCCCTCCTGTGCATTATCAGACGGTCCCCAGTCCTTAACCTTCGAACAGTTTGAGAAGCTGACCAAGGAGTTACGACCTCTGGCAGCACTGATGGGTAAGAATTTCTAATACAACAGTATTACGACACATTACAACTATAATTATGATCATAGGATTTTTCCTATAGAATATCGGAGGATATAATGAACGGTTCAGAAAGCGACTTTAGCAGTGACTTTAAGATTGGATTTATTGGCTTTGGATTAATCGGAGGCTCTATCGCAAGAGCTCTTAAGAAGATTAATCCGAACTATATGCTGATTGCTTATGACTATCATAAGGATCATCCAAGCAAGGATCTGCAGGCAGCACTTTCTGACCGAGTATTAGATCAGGTTACCTCTTCTCTTCAGGAGGAGTTTCCGGAATGTAATATCATATTCTTGTGTGCCCCGGTCTTATCTAATATTGAATACATAAAACAGCTGAAGCCGCTGCTGAACTCTGCCTGCATCCTAACAGATGTCGGAAGCGTGAAAGGAAATATTCATTCGGCTGTAAAAGCCTTGGGACTGGATGCTCAGTTCGTCGGAGGACATCCTATGACCGGCTCAGAAAAGACCGGTTATCAGAATTCTTATGCACTGCTTTTGGAAAATGCATATTATATCCTGACTCCTTCCGCAGAGACTCCGGAATGGATGACAAAGATGCTCTATCAATTGGTAGAGAGGATGGGTTCCATCCCGGTCCTCCTGGAAGCAAAGGAGCATGACAGAATTACCGCAGCGATCAGCCATGTGCCCCATATCATCGCAGCACAGTTGGTAAACCTTGTCCGTAATTCGGATGATGAAGCCGAGAAGATGCGTTCCCTGGCCGCCGGAGGCTTTAAGGATATTACGAGAATTGCCTCCTCCTCACCCATCATGTGGCAGAATATCTGTCTGACCAATGCAGCTGACATCAAAATAATGCTAGATGAGTATATCCGCACCCTTCAGACAGCCTCAGATGCACTGGAGGCAGAGGACGGGGAATTTCTTTACAAAATGTTCGATACTGCCGGTGAATACCGCAGTTCCATACCGAATAAATCCATCGGTCTGATGAAGAAGCAGTTTGAGGTATATCTTGATATTATGGATGAAGCCGGTGCGATCGCTACAATTGCTACATTGCTCGCAAGTAACCAGATCAGTATCAAGAATATCGGTATCATCCATAACCGCGAATTTGAAGAAGGGGTACTTCGAATAGAGTTTTATGAGGATGAAGCGCAACAGAAAGCAGTCACTCTGCTATCAAGATATAATTATCGGATTTACGAAAGAAACTAATATGCACTTCCAAGTAAATGAATGTATATCGCAAAATAAACCATTCGCATAACCTATCAAAAAATCCAGCAAGGAGAATTCTGTTATGATATTTCAAAAAAGCGGACCACTGAAAGGCAGTGTTACTGTTCCCGGAGACAAATCGATCTCCCATCGCTCGGTCATGTTCGGAGCCTTATCCGATGGAGTGACTGAGGTAACGAATTTTCTTCAGGGAGCCGATTGTCTGTCGACAATCCGGTGCTTTGGCCAGCTGGGAATTGAGATAGACAATAACCGCTCCGCCGATCATGTAATCATACACGGCAAAGGTCTTCATGGACTTTCAAAACCAGCCGATATCCTTGATGTAGGTAACAGTGGAACTACGATGCGCCTGATCTCAGGCATTCTCAGCGGACAGCCCTTTGAGACAATCCTAAATGGCGACGAGTCAATTCAGAAACGCCCTATGGGGAGAATATTGACACCACTTGCGACGATGGGTGCCGATATCAAAAGTATACCGCAGAACGGTTGTGCTCCGCTTACCATCAACAGTACTCCGGGCAGAACTCCTAAGCTTACGGGTATTCAATATGTTTCTCCGGTTGCTTCCGCTCAAATCAAATCCTGTATCCTTCTTGCCGGACTCTACGCAGAGGGTGATACCAGCGTGACAGAACCCTCTTTGTCAAGAAATCATACAGAGTTGATGCTGAGGGAATTCGGAGCGACAGTCACCAGCAAGGACAATACAGCAACAATTCAGCCTAATCCTGCACTAAAAGGACAGAAAATCAATGTTCCGGGAGACATCTCCTCCGCCGCCTATTTTATAGCTGCCGGCTTACTTGTTCCAAATTCCGAACTATTGATTAAAAATGTCGGTATCAACCCGACCCGTGATGGTATTCTTCGAGTCTGTCGTCAAATGGGTGCAGATATCCGACTGGAAAATGTCATTGATAACGGCGGCGAACCGGTAGCGGATTTGGTAGTCCGCCACAGTGATTTAAACGGAACCGAGATAGGCGGAGATATCATCCCTACGCTGATTGATGAACTTCCGATGATCGCTGTTCTTGCTTGCTTCGCTAATGGACAGACTATCATCCGTGATGCAGCCGAGCTTAAGGTAAAGGAATCCAACCGTATTGATGTCATGGTAGACAATCTCACCAGAATGGGTGCGGATATCTCAGCAACTGCAGACGGAATGATAATCAATGGAGGAAAACCTCTTCGCGGTGCTGTCATCGAAAGCAAAGATGATCATCGTATCGCAATGTCTTTGGCTATTGCAAGTCTGATGGCAGAAGGAGAAACTACAATTCTGAATGCAGAATGTGTTACTATCTCCTATCCTGGTTTTTATAATGATTTAAAGAAACTGATAGACTAAAAATTTCACAAACTGTCATTAAACTAAGCTTTCTTACCTATATAAACTTCTTGCATCATATAATACAAAAATTTACTTACAACCTACCTGTCCTTCTGGTATAATTGTTATGAGTACTTTTGAACCTAACCTATAGTGGCATCTGAATTATATGAGGAGATATAATATGGATCAAGAAGAACTGAATTCCGAAATCATGGATAAGCTAACCAAAGTATGTATCTGCAAAGGTATCCCGAGATCTACCATGAAAAAGGCAATCGCAAATGGTGCTGATACTCTGCAGAAGGTTCAGCAGGCAACAGGAGCCGGCTCAGGACCCTGCGGCGGCAGACGCTGCACCCCAAAAATACTTGCTCTTCTCGAGGAGTATAAGTCCCGGGAGCAATAAGCTTCATAAATGATTAATGTTAACAAAGGAACGGTGCAAGGTAACACCGATCTGTTTTTCTTTCCGACTATCTCTTTCAGGTAATACTATACTTTCAGATTGAAACGATAAGCATTCTGTCGGAGCTGAGCGACATCCCTGTCGCAAGCTCCTAACTCGTCCATCCATGGACGAGATCAGAATTAATCATTTCAATCCGAAAGTAAGTATTACCAGGAAAGCGATATAGTCAGAATAACAGATCGGTATTACCTTGCACCTGTTTCTTGAAAGTATTTAAGTTATTTATAAATATCTTTTCTGTTTTTACATGATTTAAAGTATACTATCTCCATTTTGTTCTACCCATTGTAGATTGCCTTCTTCTGTATCAATTTTTTTGTAATCATTCTTTCTTTGTAATTATTCTACACTGATACTATTTTATCATAATGACACGTATCTTAATGGAATAGTATTCTCACAAACTTCTTCTTCCCGATTTTCAGGACGATTTCTTCCCCCTCCAGCTTGGAATCCAGTTGGTCTGCCTTTTCCTGATTGACCTGAACTCCGCCCTGCTGCACAAGACGTCTGAATTCGCTGCCTGAAGGGATAAAACCACCCTTTACCAGAAACGGTATCAGTGCTAGCAATGAACGATTCTCTGCCGGTACATCAAGAACCGGCATATTCTCCGGAAGCTCTCCCTTCTGGAATACCGTCTGGAAGTATTCCTCTGCCTTGATGATCTCCTCCTGGGAGTGATATAAACCTGTGATTTCTCTAGCCAACTCCAGTTTACAGTCTCTCGGATTGCGGCCTTGCTCCATTTGCTTTCTAAGCTCCTCAATCTGGTTAGGGTGAATATCGGTAACCAGTTCAAAATAGCGAATAATCAGGGCATCCGGTATTTCCATCACCTTCTTGAACATCACATGAGCCGGTTCGTTCACTCCGATGTAATTTCCGAGACTTTTACTCATCTTCTCCACACCGTCAAGTCCTTCGAGTATCGGCAGAAACAGTGCAATCTGTTTTTCTCTGCCCATACTTCCCTGAAGATTTCTTCCCATTAGGATATTGAAGGTCTGATCAGTTCCCCCTAACTCTACATCGGCATTAATTTCCACAGAATCATAGGCCTGCATAAGCGGATAGAAGAATTCATGAAGTCCGATCGGTTCATTTCGTTTAAATCTGCCCATAAAATCATCCCGTTCCAAAAGTCTCGCAACGGTTGTACTCGCTGCAAGCTTTAGAATTTCTTCAAATCTTAGCTTACTGAGCCATTCACTGTTATAGCGTACTGTTGTCTTCTGAGGGTCCAGTACTTTGAATATCTGCTCAATATAAGTCTTCGCATTCTGTCCCACCTCTTCTTCCGTCAGAGGCTTACGGGTTTTGGATTTCCCAGTAGGATCTCCAATTCTTCCGGTAAAATCACCGATGATAATGATGGCATGATGGCCCATGTCCTGCATCTGTCTGATTTTTCGAAGCACTACAGTGTGTCCGAGATGAATATCTGGTGCACTCGGATCCAGTCCAAGCTTAATCATGAGCGGCCGCTGCTCTCTTTCGGAAGCTAATAATTTCTCCCTTAGTTCCTCTTCTGAGATCAGCTCCAGTGCTCCCTTCTTAATCATTCTGATCTGATCCTCTACATTAAATTTCTTCATCCTTCTTATCTCCTTCTTCTTCATAGAATCAAAAAACCCGCACCTCTAATTACTTAGAGGGCGGGATTACTCTCGCGGTACCACCTCTTATTTATTGGCTGCTCACACATCCAACCTCTTTGAGTACGTCAAGATATCTACTTCACCCGCTTAATCAGATGAAGCTTCCCTCCTGGTTATACTCTGGCACGATAACGGGTGCAAAAAGGTCCGTCACAGCCTACTTAGGAATGTAATGCCTCCTGTTCGGTATGAAGCTCAAAGATGTATTCAGAATATACTTTCCTGCCCCTCTCATCAACCGGTTGCTTTCTGTAGGTCTGACCATTCTTACTCTTTCTTATCATCGCTTTTCTATATTGTAGGTAAGTATAAAACAGATTTCTTTTCTTTGTCAACCAGAAATTTGTTTTTGATGTAGAAATTTGTTATTGATGTAGAAATATGTTTTTTGATGTAGCGTTTCGTTTTAGATGTGGAATTATGATTTTGACGTAGAATTCTTCGATTTTTCTTGCTAATAAAAACAAGTCATGATACAATCATTTTCAATATTCTTCCAGAATAGAAATGTTATCAGGTTATCCAAATTGTATTGCTGCGCGAGCGGCAGAGCGGAGGGAAGTATGAGTAAGGTAGAAAAAGCAGTTGAATGTTTTAACAATGGATTTAATTGTTCCCAGGCAGTATTCTCCACCTATTGTGAACAGTTTGGTCTGGATCGCGAAAGTGCCCTTAAGATATCCACACCTTTTGGTGCCGGGCTGGCCCGTCAGGCACAGGTCTGCGGTGCGGTAAGCGGTGCTTATATGTTAATTGGATTGAAGGAAGGCAAGTTTCTTCCTGAGGATAATGAGAGTAGGGAAAGATGCTACTCATTGGCTATGGAATTTACGAAGAAGTTTAATGAAATCCATGGCTCCATTAATTGTTGCGACCTACTGAAATATGACTTAAGCACACCCGAGGGCTTACAGCACATCAAAGAAAATAATCTATGGAATACCCTTTGTCCCATCTTTATCAGAGATGCCTGCCAGCTTCTGGAGGAGATGTTTCATCTGGAATAAATACCAATGGGGCCGATACAAAGGCCCCATTTTTTATTCATTACATGCCTTCCGACGATTTCTCAACCCCCAGAATAGTATGACCGCAATAAGAAAGGCTGCCCCACTCACGATCAGATATCTGGAAACTGCCAAGTCATTGTGAAGCACTATCCTTCCAAGCTTTGTGAAATAGGGGGATAGGAAGGATCCCAGATTGTTGATTGCCATGATGAAGGAGATACTCATGGTAACAACCTCCACATGCTCCTTCTCTGCGATACTGACGACTGCCTGAGCCATCACAAGACTTAAGCTGAAGCCAGCAATAAATACTCCGATCAGTATCAGAATATAGCTACTTGAAAGAGCGGTAATGAAAGAGCCTAGGGCAAGATTAAAGAAGCCTAGGGCTATCACTCTCTCTCCGAGATACTTTGCCAGGCTTTTATATAATAAGCCCGCCGGGACACCGCTAAGCATTAATACTGCAGATGCGATCCCTGCATTGACGGAGCCTGAGATGCCGGTTTCCTTCAGATGCATTGCAAGATTGGTAGGTATCACATTATATAACAGCATAAACAGAAATGTAATCAATCCATATATCATTATGACTCGAGCTGTTACCCGATTTCTCACACTCCCCTTCTTTGCATGAAGCGGTTTCATCACAGGTAGCCCGATTAACAACAGGATTACCCCCGGAATAATCAGCAAAAAAGCAAGATAATTATAATACCATCTGATATTAGCAAGCAATCCTCCGAACAAGGATAGAAGTACTCCTCCGATACAGATGACTGCGCTCTGAAGTCCCATAATACTTCTTCTTTCCTCTCCTTCAAAATAATCCGCGATCAAGGATGTTCCAAGGGGTACCAGGATACCTACCCCAATACCAAGCGTGACCTCCCATATATATAAGATAAATAGTGACTGATGAAAGAAGAAACCACCAAAGGCTGTTACAATGAACATAACTGAGGAAAACAGCGCCAGATATTTTTTCGCTACAAATTCTGCCAATCTGCCTGTCAGTAATGCCATCAGGATAATTACCAGACAGGGACAGGTTGCAAGAAACTGGATTGTTGTCGCGCTATACTGTGGAAATAGCTCAGCTATTTTTGCCAGTACCGAGGAGATGCCTATGGTACCGACTTGAACCAGGCTATAGAACAGAATAGCCATTTTTATGGTTAATTTTGATGTCTTCATTCCTCTGTACTCCATATATTCTCTATCGTTTGATCCTTATTGTTGCATGTCTATTTTAGCGCACACCTTCTATGGCATGCTTTCCCCAATGGATATCCTTTAGCATTGCTCGGCCAATTCCGATAAAATCAGCTTTTTCCTCCTGAAGCAAAAGATTCGCAGCAGTAGGCTCGGTTATCCCGCCAGTCAGAAGCACGGGAATTGTCACTATTTTTTTAATAGCAGCGGAAAGAGGCGAAAAATATCCCTGGGAATTATCGCCCGGAACTGTCATACCGGATAGACCACCGGATATACTTAACAGATCCACTCCGGCCTTTTCTATTTCTGAAGCCGCTACTTCAGAATCTTTAATGGTGGTTCCACCCTCCGTATAATCACATGCACCCAGTCGAAGTGAAAGGAAGAAGCTGTCACCCGTAATCTCTCGGATTGCTTTGATTACTTCAAGATGAATACGAATGCGCTGAATGACTGAGCCACCATATTCGTCTGTTCTCGTATTAACCAGAGGAGAGAAGAATTGGTTTAGCAGGAAACCATGAGCAGAATGAATCTCAACTCCATCAAAGCCGGCTTTTTGAGCCCTTAGCGCAGCGGCCTGATACAATTCAACCAGCTTGGCAATCTCCTGTCGATCCATTGCCCTGGCATGCATTTGTCCTTTTGAATCAATGATATCAGAAGGACCGATCGGAAGATCATTGAATTTCATATTACTCCCTCGTATACCGGCATGATTGATTTGTAGAATACATTTTGTACCATTTCTATGAATTGTATCAGAAAGCATCGCCAATCCCTCAATCATTTGGTCATCTTCTATGGAAAGCTGTCTTCTGTCAAACTTTCCATCCGCTCGGAAATAAGCGTTCTCTACGATTGCTGCAGAAAAATATCCCCCGACAGTCAGGTTATGATAGTATTCTAAGAGATCCTTGGTAACCTTCCCTTCCGCATCGGCCTTATTCGTAACAATCGGCGGAAGCATCAACCGATTATGAAACTGTAACTTTCCTGTCTGGTATGGCATGTTTATATAATCCATATTATTCCGTAGGATGCATTTCATGATGCACCCTTCCCCCTATCCATATATTTCCTATCCATCTGTAATTATTTCAAGGTAATCTTTATAATATTATTGTAACGATAATTTACCATATGACAAGAACGCACTAATAAGTAATATACTATCAACATACATACTATTTAAATGTATCGTGTTAAAATATATAATGCAAAAATATGTTGCTAAAATATAAAGTGTCAAAATATAAAGTGTCAAAACACCTGCGGTGCTTTCCGGATATAATATATTGCTATCGCAAGCAAGCTTGCATATCAATATATTATATCCAGAAATGTGCTACGCACATTTTGACACTTTATTCCTATCATTTTATATTACACATGGATGTGATACTGACCTTTAAGGTATGCTTCGCCTGTCTGCTCTTGAAGTAGTCTCTTGTAATCTGACATTGGAAGCAAGCTTCATCTATCTACTCTTGAAGTAAGTCGCTTCTTCTTTATTCAAATTGTGATTGATAAAGTTGGTAATAGAAGCCCTTCTGCTCCATCAGCCTCTGATGGGTCCCTTGTTCCACTATATTTCCCTGATCCACAACCAGAATATTATCCGCTCCCTGAATTGTGGAGAGCCTATGGGCAATGACAAAACAGGTCTTATCCTCCATCAATTTACGCATAGCCTTCTGTATCTTAATCTCTGTTCTGGTATCCACGTTGGAAGTAGCCTCATCCAGAATCAGCATCTTTGCATCCAGCAGCATCGCTCGTGCAATGGTTAATAGCTGCTTCTGTCCCTTGGATATATTTAATCCATCCTCATTCACTACCGTATCATAACCTTGCGGAAGTCTCATAATATAAGAGTGCATTCCGACCAGTTTAGCTGCGGCGGTTACCTCATCCAGAGTTGCATTTTCCTTCCCATAGGCGATATTCTCGAAGATTGTTCCGGAGAAAAGCCAGGTATCCTGAAGTACCATCGCATAAGTCTTACGTAAGCTTTGCCTGGTCAACTCTCTAGTCTCAATACCATCCAGATGAATGGTTCCATCCCATACGTCATAGAAGCGCATCAAAAGATTGATAATGGTTGTCTTACCAGCACCCGTTGGTCCAACAATCGCAGTCAAGCTACCAGGCGCGGCTTGTAGAAACAGGTTTTTCAGGATGACCTTATCGGGAAGATATCCGAAGGATACCCCCTCCATCGCGACCTTGCCGACCACCCCTGAAAGCTCTATTGCATGATCAGCATCGGGTTTCTCCGGCACCTCATCAACCAGCCTAAAGACGCGCTCTGCGGCAGCAGCAGCCGATTGTAACTCACTGATGATGTTTGCTGCTTCATTGATTGGTCCTGAGAACTTTCTGCTGTATTGAACAAAGGAGGAAATATTGCCGAGCGTCATCCTTCCGAATAAAAACATAATCGCTCCAAAGACAGTAATCAAGGACAGGGATAAATTATTGATAAAGTTAATCGTAGGCCCGGTGATACTTCCAAAATAATCTGCATTATAATAGGCCTCTACCGTCTCAGAATTCAACTGATCAAATCGTCCCATCACAGAAGCTTCTGCTGCATAAGCTTTGATCGTCTTCTGACCTGAGACCATCTCCTCCACAAATCCATTCAATTCTCCAAGCTTGGCAGAACGCTTACGAAACAAGGGACGCAGCTTCTTCGCCATATAGCGGGTATAGAATACAGATAACGGGACCAAAAACAGCATAACCACGGACAGGCTGGGTGAAATGAAAAGCATCATAATAAGTGAACCGATTACACTCACTATACTGGCTAATACCTGAACCACATCAGTCGATAGCGAGGTATTGATTGTATCGATATCATAGGAAATTCGGCTGATGATATCTCCAACCTGATTCCGGTCATAATAACCTACCGGAAGCTCAACCAGCCTTGCAAATACGTCCTCTCTCATACTTCTGACGATTTTCTGACTAAGTCTGATCATCAGGATGGACAGGAAATACGTCAATACAGAGGAGATGGAATAGAATACGACCATCCAGGCGGCATAATGGAATACTTGCCAAAAAACTACAAGTCCTATTCCCGGTTCGATTGCATCGATCGCATATCCTGACAGCATCGGTCCGATCAGGGCAAACAGATTGCCGGTAATCGTCAGGAATAGCCCTAGAAGAAGCATCCACCGATACCGGAATACATAGCTTCCCAGTCTTTTCAATACAAACTTCGTGTCCTTCGGTTTATCAGTCTTATCACTAATTCGCCCACCTGTATGAGCCGCCATACTCTCACCTCCATTAGACCATAACTCACTCTCTACAACAGCATCTGTGACTGGTAGATTTCCTTGTATACCTCACAGGAATCTATAAGCTCCTCATGTGTTCCGTATCCGACCATTCTTCCGTCCTCAAGGACCAGGATATGATCCAGCTTCATAACAGAGCTAATCCGTTGTGCGATCACAATCGTAGTTGTTCCTTTATAGTTCTCACGGAGTGCTTTTCGAAGCAGAGAATCCGTCTTATAATCGAGTGCACTTGAGGAATCGTCAAGAATCAATATCTCAGGTCTTCCCGCCAAAGCTCGTGCAACCAACAGTCTCTGTTTCTGCCCACCGCTTAGGTTACTGCCTTTGATGGACAATTCAAAATCCAGCTGATCCTCCAACTCCTCGATGAAGGCTTCTGCCTGTGCATGCTCTACAGATTCCAGTACTCTTTCTCTTGGTAGCTCTCTTCCCAGACTGATATTCTCATAAACCCGATCACTAAACAGAACATCATTCTGAAACACCACTCCGAACCGTTTGCGAAGTGCCAGTTTATCCATACTTCTGATATCCTGTCCTTCAATCGTGATCGTTCCCTCGGTCACGTCATAAAACCGCATCAGAAGATTGATTAAGGTAGTCTTCCCTGATCCGGTTGAGCCGATGATGCCAAGACTTTCTCCCTTCTTAATCTGAAAGTCCATATCAATAATGCAGGGTTCCTTTGTATAGGAAAAACTCACATGATGGAAAGCAATATGATCCTCCGAACTGCCTGCCTCTCTCTCTGAAATAACCATTAAATCCTCCTCCGCGGCAAGCACCTGGGCAATACGGGAGGCAGAGGCACTTGCTTTGGAATATACAACAAATATTCTGGTAATTGCCATAATGGCCTGTAGCATGATTGTAAAATACGACAGAAAAGCAACAATCTTACCCGGTGCAGACATCCCGGCATTTACCCTGTATGCACCTGCAATTACCACCAAAGTAAGTCCCAGGTTAAAGACCAGATTCATAACCGGATTGGTGATTGCCATCGTCATGCCTGCCTTCTGTTCCCGATCTGCGACATCAGCATTAGAGGCTGAAAATCTCTGTTTTTCATATGCTGATTTCGATAGCGCCTTAATTATGCGTATCCCGGTGATATTTTCCCTGACAACTCTAACCATTTTATCAACAGATAATTGTTGACTTAAATACAGAGGAATCCCTTTTTTAGAAACCAGATATACAATCAATGTTAAAATGGGAAGCGTAGCGATCAGTATCAGGGTAAGTACCGGTTCCAGAGTACTGGTAACGATAATACCACCTATCAAGATGATAGGTGCACGAACTCCGATTCTTTGCATTATTCCTATCATATTATGAATATTATATGTATCTGTAGTCATGCGGGATTCAAGAGATGGAATTGTATAGTAATCCAATTGAGTACCGGAAAGGCTAAGAATCTTTTCGAATAAATCATGCCTCAGATTCTGTGTCGCATTTCTGGCTACCTTAGCTGCCATTCTATTAGCAATGATATTGAAGGTTCTAGCTCCGATCGATAGCCCTACCATTGCAAGGCCCCAGTATAGAATAAAAGAAACCTTTTTCAAAGGGATAACCTCATCGATAATGTATGCCAGTATCCAGGGAAGTCCTAAATCCATAAGAGTTCCCAGTACCTTTATGAAAAAGCCAAAGATCATTCGGGCAATATAGGGTTTCAGATAAGTCAACACTCTTTTCAAAGCAGATCCTCCCTATAAGATAATTGATTTAAAGTCATTTTAGACAAAACCATTCTAGCACTGTGCCCTGACATCGTCAAGTTTCGCTCGCCCACCAAAAAAACTGCAGCAAAGCCAAGGAAGGGCTCTGCTGCAGCAGTTGCATATTATAATTTTACAGATAAAGATAGAGAAGAATAATAATTAACAGTGCATACCCAACCAATACGATGGAATATGCAAGGCCTCTGCGAAGGAAGACTGTTACCTCGTTGGGCTGTAGCTTTTCTCCGTTCGATCCCTTTCCGGGAGCTCCAAGTTGCACCAGCTTCCAGGCAAGCTTAGGAAATAAAAGGCTGATTGCTTCAACCAGCATCCATATCATAATCACCCAAAGGATGATTACATAGTCTGACATCTTGGATTGGTTGATGCCGGGGACCATGAAAAGCAGGAGCAATGCTCCTACCACCAAAACGATTGCAACCACCTTATCCGCTTTGGTTACATAAAAATAGTCTGATTGTCCGACTATATTCTTGGATTTGATAGGTGCTTCCTTTTCAGCTTCCTTTAATTCCTCTCTCGACAGCGGCGGACCAAGCGGGGCTCCGCAATCGATACAGGAGGTATAGAGATTATCATTGATTGCTCCGCACTTAGTACATTTCTTCATATAAACCTCCATTCAGACATGCCGTTTTGCGGTATCTTGATGCTTTTTCAGAAATGTCTCTTTTCAATTATTATAAACCCATTTTCGACAGAAAAACAGTAAATTTTTTGTTAAGAAAAGGGTCTGCCTTACTCCTTACCTGTGTTGGCCAGCATCAGTTTGATCCGATTTAATTGATTGACATAGGACAACCCTGGATCATAATCAATCGGCATGATATTCGCTCCCGGATAACGATCCCTCAGGGGTTTAAACATTCCCTTCCCCGTGATATGATTCGGAAGACAAGCCAGTGGCTGCACACATAAAATATTTTTTGTTCCCTCTTCCAAAAACTCCATCATCTCGGCAGCCACTAGCCATCCTTCGCCGGTCTGATTACCCAGAGATAATACAGAGGATGCCATATGCGCCAGCTCCTGTATCGGAGTCGGAGGTGGAAATCTATCACTTCTGTCTAATTCCTGCTTCATCATATTCCGATATCGCATCATATATGTCAGGGCGATATCACTCAATTGTCGCTTTAATTTCGACCCGGCAAGATATCGATTTCGGAAGCGTGCATTAAGAGCAGAGTATAAGAAATAATCCATAAGATCAGGTACAACTGCCTCAACTCCTCCCTGCTCCAGAATGCCGACAAGATCATGATTGGCATCCGGGTGGTATTTTAACAATATTTCTCCGACAATTCCAACTCTGGGCTTTGACTCATTTCTTAACTCCAAATAATCAAAGTCCCTGACGATTCTTCTTAAGTTGTGCCGGAACTCTTTCGTACTTCCTGTCTTGATATTCTCCTTCGCGCGCTCTTTCCATCTATCATAAAGAACCTTCGCTGATCCCGGAAATCTTTCATAGGGTCTTGTCCGGTTCAACAAACGCATGAATAAATCCCCATAAATAATTGCGATCAGACTTCTCTTGATTAAGCCGGGTGTCAGCCTGAAACCAGGCTGTTTATCAAGTCCTACAGTATTCAGGGAGATTACCGGGATCATCGGAAAACCTGCCTGTTTTAGGCCAAGCTTCAGAAAAGCAATATAATTGGTTGCTCTACAGCCTCCACCACTTTGAGTCAGGATGACTGCTGTACGCTCCAGATCATATCGTCCCGATTTTAATGCCTGGATTAATTGACCGATCATAAGGATTGCCGGAAAACAGGCATCATTGTTCACATACTTTAAGCCCTCCTCCACTGCACCCTGATCTGCAACCGGCAAGACCTCCATATGATAGCCGCTTGCTCTTGCAGCCTCCTGTACCAGTTCAAAATGAATGGGAGCCATCTGGGGAGCCAGAATCGTGTAAGAGCTTCTCATTCCCTTTTCGAAGACAGGAACCACCCTTTCATCAAATAATACCGAGCCCATACCTTGCTGCTTTTCCCTCTCCTCAATTGCAGCCTTTAGGGACCTTATTCGGATTCGGATTGCTCCCAGATTATTTCCTTCATCAATCTTAAGAATCGTATACAGCTTCCCGTCTGCTGCTAAAAGCTCTTCTATCTGGTCGGAGGTGACCGCATCCAATCCGCAGCCAAAGGAATTAAGCTGGATCAGTTCCAGCTGAGGTTCCTCCGCAACCAGTGCGGCTGCTCGATAAAGCCTGGAATTATAGACCCATTGATCCACCACTCTTAGCTTATGTCTGAGCTTAGCCAAATGGGCGATACTATCCTCCGTTAGGACAGCCATATCATAGGAATTGATTAAATCAGCAATTCCATGGTTAATCTCCGGATCAGCATGATAGGGTTTACCACAAAGCACAATCCCCCTCTTGTGCTCTCTTCGCAGATATTGCAGCGTCTCTTCTCCCATCCTTTGCATATCCTTTTTATAATTTTCACGTTCCTCGTAGGCTGCCTGGACCGCAGCTCTCATCTCCGTCACACCGATCTGAAACTCCTGAAGTTCCTCCACCATCCGGTTCACTAAGACCTTCCGATCATCGAGCGACAAAAAGGGAGTAAGCATTCGAATTTTCCTTTCTCTGATCAGATCGATATTATTACGTATTACCTCAGGATAGGATATCACGATGGGACAGTTGTAATGATTGCTGGCTTCCTTATATTCAGCCATTTCATATACGATGGACGGGTAAAAGATGGTATCAATCCCCTGCTCAATCAGATCAATGACATGCCCATGGCTCAGTTTTGCAGGATAACAGGTGGCTTCTGAAGGAACGGTTTCCATACCACGTTCGAAAAGCTTTTTACTGGAGGGTGAGGAAAGGATAACCCGAAATCCAAGCTTGGTAAATAGAATAAACCAGAACGGATAATTTTCATAAAGATTCAGTACCCGCGGAATACCGATTTCTCCACGAAAGGCTTTCTCTATCGAAAGTGGCTCATACTGAAAGGTTCGCCTGTTTTTGTATTCGAGAAGATTCGGCAGATGTTCCCTGCTTTGTTTTGCTGCCCCGTAAGCCTTTTCACAACGGTTTCCGGTGATAAAGCGCACACCGTCAGAAAACACATGTACCGTTAACAGACATTGATTCGTGCAGCCCTCGCAACGGCGGCTTGAGGAATTGTCCGAAAAATCAGATAAGGCAGAATCATTGATCAGGCTTGACGGTAACCCCTTCGCTCCACTCTCCTGTTTTCTTTCCACCGCGATCAAGGCTGCTCCGAAAGCTCCCATCAGACCTGCCAGATCAGGTCGTTTGACTTCCTTTCGAGTCACAAGCTCAAAGGCTCGCAGAACAGCATCATTAAGGAAAGTACCCCCCTGAACGAGAATATGATTTCCGAGCTCACGTTCATCCCGAAGCTTAATCACTTTATAGAGGGCATTTTTAATTACGGAATAAGAAAGACCGGCGGAAATATCTCCGATCTCTGCTCCCTCCTTCTGTGCCTGCTTCACTTTGGAGTTCATAAACACCGTACATTTCGTCCCCAGATCCACAGGTGCTTTGGCAAACAATGCAGATTTTACAAATTCTTCAATGCTGATATGGAGGGATTTGGCAAATCCCTCCAAAAAAGAACCACAGCCGGAGGAACAAGCTTCATTTAAAAGGATACTACTGATGGCACCATCCCTGATGCGAAGGCATTTCATGTCCTGTCCACCGATATCAAGAATAAAATCCACCTCCGGCAGAAAATATTTCGCTGCCTTGTAATGTGCGATTGTTTCGATCTCTCCGTAATCTGCATGGAAAGCTGCTTTCACCAGGGACTCCCCATAACCTGTCACAGTACAACCGGAGATGACTGCTTTCTCTGGAAGCTGCTGATATAATTCCCGTAGAAGTACTGTCAGCTTTCGGAGTGGATCTCCTTCGTTATTGCAATACCTTGAGAAGAGCAGTTCTCTCTTTTCCCCTAGTAATACAAGCTTTGTAGTTGTGGAGCCGGCATCAATACCAAGATAGGTATTGCCTTCATAGGTGCTCAGAACTCCATTCATCATACCGGTAGATTTATGTCTTGAGATAAAAGCTTCATAATCCTCCTGCTTATCGAATAGAGCTGGAAGCTTACTTATCTCCTCCTCGGGTGATTTAGGAATGCGATTCAGGCTGTTGTAAAGTTCACTGAGCTCTCTTGCTCTCCCTTTTGTATTCGTTAGGGCTGCCCCGATTGCCACATAAAGCTGGGAATGCTCCGGTACCAGGGACTTATCTTCTGTAAGCTTTAAGGTTTCAACAAAACGGTTTCGGAGCTCAGAGAGATAATGGAGAGGCCCTCCGAGAAAAGCAATTCTCCCTCGGATCGGTTTACCGCATGCCAACCCGCTGATGGTTTGGTTAGCTACCGCCTGAAAGATCGAAGCCGCAATGTCCTCCTTCCTGGCTCCGTCATTAATGAGTGGCTGGATATCCGTCTTTGCAAATACTCCGCATCGTGAAGCAATGGGATAAATAATCCTATGTTTCTTCGCATATTCATTCAGTCCGACGGCATCCGTGTCCAGTAAAACTGCCATCTGATCCAGAAATGCACCGGTTCCCCCCGCACAACTTCCATTCATGCGCTGTTCCATTCCCCCTGTAAAATAAGTAATTTTTGCATCCTCTCCACCGAGCTCGATTGCCACATCAGTCTCCGGCAATAAGGTTCGCACTGCTTTTGCACAGGCGATTACCTCCTGGACAAAATTGATATTCATCCGCTTCGCAAGTGACAAGCCTCCTGAGCCGGTCATACAGATTCTAATTCTCTTATTTCCCACTTCATTTTGGCAGTCCTTCAGCAATTGTGACAGAGTACTTCTGATATCTGAGAAATGTCTTCTGTAATCAGAATAAATCAGTCTTTTCTCTTCATCGAGCATAACCAGCTTTATCGTTGTAGAGCCTATATCCAGACCCATACGGTAGCTTATATCATCTTTTAAATTATCCATACTGATCTCCATTCTTTCAAATACCTGTAAACCTAAGCGTTTTCAAAAGTTCTTACTTCTCTATTATGGACGCATCCTCCGATTCCATACAAAAAAAGCGGAAGGAATACTTTTTCCTTCCGCAAATTCTGTATGAATAAATCCGTCTCGTAGACGAATAGTCTGTTACTCGCTCCAATATACTCATTTTACTAAATCAATATTAATTCTGCCATCTTTGATTTCGATAATTCTGTCTGCCTTCTCAGCAATCCTCCTATCATGTGTGATGATAATAAATGTCGTTCCGAGTTCCTGATTAATGGTACGCATCAGATCGTAAATATTCTCTGTGGTGTCCGAATCAAGATTACCGGTTGGTTCGTCTGCAAGAATAATCTTGGGATCATTGATCAGAGACCTTGCTATAGCAGTTCTTTGCTGCTGTCCGCCTGACATCTTGGCAGCAGGATTGTTCTTTACCTTCTCTAAGCCTACCAGCTTCATGGTATCCTCAGCTTTTTTAAGAATTTCCTTCGTTACCTTACCGTTCTTGATACGGTAGGGGATTAACACATTTTCCAAAGCCGTAAACTCCGGAAGGAGGTAATGAAACTGAAATACGAAACCCAAAGTACGGTTTCTTAAATCCGCCAGTTGATTGGAGGACATGTTCTTGACATTTACTCCGCCGATGATGACATCTCCGGAGGTGGCTTTATCAAGTGTACCGACAATATTCAGCAGGGTACTTTTACCACTGCCTGACTGCCCGATGATGGAATTGAAGGAGCCTTCCTCGAAGTTCAAATTAATATCATAAAGTACCTGATTTTTAATCTCGGTACCGTAAATCTTATTCACATTTTTTAATTCCAGTATTTGCTTCATCACTCTTGGCCCTCCTTAATTATTTCTGATAATATCAATCGGATTTAGCCTGGAGGAACGGATGGCCGGTAATAATGCTGCTATCACAGAGGCAATTACAGCAACGAGTCCCGAGAACAGGATGAACGGATAGCTTATGTATAATGCAACAACCGGGGTGCCGTCCGGGTTCAGTGCAAACTTTGTAAAGGCAAAGGATAATCCCAGACCAAACAGAATGCCAAGGATTGCTCCGAAGACACCCAGGATCAGCCCTTCAAACAGGAAGATGATACTGGTGGTTCCATTTCGAATACCCATCGCCTTCAGAATTCCGATTTGTTTTGATTTCTGAAGTACCGTGATTGCTAATACGCTAGCGATACCAAGTACTACAGAGATCATGACGAATACCTGTATCATATAGCTAGAGATGCTCTGACCCTGAAGACCACTGAGCAGGGATTCATTCTGTGCTTTCCAGTTCTCAACCACCAGAGTATCCTCTGCCAGAGCTTCTTCCACCTTTGCGGCCGTTTCGTCAGCAGTAAATATGGAATTCTCCTTCACCTGCAGCTCTATAGAGGTAACACTGTCCTTCGCATCAAATATCTCCTGAACTGCAGGTAACGTCATGATACCCCAGTTCTGATTCAGGCTGGATACCTGAAGATCAAAAAAGCCTACCACCTTACATTTCACCGTCTTCTGGCCTGTGGTTGTAATGCTGACCTCATCCCCCAGTCCAAGTTTGTACTCATCCTTTAAATCTATTCCCAGGAGAATCTCATCCTTTCCTGTCGGATAAGTTCCTTCTTCAATTCTGTCATAAATATTATAGATCGCATCAGCCTGATCGAGTTCAAAACCTCTGACAAGCAATGATTGCGAGTTTTCCTGATATTCAAAAAATGCCGGATAATCTGCGGCTACCGAAATCTTCTCGATATTGGTATCTGCTGATTTTGCCTTAGAAATCAAATCCTTATAATCATAAATCTTACCATCCTCCGTATCAGTAGTAATGGTAATTTGAGAGGAATTTCCAATTGTCTTTTCTACTAGTCCTTTTTGAAGTCCCTGAATCAGAGAACCGATAAACAACTGAACGGATACCCCGATCGCTATTCCCAGGATGATCATAAAGGTCTGGCCCAGATTAGATTTTAAAAACCTTGTTGCTATACGAAAACCAAGTCTCATGATTTCACCCCACTCTCGGCAATTTTCATGATATCATCATAGGTTTTGGCAAAATAGTCTGCACCTACCGCTTTCACCTTATCTGTATCATCATGGAATGCATATCCACCCACTACGATTGTCAGTGGTTGATCAAGGGCACTTTTCAGTTCCCCGATCATTCTCTTGCAGGCTATCAGATTATAGTAATTACTAACACTGATAGCTACCACTTCCGGTCTGATCACATGGATGGCATTATAGAAGTCCTGATAAGGGGTACTGCTTCCTACGAAGATTGCCTCATAACCGCACAAGGTAAAATAATCGGCTACCATTCGTGCACCAAGATCGTGGTACTCCTCAGGCGGACAAAGCACTGCAGCAATGCCTTTCTTTGGATAATTCAACTCATTTCTTTTCTTTATCACATAGGGATAACAGCATTCTACGATTGTACGTACGATAGCGGTCTTCACATGCTCCTTCCAGATACAGATTCTCTTATCCTCCAGCTTACATTTCATATGATTCAACATTGGAGTAAGAATATTGCCATAAAGGCTGATCACATCGATTTCTCCCTCTTTCAGCTTTCCCATTATGTATTCTACCGCTGCTTCTTTGTTCTCGTCTTCAAAATACTTTTCAAATTCCTGATAAATAGATTCCATAGTTTACACCGTGCCTTTCTTCATCCTATAATAAGTATTTTGCATTTAATAACTATGTACTTATAATTTATCACATAATTGAATTGTTTTCAATTAAATTATTTAAATTTATTATAAAATATTCATATTGTAAATACATTAAAATTAGTAACTATTACTATATGCAATAATAGTAGTTTTCATACTTATCTTCTACCCGGTCCTTAGCACCCTAGGTCCTTGATAAGACAGGTTTTTACTGATTTAATCATCTTTCGGGACAAAGTTTTACTGGACGAAATCGACATATCTTATTATAATAATATATATTAAAATATCTTATTAAGGGGTGGTATCCATGGCAAATAGAGATATTAAGAAGGAAGTAAAGAAGAAGAAAAAGTCTGATACAGGCGTATTACCTTCATTAAAACCGATGATGTCTGAACCGGAGCTTATAAAGAAGCCCAAGAAGAATGCTTAATTGATGGAGACATTTATTAATCATGAATCAATACTACCTGCCAAACACCGGTTATGCCGAGGTTGACAGGTAGTTTTTTATGATATAAAAAGTTCTCATAAAGGGTCAGCGAGCTGATACTTTTTATATTTCGTCGCGTTTATAATATTGTATGATTTGTCCGGTGATCTGCTCATATTCAAGTCTATTCTCTGTTAATGCCACCATGTGATTATCAAGGCTACGATTAATAAAGCAAAGGATTGTGGAATTCAATTTTACGCCTTTACCGACGAGCCAATTAATAAGCTTACGCTGAATACGGAATATTCTCCACTCAACTTCCATGACCAATAAAATTTTCCACTCTTTCATATTGTTCACCTCTCCTAATCATTCGCATTGGACTTTGACAGTAATTTTACGATCTTGTAAATGCTGATAAAGCTGTTTCAGAGATTGTACATGAAGGGTATCTATTCACCTATACTATATCATAACCGATAAATGCTTTTGTTATTCCTCCTTTATTCTATCTAAATTTCATATCCAATTATGATTATTTTTATAGTCATTCAGTCAGTATGAATATTTTATCATATTTTCCATATTTCGGCAACAGGTACAATTAATCATAATTCGGTCCAGATTCAGAAATTCTCCTGTTCTAGTCGTACAGTCTCAGTTGCGATCCGTTCGCAGAACATCCTGTCATGCTCCACAAAAATAAGGGTAGGTTGATATCTCAAGATCAGTTCTTCTATCTGCGTTCTGGAAAAGATATCAATAAAGTTAAGAGGTTCATCCCAAATAAATACCTGTGCGGGCTCCGCAAGACTTTTCGCAAGAAGGACCTTTTTCTTCTGCCCGGCACTGAGCTCCGATATATCCTTATCAAATTGTACTCTGGCAAAATCCAGCTTACTTAGAACCGTCTTAAAAATACTCTCATCCAGTCCGTACCTGACGGTAAAATCCTTTAGATTTCCCTTCAGATAAGAAGTATCCTGAGATACATAGGAAAGCTTAAGCGAGGGAGCGACATAATACCTGCCCTGGTAGTCAATCTTCTCTCCCAGTAAGAGCTTCAATAAGGTTGTCTTTCCGGAACCATTCATTCCGCTAATCGCTAGTCTGCCGCCCTTAGGCAGGCTGAAATTGATCCCTGACGCAATCCTACGGTCACCAAAGTAAAGACTTAAATCTCCTGCCTCCATGAGCCTCCTTCCTGCTATGGGAAGAAGGTTGATTTTTAAATCATCCGTATCCTCAATATTCTTCAGCAAGCCTTTCTTCTCTTCGATTGCATCCAGCTTTCTATGTTCGATTGCTTTAGCACGCTTCATCATCTTAGCCGCCTTATGTCCGATTGCGCCTCTGTCGGGGGCATGCATACCGATCTTACTGGCTTCCACCTGGTCTGACCAACCCTGAGCTCTTTTCGCAGCATCTGACAGAACTGTGATCTCCTTTTTCAGCTGCTCATTCTTATCGAGCTCATAATGATCCTGTCGCTCCTTGTTCACCCACCAACTGGTATAGTTTCCTTTCTGTACTTCAATATCAGTTCTGTTAATAGATAGTACATGATCGATACACCGATCCAAAAAATTTCTGTCATGAGATACCAGAATAAAGCCGCATTTACTTCTTAAATATTCGGCCAGAGTATCTCTGCCCTCCATATCCAGATGATTCGTAGGCTCATCGATTAATAAGAAATTATTCTTTCTTAAGAACAATGCAGCAAGCATCAGCTTGGTCCTCTCCCCGAAGCTCAGTGTATTGTATGGCCTGGTTAAGACATCGATAGTAACTCCCAGCTTACCAAGTTCCTTCTCAATCAATTCCTCGATAATATATCCGTCATGTGTAATGTAGAGCTCCTGAATTTTCCCGTATCTTTCCAGCACTTTATCATTGTGCTCCTCCTTCAGACACTCCTCCATCTCTAATTCCCACTTCGAATAAGGGGCAATGATATCCTTGACGACTGTCATGGTAAGCCTTGTCTCATCCTCAATCTCAAAGGGGAAATAGCTAAAGGTAACCTGGGAAGTAATCGTCCCCTGATATTCATACATTCCCATGAGCAGTTTTAAAAAAGTTGTCTTTCCCCTACCGTTTCTTCCGATAAATCCCAGCCTCCAATCCGTATCAATCTGGAAGCTGACATGTTCAAATATCATATCATAGTTGGTGTTATAACCAAATGTTAAATCATTTACATTAATCCGGGACATAGTATCACACTCCTTTCAAGCATAAGTCCCTATCATCAGCCACACCGGCGGAGCAATCAGAATAAAAAAAGTCCACAAAAGATTTCTCTTGTGGGCTTCCTACAACAATATGTTTTCTTCCAAATGACACAGCAGTCTCAGAAAGCTACGCTTACCCCAGTATTATTCTGAATACCGGATACGTTGCATCTTGCAGTGTACTATTTTATAAAAGGAAGAAAAGATTAGGAGATTCATTACTTGCCCGCAACAAAAGAAAGCCGGTTTCGGCTGCATTCATCGCTATTCATATAAATTAGCAAGTAATAATTATCATTCCTGATCCCTCTTTCCTTAATTAATCTGATTAATCCTTATTTCATCCGGCTGTTGCTGTTCAAGCAATGCTGTATTACCGGCATATTCTAACACTGTTTCTCCAGTATGTCAACAGTACCTTTGATTCCGGTATCTTCTTGATCCTTTGTGATTATTGCTATAAAAATTCGAGCAATCTCCGGATCAAACTGCGTTCCCGCATGCTTGGCAATCTCCTGAAGAGCTTCCTCCTTCGACATTGCCTTGCGGTAAGGTCTATTCTCGGTCATAGCATCATAGGCATCAGCAACAGCAAGAATTCTGGACAATAAAGGGATCTTTTCACCGGAAAGTCCCTGCGGATAACCACTTCCGTCCCAATGCTCATGGTGGGTAAGAATATAATAAGCAATCGATATCAATTCCGGCGATGCCATAGCAATCCGATAGCCGATATCAGAATGCTTCTTCATCTTTCTCCATTCCTCCTCCGCTAATTTTCCAGGCTTATTCAGTATTTGATTATCGATGCCAATCTTACCGATATCATGGAGTGTAGATAACAGTTCCAATTCATCAAATTGCTGTCTGGTGATCCCGATTGCTTCCCCGACGGCCCTGGTAAGGTCGATCAATCTGTGGGCATGCCTCTCCGTCTCATAGCTTTTTTCAAATAACGCCGTCTTAATGGAAGTGATGACAGAGCTGTGATAGCTTCTGCCTTCAAGAAGCTTACGTTTATACATATAATCTTCCGCCACCTTGATGATACCACTGATTGGTTCCTTCATATCCACCTTTGTATCCGCACCCAAAGAGATACTGATCTGGTAAATATCACCCGTAATACTCTGATTGTATTCATCACATGCCTGATAGATATTCTGTATGATAGTCAGGGCATTTTCCCTATCCGTATTCGGAAGCAGCATGGTAAATTCATCCCCCCCGAGACGGGCTATGATATCGCCATTTCTGCAATTACTCACAAGGATATCCCGCATGCTTAGCAGTAGCCTGTCGCCCTCCGCATGTCCAAGTGAATCATTGATCATTTTTAAGCCATTAATATCACCAACTATGACAGAGAGTGGTAGATAACGCTTACTGTCTAAACGTTTCAGCTCAATTTCAAAGGAGGCCCGGTTATAAAGTCCTGTCAGAGGATCATGTTGATATAGATACATGATTTGCTCTTCTCTGAGTCTGCGTTCCGTAATATCCCGGCAATTAATCAGAATCCCTTTGATGCTGGTATCTTCGAGCAAATTAACAATGCTCATCTGAACATAGCCTATCTCACCATTACGCAGATAACGCAAATCCATATTTTGGCTACCTTTATCATTCAATATCGTTTGAAAAAGGCTATGAAAATATACCTTATCCTCAGGATGAAACCATTCAAACAACGGCTGTTTCAGCATCTCCTCCATAATCCAGGGAAGTATCGACATAAGATTTGGACTATGATAGGTTACATTCCCGCTCTCATCCACAATTAAAACAGCATCCGAACTATTCTTGATCATGACCCTATGCTTTTCTTCGCTTAGTCTTATGCTCTCCTGCGATTGCGTAATCGTCTGTGCTTGTTTTGCCAATCCGCTATAGAAGACTGTCGTCAGGGCAGACAGGATTATTCCGCTGCTCTGTGCTATGATTGCATTGATCAGCCATACCTCTTTATAAACAATAAACGGTGTGCTATCCAGGACGCCCGTATAAAGCAATATAGTAATGATAAGGAAAACACATAGATTCGAAATGACAAAGTTCAGATTCTGTTTCTTTTCCAGGATACAGCTAGACAAAATCAAGGTAAACATTAAACTGACCAAACCGCTACCATATACACCGGTAGTCATGAGAAGAAATATACCGATGGAATACAGCATGAAAACCAGGTATTGCTTCTTAAAGTTTAAAGAGAAATGTCTTGAGAACTGCACCAAAGCAATCAGAATATAAAATACTAACTCTGCTACAGCATATTCACTCTTTCCTTCCTGCAGGAACAAATAAGAGCCATAAAGAATTATGGGAGCACCAAGGGTAAGAATGATTGCCAAAATGACATAGAAAATCCTGTTCCTCCAGTACTGTAAATCCTCCTTACCGTAAGAAACTTCTTTCTGGGTATCTATCAAGACATAATATTTTTTAAACAGTCCTTCCATCCAACCAATCCACTCTGACTTAGTCAGTTTTCTCATCCGTACACCTCATAACCGGCTGTTTCATATGCAAGACTTAATCCGACAGACAGATTACTGTCAGATAATTTGCTTTATCGCTGTAATATATAGTATATATAACATAAATTACAATAAATTTAAATAGTTATCTACTTATTATTTAATATTTCGACATTATTTTATTTCTTCCCAAAGATACATACGGGATGCATAATCCTGAAATAATCGAACCTCTTCATCATAACCTGTTCCTGCAAAGCCCTGTTTCAATTTTACACCGGCGTTATTATACAAATCTCCATATGCAGTACAATCCTCTTTCTCACCGGGCATCTTCTTCACCATTGCAATCAGATTATGTGCCAAAGAATCCTTTCTGATGTGTATCGGAGAAATCATATTAATCAAATCACCGAACTCCTTGATATTGAAGACACGCTGCCGGTTAGTCATATGATATACCTTGTCCTCTTCAAGCCCCTTGGTACGGAAACATCCATATGCATAATTCGGACGGGCTTCCTTCTGAAGATATAATCCCAGGGCCTTCTTTCGATCGGTCGCAACGCTGATCCACTGATAGCATCCATTCTCATTGATCCTGATTCGATAGAAATCTCCAAACTGGAATACTTCCCTGTGCTCTTTGTAAAAAGCGATCTGATTCGCTACTGCCTGTTTATCTTCAGCGTTCAGCTCTGTCAGATTCAGTTCATATCCAAGAAGACCGAAGGCTGCTACTTCAAATCGAGTCTCAATCGAGGTGGTTCGAAGGGTCTGGTGGTTCGGGCAGGATGAGACATGGGCACCTATGGTTGACATAGGGTAACCATAGCTGTAACCCGATTGTATCGAAGCCCTACTGATGGCATCCGTATTATCACTCGCCCAGATCTGCGGCATATAGCACAGCATTCCCAGATCAAATCGATTCCCACCGGAGGCACAGCTCTCAAATAAAATCTTCGGGAAGCGTTCAGTTAAGGTGGTAAGTATCCGATACAATCCCATTATATAGCGATGACCGAATTCCATCTGCTGATCCGGCAAAAGTGTTGGACTATAGCGATCGGAGAAGATACGGTTCATGTCCCATTTGACATAACTGATGTTGGCACTGGAGAATACTCTGGTCATCTCCCCGATGATATAAGAACATACCTCTTCTCTGGTCAAATCAAGAATCATCTGATTTCTTCCCAACGAATGTCCCATCCCCGGTATACGGACAGCAAAATCTGGATGAAGACGAAATAGTTCACTATCCTCATTCACCATTTCAGGCTCTACCCATAGACCAAAGTCCAGTCCCAGAGCATTCATTGCTTCAGCAAGACCCTTCAATCCGTTTTTCAGCTTCTCCCTATTCTCAGTCCAATCCCCCAGGGAAGAGGTATCATCATTTCTTTTGCCAAACCATCCATCGTCTAGAACGAAGAGCTCTATTCCAGCTTCCTTTGCCGCCTTTGCCTGCTTCAGCAGCTTGCTTTCATTGAACTTAAAATAATTACCTTCCCAGCTATTAAGCAGGACAGGACGCAGCTTATCCCTCCAAATCCCTCGAACGATATGCTTTCTGATAAAGCGGTGCATATTCCGGCTCATCCCACCAGCACCTTCCATCGAATAGGTGTAGACAGCCTCCGGTGCTTCAAATACCTTACCGGGTTCCAACAGCCAGGCAAAGCCGTTCGGGTTAATCCCATTGAGCACTCTCAATTTTCCTGTACTGCTGACTTCAGCTGCCTCATAATGATTACCGCTGTAAATCAGATTAATACCATAGCAGTCACCATAATCCTCACTCGATCCTTCTTTGCTGACCATAAAGAAGGGATTGCTGCGGTTACTGGAAATACCTGTTTTTGAGTCACTTACCCATATTCCGGGAGAAGCCTTGACCTCATGACGTTCCATTTCCCTTGCCCAGCTACCATGAAAGGTACTGATGTGGTACGCTGTCGTATCAAAATCCAGTTGTCCGCTCATAATCCGGTTAATTCTGACTGAAGCTTCGGAGACATTTACCACCTTAGCACTTCTTGTAATGACATCGCATTCCTCGAACACAGAATAGACTAAAGTAAGAACAATGTCATAATTCTTATCGTATAATTCAACTGCAAGACTGATATGTTCTTCTGCCGCAGAGGTCTCCTCATCGTTTGAAGTCTCTATAACGGCTGACGGGAGAGTTTCCAGAGCTTCCTTTTTTGTAAGGAGCTTCGCTCCCCTGAACAGAAAATCGCTGGTACTGCTGCCATCAGCATGAATCAGCTCAATAAAGGCTTCCCTGATATCACCCTTTCCATGAGAAGACATCTCAAGACATATATCCTCCAATCCCAAGCTGGGGAACTCGCTCGAATAAGCCAGCTCGCTGCCGCCAAGGAAGCGATGCTTCTCTATCAAAGGTTCGTAACCGGCATCCGGTTTCATCTTCTTACCATAATACAGATGTTCCAGATGTCCGCTTGGCATAATACGAAAACAATACGTCGTGTTTCTTGTATTCAGTATAAACAAATCCTTAATTCTTCTTATCATTTTACTCCTTCCCTTTCTTTGAGCTCAGTTAAAATCGCTCCCATACGTTCTTCTGTCAGCTTGTATTTTCTTCTGAAGAAGAGGATGGATACGAGTAAGCCTATCATAGGAATCACTATCATAAAGATACGCATACCCTGAAGAGTGGAGGCTTTCTGTACCTCAGCATCCACATCCAGCTTAATGAAATCTAAGCTGACGCCTGCGATCAGGACGGAAAATGCCGAAGCCAGCTGTACGACAAAGGTCTGCATAGAGAAGATAACACTTTCACTTCTTTGCTTTGTCTTATATTCGCCATAATCCACTGTATCAGCGAGAAATACTGTAGTAAGTACCGTTGCCAGACCGAAACCAAAGTATATGATAATGGCTGCGATACAGAGCAGAATCAGATTTGAGTGATTCGTCGCGCCCAGAATAAACAGCAGGGAATAACCCAGAATAGCGATTATTAGTGCCGCTGTAAATATTGTTCTTCTCTTAAACTTCTGACGAAGTAACGGAAGTGACATCATGGAAAGAATCTGAGTAGCACCGCCTACTGTCCCGAAGATCCCATATAATGCAGCATTTCCGATATCATATTTAAAGAAATAAATTGCCAGCTGTGAGGTCAGGTAGATGGAAGCATTAAAGATTACAATTGTGATTACGATGGCCATTGCCTGATCATTACTGAATAAAGCCTGAAACATCTCTTTGATTCTGGGTGATCTGATTGCCGGTTTTTCTTTTTCTTTGACGTTAGCCACAGTAACAAGGATTACTGCAATAAAAATCACGGCGATAATTCCGGCAATCCTTTGGAAACCAAGCCGCTCACTTCCATTGCCCAGGATCGGAAGCAACACCATGGTTAGAGCTGTCGGGATTGCAAAACCAAATCCGGCACAGCTTCTGCCTATGACAGAGATCGACTCCCTGTCCTTCTCATTCTGACTGATGGCAGGTATCATCGACCAATAAGGAATATCCATCAGAGTATATGTAGTACACCACAATATATAAGCTACTGATACATAGATGAGTAGAGGAGTTCCGCTAAGCCCCTTTGGAACAGAATACATCACAAACAGTGAAATTGCGCTTAATACAGTTCCGATTAGTAGCCAGGGTCTGAACTTACCCCATTTTGTGTCAGTCTTTTCAATGATGATACCCATGAAAGGATCGTTAAAGGCATCAAAGATACGGGCTACCATGAACAATACTCCGATAAAGGTTGCACTGATACCGAGTACATCTTTATAGTAGTATAATAAGAACCCGGATACGATACAGTAGACCATATCCTTTCCAACCGCACCCATTCCATAAGATATTTTTTCTTTTCGCGTTAAGTTCATACCTTCTCCTCTTTTCTTAATATAGTAATTATAAATCGTAATATCTTTGACTCCTCGGCTAGTCACCCCAAATGACCTGGCACCAATTATTATTTCTTGGTTACCTTACCAAGTTTTCTTACCTGATAATCTTACCTGGTTATTTTATTTGGTTATCTTATCAGCTATCTTATCGGTTACCTTATCAGGTTATCTCGTCCGGTTATCTTATCTAATTACCTGATCTGGTTACCTTCCCTGACCTGGAAGCTGACTTTATATTCTCCTAAATCAGCCTGACTTAGTAACAGTTCCCCCTCACCTATAGCACCGGTCGTTCTGACATAGGTCCCGGCACATCCACCCTTCAGACTGATTGTCTCCGGTCCGATCAAAGCAATAGCTCCCCAGGTGCGAAGTGTGACAGGCTCCTGATAATACGGTAGTAGATTGCCGCTGGCATCCACAGCCTGAATTCTGATTGCAGCTACATCGTAAGTCGCCTCCTCTATCAGCTCCCTGGTATCTACTGATATGATAAGTCTCGGATTGCAGGCAGGTGCTTTCGTAATTGCTTTTACAACCTGTTTATCCTTAATGGCTTCAAACCGGAAGCTTGTTGATTGACCACCCCAGCCACCAATATATTTATAATACAGCCTGGTCCCTTCTTCTAATTTAAGATGCTTGATTAACATCAGCCGGGCCATACTCAGCTTATATTTCAAGGGAAGATTCATAGGCCCATGTTCTTTGACAGCATAGAGGATCCGTTTCATCGTCTGTGCTGTCCTGTGATCATAATGTTCCTCCTTCTCAAGTAACTCCCCGATAAAATCATCAATCAGGATTGGCGGATGAGGGAGATGCTTTAAGTGATCCCTTGACGGATAGAATTCCCTGATAAAGTTGTTATTTTTGTACAATTTTATGCTATCTGCGTTCGTAAAAGCATAAATCTGTCTGATATTTCCGGCTGGATGATCCCCGATATCCAACGTGGAACTAACCTCGCAGATCACCTCTTCTTCCGACTGGCTTGCATAGACAGCTGCTGCCTGCTTCGGATTACGGAACATATCCATCACTCCGTGATAACAGATTCTATCTCCACTCCCGAAATCCTTATGCGTATTGTAATCTGCCATACACCAACCAAATCCTCCGGTAATCTCCTCTTGAGCAAACAATGCGTCGAGTACTCTTGCGTGCCTTAATGCATGCTCCAGACGATGTTCCTCGTTATCAAACAGTTTGGTCGGAAACATATGTCCGTTAAATTCACTGACCATATAAGGGGCATCCATATTTGAGGTAGCTTCCTTCTTATTGCATAATCCGTGATTGTTTCCACTATGAAGAAAGTCATTGTAGGTATAGACATCCTCAAGCAGATTGCTTTTCTGAATATATCTCACTCCGCCGGTCTGTCTGTCCGGATCAAGCTCGTGCGCCAATCGGTTCGTCCTGGTATAGAATTCATTATCGTCCTGGGATTCATTGATTCGAACTCCCCACAGGATAATTGAGGGATGATTTCTATATTGAAGAACCATCTCTCTGACCATATTCACTGCAATATCCTTCCAAGCTGAATCCCCGATGTGCTGCCACCCCGGAATTTCTGTGAATACCAGAAGTCCAAGCTCGTCGCACCGATCAAGAAAATGTCTGGATTGTGGATAATGGGAGGTCCTGACTGCATTGACCTTGAGCTCCTGCTTCAGAATCTCCGCATCTCTTTGCTGCTGCCTCTTTGGCATTGCATACCCTACATAAGGATAGCTCTGATGACGGTTCAAACCGACAAGCTTGATTTTCTTATGATTTAAATAGAACCCATCTATTCTGAATTCACAGGTACGAAATCCAAACCGTACTAATTTTTCATCCAGCTTTCCTGCCTTGGGGACTTCTCCAGTCAGTTCCAGCTTCAGGTTATAAAGGTTTGGCTCGTCAATATCCCACTCCCGAACATTCTTAACATCAAAAGTGAAATTCACGTATTCCTGATCAACCGGACGGCTGCCAGATAAGATTAAGGCTCCCTTGTTGTCTAAAATTGAATAACTAAGCTTCAGCCTTCGTCCATCAACAGGATATCCGTTCAGAGTGACAGAGAGCTCCACAATCTTCCCATCGATCGGTTGGTCACTGCAATCCCTGGTTCGAATATAGGTATCGGCAATGTAGCATTGTTCTTTGATCTCAAGAGAAACCTCACGATAGATACCTCCATAGGTCAAATAATCAATCACATTTCCAAAGGGCGGAAGGTTATTCGCTTCCCTACTGTCCACCATAACTGCAATCACATTATCCTCCCTATAGCGCAGAAATGGAGCGATATTTACGGTAAATGCAGTATAGCCGCCCTCATGGAAGGCAGCCTCCGTACCGTTTACATATACCTTTGCCACATGTCCTACAGCCTCAAAGGTCAGTAGTACCTGCTTCTCCTTCCAGGCTTCCTCCGCATAAATATGTCTCCGATAACAGCTGATGAACTGATAACATTTCTCATCAATATAATGATAGGGTAACAATTTATTGGTATGCGGAATACGTATCTGCTCCATTTTGCTGTCGTCATAGTCCTTTGTTAACATCTGCTCCTCAAAGCTCTCGGAGTATTTCCATTCATTATTCAAATCCATGTGTCGTACCAACCTCTTTCCTACGTATATTTTGTTAGTGCCAAGTATACTTTTCACTTTGCTTATATAGGCTATAGACTTTATTCATGATAATTATTAGATCTTTTACTCTTATCGGTAGGATGACGCAAAGCGGCGTCTCACAATAGATCTGTATCACTTCGTTTTTATACCTTCAAATAGAATTTCCAACAACTGTTCCAAGGCCTCATGATATGACATGCCCTCATCCGCTAAGACCGGGCGGCTTAGATAGAATTCAATCGTTCCGGTGAAAACAGCCCGGAACACTGAAAGATTGATCTTCCTGATCTTCCCCTCCTCAATTGCCTGCTCTATAAGCTGAAAGGTTCCATCCCAGTCTGTTTCAAGCCGGTCTTCTATCTTAGTATAAATCTTGGGATAGGTTTCTTTTAAAGCATACAATTGTTTAAAGTTCATTGTCTGATACCGTTCCGGCAAGATGACAAGCAGCTTTCTGAGCTTATCAAGCGTATCCAGTTCCCCTTCAAGAATCTTCTTTTCGCATTTCTTAATCGAATCAAATACCGTGTTCACTGTATCAATGAAAAGAGCTTCCTTATCCTCCACAATTGTATATATGGTTCTTTTACTGATGCCGAGACTTTTTGCTACATCATCCATCGTAAATTTCAGGCCCTTCTCATTAAATAACTCAATTACCGCATCAATAATTTTCTCTTTCAATTCCATTCTTTCTCCCTGCCTTGACGATCAATATCAAAAACATATTAGTAAACGTCAATAAAACATACATTATTTAAATCAGGTATCATCAGCAAAACCGGAAAACTATTTTTGGTTTTCTGGTTTTATTATACTCTTCCTTATTAATAATTACAAGAGAGAGGACTGTCTGTATTCATAACTTTTGCATCTTATTTCTTACTTACACTTCCCTTATGTTCACTAAGATAATTACATCGTGATACCTATGCTTGATAGCATCAGCAATCAGACGCTACCCTTTCATTGCGTTTGTCTGGTATTCATCATCTAGTAATTAATTAAATCCAGTTTTAATATTATAGAAGCGTAATTTTATAGAACCCTATCACAAAAAAGGCCGTTTGCTTATGAGATTTTCATAAGCAAACGGCTTTTATGCCATATTATCTCGTATTCAATTAGTTATTGATCAACTTCGGTTTGTTGGTCCAGCTCATCATCTTACGAAGCTCTGCTCCCACCTTCTCAAGCTCATGGTTTGCTTCAATTCTTCTCGTAGCATTGAAGTTCGGGCATCCCACCTGGTTCTCAAGTAACCAGTTACGTGCAAAGGTACCATTCTGGATTTCTGTCAGGATCTGCTTCATTGTTGCCTTAGTTTCAGCAGTAATTACTCTGGAACCAGATACATAATCGCCATATTCTGCAGTGTTAGAGATGGAATATCTCATTCCTGCAAAACCACTCTCATTGATGAGGTCAACAATCAGCTTCATCTCATGAATACACTCAAAGTAAGCACTCTCGGGTTCATAGCCTGCTTCAACCAAGGTCTCAAAACCTGCCTTCATGAGTGCAGTCACACCACCGCAAAGAACTGCCTGCTCACCAAAGAGGTCTGTCTCAGTCTCTTCTCTGAAGGTAGTCTGAAGAACACCTGCTCTGGCACCACCGATTGCAAGTGCATATGCAAGACCTAACTCATGAGCTTTACCAGTCGCATTCTGATGAACCGCGATCAGACATGGAACGCCACGTCCTTCCTGATACTGACTTCTTACAGTATGTCCGGGACCCTTCGGTGCAATCATTAATACATCTACATCAGCAGGAGGAATAATCTGACCGAAATGGATACTAAAACCGTGAGCAAACATCAATGCATTGCCGGGCTGAAGGTTCGGAGCAATAGACTCCTTATATAACTTAGCCTGTTTCTCATCATTGATGAGGATCATGATAATATCAGCTTTCTTTGCAGCTTCTGCAGCTGTGTATACTTCAAATCCAGCTGCTTCAGCCTTAGCCCAGGATTTGCTTCCTTCGTAAAGGCCGATAATTACATGAACTCCGGATTCCTTTGCATTTAATGCATGTGCATGTCCCTGACTGCCGTAACCGATCACAGCTACTGTCTTTCCTTCTAATAAGGAAAGATTACAATCCTGTTGATAAAAAATCTTTGCCATCTTCTTATCCTCCATTTTTCTGCGAGTATACCTATCCTGGCATACCCCTATTTATAAATTTTTGAGGAATACTCCCCTTAACAAATAGCATTTATGCTATTTAATTGTTCCTTCATATTTAATCATCAAAATCAGAGATATCTCCGGAGCCTCTTGTAAGTCCGGTAATACCGGTCCGTACGAGTTCTTTGATTGTGTATTGATCCAACAGCTTAATGAAAGCATCGATCTTATCCTGATTGCCGGTAAGCTCGATCATCAGCGATTCCAATGCTACATCCACGATTTTCGCACGGAAAATATCCGCTATAGAGATAATAGCTTGACGATCCTTCTCACCTGCTGCCACTTTGACTAAGATCAATTCTCTGGTCACAGATTCTCCGGGAGCCAATTCCTTAATCTCTATCACATCCTCCAGCTTTAGCAGTTGCTTTCTGATCTGGTCTAAAATCTGATCATCCCCATGCGCTAATACCGTCATACGGGAGATGGCCGGGTCTTGGGTTTCACCAACAGTCAAACTGTCGATATTATATCCTCTTCTACTGAATAATCCTGCGACACGGCTCAAAACACCGGCAGTGTTATCCACTAGAATCGATAATACCATTCTCTTCATAGCATGCACCTCTCTGTTATGTAGCGTTGTTATCGTGTCCAAAACCTTATAAGAAAAGCCCATTACCACAGGACACTCTGTAATGGGGCTTCTGTTGCTGTATAAAAAGTAAGATTATTAAGTTGTAAGTTATTGTATCAACTACATATGTGTTTGTCAAGTACTGAAAGCATGCTAATCAGATAAAATTTTTATTGGTTTAAATCACTAAAGTGAGTGTATAAAAATTCATATTTATGTTTACGTTTTCATTCTCTTCCTACTATTGTCTTTCACCGGTCAAAGCGATTTTTCATAATATTAGAAGTAATCCTATATTGCGTACCAGCCCGGATTTTAAGAAGCCATTCCGAACGACTGCTATTCTTTTTTTCATAAAACCAAGATCCTTCAGGGCTGAAAAGCTCCTGAGAATATCCCGGTTATCTTCACTGAGTTGACCACCGTAAATACTTAAAAATTCATCCGCCTGTCTATAAAGTGCCGTCAGAGCCTCCCTCTGTTTTTCCAGAGTAGATAATCTGTTCTTAAGATAAGAGGCAAAACCGGAATCCCCAACCATGTTATTACCATGCTGGCGATAAAGCAGAGTGCTTTCTTCCACAAAGCCGATTTTACCGAAGGAAGCTGCTATGAGCGCAACCCACCAGTCATGATATCTTGCATGCAGAGGCAAACGGTTCCCTTGCAGTTTCCTGCGAAGAGCTGCATTGACCATCACAGTACAGCCAATCAGCTTATTTTCCATCAGCAGATGCGCAAGGTCAGTCTTTCTCGGATCAAGGTGCCCAGAGCCAAAGAAGGAGGGATTGATGGTGGAAAGCTTTTGATCCACAACCTGAGCATCTGTGAACACTGCAATCGGATGTTCTTTAGAGAATTGTGCTTCCATATGCTTCATCCGTTTTAAAGATACCCCGATTTTATTTGGAAGCCAGACATCATCCTGATCACTGAACATGATATAATCGGTGGTCATTTTAGCCAATGCCTGTATGAAATTCATCGTTACACCGTAATTTTGTTCATTACGAACGATATTGATTTTATCAGGATAAGTTTCTTTATAATGCTCCAATATGGAAAGAGTTGAATCTTTAGATCCATCATCAAAGATAAATAATTCAAAATCCAGATAAGAGGAGGAAAGAATGGATTTGATCTGCTCTTCTATATATTTTTCACCATTATAGGTGGTCATAACGATTGCTACTGTGCTCATACTGTTCCTCACCCCAATGTGCTTTCTAGAATAATTAGTTTAATGAAATCATCAGACTGACAAAGTGTTTGGCCTGGCTATAGGTCATCCTATCATTTCCAATAGGATCGGTTCATGCTAAACTTCTTCACCAACCATAACGGCATTCTATCATAACGTTTACCAAATTGATACCCCAGGAACTTGAAGCCGCTGCTGATGATTAAATCAGGTATCAGATAATATTTCTTCTTCTCACACAAATATTTCATTGTATTCTTCACCAGTTTGATTCCCTCGGATTCTGACTTCACTCCTTTGAAGACCTCCCGAAATTGGCGATGGGATACACCAAGATCAAAATTACGGGTAAACTGCTGACGATAGGTATATTTATGAGAGTGAACCACCTTAGCCTCCGCAACATATGCAACACGGTAATCCGCGCGAATCATTGCCGCAGCCATAAGCATATCTTCATTAAAAATGGTTTTTTCCACAAATCCACCGAGCTTCTGATAGACTCCGTTCCGATACATCGCGCAGACATTGGAACAGAAGAAGGTCTTGATCCCAAGCTCCTGTAGATCCTCATGGGTCTTAATCCGACTGTGTTTCGGATAGTTGAATGTTCTGGTGTACCGCTCCACTAAGCCCGCTTTATCATTTGGCAGCTGTCTGGCATAAGCTGCAGATACCCAGGGATCAGCGAAGGCTTCCATTAGTTTTATGAGCAGATTTTCATCAGCCGGAACTGCATCCTGAGTCATAAACATCAAGATATCGGCATTGGATAAGGAAGCTCCGTATTTTCTGGTCCCACCATGGTCAAACTCCGCTTTGGTTATAGGATGCACAGTGATATTGCTGCCCTCGATGACCGGAAGTTTCAGAATCTGTCCCTCATACTCTATTGTATGAAGCAGAAGTACATGATTCGGTTTAACCGTCTGACGGTATAGCATAGTAAGAAGCCGATCCAGCTTATCATCTGCATGGTAAATCGGTATGATTACATCTATCGTATAATTTGGTAATGTATTGATTTCATCTATTTGCTTAGGTGTCTCCTGTACCATTCTATATTCCTTTCTTCTGCATTTATCTATACAGTCCAGCCTTGATTATTTCTAAATAACTTACCATGTCCGCAAGCGTCCATGGTTTGGCACTTCGTGCCATGATGTGCACTCTCTTCGTTCGGCACTGGTATAATATCTGCCGATATTATACCATAGAATTGAGAAAATGAATCTTAAATAATTATTAAGATAAGACAATAGCAGGCAGGCTAACCTGATTAATTGCGGCTCACCTGTCTGCTATAGTAAGATTAATTACGATAAAATCGTATTGGGTTTTGCTCCATTATACGCTTTGCCTGTTTCACTGAACTATCGAAATCCCTAAGTCCTCTGTTCTGATCCTGTTGTTGAATCTTCTTGTAATAAAAAATACTTTGATAATCCAGTCTAGTCCAATCCCCTTGAAGCGCATGAGGGTCGGAGACCTCTTCATACAAGCTTAAACTATCATCTTCCGAAAAAGTACTATTCACCACTTCATCCCATCTGCTACTATTATTGAGTAAAGGTACGATTGCCGGTGCACCATCCAGTGAAAGCTCATGCATCAGGAAGAAAGCATCCTCTTCCTCCAAAATCTCCTTCTGTTGTATTAAATATGTTGCAATCCAGTAATCCGGTCGGGCTAACGAGAAGCATAGATAACAAATCGTGATCACAGCAACACTATAGCGAAAGAGGGGAAATGATCTTTTATAAACCGATGCAATTACTCCCGCAAGAACCAGGGCGATGATAAGCAATGCCAACAGCACAAATAATCTGAGAATGGTCAGCTTATAGGCGTCTACATACAGCAGCATTCGATATCCGGCCGAGAAAATCATGATATAAGTGCAAGCTGTCATCACGGTCAAAAGCATTCGGAGTAGTTTACTTTCTTCAAAAAAGGTTGTACACAGTACCATTAACACTACATTGATCATTGTAACAGCCAATAGCTGAAAGAACCCTCCCCTTGCATATTCCGAAAAGGTGATCCCCTCCGGCAGAGCAAAGAAGCCCCCTGCAAATAAATATATGATCTGAAACCCACAAAATACTGCATACACTACGCAGATCAGGAACATGACAGTCTCAGCCGTTACTGAGTTTCCCTTCTTATACGAGGCTCTCTCTTTCTGACCGGTTTGGGCCATCGCTCCACACAGGATGCAATAACAGGAAATAAATCCAAACAGAACCATAAAGAATATCGTAAAAACTTCAGGGGAAGCAAACTTCATAAACATCCTGGAGGTCATGTCAGAAAACAGCATGTCGGCACCAGACAACAGTACAATTACGAGCCACAGGATCGGAATAGAGATAAGAATGCCTATAAACATATTCCTTACTCTGTCATTCTTAAAAAACCTTGTTCTCTTCATATAACGAACACCATCTACAAAGGGTAATGGAATGGCGGCAATTCCGTAAAAAAGCATAGACATCATTTTCCCGAAATGTTCAGTAAACTCCCACTTACCATCCTCATGCAGCTGGTGAAGGATGGATAAATTAAGTAAAAAGATTGTTCCGATGGTATTCAAGGCCTGAATATCGCCGTTGGCTGTCAGCATTGAGGATGCTCCCAGCATTAGGGAGGCTCCATAATACAGATAAGTTGACCTCTTCATCGGAACAGCAAACTTCTTCATCACTGTAATAAGTAAGATGACCATCACACCGGTAAAGAAAAGTGCATTCATGCCAAATCCTGCTTTATAAAAGCTGAAAGTAAACAAAACGCCGAAGCATAAACTGATCAATCCTGTTACTTCGAATTTTTGGCGTACTTGATTAAGCAGGAGCGATTCCATACTTTTCTGTATGCTCGCAGCCGCCTCCTGGTTCTCTTCCTCAACAGCGGGAAGAGCATTATTCAATTGTTCCATAAATGTTAAATCCTCCTTTAACTAAATATATTCTTATATTAACTTGATATCTCGCATGTCTTCTTTGCCTTCTTAATCTTCTTTGTTTTCTATATCTTTTTGTCTTGTATATCTTTTTTTATCTTATATATCTTTTTTTTCTATATCTTTTTTTTCTATATCTTTTTTGTTTTCTTTATTTCCTTATCTGTACTCCAAGATTACTTTTTATGATCTTCCTCTACATACTGCAATATTTCCCCCGGCTGGCAATTCAGGGCTTTACAGATCGCTTCCAATGTGCTGAAGCGGATTGCTTTTGCTTTATTGTTCTTTAATATCGATAGATTCGCCATGGTTATATCCACCTGCTCTGCCAGTTCTGTTAGTCCGATTTTTCTTTGTGCCATAACGACATCCAGATTTACAACAATCATCCATGGCACCTCCTAAATCGTAAGATCATTTTCTTGTTTATAGGTTACAGCCTGATCGAATACCTGAGATAGCACAAGGGAGAATAATCCCGCTATAGCAAACACAGCGATCAGTACCAGTGCTGCCGGAGTTATCACAAAGAATAGCCGTGCTGCCATTATTCCGGAAATAGCAAATGCACTGACACCCATTCTTTTAAGAGATCTGACATTCTCTCTTACAAAGGGATCTCCCTTCCTCACGGTCTTAAACATACATCGCAGCTCCCGGAGGATTGCCAGAGCAAAAATACCGGCAATAATAAAAATCACACAAAACGGGTAGTAGAACCGATCAAACACATTATAATATCTGCTGACGAATCTGAAACTGATGGGCACGGTAATACAAACGATAATTCCGCTGTAAAACATAAAATCCAATAAAGCCTTCGTAAACCGTACCAATGGGTTCTTGCTCATAACATTAATCCTCCTACACTTTTCCTGGCTTTTTACTCTTTTCTAGTTCTTTTCTAGTTCTTTTCTAGTTCTTTGCTAGTTCTTTGCTAGTTCTTTTTCTATTAACTTTTTCAATAAACAATACACATTTTTCATATTTAATCGTATTCAATATATCATACCAAAAAATGAATGTCAATAATAATTTATCGTTTTTCAATAAATTATTATTGACATTCATAATCAGAAATTATGGTCCCATTAAGGTCCCAGCCCGAGTCAACCATCCCCAAACCTATCCCTAATCCCCAAGCCTTGACATAGAGAATCTAAACCAGAAAATATATGAAGTAATGTGTAATTACCAGCTGAAAATATTAACTTAGTATCTCTTTATCTCGCCTTTTTCCGCTATGTGACTTAGTCACATTTAAGGACGTAATTATATTTTTTCTGATCATATGATATATTATAAAATCTCTTGGAGGCCTAGATATGGATAACAATTTATCATCTCAATCCTGCTGTGAAAGCAGCAATAACTGTTTCGGCAATATGTTGCCCCTTCTTCTTGTACTTTTCTTATGTGGAGGTAACAACAACTCTTCCTGTGGGTTATTCGGAAGCAAAGGCTGTGGTTGTGGTAGCGGATTAGAAGGCATCTTACCACTTCTGCTAATCCTCACACAGTGCGGCGGCGGCTTCTTCTAAACAAATGCTAAATAAATGAATCTGATACGGTGTATCGACTAGGAAAGCTAGAAACCATAGTTGATACACCGTATCATTTTGTATCAAGAACAAACGTATTTTTGTCTATTCCTTAATTGAAAACCATTCAAGTCCCAGCTCATAAAGTAAAGCATGAAAATTACTTGAAAAACTTTTGTATGGTGAATCGCATGATCCCTTTACGAATGAGCACCCATAAGACGCTTTACCAATTCCACTGCTGACTGTGCATCCTCCGAATAGCCATCTGCGCTGATTTCGTCGGCATAGCTTTGTGTGATGACTGCTCCGCCTATGATAATCTTCGCAGTGACACCCATTTCTTTTGCAAGATCTACAACCTTCTTCATCTCGACCATTGTAGTCGTCATCAATGCAGATAGAGCTATGATATCCGCCTTCTCTTCCCTGGCTGTATGAAGGATCTTCTCTGTCGGTACATCCTTTCCAAGATCAATGACGCGATAGCCGTAATTCTTAAGCATCAAAGCCACCAGGTTCTTACCGATATCATGAATGTCCCCTGATACGGTTGCTATGACGACAATCCCTTTATCCGCAGCCTTTCCACCCTCTTGAAGCATAGGCTCGAGGTAGTCGATCGCCAGCTTCATCGTCTCAGCTCCTGCAATCAGCTGAGGAAGAAAATAAATCTGCCGATCATAAAGTCTACCAACCTCATTTATGGCTGGGATCAATATCTGCTCAATCAGCTTCTGAGGTGATATTCCGGTTGCTGTCAATTCCTCTTCTACCAGAGAGACGATATTCTTTTTTTGCCCTTTGACTATTGCCTGATAAATCGACTGTTCTTTATCGTTTGTCTTGACTGGAAGCTTCTCTGTATCCTGATTACTCTTGTCAGATATTGTTTGTTCAGCTTTCCCCTGTTCTCCCTTGGGGGATGGTTCCGTACCGGCAGAAATGACAGTCGGTCTAGACGCTGCCCTATCAATATAACGCTGAGGAGCATCCTCCACTGCACGAAGTAAATCAGCAGCCAGAGAAGTATTCATCAGGAGATCTTGAGATGGATTGGCAATTGCCATAGTAAGTCCTGTCTGGATAGCAAATGCAAGGAAGGTACTGTTAATGAACTGTCGTTCCGGCAAGCCAAAGGATATGTTGGATAAGCCCACAATAGTTGCTAATCCAAGCTCTTGCCTGCAATAACGAATGGTCTCTAAAGCTTCCTTAGCTGCGATCGGATTGGCGCCGACCGTCGTCACCAGTCCATCGACCACAATATCTTCCTTCGTTAAGCCAAATTCCTGTGCCCGCGCCAGTATTTTACCTATGATCTCTTTCTTTTCCTGAATATCCTTAGGCAGACCCTGATCGGATAGTGGCAACAGAATAAACATCGCCCCATATTTCTTTGCGATAGGAATGAGCTTATCAAACTTCTCTTTCTCCAAAGAGATGGAATTGATCAATGCACGCCCCGGATACAGACGAAGAGCGGCTTCGATGACCGAAATATGGCTCGAATCGATGCTTAGCGGCAGCTTACCGGATATCAACGCTTCCTGCATAACCTGCAACATTGTCTCCTTTTCATCAATTCCATTCATTCCGACATTAACATCCAGAATTGAGGCACCAAGTTCTGCCTGCTCTATCGCCATATCCGCAACCAGATTAGTCTGTCCTGCTTTCAGCCCTGCCTGAAGTGCTTTTTTCCCGGTAGGGTTGATACGCTCTCCTACCACCAGAAAAGGCCCATCCAGAGGAAGCTCAACTGTCATGGTCTCCGTCGTTAACGCCCTGATATGAGAGTTGGCGATGATATTCGTGGTTCTACCTATCGTTCTGTCTACAAGAGACTTCATATGCAATGGAGTAGTACCGCAGCAGCCACCGACAATATCTGCCCCGGCATCAAGTAGCTTCTCCATCCCATCTGAAAACTCCTCAGGATCCATCGGAAAATGGGTACGACCGTCTACCAGTTGTGGAATTCCCGCATTGGGTTTTGCCATGATCGGGACATACGCATACTGCTTCATCTCACGTACAATCTCTGCCATCTTATCCGGGCCGGTGGAGCAGTTTACTCCTACCGCATCTGCCCCCATACTCTGCAATACAATAATCGCAGTCTTCGGATCTGTCCCATAGAGAGTTCTCCCGTTTTCCTGGTAGGTAAGGGATATCACTACAGGCAGATCACAGAACTCCTTCACTGCAAGTAACGCTGCTCTGCATTCCTGAAGGCTCATCATAGTCTCAACCACTACCAGATCCACACCTGTGGGAAGAATATAGCTCAACTGCTCTTTATAAACCTCCACCAGCTCTTCAAAGGGCATGCTTCCCACAGGCTGAAGCTGCTCCCCGGTCATTGTTAAATCTGCTGCAATATATATTTTTCTGGGATTTTCTGTCATGCTGCGATACTCTTCCACTGCTTTCTTGGAGATCTCAACCAGCCCTTCATTCATTTCCCTGATTTTATCTTCCTGTCCGTATTCTTTCAGCTTAATACGGTTCGCTGTAAAGGTAGGCGCGAGTATGATATCCGAGCCTGCCTCCAGAAACTCCCTCTGTAACCCGATACATACTTCAGGATGACTGAGGATCCATTCCTCAGGGCATACACCGGCAGGCATCCCTCGTTTTTGCAGATTACTTCCGGTGGCACCGTCCACAATCGTAATTTTTGATTTGATTAATTCCGAAAATTCTTCTCTTGTCATAGTCCCCAACCCTTTCTATCGTAATATCTTATCCAATAGGCTGACACGGTTAAAGGGAAGCATGAAATAAAAACCGTCCGCAATCGGCTCAAGAAATTCGATCACTTCTTTGGCAATCGCTGCACCGACATTTTCCGCTTCCTCCCTTGACATATCCGCCCGATATCTTGCAATTATCTCCTCCGGTACGTTAATCTGCCCCATCTCATTTTTAATAAAGCAAGCATTTCGGTAACTGACCAGAGGCATAATGCCACACAAAATCTTAGTATCTACACGATCCTTAATTTGTCTGATCCGCTCAGCATCCTCTCTCGAGTAAATGGGCTGCGTCAGAAAATATCGGCATCCGGCATCAATTTTACGCTGCATTCGCTCCACTACCTTATCAAGCACTCCTCTACCATGGTTTAATGCCCCTCCAAAGTAGATCGGATCAGATGCAAAATGCTCCGCATTCATCTCCTTCACGTAATCCATCAGCTGAATGGAATTATAGTCGAACACTGCAGTGGTAGAGGTTCGACTTTCTCCGGGAACAGGATCTCCTGTCACCAGAAGCAAATTACGGATACCGTGGATGTATGCACCTAATAATATAGAGCGCATGGAAATCATATTACGGTCTCTGCAGCAAAGGTGGGGCATGACTTTCAGCCCTGTCTCTTCCGCTATTTTAATTCCCATCAGCAGTGAATCCACCCGACTTCTTCCCATCGGTGAATCCGCAAACGTAATCATATCCGCTCCGCTTTTCTTCACAACATGGGCACATTCCATAATTTGATCGATATTGGCATCATAAGGCGGATCAAGTTCAACCGCAATCACCTTTTTACCTTCGCCCATCAAACGAAGAAACTCATTCTCCCTGACAGGCTTACTGCCCTCCGCAGTCGTAGAACGCACCCTCCGAATTATGGTCGGTTTTGGCTTTCCCATCAGTTTATCCACCAAGGAAGCGATATATTCGGGTGTCGTTCCACAGCAGCCACCTAATATATTCACGCCCAGAGCAGCAATCTCTACCATATTATCAGAGTAATATCTCGCATTATCCATAAACACCATACGGTTCTGCATCTGCTCAGGATATCCCGCATTCGGGGAAATATAGATCATTCGCTCTGCCGGCAGAGCGATCTTCTGAAGCAGCTGCAGCATATGTCCGGAACCCACCCCGCAATTCAGACCACAGGCATCAATCAGAAGTCCTGAGCTCATCCTGTCAAGAATCCGTTCGGCATGGATTCCTGCCGCTGTATATCCGTTCTTATTCACGCAGAAGCTTGCCATCACAAACATCTCGGGTGCCTTCTCTTTAATATAAGGTGCAAGCTTTTCTATATAATATGGGCTAGCGAAGGTCTCGAAATGGATGCCGTCCAGTCCGGCTTCGATAAACAGATCGCACATAAGCTGATACTCTACCAGAAGCTCCTGTTCCTGAGTCTCGGCATCTTCCGGTAATGGTCCGATATCACCCAGAAGCCATACCTGCTCCGTCCTCTCCTTCATCCACTCTGCCACGCAGGACTTTGCCAGTTCGCAGGCCTTCCTTATGATGTCTGTCTGCTCCGTGGTACTACATCGAAGCATTGTACGATTGGCAGCAAAGGTATTGGTCCTGAGAAGCTGTGCTCCCGAGGACAGATATTCCCTATGGATACGCTTTATAGTTTCAGGATCTGTCAAGTTAGCCGTCTCAGATACGGCACCCGGGATACCGGCAATATTGCTGTAATAGGTCCCCATGGAGCCGTCAGCAATCAATTGATGATCCTTTAAGTATTCTTTGATATTCATTAATCTCTCCCGTATACAATTTGTTACTTTATCGCGTTAAAGTACTTGCCCATTATTATATCTCATTCTCTTGCCCATCACAAGCATTTTCACGATGAAAATAATGTGCTATAATTACCTTTGACAATTTCTATTATAGAACGGAGTAAATGCAATGAAGAAAACCCGAGATAAAATACTCACGATACTGATCCCGATAGTCTTACTTATTCTTTATCTCATAAAGGAAAGCCTTTTCTCTTTCTTGTCCCTGCTTCCTCCCTGTTTTCTTTATTCACATTTTCATCTTTTCTGTCCGGCCTGCGGTAATACCCGGAGCCTTTATGCCCTATTGCAGGGGGACCTTCTAAAAGCCTTAAGCTTTAATGTCGTACCCATTCTTGTGTTGCTTATTGCGCTTGCGGGATATATCGAGCTTACCACCTATAGCTTCGGGACACACAGGCATCTCCTTCCACGCAAGCTTTCCCTATATATTGTTCTGATTATTTTAATTTTCCTTTACTTGTTACTTCGGAACTTTGTTCCTTCCCTGGCACCCGGATTATTCCGCCAATAAAGCATGCTTAATGGACTGGTATGTACTGATAAAGAATAAAGTGTCAGTTGGTTGATATTTTTTCAATCTGTATAAAATAAGGCTGTAACGAAAACATCTTACTGTTTCGTTACAGCCTTTCCTTATTGTGTTTTTTAGTAGACAGAAGACTCAACATCATTATAGAATTCATTATAAAATTCTTTATAATAATTAGAGAATTCATTGTTGCCGGATATCAAATAAGCAGAAAAAGCAACCAGGAAGATACAGATCAATATCGTTGCAGCACCGATGATAATACCGATGATTGCCAGAGATCTACCCTCCTTATTCTTCTTCAAAACAATGATGCCAAGAACAATACTAGTGATTGACAGAGGCAGTGAGATAAACCAACAGCAACTGATTAATAAGCTTATGATACCGCAGACCAGGGAAGCAACCGCCATTGAATTACTGCCCTTCGGTTCCTGGCTTTGATATGGGTTTTGACCATATGGATTCTGATTATATTGATTCTGATTATATTGATTTTGATTATATTGATTGTAGTCATAAGGGTTTTGATTATTTTGCTGATTCTGAGAATAATTCTGCTGATAGCCCTGTTGACCGTATTGCCCCTGATTATTCTGGGGATAGTCTTGCGAATAATTCTGTTGCTGATTATTTGGCAGAGGCTGATCCTGAGGCTGTTGATATCCCGGCTGTTCATATCCGGTATGCTCACTTTGCGCCTGGCCATGATCGTCCGGTTCTTGTTTTGAACCTCCTGCCTGTGTATCATTATTACCATTATCCGAATGATAGAATGGATTATTGTTCTCGTCCATATAATATCCCCCTTATGAATAAAATAACTGCTGCAATATATCCATATCCTGCATAAACTGCTAAAATCATCCTAACATACATTAAAACCTTATTCAATAGATATATTATTTTCTAATCCCTCCTGAAACATACTAAAAATCGTAGCCGACTTTCATTTTCGTATATTTTTAGCGTTAATTTATTGACTAAATTAATGTAATACAATATAATACTCTATAGAATATGTGCCAAGCATCGGAGGTCACAAATTTATTATCTATTTAGGGGGAGAAATTCTCCCAGCGAGAGTTATAACTATTCTACATTTTAGAAGGAGGAATCCCCGACTTCTAGTTCAACAATTTTAAATTTGTTGGAGATTAATTCTCCTTCAAATTTAACAGACTTTTATTATCAAGGAGGATTATTATGAACATTCCTAAAGTGAAATTAGGTATTGTCGCGGTCAGCAGAGACTGCTTCCCGATGGAATTATCCGTAAGTAGAAGAAAGGCGGTCGTTGCTTCTTATGAAAAGAGATACGGCGCAATCTATGAATGCCCTACCACAGTAGAAAATGAAATACATATGAAGAAGGCATTGGAAGAAGTGAAAGATGCCGGCTGTAATGCCCTTGTCGTATACCTTGGCAATTTTGGTCCGGAAACCTCTGAGACCCTGCTGGCAAAGTATTTTGACGGTCCTACCTTATTCGTTGCGGCAGCTGAAGAAAGTGGTGACAACCTGCTTGACGGCAGAGGCGATGCTTATTGTGGTATGCTGAATGCAAGCTACAATCTGAAGCTTAGAGGAATCAAAGCCTTTATTCCTGAATACCCCGTAGGTACTCCGGAACAGGTCGCTGATATGATCGGTGAATTTGTACCCTCTGCAAGAGCAGTCATTGGTATAAACAATTTAAAGATTATTTCCTTTGGTCCTCGTCCTCAGGACTTCCTTGCCTGCAACGCTCCAATCAAGCAGTTATATAATATTGGTGTGGAGATTGAAGAGAACTCCGAGCTGGATCTGTTCGCAGCTTTCAATGCACATGCAAATGACCCCCGTATTCCTGAGGTTATTAAGAGCATGGAGCAGGAACTGGGCGAAGGCAACAAGATGCCCGGAATTCTTCCCAAGCTTGCTCAGTATGAAATCACTTTGTTAGATTGGGCAGAGGAGCATAAAGGTGCAAGAGAGTATATCGCATTTGCAAATAAGTGCTGGCCTTCCTTCCAGACACAGTTCGGTTTCGTACCTTGCTATGTCAATAGCCGTCTGACCGCTCAGGGCTTCCCGGTTGCCTGCGAAGTAGATATCTACGGTGCATTAAGCGAATACATCGGAACCTGCGTCAGTGAAGATGCAGTTACCCTTCTTGATATCAATAATACGGTTCCTGCTGATATGTATGCTGCAGAAATTAAGGGTAAATACAGTTATGAACATAAGGATACCTTCATGGGCTTCCACTGTGGTAATACTGCAATCTGCAAGCTTGGTAAGTCCTCCATGAAGAACCAGAAGATCATGGCTAGAGCATTGGAGCCGGATCAGGAGCCAAACATTACCCGTGGAACTCTGGAGGGAGATATCATCCCCGGACAAATCACCTTCTTCCGTCTTCAGAGTACTGCTGATGCACAGATTAAGGCTTATATCGCTGAAGGTGAAGTCCTTCCCGTTGCTACCCGTTCCTTTGGTGCAATCGGCGTATTCGCAATCTCCGAGATGGGTCGTTTCTATCGCCATGTACTGATTGAGAAGAATTATCCTCACCATGGTGCAGTTGCTTTCGGTCACTTTGGTAAAGCCCTGTTTGATGTATTCCGTTATCTTGGCGTTACTGATATCGGCTTTAATCAGCCGAAGGGAATGCTCTATAAGACAGAAAATCCTTTTGCATAAGAATAAATCTATAAGAAAAGCCGGATGGAGCCTCACTTAAAGCAAGTGGAGCTCCATCCGGCTTTATATTACCAGCCTCTTGTTTTGAAAGCATTACTTCACTTCAATGCTTTTGGGTTCTTCTGCAATGAGATTCTCCTTCGGAAGAGAAATCTCAAGTACGCCATTGTTATATGCTGCTGAAATATTTTCCTTACGGATTCCAGGGATATGGAAGCTTCTGCAATAGGAACGATAGCGTCTCTCCTGCCTGATATAATTGTGTTTATTCTCTTTCTTTTCTTCCTTATGCGCCGCAGAGATTGTCAGTGTATCCTTGTCTAAATCCACCTTGATTTCTTCTTTGTCAAAGCCCGGTAACTCAGCCTGTAATACATAGCTGTCTCCCTTATCAATGACGTCTGTGTTAAAATTATCAAAATTACTGAACCCATCGCCAAAGAAGTCATGAAATACTCTGTCAAAGAACAAAGGTCCTGTCGGTTCAAAAACTGCTGGTCTTAACATAATAACCACTCCTTCTTAATATAATATATTTTGGTATAGGATCGTCCTAATTCAGGAGATCCTGCGCATCTACTTTGTAAGATGCTATTGTTTCCTTGCAATATATGTTATACAACATATATAACAGTAAATCAATATATTTTTTGTAAATTAATTATAAATATTCTATAAACCGTTTTCTTGTACTGGGGGTTCATCAGACAGCCTTGTCAGTTTAGCAATAGATTCTGTAGTCAGAAAACAGTAGATTTAGATAGATTTCCTATAGGAAGTTCTTCGTGCGTATGGTACAATAGGACGCGCTATATTGAATAGAACCATATGAGAGGGAATAAGCTTGAAAGTAATCATACCTGCATATCAACCGGATGAACGGATGATAACGCTGATAAAAGAGATGAAAGAATATAGTGAATATGATATCATTCTCGTGGATGATGGAAGTGATGCCTCATGTCGTCCTTTCTTTGCACTGGCATGCGAATTAGGCTGTACCATATTGGTACATCCTTCTAACGAAGGAAAGGGAGCCGCTTTGAAGACTGCATTTACTTATCTTGCGGAGCACAATTGTCAGGAAGGACTGATCTGCGCAGATTGTGACGGCCAGCACACCTGGAAGGATATACAAAGCATTGCAAAAGCCCTGCCTCTTCACCCAAATACCGTCTTGTTGGGTAGCAGACAGTTCATAGGCAAAGTTCCGTTCAAAAGCAGATTTGGTAATGCCTTTACAAAGCTTATATTCTCATGTATTTCCGGTGGAAGCCGAATATCCGATACTCAGACAGGATTACGTGGTTTCTCACCCAATATGCTTCCCTGGCTGATTGGACTAGCGGGAAGGCGGTATGAATATGAAATGAACCAGTTATTATGGGCAAAGAAAGCCGGATATGATTTTTATTGTATCCCGATCGAAACGATATATGAAAACAATAATGCAGGCTCGCATTTCCATCCGATCCGTGATTCAATCAGAGTATATCTTCCGATTATTAAATTCAGTGCTTCTTCCTCAATCTGTGGACTGATTGATTTTCTTCTGCTTTTCCTGTTTAAGGGATTAACGGATAATCTGTTATTGTCGGTTATTTTTGCGAGAGTCATCAGTTCCTTATGCAATTATCTTATGAATAAGCATTTGGTTTTTGCTGCTAAGAAGGGTAGAAGGATGCTTTCCCTTCTTCAATATTATACCTTAGCAGTGATTATCCTTACCTTTAACTATCTGCTTCTCTCTCTCTTAAATGAGACAGCAGGCATTCCGTTGTTTATCAGTAAGCTTTTCACTGAAATTGTATTATTTACCGTTAGTTATACCGTACAAAGAAGAATCATCTTTAAAAAAGAATCTGATACATAGTATTTTATCTATAGGGCAGACTAAACAAAAGGAGGTTTACACTATGCTTCTTAGCATAAAGTAAACCTCCTTTTCATGATCAAAAGCGGCTAAGATACTTTCCAGCTACAAACGGTTGCTTTGATAGCATGTCTTCAGCAGAAATCGTCCAATCCTGGAAGATACAAAGCTTCTTTTGATACGATACACAAATTATTAAATAAGGAAAAGGTGATAATATGTCCTATGTAGATCCCTCAATTAAGGAAAAATTCGAGACGCTTTCTATTGATTTGAAAAATGCAATCCTGGAGCGGAATGTACAGCTGTATAACATGCACGATCTCATCAATGTACTCGAAGATATTGTAAAAGAGGCTGAGGAAGATAAACAACTGGCGAAAACTTCAAAGTAAACTATGTAAGCTTCACTCTTTCGTATGGTATTGACTATGTAACAGTTCATAGATCTTCTCCTCGGGTGCAGGTCTGCCTAACAGGTAGCCCTGCCCTGCTTCGCATTTATGATTTCTTAAGTATTCTAATTGTTCGTTGGTCTCAATACCCTCAGCGATCACCTCGTATTCCAGGTCATGCGCAAGCATTAATATGTTCTTGATCAACAGGGTATCGATTCCGTCGTCATTGATGGCATCGATAAAGCTCTTATCAAGCTTAATAATGTTGATAGGGAATATCTTAAGATAATTCAGAGAGGAATATCCTGTTCCGAAATCATCCAAAGCCACCCGAATACCAAGTTTTTTAAGCCTTTTCAAATGTTCAATCACAATCTGTACATCCGAGATATTAGCTGTTTCCGTGATCTCAACGACTACGTTTTGGTAATCCACCTCCGCCTCAGCAAAAATCTTCTCAAGATCAGGAAAATTTACTGTACTAGTGAGACTCTTCCCGGAAAGATTAATTGACATGATGATATCTTTGTAGTTCATCTGCTCCAGTATCTTCTTCTGCTCCAGAGCTCTTGTAATAATCCAACGCTCCAGTTGAAAAATCTGTCCCGAATCCTCTGCAATTGGAATAAATTCTCCGGGAGAGATAAAACCTTCTTTCGGGTGGTTCCAGCGAATCAGTGCTTCCAGACCGATGATTTTTCTTTCCTGTAGATCATATTGAGGCTGGTAATGCAAAAGGAATTGGTTTTCTTCTAATCCATATTGCATATTATTGATCATATTCAAATGACGAAAATTCTGATCCTTCAGATTCCTTTGATAAAATAATGCCCTGTTCTTTCCTTCTTTCTTGGCTTCATACATCGCAATATCTGCATTCTTAAGTAACATGGTTGTGTCTCTGCCATCCTGTGGATATACTACGACGCCTACGCTCATTGAGATAAAGAACTGGTAATTCTCTATAGACCAGGTCTTACTAATTCTTGATCTGGCAGCTTCGAGAAGTTCGTTCATACCATCCCGGGATTTACCGACGAACAGGATAGCGAACTCATCTCCACCCAGACGTGCCACGATATTCGGTTCCTTTACCTCTAGCTTCAGACCTTCAGCAAAATATGAGAGAAAGATATCTCCTGCCTGATGACCTATGGAATCATTGATGGTTTTGAAATTATCAATGTCTATATACGCTATCATGAAGCTGTTGTAATTGCTTTGACTGATATGCTTACTCACTTCATTTTCAAACATAATCCTGTTAGGCAGTCCGGTCAGTCTGTCATAGAAAGCTAGTCGCTCTATCTTATCTTCATACCGCTTCCTCTCATTAATATCAGCCCCGAAAGAAACAAAATAACTGTTCCCGCTGTCATTGGGAGAAGTCACCAGATTAGTGTTCCAGAGGATATTGATCAGCGAGCCATCCTTGGCGATAATCGGGAATTCATTGTTATAAAGCCTCTTACCCTGCCGCATCTCAAAAAAGCTTCTTTGGATCCCGGACCAGTATTCCTGCGGAACCATCAGCTCCATCCAGTTGATATCCCTAAGATCCTCCTCAGTGTATCCGCATACCATCTGCGAATAAGGATTCAGGCTCAAAATTCTATTTTCATCATGAGAAACGATAAATACCGGTGCTTCTGCGATAACCTGTTCAGTCAATTCCTTCTGAAATAACAGCTCCGACTCAGTCTTAAGCTGCTCCATATGGGCCACCTGTAGTTGTCGATAAGCCTCCTCCGTTTTACGATTCTCATTTTTGATTATTACCATTCGCTTACGTATTAAAAGAAATACCATCGCGGTCGTGATTAAGATATAAAACCAACCTTTATAGGTCTGAAAATGTTTATACCGATCGATATCTCCAAAAACAGACCACAGGATTGTATCAGAAAGCAAAATCCATAGTGCGCCAAATACAGCATAAATTACGGAGATAGATACGGCTTCATTTCTAAGTATACTATGTAAATCCATATGGATAGCACGGGTCTTACGTTGCCTTATCTTTTGTTTTCTCATGCGCACACCACCCTTCGTCTGAATAGAGAAGCTATAACGCCAGTTTATGTAAATATTATACGTTATGGTAACAATAGTGTCAATTTTTAAATTATTTTAGCGAAATAAGACGTTACAGAAAGAAATAAAGAGCACATGAGAGTGATGAAATACTCCCCGGCTCTTGTATAATTATCTTATGTATGTTTATTTCATATTTCATTCCTGTATAGACCCGATTGACTACTATAAATACCGGTAATGATAGCTCCGTTTCATGCTAAGCTACTTCTTCCTCAGCAGGAACCTTCTCTTCCGAACCTTCCCCTGCTTTTGATAGAGACTTTCTTCTGCCTATCATATAGATACCATACATACCAATCACTCCGCAGACAGAAAGGATAAATGCCAGTAGCCAGATATTGTGCAATCCGGTCTCCTGTATGAATTTACCTGCGATTGAGGTTCCCAACGCGCCACCGACAGACCAGCTCAGAGAACCAATTGCATTGAAGCGTGCTCTGAAATTACTGGGACTGTTATCCGCCATATAGACTCCAAAATTGGTAACCACAAGGATTTCACCGATTGTCCAGATCACAGTTGATAAGATAAACAGCGGGAAACTATCCACAATCCCCAGCATACCAAAGCCCAGCGCATAGAATATTCCGGCTATTGTGATATTAATCAGCGGTTTGAAACGTTTTGTAATTGAAGTAATTCCCACGGTCAGAAGTAATACGGTAACTGCGTTAATACTCATAAGCACGCCGAATTTACTTGCTCCACTTGCTCCGAAGATCGCGTCCGTCGTTAAGGGAAGGGAGAATCTATGCTGTGTATATACGAAGGAATATATAATATATGCCACTAGAAAGAATACAATATGAGGACGCTTGATCAAGGCTTCGAAGGTATTTCCCTTTTCTTCCTTCTCCTGATGGGTATATACTGTCTGCTTAATCTCCTCAGGTTTCAATTCCTTCACGTTCTTGCCGATCAGAAATACTGCGATTAATGAGGTCAAGGCATCACCGATGAAAAGCAAGGGTAGAAAATTATAGAATAGAAAGCCTGCAACAATCGGTCCCAAAGCCACACCGATATTAATTCCCAGATACTGCAGTGAAAAGCCCTGCTGTCTCTGCTCCGGTGCCAGCATATCCATGATAATTGCATTCATAGCCGGTCTGACAGCACCATGGAACATGGTGGAAAGCAGAAGCATTGCAACTACAACTACCGGATTGTTGACAAATGCACAAGGAACCAGACACATAGCTGCACAGGTTTGTGCAATCAGATAAGTCTTCTTTCTCCCGATTTCATCTGCAAACTTTCCCCCTAGAAAGGAAGAGGGTATTCCGATCAGCATCGTGATTGTTACAATCACTCCAGCAATTTCAACAGAAAGCCCCAGCTTCAATGTCAGATACATCGTTAAGAAAGGCATTACAAAATCACCAAATCGATTGATGATCGTAGCTCCGAACATGATATACATGTTCTTGGGTAGTCCTCGGTAGGTATCCACCAGCTTAAGTCTCATGCTTCATCATCTCATTTCTGTTTATTGTTATTCCCAGCGAAAGAATAAGGACTATTGTAATGATTTGGTTTTGTTTTGTCAATCAGAATAATGTATAATTAAATATCCGGTTAATCCTAAAGCTTTGTTTATTTTATTACTTTTATACCCTGTCTTTCTCTCTTTAGCCTATAAGCTCTTATTCCAAGCCCCACTGCGATATAAAGAGCAGATGCTACAATACCGTTGATGGGTGATACGAAAATTTCACGACCGGCAGTAATACGAAGATAGCCTGATATTGCCATTTGATTGATTAGCGAATCCTCTATCATATGTAGAATCACACATGGCCATACTGATTTTGTAACCCTGAATAATTCAGTAAACATGATCGTCCATGAGAAGAATGTCGTAAATGCAATCAGTATGTAGATGATCCGACTCACAGGCATAACAGCCCTGATATCAGCTTCAGGTAAAAACACCAGATAATATGGGAGATGCCAGAAGCTCCATACACAGGTAACAATCAGATATAGCTTAATGTCGCTAAGCTTTAATTTCAGTAGCTGAGAAGTAAGAAAACCACGCCAAGTCGTCTCTTCAAAAAAATCGATCACAAAATTGATTAGCAGTGTCCGGAAAAAGGTTACTATAAACATATTCATATTAAACATTGATAAATCAATCCAATTCGTTACCGCACCGATTAGCATTACAACGCAGGTGACTGTCGGAAATATCAATACGGAAGCCATGTACCATCTCAAATTGCCTTTCAGATTTGGTTTAAAACCAAGCTCTCTCCAAATGCCCTTTGTGAATAAAATGATGAGTAACGCTGTTACTAACGGCAGAACCAACCACACACCCATACCAAGCGTATCTCCCTGTGGCCGTGTTGCAAGAATAGAATCTAAAAGTACTCCCAGCCAACCACTGATCATCACAAAGAAAACAAAGATAACTATATTTCGATTTGTTTTATTTTTCATCGATTAATGTCCTCCTGAGTTTTGCTGCTGCTATCATATCGTCTGCGATGCCGCACAGGATCTCCATCATTTTTTGCTTAGTATACTCTTTGGGTAGTGATCCGTTCGCTGCCATGATGGAAAGTCCCAGTTGAAAAATTCTCATCTTAAAAAAAATTTTTTTAAGTTCATCCTCAGTAAATTCCTCCAGCTCGGGTTCCTTTTTCATCTCTTCAATTAAGATCGGTAGCATTGTATCATCATAATCTTGCAGGTACTTACTTCCCTTAGTCACCATATCCTTAAAAATAATACTATACTCCAAAGCAAATCTCAGGCTGGCGCTTCCCATATCATAGAAGGGGTTTCCGGTATTCTCTTCCTCTAATAGCTGCTGACTGATACTGACAATCCTTTCTATCAGAGCTTCGTTGAGTTCGTCTATGTTTTTAAAATTCACATAGATGGGGGCAACAGAACTGCCTGTTAATTCTGCAATTTTTCTCATAGATATCTTATCCATTCCTTCTGTTTTCGCTATTTCGAAAGCCGCATCTATTATTTGTTCTCTTGTAAATCTGATATTTGGTCCCATTTTCGCACCTCCAATTTAATATAACGTATGTTATATAATATATATTATATAACATACGTTATATTAAATTACAAGTATTTTTTCTTCCTTGTTTTCTTTTATTTTCTATTCATCTATAATTTTATCCTATTACAATATTTTGCTTTTCACTAATTGGTAGTATGATATCCTGGAAGCCATATTCTTCAATCAGCTTCATAATCTCATTCTCATCCGGAGTCCATGGGCAATGAAGTAGGTGAACACCGATGATTTTCTTCGTCTTTCCTTCTGCTTTCACCTTTAGCAGGTAACTTAACAGATGATGTATTGCAACCTCTCCCTCTGTATACCCCTTTAAAAAGCCCTCTTCTACAAGATTACAGATGACTGCATCTGTTTCGCCGATCACTTCGACCAATTCCTTCGTAAGTAAGCTGTCTCCTGTAATATAAAGTCTTTTTCCCGTTACTTCCAATAGATAGCTGTTATGAATCGGATCCCATCCATTAAAATGGGTTGTGTGGTAACATTTTATATGCATGTCATTCAAGGATAAAGTATCCGGCACTGCATTGTCCCCTGTGGAGAGACATTCAAGCTGTGAAAGCTCTGCTTTATCCAACTTAAGAATCGGTTTCACTATGGACGGGGGACCAACAATAGTGACCTCCAAGCCCTTCAGTTCCGGCAATTTATCAGCCTTAAAATGATCATCGTCAGAATGCGTAACCAAAATAATATCCCCTGATAAAACCTCCAGGGGTTCATTTACTGAATTAAAAGCATCTACCAGGATACGTCTGTCTCCTGCTTGAATTAGTAATGCACTGACACCAAGATTAGTCACAGTAATCGTTTCCATACTTTCATTCCTCCTATTATATTTATACAAGCTTACACTTGTATACCGACACAATTCCCCTGAATAAATCTCCTAATTCTCATAAATAATGTTTACACAAACTCTATTTCAAATATAACGACTGAATATAAGTTACAACTTCATTAGAAATCTTATAGTAACTAATATATTCCTTACTTTCACCATTGCTTGGAATGATCAGTTTACAATAATTATCAATACCGTCTATATATAGCTCTCTTACATACATATGTACTAATTTCTTTTTTATGGATTTCCTATCCAGTGCATACCCATTAATTCTACATTCCAGTTTTGCGCTATCAGGAATATCATCTACATCTTTCCAGTTATCTATTGACGTTGCGTTTAAGTAATCTGCTATATCCTGCAAATTTTCTGTCTTGTACAAAACATTTTCATTTTTACTATCATAAATCTCTATTTTTTGCTGAGAAGAAGTTTGTTCTACGTCCTTTTTTGTAATTTTCTCACTATCATTCACTTCAGTTTCTATTTCTTCTGTTTGAACAGATTTTGGAGCATCAAGTAGATTACTTATCTCTTGCTTCCATTCTGATATAATATCTTCCTTTTTCTTATTTTTCTCTATTGGTAATTGTTCTGGCTGACTTAGGTAAATTCCAGTATCAGAAGGAATTTTCACAGTAAAACCTTCATCATTCAATGAAGAATTCTGAATATAGTAATTATTATCAACCTTATACAATGTGTCAGAAGACCAAGCGATAAATGGTGCAGAACCATTCAAATATATTTCTTCTGAAACAACTGCATAACAATTATATCTATAGAGCACTTCTGCATCTTCTGGAAGTACATTAATAAATTCCCATGAAGAAACATCTTCTTTTTCTGTAAAATCATTAATGCTAGAATTGTCCTCCATAATACCAACTAAATCACCATCTGCAGCATATATTTCTATAAACTGTAAAGTATCTTCTGCTTCCTGATTGTTACTTTCTAAAGTATTTTGTATAACGCTTTCTTTTTGAATAGTTACGTCACTATCTTTACATCCTGCTAGACACATTACCATACCTAGTATAACCGCTATTTTCTTTCTCATAATAAAATTTCCTTTCTATCACATGACTAATTTATGCGTTTGCGATACACCAAACCCCGTATATTTGTGAGGTATTTCTTATTACAAAATAATATAACTCCTATGGAGAATAACCCCAAGTTTACAAGTCTCATTATCAACCAGTTGAATGCTTATACAAAGGTTAAGGGTTTTGGATAATCATATAATCCTTACAAGGCAGCCTGCAACTCAGCTATGTCTTTAATTTTGGCATGATTACAAACGGTCTTGGTATTGTAAGAGAAGATTCAAAGGCTTTAATTCCGGTACTTAAGGATTTTTCGCTAAACACGCACTTATCAACTTTGTACTACCGTATTAAGCAATTAACACAATAATACAACAATAGAAATAAATGTCAACAGGTATTTTAAATTAATTCCTTTTTAATCCAACCCTAATCGTTTATATTAATCTGTTCTATGATTTGTTATAAAGGCAAAGACTTCCATTCTTTTGTAAGAAGTTTTATCTACAACGCCATCTAAATACCGATTAATAATACTTAATAAAAACATGAACAATTACCTATACTTGATATGATCTCATTCAAATGATTCTTATTATTTAATTAAGTGTCCTGTACGAGTCTTACAGACAAAAAAGAGGACTTCCCAAACCGTCTTCCGACTTGAGAAATCCCCTAAAATAAAGCGTTTGCTTAGAACTTTCCTGCTTCTGCAGCCTCCTGGATCGATACGGCAACAGCAACTGTCATACCTACCATCGGGTTATTACCTGCGCCAATCAGACCCATCATCTCAACGTGAGCCGGAACGGAGGAAGAGCCTGCGAACTGTGCGTCGGAGTGCATTCTACCCATAGTATCTGTCATACCGTAGGAAGCAGGACCTGCTGCCATGTTATCTGGATGAAGTGTTCTACCTGTGCCGCCACCGGAAGCTACAGAGAAATACTTCTTGCCCATATCAACACATTCCTTCTTATAGGTACCTGCAACCGGATGCTGGAATCTGGTAGGATTGGTGGAGTTACCTGTGATGGAAACGTCAACACCTTCCTTATGCATGATTGCAACACCTTCTGTTACATCGTTAGCACCGTAGCAGTTAACTGCTGCTCTAACACCCTTGGAGTAGGCTTTACGGGAAACTTCCTTTACCTCTCCTGTATAGTAATCCATCTCTGTCTCAACATGAGTAAAGCCGTTGATACGGGAGATGATCTGAGCTGCATCCTTACCAAGACCGTTTAAGATTACTCTTAAGGGCTTTTGTCTAACCTTGTTCGCAGACTGAGCGATACCGATCGCACCTTCTGCTGCTGCAAAGGACTCGTGACCAGCTAAGAAGCAGAAGCACTCAGTTGATTCTTCGAGTAACATCTTACCAAGGTTACCATGACCGAGACCAACCTTTCTCTGATCAGCAACTGAACCAGGAATACAGAAGGACTGTAAGCCCTCACCGATTGCTGCAGCTGCATCAGCAGCTCTCTTAGCACCTTTTTTAATTGCAATTGCTGCACCTACTGTATATGCCCAGCAAGCATTTTCAAAACAGATGGGCTGAATACCCTTAATCATATTGTATACGTCGAGGCCAGCATCCTTTGTGATCTTCTCTGCCTCTTCGATGGAAGCAATACCGTAGCTGTTCAGCGTAGCATTGATCTGATTTATTCTTCTATCATATGATTCAAATAAAGCCATTGTATGTATCCTCCTCTACTATTCGTGTCTCGGGTCAATGATCTTAACCGCATCAGCTACGCGACCATATTGGCCTTTGGATTTCTCGAATGCTGTGTTAGCATCTTCACCCTTTTTGATGAAGTCCATCATCTTTCCAAAGTTAACGAACTGGTAACCGATAATCTCACTATTCTCATCTAAAGCAATTCCGGTTACATAGCCGTCGGTCATCTCAAGATAACGAGGACCCTTAGATAAAGTACCGTACATCGTACCAACCATGCTTCTAAGTCCTTTTCCTAAATCCTCAAGACCAGCACCGATCGGAAGTCCGTCCTCGGAGAAGGCGCTCTGTGTTCTACCGTAAACGATCTGTAAGAAGAGCTCTCTCATTGCTGTATTGATAGCGTCACAAACCAAGTCAGTATTTAAAGCCTCTAAGATGGTTAAGCCGGGAAGAATTTCAGAAGCCATAGCTGCGGAATGAGTCATACCGGAACATCCGATTGTCTCAACCAAAGCCTCCTGAATTACGCCGTCCTTTACATTCAGAGTTAATTTGCAAGTACCCTGCTGAGGTGCGCACCAGCCCACACCATGTGTTAAGCCGGAAATATCCTTTACTTCCTTAGCTTTTACCCATTTTGCTTCTTCCGGGATCGGCGCTGCGCCATGATGAACACCCTGTGTTACCGGACACATCATTTGAACTTCATGTGAATAAATCATGTTTTGAAACTCCTTTCAATATACATAGTATCGCGTTTCATTACTCTATGGGCAAGTAAACTCATAACAAAGGCGGCTGATACAGCCCCCTCTTGTTAAAAATTTATCTTGTATACCTAACATATTTTCGCATAAAACCTCAAATAAGTCTAGTGTTTTTTATTGAAATTTCAAGCCTGCTCCATAATTTCCGCTCTAAGAATTTCATAAAATTCTGAGGCAGCGTATTGCTCCTTCCAAGGAGTATGCCCACATCTGTCAAGAAGATAGAACATAACCTTCTTCCCATTCTTCGTCAGTGGTCTAGTCACACCCTCATACGGATGCGGATCATGTCTGCCATGGATAACTGTCAATGGACTGCGTATCCGGATAATTTTATTCAGCAATTCTCCCGACTCGCGCAGCTTAGCAGCCTCTGGCCAGATACTTGAATACATGGTACCGTCGGAAGGAAGTGAATCCGATACTTCATACGGTAATTCCATTTTGCTGAAGTAATCTGTCGCTTCTACCAACTGCCCTAGTCTGCTTAATTTCTTATCTTTATCTTTCGTCTCAGGCTGTTCCAGCTCTTCTAATAATACTTCAAACTCCTTGGTTTCCTCACTTGTGAGATTTGACTTTCTTCTTTCTCCTATCTGTGCAATATAGTCAGAGGTTAAGGGCCCGCATCCGACCAGGATTACTTTACTGACATATTCAGGATATTCGGAGGCGAAAATTCCGGCAAGCCATGCTCCCCAGGAATGACCGATTAGTATTACAGGACGGTTACAATTTTGCAAAAGCTGTTCTCTCAATTCCTCTACTAATTCATCAATGGAATATTTGGATTGAAGAGGTTCTATAACCCCATGGGTTTCAGATATATTTTTTGCTATTCCTGCTACGGCTCCCAGTCCACCTGGGCCGCCATGAAGAACAGCGATCTGATAAGGCTTTATACCATAGTTTCTGACCACATTTCTTCCTCTCCTTCATACTTTTATCAATGTATGATGAATACATAAAGAAGCTGCCGAAAGATATCCCTCCGAAGGGTTTTCCTTTGACGATGTCAAGGACTCTTTCTGCAGCCTTTCATTTCATGTTATTAAAGCTTCGTAACAACCTCTCCTGCCCTCTTGTAAATGCTGGACTCAGAAACATATCCTCGTACCATTGAAAGAGGATAAATATTAGCACTTCTTCCTATCACAGTTCCCGGATTCAATACGCTGTTGCAGCCAACCTCCACATGATCGCCGAGGATAGCTCCGAACTTCTTCAAGCCAGTCTCAATTGTAAGTTCGCCAGCGCGAACTGTAACAAGCGTCTTATCAGACTTCACATTAGAGGTAATGGAACCTGCTCCCATATGGGACTTGAAGCCGAGAATGGAATCTCCGACATAATTATAATGCGGTACCTGTACCTTATTAAACAAGATGACGTTCTTTAGTTCAGTTGAATTACCGACAACAGCACCTTCCCCGACGATGGCATTTCCACGGATGAAGGCACAATGTCTGATCTCTGCATCCTTACCTATAATTACAGGACCGCTGATCGATGCTGTTGGTGCCACCTTGGCAGACTTGGCCACCCAGATATCCTCTCCAAGCTTATCATATTCATCAGGGGATAAGCTCGCGCCGATCTTTATGATTTCGTTTTTAATCTTAGATAACGCTTCCCAAGGATAGGTGCAGCCGGTAAAAATATCTGCTGCAATTGTTTCACGCAAATCAAATAGTGATTTAATCATCAAATGTTCTGACATACAAACCTCCCGCTCTGTGGGAGGTTTTTCCTCCCTGTATTATGGGAGGTTTTTCCTCCCTGCTCTTGTGGAGGGGTTTCCTCCATTCTTATTACATCTTACTTTCCTTATTCTATCCCAGCACGAACCGTGTCGCAAGAGCTATTTACCATATTTGTATCAAAATCCCAGAAATAATTCCTTCTACTTTTTATAATAGGGCGCTGTTTCCTGATAGAATTTTGCTAAAGCAGACTGATTATTTATTGTTTTTACTCCTTCCACCATCCGGCCGACAAAGCCTTCCAGCTTACCGGTATACTCACCCTTCGTAATCTGTCCTTCCGCCACGTAGGTAAGCCCCTTTTCCCAACTGGCGGTGAGCTCCGCGTTCAGTAATTGCTTAATTGACGAATTAACCACATCATAAATCAACTCGCCAAGCAGTGTCGGAGTAATAATCTGAGTCTTTTTATTCAGGTTCAAGTAGGTGATATTAACAAGTTTATTCAAAATCTCTGCACGAGTTGCACTGGTTCCGATACCGCTTCCCTTGATCTGAGCACGGAGCTCGTCGTCTTCGATTAATTGTCCCGCATTCTCCATCGCAAGAATCAAAGCACCGGAGCTGTACCTCTTCGGAGGCGCAGTCTCTCCTTCTTTTATCGTAATCAGCTTCACCGGAAGCTGGTCGCCCTTCTTCAAATTCATAATCATCTGAAGGAAGATCTGATCGTTGCTTTCCTGCTCGTTACTCTCGTTCTCCTCCTGACTCTTCCCTTCTTCCTGATTCTTCGCTTCAGTACTACCTTTCGTAGAAGGATTCTGAGCAGACTTGTCAGTGTAACTGCCTAATACCTTAAGATACCCTTCCTTCTCCAGCATTCGGAAGGTGGCAAGAAAGCTTTCCTCTCGGATTCTGGCCGTAACGCTGATCTTTCGGTATTCAGCAGCAGGATAAAAAATGCTTAAGAAACGTCTGACGATTGTCTCATACACTCTGCCTGCGGTATGGGAAAGGGAATTTAAGGCTCCAAGTCCCTGCCCGGTCGGAACGATGGCATAATGGTCCGTAATCTGACTGTCGTTGACATAACGGGTCTTTGCTATATTCTTGTAGGTCCCCTGCTCTAAAATCTCTGTGACAAATTCTCTGAATTGGTTTAAACCCTGCAATCCTTTGATGTTTTTATAAATTTCCTTCGATACAGCAGTTGATAGTACTCTGGCATCGGTTCTGGGATAAGTAACCAGCTTCTTTTCATATAACTCTTGAGTGATCTTCAGCGTCTCATCCGGACTGATCTTAAAGAAGCGGGAACAGTCATTCTGTAATTCCGCAAGATTATATAATAGCGGTGGATTCTTAGTTTCTTTCTTTTTCTCAAGTTGGGCTACCTGCGCAAGGAGCTGCTTCTCATACCCAGTAAGGCTCCCCGTTAAGGCTTCCTGCTGTAATACGGGTTCGGGATTATGGATGTTTGGAGATGCTTCTACTTCCCAGGTACCATCTGCAAGGATTTTCGGTATGTCTCCGGCCAGCTCCGTAATCAATTTGATCGCTGAAGTCTTCTCAGAAAAACCATTTTCCTTATAAAGAAGAGGTGAGTTAAAATACTTAGATCCTTCAACAGCTCTGAATTCTGCGAGAAAATCTCTGTCCTGCACCTGTAAGTTGCTTAGCACCCGATAAAATGGGGTTTTAACAAAGCTTCGTATTTCCCGCTCTCTTCTTACCACCATACCAAGAACGCAGGTCATAACCCTGCCAACTGATATTGCATTCCATTTCTGGGAATTCAAAAGCTTCTGTACTTCATTACCATACTTAAGTGTCAGGATTCGGGAGAAATTAATACCCATCAGATAATCCTCCTGAGCCCGAAGATATGCCGCATCAGAAAGATTGTCATAGGCTGACAGAGGTTTCGCTTCCCTGATACCACGGAGTATCTCTTCCTCCGTCTGAGAATCGATCCAGACACGCTTCTTCTGCTTGGTTCCCGGAACCTTCGCCTCCTGATCCACCAATCGATATATGTACTCTCCCTCCCGTCCGGAGTCGGTGCATACATAGATGGTATCCACATCCTTACGGGTAAGAAGTTCTTTTACAATGGAAAATTGTTTTTTTACGTTTGGGATAATCTCATATTTATATTCCTTAGGCAGAAACGGCAGTGTCTCCATATTCCACTTCTTTAATGCCGGATTATACACCTCCGGATAGCTCATGGTAACCAGATGTCCTACACACCAGGTAACAATAGCATTCTCCGATTCGATATATCCATCCTTTTTACTGCCGGTTATTTTCAAGGCTTTGGCAAACTCAGCAGCGACACTTGGTTTTTCTGCGATATACAGGCTTTTTGACATGTGTAACCAACTTTCTGGAGTAATTGTTTTACGGGATAAGTGAAGCTCGGAAGCTACGCTTCCTCGCTCGCGTTGCTCGTACTATACCTCACAGATCTCCCTTTGAAGAATGAATTCTTCAGGGAGTTTTGTGAGGTATAGTTCTTCGCTTATCCCGTACATTATAACCTATTTTTATTGATAGGACAAATACAAATTGGCTCGTTCGTTATTAGTGCACAGTTAATTTATGACTTTATATTGAATCTTCCTATACGATAGTTTACAATAATGAGATAGATTACCAGAAGAAAGATTGCGTGTGAGGGAGGAAAGCTTATGTCGCCTAAAAAGGTGTACTATGAGAATTTGGCGGATACGATTATTGACAAGTTTAACAAGAGGGGAATTGAAGGATACTATTGTGATAATGCTGAAGAGGCTTTATTGACTGCAAAACGTTTCCTGACTCCCGGCTGTTCCATCTCCTGGGGCGGATCCCAGACGCTCAATGAGATTGGGTTGCTGGATGCATTGGACGAATCCGATTATATACTATATGACCGGGATACCGCGAAAACTCCGGAGGAAAGGTCTTTGATGTATAGTAAGACTGTGACTGCGGATTACTATTTTATGAGTGCCAATGCAATTACCATGGATGGACAGATCGTCAATGTTGATGGCTTCGGAAATCGTGTTGCTTGTCTGATTACCGGTCCGAAGAATGTCATAATCATCGCCGGAATGAATAAAATAGCTGTAGATGTGGATTCTGCGATGGACCGTGTTCGTAATATGGCTGCTCCTCCGAACGCAGTGCGACTGAATAGAAAGACCCCCTGTGCAGAAACCGGTAAATGCGCTAATTGCCTGTCGGAGGATTGCATCTGCAATCATACCGTTATTACAAGAAGATCAGGTATTCCGGGCAGAATTAAGGTTATTCTGGTTGGCGAGGAACTAGGTTTTTAGATTATAATTAAAGAAAGTGAGGATAATAGTCATGAAAAAGGATTGTTGTTCAGCAGAAGCATGTGACTGTAATTGCGACGTAAAGGTAACAGTAGAGGTTAATAAAATCGTAAAGGCTCTCTGTATTGCAGCCGTATTGATCATCGGTATTATCTTCGGTACAAAGACCTTCCGTACCATGTTGGAGAATGGTTTCTTTGTAATCGAGGAATAAGGTGGGCCGTTTTAAAAAGGTTGCTGACCGATGCGATAGCATTCGGTCAACAACCTTTTTTATCTGATTCATATTAAGTTCTTGCGTATCAATTCCAATTATATTATAACGGTTCAGAAGTTCTCCTGTCTCTGCTTCATCTTTAACTTACCAGCGAACCGACCAGCGATCCTCATATTCCTTCTTACGTGCTTGCTGTACCTGCTTCCTGGCAGGATGCTTTGCCTCCGATTGCTTTGCTGATAACAGCTTCAGATAGTTCTCTTCATCTATAGGAAGCGTAACCCATTCCCCAGTCCAGTCTGACAGATAGATCGCATTACTGATGCTTAAACCATTCACTCCTTCTATTCCGGGTGCCAGTAGTGGTTCCTCGAACAAAATTGCATTGGTAAAATTCTGCAGTATCCCTGCATGAGCTGTATCCTTCTCTTCCTGACAGAATACTTGCTCCGAAAGTGCCATATTAGGGAACCCTTCCTTCGTCTGAAAGCATATCTTCCGCTCATCTTCGGGAAGCTCATAAACTTTAAGCATACCATCTTCTATGACAGCTTTTCCTTTGGTCCCGCTGATTTCAAGACGGTTCGTTCCCGGATATTCTCCGGTAGATGCGATAAATACTGCTGTTGCACCGCTCTCATATTCCGCATAAGCCGTCACGTCATCCTCAACATCAATATTGTGATACTTCCCATAATTACAAAAGCCACGAAGTCTGACGGGCATTCCGGCAATCCACTGCCACAGATCCAGGTTATGAGGACACTGGTTCATCAGCACACCGCCTCCTTCTCCATCCCAAGTAGCGCGCCAGCTGCCCGAATCATAATAAGCCTGGCTCCGATACCAATTGGTGATGATCCATACGAGCCGCTTCATCTCTCCAAGGGAACCATCCTTCATCAGCTCCCGCAGCTTAGCATACAGCATATTGGTTCTCTGATTATACATGATTCCGAAAATACATCCTGATGCCTCCGCAGCCTGGTTCATCTGTCTGACATGAAGGGTGTCTATACCCGCCGGCTTTTCGGTAAGCACGTGAAGCCTACGCTGAAAGCACTCAATTGCCATCATAGGATGAAGCGGATGCGGTACTGCGATCAACACAGCATCAACCAAGCCGCTGTCCAGCATCAGCTGATATTCTGAATATAACTGAACCTTCTCACCGAATTGCTCCCTAGCCCACTGGAGTCTGTCTGAATCCGTATCACAGATAGCCGTCAACTCCAACCCCTTAATCCTATTCTCAAAGACACAGGCTGCATGGGCACTACCCATATTGCCAATGCCTATGATACCCAAACGTACTGTTTCCATATTTATCATTCTCCTGATTCAAACTATGATCGTTCAGTATTAACTTATCGCCCGACAAAAGGTCCGACTGATCCTATCAGTCGAATAACCGGCAAAGAAAGCCTCTGGAAAGCCAGCTTTCCGAGAACTTTCTTTGCTGGTTTATCAGATCACCTCCGGTGATCTGACCTTTTGTCAATGTAAGCTACAGTAATTCTTGATAATCTCATTCATCCTGAAATATCAGATCGTTCTAAAGTCAATTTATTAAAATTCAAATAAATTCTCGCGTCTTACTGCAGCTTCGCAGCTGTCATCTGAGCCTTCACACTCAGCTCCGCCGCTTTGAAGGCGTGCTCTTGCGTCATAGCATATTCCGTACGGTTCAGGCAATCCAGAATCAGCTGGCCAAAGAACGGATATCCGACCTTACCTTTGACGTCGATACAGGTCTCCTCGGTCTTGTTAGCCAAATAAACCTTACCACCGTAATTTTCCACGCCCAGGTTGATATATTTTCGTAACTCAATATAACCCTCTGTTCCCAGGATGAAGGTACGTCCGTCACCCCAGTTGGACAAACCGTCAGGGGTAAACCAGTCCACCCGGAAATACCCGCTGGCACCGTTATCTGCCACCAGCATGCAATCTCCGAAATCATCCAGCTCCGGATACTTAGGATTTGCATAGTTGGCAATCTGACTTCTTACTACGTTTGCATCCTTGGCACCTGAATAATATAAGAACTGCTCTATCTGATGACTTCCGATATCGCAGAGTATACCGCCGTACTTCGCCTTCTGAAAGAACCAATCCGGTCTGTTTGCCGCGCTTAAGCGATGCGGCCCCATGCCGATCGTCTGAATAACTCGTCCGATCGCCCCCTGAGCAATCAATTCGCCTGCAAAAACAGCATCTTCTACATGAAGACGTTCACTATAATAGACGGCGTATTTCAGTCCGGTCTCCTGTACCTTTTTCTTCGCCATCTCCAGCTGTTCCAGTGTGGTAAGTGGTGCCTTATCAGTGAAATAATCCTTCCCGGCATCCATGACCCTCATCCCCAGAGTACATCGCTCAGAGGTGATGCAGGCACTGGCTACCAGCCGTACCTCTGGATCAGATAATACCTCTTCCTCACTTCTTGCAAGCTTCGCCTTCGGATAAAGCTTACTATAGGCTTCCATCTTCTTCGGGTCAGGATCATAGATGTATTTTAAAGTCCCTCCGGCTTCCAACAAGCCATTTGTCATACCGCCTACATGAGCATGATCGAGACCAACAGCCGCAAATACAAACTCCCCGTATTGTACAACCGGATTGGGTCTCCCCTTTGGCATAAAATTAAATCCTTCCTTACGTTCCATACTCTATTTCTCCTTTCCGGCTTGATAATCGCTTCCTACGGTAATTGCCTGACCACTACCCAGCTCTGTCACTCTTGCTGTCTTTTCATAAAAATGGATTGCATTTTTCTGAATTCCTTCTACGGTATAATACTCATCCTTCTCCGTGATAGGAAGCTCCACTGTCTTATGCTCAAAACCAGCCTTATAAATCGCAGTGATGAGTTCTATGGTCAAACGACCGCTTTCTCCGGTGATCAGAGGTCTTCCCCCGGTCTCAATTGCCATTAAGACATCATCAATCTCACCTTCATGTCCTGTGTGTAATAAGGTTGGCAGGCTATCGTAATATTCCTCCAGCTCCTTCTCTAATTGTGTATTCTCTGTCGGGAATCCATTTTCCATCGAAGTACTGGCGTAAACCTTCCATGGAGCAGAGATCCGAGCCTTCTCTCCCTGGAAGATAATCTGCTGTTCTTCTCCATGATGGATGACTGAGCTCGTAATCTGGGCTACCGCTCCCTTCGGATATTGTAATGCGGCAATCGAGATATCCTCGACCTCAGCGTTATCATGTGCGGCATTGCTTAATAATGCCTGTACTCTCTCCGGTTTGCCAAGCATCCAGCCCAACATATCGATATGATGCACGGCGTGATTTAGCGTACATCCACCGCCTTCCTTTTCCCACAGGCCTCTCCACCAGAGATCATAATAGCAGTGTCCACGCCACCAGAAGGAATCCACCTGTGTATGAAGTACTCTACCGATTTTCCCACTATCCACTACTTGCTTTAGACGCATTACCGGATCTTTGAAACGGTTCTGCGCAATCACCGCCAGTATTTTACCGGATGCCTCAGAGGCTGCAATCATACGATCACATTCCTCCAAGGAAGCCGCCATCGGTTTTTCAACGATGACATTCTTGCCGTCCTTAAGAAAATCAATCGCAATCTGTGCATGACAGTAGGGCGGTGTACAGATGCTGATCAAATCAATGTCGTTCCGTCCAAGAAGTTTTTCATGGCTATCAACCACCTCAGCCTGAAGAGAATATTGCTTCGCTTTTTCCTTTGCCTTGTCCGGGTAAATATCACACAAAGCCACGATCTCGCATCTACCTGGAAATGCAAGGTAAGCACTGATATGTGCACCCGAAATATTACCTGTACCTATGATCGCTATCCGCAGCATAGTAAGCCTCCTTAAGATAAAGTATTTCCTGAAATACTTCAGGAAGTATGTTATAATGTTTTATAATTATTTATGATAATAAACCTTTGACTCATCTATTATTTTATTGCTTCTAAAGGAGTTCTTCCATAGAGGAAATAACATTTTTTTATAATAATTAAAGGTCTTTTATTGTATGTTTTCTATGAGTATGTTATAGTTTATAAAATTCAAATCAAATCCTAATACAACAGAAAGGAACAAGCTTATGGCTGACCTTCATCCAAAAATGTTTTACTTCGTACAAAAGGAATGCACTCCCACCTGGTTGATTAAGAAGCATACGCTGGATTTTTTCTATAGTCTAGTATTTATATTGCAGGGTGGCGCCGATTATCTCATCAATGATGTAAAATATCATGCAGCTGCCGGTGACGTTGTCTTTGTTCGACGCGGTTCCACACGTTCAGCGACAACCGAAGGTATGAATTGTGTTGCCATAGATTTTATACTTCCTGAAGAGGAAGCGCTTCAGCTTCCGACAATCATACCATATGGTGATATGAAGCAGTTTTCTTATCTGTTTCAGGAATTGAAATACGAGTGGCTGCAGCAAAGAGAAGGTTATCAACTCAAATGTCAGGGACTGTTTGCACTAATTCTGCATAAACTTGTCTATGAACGGGAAATCAACCAGAATACTACTTCAGTATCTATCATTAAAAGACATATTATCGAGCACTCCGACCAGAAATTATCCATGGCGGAATTATCGGGGCTTGTTCATTTGAGTCCTGTTTACTGCGGAGCTCTTTTTAAAAGCATGGAAGGGATCACCATCAGTGATTTCATCAAACAGGTCCGAATGAATAAAGCCTCAGCCTTACTGCGTACCGGAGAATACACGATCAGTGAAACTGCTGAAATCGTTGGCTTCAAGGATGTGTTTTACTTCAGTAACTCCTTTAAGAAGTATTTTGGTGTCGCTCCTAATTATTACCGACAAAGCTTTCATTTATAATGCAGGGTCATTCCATCCTGTGATTATAAAAACCATATAGTAATACTATCCCGCTATAGCCTGCCCGACTTGGGCGCAACAAGAAAGAGGATGTCATATTTTGACATCCTCTTTCTTAAGAAAATTATAATCATATTGAATAATTCTGCTAAATTAATATAACGGATACTGGTCAGTTAAGGTCTTTACCATCTCCATAGCCTTCGCCTTGTTGGCTTCTACATCCTTTACCAGCAGATAAATTGCTTCTGCAATGACATCCATATCCTCGGGCTTCATACCTCTTGTAGTAACAGCTGCAGTTCCGAGACGGATACCGCTGGTTACAAAAGGTGATGCAGGGTCATTCGGAACTGCGTTCTTGTTACAGGTGATGTTGGCAGCATCCAACAGCTTCTCTGTATCTTTACCGGTAACGCCCATATTCTGAAGATCTACTAACATCAGGTGGTTATCTGTTCCTCCTGATACAAGATTAAAGCCTCTCTTCATCAAGCCGTTCGCAAGGGCCTGTGCATTCTCAATAATTCTTCCTGCATATTCCTTGAAGCTTGGATCGAGTGCTTCCTTGAAACAAACTGCCTTTGCCGCAATCACATGCATCAGTGGTCCACCCTGAATTCCCGGGAACACTGCTTTGTTGAGCTTGTGCTCCTCAGCGAACTCAGCGCTGGACAAGATCATACCGCCTCTCGGACCTCTTAAGGTCTTATGCGTGGTAGTAGTAGTAACATGTGCATACGGTATCGGGCTCTCATGATAGCCTGCAGCTACAAGTCCTGCAATATGAGCCATATCAACCATCAAAAATGCATCAACTTCATCCGCAATTTCCCTGAATATCTTAAAATCAATCTTTCTTGCATAAGCACTGGCACCGGCAATAATCAGCTTCGGCTTTGCTTCCTTAGCTATCTTTCTCAAATTATCATAATCAATAAAGCCTTGGTCGTTCACACCGTAAGGTACAATGTTAAAATAACTGCCGCTCATATTAACCGGGCTTCCGTGTGTCAGATGTCCGCCATGAGCAAGATTCATACCGAGAACAGTATCACCGGGCTTAAGTAATGCAAAAAATACTGCCATATTTGCCTGGGCACCCGAATGGGGCTGAACATTTGCATAGGTACAGCCAAATAACTGCTTTGCTCTCTCAATTGCAAGATTCTCGGCCAGATCAACATATTCGCAGCCGCCGTAGTACCTCTTTCCGGGATAACCCTCTGCATATTTATTGGTTAACTGACTGCCCATGGCCGCCATCACAGCTTTGCTGACAAAGTTCTCGGACGCGATCAGCTCAATATGACTGTTCTGTCTTCCGATCTCCAAGGACATCGCCTCTGCCAATTTAGGATCAAATGCTTTTACATCATCGAATGAATACATCTTCTTCAATTCCTTTCCGGTTTTCTGCTTAGATATCGTAAGTATAGCACAATAAATTTCAATATGGAAGCGACTTTCCCCTGAAATCGCCATTTTCATTCATAACAAAATCTAATAATTATTATTCCGTTAGATTATAATACTATACTGTTCTATATCGCAAGTGCTACAATTACAACCACCATGACCTTGATAGGTATCCTCTTGAAAAGCGACATAATTCAGGAAGCAAAAAGCTCCACCGGCTTCACGTGGAAGTCAGAGGAGCTTCGATTTGATTTTGCTTATAAATTTCCGGGTCCAAAGCTTAAAGGAAGAAGCTCTTCGAGGAAAAATACGAGATAATCCTCTTCCGACCTTGCCAGAATTACCAGAAAGCTTTTTGGATCTACAAATTCTCTCATTACCTGCCGGCAAACACCGCAGGGAGAACAAAAGTCTTTGAGTACCCCATCTTTGCCTCCGACTATCGCGATTGCAGAAAATTCTGTATCCCCTTCGCTGACTGCTTTAAAGAATGCGGTTCTTTCCGCACAGTTCGTGGGGGAATAGGAAGCATTCTCTATATTACAGCCTTTATAGATCTTCTGCTGCTTTGTGAGAAGTGCTGCTCCGACACAGTGGTGGGAATAAGGCGCATAGGCCATCTTCATGGCATCGATCGCATCCCTGATCAAAAGCTTCGCAACCGAGCGGCTTACGATTTCCTGTTTGGCAAGCAATTCTCCTTTTTCTCTGAGTACAAGGCTGTTCTTTATTTCGTTATCCTGCTGTTGATTCTCCTGCATAACAAAACCTCCCTGTTTGACATTCATTACTGATCATATCGTTATTAATAACCTGATCCTGTCTGGTTCTTAGCCAACTTTACGATTCGGCTGGTACCAAGGCGGGATGCACCCAATTCGATGAATTTCTCAGCATCATCGAAGGAGGCAATTCCCCCTGCCGCCTTAATCCTAACCTCTTTTCCGACATGCTTGGCAAACAAGGCAACATCGTCAAAGGTAGCACCTGATTTAGAAAAACCGGTTGAGGTCTTGATGAAGTCAGCACCGGCTTCGGTTACAATCTCGCACATCTTGATCTTTTCTTCCTCTGTCAGCAAACAGGTTTCTATGATTACCTTCAGAATATGCTTACCGCAGGCTGCTTTCAGCTGCTTGATCTCTTCCAGCAGTTCGCTGTATCTCTTGTCCTTCAGCATACCGAGATTGATTACCATATCAATCTCATCTGCACCACTTTCGATGGCATCCTTAGTCTCGAACACCTTGACTGCTGTTGAATTGTATCCGTTCGGAAAACCGATGACGGTACAGACAGCCATCTTATCCTGTACGTAATCCTTTACCTGCTTTACATAGGACGGAGGGATGCAGACAGAAGCCACACCGTAGGTCATGGCATCATCACAAATCTCTTTGATCTCCTCCCAGGTAGCTGTCTGTGTTAATAATGTATGGTCAACCTTCTCAAATATTAATTTTTTATCCATCTTATCCAATCCTTTCCTAAATTATGCGAGTTCAAGGGCGATTTCCATCATATCACGGAAGGTAAGTTGTCTATCCTCTGCTGATAAGGACTCCCCGGTGAATACATGATCGGAGATTGTCAAAATGGCAAGCGCTTTCTTTCCGGCTCTTGCAGCATTCATATATAATGCCGCTGCTTCCATTTCTACACAAAGAATATTCATCTTGCGCCATAAGGAGTTAGCGTCCTTATTGTCATCATAGAAGGTGTCGGAGGAAAGAACATTTCCAACTACCGTCTTAATGTTCATCTTCTCTGCAGCTTCCACTGCTCTTCTCATCAGATCAAAGTCAGCAATCGGAGCATAAGTCCCCGGCAGCTGATACTGAGCTGCAAAGTTAGAATTCGTGGAAGCACCCATACCGATTACAATATCTCTCAATTTAATGTTCTCTGCAATACCGCCTGCAGAACCGATACGGATAATGCTGTCAACATCGTAAAAATGATATAATTCATAGGAATAAATTCCGATAGAAGGCATACCCATGCCTCCACCCATGACGGAAACCCGCTTGCCTTGATACGTACCGGTATAGCCTAACATATTTCTTACCGTATTAAAGCAAACTACATCCTCCAGATAAGTGTCCGCTATAAATTTAGCTCTGAGCGGATCCCCGGGCATCAGGACGGTCTTTGCGATATCACCCGCTTTTGCTCCATTATGAGGGGTTGGAATATTCATAATATTTTCCTCCTTTTATGGTATATATGGTTAATTCTTATTCTTTTGGTAACTTATATGGTATCATATTTTTAGAAAAATAACAATCTCATAAGTCCTTGACAACATATTCTTATCATGCATCTGTTTGACGAATCTATGCGAAAGAATTGCAAAAACCCCCTTTTTCGTTGATTTCAATTTGAAAAGTGTTATAATCACAATCATAACTCTTTACGAAAGGTGCTGAAGTAATTGCGGCTGACCAAATTTTTCTCTGTGAATAGTATGCTGAAGAGCAATCAGATCATCAGTGAGTTACCCTCCTCCCGCACGGTTTATTCTAACTTCTATAAAATCGCGTGGCCTTCCGCGCTAGAGGCTCTACTCGTAGGCTTAATCAGTGTAATCGATACCATCATGGTCGGTACCCTGGGCAAAGGAGCCATCGCGGCGGTCGGCATCACCAATCAACCGAGACTTGTCCTTCTCGCGGTAATCTTTTCCCTGAATACAGGAATCACTGCGGTCACTGCCCGCAGGAAAGGGCAACAGGATCAAAAGGCTGCAAATCGTACCGTTAGAACCGGTATTCTGATCAGCTCCATCTCTTCTGTTCTTATGGCCCTGCTGGGTTATCAGTTTGCAAAACCGGTTCTTCTGCTATCCGGTGCTGATGCCTCTTATCTGAAGGATGCCGTAGATTACTTTCATATTCTCATGTTCAGTATTCCCTTTCAAGCCTTGAATCTTACTATCAATGCCGCTCAGCGAGGCTGCGGTAAGACAAAGATATCCATGTGGAGTAATGTAATCAGTAATTTGATCAACATTACCTTTGATTTCCTGCTGATTAATGGTATTGGTATCTTCCCGCGTCTAGAGGTAAAAGGTGCCGCAATCGCAACCTTGATGGGTGCCATCGCAGCCTTCTGTATCTCAACCTCCACCCTTCTTCGTAAAAGCGGCTATCTGAACTTTCATTATAAAGCAGGCTGGAGACTTCGGAGGGATACACTCAATCCGATTTTTAAAGTCAGCAGCAGTGCTTTTATAGAGCAGGTCTTTATGCGCATTGGCTTTCTAGCCTACGCAGCTATCGTCGCACGACTCGGAACCACTCCTTACGCTACCCATGTCATCTGCATGAATATTCTGACACTCTCCTTCTGCTTTGGAGACGGTCTTTCTGTCGCAGCCTCCGCTTTGGTCGGTCAGAATCTGGGTGCAAAAAGACCGGATTTATCCATGATTTATGGAAAAACCGGTCAACGCCTTGCATTTATGATATCCTGTGTTATATTTTTAGTATTCTTCTTCGGAAGAAGCTTTCTTGTCTCACTGTTTACCACTGACACGGCAATAATAACGCTAGGTGCTAACATCATGATACTGGCAGCACTGGGAACTCATCTACAGACATCACAGGTGGTACTAAACGGCTGTCTGCGCGGTGCAGGAGATACTGCCTATGTCGCAACGATCTCGCTAATTAGTGTGGCATTTATTCGACCCCTATTAACCTGGTTTTTATGCTTTCCGGCAGGCTTCGGCCTCTATGGTGCCTGGATCTCCCTTCTGATCGATCAGAGCTTTCGCTTTCTGGCAAGTTATATCCGCTTCTCCGGCGGCAGATGGACTACTATATCTTTATAAAGCTACGATATATCAATGATATGAATAGGATTGCCATGCTCCCTTATGATCTTTTCCAGATCCTCATAACGAAGCATGACCGTTGCCGTATTATCATTAGGATGAATTCCGATTCTGTCTCTTCCTACCAATGAGCTGTCAAAAACTACCTCAACTGCCAGCTCTCCATCATTCAGAATACCCAGCGGGGTTACTGAGCCTTTGGTTAATTCGAGATATTTCATCAGTCGCTCCTCGGAGGCAAAGCTCAAACCGCTGGTCCCGAGCTGCTGTCGAAGTTCTTTTAAATCCACCCGTTTATTCATATCCAGTGTCACCAGAAAATGTCTTCTTCCGCTCGCATCCCGTAAAAACAGATTTTTCACAATCCATGGATTGTCCAAAAATATCTCCAAGGCCTCCATCTCGTTAATCGTATAGACAGCCGGATGTTCCATCACCTGATAATTAATCCCCAACCTGTCCAGTTCTTTATAAACCTTTTCCTTTTGTTCCATCCTAATCTCCATTCTCCAATGTATATAACAGCAAAAGATACCTTGGATTTTACAGATCCAATATATCGTCATACCAAGTAAACCTGCAAATCGATATATCCTGTCTGAAAAGCACCATAAGTACTTTTGTAATTACTCCTCCTCCGTGATTACTCCGGTTTTCCTGTCAATCCGATACCAACCGTAGGTTACTGTGTGACCGGTGTTCTCGCTTGGATCGTCTGAGACATATTCATATAGATGAATGATATACTCGTCCTCAGTCGCTCCTTCTCCCTCATAAACCAGATAATACTCCATATCGGGATGCTTATAATAGTAATAGCCCTCTTGATCTGTCTTCTGAATCATAAAATTTGCAGCATATTTCTCTTTTATGAAAGTAAGCGCTTCCATAGGAGTATAAGAGAACTCCTGCCGTATTGTTATCTCTGCCTGTTCCTCTTCCCGCAAAGCACAGCCTGGCGGCTCCTCTCCTGAATAAAACTGACCCAGTGCCCCCGGAAGCTCCTCCATCCTTGGTAAGTATATGCACAGCATAAAGCAAACGCATAATACCACCGATTTCATTTTCTGTCTTCTCCTTCTATTCACTACTGACCTAAGGTAGGGCTCATCCTTCCTTTTTGCCCTTGATTGTTATGGTACGATCCATTATACCTCAGTCCACCATATATTTCCATATAAGTTAAAGACAAAATATTGACAAGCATCTGCTCTATTTCTTATGATCCGTCTGCTTTTTCACCAGACTGGCCCTCTGAATTGAAGTGCTACCGTACCTGCCACGGATTTTATCGATGGCCTGATCCAGCTTCTCCCGTTTCTCATCCGTCTCAAAGCCAAACAAATTCATCTGGCGCTCCGCATCCTCAGAGACTACCTTACTGGTCTGTATCCCAAGGTTTCGAATTGGTGTTCCATCCCAGAGCTCATCAAACAAATTGCAGACCGCCCTATGAAGCTCACTCGAATTATGAGTCGGACTTAACAGTGTCATCTGATGTGAGCTGTTTCGGAATTCAAAATCCACGAGACTGACAGAAACCACATTTGCCATCATCCCGTCCCTGCGTAATCTGGCTGCCACTGTCTCGGCAAGAGAAAGCAGAATCATTTTTGCTGTGGACTCCTCCTCAACATCAAAGGAAATGGTTGTTGAATTACCATATCCCTTATTCTTTGCCTCCTCCTGGGAGATGACAGAGGTATCTCTTCCATTGGCAAAGCTGTGTATCACTTCACCATGCTTCTTTAAGTGAGCTTTCAAAATCTCGACATCAGTCTTCGCGAGCTCACCGATCGTATAGATACCAAGGGTATTCAACTTCTTTACTGTAGATTTACCAACAAAGAAAAGCTCCCCCACAGGGAGCACCCACATCTTGTCGGGAATCTCAGAGGGATAGAGTGTATGTACCAAATCGGGCTTCCTAAAATCAGATGCCATCTTAGCTAATAGCTTATTGCAGGAAATACCTACATTCACTGTGAACCCCAGCTCATTCTTAACTCTGTCCTTGATTTTATGGGCTGCCTCAATTGGTGGTCCGAACAAGGTTGACATTCCTGTCATATCACAGTAAGCTTCATCGATGGAGCACTTCTCCACACAGGGAGAAAATTCATTCAGAATATCGGTGAAGGCTTTGGAGTATTCCTCATACAAGCCATGATGCGGCGGAACCAACATCAAATTCGGGCACTTTTTTAAAGCATCCACGATTGGTTCCCCGGTCTGAACACCATATTGCTTAGCTAGTGTTGATTTTGCCAATATGATACCGTGACGTTTGTTCTTATCACCTGCTACTGCAGACGGTATCTCCCTTAGGTCCAGTGTATCTCCCTGCTGCAGTCGGTAGACCGCTTCCCAGCTTAAAAAGGCTGAATTGACATCCACATGAAAGATTACCTTCTCCAACTCTTCACCCCATTTCCTTACCCATGCTTCTCTTCTTTCTTAACCTAATCATAGCAAACCTATTGTTACCTGTAAAGAAAAGAGTTTATATCATCTCGCAGAATTACATGCTATATTTCTAATGCATAAAGTGACAATTTTACTGTGAATTCGATCTAAAGCAGCACGGATATCTCTCCCTTTACATAAATTATTATAAAAGCATTCTATATTCATAATCATCGGGAGGTTATAACGATGTTTCAATATCAAGCAACAGAAACGTGTAGAAATTGTTTTGACAGCAGATTCTGCAACAATATACAAATACCTAGCTTGCCTTTAAAAGGTCCTAAATCCTTTGATCAGATTCTCCATTACATTCATAAAGCGATAGAAGATGAAGCAAATGCAGCTGATTTTTATCGTCATCTCTTAAAAGAAGCACCAAATAAACTCCACTGCGAGTTTATCCAGCATGCTTATGACGATGAGCTTAATCACCTACAGATTTTTACGAAGTTATATGTCTATTATACAGATTGCGAACCAAAGTATTGTGTTACTCCGACCTGCTATCCCTGTTACAAGGAAGGACTTCTAAAGGCTTTGGTCAATGAATTGGAGGCTGTTGAATTTTACCGTAATGTTCAGCTATCCACGATGGACCAGGTTATCATCAATACTTTCTATATGATCATGGTGGATGAGCAAGGGCATGCAACCATGTTCAGCACATTATTTAATAACTGCCCGAACAAATGATTTTTCTATTATCACAGAAAATTACGATAGTATATAATAAAGGGACTGATGCTAAACATTCTTTAAAAGCCAAGGTAAGGATACTATGCGTCCCAGCATACACTGTTTGACGGACGCATAGTATCCTTACCTTGGCTTAATTATATATTGCAACAGCCCCTTTGTGTAATACTTCGGTCTGCCTTATTCAATCGGAGGCTCCGGGGATGACGGCGGCTTGGGTAAGCTGCCTTGCTTATTTTTCTTCAGTATCCTTCTGACAACCAGAACAATCGCGGCGAGGAAGATTGCCCAGATCATCAGGTAAGGCAGATTAACCACAAACCATACGAAGAAATTCTTTGCTCCCTCGCTGAGCCGATAGATTGAGTTGCCAAAACCGTTTTTAATTCTTGTTCCGACAGTTTGCTTGATTTCAACAGCCGGCGTAAATTTCTCCACTTCTTGAATATTGATAGTGACTGTGCTGTAATATACCTTATTGTCGTAGGTCAGCAGCGTCGTATTATAATTCTGAAGCTCATACCGAATTTCGCTTAAGCGGCTTTCCAAAGTAACGATACTATCCAGAGAATCCGACTTTTCAAGTAGGGCAAATAACCGCTCCTGCTCAATCTCAAGAGCTTTCTTCCGACTCTCGATATCAGCGTATTCCAGAGTAACATTTTCCGTTGTTTCCTGCTTGTTAATTACATTTGCATTATCGTCCGTATCCACAAAGCTGACGAATTCGTCCACCTTTTCTCTCGGTATTCTTGCTGTGATACCGGCATAACGGGCACCTTCCCTGTCATAAAAGCTCTTTCCGCTGATTCTGGATTGCTCAACATAACCATTCAACCGATTGATTTCTGAATTTAATTTGGTAATCAAGCTGTCAAATTCCTGTGTCTCTACATCCATGTAAAAGGTACGGATGATCTTATCCTGGTTCTGTACCGCCTCTGACTCTGTCATCGTGATTGCTGATGAATTATTCAGGGTACTCCCGGGCTTTGCTTCCGCTGCCGGTGCCTCGGTAACCATTGTCGAAGCATTGCTTCCAAACTCTGCTTCCTGGGCTTCCCCGTTATCGGCCATTGAGAACTGTGCTTTTGCAGGTATCTCACCCGTCGCCATATCCATCGTGGCTTCACTGGTATTCTCCGCTTTCTTCGCGCAGGCCGCAGTTGAAGCAATCAGCAGCACTACCAGCAGGAATGTACAAAACATTTTCATTTTTTTCATAACTAACCCTCCTCATATTGCTATGCATTTTTTTCTTTCTAATCATTAGACGTTTTTTATGTGAGTAAGGTTGCATATTGATTCGATAATTTTTAAGTTATTCTATTATAAAGGAATTTTCCTATACAGCAAAATAAAAATGAGGCTGTAACAGACAGCTTTATCCATTACAACCTCATTCTATCACGTCTTTCCTATTATTTCCAGTGGGCGTTATTCAAGTACAGTGACTTTAATCAGCGGTCCTCTGCCTGCCTTATTGCTGCCCCAGATGAAAATATCGGTTCCCTTCTCCGGTGCCGAAATCTCAATCTTAAATTCACCCTTGTTATCGATGCTGCCCTCATAGACCTTACTGCCTATCTGAGCAAAAATTCTTGTCTGTGTCTTTGCAACCTTTTTCGGTGCATTCTTAAAGCGTTTTGCAGTTGCCTTATCAACTTTCTTCTCCGCTGTACCCTCCTCCGGTATATACTCATAAAGCTCTACCTTACCGGTAATCGTGGTATCCCCGACTTTAACAGCATCCACAATTGGCTGATCCGGTGCCACTTTAACGACATATAATACCAGCTCGTCACTGGTTCCTGCCTGATTCGTTGAGGTAATCTTCACCTCGGAATCTGATATCGTCCGATTGATATTCACGGTATAAATGAATTGATTATTCTCCTTATCCTGTTTATACTGTTTGGAAGCATAGGTCTTGGAACCGATTTTTACAACAATATTACAATCCTTTTTGGAAGCAACCTGAAGCTGCTTATCTGTATTGGTAATTCTCTTTACAAAGACAGGTTTATCCGGTCTTCCTTCGATAACAGTATACTTTGCTACATGAAGGATCTTACCATCAGTGAATCTTGTCATAGCATAAATTTTCGTACCTACAGACAGTTTTTCATCAAGAATGTATTGAAAGCTGCCATCCGGCTCCGTATCTACAGTATCTAGCGTATTCTCCATGCGATTACCATTCCCTGTAGCGATTGCCAGATAGACCCTCCCGTCATCTGAATTCATACCGCTGATCAGATTGGATTTATCGGTAATTTGATCAAATACAAGGCTCCTGGATGAGGGATTCATAAAATCCTCAATAGCCCTGACCTTTACTTGAGCTGTATAGCTTCGACGGGTCGCCCCATTCATGCTACCAATGGCCTGTACCTGAACAATCTCACCCTCCTGAAGCTGTTGATCGAATCCCAAGGAAAAGCTACCATCTTTCTCTGTCTGAACAGTATGCGCATTGCCCCCTATCGTAATCGCTACCTGAATTGATTTCTTTGTATTCGGTACAATGCCACTCAGACTGCGTTCAATATTACTGATCTCATAGACCACAGGTGCATCCGGCCCCAATTGCTGAACAATTCTAGAATCCCCTCTGCTGTTTCTTCCTATATGATCAAGGCTGTACAGCTTCACAGTTGCTCCTGCCTCAATAGGTCCGACTGTCATTGCAAAGGTATTCTGCTTATCTTTTACGAATTTAACTTTAACGATATCAAGCACAGGATCATATATTTCCGTGTTTGCCATGTAAAGCTCTTTTCCGCCGTTTTCAGGAACATAGACTGTATCACCTACGATTGCAATGAGGGTTGCATCATCATCATTCATATTACCCGTGATATTATCTTGAATATTATTAATATCTTTCACAATCGGAAAATTTGGTCCCGTTCTTTTTACTTCCACAGTAACTCTGGCACTCTCCAGATTCTTTGTTTCATCCTTCAGATATATTGTTATTTTCGAACCAGAGTTCTGTGCAGGAAGTCCATAAGAAAAGGTTCCATCCTTACTAACTTTCGTTATGTATGTTCCTGTAGGTGCGGTTATAATGGCCTTTGTCAACGGTTCACCACGTCCGGTAATTTTTGTCTTTCGATTGGTATAGGAATCAACCGTGGGAGCAGATAGAAGATTATCATCAAAATTCTTCACTACCAGACGATAGATAGATTTATTCCCAGCCTCATCCTCAGCATAGATGGTATAGATACCGTTTTCCACAACTGTAAACGTATTGTCCGGTTCCAGCGTTGCACCTCCGGTTCTGGTAAAGCCTTCCGCCTCTTTTTCTCCCTTGATATATTGAACTGTTTTAAGTTTTGAAGCATCTGTCACATGCACTGCCACTTTATATGGAGATGCAGTAGGATCTGTGATAACCTGTGTAGCTATAATATGAGGAGCAATGGTGTCCTTATCCTTATTCGGATAGGTTGCTTCATAATAACTATATCCCTCTGCCTTGGTTATAAGCTTCTTATACCAAGGTGAAGCTTCAAACAATGCTTCTCCCTGATCAGCTACTCGTGTGATAAAGCTATTATCTGATGCCAGTTTGACATTCCAGTTATAATCCAGCTGTGGCAGGATACTGCCGTTATCTGAAATCGCAGCGATATACTTGCTTAAGATGGTCTGCATGCGGACAAATCCATTCAAAACCACCTGGGTCTCAACACCTCTATTTGCTGCTGTTGGTGCCGTAATCTTATTTGTAGCAATCAGGAACCTCATATCATCAGATACCTCTTTACCATTATAGGTGATACGATTGATTCTACTGCTGTTGCTGACTTTATTACCGCTAATATCATAGCGGGGTTCACTGGAAGGATCCATGATATAATCCACGCCATCAAAGACAGTAAAGCTACTCCAGTCATTCATCCATTCTTCCTTCAGAAGAGACTTTAGTCCGGACTCTTTCATCAGATTGTTCATGGTAAGACTGCTCCATTTTGATGGAAGCGCTGCTGTCTCATATGCGCTGGCAGACCATTCCAACCACTCTTTCAACTGTTTTCCTGTAATGGTATAGATATAGATATAATTATTGTAGGGCTGGATTGAGCTTAAATCAGATTCTGTAATACTATCCTTGATATTGACATAATCCTCAGGAGAAGCCATTCCATAGGCATAATAGGTGGAAGCCGCTATAATCGGATAATCCTTATATTTTGCTCCGGAAGTATAAACAAATCTTTGCGCATAATCTATTTTTGCATCATTCAACAGCTGAATAGCCGAATTATCACCCAGCATGCCATAATAATTATGGATCAACTCTCCGGTCTTAAGCTCTGCGATGATATCGCGGCTGTAATGTAGCATCTGTTCGTCCCAAGTACCATAAAAGCTGGCAATCGCCTTATTCTCCTTTGTCGTGTCAGCGTTCACCATACGAAGCTCCGACTTCCGATCAGAAATTCTATAACCACCGTCTTTATACACCGTAAGTTGCAGATCGACTACACCCAGAGAATTTCCGCGGTTACCTGCCATAATTACATTTTTGTCATTCATCAGACAGGTTGATTTCTCTACATAAGGCAACTTGAAATAGGGAGAAGAATAATCTGTGGTAGGAAATTGATTGTGTTCATGACCACAGATTACCACATCGATATCTGATATCTTGGTCAGTGCATATGCAACGTTTTTAAAATTGAGTTCCGGTGTCTCCGGTCCGATACCGGTATGTGCCAGAGCGACGATCACATCTGCACCATTCTGCTTCAGCTTCGCAGCTTCGGTCTTTGCATTGGTGATCATATCTTCACCCTTTAGCAAACCGACATAGCTATGAGTTTTTCCGGTCAGTGTAGGTATGGTCAGGCCCAGAATGCCAATCTTTACCTGAACCTTATTTCCGCTGGAGGTAGTAAGGGTTCTGGTAATGATCATATTCTCGTGGAAGGGATAATCCCCGGTCTTAGAATCCGTGACATTTGACAGTACAGTGATGTTTCTGAGACCGGCACCATCAAGTTGCCTCAGGATATAGTCATAGCCGTAATCAAAATCATGGTTACCGAGCGTAATCGCATCATATCCGATCGTAGCCATTGCTTTATAAATCGGCTGAACCACCTGTTGGTCTTCAGAAAAGATATACTCTGTTGTATAATCGTATAAGGTATCTCCCGCATCCAATAGCACGGCGCTCTCTGCAGGTACCTCATTCTTTGCCTTTTTAATCAGGTCGGATAATCGTGCCAATCCGCCATTATTATAATCCACGCCCTTCTCATAGTCCTTACTGTTCAATTGTCCATGAAGGTCCGTGGTTCCGATAATTCTCAAATCAACAGTCTCAGGCTCCGCTGCTGCCTGGGCGCTATTATCATGCATTCCCATAAGCCCCAAGAAGGAGCCCACCCCTAGTGCTACAACTGCTGTCAGTGCTTTCAGACCGATTCTCATTCCTTTTCTCATCATCCTCTACTCTCCTTGTTGAAATAAAGCGTCAGCTCGTTGACACTTATGATACCTGCTCCACAGATAAGGTATGATTGCTGATTATAAAAAAAGCTGCTGCATGTATACACGCAACAGCTTATACTTACCAATATCCGTCAACTTCGTAAGCGTTTTACATTCAAGTAATATTTTAGGAATTGAATAAGTCAATTCAATGGCAAAATTCTTACGAAATCGTTACCATTTTTTCTAGCTGGGGTTTGATCACTTCCATCAGCCGATCCATCTGGTCCGCCAGATAAAGATATCCGATCAACGCCTCCAATCCGGTAGCTGTTCTGTACTCCACTATTCCGGCATTCTTTGCAGAGGTATAGGATTTGGCATTCCGGCCTCTCTTAAAAATGGCCGTCTCCTCCTCCGTCAGATGATCCTTGATCAGATGATAAAGCTCAGCCTGTGCAGAAGCCTGCACCAGCTTGGAAGCCCTTTTGTGAAGCTTATTGACAGGTGCATTTCCACTCTCTACGATATAGGTTCTGATAATAAGGTCAAAAATAGAATCTCCAATAAAAGCCAGAGTCAGGGGTGAATACGTCTTTAAATCCGTCTCAGACAAGCTCAATGAATTTCTGATAAATCCTGCAAACCCTAACTCCTTTTCCATCTTACACCCTCTCTGGTATCTTCGAGTATGATTCCCTTTTCCAACAGAAGATTTCTAATCTCATCCGATCTTGCGAAGTTCTTACTCTTTCTGGCGGTCTGACGCTCTTCGATCAGCTTCTCGATCTCATCATCAAGCAATTCTTCCTTCTTCTCCGTGATTATTCCAAGAATGTCGCAGAGCTGCACGATCAAAGTATGGATCGTCTTCACAAAGGTTACCGTGCTTTCTCCGTTACAACCGGTATTCGCCAATTTCACCAGCTCAAAGATTGCAGCAATTGCATCAGAGGAATTGAAATCGTCATCCATAGCAGCCTTATATTTTTCCTTCAGCTGATTGGCATCACTGACAGCCTTCTGCTCCTCAGCAGTCATCTCCCCCTCCTGCAGGGTGGTTCCTGTCAGTAGGAACTGCAGCTGCCCAACGCAGGTCAGGATTCTCGCCAGTGAATTCTTGGCTGCCTCCATCAGCTCCTTACTGAAATTCAGGGGGCTGCGGTAATGTGAATTCAGCATAAAGAACCGCACCACCTGAGGATCGTAAAGCTCGCAGATCTCACGAACCGTAAAGAAATTGCCCTCAGATTTAGACATTTTCTTGTTATCAATATTTAAAAAGCCATTGTGCATCCAGTAACGGGCAAATTCCTTGCCGTTGGCAGCTTCGCTTTGTGCAATCTCATTCTCATGATGAGGGAATACCAGATCTTCACCCCCTGCGTGGATATCAATCTGCTCCCCAAGATATTTCTTACTCATGACAGAACATTCAATATGCCAGCCGGGACGCCCATCGCTCCAAGGTGAAGGCCAGAAGGGCTCTCCTTCCTTCTTCGGCTTCCAGAGTACGAAGTCCATGGGATCTTCCTTTTCGTCACTGACAGCAATCCTGGCTCCTGCCTCCAGATCATCTACCTTTTTCTTGGAAAGCTTACCATATTCGGCGAAGCTTCTGGTTCTGTAGTAGACTGTTCCGTTCTTCTCATAAGCATGGCCTTTTTGAATTAAGGTGCCAATCATCTCAATCATTCCGTTAATTTCCTCAGTAGCCTTCGGATGTACCGTTGCCTCCCTTACATTCAATGCATCCGCATCCCTACGAAACTCTCTGATATAACGTTCTGAGATCTCCGAGGGATTTACACCTTCCTCATTTGCCTTTTTGATGATTTTATCGTCTACATCAGTGAAGTTTGTAACAAAATTCACCTCATACCCCAGATACTCCAGGTAGCGTCGGAAAGAGTCAAATATGATGGCGGGTCTAGCATTTCCGATGTGGATATAGTTATAGACGGTCGGACCGCAGACATACATCCGGACCTTTCCCTCCTCAATCGGAATAAATTCTTCTTTTTTCTGTGTCAGTGTATTATAAATCTTCATGTAAATCATCCTCCTGTTATGTTTTCTCTTTGCCGTTCTTTCAGCTGTTTCCGGCTAATAGGAGGATTTCCTCCTTTTCAATGATTAATCAAGTTTCTAGAATCCTCTTTACTTTCTTCAAGTTTTTTCTCTAAGTTCTCCAGTTTACCGTAAAGACGCTTTAACTCGGTCCTGAGGCAGATATTCTCATTCTGTAGACAGGCCATATCCTTTTGTACCGGATCAGGCAGATGCACCTGATCAAGATCCTCTCTCGGTACCCGAACATTGTTCATCTTGACTACTCTGCCTGGTACGCCTACTACTGTGGAGTTCGGCGGTACTTCGGACAACACGACAGAGCCGGCACCGATCTTAGAATTCTCCCCGATGGTAAAGGACCCTAGTATTTTTGCACCGGCACTGATCATCACATTATTACCGACAGTAGGGTGCCTCTTTCCATGTTCCTTTCCTGTCCCTCCCAAGGTAACTCCCTGATATAGGGTGACATTATCCCCGACAATTGCTGTTTCTCCGATGACCACTCCGTGTCCATGGTCGATAAACAACCCTCTGCCGATCGTCGCTCCGGGATGAATCTCAATTCCGGTCTTTCTGACCGTACGCTGGGAATACCATCTTGCAAGAAAATAATGTTGATGAAGATAAAGATAATGAGCTATTCTGTACCTAATAATCGCCCGAAAGCTTGGATACAGAAACACCTCCAGAGGTGTCTTGATAGCAGGGTCTCTTTCTTTTATGATCTGCATTTCTTCTTTAATATATTTTATTGCTCCCATATTGCATCCCCCTTCAGACAATACCCAGCATGGATCTACCCATGTCTGTTGAATTAGAATCAAAAACACCGCCTCTAAATATAGAGGCGGTGTAAATTACGCGGTTCCACTCTACTTGTATGCCATATACCAAAGACATACCTCTCAAAAACAGATAACGGCTGTCACCGAGCACGGCTAAGCTTATGCTTCACCGAACCAGCTCCCGGATGCACTTCACATATCAAACCATAAGGAATGCTTTCAGCCGGTGACATTCCCTCTCTGTTACGACGTCATATGCTACTTTTCCGTTCTTCGCTTTTTCATTTTATATTGCTTATTGTATGCATAACAACAACTTTTGTCAATCATAATTTTATTGTCGGCCACAGCCACTACAGCCCTCACAGGAACTACTGCTATAGATCCCTTTTGGAGTGACATCGAACTGATAATTTGCTAAGGCTTCAATCAGACATACGGCATTTGCTGCCATCCCGAGCCCCTCCCCGGTAAAGCCCAAGCCTTCCTCCGTGGTCGCTTTGATATTGACTCTGTCTGTCTCTATCTCCAAAGCATTCGCGATATTCTGAACCATCTCCGGAATGTAACCCGCCAGCTTCGGTCTCTGTGCAATGATGGTTGCGTCAATATTTTCTATTACATAGAGTTTCTCTTCTAAAAGCTGTTTTACCCTTTTTAGAAGTTCGATACTGGATATTCCCTTATATGCCGGATCACTATCCGGGAAATGCTTACCGATATCTCCAAGCGCCGCCGCCCCAAGGAGTGCATCCATAATGGCATGGATCAATACGTCCGCATCAGAATGTCCCAACAGTCCCTTTTCATAAGGAATATTCACCCCACCGAGAATCAATCCCCTATCTTCTACCAGCTTGTGGACATCATACCCTGTTCCTATTCTCATCCTTACCTCCATTCCGCCGCCTTACAGCAGCATAAAACAACGACTGAAAGCTACTTCTCTTTCAGGTGAAATTTAGTATTTTCATTAAAGCCAATAAACTAATTAAATGACATATACTGCAGGTATAATTCATTAAAATTCGGGTCCAGAGAAAGAGCCACCTCTTGTGCTTTCTGTACCAGTCCTTCCTGAATAACAAGATACTCCGAGCTTCGGGCTATCTGCTCCGCCCCCGCCAGAGAACTGTTCCCGATTGTGATTATCCTGTCCTTCCATTCCTCCGGGATAAGACCGATTCTGACAGCCTTCTCTGTATCCAGATAAAAGCCGAATCCACCGGCAAGGTAGACCTTGTTCACCTGTGTATAAGTGATACCATAGTTTTTCAGAAGTACCTCTATACCGGCGCGGATGGCAGCCTTAGCCAGCTGCAATTCCCGAATATCCTTCTGCAAAAAGGTGAACGCGGTTGTTCCTCCATATTCTATGGGGTATCCATCAGAAAAATATTGATCGCATAGCAGACCTGTCTCATCGATTAGCCCGTTTCGATAAAGTTCTGCTACCAGCTCAATTACACCGGTGCCACAGATACCCTGAGGTTTCTTAGAAGCAATCGTCTCGTATCGTAGGTTATTCTCCTGGATTGCCACATGGCTGATTGCACCCGGAATACTTCCTGTTCCGCAGGAGATGTTGCCACCCTCGAAAGCCGGTCCCGCAGCAGTAGAAGCGACAAGAATCTTATTCCTATTACCGAGTGCCAACTCCCCATTTGTGCCGAAATCTATCAACAAGCTGATGCTTTCGGAGCTATGAAATCCACAAACAGCCAGCCCACCGACGATATCTCCGCCGACAAAGGCAGAAATTCCGGGCAGTATCACCATTGGTACTGTTCTCAGGCTTTGTAGCAATTCTCTGCTGCTAGCTTTGTCACTCACATTACTGCCATCTCTCTCAATGACTCCGGTGCTTTTATCTGTAAATAATTCTCCAAAACTCAACCTATGTGTATTCTTATTCACCGGTGTGAAAGGATAGACTCCTAAAGTCTCACAGGGATATCCTAGCAGCAAATGGATCATCGTGGTATTCCCGGCTATGGCAAGCTGTATCACTGTCTCTGGTTGAACCCCTGACTTAGCGATTACTTCCTGAATTCCCGCGAGAAGAGCCTTCTGTATCAGAACCTGGAGTTCTTCCCGTTTGCCTTCCATCGAGGCTTTGATTCTGGAAATAACATCAGCCCCGTAAGCTCTCTGTGGATTGACAAGGGTATGCGTAGCAAGTGCCGCTCCGGTTTTGACTTCGGTTAACCGAATCGCTATTGTCGTAGTACCCAGATCAATCGCAATGATATATTCTGAGAAGTTACTTCGTGTTTTGAAGATGCTGTCATCTCCAATTCGATTCTCAGTGACGGCTTCCATTTCCCATTCTACCGGATTACAAAGTTGCACGGTAATATTTCCTTCCGGAATGGCTTTGCAGGAAAGATGGTAGCCAGCCTTTACTTCCTCCTGCGTAAATATCTTTTCATCCTGGATTGAAGGCTTCAGAAATCCATCCATTACTTTAATCTTGCATTTTCCACAGGTTCCTCTTCCTCCGCAGTCAGCACGATAAAGAAGCCCCTGCCTCAAGAAGGTCTCTAGGAGGGTTTCCTGAGCTTCTCCTTCCATGGAAAGGGAATCTCCGTTCTCCAATCTGACGGTCACCCGATAGTTCTGCTTCATATTGTAAGCCACCCCGCTCAGTATGATTCACACTTGATGTATCGTGATTATAATATACTACATATATTACTATGTATTGAATGATGTGTTTCTTTATTAGTTAACAGAATTATAGTATATCTATCAAAAATAGTCTATCAAAAATAAAGCCTCTGAATATTAGCTCCTTGATATTCGTTTCTTCAGTTTAAGCTCTTCAGATTAGCTTCCTGCAGTTAGTTTCCCGGATTTCTTTCAATATCGCGGAATGCCAGTAGATAATTCGCACCAGAGACCAGAACTCCCCCACCGATAAAATTACCGAGGGCAGCGACTGAAAGATTATATAATATCCCGGTTAGCGTGATCTCTGAGCCGCTAAAATACGCGATAAAAAGGTAATACATATTGGCAACCACGTGCTCGGTCTGACTGAGTACGAAAACAGTAATGGAAAGCCATACCAAGGCGATCTTACTGATCTCCTCCTTACAGCTATAGGCAAGACAGACACCGGTACAGACAATGACATTACACAGAATGCTGCTCGCCAGCAGCTTTCCGAAGGGCATCTGAACCTTATGAAGCGCTTTTTCTGTAATTAAGGCAATTGCCTTTTCATCAAAGACACCGGCGTATTTTGATAAAAGAGCAACAAAGATTGCTCCGATCAGATTCGCAATCAGAATCAGGAATAATATCTTAAAAATCTTTCTTACTTTAGTATGTCCTGAATAAACAGCAAGCATCACCATCGTATCGCTGGTAAAGAGCTCCGCCTGCATGAAAAGTACCGCAATAATCCCGATTGGAAAGACTGCGGCCCCTAAAAAGCTCCCCAAGCCCGGCACACTTACTCCCGCTGCCAGTTTCAAATAGCCGATTGCTCCGATCGATATGTATACCCCTGCTAAAATTCCCTGAACCAGCAGGATTGGAAAGGTTTTATTCGCTTTGTGCCTGCTCTGGTATAAGATATATTCTGTAAGTGCCTTAGGTCCTGAATAGTTGCTCATCCTGTATATCCTTTCATTTATCCGGATTGTATCCTGACTGCATGTATATAATCTATTTTAGTTTAGCATGCTCCATGCTTAGAGAATGTGATTACAATCATATTTCTCTCAAAGCCTATATCTCTCAAAGGACTCATAATCATAAATAAAAAAGTGCTGCCTACCCTAATCGGATATTGCAACACATTTTAGTAGCGAAGGACGGATTTGAACCGCCGACACCGCGGGTATGAACCGCGTGCTCTCGCCAACTGAGCTACTTCGCCATAATAATCAATTTATCTTTCGCATAAAAATGGGACCTATAGGGCTCGAACCTATGACCCTCTGCTTGTAAGGCAGATGCTCTCCCAGCTGAGCTAAGATCCCATCAAAGTACTTTTTTATTATATTCATTCGAGCGCGCTTTGTCAAGAGCTCCTTCTTTAAATTCATCTAATTATATAAAAAATTCGCACACTTAGTGTTGGGATATCTTCCTTTTATATAAATGTGCAAGCTGAGTTCAGCAAAAGCCACACAGAAATACCCTTGTGCGGCTTTTGCTGCTTCCTCTTATATAGCCAACAATTCTTTTTTCTTTACTTCAAACTCCTGCTGTGAAAGGATATCCTATTCCATCTGCCCCCTTGTATTTCATAATATCCTCTATTGCATCAACAGGGGAGGACATGGTTGCATGCACCGCTCGTATTTCCACTACATCAAAATTGATAAATTGCTCCGATGCATTAGGAACCTTAAGGCCCTGCATCGTCAAATTGCTTTCCTTTTCGATTTCCATCATTCCCTCCATATTTTTAAAATTATCAGCTCATTCCTCCGCCAATGTAGCCGCCAGTCTCCTACGTCTTACCATCTTTGTTCTATCGCTCTTCATAATGATATCAAATTCTGCACTAAAAAACCGTTTATCGCATGAAATGTATCTTCTAGCGCACGAATCGTAATTATTCATGTATAAATGTAATATTAGCATTGCAGCTGATGGTGATGATTGGAGACAGGATTGCTATTTCTACTGAAAAAGTCTATATAGGAGAGATCCGGATTCTATCCTGATTGGATAAATCCCGTTTGACACGCTACGTCAATAGCCCTGATATCTCATTCTGATAGACAATATGAAGCTCGTGCATCGCACGTGTAATTGCCACGTACATCAGCTTAGCATCCTCATCGTTGGTCCGGTAGCTTCGTTCGTCCGGGTTCCATAGAATGACCGCATCGAATTCCAGACCCTTGGTCATATGGATGGGAAGGACCATATTACCACTGGTGAAGGACATCTCCTCAATCTCCCCTTCCAGATGCTCCAATTCTACATGGGACTTCAAAAGCTCTTTTACCTTTACTGTTTCTTCTATGGTTCTACAGATGATCGCAACCGTATCATAGCCGTTCTCTCGAATGGAATGGATCAGCTCAACCGTCTTAGCAGTCATCTGTCGTTCATTTCCGACCCTTGTCAGTGTAACATCCTTGCCATGGCGAATGATTGGCTCTATTTCATAGGTCTGAAAGGAACATTTTTTCAGTACACGGCTGGCGAATTCCGAGATCTCCACAGTATTCCGATAGCTCTTCGCCAGGACATAGAAACGATCCTTCTCCGGAGTAAATACCTCCTGCTTCAAAATCTCCCAATCATTCATACCGGTATCGTAATAAATATTCTGTGAGATATCTCCCATGATGGTATACGTACAATTCTTGAAGAGCTGTCGAAAGATCATAAACAGCATGACACCAAAATCCTGTGCCTCATCAATCACGATATGGCTGACATATTCATAATCCTTTGTCATTCTGATACGGCGTTTGATATAATTCAGCATACCAAGATCATAGATATCCAGCTGTTTTTGTGACAACTCCGACAGGATCAGACTAAGGACACTTTCCTCCGGAATGTTGATTTCTTTCATAGTGTAGGCTTTTGAATTCAGCCTTAAATCCTCCAGAAACTCCTGATAAATCTCCATTAAATTGTATTTCTTATTTCTGTTACCAAAATAGTTTTTATACTTATTCACCTCAGTCCGGATCTCTTCTCTACGTTTGTCGTTCTCCTCATTGACAGAAGCAACTTTATAAGTCAGGCGCTTATTCAGCAGGTCAATCTTCTCCTGCAGCGGCAGCTCGGAGAAGAAATTCATAAAGTAGAGGATTTCCTCCTTCGAATATAAAACTTTGTTATCGTATTCCACAGAATCCGAGGTTACTGCGGTAAGCTCATACTGCTCCATGAATTCCATCAAAGCCTTGATGAAATGTATGGAACCCTTAAACTGCTTAAGCAATGAGTAATCTTGTGTGGTTTTCTCTGTTTCCAGCTTCAGAAAGCTGTTGGCAAGCCGGTATTTTCCCTTCTTCCAGTTAAAATCTTTATCCAGAAGCAAAAGCAGGAATTCTTCCATCGTCATTTGGTTTACGTTATAGACGTCCAGATTCGGCAGTACTCCTGTAATATAATTCAAGAGCATCTTATTACTGCCGATGATGAAGAATTCATCCGGTCTGAACTTCTCTTTGTAGTTATACAGGATATACGAGATACGATGCATTGCTACCGTAGTCTTGCCGCTGCCCGCCACCCCCTGTACAATAACACTGTGCCAGGGACTGTCCCTGATAATTTCATTCTGCTCCTTCTGGATGGTAGCGATAATCTCACCAAGCACTACCTCTTTGTTCTTACTTAAGTACTTCGTCAGGAATTCATCATTGGCTACAACATCCGAATCGTAGAATTCAACCAGTTTACTGTTATCAATCTCATAGGTACGCTTAAGGGAAAGCTCGATTTCTATACGATCCCCCACTGGTGTCGGATAGGAGCTTCTTCCGATGTCACTGTCGTAATATACGCTGGAAATTGGTGCCCTCCAGTCGATAATTATGTTCTCCGTGATATTCTTACGAATTCCGTTTTTCCCAAGATATAGTGAATAGCTTGTATGGTCATCGACCTCCTGATAATCAATTCGACCGAAGTAGGGTTTTCGCCTTGCAAGCAGATTCTTATTCAGTGTCCGCTCGATTTGTGACTTCATATCCAGTCCGATGACCAGATCATTGTGCAGCTCAGGATTATCGGAGCGGTAATTATCATAGAGTTCCTTTGTCTCCGCACTAATCTCCTGAAATTGCCGCATATACTCTTCGATGTTACCATCAATTACTGCGATGCACTGTTCCAAATGCTTTTCTTCCAAGCTTCGTTCCAAGCCGCTTTGCTCTTCTGTTACCGGCATATTCTGTGTTTCCTGCATGACAGCCTCCTATTGTTTATTATTTCTCTGTTCCTATTCCATCTTACTGGGGTATTATTAAGTAAAACTTACATAATAAATTCTACATAGATAATTCCTAGTAAAACTTATTAATCAAATTTTACTAGGAATATAAAATATTACTAGACTTTTTATTTCAAATGTGTTATGATGCAAAATGAAGTGTACCTAAAAATACCTTTGACGCTGTCGGAAGTTCCGGCGGCTATTTTTTTTGCCTGCCGGACTCCCTCAGCTCTCATATTCTTATGATCCAATGGACTGATAATGCCTAACCCCAAAGCGCCAAAATAGTAAGCAGGGAACCACAAAAAGACAACCAATGACCGGAAGCAGCATATAGTACCAGTCCGTTACCCTTCCGATCAGGTAAAGGAACGGATAGTACTGAAACAGGGCATACGGCACCAGAAAGGTACAGAACCGAAGTACACTCTTTCCATAGATATCAAGTGGATATTTACCATGCTCTCTCGCACCGTCCGTCAGGATGTTCATAAACTCCAGACCTTCAATTGTAAAGAAACAGATCCCTGCATAGATGATGAAGACGCCACCAAAGATCACACTTCCGCCTGCGATCATCAGAAGAAGCGTGATTACCTTAGGTAAGTCCCAGGGTAGCCGTGAGGCAGCTATTCCATAAGCAAGCATAACAACTGCCTGAAGCATTCTGCCAATACGGGTAAACTCCATCTTCTGAGCTGCCACAAGAAGGATGACATTCCTGGGGCGAAGCAGAATTCTATCAAATTCTCCATTGCTTATCGTTGTTGAAAAAAGGTCGAAGCCCCGGAAAAACATCTCCGCAATGGAGAAGCTGAGTAAAACGATGGAATAGCACAAAAGGACCTCGGAAAGCCGATAACCTTTGACCTCATAAAATCGATTAAACATAAATAATATTCCTAAAAAAGCATTAAAGGAAACAAGAAACTGGCCAATCGCAGTTAACAGGAAGGACATCTTATACTGCATCTCCGATTTCAGGTGAATCCCCAAAAATTTTAGATATAATCTCATAGCAGCCTCCATCTGCCGCTTCAGCGGCATCACAAATCGTGAAGATGAAACTCAGAATGAATTTCCACAACGAATTCTTGAATTCGTTTGAATTCTATTCTGGGGTTCTTCTGGTGTGAAGGTGCTTTACCTTCACATTAATCCAATCTATTAAGAAACTGTGTTCCTGATGTATTCAAGCATTTCCTCAACTGACAGGATACCTCATCCTGCCGATCATCCTATTAGCCGCCCTGTACAACAATCCTGCGGCCAGCCAAAGCAACAATCCTTCTCCCGATCCAGATCAGAACGACTGCCCAGAACAATTGAAGCCCTGCCTTTATAAGCAGATCCATACCTGAGAGATCTCCGGAATATGCCCTAAGGGGCACATTTTGCATAGCAGCAAAGGGAAGCAGCTCCACAGCCCGTCTGATCCTATCCGGCAGAAAAGGAAGCGGTATGATTGCACCGGAGAAAAACTCTGCGACAGATACCGCCACCATCCTGACACCGATCGCTGAATAAGTAAAAAATGTTGCGATATAGACCAGCATGCAAAAAGCTATTACTACGATAAAACCTAGAATTGAGGTAACCAAAAATGCCAGAAATGCTTGTAAATCAGCAGGTAGCCCTATACCATAGGGCGCAGGCAAAAGTCCCGCAAAGATTAAGATAGGCATACATCGCAGTATCGCTTTAGACATTCTGTTGGCCATACTTCTGAAAAACCACATCGTATAGATGTCAATCGGCCTGCAAAGCTCATAGGCAATTCCACCATCTTTGATTGTCTGAAAGATTTCATTTTCAAAAAGCCAAATAGTGAAGAATGCAAGAAACGCCTGCTGCAGCCATATATAGGAGGCCAAGGCTTGAAAGCTCATCGGGAAGGCAGCCCTATTCGTTTCATAAAAGGTTTTATATGCTAAGATTGCCATCCCACCCCAGGCAAACTGGGTAGATATTCCCGACAGCGCTGCAGCCCGATATTGTAGCCCAGCGATAAAACGCATACGGAAGAAAGAATTGTATTTTCTTAACTTTAACATCAAAGTTCATCTCCTTAACCTAAAATTGGACGCACAAATTTCCCTCTCTTTCGAGAAAGAGTGGGTATCCTAATCATTATAGTATCTGGTATTGCCGATACAGCCTTGCTACGACCTCATCGATTGAGGGAATGTCCTCTGAACCATCTGTCACATCGACTTGCTTTCGAATATCCTCCAGCGAACCGTCCAGCAATATCTTACCCTTTCCAATCAGAAGTATTCGATTCGTCAACGTCTCGATGTCCTGCATATCATGGGTCGTTAATATGACGGTGGTCTTATGCGTTCGATTCAGTTCAAGAATAAAATCCCTGACAGCAAGCTTCGATACGGCATCCAGGCCTATGGTCGGCTCATCCAGAAATAATATCTTTGGACTGTGCAGTAAGGAAGCTGCCAGCTCGCATCGCATCCTCTGTCCCAGCGATAATTGTCTGGCAGGGGTTCTGATTAACTGTTCCAGATGAAGCAGAGTCACTAGCTCTTCAAGCTTTTGCTGATAAATCTTTTGTGGAACCTGATAGATATCCCTGAGCAGTTCAAAGGAATCGACGATCGGTACATCCCACCACAGCTGAGAGCGTTGGCCGAAGACGACACCGATCTCTCTGACATGTGCGGTTCTTTCTTTCCAGGGAATGCGTCCGTTGATGCGGCAATGCCCGCTATCCGGTGTCAGTATTCCACTGAGCATCTTAATCGTACTGCTTTTTCCTGCACCATTGGGACCGATATACCCGACCATCTCTCCTTCTCCTATGGTAAAGGAAATATCGTCGAGTGCTTTGATGCATTCATACTGTTTATGAAACAGCGTCTTGAATGCTTCAGAAAACCCGGCATTACGCCGGCTGACCTTATAGGTCTTAGAGATTTGTGAAACTTCAATCATATTGTTCCTCCTGGTAGTAATATTTTTTCAAATATCTTGCCAAGCGACGGTGTAGCCTTTAGGTACACATGTACCTTTCAGGTACACTTTTTTCCTTGGATTTTGCCAAGAAAACCCGCGGTAAATATTTAAGCGAAGACTTATTCTAACACTGTATCTACTACATGTCAACCATTATTATACAATTCTTTTTCATACAGTTATTTAAAATATCAATTATTATCATTTTTTTCTCCCGCCATTCCTCATACTTTCCTAACGCTTTCACTTTTTATGAAAAGACTCCGTCTACTTTCCCTCTTCTGTGTAAAGCGCAGTATTCCTCCGCAGTAAGATTAAATTCTCCAAGCTGAAAATTCCCCTGTTCATAATGAAGGATATTGATACAGGTGTTTTTTAGAATTATTTTCCCGGTTCCTGTTGCTCCGTTGCTCAAGACTGATAGCACTGAATTGATAGAGGCCCCATGAGATATCATAATGATATTCTCTTCTTGATACTGTCTTGCATATTTATGGAGTGCTTCCATCATTCGATTGCAGAGCTGTTCCCAAGGCTCCTTATCATCCGGCTCTCCCGAAGCATAAAAAGCCTCGCGCTCCGCCGGAGTCATCCCTGATACTTTGGAAAAGTCACGCTCCGTAATCGCTTCCTCAAGTATCAACTGCTGAATTTTTAAATGCTGTGCTATGATCTCCGCTGTCTTTTTTGCACGACATAAAGGACTGGTGATTACGGCACGAAAGTTCTCTCCTGACAGAGCCTGCGCACATTGCTTAGCCTGAAGAATTCCTGTTTCATTCAACGGAATATCTTCTCTTCCCTGGAACCTGCCCTGCCTATTCCAATCTGTCTGCCCATGTCTAATTAAATATATTCTCATTTACGTCTCTCCGGTTTTTCATTTGTTTCTTAATTCTAACTCATATCAATGGAAATGACCAGAAAAAAAAACCTGTATCGGTGTAGCGATGCTCAAACTGTCTGATTAACAGTTTAAGTATCATTCACCGATACAGGGTAGTAGGGATCTCTTATCTTGTATTAAAGCTTGAACTTCGTGATGATCTCCTGTAGACTGGATGCCAAAAGAGCAAGTCGCTCACTGGACTTCGCAAGCTCTTCCATGGAAGAACTCTGCTCAACCATGGCAGAAGATGCTTCTTCTGTACTTGCTGCATTTTCTTCTGCGATTGCAGAAAGGGTCTGTAGCATATCAAGAATATCATTCTTTGCCTTTGTCATAAGTTCTTCAGACTCATTCAACTGCTGCATTGCCCCGTTTGCCTCGCCCATTGCAGTATCGATAGCTTTATATTTCTTCTTGGTATTTTCAACGCTCGCTGACTGTTCTTTAGAAATCTCGCTTACCTTCTGAATACTTGCAACAGCCTTACTTACTGTCTCCTGTAGCTCGCGTACAATCCCATCGATATAGTCTGTCGATTGTGCTGACTGTCCAGCCAGCTTCTTAATCTCTGATGCAACAACTGCAAAGCCTTTGCCCAATTCTCCGGCTCTTGCTGCTTCGATGGAAGCATTCAGGGAGAGCAGGTTAGTCTGCTCAGCGATGGAAGCTATCACGTTGCTGGCTTCACTGATCTTATTGGTGCCATCATTGGTCTGAAGGATAATATCATAGATTTCCTTAGTAGCCATGCTACTTTCTTCGGTTATCTCTGTTAGCCTATTCACTTCAGAAATACCGTCATTGACAACACCGGTAACCTTATCTGTAGCCTTTAAGACTGCATACATATACTCTCTGTTCTTTTCAATATTATTGCCCAATTGAATCGCCTGTCCGGAGCCGGTCTCCGTATTGGTTGCCTGATCGGAGGCGCCCCTTGCGATCTCTTCCACAGTCTTTGAGACTTCCTCGACTGCCATAGCGGATTGTTCTGAGGTTGCGGTCAGCTGCTCCGCAGTAGAGGATACCTGTAAAGCTGAATCTGTAATCTCACCGATGATCTTACGCAGACTGTCCGTAATTTCCTGCATCGCTCGTGCCAGAATACCGCTTTCGTCTCTTCTCTTCAGAAGCTTTTCCGGGATACTTCTGGTCAGATCCAGACCAGCGATACTCTGAGACAGCTCAGCCATCTGTATCGTCGATTTGGTCAGTATCGATCCAATCACATAAATTACCACGATACAAACACCTATACTTGCAAAGATAAGGATCATCATGGTACTTCTCAGCTTAAAGACCGGTGCCAGTGCCTCTGATTCATTATAGGTACTGATTACAATCCAATTCGTACCGGGTACTTGTGCAAACCCCGCATATAGTGAAGCAGGATTTCCCTCTGCGTCCTTGTCCTCATATTCTATGAAACCATTCTTTGTATCGATGATCGTCTGAAGCGTCTTTGCATACTCGGCATAAGTCTGGTCCTCTTCTTGTGCGGTAATCGGATTAAACTGACTGAGTACCAGCTCCTTATTATAATGCGCAACAATAGTTCCCGCGGTATTGATCATATAGGAATAACCAAGATTACTGTATTTCATATCACCTGTTAACGTACTGAGGGCATTTCCGTCCTTTCTTCCGATCAGAACGCCAACCACCTGAGTTCCGCTCTTGATTGGAACTGCTACCATGGTTACAGGTTCATTGGTAACACGGCTGATCAACACATCTGAGATATTTGCTTCCCCTGCAAACGCTTTCTTCACATATTCGCGGTCACCCAGATCACTCTCCGAGCCGTCGGAATATCTCGCTTTGCCGTCCGGAAAGACAACACCGAGTACAAGAAAATCAGTGGTCGGAAGCTGCTCCAGCAGGATTGCCTGCTGTTCTTCCCAATCCATGGAGATTATCCCTTTCTGTACAGACATTGCTGTCAAAGCCTTGATCGTCTCCGAGACTCTGCTCTCAACCAGCTTCGCACCCTCCGCGGCCATAATCGTACAGGTATCCTTCGTACTCTCGGACATTAGGTTACCGCCGCTCTTTGTAGCCCAGTACCCAATGGTCATCGTGGATACAGCCACCAATAAAGTAAAAATAAGAATTAACCTTGTCTTCATACTATATAATTTCTTCATGTCTTATCCTCCTATGGATGTGAGATATATTTGAAAACAAAATAATTTCTAACCCAGATTATGTAATATTTCTATCTGTTCCTCTTTTTTTGTCAATTTTCGCTATATTTACGCTAATACAAATACATTTTATACTAATAATTCACAAAATACAACTATTTTCGATAAATTTCTATTATTTACCGTACAAAAGGAGTGTCTATTAAAAAATTAATAGACACTCCTTTATCATTCCATATTTCTATCACGCAGGTTTCGCCTGAATACTTGATGTAATTCGATTTTACATACTAACAGTAACTTTCATGCCATTGCGTTCAAAGATTGTTTTTACCTTCTGAAGCAATTCCTGTTCCGGCTCTTTGGTGTTGCTTAAGGTATAATGTAACCCCAGCTCCTTCCACTTATATTCACCCATCTTATGGAAGGCTAACAGCTCAATCTTAGCTACATTCGGATAATGACCCAGATGTTCGGAAAGCTGTTCCACGCTGTTTAAATTATCCGTCAACCCGGGAACGAGAACATAACGGACCCAGACTGCGATATGATGATCTCTTAAGTAGTCCAACAACTTCAGAGTCGGGTCCAGCTGCACGCCGGTTACCTCCTCATACACGATCGGATCATAATTTTTAATATCCAACAATACGATATCCGTGTATTCCAGAAGCTCCTTCACCGCATCGTTCCAAATGTATCCCGAGGTATCAATCGCAACAGAAATACCATGGGGCTTTAGTAGACGGCAAACCTCCACCAGAAACTGTGCCTGTAACAGAGGTTCTCCGCCTGTGAAGGTTACTCCGCCACCGGAAAAATCCATGTAAGATTTATATTTTAATATCTCACCAACCAGTTCTTCAGGTGTATAGCCGGTGCCCCCGTTGACTTCCCAGGTATCGGGATTATGACAGAATTTGCAGCGTAAGGGACACCCTTGCAAAAACACTACGAAGCGAATGCCTGGGCCGTCTACAGTACCAAAGCTCTCCAAAGAATGAATTCTGCCTATCGTTGCCATATCTTTCCTTCCCTCCTAAGTCCTTGTTGTGAGAAGATGCCTATAAAGACGTTTTATCAAAACCTCATTATGAGTTTCTTCTGTCCGGTATGTTTAACGCTCATGGAAGGTACGGTTGATTACATCCATTTGTTGCTCTCTGTTCAGCTTTACGAAGTTTACCGCATATCCCGAGACACGAATGGTCAGCTGAGGATATTTTTCCGGATGCTCCATTGCGTCGAGTAAGGTCTCACGATCAAACACATTGACATTGATGTGATGTCCCTTGCTGTGGAAATAACCATCCATTAGCCCTTTCAGGTTCTCAACACGCTCCATGGTATCCTTTCCGAGTGCTTTCGGAATGATGGAAAACGTGTAGCTAATTCCGTCCTCTGCATGCTTATAAGGCAGCTTAGCAACTGAGGACATGGAAGCAATCGCTCCTTTTTTATCTCTGCCGTGCATCGGATTGGCTCCGGGTGCAAAGGGCTCGCCTGCTTTTCTTCCGTCAGGGGTGCTGCCTGTCTTCTTACCGTACACCACATTGGAGGTGATTGTCAATACAGACAGGGTCTGTTTTGCATTGCGGTAGGTCTTCACCTTACGTAGCTTGTTCATGAACTTCTCCACAATATCGATGGCAATCTGGTCCACTCTGTCATCATTATTACCATAGGCCGGATATGCTCCTTCAATTTCATAGTCAACAGCAAGTCCCGCTTCATTACGGATTACCTTAACCTTGGCATATTTGATTGCCGACAGGGAATCTGCTACCACAGAAAGTCCGGCAATACCGCAGGCCTCCGTGCGCAGGATGTTGATATCATGAAGTGCCATCTGCAGGCTCTCATAATTATATTTATCATGCATGAAATGAATGACATTCAAGGTATTGATATACAGCTCCGACAGCCAATCCAGAGTCTGATCAAATTTTGACATCACCTCATCATAGTTTAAGTAGTCGCCGGTAATCGGAGCAAACATCGGTCCTACCTGCTCTCCATAGATTTCATCCTTACCACCGTTGATCGCATACAGCAAGGCCTTCGCAAGATTTGCTCTTGCTCCGAAGAACTGCATCTGCTTTCCTATTCTCATGGCAGATACGCAACAAGCGATACCATAATCATCTCCCCAAACCTCTCTCATAATATCGTCACTCTCATACTGGATGGAGCTGGTGTCGATGGAGACTTTTGCGCAGTAATTCTTAAAGCCATCCGGGAGCATGGTAGACCATAGTACAGTCAGATTTGGTTCCGGTGCAGGCCCGAGATTATAAAGAGTATGAAGAACCCGGAAGCTGTTCTTCGTAACCAAGGTCCTACCATCCAGTCCCATTCCACCGATGGATTCTGTTACCCAGGTGGGGTCACCGGAAAAAAGATCATTATAGGAAGGAGTCCGGAGGAAACGCACCATACGAAGCTTCATCACGAACTGATCCATCAGCTCCTGAAGTTCCATCTCTGTTATCAACCCATGTCTTAAATCTCTCTCATAATAGATATCAAGGAAGGTCGTAACGCGCCCGAGACTCATAGCCGCTCCATCCTGCTCCTTAATGGCACCCAGATATGCAAAATAGGTCCATTGAGTTGCTTCAAAGGAGTTCTTTGCAGGATTACTGATATCAAAACCATAAGAGGCTGCCATTTGCTTCAGCTGCTTTAGGGATTTGATCTGCTCGCTGATCTCTTCCCGAAGCCTGATATCCGGAGATTCCAGAATCGGGATCTCCAGGAGCTTTTTCTCATGAAGCTTCTCTTCAATCAGAAAATCAACACCGTAAAGCGCTACCCTGCGGTAATCACCGATGATTCTTCCTCTACCGTAAGCATCCGGAAGTCCGGTGATAATACCGGTATGTCTTGCCTTTTTCATGGCGTCTGTATAAGCATCAAATACTCCGTCATTATGTGTTTTTCTATTCTGGGAATATATCTCCTCTGTCTTCGGATCCAGAGTGTAGCCATAAGCCTCCAAGGCATTTTTAACCACTCGAATACCGCCATTGGGCATAATTCCGCGTTTTAAAGGCTTATCAGTCTGAAAACCGACAATCAGCTCGTTGTCCTGATCCAGATAACCGGCTCCGAACGCTGTGATCGTGGACGGCTTTTCCGTCTCAGCCTCCAGAATACCCTTCTTATTCTCCTCCTTCATCAGTTCCATTACCTTATCCCAAAGCTTTGAGGTTCTCTGGGTCGGTCCTTCAAGGAAGGAAGCATCTCCCTCATAAGGGGTATAATTATGTTGAATAAAGCTTCTAACGTTCACATCCGTCATCCAGCTTCCCTGTGTAAAATCATACCATTCCTGTCTCATCATTTTAACCATCCTTTCCACCGTTATTTACGGCATGCAGATTTTTTGTTCTCTTTGGTTTTTTGTTTTCGACCGCTAACATTATAAATAAACATTTCAGAAAATTCCACTGGAAATAATTGTTTTCCGAAATCTTCAATACATTTATATCACAGGACTTGACAAATTTCTGTGATTTAAATCACGGAAAGTATCTTCTAAGAAATACACGAACAGGAAAATTGAGTGGATAATTCTTACATTATACTATATGATAGAAAGAACATGATATAGGCCATTGATCAGGCGACAATTTTTATGAAATAAGGAGGATTTATCAATCATGAGCGCATTTACTTTTTTTCCACTCCTTGCATTAGTAACCTATGGAGCAGGCATCATGTTAGTGGTATTAGCGATTTATGCTCTGTTTTTATCAATCAAAGCATTAAGAATTTATATTGAGAAGAATTCATAATTCGAAGGTGAAACATAAGGAGGCTGCCCTTGCTTTTGGGCAGCCTCCTTGTGTTTCATTATATCTCAGCAATTCTATTTATATCGCTATTAATATTGCTTTTTATATTGCTTTTTATATTGCTTTTTATATTGCTTTTTTAGAACTTATGCCTATGCCAGATTGCTGTAACCGATCAGGCTTGCATCCACAGCCTTCGCTGCCTCTCTACCCTCACGGATTGCCCATACGACCAAGGACTGTCCCCGGTGCATATCACCTGCAACAAATACCTTATCCACATTCGTACAATACTGCCCTGCTTCTGTCTTTACATTGGTTCTCTGATCCAGGTCCACGCCAAAAGCCTCGGTCACATAGGATTGGGTACCCAAAAAGCCTGCTGCAATCAGAACAAGATCGACCTCGACCGTAGTCTCACTACCGGTCACCTCTGCCATCATCATACGTTTTGATGCTTCGTCGAATTTGCTTTCCAGTCGGACTATCACAGCCTTACAAAGATTACCCTGCTCATCTGCAATAAATTCCTTCACTGTAGTTTGATACATTCTCGGATCACTACCGAAGGAATCGATTGCTTCCTCCTGACCGTAATCTGTCTTGCAGACCTTCGGCCATTCCGGCCAGGGATTATTCTCTGCCCTGGTATCGGGAAGCTTTGGCAGCATCTCGAGCTGAAGCACGGATACCGCACCTTGACGGATGGAGGTTCCGACACAGTCGTTACCGGTGTCACCACCGCCGATTACCATCACCTTTTTTCCCTTAACAGAGATGGTAAAAGCATCGATATCCTTTACACTGGTCGTTCCCATATCCAGTAAATCCTTCGTAGACGCCTTTAAATAATCGACTGCAAAATAGACGCCCTTTGCTTCTCTACCCGGAACCTTAATGTCTCGAGGATTGGAAGCTCCGCAAGCCAGTATAATGCTGTCAAATTCTTTTAAAAGCTTATTTGCTTTATAATTTGCTCCGATATCAGCTCCTGTTACAAAGGTAACTCCCTCTTCCTTCATGATATCAACTCTGCGATCAATTACCTGCTTCTCAAGCTTCATATTCGGGATACCGTACATCAAAAGACCACCGATCCGGTCGGAACGTTCAAATACGGTTACTAAGTGTCCTCTCTTATTTAGCTGATCCGCGGCTGCAAGACCGGCAGGACCAGAGCCGATGACCGCAATCTTCTTACCGGTGCGGATTGTCGGCGGATTGGGCGTGATATACCCAGCCTCATATCCGTATTCTACGATTGCATACTCGTTATCTTTAATTGTAACCGGGTTACCGTTCAAACCACAGGTACAAGCCGACTCACAGGGAGCCGGACATACTCTTCCGGTAAACTCGGGAAAATTATTTGTCTTCATTAGACGTGATAAAGCCATCTTCATATTTCCACGGAATAATAAATCATTCCACTCCGGAATCAGATTGTTCAGCGGACAGCCCGATGCCATCCCACCGATCATCATACCTGACTGACAGAAGGGTACGCCGCATTCCATACAACGTGCACCCTGGCACTTTCTCTCTTCCAGGGAAAGAGGCTGATGAAATTCATTAAAATGCCTTACTCTATCTTTCGGCTGTTCAGCGCTGGTCTGAACTCTTTCATAATCCATAAATCCTGTTGGTTTTCCCATTTATTACCCTCCATTCTAAAATATCCAAGTTTATGCCTGTAAAGGCATAAACTTTATGAGCGAAAGATTTATCTTTCACTTTCCTCCTTACTTATCTTTCATGTTTGCGAAGAAGGCTTCAATTTGTGCCTGTTCGCTGCTCAGTCCCTTTTCCTCCATCTGAAGGATAGTCTGTTGCATTCTTCTATAATCATGAGGAATGATTTTCTTAAACTTCGGAAGATAATCGGCAAAGTTCTCCAGGATTTCTTTCCCCTTTGCGGAATTCGTAAACTTCACATGCTCCGTGATCATATCCTTTAATTCCAGGACATCATACTTCTCTGTCACAGCTTCAAAGGTTACCATTCCTTTATTCAGTCTCTTATATAAATCGTTGTCTTCGTCCAGTACATAAGCGATACCACCGCTCATTCCGGCTGCAAAATTCTTTCCGGTTTTACCAAGTACCGCAACTCTGCCGCCTGTCATATATTCGCAGCCATGATCACCAACACCTTCCACCACTGCAATTGCACCAGAGTTACGTACGCAGAAGCGTTCTCCGGCCACACCGCAGACGAAAGCCTTTCCGCTGGTCGCACCATACAGAGCCACATTTCCGATGATGATGTTCTCATCTGCCTTGAAGCTGCTGGATTTCGGAGGGAATGCCACCAACTTACCGCCGGATAAGCCTTTACCGAAGTAATCGTTGCTGTCACCCTCCAGCTCAATAGTGAGTCCCTTCGGTATGAAAGCTCCGAAGCTCTGACCGCCGCTGCCCTGCGCTTCAATTACATAAGTATCCTCCTTCAATGCGGTTCCATGCTTTCTGGTAATTTCGGAACCAAGGATGGTACCGAAGGTACGGTCCGTATTGGTTACGTTTACCTTAAGCTTCTGCGTATGCTTTTCTGATACCTTGAACTTCTTTAGGAGTACCTTCTCATCCATGGTATTCTTAAGTCCGAAATCAAAGATCTGAGAGGGATCATAATGAAATGCTTCGCCGGCTTCCACAAACGGATTATTTATGATTGCCTTTAAATTAACAGTCTTAGCTCTTTCGTCCTTCCCTGCAGTATCCTTAACCATAAGCAGATCGGTACGTCCTACCATCTCATCGACAGTTCTAAAGCCGAGCTTTGCCATGTATTCACGAAGCTCCTCTGCTACGAAGCGCATGAAATTTTCCACATATTCCGGTTTACCCATAAATCTCTTACGAAGCTCAGGATTTTGAGTCGCTACACCAACAGGGCAGGTATCCAGGTTACATACGCGCATCATAACGCAACCCAAGGTTACCAGCGGAGCAGTTGCAAAACCGAATTCCTCCGCACCAAGTAATGCTGCGACAGCCACATCACGTCCGGTCAGTAATTTACCGTCCGTTTCAATCACTACCTTAGATCTCAGTCCGTTCATGATCAATGTCTGATGGGTTTCTGCGAGTCCAAGCTCCCAAGGAAGTCCCGCATTGTAGATGGAGGTTCTCGGAGCTGCACCGGTTCCACCGTCATAGCCGGAGATCAGGATAACTCCCGCACCCGCCTTAGCAACGCCGGCTGCAATTGTACCAACACCTGCTTCGGATACAAGTTTTACGGAAATCCTTGCATCCTTATTTGCATTCTTTAAATCATAAATTAACTGAGCCAAATCCTCGATGGAATAAATATCGTGATGGGGCGGTGGTGAGATCAATCCCACGCCAGGTGTTGAATGTCTGGTCTTGGCAATCCAGGGATATACCTTCTCTGCCGGAAGCTGTCCGCCCTCGCCGGGCTTTGCACCCTGCGCCATCTTAATCTGGATTTCCTTTGCGCTGACTAAGTATTCGCTGGTAACGCCAAATCGTCCGGAAGCCACCTGCTTAATGGCTGAGCATTTGTTCAGACCGTCCTCTCCGAGCTTCAAGCGTTCCAGACTTTCTCCGCCTTCACCGCTGTTGGACTTGCCGCCCAGACGGTTCATAGCGATTGCCAAAGCCTCATGTGCTTCCTGAGAGATGGAACCGTAGGACATTGCACCGGTCTTAAACCGTTTCACGATAGAGTCAACACTCTCCACCTCACTTAAGTCAATTTCCTTTTCCGAGTATTTCATATCCAGTAAACCACGTAGATTCACCTTTTCCTGCTCTGCGGTCATTTCCTTGGAGTATTCCTTGAACATCTCGTAGCTGCCGGTCCTTGTGGACTGTTGAAGCAGATGGATGGTCTTCGGATTATAAAGATGCTCCTCCTTATTACTTCGAAGCTTATGAGAACCGTCACTATCCAGGCTTAAATCAAGATTCAAGCCCAGCGGATCAAAGGCTTTGGAATGCAGGGCATCCACCTGACGCTCCATCTCCTTTAAGGTAATTCCTTCAATACGGCTTACGGTTCCGGTAAAGTATTTATTGATTACTTCCTTGCTGATACCAATTGCTTCGAATATCTTGGAGCCCTGATAGGACTGGATTGTGGAGATACCCATCTTGGAAGCAATCTTGATAATGCTCTTTAACACCGCATGATTATAATCATCCACAGCCGCATAATAATCCTTATCCAGCATATTGCTGCTGATCAGCTGGCGGATCGTTTCCTGCGCCAGGTAGGGATTGACGGCACAGGCACCGTAGCCGAGCAGGCAGGCGAAATGATGCACATCTCTGGGCTCCGCGCTTTCCACGATCATTGCCAGAGCGGTTCTCTTCTTGGTACGTACCAGATGCTGCTGTAGTGCTGATACCGCCAAGAGAGAAGGAATAGCCACATGATTCTCATCCACACCGCGGTCAGATAAAATCAGGACATTCGCACCCTCTTTGTAGGAACGGTCTGCTTCCAGACAGAGATGATCAATTGCCTTCTCCAGAGAGGTATTCTTATAATAAATCATCGGAAGCACTTCCACATTAAAACCGGGCTTCTTCATATATTTAATTTTTAATAAGTCCGTATTGGTTAAGATGGGATTATTGATTTTAAGAACCTTACAGTTCTCTGCTTTCTCCTCCAGGATATTTCCGTCTTCTCCGATATAAACCGAAGTCGCTGTTACGATTTCCTCACGGATTGCATCAATCGGAGGATTGGTTACCTGTGCAAACAGCTGCTTGAAATAGGAGAACAAAGGAGGATTATTCTTGGACAGAACGGGTAGCGGAGAATCTGCACCCATGGCTGCAACTGCCTCCTGACCTGTGGTTGCCATAGGTAGAATAGTCGTCTTAAAATCTTCATAGGTATAGCCAAAGGCCTTCTGCAGTCTTGCAAGCTCTTCCTCGCTATATTCTACCACCTTCTTATTAGGAATATGGATGTCCTTCAGCTTGATTAAATTAGAATCCAACCATTCGCCGTAAGGGCGGCGTTTCGCATAGCTATTCTTCAAATCCTCATCATCGACGAGACACCCCTTTACAGTATCCACTAAGAGCATCTTGCCGGGACGGAGTCTTTCTTTCTTAACAATCTTCTCTGCAGGTATGTCAAGAACACCGACCTCAGAGGAAAGGATCAGATAATCATCCTCGGTAATATAGTATCTGGAAGGGCGGAGACCGTTACGGTCAAGGACTGCACCCATCAAATCTCCATCAGAGAACAGAATGGAGGCCGGACCATCCCAGGGCTCCATCATGGTCGCATAGTACTGGTAGAAATCAGCTTTTTCCCTGCTGATCGCCGAATTATTGCTCCAGGGCTCCGGAATGGTGATCATAACAGCCAACGGAAGCTCCATGCCGCTCATTACCAGGAATTCCAGGGTGTTATCAAGCATTGCCGAATCAGAACCTTCAATATTTACTACAGGGAGTACTTTATGAAGCTCCCCTTTCAAATGCTCGGATTCCATAGTCTCTTCTCTTGCAAGCATTTTATCTGCATTACCACGGATGGTATTAATCTCACCGTTGTGTACAATCAGACGGTTCGGATGGGCTCTCTGCCAGCTGGGATTCGTATTGGTGGAGAATCTGGAGTGAACAATTGCGATTGCACTCTCATATGCCGTATCCTGAAGATCTTCAAAGAAAAGGCGAAGCTGCTTCACCAGGAACATCCCTTTATATACAATGGTACGGCTGGACAAGGATACCACATAGGTATTGTCATTGCTCTGTTCAAATATTCTTCTGGCGATAAAAAGCTTACGGTCAAAGTCAAGGCCCTTGGCAGTATTCGCGGGTCTCTTAATAAAGCACTGCAGGATACAGGGCATACACTCCACTGCTCTTTCTCCGAGATAAGAGGGCTTGATCGGTGCTTCTCTCCAACCAAGGAACTTCATGCCTTCTTTTTCCACAATAATCTCGAACATCTTTTTTGCCTGATTGCGGCTGAGTTCATCCTGAGGAAAGAAGAACATTCCCACACCGTAATCACGTTCTGCTCCCAGTTCTATTCCCAAAGGCTTGGCAACCTTAGCGAAGAACTTATGGGAAATCTGAAGAAGAATTCCTACACCGTCACCTGTTTCTCCTGTCGCATCCTTACCGGCACGGTGCTCCAAATTCTCAACGATTTTCAAAGCGTTTTCCACTGTTGAATGGGTCTGCTTTCCCTTCATATGCACTACTGCCCCGATACCGCAGTTATCATGCTCAAAGCGGGGGTCATATAGTCCCTGGGGAACACAATTGATTTCCTCTCTAACGTTCTGCTTCATACCTGATCCTCTTCCTTTTCTATCATACTTTTAATATTAACCTTACTATGATCCAGACTTATGACTTTGTATCGTAACAGCCATCGGCTATACAATAAAAGACGTAAAAAATAGCGCTCTTAGACCAATCCTTTGATGAGTCTAAAAACGCCTTCGTTTTATTGCGTTGATTATAATACATAATTTTTCACATTGCAAGCATATTTATAAGAAAAAATATTATTTTAATTAATTTTTTAAATATTTAAGAGAAAAAACCTTACTTAATAAGGTGATAGTGCATTTGCACTTAATTAAATTAAGTGCCTAGTCATCCCATGCGATTGTTTTCGTTAAACTCTATTCCGTGAAATAATTACTTTAGGAAAGCTTCATATTGTTTTTCATTCATATTATGTCCGACAAGCTTCCATAGAGCTTCTCTAGAATCTCCGCTAAAGTGCAGACCCGCAACCTCTCTGCTCCATTGCTCTGTTGTGCAGTAAAGGTAAGAATACCAGTTGGCATTGATTCTCTTTCCGGCATAGGCAGTAATATACAAGTTCTCTAGTAGGAAGTCAAAGGCTTTGTCATAGCATTTCTTATCCATTTTCATTCTCTGTTTTAATTCATCCTTATCGATACATTCCTGTTTCTTTATCTCATGATAGATTACTGCTGCTTCCGGATATAATTCTTTCTTATTCTTACACCTTACCAGCAGCTGATATGCCCTGATCGAAAGATATGTTGATCTCTTTTTGTACGCTTTGCAGTAATACACCTGATGAAGCTCAATCAGCCCGATGATGTTTTCCATACTGTAACCAAGGCTGCACAAAGACGGCAGCTCATCATTACTGTTGCAAAGCAGAATGCCGTAACTTTCGATATATTCTTTCAGTTCTTCCTGTCTGGCCGTACTGTACGAGTGAAACACCTCAGGTTTCACGACTCTGGAACGAAGAATATTGCCACATTCTTTGCATAGAATATGTTCGACTGTTGAGCAGTCCCGCGTCGAGGAATATGCGTAGATGTCAGCAAAAATCTGTCCGTACCCCAACTGGTATCCAATCCCAATATTTGTGCTATGACAGTAAGGACATTGATCGATCTGCATTTCCTGCATAATATACCTCATGCTTTCCTATTTTTCAATCTGGTGTTATTATACCTTTAATAGAGTTGGATATCAAGTTTCTGATATAATTTATTATGGTATGTCAGACGATATAATAGATATACTTTGTTATGATAAGAGCCTAATGTAGGCTTATATATGACTTTACATCTTTCAATATGTACATAAATACTGTACAGGAATGGAGATTATCATGGAAATCAATTCAAATAAAGCCGGGATATCCCGTTCTATCGATGAGAACCGGACATTGTCCAAAGCCTTGCAGGCAAAAGATATCTCCTCCTCATCCTCAGCTAAACCGGATCTAGACGAAGGACAACTGCTAAAGGGGACTGTTCTTGATCTTCGTTATAATGAAGTGAAGATACGGCTTGAGCCCGGACAACAGGTCATTACAGCAAAACTTTCCGGTGAGGTACCACTAGCCATAGGAGAGGAAGCAAGATTTCAGGTTTCCGAAGACAGTGGGAACCGTTTGATGCTAAAATTCTTACCTGAGGATACTGCTCCCACTGATTCCGCTATACTTAAGGCATTGACTGCCAGCGGCCTGCCTCTTACGGATCGGAATAAAGCTATTTTGTCAGAATTATTGAAATATCGGATGCCAATTGATAAACAGACGCTTCAGACCCTCATCAAGGCTGCGGTTATGAATCGGGAGGCATCTCCTCAGAGCCTTGTCCTTATGCTGAAGAACAGTATTCCTCTGACCTCCTCCAATATCCGTCAATTTGAAGCCTATCAGAACGGAACAGGTAAGCTGATTACTGATATACAGAACCTTACGAAGTCCCTTTCGGAGCTCTTCGTTCCGACTAAAGAAGTAAGTCTGAACCCTACAACATCTGCGGCCACGAATACAGTACTTCCCCTTAGCAGTCCTTCTGTCCCGACTTCCACCTCACTCCAGTCGATGGTGCAGTCTGTTGCTCAGGACCTTTCCCTACCGTTGCTCGAAGTTGTTGAACAGAGCCCCACTCAGCCCACTACTCAGCCTACCGTTCAGGCTTTCGCTCAGCCCAATGCTCAAACTTCCGATCAGACCTTAGCACAGGGGACAGCCTTGAATGTACTCCCCGATAATTTATCCCAGACACCTGAAGCCCGTCAGAATATTGCACTTTCCCTGAATGATTCTCTCTTACAGATACTGCTGAAGGAGTCGGAAGCAATTACACAAGCAGATCCCTCCGTCACAAATATACCCGATGCCTTAAATTCATCAGCTCTTCCGAAGCTTTCGGAATTCCTGACAGATGCAGAACAAACTAATCTCGGACAGTTGATCAGACAACTGCCAGAGGGCACGCACTTCGCTGATCAACTGGCAGAAGGTAGCGCGACTACTACAGAAATTCTTAAATTGATTGGTGAACAGCTTCCCAAAGCAGGAAGCGAAGCCTCCAAAGCTATCCTTCAGTCACCGGAATATGCTAAGCTACTTACGGAAGCCTTCCATCAGAGATGGACCATTACACCGGAGAAATTGGAGCAAAAGGGATCTGTATCTGAATTATACAGAAAGCTTCAGGATGATATGGACGCCTTCCGTCTACTCGGCCAATCAGAAGAAAAGCTCTTAGAAAGCTTGAAGTTTCAGGAACCCGTGAAAAATCTTCAGGAGAATCTAAGCTTCATGAAGGATTTGAACCAAATGTTTACTTATCTTCAATTACCTGTACAGGCAGAGAATCAGGATATCCCAAGCGAGCTTTATGTATTTACGAATAAAAAAGCGCTAAAGACAAAAAAAGACTTAAGCGTCCTGCTCCATCTGGATATGCCGAATCTGGGTGCTTTAAACATTCATGTCACTCTGGAGCATACGATTGTTAACGCCAAATTCTACCCTGAAGAGAAAACCGCAAAATCAATCCTTACCAGTAATGTTCCTTCCCTTAGTGAAGCCTTACAAAAGAGAGGCTATACCTTTCACTATGAGGTGATGGACGTTTATCAGAAGCCTGATTTTGTAAAGGATTTTATCGAACGAAATGCCGGGGAAAGTAGTCCTGCCCGTTATACCTTTGATATCAGAGCATAGTACTTTTTAATCCATATAGAAAAAAAGATACACACAAACTTCTTCCGGATGCCTTCTCCATCCTTCACCGGTCTGTCCGGCAGAAGCCTGTGTGTATCTTTCTTTCTATTTCACTTCTTTATTTCCTTTTTTTATATAATACTTTCTTCCGTCTCTGTCTCTGCCTTGTATCACTCCAACTTCTTTATCCTATTGATATCTTCTCTTCGGAAAGCTTATGATCATAATCCTCGAAGATATAGGACAGAATCGATGCAACACCTACAAACTCACAGCCGTAATAAGTGGAATCTTCGTCCGGCTGGGATCGTATGATACGTATCACACTATGTAAGGTATCCTCAGAACCCAGATTGATATTGGCATTAAAATAATATCCCATTGGCAAAACACTCTTTGATCGAAAACCGATTCCGGTCAACGAAATGTTCAAAACCTCTATCGGAGCATGCAAATCGCTGATTAATTCATGATCTTGTTTATAGAGATTCGTTATTTCTAAACTCATGGTTACAGGCATTCGTTTTTGCCTTCTTCTCTCATCCATCTTATACCCCTCCAGCGTATTGTATTTTATCTACTTTAATTATACGACATCTAGAAAAGATATACAATGATAAAATGACAGCAAAACCTCATCTTCGACAGCGAAACGGCTTTTTGGTAGGAAAGACCTATTTGTCGAGATGAGGTTTATTACATTTCATATATTTCGGAGCTCTTATAGATTGTCCAGTAGTTCCTTTACCAGCTGATTTATTTTACCGGGATCCGCTTTTCCCTTCATTTCCTTCATAGTCTGCCCAACAATATATCCCATAGCTTTCGCTTTGCCACTCTTATAATCAGCTACGGATTGCGGACTTTCCGAAATAATCTTCTCGATTGTGGTACGCAAAAGTCCGTCATCCGTAACCATACCCAGTCCATGCTTCTCCACATATTGTATGGGATCGACATTCTCCTTGAAGATTTTCTCAAATACTTCTTTCGCTACAGTACGATTGATCTTATTTCCATCCACGAGCCGTATCAACGCAGCCAGCTGAGCGGGAGCAAAGCTGATTGCTTCCGGCTCCATCTCCTGCTCCTTTAAAAGACGCATGGTCTCAACCATTAGCCAGTTGGATACCTCCTTCGGTTTACCGCAAAGAGCTACGGTCTCTTCAAAGAGATCGGCGAGATGCTTTGAACCTGTGATTATTGAGGCATCATATGTGGGAATATCAAATTCTTTCTCATACCGTACCATCTTCTCATCACGAAGCTCCGGCTGACGTTCCTGAATACAATTGAGCCACTCATCACTGATCTCAATCGGTGGCAGATCAGGCTCGGGAAAATATCGATAGTCCTGGGCATCCTCTTTGGATCTCATCGCGAAGCTGGTGTCCTTATTATCATCCCAACGTCTGGTTTCCTGGATGACCTTTTTCCCATCCTCTATTAACTCAATCTGACGTTTTCTCTCTCCTTCGATCGCCCTGGCGATTGCCTTGAAGGAGTTCATATTCTTCATCTCGGTTCTGGTACCGAATTCCTTTGCCCCAACCTCTCGGATGGATAAGTTAATGTCCGCACGGAGGGATCCCTCCTGCATCTTACAATCGGATACTCCCAGATATTGAAGAATCAGTCTTAGCTTATCTAAGTAGGCAATTACCTCCTCCGCAGAGCGCATATCCGGTTCACTTACGATCTCTATCAGCGGTACGCCGCAACGGTTATAATCTACCAGAGTACAATCCTCCCAGGGATCATGTACCAGCTTACCGGCATCCTCCTCCATGTGTATTTCATGGATTCTGACGGTCTTCTTTCCTGCTTCGGTCTCGATCTCGATCCCACCATCCCGACAAATCGGAAGATAAAGCTGGGAGATCTGATAAGCCTTCGGAAGATCTGGATAGAAATAATTCTTCCGATCGAATTTACATCTCTGTGTTATCGTACAGTTCATGGCAAGACCTGCTGCCATGGCAAATTCCACGACCTTTTTATTTAGTACCGGAAGTGTTCCCGGCATACCCGTGCAGACTGGGCAGCAATGGGTGTTGGGATCTCCACCGAATTGTGTGGTACAGCCACAGAAAATTTTTGACTTGGTGGCAAGCTCAACATGAACCTCCAGACCAATGACGGTTTCATATGCTTTCATGTCTTATGCCTCCTTTCCGAGCGTAGCGGGTCTCTCATAGCTGACTGCCTGCTCAAAGCTATAAGCAGCCCGTATGATATCCTTCTCACCAAAATGCTTTCCGATCAGCTGCAGACCGATGGGCAGCCCCTTCTGATCCTTCCCACAGGGAAGACTGATGGCAGGAAGTCCCGCCAGATTCACAGATACAGTATAGATATCGGACAGGTACATCTTTAGTGGATCGGACAGACTCTCACCAAGCTTTGGTGCAGTCTCAGGAGCGATTGGTCCGAGTAAAATATCATACTTCTCAAACGCCTTCTGAAAGCCCTCATTGATGATTGCTCTTACCTTCAGCGCTTTATTATAAAATGCATCGTAATAACCGGAGCTTAACACGAAGGCGCCGATCATCATACGGCGTTTTACTTCGTTACCGAAGCCTTCACTCCTGGTCTTTTTATATACGTCCTGCAGTCCCTCAAAATCGGGAGTACGATAGCCATACTTCACACCATCAAATCTGGACAGATTGGAGCTGGCTTCCGCACAGGCGATCACATAATAGGAAGGAACTGCAAATTCTACGGAGTGCAATTCAAATTCCTCGATGATCGCACCCTTACTCTTAAGCACTTCTGCAGCCTTTAAGATACTTTCCTTAACTTCAGGCTCAATTCCGGCTCCGAGGTAATCCTTCGGGATACCGATCCTCATGCCCTTCACATCATCCACAAGTGCATCCGTATAGCGATAGCTTTCTGTCGGCGCAGAGGTAGAATCCTTGCTGTCGTGACCGGAGATCACTTCAAGTGCAGCCGCACAATCCGATACATTCCTACCGATTGTTCCGATTTGATCCAGAGAGGATGCATAAGCGATCAGACCGTAACGTGAAACCGTTCCGTAGGTAGGCTTGATTCCGGTCACTCCGCAATAGCCTGCCGGCTGTCTAATAGATCCACCTGTATCGGAACCCAGAGCATAATATGCTTCTTCTGCAGCAACCGCTGCTGCTGATCCACCACTGGAACCTCCGGGAACGCAAGCCTTATTCCACGGGTTCTTCGTTTCACCAAAGAAAGAGGTCTCAGTCGTACTTCCCATCGCGAACTCATCCATATTCGTCTTGCCGATCATGATGGCACCCGCATTTTTCAATTTTTCAATTACGGTAGCGTCATAGGTCGGTTCAAAATTATATAATATTTTAGAAGCGCAGGTGGTCTTCATTCCTTTGGTACAGATATTATCCTTTACTGCCATTGGCACTCCCGCCAAGGGGGAAGTCTCCAGCTCTCCTGCGTCAATCCGTGCCTGCACAGCCTTTGCCTGCGCATAAGCATCCTCCTCCAGGACCGAGATATAACAGCCATACTCCGGGTCCCTCTGTTTTATAATCTCAAGCTGCGCTTTCACTGCATCGGCAACAGTCAATTCCTTTGCCTTGATTTTTCTGCCAAGCTCCAGCGCAGACAATGTCGTGATATCCTTCATTTCTGCCTCCATTTGAGTAACATTACTCTGATATTATCATTCTCTCATTCACACCATTTGCAATTTTGTTGTTTGATTCGCACTTTATTCAACGGTCTTCGGAACCGCAAAGCTGCCGCCAATCCGCTTCGGTGCATTACAAAGCAATTCTTCACGGTCATCTCCGTTCGTAATCTCATCTTCCCGAAATACATTTTTGATCGGAAGGACATGGGACATGGGTTCCACACCCTCCGTATCCAGTTCGTTCATAGTCTCGATATAGTCCAGTATATGATCTAGGTCCTGCATCGCCTTCTGCTTCTCTTCTTCGGAGACAGAGAGCTTTGCCAGAGCTGCAACATAACGTATGGTTTCTTCATTGATCGTCATGGTAATTCCACCTTTCTGTTCGATAACCGCTTTTGTGATTCCTCCTGTAAACTGAGCGGCTTTCAATAAGCTTACTTTTATGGCTCCAGCCTTGATAAATCACGCGGGAAGAGCGTAGTCTCACGGACATTTTGCTCATCCAGAAGTTTCATGGTCAATCTCTCAAGACCGATACCGAGACCTCCGTGAGGTGGCATGCCGTGCTTGTGAATCATCAGGAAGTTGGTGAATTCCTCGGGGTTCATCCCGCGTGCCATCATCTTGGCTACCTGCGCCTCATAATCATGAATTCTCTGTCCTCCGGTGGTGATCTCCATGCCCTTGAACAAGAGATCAAAGCTTAAGGTAAATTTGGGGTCTGCCGGATCATCCATCGCATAGAAGGGTCTCTTCTTAGAGGGATAATGGGTGACAAATACAAAGTCACTGCCATACTCTTCTTTAAAGTATTTCCCGATCAAAACCTCTTCCTCCGGTTCCAGATCGTAGGGATTCTTTATCTTTCTATTATATTTTTCAGACACGAGAACCTTTGCTTCATCAAAGCGTACTGCCGGAATCTGATCCAGCTCAGGGATAGTAACCTCGAGCAGCTTTAATTCCTTCGCATACTCCTTGGACAATAGTTCAAATACTGCACGAAGCATCTCTGTCTCCATGGCCATGATATCCTCAAAGCCTTCAATATATCCCATCTCAAAATCGAGGCTGGTATATTCGTTCAAATGCCTTGTTGTATTATGTTTCTCTGCACGAAATACCGGTGCAGCTTCAAATACTCTGTCAAAGACACCTACCATGGTCTGCTTATAGAACTGGGGGCTTTGTGCCAAAAATGCCTTGCTTCCGAAATATTCCAATTTGAATACATTCGCCCCTCCTTCGGCATTGCCCGCAACGATCTTCGGTGTGCGGATTTCCGTAAAACCCTGAGAATGAAGGAAATCACGGAAGCCTCTGACGATTCCCTCCTGCAGCTTAAAAATTGCTCTCTCTCTGATGTTACGAAGAGAAATCGGTCTGTAATTGAGCTTCGTCTCGAGGGAGGTCTTCAGCTTCCATTTGGAGATCGGAAGCGGCAACATCGCACCTTCCTTTGGTGTAGTCAGTACCTTGAGCTTAGTGAGTCTTACCTCAAAGCCCTGGGGAGCCCTTTCCTCCTCATGGAGAAGGCCTTCCGCTTCCACAGTCATACCTTCCTTTAAATCCTTCAGCTCGAAGTCGGTTACTCCTTCTTCAAAGACACACTGTACGAGTCCTTCTCTCTTACGAAGCACAACAAAAGCTACCTCTCCCATATGGCGGATCGTATGGATATAGCCGTTGATTTTCACATTCCCTTTGATTTCCATTCCTAAAATGTCACTGATCTCACTTGTTTTTTTCTGCTGTAAGCCTGTTATGAATTCCATGCATATTCCTCCATTCTTTCCTGTTACTTTCGACATGCATTCTTCCACAAGACTTTTTATAACAATAAAAAAGTCCCGAAGAATGCTTTGTTTGCATTCTTCGGGACGAGAAATCGAATTTCCCGCGGTACCACCCGCATTGAGAGCATAAGCTCTCCTCTTTCTACAGAACTAAGTTCTGATACACTTAACGCGTGCCACGCACGAACCTACTGATTGTTCAGTCCGCGGGCTCCGGAGTGTTCCGTATCCTACTTATCATCTTAGGTGTGCTCTCAGTCGGTGGCTCACCATTCCTGTCATTCGATTTTTGGGTAGTATAAAGTCTCCTTCATAGCCGATTACTTATTCATACTGTTTAGCTACATTCGTTATATCATAAATAATAATCTGAATTTATGATATAAAAAGACAAAGGTATTGCGTATACAACACCTTTGCTGATGACTTATATTAACATACCATTTTCTTAAAATCAAGAGGAAAATTTATTTATGTTTTTTAGTGCCTATGTGTGAATTTCATGGTTTTTCAGGATAAGGTTGTTTTTTCAGAAACATCAACCCTGATCGGCTTTCATCTTGCGGTTGAAGATGACTACCGCAATGATCAGCATAGCAGCCGCATAACCAATGACCCACCAAAGATGAGGCATAATATCTGAATACTTGCCAGACAATGCTGCCCTGCTGGCATCCACTGCATGAGCAAAGGGTAGCGCATAAGCTATCTTCTTAAACCAGCCTCCAACAAGACTTAAGTCGAACCAGGTACCACTTAACCATGCACTCACATTTGTCAATAACGCTCCACAGATACCCCCAACCTGCTTATCATTTAATATTGTACCTGCCATCAGTCCAAAACCGATAAAGAATAAATCAGCCGGAAGGAGCACCAATAAACATATTAATAGGTTTATATTAAAGGTCAGGCCGAGACATAGTGCTGCAGCAAAGCAAATCAAGCTCTGTGCAATTGAGATTGGAATCATAGGTAGTGTATACCCCAGGATATAATCGGAGGCCTTCATCGGTGAAGAAAACAAACGCAATAAAAATGAAGAGGTTCTATCTTTGGCAATCAGCATGGAGGAAAACAGGGTAATGAAGGATAATCCGAATACTGCAATTCCGGGAACCAACCGATCAATCATAAATAAATCCACAGGAATATTGGCCTGAATTGCTGATAGCAGTAACAAAATTACAAGCGGGAATCCTATTCCGAACGCCAGAGTCAAAGGATCTCTAAGTATTTCCTTTCGATTACGTGTAACAAAAGTAAGACATCTCATCGTACTTCCCCCTCTCCTACAGCTAATGCCACAAATGCATCCTCAAGCTTGTCCGTACCGGTCTTCGTCATAAGTTCCTTGGCTGTACCTACAGCCTTCAATTCTCCCTTTGACATAATGGCAATTCTATCGGAAAGAGCCTCTGCTTCCTCCAGATAATGCGTAGTCAGGATAATGGTAATCTTACCTTTCAGTTTCTCAATCTCTTTCCAAAGCTCTCTTCTGGCCAGTACATCCAGTCCCAAGGTAGGTTCATCCAGGAATAAGATTTTGGGCTCGGAAATCAATGCCATGGCTATGCTTAATCTTCGCTGCATGCCTCCTGACAGAGTCTTCGCTTTCGCTTTGGCCACCTCCTGCAGGCTAAACACAGTCAGCATCTCCTCAGTCTTTCGTTTTGAACTGTCTTGGTCACTTCCATAAATCTTTGCAATCAGATCAAGATTTTCTCTGACCGTTAGATTAGGAGCAACTGCCGTCTCCTGCGGGGAGACATTTATTTTCTCCTTTACCGCTTGTGAATGTGTCAGAATACTGTCCCCTAACAGGAAAGCATCTCCACTGGTCGGAGCTGTAAGGCAGGAGAGCATCTTGATCGTTGTGGTTTTACCCGCACCGTTTACTCCGAGCAGAGCAAATAATTCTCCCTGTTCTACTACAAGATTCAGTGAATTAACCGCTATCTTGTCCTTATATTTCTTTGTAAGATTCACCGTCTGAATTGCTGTCATTCCTCTTCCTCCTTATTTCGCATAGCTTTAAAATTATCCTTTGCTAATGGATAGAACTCATTGCTTTTGACAATACCGATCCCCTGCTCCTCATCACCCAATACAAGCAGGTAGTCTCCCGGTTTGATATCAAAGATATTTCTTGCTTCTTTGGGTATGACAATCTGTCCCTTTTCTCCGACCTTCACAGTACCGAAGAAATGCTTTCCTTTCGAGTTTTTCAATGAGTACCTCCCGATACTACAAAAAGTACAAAATGTATGATTTGTATAACTTATCATACATTTCGTACTCCGATTTGTCAATACATGAAAGATTAGAATTTCATGAGATACGAGGGAAGGAGCCTTTCTCTTCTGATCTTAGTTCCTAAAAAGGTAACGATAATAATCCTTCTCCAGTACACTTTTCGATACAATGAATTTGTTTTTCACAACCTGATTCATATTCTCGATATAGTCAGGCGACAGTGATTCCGAGGTTAAAAGCGTTGTTCTACGTGATGCCGAATCATACATAATCTTGTCCGTAATAAAGCTCCGATTGGATAGAATCACAAGCGGTTCTGCATCTGACAGGATATCTTGGCCCATCAGTAGCCTTGAATCATAGGTAAGACCAAACAGATTCGACAGCGTGGGCAGGATATCCAGACTGGAACAGGGTTTATCAATCACGACGTTTTCCTTCATCCCTTGGCACCAAAGAATAAAGTGGTTCTGAAATATCTCGAAGGTAGGATCAATCACATGTCCTGCAAGCTCATCCAGATTACTTTTCTCCCAGCCATAGGGATAGTGATCTGCACTTAGGGCAATCACAGTGCGATCTGCGACCCCTGCCTCATTCAGCTTCACAATCAGCTGCTCCAACGCCATATCCAGCTCCATCTGACATGCAATATATGCTTTTGCATCATTATTGTATGGAAGATCCTTCACCAGCTGTCTGTTCTTATTCGCAATACTATTACCACTGAAGGTATAATTCATATGACCGCTGACGGTCAGATAATATACATGGAAGGGTTTCTCATCCGTATACTCATCCACTGTGGCGTCAATCATCTCCAGATCAGACTCAGGCCAGCAGTCAGTAGGAAGTTCGAGACCATTCCCTTTCGCCTTCCACACATATCCAATATTGGTATGGGTCTCGCTCCTCTGGTAATAGGTATACGAATGATCATGATACGCCTTGCTTTCGACACCTAGCAGATTAAATTGATTCCCCAGGGACAAAGGCCATAGATTCTTACGTCCAAGATACATGCTTCTGCTTCCGGAGGGAATCAGACCTGTCATGGCAACAAACTCACCATCACTGGTACTTGTCTGCCATAATGCGGTATAGAAATGATTGAATACAAAGCCTTCCCTAACCATTCGATAAAGAGTAGGGGTCTTTTCCTGAAGGATGGCATAGGGTGAAAATCCCTCTGCTGTTATCATGATCAGGTTATAGCCCTTGAATCTGCCGGTGTACTCGTTCTTGTTGGTAGGAGGAACCGTAGCAAAATACTTATGGAGTGTCTGTATAGTCCTATCCTTTTCTTCATCGGCAAGCATATTGAAATCAAAATCCATACAATTAGGTGAAGTATCGATGGAAACCGGTGTGGGAGAGACAGCAATCGGAGTTTTACTGTTCACAATGTCCCTAGAATTATTTGCTGCTTGGACACTGTTTGTCATTTGTGCCGTACTTGTTGTTTGTGTCGTCTTTGAAGTTGGAGCTGCTCCTGTCCCGGAGAGCGTATTTGAAGCTGCAAGTCCCGTATTAAGTGTCGTTTCCAGAGCAGAACCTGCACCCTTCTCCGACTCGGTGCTCTTTGTTCCGGCAAGGACCAGTTCCTCCTCATTCGAGAAGATCCCTTTAATATCCAGTCGCGACATCGTTGCGACCCCGAGTTGCCTGGCACATAACTCCGGAACACCATTATTAAAGTACAGATCATAGGGGGAATAATCCGCTTTCCCAAAGACAAGTAAGGCAAGTAATACAATAGCATGGATGATAATACTGCCGCCAAGCAGTACCGCCTGTGTCTTTATCCTTCTCATACTACTGTCAATCCGGTTATTCATGATGATAGCCAGAATAACAAGTGGTAATAACAGGCTGATCAGACCACCGAGATTCGACCAGATAGCCTTTACAGCATCCTTATAGAAATTGGTGATGGCATCCTGAGCCAAACCAAGGGATTGAAAAGAGAAATAGACCTTGAAAATTGAATAATAGACCAATTGAACCTGATAAATCAGGCAGACGAATGCAGTTAGAATCCAAAGTATCATCCGGTTAATTCGCTTACCAAAAAAACCTGAGACCGCTGTCAGAACACAGCCAAAGGGAATAGCAAATAAAACCGGATAGATGATCTTCCCATCGAAACTCCGATAGATTAAGAAATGAATTATTAATTCAAGATAGATGACTGCTCCGACAGAAAAAAGTAAGGGGGCCAGCAGATTTTTCAAAACCAACTTCTTTCTATTATCTTCTGATGCTCCGTTTCGATCAGATTCGTTGCTTTTTGTATCCTCATCCTTTATTATATCGATACTTTTCACATCTTCCGTATTGATTATCTGTACCTCTCTCTTATCCTCTTCCCACTCCATCCATTCATTTACCTTCTTTCAAAGATGATACTGCCTTTCCCCTGACAGCTTCTGATCTTTGCCATCGCTCCATTCATTATGGTCATCTGCGGCGGCTTATGTCCGATATCTGCCTCTAGTATTACCGGTACTTGCAGCTTCTCAAGTCCAACTTGAATGGCATCCGTATATGGAATCCCGTTCTGTTCCACAAATAACGCAGGTCTGCCGAAAATGAAGCCTGATGCATATTCAAACCACCCCGCTTCCTTCAACTGCCATAGACCCCTGATTAGCTCGGAGCTGTCCAGACTGAAGCTTTCAAAAAACCAGAGGATACCATCCTCCCGATATTTATGAATAAAATGGCCCACCTGATCAAATCTTGTTCCCACAAGATTAAGGCATACATCCAGATTACCTCCGAGTATTCGCCCACTTAGCATTAATTCATCTCCGGTGATTTTACCATCCGGTGTGTAGCCAAGCCAATTCACTGGTGCCTCCGGGACAAATTCCTCAAGTCCCGTAATCCGGGGTTTATACCCATCCTGGTAGAAATCATAGCTGTGTTGGACCAGATCTTCTCCCTCAAGGATTCTCACATTTTCATAAAGAGAACTATGCCAGTTCTGCATACCAAAGGAACTGAAATTATTCGCATAAATTGTAGCGATGTCCAGATTGGTGGTCACAGTAAAGAGCATGCCGGTGATATCGGAAAAGCCCTGCAACCACTTAGGATTTCTCCTGATTAAGTCTAAGTCCAGTTCGGAAAGCATCTGCATCAGAAAGTCTCCTCCTGCTGCTGCGAGGATAGCCCTGACTTCAGGGTTCAGGATGAGTTCCGTCATTTCCTCTGCACGAACCTTACCGCTTGCGCTTGCACCTCTATCATCCGATCTGACATGCTCAGTCAGTATCACGGGGTATCCCAGTTCCTGAAAATGCTTGACACCGTTTTCCAGCCGTGCCTGATCCGGGACGGAACTCATTCCGGCGGAAGGTGCCGATACACCGATTTTATAACCTTTTTCCAGGCTTTGCGGATAAAACATAACACTCCTCCATTCTATGTCCTTTCCTTGCTAGTATACCATTTTAGGTAATTATTATCAATTAAATTCCAGTTACAGGAGGCTGTCTCAAAAGAGCAGTAATGTATAGAAAGCAAAAGAACTAGCTTCCCTCATACACTCGTCGGAAGACACACTACTGAATTTTTATGCGACAATCGTATATAAGTTCGCTTGTCACACACAAATTCAGCAGTATGTCTCCCAAAGAGTGCATTCCGGGAATGCTAGTCCTTTTACTTTCTATTCGATTACTATTTTGAAACAGCCTCTTTGCTTATTAATTATTTCGTCAGTTTATCCACGATGCTTCTGATTTCTGCCAGCTTATCCTCTGTTTCCCCGCTTTCTATTGCTTCTTTGACACACATATCAATATGTGCATGCAATACTTCCCTGTTTGCCTTATGCAATAATGCTTCGGTTGCGATAATCTGGTTGGAGATGTCGATACAATACCGATCATCCTCAATCATTTTCAGGATCCCGTCAATTTGTCCTCGTGCTGTACGAAGCAGCCTGCCTACCTTTTCCTTATCCGCCTTCACTGAGTGTCACCTTCCTATTCGTCTGCAATCCAACTTTCACTTACGCGAATAGTCCCTTCTTCTCTGCGATGGATACGACCTCATAACCGGCTTCTGTGACCGCACTTTTTAGTGTTTCGTCAGAAACCTCTGATTTCAAATTCACTACTGCTCTATTTTTCTTCAGTTCTACCTTTGCTTCTACACCCGTAATTGCGTTCAACGCTTTCTCGACTCTAGCCTGGCAGTGACCACAGCTCATACCATTAATTTCAATTACTTTCTTCATTCTGATCTCTCCTATTCTATGATTTGATTATAATAAATACCTCTATGTTAATATGAAGCATACCTGTATTATCTGTTTCTTATGGACGGAAAAACTTTAGTCGTAGGGCATTTGTCACCACAAAAACAGAACTTAAGCTCATGGCTGCGGCACCGAACATCGGATTAAGCTTCCAGCCGAAAGCTAGATAGAAGACTCCTGCCGCCAGTGGAATCCCTAGCGCATTATAGAAAAATGCCCAAAACAGATTTTCCTTAATATTGCGAAGGGTTGCCCTGCTTAATCTGATCGCTGTCACCACTTCAGAAAGACTGCTCCTCATTAATATGACATCCGCAGCTTCGATTGCCACATCAGTTCCTGCTCCGATTGCGATTCCTACATCCGCTCTGGCCAGAGCCGGAGCATCATTGATCCCATCTCCTACCATAGCAACCTGCCGTCCCTTTTCCTGAAGTGTTCTGACTTCCTTCTCCTTATCCTGTGGCAGTACCTCGGCAATTACACTGTTAATGCCCAAATCTTTGCTGATTACATGAGCCGCAGCCTGGTTATCACCCGTCAACATGATCACTTCGATTCCCATCTGTTGTAACTCAGAAATTGCAGCTTTACTGGTAGGTTTGATCGTATCAGCCACGGCGATGACACCCAAAAGCTTTGTTTCTGATGCAAAAAACATCGGTGTCTTCCCCTGTTTGGCAAGCTGTTCGGCTTTTTCGATCAGATCTCCTGCCTCTTCCATCCATACAGCTCCGAGGCTACCGCTTTCTCTCAAATAACTTAAGTTACCAGCAAAATAGCTTGCACCATCCAGCATCGCAGTAATTCCCTTCCCGGGTACAGCTCTGAAATCCACAGCATCAGCAAGTGTGCCTCCCCGTTCCGTTGCTTCCCTGACGATAGCTTCCGATAAAGGATGCTCCGAAGGTTTCTCCATCGACGCCGCAAGTGACAGTAAGCTCTCCTCTGACATATTGTTTACAGTCAGGATATCCGTAACTCTGGGTCTTCCCTCCGTGATCGTTCCGGTCTTATCTAAAACCACCGTATCCGTCTTATGGAGGAACTGCAGTGCCAGGGCTGATTTAAATAAGATACCACAGCTTGCACCTTTTCCCGTACCCACCATGATAGCAACCGGAGTGGCAAGGCCGAGTGCGCAGGGACACGAAATCACTAGTACGGCAATTCCGATGGAAAGCGCAAATTCAAAGGATTGCCCAAGCAATAGCCATGCGATGGAAGCTGCCAGAGCAATTAGGATAACAACAGGTACGAATATACCACTGATCCGGTCCGCCAGCTTTGCGATGGGAGCCTTGGAGGAGCCAGCCTCTTCAACCAGCCGAATGATCTGAGCCAGAGTGGTATCTTCTCCTACCTTTTCCGCACGAAACCGGATATAGCCGGTCTTGTTTATTGTAGCAGCGACAATTTTATCACCTGCTTTCTTTTCTACCGGGATGCTCTCACCTGTGATTGCCGACTGATCTATGGCTGTACTTCCTTCGACGATTTCACCGTCAACGGGAATACTCTGCCCCGGCCTTACGCAGAGAATGTCTCCTATGACTACCTCCTCAGCCGGTATCTCCGTCTCTTTGCCGTTACGCAGTACAAGAGCTGTTTTTGGAGCAAGATCCATCAGCTTATTCATCGCTTCTGAGGTTTTCCCCTTGGATCTTGCTTCGAGATATTTTCCAAGGGTAACCAATGTCAATATCGTTCCTGCAGACTCAAAATATAAATTATGAAGATATTGCATTACAATTTCCATATCCATATGTCCGAGGCCATATCCGATTCGATAGAGGGCAAAAATACCATAGATGATTGCGGCAGCTGATCCGACTGCGATCAAGGAATCCATATTAGGTGCTCTGTGCCATAAGGTTTTCAGACCCACCTGATAGTATTTCCTGTTCACATATACAATCGGTACTGTGAGGAGCAGCTGTGTAAAAGCATTGATCAGCGCATTCTCTTCACCGGTCATCAGCTTCGGAAGTGGAAGCCCAAGCATATGCCCCATCGTCAGATAGAGCAGAGGAACCAGAAAAAGTGCAGAGCCAAGTAGCCTTAATTTCAGTTCCTTCTGTTCCTCCAGTAGAGGATTCTGTTTATTTCCATTCACTTCAGATGAGCTTTTTGCTGTAGTATCCCTGGCACCGTAACCGGCTCTTTCTACAGCCCTGGTAATCATAGTATGATCAAGTACCGCTTCATCATATTCCACCTGCATGCCGCCGGTAAGCAAATTTACATTCACAGAATGAATTCCCTCCAGCTTTCGGACACTTTTTTCTACATTAGCCTGACAGGCAGAGCAGGTCATGCCCGTCACCTGAAATTTCTTTTCCATCTTATTCCTCCTTCCTTACGGTAAAATAACTTCCCGAGGTATTCATTTCCTCATCAATACAGAAATCCTATCTAGCCGCAGTCTCTTGAAAGAAGGGAGCTCTGAACTACTATAGGATAATACATTTTACTTTTGCTCACCCCACCCCCCAGGGGGGTATCTATGGATATAGCATACTATGCGTTGTCGAAAATGTCAATGATCTAAGTAAAAAATTCATCGAGAATATTGACTTTCTTTTCCCACATGATATAATACATCTCATATCACTTTAGCACTATAAAGCGATGAATTCCAGAATTTATATAGGAGGATTATATTATGAAAAAAATAATTTCGATTATTCTGTCCATGGCAATGGTACTTAGCCTTACCGCCTGCGGCAGCACCAGTACAGAAACCAGCAAAGAAGGTTCTGCTACAGTTTCAAAGGCTACCTATAAGGTTGGTATCGTCCAGCTGGTACAGCATGAGGCTCTCGATGCCGCTACGAAAGGATTTCGTGATGCATTAACCGAGAAGTTGGGAGATAAGGTAGAATTCGATGAGCAGAACGCATCAGGAGACTCTGCCACCTGCGCTACCATCAGTAATCAGTTTGTGGCCAGCAAATATGACTTAATCATGGCCAATGCTACTCCTGCACTTCAGGCAGCCGTATCTGCAACCAATACAATCCCGATCCTCGGAACTTCTATTACGGATTATGCAACAGCCCTGGATATCGATAATTGGAGCGGTGTGACCGGTTCCAATGTTTCCGGTACTTCTGATCTTGCACCCCTAGATCAGCAGGCGAACATGATCAAGGAATTATTCCCGAATGCCAAAAACATCGGTATTCTGTATTGCTCTGCAGAAGCAAATTCCAAGTATCAGTCAGCTACAATTACTGGTTACTTAAAGGATATGGGTTATACCTGTACCGAATACACCTTTGCTGACTCCAACGATGTAGCTTCCGTAGCTCAGAGTGCTTGCCAGGGCAGCGATGTTATCTATATTCCTACAGATAATACAGCAGCTTCCTGTGCTGAGGCAATCAATAATGTGACCGAGCCTGCCGGAATTCCTGTGATCGCAGGAGAAGAAGGTATCTGTAAAGGCTGCGGTATTGCTACTCTCTCTATCAGCTATTATGATATCGGTTATTCTACAGGTATGATGGCTTATGATATCTTAGTAAGCGGTGCTGATATAACAAAGATGGAAATTCAATACGCTCCAAAGGTAACTTATAAATATATGGCTGATCGTGCTGCCAAGCTGGGTGTCGCAATTCCTGACAACTACGAGGCAATCACAGTAGAATAATCTTGTTAGGAGGAATATTATGAGCTTCATCGCCCTCAATCCACTTTATCTGCTGAGTGCCCTCCCCGGCTCAGTAGCGCAAGGCTTAATCTGGGGCATCATGGCGTTAGGTGTCTATATTACCTTCCGTCTGTTGAACTTTGCGGACCTTACTGTTGACGGTTCCTTTGCTACCGGTGGTGCCGTTACCGTCATGTTGGTTGTAGCAGGCTTTCCTGTCCCGGTAGCACTGTTCGTTGCAGTTCTTGCCGGACTTGTAGCCGGCTTAATTACCGGACTGTTACATACCGCACTTGGTATTCCTCCGATTCTTGCTGGTATCCTGACTCAGATTGCTTTGTATTCCGTGAATCTACATATCATGGACATGTCTGCGAATCAGCCTATCAATGCACAGAAGTACCATCTTTTGGTCTCCCTGAAGGAAATACCGAAGGCTATTACCATCGGCGTTCTATTTGTGATTGTACTCATCGCAGTCCTCTATTGGTATTTTGGTACGGAGCAGGGTTGTTCGATTCGTGCCACAGGCTGTAATCCGGCTATGAGCAAAGCAAATGGTATTAATATTGATTTTACAAAGGTGCTTGCTCTTTCTCTCTCGAATGGCATCGTCTGCCTGGCAGGTGGTTTGATGGCGCAGTATCAAGGCTTTGCCGATATCAATATGGGGCGCGGTTCCATCGTAATCGGCCTGGCCGCAGTTATTATCGGTGAAGTACTTGGAGATTCTATTTTCAGAAGCCATATGAACTTTGCGCTCCGCATGACCTTCGTTGTACTTGGCGGAGTGATTTACTACATCGTAGTTACCATTGTTCTCTGGCTAAAGCTGAATCCCAATGATTTAAAGCTTTTTACAGCGATTATCGTAGCGATCTTCCTGGCAGTACCTTATCTGCAGGGAAAAAGCGTCAGCTCCTTCAAACGTACCGCAAGAATATCTGCAGCCTCACTGAAGGCAAGGAATGATAAGGAGGCTCAGTAACATGCTTGATATTATTGATGTTCACAAAACCTTTAATCCCGGCACCATCAATGAAAAGGTAGCTCTGAATGGAGTCAACCTTCATATTGATGCGGGTGATTTCTGTACCGTTATCGGTGGCAATGGTGCCGGTAAATCAACTATGCTGAATGCTGTTGCCGGTGTCTGGCCCGTGGATCTGGGTGCCATTGTATTGGACGGACAGAATATCACCGGAATCCCTGAACATAAAAGAGCTGCATTTCTTGGCCGTGTATTTCAGGATCCGATGACCGGCACCGCTGCTGCTCTTGAAATTGAAGAGAATCTGGCACTGGCAGCACGCCGAGGCAAACGACGTACTCTGGGTTGGAGCATTACCAGACAAGAGAAGGAGAAGTATCGTGAGCTGCTAAAACTTCTGGATCTGGGATTAGAAGACCGCCTGACCTCTAAGGTCGGTCTGCTATCCGGTGGTCAGCGTCAGGCACTCACACTGCTGATGGCTACGCTACAACAGCCTAAGCTCCTGCTCCTGGATGAGCATACTGCTGCTTTGGATCCAAAGACAGCTGAAAAGGTGCTTCGAATTACCGATCAGATCATTGCAGAGAACCATCTAACCACGCTGATGATCACGCATAATATGAAGGATGCTATCGCACACGGCAATCGTCTGATTATGATGCACGAAGGTAAGGTTATCTTAAATATCAGCGGTGAAGAGAAGAAAAAGCTTACCATAGCAGATCTGATGCATCAGTTTGAAGTCGTGTCCGGTGAAGAATTTGCCAATGATAAAGCAATCCTGGCATAGGAGTCAATGAAAAGGAATAAACCTATAAAAAAATGGAGGTGCTGTTTAGCATCTCCACTTTTTATACGAATAAGGGCTTTTCTTATTCCATATACAATAAGTCTCTCAACATAGGATGAATAGTCGAATACGCATAGCCGCAGCCTCTGACATGCTGAGCATATACCAGTGCTATCCGGTTATCGGGGTCCATGATGATACAAGCACCTGCTGCTCCGTCCCAACCGAACACTCCACTTGGCGCTTTCGCTTGGCATTCTTTCGGATCTAAAAGCACCTGAACGCCACAGCCATAACCGTAGCCCACTCTGCCCATTTTTTTCACCAGTTCCTCTCGCTGTACAGAACCCAGCAGATTGGTTCTCATAAGTTCAATGGTTTCTTCCTTCAAAATTCGTATCCCTTTCGCACTCACTCCTCCGCTAGCAAGCGTATCTGCAAATTTCCCATAGTCTTCCACACAGCTGATCAGTCCGGCTCCGCCGCTCTCATAGCTTTCTGAAAGCTGATAGCAACAGGAAGGCTCCATCTCCGTTGATACATGCCTGTCATTATCATACATATACTGCGTCGTCAAACGATCATTTTTATTCATAGGCTTGGCAAAAAAGGTATCTTTCATTTCCAATGGTACGAATATATTCTGGGTGAAATACTCCTTCAGGCTCATTCCTGATGCCACTTCTATGATTGCACCTACCACATCATGGCTTAAGCTGTATTCAAAATGCTCACCGGGCTCAAATTTAAGTGGTGATTCAATAAAAGCGTTGACTATTTCCTGTGTGGTGGCATTCTGTCCTTTTTCTCTGAGAACACGTACAATGCCAGAACGCTGCAAATCATAATCCAAACCTGATTGCATAGAAAGCAGATGCTTCACCAGCAGTTCCTTCCCGGCAGGCCTGATTTGATCTTCTTCTATCACTTTTAAGTCGGCATATGCCGGCAGATAGGTTGATACCGGTTGGTCGAGCTCTATTTTTCCCTTTTCCATCAGCTGCAAAGCTGCGGCCATAGTGATTAGCTTTGTCGCAGAAAACATCAAATATAATTCGTTCCCCTGCATTTTTTTTGCTTTTGCACTGTCTGCATACCCATTGAAATGTCGATACACAGGCTTATGATCCTTATAAATCATGCAATCAACAGAAGGGATCCCTTCTTCCTCCAGTGAATTCAAATAACTTGTAATCTTTTCAAAATTCATCTTCCGTCTCTCCTTTGAACTATAAAGCTTGATTGCATTATATCACTTACTCATTCAATATACTATGAAAACCATCTACAAAACATTGTTATGCATACAATATTACAATTGACTACATTTATTTACAAGCATACAATCAGCATATTAAGCTTGTACTTTACAATATATTTCACCTAAAAGGAGGTTTAAATTACATGGCAAGTAAAAAACACAGCATGATCAGTGAACGTCTTCGAGACGAAGCTTTAGACATGTCACTTTTTGAACAGGCTAAGAACTATGCGATCGATTATATGAGTAATGTTCTTGATCAACCGGTTTTTCCCAGTCAAAAGTCACTGGATGGTTTGAACATCTTTAAGGAAGCCTTCCCTAATGATCCCGGTGACCCCTATGAAATTATTGAAAGGCTTCATAAAAACGGATCACCTGGAACCGTTGCTCAAACTGGAGGTCGTTATTTTGGTTTTGTGAATGGGGGCATCATACCGGCTTCGCTGGCAGCCAAATGGCTGTCCGATGCCTGGGATCAAAATGCTGCTTTGTATGTTATTTCACCTATTGCTTCTGTTTTGGAAGAGGTCTGTGAAAATTGGCTTACAGATTTATTTCATTTTCCCAAGGATACCGCTGTCGGATTTGTAGGCGGAAGTTCTACAGCTACACTTTGCGGTCTGGCAGCAGGCCGGAATTATTTACTGGAGCATATGGGTTATGATGTAAGCAAACAAGGATTATTCGGTGCACCGGAAATTCGTGTTATTCTGGGAGAAGGAGCACATTCAACGATCTATAAAGCGCTTTCTATCTTAGGTCTTGGAAGTGACCGTATCCTTAAAATTCCTATGGATGAGCAGGGAAGAATATGTGTCGATGCCGTTCCTGAGCTTGATACACGAACTCTATTGATTTTACAAGCCGGTAATGTTAATACAGGTGCATTTGATGATTTTCAAACATTATGCAAAAAGGCAGCGGCGGCTGGTTCCTGGGTTCATGTGGATGGAGCTTTCGGCTTATGGGTATCCGCTTCCGAGGAATTGAATTACTTGACCAGAGGTGTTGAGTTAGCAGATTCATGGTCCCTGGACGCTCATAAAACCTTGAATGCACCTTATGATAATGGCATCATTATGTGCCGCCATCGGGATGCACTCACTAAGGCTCTTCATATGACAGGTTCTTATATTTTGTATAGTGATAATCGCGACGGCATGCTTTACACACCTGATATGTCGAGACGAGCAAGAATTATTGAACTGTGGGCAGTATTAAAATCCCTCGGCAAGAAAGGTGTTTCAGAGCTAGTAGAAGATTTACATAATAAAGCAATTTACTTTGCCGAAAAATTGAAGCAGAATGATTTTATTATCCACAATCAGATTATATTCAATCAAATACTGGCTTCTTACGGCAATTCCAACGACACTGAAAAAATCCTGAAACACATACAGGCTTCCGGAGAATGTTGGTGCGGAGGAGCTAAATGGAATGGTGATTCCGTTATCCGTATCAGTGTCTGCTCCTATAGAACCACCTACGAAGATATAGATGAGTCTGTTGAAGCATTCATCAGAGCCAAAGAAAGCATTTAGGCATAGTGGTATTGTGCATCAAAAATGCAGCATAAAAATGAGTTATGATCAAATCGTGCCATAGAAAGAACGATGCCATGCGAGCTTATCCGCATGGCATCATTTTATTAATATAAGTTCTTCCTGTATTATTTATCCCTTGCTTCGCAACTGTCCATAATATAAACTGCCTAATTGATCTTTGAACTTACAGCTTCTTAATTCTCTCAATTGCTTCGAGTGTGCTCTCATAGGTTCCGAACGCCGTCAGTCTGAAATAGCCCTCACCGCTGGGACCGAAGCCTGAGCCGGGTGTACCGACAACATTCGCCTTATCCAATAAATAATCGAAGAATTCCCAGGAGGTCAAGCCTTTCGGTACTTCAAGCCAAATGTAAGGTGCATTGACACCACCGGATACAGAGTAACCGGCACTCTGAAGGCCTTCTCTGATTACCTTCGCATTGTTCATGTAGTAAGCAATCTGTTCTTTGGTTTGCTTCTGTCCTTCCTCTGAGTAAACAGCCGCACCGGCATATTGTGTAATATAGGGTGCCCCGTTAAATTTGGTACCGTGACGTCTCGCCCAGAGGCTGTTCAAGGATACATCACCGCATTTTAATACCTTCGGTATTACGGTAAAGCCAAGTCTTGTCCCGGTAAAGCCTGCATTCTTGGAAAAGCTTCGAAGCTCGATTGCACAGGTCTTTGCTCCTTCACACTCATAGATGGTATGCGGAACATTTGCCTCTGCAATATATGCCTCATATGCTGCATCATAAATGATCACTGCTCCTACCTTGTTAGCATAATCAACCCATTTCTGCAGCTCATCCTTTGTGATGGTGGAGCCGGTAGGGTTATTCGGGAAGCAGAGATAAATCAAATCCGGTATCTCCTTCGGAAGCTCCGGTGTGAAGTTATTCTCCTTTGTACAGGGCATATAGATGACATTGGTCCATCTACCGCTATCGGTAAGATACTCTCCGGTTCTTCCCGCCATAACGTTGGAATCCACATATACCGGATACACCGGGTCGCACACTGCAATTTTATTATTCACATCAAAGATTTCCTGAATATTGCCGGAGTCACTCTTTGCTCCGTCACTGATAAAAATTTCATCAATCGCAATCTCAACACCACGCGCCTCGAAATCCTGCTTCGCTATTGCACTACGCAGGAACTCATAGCCTAAGTCGGGAGCATAGCCCTTGAAAGTCTCCTTCTTGCCCATATGATCAACTGCCACATGGAGGGCATCTATCACAGCCGGAGCCAGAGGAAGGGTCACATCACCGATTCCCAGGCGAATAATCTTCTTGTCCGGATACTGCTCAGTATATTCCTTCACCTTCTTGCCAATCGTGGAGAAGAGGTAACTTCCGGGTAACTTCAGATAATTTTCATTGATTTTAAACATGTCAACCATACCTTTCCGAGACGAATTTAATACATTTTTATGACCTTTTATCACTCAAGTTATTATATTTATAACCTAAAATGAAAAATTATTCAAGTCATTTCTTGCTAAAATATAGGAAACCTTAATTCCCGATCATCTCAAGCCTACAGCTCAATCTCACCCTCAAATACCCTAACCGCAGGACCTGTCATATAGACTGTGTTGGCTTTTTCATCATATCGAATCTTCAGTTCTCCGCCGAGCAGACTGACTGTAACCTCATGCTCTGTATAACCATTCAGGATACAGGCCATGACGCTGGCACAGGCACCGGTTCCACAGGCAAGTGTCTCACCCGAACCCCGTTCCCAGACACGCATTTTGATATGTCTACGGTCAAGGATCTGGATGAATTCCGTATTCACCCGTTCCGGGAAAATCTCATGTTGCTCGAAACCCGGTCCGATAATCGATAGGGGCAGGGAATCTGTATCTTCTACGAAAACCACTGCATGTGGATTGCCCATGGATACACAGGTAATCTTATATAATACTCCATCCACTGTGATGGGCTCTTTTATCATAATCTCCTTATCAGATACTACAGGGATCAGAGAGGGTTTGGTGATAGGAGCTCCCATATCTACGGTTACCCAGGTAACTTCACCGTTCTCCACCGTAAGCTCCAGCTCTTTGATACCACTCAGTGTCTCAATTCTGAGCTTTGTCTTATCTGTCAAGCCTTTATCATATACGAACTTGGCAACACAGCGGATGCCGTTGCCACACATCTTTCCTCTGGAACCATCATTATTATACATATCCATCATAAAATCAGCCTGCTCCGAGGATCTGATCAGTATCAATCCGTCGGAACCTACTCCGAAATGTCTGTCACTCACCTTAATTGCGGTCTCAGGAATATGATCAATCAATTCTTTCGTACAATCCACATAGACATAATCATTCCCGCAACCCTGAAGCTTTGTAAATTTCATATTAGTACCAACCTTTCTAATATCAGTATTCGTTCACGCTCTCTTTTCACGATTGCTATTATATCAAAATCTTTCCAAAGGGTAAAGATATCTGATAAGAAAAGACACAAAACGGATATCAGGGAGCACAATATGGCATCAAAAAAAAGATTTCATAGATAATATTGGGTGAACAAAAAAATAATGCTAATAATACATTGCCCAAAAACATTGTCCAGAAATAAAATGCTACAAGTAAAGTGTCAAAAGCACCGTAGGTGCTTTCCAAAAAGGAGCTCTAGCCATGTAAGCTCGTTTACAATGGCTAAAGCTCCTTTTTGGAAAAGCGCGTAGCGTTTTGACACTTTAATCAATACATTGATCAAAATATTCTATCAATATTCTTTATCGATGCATTGATCCATATTTTTATCCATGTTCTTTATCAATACATTCATTGATATTTATTCAAAACTAATCCACCTGTATCAAAACTTATATATCCTATCTCTAAAACATCTTCAGTACCATCTCAGCCATCTCCACAAGATTGGTACCGCTGTCCATGCTATGCTTCTGCAAATAACGATGAGCTTCTTCCTCCGTCATGTTATTACGATCCATCAACAATAATTTAGCTTTTACTATGGTTTCTTTTTCTTCCTCACTACGCTGTTTTGGTCTGTCCTTATCCTTCTTCTTCCGTCTCTGGTACTGATAAGTCATCATCTGAAGCGTATTGAGAAGATCATGGGTCTTGATCGGCATAGGCAAACAGACAATGTTATTATTCTGACAGTACTCCAGCTTTTCTGGAGATGCAATCAGAAGCATCTCAAAGCCCTTTGGAAGATAGTTATTCAATTCGCTAAAGTGCATATCAGAAAATCGATAACCGCAAACGATGACTCCTTCATCCAAATCATTGGCATGCGTTATAATTTGTACACCTAAGGTACAGGTTTCACTGACATGATATCCGTTCCTGATTAACAGGTTTTTTATGTTATTGGCATCCTCAAGCTTAGGAAACCCAACGATTATGCTAAACACATCTGTTCACCTCCGTTCTATTCATTCTATAAACGAAAGTGTCTAATTAAATTCTATACAGATATTGGTCAATTTCCCATTGAGTCACCTGGGTGCGATAATCCTCCCATTCCACTCTTTTCGCTTCAATATACTTCTTACTGATGTGGTCACCAAGAACCTTCTGAATGAATTCACTTTTCTCAAGATCATCCACTGCCTCGCAAAGATTGGCCGGTAAGCGGCGGACACCGAGTGATTGTCTTTCTTCTGCTGTTAATTCGAATACATTTCTATCGATGCTCTCCGGAGGAGTTAATTGATTTCTGATTCCATCTAGGCCTGCAGCAAGACATACTGCAAGTGTCAGGTACGGGTTAGCTGCAGGATCGGGACATCTTAGCTCCAATCTTGTATGCGCACCGCGATTTGCCGGTATTCTGATTAAAGGACTGCGGTTGCAGGCAGACCATGCGATATATACCGGGGCTTCGTAATTAGGAACAAGTCTTTTATACGAGTTCACCAAAGGATTGGTAATTGCGGCCATGCTTTCGATATGCTTCATGATACCGGCAATGAAGTGATATGCTTCCTGACTCAGCCCTAACTTATCTGTCGGATCGTCAAAGATATTCTTACCATCCTTGGTTAAGGACATATTGACATGCATACCTGAGCCATCTACTCCGAATTTAGGTTTTGGCATGAAGGTACAGTGGAGTCCATGACGCTTCGCGATGGTTCTGGCAACAAGCTTAAAGGTCATGATATTATCAGCTGTAGTCAAAGCATCATCATACTTAATATCGATCTCATGCTGTGCAGGTGCCACCTCATGATGGGAGGCTTCCACATTAAGTCCCATATCCTCAAGAGTAAGTACCATATCTCTTCGTGCATTCTCGCCAAAGTCCAGTGGTCCGAGATCGAAATATCCCGCTCTTTCGTTAGAAATCGTCGTGGGCTGTCCATTTTCTTCCATATGATATAGAAAGAATTCCAGCTCGGGACCCACATCAAAACGATATCCCATCTCTTCAGCCTGCTTTATCGTCTTACGCAGAATATACCTCGGATCACCTTCAAAAGGGGTCCCATCCACGGTATATACGTCACAGATTAATCTTGCAACCTTGCCCTGCTGGGGTCTCCAGGGAAAAGTAACATAGGTGTCCAGATCCGGGTGCAGATACATATCGGATTCCTCGATGCGCACAAAACCTTCAATTGAGGATCCGTCAAACATACATTCATTATTCAGTGCTCTCTCTAACTGATTGGTAGTGATTGCAACATTTTTTAAATAACCAAACATGTCAGTGAATTGCAGACGGATGAACTCCACATCATCCTCTTCCACCATTCTGATAATATCCTGTTTCGTATACTTCATCTTCTTCACTCCTCATATTTTATTTTTATGTTATTTCGATTAATTTCATACATTCGCAAATCTTACAAGCATTTAGATTGCCTATCACAAAGGCTCAACCAATTTTTGTTTTACGATACGACGGTGTACTGACCCCAAAAAGGTATTTCCTATCAATGAAAAAATGGGCTGAGGTATCCGAAACCGGAACCCCTTCGCCCATATTAAATAAGATAATACCAGTTGGACTGATGTTTTGTCAATATATTATTTTCAAGCTTCTGGTATAAATAAACTCCATATCTTCCCTGGTTGGGGTCACCTTGGAATTCAATACATTTTTAGCTTGTGCTGCGATCGTAATATAACGCTCAAGCTCCTTTTGTGTAATTTCTTCCCTCTCACCCAACAGACGAAGAAAAATTGCTTCAAATTCATCCATGGAAGCAGCACCGGCAGCGCTTAACATTCTCTTTATCGGTTCGGGATCACTCTTTGCGTAAAATCGGAGGAAGCTCGGCAAGAGCAATGCATTTGCTCTGCCATGATCGACATTCTTAAAATATGTCAGACAGTAACCCATGGAATGAACCGCAGTCGTTCCCGTATGCGCTATGACAATCCCTGCCAATAGTGAACCGCTCAGCAGCTTTTCCCTGATGCTTAGCGAAAGCAGGGAATTTTCACTGTTTGGTTTGGCATGGGTAAGTTGTTTCATACAATATGCAATTCTTTCGATGCTCTCAAGAGCAATCTGATCAGTTAGCTCTGTTGCCTTATTGGTCAGCATACCCTCTATCGCATGGGAAAATGCATCAAAAGCGGTATGAACAGTCTCCATCATTGGTAGCGTCATCGTATACCTTGCATCCAGAAATGCTATTTTGGGGAAAAGCAAGGGTGTTGAGATGCTCGTCTTGGTTTGTTTGATATCATTCGTAAGGATGGAATAGGGCGTTACCTCCGAACCGGTACCGGCGGTTGTCGGAACTAAAACAATCGGTAAAGCTCCACCGATATAATTACCGGCAAATAGCTCTTCTTCCCTGACATCCTGGATGGTCAGAAGCGCAATCGCTTTCGCTGCATCCATAGGTGATCCGCCTCCAATGCCTATCACATAATTCGATCCGAATTGTCTGGCACGGTCCGCACCTTCATAAACACTTTCTACGGAAGGATTACTACGGATTTTATCATAGATATCATAGACAATCCCCTGACTCTCCAGAGCCTCAGTGATGTCCTTCAGAGCACCGGTTTTTGCTGCCGATGAAGCCCCTGTAACAATGAAAGCCTTACGTCCAAAGTCCTTCATCAGGGCAGATTGCTTTCTGATACAATCCTCTCCCATGATGACTCTGGTTGGCATATAGAAATTCAAATTCATTCTTTTCACCTCTGTATCGAAGTCAAATTCATCCAACTGCCCAATATCTTTTATTATACCTTCATTCCGGACTGTGTCAACAGGCAACTGAATGGCGGTAATGACCTTCCTCATCCATGTCTTTATCTGTCGATAATTAGTGAATGTCGTTTATCTATGATTTTTATTGTAAATTTTAAATTTTTGTTATATACTTGACTAAAGTGTTAAAAAGTGCTATGCACTTTCCGGAGATCGTATATCGCTGCAGCAAGTGGGCTTATATCCATATCGTTATTTGGAAAATGCTGATCGTGCTTTTGATGCATTGGTCATACTTCATATCATAGGATTTTATGTACTATGTTTCACTTTCTGGGGGTGTCATTTTGTATATCGATTCTATCGCTAAGGGCGGTATCATGGAAGTCGAAGTAAGATGCAGTGGAAAAACTGTGCGTTTTAATGGAGAAGTCGCCCATATTATTAATAATTCCGTCCTGACCATGCCAATCAAGGTAAATGATCAAACGATAGGATTTTCTGACAACTGTCAGATTAATTTCCTTTATGTTGTTGAGAGCAAATTATACCTCTGGGAAAATGTCATAGTGAAATTAGTTCGATATGATGGGAATGTCTATCATAAAATTGATCTATCCGGAGAAGGAAAGCATTTTAACCGACGGGATGCCTATCGCATGTATATCGGTGAGGATATGCCGATTTATGTAAATACTGCTTCCGGTCCTACGGCAATCTCGGTTCTGGTGAAAGACATCAGCGAAACCGGCGTTGGATTTATTTCCAAAGAGGATATCGATCTGGAACGTACCATTCGACTTAGAATCAAAGACAATGCAACATTAATTACCCTTTCCGGCGTAGTAGTGCGTAAGGAGTTTCAGAAAAATCTTTCCGCTTTCCTTTATGGCTGTAAATTTAATGAGAAAAACGAGAAGCTTGCCAGATTTATTGCCAAAAAGCAGAGCGAAGCCATTCGTAAAAAAACCGGCTATCCTTCCAGGGAGGATGTTAGAAAAAAGGTTATGGATGTAGTATAGTCTAAATTAAGATAAAACCTAACGTGAATTACGACAGGCCTACCCGGCTCCGGGTAGGCCTGTTATGATTCATATTAAGTATGCTACAAACTGTCTATGGAATACACTTCTGCTGTATTAATCCTAACCTTTACTGAACAGCATCTGTTTCCTTTGCAATTGCTGCTTCCTCTTCTTCAAAATCCTCTTCTACCTTAGCAGGCTGTTCCTGTTTTTGATCCAGGGAAACACCAAGCTTTTCGATGGTGATAAACTTCAATAAAGTATCCATAACGGTATTACTGCCGTTATTTTCACCCTCACCTGAACCCATATTAACCACCGTCTTAGGTACGATATCCACCTTGGCATTCTTGATGGCATCTGACAGTTTATCGGTAATTTCCTGAATAACTCGGAACTCAGCTCCACCGTAAGCCTTAACCTGAGCATCGATTGCGCGTGCCTTTGCAAGACCGACATTAGACTCCTTAGAAGCCTCTGCCTCACCCTCTAAGGTAATTCTTGAAGAATTCGCCTTAGCCAGAGCGATAATCTGATTAGCCTCCTGCTCCGCCTTACTTGCAAGCGCAGCACCATTATTGCGCTCAATGTCAATCTGAATCTTAGATTTAGTCAGGAAGCTCTGCTGCTCTGCAACTGCCTGTGCTTCACGGAGCGATTTCTCACTTTCAGCGGCAGATTGCTGCTTCTGGTAAGTAACCTTCTTCTCTTCTGCGATCTGGCGTTCGCGAAGCTGTGTTAAGATGTTTTCAATCTGTACATCCTCTACCGGTGACTTCGGTGTACCAATCAATACTTCTTCTAATTGAAGATTGTACTTCTGGAATTTTTCTTTCATCTCACCGACAGCACGCTCACGGATTTCACTACGTTCCTGAATCAGCTCGATTAAAGTCTTGGTCTGTGCAACATCCTTGAAGTATGCACTTACCAGCGGGTCAAGAGACTGATTAACCAGCATACTAATGTCACCAAATCTTTGAATTACCCAAGGTGCCTGCTTATAATCAATGTGCATTACAACAGATAACGGCAAGGAAGGTTCAAAGGCATCCTTCGTAATGATATCAACCTCTGTCAGATTTTCATCATATTTATGGGAACCAATCTCTGACTTATTCCATTTTAGTATAATATTGGTAGTTGGAACAAGAACTACTCTTCCTGCATCTGTATTGAAAGCGTATTTACCAGGCATCAGAGGCTTCTCTAATACACCCTTACAGCCCTGACCAACCAGCTCACCATGCTTATAATCAACACCGGTGGTATCCACACCTTCTTTGCCGAAGAAGGAAACTACAACGCCGACGAAGCCGATCGGAACGACTGTCTTTGGACGGAATTCCACTGTTGCAAATAAGCGGTTGATATAATAAGTACCATCTGTCAATACCTGAATCTGCTTACCGCGTCGACCACCAAGCTCGAGGAACTTCTCAGGATCCTGGAAGCTCGCATGATCTTCCCCAACATAAGGAGCGATGATTTCACCCTCCTGTAGGGACGGTCCGTCATGAACAGTTACAATTCCCATAATATCACTGACTTCACCACCGTGTCCCATTATAATGACAGGGCTGAAAGCATTACGTTCAATCAGAGTTTTCTGCATGCTTACTAACTCTGTTCGTTCACTCTTGGAGCTGTTGAAGGCTGCTTTGATATCCGTGGGTGTAATAACGATGAACTGCGCAAGGTTAATTGCATAGGTACCCTCTCTTAATATCCCTCTTTGAGGACCTCTCTGTCCGCCGTTCTTTAAAAATCCGGTTACATCCTGAAAGTTATTCGCTTCAGCAACTACTTTACCCAAGGTCTGTGTCGGTGCCAGGGGCTTACCGTCACGGGCAAAGATATATGCGATCTGGCCTTGCGGAATGGTAATCAGGGGATATTTGTGGAGCTTATACATTAAGGCAGTCTTAAAGTGTATACCACCACGAAGTACCGTCGGTGCATAACCTGCTTCCCCGTTCAATGCAATGATGGAATCCTTTAAGGAACCCTTAAAACTCCACCATTTTTCTACTACTGCCACCTGATCAGATGAGATTACCCTTAATCCGAGGATAACGAAAATCAACAGATAAAGGCCGATCAAGGCACCGGCAGCAATGATAAGAATAAATACTAAATCCATATGTTCTCCCACTTCTTTCTTTGTATTTTACCGAAAAACATCTTCCGGTAATGAACTCTTACAAAGATTACTATACCTTATCTGTAAAAAAATACAATATGGAACTTCTTAACAGAAGATTAGAATCAAATTAGGATTATTGAGACAAAAGCACCGCAGGTGCTTTCCTGATATAATATGCCGATAGACAAGCTTGCTTGGATATCGGTATACTATATCAGGAAAAACGTGTGCAACACTTTTGTAACTATAATCCTATAGGGTTATGCTAATTTGATTAACATCTAATATCAATAATCTTCTGTTCCCCACACACTACAGTGAGAATCTGATTACATTCCAGGACTGCTTGGGTAAAGATGCAACAGCTTCTTCAGACTTGATCACAGTTACACCGTTCTTATGCGGTGTCACTTGATTGGGCTCTTTTGCTGAATTGACTGCTTTTAAATCCGCATGTTCAAGTATGATATGTTCTATTACGGAAGCCTTCGGGAATTGACGTAAATCAATAGAGAAATCAATGCTCTCTTCTAGAGACCTGTTTACAGCAAAAACAGTAAGCTCATTCTTTTCTTCGTTCAGGACAGCAACAGTTTCAACATAGGGAACCTTTTTTATCTTATTGGAATCATAAGTATCGCAGCTTACCACCGGAGTCAACACAGAACCTCTTCCGAAATTGGAGGCATGCATGAAGGGGTAGAAAATCGGCTGAACCCAGGCGGAACCGTCATTTTCTGTCATAATCGGTGCAATCACATTGACCAGCTGTGCGAGGCATGCCATTTTTACTCGGTCGCAGTTCTTAAGCAGGGTAATCAGAAGGCAACCTACTACCAGCGCATCCTCAAAGGTATAGATATCCTCCAGCTGATGAGGTGCTATCTGCCAGCGCTCCAGCTTCTTATCTGCCTCATTACTATGGAACCAGACATTCCATTCATCAAAGGATAAATTGATGGTCTTATCGGAATGCTTGATTGCTTTCACATAATCACAGATTGCAGTAACAGATTTGATGAATTTGTCCATATCCAGCGAGCAAGCCAGGAAGGAAGGCGTATCGTTGTCCGGATTCCCATAATAGTTATGGAGGGAAATGTAATCCACATAATCATATGTATGTTCCAGTACGGTTGCTTCCCACTTACCAAAGGTCGGCATATTCAGGTGCGAACTTCCGCAAGCAACCAGTTCTATCTCAGGATCCAGTTCTTTCATTATCTTAGCAGTCTCACAAGCAAGTCTGCCGTATTCCTCTGCCGTCTTTGCCCCAATCTGCCATGGACCGTCCATCTCATTACCCAGACACCAGGTCTTGATATGAAAGGGCTCTTCAAACCCGTTGGCACGACGCATGTCACTGTAATAAGTACCCTTCGGGAAATTACAGTATTCCAGCAGCTGACGAGCTTCCTCCGCTCCTCTGGTACCTAAATTCACAGCCTGCATTACACTGCTGCCTGCACGTTTTGCCCATTCCTGGAATTCATCAATACCGATTTCATTTGTCTCTATCGTATGCCAGGCAAGCTCGGGTCTTCTCGGTCTTTTACTCTGCTCACCTGTACCATCCTCCCAGCAGTATCCGGATACAAAATTACCTCCCGGATAGCGTACAATCGGAACATTCAGTTCCTTTACTAGCTTCATGACATCTCCCCGGAATCCTTTGTCGTCTGCTGTTGCATGGGCAGGCTCATAGATCCCGTTATAAACAGCTCTTCCAAGATGTTCAATGAAAGATCCGAAGATTCTCTCATCTACCTTTCCTGTCATAAAATCCTTATTTAAGATTATTTTTGCTTTCATTTCTTCGTTCGTCCTTTCTGTAACGCTGTAATATTATCAATTCCGGTACTTATCGGTTATGAACTATGTCATTTATGATCGATATCTTCAATGATGATATTTATCCTTTATGATATCTATCTTTTAAGATAGTAATCACCCATGATAATTATTACTATGATGTTTTGTACTTTTAACTTAACATATTGACACTGACTTAAACAATGATATATGATGTTTTCAGACTGATGAATCCTACTATTATATGAATATAGAAAAAGGAAGGCTTTCCATGAAGGTGAATGCAATTGGCATTAATTATACTCATAGCAGACAATTCTCGATTAACCGACCTAGCGGCTCGGGTGATTACCTGCTTTTAAATATGAAAACACCTGCTATTCTGCTATTAGACGGAACGGAAGTAACAGCAGAAAAGAATTCTGTCATCATATTTAAAAAGGGAACTCCTCAGATCTATTGGGCAAAGGAAGCAACGTATGCGAATGATTACATCCATTTCGATATAAGTGGAGAGCGGGACATAAAAAATCTCCCCTTTGACACTGTACTTTCTCTGCCGTCCAATAAAGAGGTCAGTAAGCTGATTAAAGATCTGTATCTGGAATATATATCGAACAATTCCCTGCGAGAGGAGTCGATCGACCTGCTGATGCGCCTTCTGTTCGTAAAAGTCTATGAGCTTGCCGCCTATCCTTCCCGGGATATCCGGATTTATGGATACTATGATGCTCTGCTGAATCTCAGAACCATGATTTATCGCCATCCGGAAGAAAAATGGTCTGTCACGCGCATGGCGAATCAGCTAAATTTAAGTCCTTCTCATTTTCAAAGATTATACCGCCAGACCTTCCAGGTGACCTGTAATTCGGATGTAATCCAAAGCAAGCTGCAATATGCAAAAACCGCACTGATTGCCACCCGGGATACTGTAAGGAGAATTGCTTCTCAGTGCGGTTATGAGAATGAAGAGCATTTCATGCGCCAATTCAAGAAGGAAGTCGGAATGACACCAACCGATTATCGTCAGAAAATGAAATAAACATAACTTGAACCATCAGCCTTTTGCTCTCTTCCGGAAGAAGGTATCAACGATAAAGATTCCAAGCGCAATCGCTCCCGCAATTTGCAGGGTCTCAAAAAAATACAAGGTTGTGTTTCCTGTATTTCCATCTACGATACTGCGAACAATCTGATACATCCCCGCACCTGGGACAAAGGGAATGACCCCTGGGATCAGAAACATTGTCACAGGAGTTTTATAGACTCGCGCCAGGATATGCGATATCAAAGCCACGATCAAAGTTGCAGTCAGCGTAGCAAGAATCTTATCTGATAGGATTCTCAAACTGATCAGGTAAATGAACCAGCCGAAGCTTCCTGTTGCCCCTGCATGAATCAAATATTTCTTCGGTAAATAAAACAATACGGAAAAGGCCGCTGTGGCAAAAAATGCACTAATTCCCTGTATCAGCATATCACATCATCCTTTCCACAAAATTGAACAACCCAATCCCAAGACCTACTCCTACTGCAATTCCCAATGATATGACAAACGCTTCCATCGCTCTTGCTGTTCCCGAATTATAGTCTCCCTGCAGTGTATCCCTGATCGCATTGGTAATCGGCACACCTGGTACCAGTGGCATGATAGAACCAATGATAATCAGATTCTGGTTTGTACCTGTAAAATATTTGGTACATACCATCGTCAGATACGCAAGTACAAAACACTTTATCATATCCACAATGAAGGTACTGTTAACCTTATTTTCAGTAAGCTTTCCGATCAGAACAAGAAATACTCCGTTTAGGCAGGCAATGAAACAATCCATTAAGGAGCCACCGAATAATCCTACAAACCCAGCCATGGAAATTAAGGTCGCTGCTGCGATAACTGTGCTGGAATAAGTTCCTTTTTTATGAATTTCCTCAAGACGCTTGATGGCTTCCTCCGGTTCCAGACAGCCGGAACAGATATTGCGGGATACCTGATTCACATCATTGATTCTGCTTAGGTTCGTGGATCGATTGCTGATTCTTTTTACTCCGGTAATCGGTTCAATTCCCGGATCAGATAAGGTAGCCACGATACCGGTAGTCGTCGCATATACTTCTACCGACTGCAGACCGGAGAATTTCAGTATCCGGGTCATCGTATCCTCGACCCGGTAGGTCTCCGCTCCGCTTTGTGCCATGATTTCACCGGCAAGCATTGCCGTCCTGAATAATGTTTGATAGTTCATATTTACATCCATTCCGCCACCAACGGCAGCATAAGTAATACCTGAACGCATACATTAATTATTCTATCACAAATCTTTTCCTACTACATTAAATATTTTGCTTTTCATTTATCCGAATATCATGTAATATTAGTTATCGCAAGTAAATCAATATCATTTTTTACTATAACGTTTTCGCTGAAGGAGTCTGTGATATCATGACGAATCAAACTAGCAGAAGAATTGGCATACATCTGTTTCTGATTAATGCCTTTGTCTTTATACCAGCTGCACAGTATACTCCGTTTTTAAGTGCTTATTTCGCGAAAGCCGGAATCAGTGCTCTGGAAATAGGAATTCTTCTTACGATCGGACCGATCGTTTCTATCATAATACAGCCAATTTGGGCATATATCAGTGACAGAACAGGAAATCGTAAGCTTATCCTCTGTTTTGTTGTACTCGGAACAGCTTTGTCCATTTTAAGCTATTACATTGGCAAGACCTTTTTCACCTTTTTTATTGCTGCTCTGCTGCTGGCTGTCTTCGTAACCTCCATTATCCCACTCAATGATGCTAATACCTTGCATATTGCGCATAAGAACGGACTAGATTTTTCAAAGATCAGGATGGGCGGCACAATTGGCTATGCGATTACAGTTATCTTTGCTGGAGCAATTGTTAAAAGCAAACCCTCGATCGGCTTTCTCATGGGCTCCATCGGGTATGCTATTCTTTTCCTGTTGATTGCACGACTGCCGAAGGAGGAACGAGCGGACCTTTCTCCCTCAGAACCTAAGCATTCATCCATAGAACGCAAGGGAAGGCAGTCCCTCCTCCATATTTTTGAGTCCAAAGAGATTTACTTTATCCTTGCCTTCGCCTTTATTAATCAGGTAGGCTTAAGTTTTAATTATAGTTTTATAGGAGTTTATATGCTGAAAATGGGTATGACTGAAAGTACCATGGGCTTGATTAACTGTATCTCAGCCCTCAGTGAGCTTCCGGTATTACTCCTGATCAATCATATCATAAAGAAAATCAGTCCGATGAAGATATCATTGATTGCCTGCTTCCTGTTGAGTCTTCGTATCCTGGCTGTAACCGGAGGCAGCTTGCCCTTTGTCATTATATCTGCCGTCCTTCATGGCATGACTTATATGACGGTCTACTTTAGCTGTGCCGTATATATTAGCAAAAATGTAAAACGGGAAAATCAGTCAAAGGGGCAAAGCATCCTAACGATAATTCAAGCCGGACTGGCAAGTATCACGGGTAATATCGTCGGAGGTTTTCTTGTGGATCGTCTGGGTCTGAAGTCTTCTTACATCATTATGGCATCCGCAGTCATAATGATAGCAGGACTCATCGCCCTGCTACAATATTTTTATGAGAAAAAGCATAATATCAGAAGCATTTAGCGTCTATCTGTCATCAGTAAGAACAGGTGTTATGCCAGTCTCATAACGAAATTTTTCTGTAATCCGTATCATATCTTGAATCCGCATTTTCTCACATAGAATGCGGATTTTCTGGTAGCTTTTCTCGGTACCGTACGTGAACGCGATATAATCCTCCCCAAGCTCTGCTGCCTGAAGGGATATTCTTTCAAGATTAAATTTGATTGGTTGGGTTCCAATCAGGACACCAAAGCAAGAAATATAGATATCCTGCTTGCTGACCTTTCTCTGTAATCCGTTCTCTTCCGAAATGATCTGCGCCTGATCTAAAGTCAGAATGCGATTGTCGATGATCAGCTTGGCTATAATCAGTTGTCTGTAGGTCATTGTCAATAAAGTGAATAAGCAGCATGTCACCAGAATATTGATGATGATAGAAATGATAAACATCTGATAGGATATATAATATACATGGATGCTAGCAGTGCAAATCATACCTAACGCAATGGCCAGTAATAACAGCTCTGTCCTTCTTTTCAATTGCTTCATGATTTCTCCCCTTCTCGTTTCCAACTTTCCATATCATAATGATCTTTTCCTATCATAATCAATGATATGCGAAAAAGCGTCACCCGAAATGGGTGATTCTTATCATTCCTGATGTTCGAGTAAAGAATTAATCAATTCTGTTTTATTTTTCACCTGAAGCTTAGAGTAGATATTCTTAATATGTGTCTTTACCGTATTCTCACTGAGATACAATTCGGCAGAAATCATTCTGTAGGTTCTTCCCTGCATCAGCAGAGTCACGATTTCACTCTCTCGCTCAGTAAGCTTTTCAAGCAGTGCAGCTTTCTTCATTACCTTTTCTTTAGCATCGGGTTCCAGTTCGGATAATTGGGATAGATAATTATGACTCTTAACAAGTAAAGAAAGCTCCTTCTGTAATGGCGGAAGCAGAAGCATCATGATTAGTACAGCAACAAGGGCAAGTGCGACCGGATAGATAATCTCCATCTGAGAAAATCTAGCATAGAAACCCAAAATACCTCCGACCATCTGTCCTGTAACAAAAACCAGTATAATACTTCCGTATAGCTTCACCGGATTTTCGGAAAACTCCAGCAGCTCTCCGGTCATTCCCCACCAAAAAAGATCGAAGATGCCTCTAGAAAGGAATATCTGGGTACATACTACCAGAAAAACACTAAGTGCAACCCTAAACAGCATAAAATCAATAAAGGCGAAGCCTATCAAAGCAACTGAAATATACAGCATATAATTACGGTTAATCCTTCGGGGAAGATTGCGCATCACGATCAAGGTAACGATGTATGGGATTGACCAATAAAACATGGTAATTCTCCCTAACCCGTAATAAGCTGGCAGTATGTATCGAAAGGTCAGGCCCGAGGTCAATGCTCCCAGGAACAGAAAAACGGACAGGATAATACATGCCTTCTTTATATTTACTTTACCCCTGTCAGCTGATTTTTCGCCCTCTTCCGCCTCGTCAGGGAGAAAGCATGCCAAAATAAAAGCGATCACCAGAAGGGATATGATAAATACCAGTCCCAGACGATATGTCCCGAAAAAGACAGCTACTCCGGTCACAAACAGGATTATGTTACTTGTGATTAGAGAATCTGCGGCAGTCTTTATTCTACTATTAGCAGGGGTATACGCTTTAAAATAAACCGCCCAGGCTGCAGTACAGCAGCCTGACAGAAACAATCCCAGATATAGAAAGACCTGCCACAGAGAACTTGGCGGAAGAAAAAAAACTATACAAACAATGATATCCAACAAAATAGTATACTGAAACAGTTTCTTAATAGCAGGGAGTCTGTGAATGAGAAATCCTGCACAAACTGCCCCAAGTATGTGGATCATAATGCCATGCATCGCAAAGAGAACTATCTTATAATGATAGTATGCGGACACAGCAAATAATATCTGCTGTTCAAACGGGAAGGCAATCACCCAGGCTGTAATAATAGAAATAATTATCGTTGAAATGAAACGATAATTTATTTTCATCTTCTGTAATTTCATCAGCAAAAAACCAACTCCCCACAAAAATTAATTTAATCGTAATATAACATATATTATATTATTATCCGACTGATTTGGCAATCATAAACAAAAAAACCGTATCTTTGCCAAGGTAAAAATATCGAAAAAAAGAGCCACTTAAGAAATTCCTAAGGGCTCTTGCAATACCTTCAATGATTACATACCGTTATACATAAAATTAATAAGTTTCTGTACATCTTCCTTCTCATAGGCTACAAGCTCCAGCTCGTCAATCTTGCCATCCGAGAATACATTCGCCAGTGCAACATATTGGGAAAGCTTGGATTTCAAATTCAATCTGTCTCCTTCGTTTGTAACCAGTTCTACCTTACCCGAGCAAGCATCAATGACTTTAAAAAATGCATCAATATTGGTTATATTCGTTACCTTCATAGCTTCCTCTCCTTAATCAAAATGTTGTAGTAATTAACGATACTTTCATTATAGCAAAAATACCAACTCTTTACCACCGCTATTTTCTGCAGAATATCAGTCCATTTCAAAGGCTCCGGTATAGAGCTGATAATACCTGCCCTTATCATTGATCAGTTTCTCATGACTGCCCCGTTCAATGATACGTCCCAATTCCAGTACAATAATGGCATCGGAATTCTGCACTGTAGATAAACGGTGTGCGATGACAAAAACAGTTCGTCCCTTCATCAGACTGTCCATTCCGCGTTGTACAATTGCTTCGGTTCGGGTATCAATACTTGAAGTAGCTTCATCGAGTATCATGACCGGCGGATCTGCTACAGCTGCCCGTGCAATAGATAATAACTGCTTCTGGCCCTGCGACAGGCTTGCACCGTCTCCGGACAGGTCCGTTTCGTAGCCCTTGGGAAGGCGAACAATGAAATCATGCGCATTTGCAATTCTGGCTGCTTCCTGGATTTCTTCCTCAGTAGCATCCAGCTTACCATAACGGATATTCTCTTTGACAGTACCTGAGAACAGACTGGTATCCTGTAACACTATTCCCAGGGAACGACGCAGGTCTGCTTTCTTGATTTTATTAATATTAATTCCATCATAGCGGATCTTACCGTCGGCTATATCATAAAAACGATTGATCAGGTTTGTAATTGTTGTTTTTCCGGCTCCGGTAGATCCGACAAAGGCTATCTTCTCTCCCGGCTGAGCATAGAGACTAACCTCATGCAGCACACTTTTACCTTCTACATATGCAAAATCTACATCGTAAAAACGTACATCGCCGGTCAGCTTTGTATAGGTAACTGTTTGATCGGCATGTGGGTGCTTCCAGGCCCAGATGCCAGTGTGCTCTGTGGTTTCCACAAGCTTCTCGCCCTCAAATTTTGCATTGACGAGCGTCACATATCCCTCATCCTGCTCCGGCTCCTCATCCATCAATGTAAAGATACGCTCAGCGCCAGCCAGGGCCATGACGATTGAGTTGATCTGCTGGGAAATCTGACTGACAGGCATGGTGAAGCTTTTACTTAATTGCAGGAAAGCAGCAATCATACCCAGCGTAAGACCACCGATCCCGTTGATAGCAAGAATTCCTCCCACCAATGCAATCAATACATAGAGAAGATTGCCGATATTACCCATCACAGGCATCAGGATATTTGCATAACGGTTTGCCTGCGCAGCATTGGCACGCAGAGCCTCGTTCAACTCATTAAACTGCTCTTTGGACTTATCCTCATGGCAAAACACCTTGACCACCTTCTGTCCGTGAATCATTTCCTCTATGTAGCCGTTCATCTTACCAAGCGCTTCCTGCTGATTTCTGAAGTAAGCACCACATCTGCCGGTAATCAGCTTAGCAATCCTCAGCATCACAAACACTGTGATAAGCACGAGTGCGGTCAGATAGACGCTGGTGGTAATCATGACAACGAATACAAATACAATGGAAATGATAGAAGAAAAAGTCTGAGGGATACTTTGGGATAGCATCTGCCTCAAGGTATCCGTATCATTGGTATATCTGCTCATGATATCTCCATGCGCATGGGTATCAAAATATTTGATCGGAAGCTTCTGCATTCTGCAAAACATCTCGTCACGGATTTTCTTCTGAACTCCCTGTGAAATCACTACCATCAGACGGTTATAGAAGAAGGTTGCGAGTATTCCCGCAACGTAAATACACGCCATGATCAAAAGTGCTCGGATCAACCCTCCGAACTCCGGATTCTCTGAAACCATCAGAGGATTAATATAGTCGTCGATCAGAATCTGTATGAACTTTGAACCCATTACTCCTGCCAATGCACTGATGACGATACAGATCAGTACCAGGGAAAAGGTAATCTTATATCCACTCCACAGATAAGCAAGAAGACGTTTGACTGTCTTCCCATTTACTCTTTTCTTCTTATTCTGCATGTTGATTCTCTCCCTTCACCTGAGAATGATATACTTCCTGATAAATAGGATTGCTCTTAAACAATTCCTCATGGGTACCGACCGCATTGACTTTACCATTATCCAGGATAATAATCTTATCTGCGTGTTCAATCGAAGAGATACGCTGAGCTATAATAATCTTGGTTGTATCCGGTATCTCCTCCATGAATGCTTTGCGAATCATTGCATCTGTCTTTGTATCCACAGCACTGGTGGAATCATCCAGGATCAATATCTTCGGTTTTTTCAGAAGTGCCCTTGCAATACATAAACGTTGCTTCTGACCGCCAGAAACATTCGCTCCTCCCTGTTCAATGAAGGTATCATACCCCTCGGGAAAATCACGGATAAATTCATCCGCCTGAGCCAAACGGCATACCCGTATCATCTCTTCTTCGTCAGCATTCTCATTGCCCCAACTTAAGTTCTCCTTAATGGTACCGGAGAAAAGAACATTCTTCTGAAGTACCATAGCAACTTCATTTCTCAGTGTTTTGATATCATAATCGCGAACATCTGCTCCTCCAACGAAAACCGTTCCTTCCGTTACATCATATAATCTGGGGATTAATTGCACCAGACTGGATTTCGAGCTGCCGGTGCCTCCGATAATTCCTACTGTTTCTCCTGATTTGATTTCCAAATTAATATTGCTTAAGCACAATTTATTCTTATCCTTCGTATAACTGAAGCTAACTTGATCAAAGATGATCTCTCCGCTTTTTACCTCCAGCATCGGTTTCCCGTTATTATGTATATCGCTCTCCTCATCAAGAATTTCGATTATTCTCTCTGCAGATGTCTTAGAAATTGTGATCATAACAAATACCATGGACAGCATCATAAGGCTGATCAAGATCTGCATCACATAGGTAATAAGGCTGGTCAGCTCTCCTGTTGTCATAGAGCCGCCTATGATCATCTTTGCTGCAAACCAGGAAAGCAGCAGCATACAGGCATATACCGAGGTCTGCATCAAGGGACTGTTAAAAGCAAGAATTTTCTCTGCTTTAGAAAAATCGCTGAAAATACTGCCTGACACTTTACTGAACTTTTCTGTTTCATAATCCTCACGTACGAAGGATTTTACCACTCGAATTCCGCGCAGATTCTCCTGTACGACATTATTCAACTTGTCGTAGGTCTTGAAGACACGTACAAAGACCGGATGTGCCTGTCTAAATACCAGATAAAGTCCCGCTCCAAGAAACGGGATCACAGCCAGGAACATCAGAGAAAGCTTACGGTTGATAGAAAAGGCCATGATCAGCGAAAATATCATCATGATCGGAGCTCTTACTGCAATTCGTATGATCATCTGAAAGGAGTTCTGTACATTTGTAACGTCGGTAGTCAATCTTGTTACAATACTTGCTGTTGAAAAATGATCAATATTGGAAAAGGAATAATCCTGCACCTTATAAAACATGGATTTCCTCAGATTCTTTGAAAATCCGGCCGCAGCATTGGCCGCAACCCAGCCGGAACCTGCACCAAAACACATCGACACCATCCCTAAGCAGATTAGAATTATGCCATATCTCACAATCACCTTCATGTCTCCCTGATTGATCCCCTGGTCAATCAAATTCACCATCAAAAGTGGAATCAGTACCTCCATAACCACTTCCAGTATCACAAGTAAAGGTGCAAGGATCGTTTCCTTCTTATACTCCCCGATACATCTTGACAATTTCTTAATCATATCAATTTAAACCTCCAACTCTAGTTATATCTACAGATTAAAGTTTCAAAATGTTGCACATGTTTTTCGAATAGAATATATTACTATTGCAAGCAAGCTTGCATAGCAATGCATTCTATCCGAAAAGCACCTATGGTGCTTTTGAAACTTTAATCACCTTACTGATACTTTTTCAGGTTAGCTTCCTAATTGTAAGGCTGCTAACATAATCCCGTAAGTAAATGCCGCCCTGAAAGGTCGGCATTTACTCAATGTTTTTCCGCATTTTTCTTATCACCTTAAAGAATGCTGACAATTCCTCCTTCGTTAAGTCCTTACTAAGTTGTTGCTCAAGGTTATCTAATTCCTTATGAATTGCCTCGTGGATCTCGATCGCTCTCGGAGTCAGTACCAGCTTCTTAAGACGGGCATCATACTCCACCGGTTCACGCCGAATTAGATTATTCTTCTCCATCAGCTGAAGTATTCCGGTTACGGTCGATCTTCGTATCGAGAATTCTGCTTCGATATCCCGCTGGAAGATATCCCGTTTGTCTCGGTTATGATACAAAAAACCGATTATCCAGCCGTGCATTCCTGTCACTTCCTCTGAAAAAACTGCAGAGTTATCAATCCTTCGCTTAATCAGATTAGATAAAGTTTTGATCTCATATCCGACTTTATCTTTATTGGGTCCTTCCTGTTCATTTGCCAATTTAAAGTGTTCCTTTCTAAATTGTTAGTATGCTAACATTATATCAAATCAAAAATATTCGTCAATAGAGAAAGAGAGAATTTCTGATTTTTGATGATGATAAACATAAATTTCAACTAATGAAATATCGATCATTTCAGATTTATCCAGAATTAGCAGTACTTCACGTATAGTAAGGGCTCCTTGCCCATTATATAATCATTACACATGTCTGAAGATTCTACTATAGGGTATGACAATAAATTATGGAGGAGATTATCATGAAAAAGCTTGGGGTCCTATTCCTCTCTCTGTTACTTCTCATCGGAACATTTCCTAAAGCTGTTTATGCAGCAGAAGTACCTGATTTTAATCAGGTACTGACACAATATCTGAATGAGATTAGTACCGTACGTGGCTTCGAAGTAACCAAAGAGATGTTGGAGGCATCCATGGACGCGGTTGGCCAGGATTTCTCAGATTTTAAAAATATCGATGAGGTAAGGGATTATTTCGGTGAGGTGATTCAATCGGATTATGGTAACCTGAAAAGTATCCTGGATACCTATCATCTCACATTGCCGGAACTTCAGCAGCTGCTTGCCGACTATGGTGAGGAGCTTACTGATTATGTCTTTCTGGATGAACTGGACTTCGCAGTGTATTACTATAGCACCGACTCGGCTCCTGTTGTAACAGGGACCCCTTCTGATACAGAGGCATCGGCCAACGCACCGGTTTTTGACGAAGCGACTCTTATGGACTTTTTGACATCCATCGATTTATCAGATCAGGAAATCCAAAAGCTATCCGATCATATGGCTTCGATGGAGGATTATTTCTCAGACCCACTCTTCCTTGCGAAAATGAAAGAACTGCAGAGCAGGCTGGAAGCCTTATCAGATATCAATGTACAAACAATGACGAACGAGCAGGCTTCCCTTTTTGCAGACTGGTTTCGAGATTTCTTCTCTCTGTTCCAGCTTCAGGCGAAGTTCTCTGAGTTAAAGAATGGTACGGAGACTCCGCTGACAATTGAGGATGCCTTACAAAAAGGCGACTTTCTCACCGATGATCTAAAGATAGTCCTCTCCAACACTGCCTTAAGTCCTTTGGCTGATATTATCATAGATCATGATCAGCTTAAAACTCTCTTCAGTAATTTGGATCTGGCTTCGGAGGAGTTCGGTTCGGCCCTTCATGAAACTGAGCAGATGACAACTTCGTCCGGCACCTCCTCCATACCAAAGACCGAAAAGGGCGGAAAGCTTCCAAAGACAGCCGCCGCATATCTTCCCGGCACAGCTCTCGGATTATTACTTTTAATAACAGGAGGATGGTTATTGAAGAAGGCAGCGTATGAAAAGAATAAAATCCAATCGTAGCTTATACAAAGGCCAAAGATACCGTTTTTTCTTTCAGACAGCCCTGCTGCTGATGATCCTCGGCCTATGGCTGGTCAGCTATCATATCTATCACTTTACAAGAAGCCGGAATGCGCTTAAAAGCTATGCGAATGAACTGTCCCGGGAGGACAGTTCTGATTTCTTTCCGGGTGGCAGCCTCCTGTCCGGTCCGATGCTTTCTACTGGGGCTTCCACATTGAAACAAGCCCTTTCAGGTAGTAAAGCGCAACTGCTTTACATCAATCGGCCCGATCAAGGAGAACGGTTTGGCGAGTTGTCCATCCCGAAGCTTGATCTTACTCTTCCTATCTATGAAGGTACCGGAACGGATGAACTGGATCTTGGCGTCGGTCATTATACCGGAAGTGTACTGCCCGGAGAAAAAGATAACTGCGTCCTGTCCGGCCACAGGAACACCATATTTCAGGAGCTTGGTAAGGTTGATCAGGGTGATGCTCTGTTTATTACTACCGAGGCGGGATATTATAAGTACATTGTAGATAAAATCAGAATTGTAGATAAGGATGACAGGACTGTCATCGTACCCAAGCCCCGTGCTACACTAACGGTGAGTACCTGCTATCCGTTTGAGTATATCGGTTCCGCGCCAAAGCGTTATGTTCTGGTAGCGCATCTTGCAGTTGACTGAAATAAACAGATGCTGTTTCAAAAGAACAGTAATATAGAAAGTAAAAGGACTAGCTTCCCTCACACACTCGTCGGAAGACACACTACTGAATTTTATGCGACAATCGTACATAAATGTTCGCTTGTCACACACAAATTCAGCAGTATGTCTCCCAAAGAGTGCATTACGGGAATGCTAGTCCTTTCACTTTCTTTACGATTACTATTTTGAAACAGCCTCTTTCTGATTTTATATCTCCCGAAGTACAAGCTCTGTACTTCCCTGATTCATTCCTATCTCAAGCCGCAGTACCTTAGGATGTTTCTGATATTCCCTGCGTACCATATCCTTCAACTCTGTACCGCCCTGATACCCATGAATAATACGAATTCTGTATAAACTTCCCTTCGCTTTCTTTAATTGGCTGTCGATACATAGTTTGGCTTGATACTTGGTCATACCGTGTATATCAATCTCAATAAAGCCGTTTCCCTCAGTATTGCATTTTGATTTATTCAAATCGATCACCTTCTGTACTATCTTCCGAACTCTGATAATTCTAAGCCCTTATTCCGATCCAGTGCTGTCTGAATACTCCAGCTGTGAACGAATAACAGCAAAGGATTTCCCTTTAAGTCCTTCACCTTCTTCGTATCGGAGGAAACTCCGAGCTTGCTGACATCCATGTTCTTATTCTCAATCCAACGAATATACTCATAGGGCAGTGGTTCCAGACGAACCTCAACACCGTATTCGGACTCCAGTCGGAACTTAAGCACATCGAATTGAAGTGTTCCGACAACACCGACGATAATTTCCTCCATACCAGTGTTGTACTCCTGGAAGATCTGGATTGCACCCTCCTGAGCTATCTGGGAAATACCCTTTAGAAACTGCTTTCTCTTCATGGTATCTACCTGTCTGACCTTGGCAAAATGCTCCGGTGAGAAGGTTGGGATGCCTTCATAGGTAATCTTTAAATCAGGAGCACAGATTGTATCTCCGATCGAGAAGATCCCGGGATCAAATACACCGATGATATCCCCGGCATAAGCCTCCTCAATAATGGTTCTTTCACTCGCCATCAGCTGCTGCGGCTGAGAGAGACGGATCTTCTTATTGCCCTGTACATGATTAACCTCCATACCGGCAGTAAACTTACCGGAACAGATACGCATGAAAGCAATCCTGTCTCTGTGCGCTTTATTCATATTAGCCTGTATCTTAAATACAAAGGCAGAAAAATCATTTGCAATCGGATCGACTTCACCCTCGGCACATTGACGTGGCAAAGGTGAAGTAGTCATTGCTAGATAACGCTTTAAGAAGGTCTCCACACCGAAGTTCGTGAGCGCTGAGCCAAAAAATACCGGAGTCAGCTTACCCTGTAATACCAGATCAAGGTCGAATTCACTGCTGGCACCATCAATCAGTTCAATCTCCTCGGTAAGGATATCATGATTCTCTTTTCCAATCAGAGCATCCAGGCTCGGGTCTCCCAGTTCTACCTCGACCGTATCTACTTCCTTCATACCATTATGGGCAGCATAGAATCGGTTGATATGCTTTGTCTCCCTATCATAGACCCCTTTAAAATTCTTACCGGAACCAATCGGCCAATTGATCGGACAGGTGCGGATACCAAGGACTGTCTCGATCTCATCAAGCAGCTCAAAGGTATTTTTAGCTTCTCTGTCCAGCTTATTGATAAAGGTAAATATGGGTATGCCACGCATGACGCAAACCTTGAAAAGCTTCTTCGTCTGTGCTTCCACACCCTTGGAACCGTCGATTACCATGACTGCAGAATCCGCTGCCATCAGGGTACGATAGGTATCCTCAGAGAAATCCTGATGCCCTGGAGTGTCCAATATATTGATACAATAGTCGCCATAGTTAAACTGCATGACTGATGAGGTAACAGAGATACCACGTTGCTTCTCTATCTCCATCCAGTCGGATACAGCATGTTTATCTGTCTTCTTACCCTTTACTGATCCCGCAAGATTGATTGCTCCTCCATATAACAGAAGCTTCTCTGTCAGAGTCGTCTTTCCTGCATCCGGATGTGATATGATAGCAAAGGTCCGTCTTCTATTTATTTCCTTAGTGTAATTACTCACTGAATAATCCTCCAAACTAAAAACAATTCAAACCAGTTCATCATATAATACAACTGCCTGTATTGTCAAGGTATACAAAGAAGAAAGAACATACCTTTTCGCTCTTTCTCATAAAACAATGATACAGTATATCTAACAGAAGAGTAAAACCCACAGACATAGATCCGGGAGGCCAGACCAACCGACTTAGGATGGGAAAGGCAGCCGCACGAATTGATACCTGTGGGTTTTACTTTTTAAGAAACTATAACTCTATTAACAGCTTTGCTATTTCAATACATAAATCTTCAGCCTGCGGTACATGACCCAGACGATCAATAAAAGCATGCGTCATTCCGGCATAACGGAGAACCCTCGTCTCAACTCCCGCCTCCTGAAGCATTCCGGCATAGAACTCACCCTGTAGTCTCAGGCCATCGAATTCAGCTACTGCGATGAGAGCCTTAGGCAGGTTTGCATGATTATCTGCAAGCATTGGGCAGACATAAGGATTCTTCACTTCTTTGACATCGGTAAGATAGCAACTGATCATCGGATCCTTGCTGACATCTACGGGTCTGCCGAGCCCCAGCATAGGAGTAATCACCGATTTTTCTACCTCCGATATCACAAACTCGTCTTCCTGGAAAGAGTAACCTTCTGCTGCTTCCGCTCCAAGGGTAACAACGGGATAGATCAGAATCTGTGCTGCCAACAACGGAAGCTTTTCATCCCTAGCCTTCAGAGCGAGGGCCGCCGAATAATTGCCACCTGCGCTGTCACCCGCCACTGCAATCTTACTCCTGTCGATTCCATAGCTGTCTGCATTTTCGTAGATATGGTGGATTGCATTGAAGTTATCGTTCAACCCGTTCGGGAAGGGCTTCTCCGGAGCAAGAGAATAATCTATGTTGAATACCACAGCATCAGCCAGTTGGGCTATCAGTTTACAGGGATTCTCCAAACAATAAACAGTTCCTCCAATAAAGCCCCCGCCATGGATATAGACAAGACAGGGACGTTTCTTTAAGTTGGATTTTCTCTTATAATAGCGCCATAATCCAACCTGATTCTCACCTAGCTTCAATTCCTCATATTTCGTAATCAACTCTTCCGTATTCAGATTATAATTCGGAAAACCCATCCGATCTCTGATTTGTTGCAGCATTTCCTCCGGGGAAGATTTCTCCTCTTCTTTCTCCCTGTCCGCCTGATCTTCTGCAACCCAATTACTATTCAGGCAAGCCTTCTCATATGGGTCCAGAAATCCTGCTCTTGGTTCTGTAGGACTCTTCTTCAATAGTACATCCGTATGATATCCACGGATAATTTCTGTTTCCTTCTGAAGCTTTAGTATCAGCTCAGTTGTATACTTAATCATCTAAAATTCTCCTTTTTTCAGTTAATGATTGGTAAGGCTTATAGTCTTGCATCCCATCTGCCACAGAAGGGATCGATCGGGCTTCTGCCCTTAAATTCACTTCTTCCGAGAAGTTTATCGATCACAGCGTTGACATTTACCTCTTTAAATTTATAAGCATTGATAAAGGTTCTGATTCTCGGTACATCCAGCAGATGGTAGGGATTAGCAAAGGATACGAATATTGTGGGAACAACACTCTGATAGGACGGGCAATTGGCACCCATTGGTTGAGCCCATTCAATACGAACCGTCGTCTGATTGCTCTTCGTAGCCATATTACCGACATACAAGAGTAAATCATAGGCATCCACAGTCTCCTGATATTTCTTCAGCATTCCCTCATAACCCTGCGCTGCCTCGAAGATATCCACCTGAAAACCTTCCTTCTCCAGCGCTTCCTTCATGATGCCGGCGACATCCTCCCCTCCGCCTCCGAAGGCACTTTCTCCGGAGAGAATAGGATACAGAAGGATTCTCTTATGCTTCACTGGACTGATTGGAAGCAGTCTCTGTGTATTCTTCACAAGCGTAGCTGCACGATCTGCCACTTCAAGCTCTATCTCCTTGTGATCCTGACAGCCGATGATCTTCTTCGCTTCCTCAGGTCTCACGAAGATACTTCCATCCGCTTTTTTCTCAGGAAGCCTCAGGGCTGCTTTTAATCCAAGGATACGGATTACTGCTTCATCCAGACGCTCCTGTGTAATGATTCCGTCCTTCACACCCTTGGTCATAAAGGCATAATCCTCCTCTAAGTTCTTGGTGAAAAGGAACATATCACACCCACAGGCAATCGTATAAGGAACTGCCTTGCTGCGAGACATCGGGATTGTAAAGCCAGCCATCGTAGTGGCATCAGTGACGATCAGACCGTTAAATCCAAGCTTTTCTCTGAGTAAACCGTTAATTAACTCTGGGGCCAGCGTCGCAGGCATGATATCCTCATCCTTGATTCCCGGACAGAGTCTTCTGGTATAAGCAGGCTGCATGATATGTCCGATCATGACTGTCATCGCTCCGGCATCGATACTTGCCTGATAGGCTTGACCAAAGGTAGCATCCCACTCTTCACAGCTTAAATCGTTACTACTGGTAACCAGATGCTGATCCCTCTCATCCACGCCATCTCCGGGAAAATGTTTGATGGATACAGCCATTCCCAGCTCTTGAGCAGCCTTGGTGTAGGCAACTCCACAATCCCTTACGAGTTTGTCATCACTGCCATATAATCTGGTCGCCATGATCGGGTTACGAAAATTCTTATCAATATCTATAACCGGTGCAAAAGCCCAGTTTGCTCCGACTGCCAGTCCCTCTTTCGCACATACATATCCCTGTTTTCCGGCAAAAACAGGATCACCGGTAGCACCGATCTGCATATTCGGACCGACATTCGTCCCTTCCTTGATCAAACCGTCGCCCCCGGCTTCAAAGTTTGCCGCCACAAGCATCGGAATTTTTGATTCCTGCTGCAGGAAATTGGTCATATCGCAGACCTCCTCCATAGGCATCTGGCGTCCCATAATTCCACCAATCATAAAATTCTTGGCAAGACTTGCTAAATATCCATGCTCCCCACTGTAAGAAATCAAACAGAACAGCTGCCCGATCTTCTCCTGTGTACTCATCTTCTCCAAGGTATTCTTTACCCAATCTAATTGCATATCCTTCAGATAAAAAGGCTTCTTCTTTAGAAATTCAAACCGGCTCATAGTATTCCTCCTGTTAGTTAGTTTACGGATGTTCATTCTCCATTTCTATTCTAACTTTTGAGTAATAACAAAACAATGCACCTGCATATGTTCCAGGTGCATAATTTTGCTCATTTTAATTATTTACTTAACAAGCTCCACTTTTTTGATCTTAGCATCGATCCCAAATATCTTCAGATACTGAATCATATAGAGCTGCATTCCTTCTGTAAACTCTCCCTGAAGATTGGCCTCAATCTCCATATTATATTTGTAGGCTGTATCAGCACTTTCCTGATCGGCAGAGGGATCCTCCTCTGTGATGAAGTTAAGCGTAAAATCTTCTTTTAAGGCATTACCCGCACTGTCCTTGACTGCTGAAGCGGGAACCAGAAGCGTATAGGCCATCCTGTACTTTAAGTCACTCTTTGGTGTGATCGTGAGCAGATTATTCTTGATCTCATAGGTATATTTTACTGCTCCACCGTTACCATCGGTCAAAGCCAGGCTCTTGATCTCCTTGCCTTTCGTCACAGCTTCAGAAAAGCGCACAACGATGGCAGTCTCTCTCATAATTCCGCCGGTCTTATCCTGTGGGTTGGTCTTGGTAACAGTCGGTGCTTTCGTATCCTTCTTAGCCGCAAATGCTGTGGAAGGTATGCTCATCATAACAAGTACGATACAGAGAAATACAACTACTTTTTTCATAAAAATCCTCCTTCATAAATAATAAAGTTTTGCTGCGATTAAGGAGGATATTCCTCCTTAATAAATAATATAATTTTTGATGTTATTAAGGAGGATTTTCCTCCTTAATATGTTTTAATTTTGAAGTTCTTTAGGAGTATCTTCCTCCATAAGAAATATTACACTTTGATGTTAAAAGGAGGTTTTTCCTCCTTAATAAATGCTTCATGATAGATTACATAAACTGGTCATCATGCCTGACTTCTTTGTTACATCTTATTATATACCTAGGACACAAAAGCAGAAAGACCCCTGTCTGTTAATTTTATAATAATTTCTGCCATCTCTCCTGTGGAACGTACCATTCCCTCCTGAAGCCATTTCATTATAATACCTAAGCTTCCGCTCGTGGCATAGTCATAAATGTATTCTGCTATATCCTTATTCACCTGCTTGCTGGTCCATTCCGAAATACATTGCTGCTTCACGATTGCTAAAACCTCTTTCTGAAATTTTTTATCTCCGTTCTCACTGAGTAATACAGAGCATACCTCTCCGTTTTCCCTGATATACTCAAAAATCTGCTCCATCAACTGAAAGGACACGGAATCCTTTTCCCGAAAAGAGTAGTTTGCCAGATACTTATTAATGTCATCTACAAGCTCCTGTTCAATCTGCTTTAGGAGATCGAATTGATCTGTATAATGAGCATAAAAGGTCGCTCGATTCAAATCAGCCTCCTGGCAGATTTCCGTGATTGTAATTCGGGAGATAGCCTTTTGCCTCATAAGCTTAATCAGACTCTCCTTCAATACCATCCTGGTATATCTTACCTTTCTATTCTCCTTCTCCATCCAATTCTAACCTCCCTGCTTTCTCTTATGTTCCTGATCAATAGATCAGATAAGCTGCGTGTTTCCTTCTATGCAATTCAACTCATAGGGTGCAAAGATCTATGAATGAAAAGCTGTCATGTTTGATACAATATTGGGCATTCTTACTTTATAAAATTTTTATACTTTTGGATGCTGAATAATCAACAAATTTCGTGTTTCTGATGCTTTTATTACACTTATAAAAAAACTGATTGTTGTATTCCCTACACAATATTATTATTCTATAAATGCGCTTAAAAATCAACACTTTGTTTAATAAAGGAGGTAAAGATGAAAAATATTCCCGCGCTTATTATCAAACATAAGAAGTTAATCGTTACAGTTTTTATCCTCCTGGCAGCCATCAGTGCTGTATTTATGACCCGTGTGTCAGTTAATTTCAAGTTGGCCGATTATCTGCCCTCCGATGCAAACTCCACAGTAGCTCTGGATCTTTTGGAGAGTGAATTTACTTCTGCCATACCGAATGCCCGGGTTATGATAAGAAATGTAACCCTTCAGGAAGCCTTGGATTACAAGGGTAAGCTAGCCGCGGCGGAAGGAGTAACCGAAGTTCTGTGGCTGGATGATGTATACAATCTGAAGGAACCGATTGAAATAGCTGACCCTGCGCTTATTGAAGAGTATTATAAAAACAACAATGCACTGTACTCCATCACGATTAAGGAAGGGAAGGAAAGGATTACCGCAGGCGCGATCTATTCCATCATAGGGGATGAAAATGCACTGGCAGGAGACGCGATCAATATCGCAACCTCACAAAAACTGGTTGTATCAGAAGTGCTCAAAGCTTCCGCCATACTGGTGCCGATCATATTATTTATCCTGATCATATCAACCGGTTCCTGGCTTGAGCCATTCCTGTTTATCGGATCGATCGGTATCTCGGTTCTGATTAATATGGGTAGCAATATCCTATTTGGCAAGGTCTCCTTCCTTACCCAATCCATCAGCCCTATTCTGCAGCTTGCGGTATCCTTGGATTATGCCATCTTTTTACTACACAGCTTTTCCGAATACAGAAAGGAGTTTCCGGTACACGAAGCAATGCGACATGCCATGATCCGAGCCTTCTCCGCCATTGCTGCCAGTGCCGCCACGACCCTGTTTGGCTTTGTTGCCTTGCTGTTTATGCGTTTTCGTATCGGTTCGGACTTAGGAATCAATCTTGTTAAGGGAATTGTGTTAAGCTTCCTTTCTGTTATGGTTTTCCTCCCGACACTGACCCTGTGCTGTTATAAAATGATTGACCGTACCCGGCACAAACCGATACTACCCGAATTCAAAACCTGCGGTAATTATCTGCTGAAGATGAGAATTCCTGCCTTGATCCTGCTTGCCGTACTACTGATACCCAGCTTCTTAGCTCAACGAAGCAATAATTTCCTCTATGGTTTCGGAAACATTTCAGAGACCGGACGTAGCGGTGAGGACCAAAAAAACATTAACGAGGAGTTCGGACAGCGAATTGCAATGGTTTTATTGGTTCCGAAAGGAGAACCGGCAAAAGAGGAGCTGCTCTGCAACGAGTTGAAAAATCAACCCCATATCACCGGAGTGATTTCTTATGTATCCAGTGTGGGAACTGCTATTCCTGCTGAGTTTCTTGAGGATGAGATTACTGATCAATTCTATTCAGAGCATTATAGTAGAATCATCCTTTACACCGATACCCCGGAAGAAGGAGATATGGCCTTTGCCCTGGTGAAAGAAGTTCAGAATAGAGCACAGGCTTACTATCAGGACACAGTGTATGCATGCGGTCAGAGCGTTAATCTCTACGATATTAAGAATATTACAACCGCCGATACAGCCAAAGTCAATCTCATTGCTATTTTAGCAATTACTCTGGTTCTGATCTTCACCTTTGCTTCTGCTTCCACTCCACTCTTACTATTGCTGACAATCGAAGCTGCAATCTGGATTAACCTGTCGGTTCCCTATTTTTACGGAAATTCCATCAATTATCTTGGTTTTCTGGTCATCAATACGGTTCAGCTCGGTGCTACGGTTGATTATGCCATCCTGCTGACAGATAATTATCGAAGATTCCGTAAGGAGTATCCAAAAAAAGAGGCCATGAAGTTAACACTCGGAGAGAGTTTTCATTCCATTCTGATTTCAGCGACCATTCTTTCCTGTGCAGGCTTCTGTGTTGGTTATACCTCTTCTAACCCGATCGTGTCAAATCTTGGAATTTTACTGGGAAGGGGAACGATTTTATCCATGCTGTTGGTAGTATGTGTGCTTCCGGGATTGCTTCTGATGTTCGACCGCATCATCGAAAAGACTACGTATCATGCTGGATTTCATAAATAACTAATGGTATAGAATAGGAGGTTTTATGATAAGACACAAAAAATATAAATTAATCCTGACTGCCTTGCTGCTTACCGTATTGTTTACAACATCTATAACCACTCCTGCGCTTGTAACCAAACCCCACCGCGCAATTGCTGCGGCAGGAAACACACCGGTTAAGAATGCTGCTTCTGGCGAAATAACCTCGAAGGAAGAGGTCATCTATGCCAGACTGACCGGAGATGGTACCGTTGAAAACATATACAGCATCAATATTCTAAATATCGCGAAGGGCGGTCTGGTAAGTGATCATGGCAGTTATGATACATTAAAAAATCTTTCCTCTATAGCCCCACTTAATTACAAAGGCGATACTATGACTGTAGAGGCTAAGCCCGGTCGCTTCTATTATCAGGGAAATTTAGCGAGGGCAGAGCTTCCTTGGAAGGTAAGTCTTGAATACCGTCTTGACGGAACAACTATCCTACCCTCGGAGCTTTCCGGAAAAACAGGTCTTCTGGAGCTTCACCTCATAACCTCGGCAAATGAAGCAATCAATCCGACCTTCTTCGAGCATTATCTGATGCAGATTACAGTTACCCTTGATAGTGCGAAATGTACTGATATTTCTGCAGACGGAGCAGTGTTTGCCAATTCGGGAAGTAATAAGTTGGTCACCTTTAGCGTAATGCCGAAAAGAGCTGCCGATCTTAAAATTACCGCAAGGGTAAAGGATTTCTCCATGGAGGGCATACAGATTTCAGCAGTACCTTTTAGTATGAACATCGATTTACCTGATACTGCATCCATGACTGATGATTTGACAAAGCTTACAGATGCGATCGCTCAGCTGGGTGACGGCGTCGGCACCCTTGAGGATGGGATGAAGGAGCTGAGTTCGGGTACTGCCGGTCTTCGTGACGGTTCTATAGAGTTCTCCCGTGGTATCCATAAACTTGATGCTTCCTCCACACAGCTGGTTTCAGGATCCCAGTCCATCTCCAAGGCTCTGACCACACTTTCAACATCGTTACAAAGCTCTCTACAGAGTAAAGATCTAACAGCCCTGCTTCAGCTTCCCGATGCTTTATCCCAGATGTCAGATGGTCTGAAGAAACTATCAGACGGTATGAAGACCTTATCCACCGGCTACAGCAGCGCATATGCAGCGCTCGATGCATCCATAAAATCCATTCCGGCAGAGGATATTTCCCCGGAGGATTTACAATCGCTCGCTTTAAAAAATCCTTTCAATCAGACATTGGATCAATTGCTTGCTTATTATAAGGCAGCTCAAACTATAAAATATACCTACGCCAAGACAGAACCCGCTTTTCAAGCCGTAAATCAGAATTTAACGGAAATGGCAGCTTCCCTCGATACGATTTCAGCTTCGCTGGATACCGTAGCTCTACAGTTATCCTCCTCTATGTCCGGTTCTGGTCTGACTTCTTCGATTACGCAACTGGTTATGGGAATCAACACCTTATCCACTAATTACAAGGATTTTCATAAGGGCCTGACGAAATATACTGCCGGAGTATCTGCGCTCTCCGCAAATTATGCCAAACTGGACGCAGGAATTAATGAACTGGCCGGGGGAACCGGGACGATGGCTGATGGTATCGGAACACTAAGTAACGGTGCCGAAGAGCTTGTCGATCGGACTAAGGATATCCCCTCCCAGATGGATGAGACCATAGACTCTCTGCTTTCCGATTATGACATTACGGATTTTTCTCCCGTGTCCTTTGTCTCAGATCAAAATGAGCATGTCAGTGCTGTACAGTTTGTCCTGAAAACCGCAGCAATTGAACCGATGAAGGCACCGGAACCTATCAGCCCTACCCAAGCGAAGGAGACTGTATGGACCCGTCTACTTAACCTGTTCCGATAACCCCATAAGAGACTGCGCAAAATATATTAAGCCCTACAGCAAGGACATCTGCACCCCGGCTTGTCATATATTTTGTATCAGTCTCTTTTCTTATCTTTGTAATAGTACGGCTACCCTCTACTGCTGCATTCAGTAGATCTATCTGTCTCTGGGTATTCTTACGTTCCGAAGCCATCCAGGATAGCTCACTCTAAGCATTTGAGACATCTCGAAAGCCCCGTTGTCAATTCCGAAGAAAAGCTGATCCTTATTATCAATCGTAATCAAATAAATATCAAAATACCTGTTTCTGTTCACCGATATCACCCCCACCGCTAATATATTCAGATTTACTCCCTGTCATGCCATGCCAGTGTAAAACCTGACAAAAAAGCCCTTTCCTGTCATGGTTTCCAGTAACTAAACATAGATGTTGTGCAGTATATACGATAGAATTGATTCTACTACATAGAAATCGTTATGATCACCAATGGAAGGAGCTCCCGATGAAAAGGTCTAAAATGGCTGTAATACTGCTCTCCTGCACCCTGTCTCTGTTACCGACGGTACAAGCATCCGCTGCAGAGTATACTGTGATTCAGAATGACTCTCTTTATAAGATCGGACAGTTATTCCGTATATCTGTTGATACTATAAGGAAGGATAATGCATTAAGCTCTGATATAATCTATCCCGACCAGGCATTATATGTCCCCGCCAAGCTCTATACCGTGAAAAGCGGTGATTCCTTGTATCTGATTGCCAGACAATATGGGTTACCCCTTACTTCTCTTCAGAAAGCCAATGGCATCTGGGATGACAGACTCATGCCCGGTCAGAAGCTTATACTTCCCGGAATCACGCCGGACACAGGCACCGGAACGGTGATCCCATATTCCGGTTCCGAACTCGATCTTCTTGCCCGACTGATTGAAGCCGAAGCCAGTGGAGAAATCTATCAGGCTAAGATCGGCGTAGGTGCGGTCGTCATAAATCGTGTACAGAGTACAGACTGGCCTTCCACAATAACAGGTGTGATCAATCAGGTCATAAATGGTTATTATCAGTTCACACCGGTAAAAAACGGTATGATTAATCAACCCGCCTCCGATGATGCTATTCGTGCCGCCTGGGCGGCGTTATACGGAAGCGATCCCAGTAATGAGGCCATCTTTTATTATGATGACAGTTCTACTAATCCTTATATGCTTGCAAAGACAAAAACAGCAATCATCGATCATCTGATTTTTGTAAAGTAATCGGGCATAAATCTATCTCTCTTAGTATGAAATCTATCTCTCTTAGTATGAAATCTATCTCTCTTGGCAGATCGGAATTGACACGTAATTAGCATTGTGTTAAAATTTAGTCAAATAAATTTTCCGGTTGGCAGTATCCTGGATACTGTTTCAAGTCTTGAGCTTAAGGGTGGAGAGCTTCTTAAATGAAGTTCTTCGCCCTTTTTTAGTTTGAAATAGTGCAGGGATTTGCCGGGCGATCAGAAATGAGGTGATAGGTGTGACGCTAGTAGAAAGTATATTAATCGCGATCTTTTGTATGTCCGTTGTTTTTGCTGTACTAGGAATCCTTTGGGCATTAATCCGTATCTTCTCCTGGATCATTCAAAAGCTTGAGCAGGGAGGCCATTCTCGTTCCGTCAATTCATAAAACCAGGTTTTGAAACCAATCTAATCATTATTGAAGAAAGAGGTCTTGCATATGTTTATTGAATCACTTACTCGAATTTGGGAAGACTCCGGTTTCGCGGCTATGAACTGGCAGTCAATCGTTATGTTATTTACCTCCTGTGTGTTGATCTATCTCGCGATAGGCAAGAAATTTGAACCACTTCTTCTTCTCCCGATTGCCTTTGGCATGCTGTTAGCCAATCTTCCTCTGTCAGGTCTGATGAGTGAACCGGCAAGTGCGAATGAAGCAGGAGGTCTGCTATATTATTTATACCTCGGTGTGAAAAAGGGAATCTATCCATCTCTGATCTTTTTGGGAATCGGTGCAATGACAGACTTCGGTCCGTTAATAGCCCGTCCATCCAGCCTCTTAATTGGTGCCGGTGCTCAGTTCGGTATTAGTATGGCATTTATCATTGCTACGCTGTTAGGCTTCACTCCACAGGAAGCGGCTTCCATCGGAATTATCGGTGGTGCCGATGGACCGACCGCCATCTATCTGACTACCAGATTGGCTCCTCATTTGTTGGCCTCCATTGCCGTCGCCGCATATTCCTATATGGCATTGATTCCATTGATACAACCGCCTTTGATGAGATTATTGACGACAAAAAAAGAGCGTGAAATTCAGATGGAGCAGTTACGTCCGGTATCCAAGCTTGAAAAAATATGTTTTCCGATCGTCGTATCCATCTTCTGTATCCTCCTACTTCCCTCTGTCGCTCCGCTAATTGGTATGCTGATGCTGGGTAACCTCTTCAGAGAATCAGGTGTAGTAGAAAGATTGTCAGAAACTGTACAGAATGCTCTGATCAATATTGTTACCATATTCCTTGGTGTGACTGTTGGTGCAACTGCTTCAGGTACGACATTTTTAAGACCTCAAACACTTGGTATCATTTTCCTTGGATTAACTGCTTTTATGTTCAGTACAGTTGGCGGACTTCTCATAGGAAAGCTTATGTGCTGGGTAACCAAGGGAAAGATTAATCCGTTGATCGGCTCTGCAGGAGTTTCCGCCGTACCAATGGCAGCACGTGTATCCCAGATTGAGGGCCAGAAAGCCAGTCCCGGTAATTATCTGTTGATGCACGCCATGGGTCCGAACGTCGCCGGAGTAATCGGTTCAGCTGTTGCTGCCGGTGTTCTGTTATCTTTATTCGGTAAGTAAGATATCATAAAATTATATTTCATGATATAAGGAGCTCCTCTTAAAGTAACAGATGGTTTAAAATCTGTTCTACTAAGAGGAGCTCCTTATATCATATTTCGTATGTCGTTATCTGATTATTTTGATACACTCAGGCGAAGTTTCCTGAATATCAACCGCATCTTTATTCCAAATGAATATAAAGCAAAATAAGATACGTTTTACTCATTATTTTATGTCTTTATCTGACTCTGATGCGCTTATAAAAAGTTACTTAAGCCGGAACAAAGTTGGAATAAATCGCTCTAGTTGCCTCCTCAAAATCCTCTTCGGCAACACCGATGATGATATTCAACTCAGAGGAGCCCTGATCAATCATTTTGACATTAATCTTTGCCTGAGCCAGTGCGGTAAAGATCTTAGCAGCAGTACCTCTTGCTTTTCTCATACCACGCCCTACGACAGCGATCAAAGCCAGATTATTCTCTATTTCGATGTTATCAGGATGGGTTCTGTTTGTGATCTCATCTAATACCGACTTTTCTTTCCCTTTAAAGGCTTCTGTACTTACAATTACGCTTAAGGTATCGATACCGGAGGGGATATGTTCGAAGCATAGGTCATTCTTCTCCAGGGCACGGAGGATATTTCTTCCGAAGCCCACCTCACTGTTCATCATATCCTTCTCAATATTGATAACCGAAAAGCCCTTCTTTCCTGCAATTCCGGTTATGGTATAAGGACTAGAATCCACTGTCTGGGATACGATCATCGTACCAGGATCGGAGGGCAGGTTCGTATTCTTGATATTAATCGGAATACCTACAGTACGCACAGGGAAGATAGCATCTTCGTGAAGAACGGTAGCACCCATATAGGAAAGCTCACGAAGCTCTCTGTAGGTAATGGTTGTAATCGGCTTGGGATCCTTCACGACTCTGGGATCACAGATCAAAAAGCCACTGACATCAGTCCAATTCTCATAGATTTCAGCGTTGATCGCTCTTGCAACGATAGATCCGGTCACATCAGAACCACCGCGTGAGAAGGTTTTGATTGTATCATTCGGCATAGAACCATAGAAACCGGGAATAACTGCATTTTCCATCTCTGCTAGCTTTGGTCCGAGCTTTGAGAGCGTTCTTTCTAAATCAAACTCACCGCTTTCATTAAAATATAACAGTCCGACTGTGTCCAGGAAGGGGAAGCCGAGATATTTCGCAAGCAGCATACTATTCAGATATTCACCGCGGCTCGCTGCGTAATCACGTCCTGCACTATGTGCAAAGGATGCTTTAATATATTTAAATTCCTCTTCCAATGACAAATCCAAAGCCAGATCCTTGATAATACTGTTATAACGCTCCTCGATTGCAGCAAATTCGATATCGAAATTTTCACCCTTCGACGCTTTATCATAGCAATTATAAAGCATATCTGTAATCTTAATATCCTTATCATAACGTTTTCCGGGAGCAGAAGCTACTACAAAACGTCTGGATTTGTCTGCATGGATGATATCCGCAACTTTCTTGAATTGATTCGCGTCAGCAAGGGAACTGCCGCCGAATTTTACAACCTTTGTACCATTCATAGAATATCCTCTCTTTTTTAGATTAATGTAGTAAAGTATTTATATTATATATGCAGCGTCTGAAATTATCAATAGAATATTTACGAAATGGTAACATCCATATAATTGCCTGCAAACAGCCGTCTCTAGAGATTGCTGCCGCCTGATGCTATGACATCACGATACCAATATGCAGAATCCTTCACTGTTCTTTTCAGTGTCCGATAGTCTACATGAATCATCCCAAATCTCTGGTCATATCCGTTGGCCCATTCAAAATTATCCAGGATGGACCAGTAATGGTAACCCAGTACCGGAATCCCCTCTTCTACTGCTCTTTTTAAGCCCAGAAGATAGCGATGCACAAAGTCAATACGATCCGCATCATGAACCTTTCCGTCAAGAGCTACCCAATCAAGCCCTGAATAACCATTCTCAGTAATAAGAATTGGCTTTCCGTATCTCTCATAAAAGAATTTGGTAGACCAATATAAGCTGTCCGGTGTGACATTCCAACCAAATAAGGTCTTTGGACATCCCTGATATCCGTAATTATCATAACCGTAGGGGTCAACCGGATGATCAATTCTTCCCTGATAATTGTTATATCCGTAAAAATCCAACGGTTGAGAAACCAGCTTCCACTCCTCCTGTGTGAAGGTATACATCTGGTTACCGAATAGCTCCTTTGCTCCCTCCGGATACCGGCCGAGGAAAACCGGATCAGTCCACCAGGCGTTGCTTAATATATATCCGAATTCATCAATCGCAAAGGATCTTCTCCTTGCTTCCTCCACAGCCTCAGTCGTTTCCTGCTTCGGAAGATATACATCTCCCGTAGGTGCCATTCCTATAGCTACGCTTTGTTTCGCGCTCTCACGGATTACTTTTACGGCTTTGCCATGAGCAAGAAGAATATTCTTTGTCATGTGAATCAGTTCCACCGTATCCTTCTTCTCAAAGGGAGCATGTACTCCAAGCTGGTGTCCCAGGCTTAAAAATACCTGAGGTTCATTGAAGGTCATCCAATACTTTACCCTGTCGGACAAAGCCTCTACTACCACCTTGGTGTACTGTGCGAACCAGTCAGAGCTGTCATCATTATTCCAACCACCCTTTTGATATAATGCATAGGGTAAATCCCAGTGATATAAAGTCACCAGCGGTTCTATCCCCGCATCCAGCAGCGCGTCTACAAGTTTGGAGTAAAAATCCAGACCCTTTTGATTGACTGTACCAGTCCCCTCCGGCAGAACTCTCGGCCAGCTTATGGAAAAGCGATAGCTCTTTAAGCCGATCTCTTTCATCATCGCAATATCCTCAAGGAAACGGTGATAATGGTCACATGCCACATCCGCTGTCTCTCCATGATTTATATGATTTGGTTCATGTTCAAAGTGGTTCCAGATGCTAAGGCCTTTTCCATCCTCCCGATATGCTCCTTCTACTTGATGGGCAGCGGAAGCCGCACCCCATAGAAAATCTTTTGAAAATCCCATTTTCAACTTACAGAATCAAAGATCCTGTTCCTCCTTATGATGTATTTATTTTATATTAAGTATAGCATTATTAATTTACCAAGCCAATAGATTAAACTGATCCTCTTCATGTTAAATCCTATTCTCTTAATTACTTTCTGTTCAAATTTGCCTAAATATGTTATTATTATGTCATTCTCAGCAAAACCATACCAAGAGGGAAAGGACCAAATATGAAGCGAATAGCGAAGCGTTTACTTTCCGTATTCCTTATCATGATATTACTATTTCTTATTTATAGTCTTTATCTCACATTACATCTTAAGCTTTATTTACCGGATAAACCAATTTCATCGAAGGAACTGACTTCTGCTCAGAAAAAGGAGGACTTTATTCGACATACCCAATATGTTAGGGATTATTATCCCTTCAGTACCGCATTAACAACTGTGAAGGGGCTTGATGAGATTAATGATCTGGCTCCGGATTATATTACCCGGGCAGAGCAATCCGATACGAATTCCGAATTCTTACAGCTTTTCATTGAATATACAGACCGCTTAAGACAAGCAGGGCATGGTGGAATTCAATTTCCTGAGAGCTTTGATTTTTACCAAAGCTATACAATGGATATCGGGAAGGACGCTTACTTAAAAAGTTCATACTGGAAGCATATGACTTCTACTCTGGCTCTATATAACCATGGAGATATTTGTTTAGAGTATTTAGACGGTCGCTTTATCACTACAAAGGATTACCATTCCAATTCTCTCATCATTCCTGCCGGCTCAATACTAAAAAGTGTGGATCACCGAAATGTGGATGATTATGTACTATCCTTACAGGACCTCATCCCACTTCGCTATGATGAAAAAAACAAGAAGAACTTCACAACTCAGGTGTTTTTAAAAGACCCTGTACAGAAGGATGGATGGATTGCAGATTTTATACTTCCCGATGGCAGTGCAGTAAGCACATCGGTAAGAAGACTTCCCGGTTATCAGGAGAGCGGAGTGTCAAAATTCTACCCTTTGGGTAATATCTATCTGACCACCTTGAATCCTACAACCGGATATATTAAAATCAATACCTTTGATCAGGCCTTCATAACTTCTGATAATGAAAAGCTTCAGAATTTTATGATAAGTAATGGTGAACAGCTGAATAAGGTAATCATTGATGTCAGAGGGAATACCGGTGGAGAATTAACCTATTGGATGGATCTGCTGCTTCGCCCGTTGTTAAAAGAAGCTGTAGAGCTTAAGAATATAACTGCAATAAAGAAATCATTTCTACATAACTCTAAAATTCGGCTGCCAATGTATCGACTCATATATAGAAATGACTTGCTGGATAGAAAAACGCATCATCTTCTCGCTGTAAGGAATTCTGTCCTTCCAGCTCTATCGATCAAAGAATGGCAGGTGTATGAGATTACCAGAGAATTAACACCCTGCAATACTTTCCCCTTTCATGGTGAGGTATACATTATAGCCGATAATGATTCCCTGTCCGCTGCTGATTCCTTCGTAACCGCTGTCAGGGAGTTGAAGCTGGGAACTGTTGTCGGAGCAAATACTTATGGCTGGGGCAATACTTTTTCCGGCCCTATGTTATTTTCTCTCCCAAACAGCGGTCTGATATTTCGCATGGATATTGAAGCTGCCTATAATACAGATGGACGTATCAGCTCTATCTATGGAACAAAACCGGATATCGAACTTGCTTCCACTAAGTATCCCACCACTTATCCAAAGGCTTACGATGCAGATACATTAAGATCGGATGAATGGATATTATGGTGTATGAAGCATTAAAAGTCGATTCATCCTTCTCCATACTCATAGGATAGCAACTCTCCGGTTATCTATCGGTTCACAGATACTGCCATCCTGTGATAGGTATGCCGCACGCCACGTATGGCAATGGAATATGCCATAATATTCTCGGGAATTGCTGCTCCGGGATATCCGGTATCCCCGATATGATGGATATCAGTTCCTGTCATCTTACACAGTAATGCAATCTGTCTGATGGTAGCGGTATCGGCTCCCTCCTGAGAGGTCCCAATCGCTGTGATGGTTAATGCTCCGAGAGAATGGGCATAGTTCACCAGCTCACGGATATTCTCCATCGTAATTCCAGGTACGGTTCCAGGGGCGGGAAGTAATATGATATCCGCTCCCGCAGTTACAAACTCCCTGATATCCTCTTTCGTTATAATACGATCTGCCCCTTCTGTGATTATTCCAGAAGCATGCATCTTCCCTGCCGCCAGGATGATTTTATCCTTCAGTTCGCCGCTGATGGCCGAGAGAGATTCTACGATCGCCTTGTTGCTGATACCATTCCCCGGGTTCCCGGTCAGCAGTATCAGATTTACCCCCATAGCACAGGCAAGTCTGGCATTTTCCAACGTAGCTTTTCTTCCCTCTGACATTCTCCACATCGTTGCGTCATTCTCTGAACCTGCCCCCTCTTCCACCGGTTCTAAATTAATTCCGATCATTCGCCCTGTCAATCGTTTAAGCTCACGTACCGTCTCCATCGGCTCTACTTTCGGCAATCCGTGAATGACAGGCTCCTTTACATCAAACATATTCAGTAGAAGGAGGTCTGCTCCCATAGATGCAACCAGTTCGGCATTCGTGACATCTACAAGCAGTGGCATTGTGATTCCGATGCATTCGCAGGCGATCACCCTGCCTTCACTGCCCGTAATAGAAGAAAGATAATCCTCTTTTGTAAAATTCATGAAATCAGATGCAGTACAATCCAAAAACCTCTTTGCCATTTTAGTTCCTCCCTACATAAATTTTTTTCTGCTTTTACATTACAATTTCAAGGGCATTAAGTCAATCCATATTTTCCTAATCAACCGGCTGCTTTTGAGGGAACAATAAGCCTTTCAAATGATAAATCATCAAAAAAGGGACCTTCTTATGAAAAGGCCCCTTGTCTCACTGCTCTTAAATCTCTGATTAGTTTTTAGAAGACTCCTCGAGCATTCGTATGATATCCTCCTCTGTCCTTGGTTTACAGAAGAAAAAGCCTTGAATACTATCGCAATCGCTTTTCTCTAAATACTCCAGCTGATGTTTTTCCTCTACCCCCTCCGCAATGACACACATTCCCAGGTTCTTCCCGAGTGCGATAATATTCCTCACATAATCATCCTCGCTTTGAACGGAGATGTGATCAATAAAGGATTTATCGATCTTCATCGTAGTGATCGGCAGCTGCTTTAGATAACTCAGCGAGGAATAACCCTTTCCGAAATCGTCAAGTGCCATTCTGACATTATTATCACGTAACTGCTGCAGCTTCGTTTTAACCCTGTCAAAGGATTCCACTAAAATTGATTCTGTAATCTCTAATTCCAATAACTCAGGTCGGATCTCGTACTTATGAATGATGTCCATCACCTTATCAACAAAATCTTCCTGTAAAAGCTGAAGAATAGAAATATTGACTGATACCCCCAACTTGTTGTAGCCCATTCTCTCCAGTTTTTTCAAAAAAAGGCAGGCATTTTGCAGAACCCAGTCTCCCAAAGGAATAATAAAGTGAGTATCCTCTGCAACACTTACCAGCTTAAGCGCAGAGACCCAACCCAAATTGGGGCTGTTCCATCTAAGAAGGGCTTCGAGGCCTGTGATACGTTTGGTTTTCAGATCCACCTGGGGTTGATAATACAGCTCAAACTCATGGTAATCCAAAGCTTTCTTAAGATATTTCTCTATAGAGACCCTTTCTACAAAAGCTTCATTCATTTCTTTATTATAAACTACATAGCCCTTTTTACCTGCTTCTTTAACCTTATACATCGCAATGTCTGCATATTTCAGCAGTTCCTCCACATCTGTCCCATGCTGAGGATATAGTGCTATTCCGATACTCAGACTAACATGAAGATTACTTTGGTAATCAAAGTCCTTAAAAAACCCTGAAAGCAGGTGAACTGCGAATCGCTCGGCCTGCTTTACCTCTTCAATTTGCTCAAAGATGATAACGAACTCATCTCCGCTCAATCGATAAAGAGAACATTTATCATACAGCAGGTCTGCTAAGGTTTTGCTGACATCAATAATTAATTTATCTCCAAATGCGTGACCGAGAGTATCATTTACATATTTAAAGTTATCGATATCGATAAACAGTAAAGCTGACATCCCAAATTCCGGTGTAAAAATGCTCTTCGCTTTGTTATATAATGACAGCTTATTGGGAAGACCGGTCATCGAATCATGATACGCCAAATAGGTTAGTTTCTCATCACTTTTCTTAATTCTTTTATTAACCGAGATAATTTCCTCGTATTGTTTCATCAATTCCTCGTCGGAGGCTACCAATTCCTCATTTAACTGCGTCAGCTCCTCATTATTCTCTGACAGAGCATGTTTCATCTTTCTCAGCTTTCGAATATAGAAGATTAATAGACTGGTAAAGGAGATCAGCAGTACAAACACCGCCGAAACGCTGAGTACCAAGGGTTTATAAGTCTCATAAAAGGAAAAGGGTTTATTAATGAGGCTGCTGTTCTTTGGTAATTGCTTCTGACTAATATTGAATTTCATTAACTGATTATAATCGAATATCGTGCGGGTACAATCCGGACTCTGTACTGAAATACTGTTAGGGTCCTCCCCTTCCAGTATGCGGATTGCCAGTTCTCCGGCATTCTCACCCTGAAGTTTTCCGCTTACTAAGGTACCGCCTACAATGCCCTGATTCAGACCAAAATCAAACAATCCGTAAACAGGAACTCTGCTGGCTTTGCATACCTCTCTGGTCGCATAATCCATTGCCACAATATTATTATTAATATCACTGTAATAGGTGCAAAACAGAATGATGCTTTCATTTTCTGCTAAGGCTGCTCGATCGGTTATGGTCTTAAAGGGTAATTTATTCCAGGGGACCACCTCTATGTTCGGATTAAATGCTTTAATGGATTCAGCCACCATCTGACCGGTGGATTTCCCACTCTCTGAATTATCATATATGGTATATATCTTTTTGATCTGAGGATTAAGTGACACAGCAAAGTCCAAAGTTTTTGTCGGATTAACCTCTTCAATTACCCCCGCAAACCTGTCATATCCCTTTGTGATTTCCTGAACCCCTTCTTTATTGACACCGCAGAAGACGATGGGCGCATCAGAAAAGAACTCATTTCTGTAACGAAGCGCAAATTTAAGCGCAGCATCGTCCGTTGTAACAATCAAATCAAGCTTCTTATCTTTATATTTATACTTGTAATAATCATATAACATATACCAGTTGCTTTCGTATCCATAATTCTTCCAATCCATATATTCCACAAAAAAGGATACGTTCTTTCCGGCCTCCCTGATCTTGCTGATAATACCATCTGTTTCTTCTTCAGTCCAGATCATTCCCTGATGATATGAATTTAAAACCAGGATTTGGCTTTCCTCCTGCTCCTCGGCATAGGCAAGGGGCGTCAGGCGCATCGAAAATAACAGCAGAAATCCCATAAATAAGGCAATACTAATTAGTTTTATTCTCTTCTTTCGCATTCTGCTCCTTTCAGTACCCAGGGTGTCCGTATAACAACGAATTTATCGTATCGTTTCCTTCTGTCTAAATATGGATTAAATATATATTACTATTTTTAAGCATTTTTTTCAACAGCTATGTTCCATATTCGACAAACCTGCCCGTGAAAATTGGTATCTTTCTTAATATTTGTTTAAGAGGATTTATGAAGCCAAAAAATCCTCATAAGGTCTGCCTTTTGGCAATCCCTATGAGGATTTCTACATGTTATTTATCTGTGATTTATTTCAGGTTATCCACTGCTGCTCTTTCAATTGCAAGTCCCTTTCTGTAACGCTTCATGAAAGTTTCAAACCCTTCCACATCCACAGGATCAGGATCGATTGTAGAGCCTGACTTGCCCGAGAATACCTTCGTCTTTAAATATTCCTCCAGGGCTTCGTCTTTCTCTTTGCGGAGCATATAGGCTGCCAAGAGTGCGATACCCCAGGCTCCTCCTTCTCCTGCCGTCTCCATAACGGATACCGGAACATTGATGGCAGCAGCCATAATCTTCTGTCCGACACCCTTCGTCTTGAATAAACCGCCATGGCCCAGGATCTCATCCAATTCTACGCCTTCCTGCTTCAGAAGAATATCAAGACCGATCTTCAATGCACCAAGAGAAGTGAATAAATTCACGCGCATAAAATTAGCAAGATTGAATTTGCTTTCCGGTGTGCGGGCAAATAACGGGCGACCTTCTTCGAAGCCTGTGATATGCTCACCTGAGAGATACCCGTAAGCGAGTAATCCGCCACAATCCGGATCTCCCTGAAGTGCCTTCTGATATAAGATCCCGTACAGCTTATTCGCATCTGCCTCGACACCCAAAGCCTTGGTAAATTCATCGAATAAGCCAACCCAGGCATTTAAGTCAGAGGAACAGTTATTGGAATGAGCCATTGCCACCAGATCACCTGCCGGTGTTGTAACAAGATCAATCTCAGGATATGCTTTGGATAATTCCTTTTCCAGTACAATCATCGCAAAAACGGAGGTTCCGGCAGATACATTTCCGGTACGCCTTGCGACACTGTTCGTCGCTGCCATACCGGTTCCAGCATCTCCTTCTGCAGGACAGAGAGGGATGCCTGCTTTTAGTTCTCCTGAAACATCCAAAAGCTTTGCTCCTTCTTCGGTGAGGACACCTGCCTTTTCTCCTGCAGTCAGAACCTCGGGAAGGATATCCTCCAATTTCCAGGGATAATGTGCAGAAGAAATCAATCCGTTAAAGCAGTCAATCATCTTTTGGTTAAATTTCTTTGTGGTTATATCAATCGGGAACATACCGGATGCATCTCCGACTCCCAAGACCTTTTTGCCTGTCAGTTTCCAATGGATATAACCCGCCAGTGTCGTCATAAAGCGGATATCGGCAACATGCTCCTCCTGATTTAAGATAGCCTGGTATAAATGAGCGATACTCCATCTCTGAGGAATATGATATTTAAACTGCTCCGTCAAAGCCTCAGATGCCTGCTCGGTGATATTATTGCGCCAGGTTCGAAACGGTACCAGAAGCTGGTCCTCCTGATCAAACGCCATATAACCGTGCATCATGGCTGAGAAACCGATCGCTCCGATATTCTGTAGAGTAACACCATACTGCTCCCTTACGTCTGTCGCCATTTTAGCATAACAGTCCTGCAGACCTTTCCAGATATCGTCCAGACTGTAGGTCCAGAGGTTATTGCTGTAGCTGTTCTCCCAATCATGACTTCCGGAGGCAATCGGTGCATGGTCCTCCCCAATCAGGATTGCTTTAATGCGGGTAGATCCAAATTCAATTCCAAGCACCGTCTTTCCGCGCTGGATTGAAGCTTTGATATCATTTACCGTTTGACTCATGTATTCATCCTCCATTAAATAAACTATTTACACAGAATTCGTTAATTCTGTCCGTAATACGCATTCTCCCCATGCTTACGCAGATAATGCTTATCGGCGATCGCCTGCGGAGCCGGGCTGATATCACGATTGATCATCTCTGAATGGCAAGCCATCTTGGCTACTTCCTCCAAAACCACCGCGTTATGCACAGCCTCGGCGGCATCCTTTCCCCAGGTAAAGGGACCATGATTGGTGCAGAGAATTCCAGGCATGCTTTTCGGGCTTAAATTATTCTTGATCAAGGTTTCGATGATTACAAGTCCCGTATTCTTCTCGTATTCTCCGTCAATCTCTTCCTTCGTCAGACTTCTGGCACAGGGAATCGGTCCATAGAAATAATCTGCATGGGTGGTGCCATATAAAGGAATACTTCTTCCGGCCTGAGCCCAAGAGGTTGCCCAGGTGGAATGGGTATGAACAATTCCGCCCAGCTCAGGGTATTTCTTATATAATTCGATATGAGTGGCGGTGTCCGAAGAAGGCTTGTAGCGTCCTTCTATCCGGTTACCCTCCAAATCAACTACCACCATATCCTCCGCCTTCATATGCTCATATTCCACACCACTGGGTTTGATGACCATGTATCCGCTTTCGCGGTCTATACCGCTCACATTTCCCCAAGTAAAGGTTACCAGCCCCCGTTTGGGAAGCTCCATATTCGCCTGAAATACGATTTCTTTTAACTGTTCTAACATAATATGATCTCCATTCCTTATCCTTAGGTGTACTAACTCATATCTCTTCAGCCGAGGAATACCTGCTCCATACAGCCATTCGATTTCTCATGGCCTATCTATAAGCCAGGGCATTCCAACGCAGCTCATTCTGAAAGCTTCTGATGGTAGTATCCTTATCAATTAAGACTGCTTCTATACCCATGGCTGCCGCCCAATCACACATCTGCTCGGCGGTAAGATCATAGGAGAATGCTGTATGGTGTGCACCGCCTGCCAGGATCCAGGCCTCAGCACCGGTTGCCAGATTAGGTTCCGGACGCCAGAAAGCACTTGCCACAGGAAGCTTAGGCATCGGAGTATTCTGGGGCAGACACTCTACCTCATTGACAATCAGACGGAAGCGGTTCCCCAGATCAATCAGGGAGGTTGCCACACCTCTGCCTGCCTTTGAAGTAAATACAAGACGTGCCGGGTCTTCTCTGTTACCCATGGATAACGGATTTACCTTGATACCAATTCTGCCCTCAGCAATTGTCGGACAAACCTCAAGCATATGTGCCTGCAGAATGCCCTCCTGTCCTGCTGTCAGATGATAGGTATAATCCTCCATGAAGGAAGTACCCTTGGCATTTTTGATATCCTGAGTCATCAGTTTCATCAGACGAACCATTGCGGCAGTCTTCCAGTCTCCTTCTCCACCGAAGCCGTAGCCCTTTTCCATCAATCTCTGGATCGCAAGGCCAGGCAGCTGCTTCAGTCCGGAAAGCACTTCAAAATTAGTAACGATGGCATGATAATTCTTTTCGGTCAAGAATTTTTCAAAACCGAGTTCAATTCCGGCCTGGACAGCAACATGCTCTCTGAATTCCTTCTCATTTCTGCCCTCAGTCAGTATTTCATAGGTTGCATAATACTCTTCCACCAAGGAATTGATCTCGCCCTGCGGTACCTGCTGTACGTATTCCGCAATATCCGTGATATTATAGGCATCGATTTCCCATCCAAACTTAATATGTGCCTCTACCTTGTCGCCCTCGGTAACTGCAACATTACGCATATTGTCACCGACACGCAGTACTCTCAAGTGGCTGCTTTCGATGATGCCGACTGCTGTAATCATCCAGTCCGCAAGTCTTCTCTGGACAGTCTCGTCCTCCCAGTAACCAACGACAACCTTTCTCTCGATACCCATTCGGCTTACGATATGACCGAATTCTCTGTCTCCGTGGGCGGACTGGTTGGTATTCATGAAGTCCATGTCAATCGCAGCATAGGGGATTTCCCGGTTAAATTGCGTATGAAGATGCAGGAGAGGTTTTCTAAACTCCTGAAGACCAAGAATCCATGATTTTGCAGGTGAAAAGGTATGCATCCAGGTGATGACACCCGCACAGTTCTCGTCCTGATTCGCATCATTAAATAATCTTCTGATGGAAGCATTATCAATCAGTGTTGGCTTCCAAACCACCTCAAAGGGCAGGAGACCTGATTTATTTATTCCATCTACCATAATTCTTGAATGCTCGGCAACTACGTTTAAGCATTCCTCACCGTACAATGCCTGTGACCCGGTTGCAAACCAAAATTGATATTTCTTTTTCTCCAGCATAGCTTATTTACCTCCTTAGGATTAACCGTAAATTATAGTTACAGCTTCTGAGACCATTGTATCGTTTCCTATGATGGCGGGCAATTGCGCCTTCCTACTGCTTGTCCAAAAAAGTTACCTATTCCTACTATGAATTTGTAAATATTATTCTTTTGATTTTCTGATTTTAGCCGGAGTAACTCCGTATTTCTCCAGGAAAATCTTATAAAAATATCCCTTGTTCTGATATCCTACCGCATCCGCCACCTCGTCCACCGTCATATTGGTCGACAAAAGCAGCTGCTTCGCATTCTTCAGGCGGATATCCTGTACATATTCCAAATAGGTCATCCCGAGCTTCTCCTTGAGGATGCGGTTATAATAATCCTCGTTGAAATGAAATCTTGAGACCAGCTCTCTGACAGTCACCCAGGCATAGTTTTCTTCGATATATCTGGAAATTTCCTCATATACCAGCCAGTTCATCTTTTTCCGCTGTTCATGAGAGAGGCTGAATTCGTACATCGTGCTGACATAGTGTAGTATCCTGATGATCAAACCCTTGCAGATGTATTTTGAAGCCGCATCATTTTGCTGCAATTCCTTCAGCAACAGGAGCAGCTGTTCCTCCAGCATATTATCGTCAGGCTTTTTCGGCTTAAAGTGCAGAAACTGCCGGATATCCTTCTGTTTCATCAGTGCAGTGCGGAGAAAACTCAGCAGATTCTCCTCCCCGATATTCTTGACCATGACCTGATCAAAGATATCATTCGCTAAGCCGATAAAGAGAATCATGCTGTTTCCATCTGACAGAAAGTCCTGATGAGGACAATTCCTGTCGATCAGACAGAGCTCACCTTGCTTAAACAGGATATCCTTCCCCATGATCCGCTGTTTGAATTCACCCTGAATAATATAAGCCAGCTCAATATAATCATGGGTATGGTACTGGGTCCTGCTGCCGGGTGCATATCCGTACTGATAAGTAAAGGGCTGCTGATCAGACTGCAGCGCAGCATGAAGCCTACCGCCCTCCTCCAGGCTCCAACAGAGGATAAAGATACCATTCTTCTCCGAGGTCGGGAACGTCTTAACATCAATATGATCAATTGCATATTCCGGACACATAATCCGCTTGCCGAGCTCAGCATCTGTGATCAACGGCCTGGTCATATTCCTCGTTAATTCCGTACAATAGCTTTTCAGTCTCATGTTTTCTCCTGCTTTAAGTTTCAATCAGTTTCTGTTGTTCATAAAGGTATATATCTCTGCATAGGTATACTCTTACTCATGCTTCTGTATTGCCTAATCTGTGTGTAAAATGTCAAAAGCTGTTACGCATTTTCCGGATATAAGCGATTGTTATTGCAAGCGAGTTGAGCTTGCATAGCAATCGCTTATATCGGGAAAGCGCCGATGGTGCTCTTGACATTTTAAATATAGATTTAGTATACCCCTTGCTGATGTTCCGGTCAATTCCTTCTCTGTTTCGTCAATATCACAAAATAATTTCACGCATCAGTTCTTCAATTGTTTATATTTTTTGTTAAATTAATATTTAATACCAAATTATCAATTTACTATTGCATTTGTGTCCCTATTGAGTGATAATATCCCTACCTACTTCTGGTTATTTCCAGTAGGTACCTATTATGATAGACCGTATAACATAAATATTACTTAGGAGGTTAAAACATATGATGAAACAAATTGAACTCCCCTATCATTTTAATGCATTGGAGCCTCATATCGATGAGCTTACCATGCTGACTCATTATACAAAGCATCATGCTACCTATACAGCTAATCTAAATACCGCCCTCGAGAAGCTGCCCGAATTCTCAGGCACAGGAATTGAAGAGCTCTTGGTCAGACTCTCCGATATTTCCGACGATGCTTTGCGAACAGCCGTGAGAAATAACGGCGGAGGCTTCTATAATCACAACCTTTATTTTGATACTCTGACACCCGGTGGGAGCAATCAACCCTCCGGAGAATTAGCGAAGCAAATCGCACTTGTCTATGGTGACTATCCTTCCCTGAAGGAAAGGCTTTCAACCGCAGCGATCGGAAGATTTGGATCAGGCTGGGCCTGGTTATCAGCAAACCGCAGTGGAGCATTACAGATATCCTCCAGTCCCAATCAGGATAATCCTATCCTGGAAAGCTATGGTGAGTGGATTCCCATTCTCGGCATCGACGTATGGGAGCATGCCTATTACTTAAACTATAAGAATCTGCGTGCCGATTATATCAAAGCATTCTTCGAGTTAATCAACTGGGATGTGGTGGCTAAGCATTATTCCGAGGTAATCGCCTCAAGGCAATAGAGCAAGGTATGCACAATAAATAGCGAAAGGGACTGTTGCAGAACTTTAATATAGTAAGAAGTAAGGATACAAGCATCCATCATATATTGTTTGACGGATGTCTGTATCCTTTCTCTTTTTTCAAAAATGTTTCACAACAGTCCCATATTTATTTATAGCAATAATCCTCTGACTATTCCGGATTGTTACCAATGACCGTGCAGCACCATCTATAAATAGCAATTGGAATGCACTTTTCCTATCATTGTGATGACTTATCTTGCTCCTCTGATCCGTTCCGGCAGATATCCTCTGTCTCTCTCAGGCTGAAGCCGTCTCAGTTCGAAATAACAAAGTGCATTCTCTGTTAACGGTAACTGAATAGATGCTTTACCATCGATAACCTCAAAGCGTCCAGTTCTGATCTGAGGACATGCTGCTGCCTTTAAGAGTGCAAGCTGTTCAGCTGTGGGACTCTTCGGTTCTCCAAGATCAACCCAGGTTTTTAAGGGATTACATACTGCCTCATCCACCAGTTTCGTAATCAAAACATACTCACCGTTATCCACAGCTATCGTAAAGTCCAGTGTAAGCTCCTCGTTCCCTTGCTCCTCTACGGGATTCCAGGCAACGCCGTGGATATTGTCCTGATCATCTTTGGTTATTATATAATGCTCATCTCTGGCAACTGCCTTGGCACCCAACTCTTTAAAGAAAGAGAATGCCCAATAGGTGGGTTTCGGAATGCTTCCGTTCGTAAGCAGACCAAAGCAGCCCGAAAAAGGAGTAAATGCAACCCCAGCCTCTTCAAATACATCACCGAAGGTCCAGTAAGAATAGGAGGCACAGACATCCCCCATTTCGGATAACAGGCGGGCAATGTAGGCAGCATTCAGATTGGTATCATGGATCGGGTTCAAGGGCGTATAGGAGGTATTGAATTCAGTAATATGCATTTCCATATCGGCATATTCGGGATAGCTGTCAATAATCCTACGACTCTCAGCCAATTCCGCCATAAATACCTTTGGATTACGAAGCTTCTGATACTCATAATGGCCACATCTTTCCGATGGCTCCGTTGCATACGCATGTCTGGTCACAAAATCCAGCGGAGTCTTGTGTTCAGAACAATAATCGAGGAAGCACTTCAACCAGCGTTCGTCATCCACTCCGCAGATCGCAGGACCTCCGACACGGATTCTGGAATCACAGCTCTTTACAGCCTTGCTCGACACCTCATATAGCTTAAAATATTCCTCCATATCCGCATCCTTCCAGAAACCGGGCAGATTCGGCTCGTTCCATACTTCAAAAGGCCAGGTAACCACCTCTTCCCTTCCGTAACGGCTGATCCAATGGGAGATTACTGCAACCACCAAATCCGCCCACTTGGAGTAATCCTTCGGCGGAGTGGTATTTCCCTTCCAATAGAATATCGTCTGAGTTCCGGAAGCCAGTTTTTCCGGCATAAAGCCTAACTCCACAAAAGGCTTCAGACCCAGGGAACGATAGGAGTCAAACACCATATCCAGGTAAGTGAAATTATACTCCGTCTTCTCTTCCCCGTTTTCCTCATAAGTATGATAGATTGCCATATCATCGTGGAACAGTCCATGCCCTCGGATATGAGAAAATCCGATTTCCTCCTGAACCTTCTTAAGCTGATCATAATATTCTTTTCTCAGAGCTAATTGCATCCGTCCTGTACCAATGCAGTATAAAGCGTAGTTGTTAAATGCAGCCTGTTGGTTACGATCGATTGAAACCTTAAGTACCTCTTTCATCCTTGATCTCCTTTTTATGTCCGTCAGTTTGCAGAATCACATTAATACGATATGGATGTTATATCATATAATACGCGAACAATCATATCAAATCTTGCTTTTCATCACTCAAATATTGATATGATTCAATTTCTGATCGTGTCGGTAGCGCTGGGATCCCTCCCTTTTTTTGTACGCAAAGGGCTCCGGAGATATTACCGTAATCTACGGCAGCTCTCACTTTTTCTTCAGTGATATCCTCCACTTGATTGACCCCGTCCATCAGAAGCTTCGATACAAAGCCTCCCCAGAACGCATCTCCAGCTCCGGTGGCATCGATGGCTTGTACCTTCCTGCCCTCTGCTTTTCCGGAAGAATCACGAAAGAAGTATCTTGCACCGTTCGCTCCCAAGGTTTCTACGATGACAGAAATATGATACTGTCTCATCACAGAGGGAATATGATCTTCCCCACCAACAAAATCCAATTCTTCTTCGGATATTTTTAGTAAATCAACAAAGGGTAGAACCCTTGTTATCGAAGCGATCGCCTTCTCTTTCGATTTCCATACCGGGGGACGATAGTTTACATCAAAGCTTACCATTTTTCTGAGTTCCTTAGCCAAGGACATAGCATAAATCACTGCTGCCCCTGACGGTTCCTCAGACAGGCTGAAGGAGCCTGCCTGCAAAAGCTTGCAGGCTTCGATCTCTTTTTTATTTATGTCCTCAGATTTCAGTAGCATATCTGCACCCGGCTTTCGCGCAAAGGTAAAGGATCGCTCCCCGCCTTCATATAAGGTCACAAAAGCCATGGTTGTAACCACTTCCTCTAACAGTTCAGGGAGAAGTACCTTTACCTGATTCTCTTCGAGGGTTTTGACAATGAACCTTCCAAAATCATCCTGTCCCAATCTGCCTAAAAAACCTGTCTTCAGCCCGTTTCTGGCAGTGCTCACAGCAAAGTTAGCCGGAGCACCTCCGGGATTTCTGATATAACAGCCTTCCTCTGTACCGGGAGTAAAATCAATTAATGCTTCTCCCAGACTAATGATATCCATAACAGTCCTCCCTGATTGATTTATTGTGCTTTGTACTCTGTTGCCTTGATCTCAAAACACTTAGTCTTGAAATCAGCAATCAGCTCGGCAGTATGCTCATGATTTGTTCGAAGGATATGAAGCTTATGGTCCTCTGTCATAAGCAGTGTAAAGTCACCGTCAAATGCCGGATGACTATTTCGAAATTCCATCAGGTTAATCAACCTCTTCACCACAGGCTGCTCTACCGTCTGCTCAATTTCCTCCAGAGAATAATAATGTCGGTTAATATTTCTTCCTACCTTCGTCTCCTCCAGTAGTTTTAGATCGTTTTTCCCCGCAAGAAGGCCAACATAATAAACCTGCGGAATTCCCGGAGCAAAAAACTGCACAGCACGTGCCAGCAGATACGCCTCCTCATCCTCTCCCAAAGCCGAAAAATAAGAACAGTTCACCTGATAGATATCCAGATTATTGTAGGCTGCGGTATTATAAATCTTTTTCACATTTGCACCGAATTTGAAGATATCCTCCTTGGTTCTTTCCATCTCTTCATCCGGAAGAAGGTCCTTCACATCCACCACTCCGATACCATCATGGGTGTCTAACGTCGTAAATTGCTTTCTTGGGCAGATCTCCAGCCAATGCTTCAGATATTGTGTATTCCCATAATATAAAGCATGAATCAGCAGCATCGGCAAGGCAAAATCATAAACGTAAAAATCTTTTTCTTCGATTTTTTTCTGCATCGTATAGTGCTCATGAATCTCCGGAAGCAGCTCAACCCGGTAGGGCTTCAGAATATCAGCACATTCGTTTAGCAGCTCCCAGATATCCGGCTCGATAAAAAAGCAGCTGGTTCCGGCTTTTTTCGTTGCATAAGCAAATGCATCCAGGCGGATGAGTGCCGCTCCATGATTACATAAATTAATCAAATTGCCTCTGATAAATTCCTTGGCAGTATCTGATTTACAATTGATATCAATCTGTTCTTCATCAAAGGTACACCAGACCTTTTCCGTCGTACCGTCCTCAAAATGTGCTTCTGCGTAAGGAGCTCGCGGCTTTCTCTTATAGATGGCATCCACTTCGGCAGGGGTTGGCTCCCCACCCTGCCAAAAATCTTTATAACGAATGAATAAGTCACGATACACAGATGCATCTTTCTTCTTCAAAAAATCCTGATAATATTCACTCTGAGCAGAAATGTGGTTGATCATATAATCAAACATCAGATAATAATCTTTGGCCAGATTCTCTACATCGTTCCAGTCGCCAAAAGCAGGCTCCACCTTATGGTAGTCTGTGGGAGCAAAGCCTCTGTCCCCGGAGGATGGAAAAAACGGTAAGATATGAATTCCTCCGATTGCCTTTGAAAAATACCTATTCAGTACATCATGCAAATCCTTCAAATGATTACCCATAGAATCAGAGTAAGTAATCAACATCACTTTATTTTCGATTTTCTTCATTCCTTCTTGTTCCTCCAAATGCCGTTTCAACTTTTATTTCCCCAGCATCCATTGGATGGAGGGTTCCAGATATTGATTCCAGAAGGCCCAGTCATGCACTCCCGGGCTTTCAATATACTGAACCGGAACCTCTTCCTTCTGTAAGAATTGATGAAATGCTCTATTCTCTTCAATGAGAAAGTCTTCTGTTCCGCAAGCCATATAAATCGAGGGAATTGCCTGCTTCTCCTCTTTCAGTCTGCGAATCAGAACTTCGGGATTATTCACACTTTGGCTTAAGGAGCTCAGATCACCGAATACCGAAGCATAGTAATCATAATCAGCGATGGCATCCTGAAACCCTTCCTCCAGATTCTCTACCTTATGAATAATCAGTGCGGAGGAAAGCGCCATGATTTTTCCGAAGGTATTCGGAAAAGCAAGACCTGTATGAATTGCTCCGAAGCCTCCCATCGAAAGTCCTCCGATATAAGTATCCTCCTTATCCGAGGATAAGCCGAAGGTACTTCTTACATAGTCCACCAGCTCCTGTCCTACAAATTGACAATACGCCTTTCCGGTTCCCTTTCCATCCAGATAAAAGCTGTTATCTCCCGTAGGCATTACGATTGCCATATTATACTTTAATGCGAAGTCCAGAACCCTGCTTCCGAGCAGCCAATCCTTACTCCCTCCGGAATATCCATGCAGCAGGAATAACACCTTGGTACTTCGCAGATAGCATTCATTGCCCTCTGTCATATACGGAAGCACATCATTGGGTATGATTGCTGTAAAATTTGTATTCTTTGCCAATGCCTTTGAATAAAAATCTACTTGAAATAATCCCATCCTATCCTCCATTTCCGCGCTCTCAGGCGCATTACAATATCATTGATAAAACCTTTAGCTCACTTTTCACTGACTGTTACAGATAAAGGAAAGGTTCTCCGGCATCGATAAAGAAAACCTCGATATCACCCGTAATATCCTTCATCCAAGCACCCAAATGCTTCATTCCCCATTCTTCGCTACGCTCATGCCCTAATACCAGCATGCCCTTATTCATTCCCAAAGCAGCAGCATCCCTGACATAAGCACTGATTGTCCATTCTGTAATATCACCGCAGATGAGCAGATCCAGATTATTCTCATGCATCAGCTTCATTGGAAGCTCTTCGATACCGAGTCCAAGGCTGCCGCCGCCAACCAGTACACTGACACGCTCCACCTTCATATCGGGATTCCCGACAATCTGTATTACCTTCATGTCCAGCTTATCCTTAAAGAAATCGCACAATTCCTTCAGTGTTGTCTTCGGAAGTTGATAGCAGCTGCCAAAATGTCCAAACCTGTCAGGATTCGGAATCTTATATTTCTCCCAGCCGAACTCCAGATCAAACCCACGATAAATTCCATCCTCTGTTCCCATATGCATATGGTCATGGAATCTCCAGATAGCGATTTGATGCTCCTCAATCAATCTCTTCTTTTCCAAGTAGACAGGATCCTTCTCCAGCCATTCTGTGCTGTCCTTTCCCGTAAACCAGGTCGGCTCATGGGTTATGATCAGATTGACCCCAAGTTCAATCGCTTTCTGAATTACTTCTACCGTAGCCATGAAGGTAGATGCGATTTTAGTAACCTTCCTATCATAGCTTCCGGACATCAGATGATCGCAGGTCTTATCATACGGGAGCAGCTCTGCTCCTGTTTTCTTAAGAATTCCATCAATTACTTCCTTTACCGTCATTGTTCTCTCCTCCTATTGAAACCATGTCATCGGCACAGCAGCCGCCATCCGTCTGCCTCCCTCGGTATTGGGATGCAATCCGTCACCGATATGGCAATCAGCCAGCATAGTTTCAGGTTGCTCCGATTGTCTGGTTGCCAGATCAAAATCTATGATACCATCGGATAGCCTCTGTGATCGGATCCATTCATTCGCTTTTTGACGCAGCTCCTCCACAGTGGAAAACCAGTCCATATCCTCCCATTTGAATGGAGTCATCGTTCCAATCATGATCTTACTCTTGTTTTGATGTGCGATATGGATCAGCTCGGTAATACCCTCAATATATTCCTCGACTGTTACAGCCTCCTCATAATGCTTTAAGGCAGAGGGATGTGTAAAATCATTGATTCCGATTAATACAAATACATATTCCGGTTGCTCCGAACCATAAACATCCGCATAGAATCTTTTTCTCCCCGGTGCTCCGAAGATCGTTCCTCCACCGGGAATCTCAGGAATATTACTATAATCACGCAGCAGACGATTGCCGCCCAATCCTCGATTAACCACAGTAATCTGCCCGGGATAGGTACGATATAACACATCGGTCAGTGAATCACTATAGTATGACATATGAGTGATGGAGTCCCCGAACAAAGCAACCGTTCTGACCGTATTGTCCGTATATACCTTGATTTCGGAAATACCAAACAAAACATCCGGTTTATTCTTATCAAATTGCAAAACCGGAAATACTTCGAAGCTGTCTTTTTCTTCAAGGGTCTGTTCTGTAGTATAATCACCCTGCAGAGCGTATCCGGTATGCCAGCTCCCTGCTGACCAGGTCGTACACAAGGAACAGATTTTTACTTCATCTTTCACATAGACGGAAATCACAAGCTCTTCTCCGGCACTGATGCAAAAGTCAATTTCATCGCTGTAGAATTCTGTTTCAGGCTCGATCAGGATTCTCTCATATCCATTATAAGTAATCACCTTCGTTCCGACAATCCCTGTCTTTTCTTTCTCTCCTTTTCCAATCACTACTTTTTCAAATACGAGCGGATATTCTGAGAATAAATTCGAGAATCTGATCTTAATTTTTGAACCGTTTAGATTATTTTTGAACCAGGTACGCTGTGTCAGATTACTGACGGTTCCAATACAGGTATTATAATTTACCGGAAGATAACTCCAGGCTGTCTTCCAATCCATAGTATCACTTCCCTTTCTTTGTTTCATATATTTTCACTAATCTAGCTGATATACTGTAATTTCAACCTGTCCCTCAAATTTACCGGCCTCCAGTGAGGCTACATAAACGCCTGAATTCAGCCAGGCATATCTGCCCTCCGCAGCTGCCTGAAACCTGGGTGAGGTTTTAATGACACTGCTGTCCTCAAATCTGATTTTTCCTTCGTTCTCTATGGCGATGTATTCCCCGTCCTCTGTCTTTATTAAATATTTTGCAAACACATGCGCTACACCATTCTCCCTTGTCGTATTCCAGTCTGCACCTCCGGAGACGACTTCCCCGCAAAGCTTCCCTTCAAAGGTACCACCGATGATCGGTATCACTCTTAAGTAACCGCTCCCGTCATTTTTCACTTCCATCGTATCAGCACATTGTACATGCAATTTCATAATCAATTCAGCCTGTAAAACCATCTTACTCCTCCTTGTTTTTATTTTATACAATCTGTGATGTCAAATACTTTCCGAAAAAAGACTGCTGCAAAACGTTCTCTGATATGTTTTGCAACAGCCCCTGAATGGATCAACCCTTGACAGCACCTACGACGACGCCCTTGATAAAATATTTCTGAATAATCGGGTATATAATCATGATCGGAAGAATTCCGATTACCGCCATTGCCATCCTGACCGAAGTACCCGGTAATTCGATATTTCCCACACCGAGCAGGTTGGAGGAACCGGATTTTAAGAACTGAACATTATTCATAATCTTGATTAGCAAGTTCTGTATACCGAAGAATTCTGATTTCGTAATGTAATATAATCCGTTGATCCAGTCATTCCAATAGCACAAGGCCGTAAACAAACTGATCGTCGCAACTGATGGCACAGATAATGGGATGATGATTTTCCAGAAGGTTCGTAGCTCTGTCGCTCCATCAATCTGTGCAGATTCAATCAACGCATCCGGCACATTATTGGCATAATAATTTCTCACCAGAAACACGTTAAAGGCTGTCACCAGATAATTAGGAATCGCAAGTGCCCATATGGTATTCTTAATGTGAAATAGATTGGACCACATCATATACGAGGCTACAATTCCTCCATTGAACAGCATAGTAAAAAACACAAAGAAGGAAAGGATATTCCGATATTTAAAATTCTTTCTGGACATCGGATAGGCCAGCATCGTAGTAATCAGGACACTGCCCAGGGTTCCTATTACGGTCACAAGAATGGTGATGCCATAGGATCTTAAAATAGTTACTCCCTGCTTCAGCATATAATAATATGCATCGAAACTCAGCGCCTTAGGAAGATAGGAGTATCCGTTCGATAGCAATGACTGCTCATCAGAAAAGGAAGCTATTATGATTAAAAGGATAGGAAGCAATGCGATCACTGCTAAAATTGCGAGTATGATTGTCGCAAACAACCTAAATCTTCTCTCGTCCGTCATTTGTTTCATTTCTCCTTCCTAAAACAATGCATTGTCATTGTCTACTTTTCTAACCACTGCATTGGCAGAGATAACAAGGATAAAGCCGACCACCGATTGATATAAGCCTGCAGCGGCAGACATACCGACATCATGTAATTCCATCAGACCATGATAAACATAGGTATCGATCGTCTGAGTCACATCATATAGAGCTCCCGAATTCATCGGGACCTGATAGAACAGACCGAAATCAGAATAGAAAATTCTACCGACAGCCATCAGCGTCATGATAATTACCGTAGGCTTTAGCATGGGAATGGTAACAAATCTGATCTGTTCCAACTTTGTTGCTCCATCAATTTTAGCGGCTTCAAAGATGCTTTTATCAATACCGGAGATGCTTGCCATATAGATAATGCTGCTGTATCCGACGTTTTTCCACAGAAATACTATCGTTAAGATCATCGGCCAGTATTTTGGTGTTGTATACCAGGCTACTTCTTTTCCACCAATGAATTTGATTAAGGAATTATTGATGAAACCGGTATCTGAATTCAAGAAAGCAAAACCGATAAAACCAATCACAACCCAAGACAGTAAATTAGGAAGAAGCATGGCGGATTGAAAAAACTTTACCCGGAACCTTTCTCCCAAGTCACACATCAGGATAGCTACGAAGATGGCAGCAATTGTTCCGAGAAGGATGAATGCCCCATTGTAAAGTAATGTGTTTCGCACGATGATCAGGGCATCCTGCTTAAATAAATATTTGAAATTATCAAATCCGCTCCAATCGCTTCCGAAGATACCCTTTACAAAATCATAATCCTTAAAAGCAAGGAACACTCCGAACATAGGGATATAGTTATTAATGATCAGATAGGCTATACCCGGTAATGCGATAAGGAGAAGGGGACCGCTCTTGGTCAGTCCCCTATTATTCTTTTTTGTAGCTGTTTTCATTGTAATCTCCATTTATTTATTAGCTAACCACGCATCGAGTTGTTTTTGCTTCGCTGCAATAATTGTATCCAGTCCGGCAGCGGTTAATTTATCTCTGAACTCAGGGATCGCTGTTTTCGGATCTACACTTCCGCATAACAATCCGGGAAGATACTGCTGGATGACATTAACGACTGCGGTATACTCTGTCTTAACCTCACTGGAGTCAAAGGTAAAGCCCATCGCAGGAGATTTCTTTGCTTTCTGGTTCTGTTCCTCTTCCCAGGCCAGAGAGTCTTTATTCGTACCACCCATGGGATACATCATAAAGAAGTTGCCTAAGGTACCACAGCTTAACTGAGCTGTATACGGTACACTGGAAGCATCCTTTCCTTCCGGATAGGAGACAAAGCCGTCTGCACTTAATACATAATCCCTGTCCTTGATACCGTAAATCAGAGTATTAATAATATCCTTATCGGTAAAGGTAAGGTTGATGAATTTTAAAGCTGCCTCAGGAGCCTTAGATGTTGAGGAAACCATCCAGGATAATGCGTTTACAGAAGTCGTATCCAGATAAGCATCGCCGATCTGTACTGCGCCCAGATCAACTCCTCCGCATTGTGCTTCTAAGGATGCAGCGGTGTCTGCTGTCGGATAACTGTAGGCTGCTACATAACAGAAGCTGTTGTCACCGGACATAAGCTCTGTCGATGTACTTGTCGTTGTAGCCGCATCCTGCAGGATCAAGCCTTCATTGTACCAGGTTCTGGTTAGATCGCAGACATCAGCAAATTCTTTGGTTCCATAGTAATCGATGACTGTCATATCGGTACCCTTCAGAATACCCTTCGGGCTGTAATAATCATCTGTCAGGTAATCCACCTCAGGAATAGTCATATTCACACCGGAGGTTCCCTGCTGAACCGGGATCAGAGGTGTCATATCGGGATAGGCTGCCTTAACCTTTCTTAATACATCAGTCAAATCGTAGATGCTCTTAACCTGGGTCATATCGATCCCCAGTTCATCTGCAATCTTCTGCTTATAGATTACCATAGGAGTAAGCGCATAGGGCTTATAGGTAGGAACACCATAAAGCTTGCCATCCTTGATGCAGGCTGCCAACAGCTCATCACCCAACAGTTTTTTGGTTTCAGGAGCGTTAGCATCCATGATACCGGTTAAATCATATGCCATGTTACTGGAAACACTGGTGTTAAAATCACCCAGGGATTCAAACACATCAATCTGATCTCCTCCCTGCAATGCAAGACTTACATTGGAGGAGTAATCAGCGATACCGATCGGCATCAATTCAACCTCCACACCGATCTTATCTCTCGTAATTTGATTCACTGCCTCTTCTACCGTATCCAAAGTAGCTGAGTCAGGAATATTGTTAAAGGTTGCATACGCATATACAATCTTGTCATAACTCTTCTGTGCACTTTGTGTCGGATCGGCAGTATTGCTTTGCTCTGTTTTGGAACTACCGCAGGCACTGAGGCCCATAACCATGGATGCTGCTAAAGTGACAGCCAATATTTTCTTTAATTTTTTCATTGTTTCATACCTCCCTTTTGATAGTTTCAGTATATCAGTCAGTCATTTTTTTCTCTTTTAAAAACAAGGGGTATTTTTTCACTTTTAAGATATCTCACGAAGCAATCCAAGCGAAAACGGTTATATCTATTAACCGTTGTTAATGTATATAACCGTTTCACTAATTATGCTTATAGTCCTTCGGAGATACTCCGGTTATCTTCTTGAATAAAGTTGAAAAGTAGGAGAAATTATCAAACCCAACGCTTTCTGCAATATTACTGATATTCTTCTCTCCTGTTTTCAAAAGCTCTTTCGCAACCTCGATCCGATAATCGTTAATGTAATCCTTCAGATTCATGCCTGTCTTCTTTTTATACAGCTTAGCAAGATATTCCGGTGTCAGGTAAAACTCACCTGCAATTTCGTTGCGTCCGATGTCCTCCATATAATGCTCATGAATATATTTATTGATTTTATCTATGATTGTCGCTGATTTTTCAATCTCCTCCTCATAGGCAAAGGTCTTTTCCAACAGATAGTTTACCCAACGAATCATATCAATGGTGGAATCGAGTGCATGGTCGGACATTCTTATGGATAGCTCATCATAGAATAGCTTCGTTGCCTGAATGCCCTGCTTCATCAGATGGGCATAAACCACCTGGATCATTTCCTGTTTCATTAAATACAGGGAATGGATATGAAGCTTTTTTATCGCTGATAATTCATCGAATACTTTTTTTAGATGATTTAAAATTTTGGGCTTGTCCTTTTCTTCCAGAAATGTTGTGATCTTCTCAATATCAAGAATTTGCATTTCATTATTTACCGGTATCTCTACTTCATGCTCGTGAAAAGCTCTGCCATAATAACTGATATTATACTGATAAAGTTTTTTTATCCTGTTCTTCGCTTCAAATAAGTCCACGATTGCGTAGGCGTCGCTGCTGCAACAGGTAAGTGTTGTTTTAAAATAGCCCTTAGAAGTCTCAATCAGCTTCTTGCATTTTTCTTTCAGACCGCCCGGCGCATCCTCTTCGCATACCGCAATAAAGCACAAGCTATCTTCTGTATGATACTTAATCACACTTTCATTTTCTACATGTCCGGTTAAAATCTCAGAATGAAAGCCTTCCAGTACAAATTCAAATACATTCTTCCCATATCTCTCTACATCCGCATCAATATTGCTTAATTTCGTGTAGACAAGGCAGAATTCTCTATCATATGGAATATCCAGATGTCTGCTCTGCACCTCAGCTTCAATCCGTTCCTCTTGTATCAATTCCCCGTCCAGAATGGCTTTCCAGAAATCAAGCTTCATAAGGCGTATATTTTTCTCCATCCATGCCCCATACTCACTGCTCTTCTTCAAGCTGCGCTTCTGATTCAGCTTGGTGATAATCTTCTGAAGATTTAGCTCCATGATATCGGCATCAAAGGGTTTTGTGATATAAGCAGAAGCATCATAATTAATGGCATCGGTGGCATAAGCAAATTTCTCATGACAGGTAAGCAGTAGAAATTCACACTCCATATTAGCTTCTCTCACCCATTTCAGCAAATCCAATCCCGATTCCTGTGGCATCTCTATATCACTAACAATGATGTCTATCTTCTGCTGCGACAACAATAATTTGGCACCTGCTACGTTATAGGCCGTCAGAACCTCGGCAATTCCCAACCGTCCCCAGTCAATCGAGGTCTCTATCACTTCTACCGTAGCCATATCATCATCAACAATCAACAAATTTATCATTCTAACCTCCATACCGACACCAAACTGAAAGAAGTTCAAAATAAAATCCATAACAAATTCTTGAATTCGTTTGATTTCTATTTTAGAGTTCTTTCTAATGCGAATATTGTTTCATTCGCAATGCGAAAGTGCTTTATCTTTCACTTTTCCTATAGTTTCGTCTGAATTGTTTCCTCTGTAAGTTCATGCTTTGCTTGATACGGAACATAAATCCGGTTCAGGCATCCATGTGGTTTGATATTTTCTATTACAATCAAGCCTTCCTTCTCATACATCAATTCCATCATCCGCTTAATACTCCATAGCCCTATCCGCATTCCTTTTTCACTTACCTTTTCCTCATGACCGTTCATGTAGTCTAGTACTTCTTTCGGATATCCCTTTCCATCATCCTCAATTTCAATGAGAAGCATATCCTCTTCCTTATACTTTGTTTTACTGACCTTAATCAGAATGGTAAGGATCGCATCCATGGAAACTGCGTATTTATATTCATTCTCGATAAAGGTATGAATCAGCATCTGCGGAACCATCCAGTTCCCCAATTCACCCGGAAGGTCTTCCAGATAAAAGACACATCCGGGATATTTTAACTCCTGCATCTCAAAATAATTCTTAACGTGCTTGATCTCTTCTCTGATCGGGACCGTATGAAATCCTGCTCGAAACATATATCTGACATTTTTTGATAATGCATCGATATACATTTTAATCTGCTCATTCTTACTTTGACTGCTTAAGCTTGAAATCGTAGTAAGTGCATTGAGAAAGAAATGAGGTTTCAACTGCAATCGTATGCTTTTTAATTCCATATCCTGCAGTTCAATCTTCTTTTCATAGGTCTGAATCTTTAGTCCGATGATTTCATCCACCATCCGATTGGCAGCTTCCTTCAGCATCTGAAATTCGCTGGAATGGAAATTGTCATCGATACGGTTCTCATACTCGCCGTTTCTGATCCGTTCCATATCACTCACCATAATCTGCATCGGCACAGCAATTTCTTTCCTAGTGAAGCCCAGGATAAAGATCATAAAGATCATAGTCATGCAGACCGTAACGGCCACGATAATCATACCGGCATGTGTCTGACGTAAGATATTGTTTTTCCCGGTATAACAATAAATTTTCAACTGTCCATCAGCTACAGTGTTATTGACTATATAATAATGATCCGTATTAATTTGGTGAATGTCTGCTCCTACCCTGATATCTTCTGTTTCATTTCCCCAGATCTTTCCTATGACACCGGAGTCATTCACTAATACGATCGCACGATTTCCATTCTCCTCAGTTGACAAGGAATTTAAAAGTCTTCCGGTACCTTTGTAGATAGCGATTACCCTGCTTTCCGTACGAAGTATTTTATACATATAGATTTCATTATTCAGGTTCAGAAAACTCCACTCGAAGCTATGAATATCATCATTACTTATTGCTTTCGAGGTGAAATCCCTCAAACTATTTTTCTTTTTATAGTTAAACCCGTTCTTTATAGCATCCAAGCATACATTATAATTCCCGTCGCTTACTATGATTACATCAGCCACGTCCTTACCTGCAATCAGCTCCAGCATGTAATTATGCAAAGAGATCGATGCAAGGGATCTTTGATTTCCGTCATTGCTTTTAATCTTAGCCAGATCCTCTCCCTGCGTGGTGATGCTTTTAAGAAGACCATCCATTTCTGCTATATTATTATTAAATTCATTGCTGTATATTCTTAAAAAGGCATCGGAAGAATCCTTGATTTCCTTTTTCATGATTCCATAGGAGGATATGAGAAAAACACCTAGTACCGCGATCAATAAGCTGGTCAATATCATTAGATAAATCAAAATTTTATTTACAAAGGATTTTTTCATCTGCATATTGAACTCCTCCTGCTGATTTTTCATCGCTAACTACTCCGTATCCCCTTACAACACAAATGATACATCATATTACATAAAATCACCATAATAATTTCTAACCAAACATATCTCTCAATGAATTGAAAAAAAACCTCACAAAGAACCACCATTTTTATACACTAATTTAAGTCAATAAAAAAGCACAAAGAATGCATAATAATTCAAAATACCCTAATAATCCTTTTATCATAATTACTACTTGAATATACAAAAACGGGTCCTTATAATGGTAGCAAGAAACAGTATATTATTCATTCGAAAAGAGGTGTCGTATGGATCAGATTAAGAATAGTTGTAAAAGATCTTTTATTTCGGACGGCAAGCAGTATACGTTTTATGATATCAATTTACTGCAGGATATCCTAGCAGAAGATATTCAGAGACTTCCCTATTCCTGCAAGATACTTCTGGAAGGGGCTTTAAGGAATTATGATAATAAACGGGTGACCCTGGAGCATATCAGGAGAATTGCCACCCTATCCGACGAGAGAAAAGATGAGATTCCTTTTATACCGACAAGAATTGTCCTTCAGGATTTTACCGGAGTTCCCGCAGTGGTTGATTTAGCCGCCATGAGAATGAAAATGCATGAAATGGGAGGTGATGCTTCTAAAATCAACCCCATCGTACCGGTTGATCTGGTCATCGATCATTCTGTTATGGTTGACTATTATGGCAACTCTGACGCTTTAAATAAAAATGTAACGCTTGAATTTGAGCGAAATACCGAACGTTATGAATTACTGAAATGGGCACAAAACTCTTTCTCCGACTTTCGAGTGTTTCCCCCGTCTCTTGGCATCATTCACCAGATCAACCTGGAATACCTTGCCAAGGTAGCTGCTGTTAAGACAATGGGAGAAGAGACTATAATCTTCCCTGATACCCTGGTAGGTACTGACTCCCATACCACAATGATTAATGGTATCGGAGTCCTTGGTTGGGGTGTGGGCGGGATCGAGGCAGAAGCCTGTATGCTGGGGCATCCCATGTATTTTCTCATGCCGGAAGTCATCGGTGTTCGGTTGACCGGGGCCCTTCCTACCGGAACTACAGCGACAGACCTTGTCCTGACAATCACCAATATGTTAAGAAAAGAAGGTGTCGTTGGAAAATTTATAGAATTTTTTGGTGATGGAGTTAGCAGTATCAGCGTAGAAGACCGAGCTACGATTTCAAATATGTGCCCGGAATATGGCGCAACCTGTGCATACTTTCCGGTAGATGACAGAACTCTGGATTATCTGAGGGCAACCGGACGATCGGAGGAGCAGATCCTTCTGACAAAGAACTACTACAAGCTTCAGGGCATGTTCCGTTCGGAGAACGTTGAAAATCCTATCTTTACGAAGGAACTTGCGTTGGAGCTTTCCACGATAGAGCCCTGTATCGCCGGACCGAAGAAACCGCAGGATTATATCCCTCTGAAAAAGCTGAAGGAGAACTTCAACCGATTGCTCGGCACTCCTCTGAGTCAGGGAGGATACCAGCTGAAAGAAGAAAAACAAAAGGAAGAGGTTACCGTCACTTATGATGATGGGCAAACAGAAGTCTTGAAAACCGGTGCTGTAGTGATTGCAGCGATTACCAGCTGTACGAACACTTCAAATCCTTATGTCATTATGGGTGCGGGACTTCTGGCAAAGAAGGCTGCAACACTGGGTCTGAAAAAGCCTCGTTATGTAAAGAGCAGCTTAGGCCCCGGCTCTCTGGTGGTGACGGAATACCTAAAAGCCTCCGGTCTCCTTCCCTATCTGGAGGAGCTGGGCTTCTATGTAACGGGATATGGCTGTACTACCTGTATCGGTAATAGCGGCCCGCTTACAGAGGAAATCACCAATACAATCAAAAGTAATCATATGACTGTTGCAGCAGTCCTAAGCGGAAATCGTAATTTTGAAGGTCGGATTCACCCCCTGACTAAAATGAATTATCTGATGTCTCCTATGCTCGTGGTTGCCTTTGGACTGGCTGGTACTATCAACATCGATTTTGACACAGAACCGATTGGCTTAGGATATAACAACGAACCAGTCTTCTTGCAGGATATCTGGCCTGATTCTCAGGAAATTGAGGAGCTGATCCGATGCCATGTGAAGCCGGAGCTTTATAAAGACAAGTACAGGAATATTTTCCATGAAAATGAGCTATGGAATGCCCTCCCGGTAGCCGGCGAAAGTATCTATCAGTGGAAGGAAGACTCCTCCTATATTAAGCTGCCCCCTTTCTTTGATCAGATGTCAAAAGAGCGTAAGCAGATCACTGATATCAGGGGTGCTAATGTGTTGGCTGTCTTCGGTGATTCCGTAACAACAGATCACATCTCACCGGCCGGAAGCATCCCCGAGTCTTCCGATGCCGGAATACACTTAACCTCCCAAAATATAAAGCCTCAGCATTTTAATTCCTATGGTTCCCGCAGAGGCTCCCATGAGGTCATGATGAGAGGCACCTTTGCCAATATCCGTATCAGAAACCTTATGCTTCCCGGGGTCGAAGGCGGTTTTACTAAGCATATCCCCAGTGATCAGGTTATGACGATTTATCAGGCCGGTATGAAGTATCGGGAAGCAGACACCCCGCTTCTGGTTATCGCAGGGAAAGAATACGGAACCGGCAGTTCCAGGGATTGGGCGGCTAAGGGCACTGCCCTGCTGGGTGTAAAAGCGGTACTTGCCGAAAGCTTTGAGAGAATTCATCGGAGTAATCTGGTAGGTATGGGGGTCCTACCGCTGCAATTCCCGAAAGGAGAAGATGCTACATCCCTAGGAATTACGGGAAATGAAACCTTTGATATCATCGGAATATCCGAGCAGCTTTATCCGAATAAAATCCTTAAAGTTATCATCACCGCTCCGGAAGGAAAAAAGTCTGAGTTTGACGTCATCGCCCGGCTGGACAGTGCGATTGATGTGGAGTATTATCTTCACGGCGGTATTCTGAACATGATTCTGCGTGATTTCTTGAACAATAGAAATTAAGGAACAAAATGAGGCTGCTATCCTCACCATTTTGTATTCGGTGATTGATAACAGCCTCTTAGATAAGAAATGGCTCAAGCTCCTTGATCTGATTACCAGACTCATAGCTGCTCTCGATGAAAGCTCTCACCTCAATCACCTTCGATAGATCCAGGGAAAAGATACCCAGGATGGAGGTACCGTTCACAACATAGTCCCCTGAGGAAAGCTCCAGTTTACATTCCAACCTTTCGGTTGTCTTGACAAACTCCTTCACCTTTTCAAAATTATTTAAATATATTTGAAATTTTCTCACATTATCCCCCCCTTACTTAATCAAAAATTCGATTTCCTCAATCTCAAACGTGCAATCCTCATCCATGATTTCAATATCCTCGAAATAAGTCTCGTAACCATCAAAAAAATCCACTATTGTATTCCTGCTAAGAATATCTGTTATAGCTTCCTGCATTCTTATTTTCCTCCTATTGATCAGATGGTTTTTCATTGTTATGATTCTATTTTATCAATGCAATGTTAAATCTGTTATCAGATTATTGTTATGTTTATGTAATATCACGATATGAAGTAGTTTCTAAAGAAGTCTTTTGACACGAAAAGCATCTGTGTGATATATTCTTATTATTAATTAAGCTATTATCATATCAGGAAGATGAAATGGGGATTGTATATGAAGAAAAAAACTATTGTTGTCGCTTTAGGAAGGAATGCCTTCGGAAAGAGCTTTCCGGAACAGAAGAAATCCATCATTAAGGCAGCGAATGCCATAGCTGATCTGGTGGAGGATAAATATAAGGTCGTAATTACGCATAGCAACGGTCCTCAGATCGGTATGCTTCATAGGGCGATGACAGAATTTAGTCGTCTGGACCGTGCATATACAGGCGCATCTATGTCAGTATGCGGAGCTTTAAGTCAAGGGTACATCGGTTATGATCTGCAAAATGCGATTCGTACCGCATTGTTAGATAGGGGGATCTTCAAAACCGTATCTACTATCATAACACAGGTTCGGGTAGACCCCTTTGATCCCGCGTTCCAGAATCCCACCAAAGTAATCGGACGTATTATGACGAAAGAAGAGGCAGATGCAGAAATCCGAAAAGGTAATTATGTGACCGAAGAAAATGGTGGATACCGTAGAATCGTAGCAACACCGAAGCCTATTGATATCTATGAAATCGATGCTGTTAAAGCACTCGTTGAAGCCGATCAGATTGTCATAGCCTGCGGTGGCGGTGGCATTCCCGTCCTGGAGCAGGGAACAAGCATCCAGGGAGCAAGTGCAGTCATTGAGAAGGATTTAGCAAGTGAAAAGCTGGCAGACATGCTGGATGCTGATTTACTGGTATTTTTAACAGAAGCGAAGAAGGTAGCTCTGAATTTCGGGACAGAACAGGAGAAACCGCTTGATCAGCTCACCGCAGCGGATGCCAAAAGATATATAGAAGAGGGCCAATTCCCACTTCCTACTATGCTCCCGAAAATTGAGGCTAGCATAAATTTCGTTGTAAAGAAGGAAAATCGAAAGGCCATCATCGGTCATTTGAATGATGCCCGTGAATGTTTACTGGGGCTGAATGGCACCGTAATTACGCCCTGATTTATAATCATATTGACTTCTATTACAGCTGAGGCTTAATACTGTTGCAACTGCTATCAAGCTCAAATAATCTATCAAAAAAGGCTGTTGCTATTAAGAACACCTCAAAATACCGGTTGATTTTATCCGGGATTTTAAGGTGTCTTGATAGCAACAGCCTCTTTTCGATTTCTATGAGCTATATTTAGGTTATGCTTCTAATACCGGCTGATTTCATAATTAACGATATTCCTTCATATACTCTCCATGTGCATCAATCAGCTCATCACACATTTTGACGATATCATCCAGTGAAAGCTCAGCTGCTGTATGCGGTTCCAGCATAGCTGCCTGATAAATGCTCTCTCTTTTTTTTGTAACGGCAGCCTCTATCGTCATCAACTGGGCGTTGATATTGGTCATATTCATCGCAGCCAATTGTACCGGCAGTCTTCCGACATGACACGGGTGAATTCCGAGCGCATCCACCAGACAAGGCACCTCAACGCAGGCATCTGCAGGAAGATTATCGATCAATCCCGTATTCGGTACATTTCCTCCTATTTTAATCGGCTGATTCGTCACAACTGCTTCCATGATATAGGAAGCATATTCATGAGAACGCTCGTGTGTAATCTTTCCATTCTGAAGAATATTCTCCTTCTCCTTCTGCCAGCCTGCAATCTGATTGATGCATCGTCTCGGATACTCATCCAGAGGAATATTATACTTTTCAATCAACTCAGGATATTTTGATTTAATATAGAACGGATTATATTCAGCGTTATGTTCGCTGGATTCCGTACAATAATAACCAAGACGTTTGATATAGTCAAAACGCACCATATCATTATGCTTCTCCGTATTGTTCTTCTTCTCTGCACGAAGTTTAATCTCAGGATACAGATCATTTCCTTCCTTGTCCCTGATGTCCAGAAGCCACGCCATGTGATTAATTCCTGCAATGAGCTCTCTTCTACCTTCCAGCTTGTCCTCCATCCCGAGGTTATTCAGTAGGGATTCGGAGCAAACCTGAACACTATGACAAAGGCCGACCGTCTTAATCTTTGTGTATCGATTCATATAGCCCGTCAGTATTGACATGGGATTCGTATAGTTTAAAAATAAAGCATCCGGACAAACCTCTTCCATGTCCTGTGCAAATTCCTTCAGTACAGGGATCGTCCTCAGGCCTCTCATGATACCACCAATTCCTAGTGTATCAGCAATGGTCTGTCTTAAACCGTACTTCTTCGGAATCTCGAAATCAATGATTGTACAAGGATCGTAGAAGCCTACTTGAATCGCATTGACTACAAACATTGCTCCGCGAAGTGCTTCTTTTCTGTTCTCTTTCCCCAGATATGTCTTGATTACTGCTCTATCAGAATTAATATTTTTGTTGATTGCTCTCAGGATAATCTCTGATTCTGAAAGCCTGGTCGCATCAATATCATATAATGCAATCTCCGCTTCACAAAGGCTGGGTGTACACATGCAATCGCCGAGTACGTTTCTTGCAAATACTGTACTTCCGGCTCCCATAAAGGTTATTTTTACCACGATAGTCTCCTCCTTGGCATTTGAATTTATTTTTAATTTATTATATAATATGGAACAGAGAGATAATTGGCCCTATGTTTCATTAACTTGTCATTATGTTGACTGATCGCTGCAGAAAGGAGAAATTAAAATGGCATCGTATGACAGACCCCTGATCCTTTACCATTGTGGACACGAGAAATGTAAATCCTCGCATTTCTATGGCCCGGCTATCCGTCCTCATTATCTGCTACATTATATCCTGCATGGGCAGGGCTCCTACAGTGTCGGTGGCAAGACTTATTCCCTGAAAGGGGGAGAAGCATTTCTGATCTATCCCGGAGTCACAAGCATCTACTCTGCTGATGACCAGGATCCCTGGGAATATTGCTGGATTGGTTTTGACGGCTCCGATGTGCACTCGGTACTTCAAGCCTGCGGTTTTTCCCCGAGCAATCATGTCTGTATGGACCAAAGCTGTGGGCTTTTATGGAATGAGTTTATGCAGCTGATTGAATACTTCAATGAGAAGAAGGGAAATGAATTCACCCTGCTAAGCCAACTCTATCTATGCTTCTCGTATCTGTATCTCCCCAACTCTTCTTCGAAGGAAATTCTTGAATTATATATTGAGAAGGCATTGGATTATATTCATAACAACTATACCTACGATATAAAGATCTCCGATCTGGCCAATCACCTTCATATTGATCGTACTTATCTCTATAAGCTGTTTATGACCCATATCAAAATCTCTCCACAGCATTACCTGATCAATTACCGAATCGATATCTCTAAAAAGCTTCTGAAGGAAACACATTTATCAGTTACCGAAATTGCCTATTCCTGTGGCTTCCGGGATGCCTCCTCCTTCAATAAGCATTTTCGGAAGCAGGTAGGTACGACTCCGACGTTATATAAAAGATCTGACGAAACGCCTAGATAAAGTAAGATGAAAGTATCACTTATGCTCCATGTCCTTGATGTAAAATGCCACCTGATACAGGAACAGTTCCTCTGCATTCTTCAGCTCGCAGCCAAGGATCCTTTTGATCTTCTGTATTCGATAATTTACTGTATTCCTATGCGTAAACGTCTCCTCTGCTACCCGGATAATGCTTCGGTCATTCTTGATAAAACTACGCAAGGTGTCAATATAAGTAGCATTATGCTCTATATCATAGCGTTCCAGTGAGCCGACTAACTCTTCCGCATAGTTTGAGAGAATTTCTGTATCCTCAATGGAAAATAGAATTTTATAGAATCCCATTTCATCAAATCTTATGCTTTCCCTGCCGGTGCCGATTGCCATCTTCATGGCAGTCCTTGCTCTCTTATAGCTTATGGAAAGATTCTCGATCCTTGAAACCCCCGGCCCGATTCCCATATAAAACGAGTTCTTATGTACAAAGTACTTAAAACTCTGAATAATCAGCTCCGGCAACTCCACAAATGCCTTCTCCGGCATATCATTCAGAACAAGTACAATTGAGTCGTCCATTCGGATCAGACCATAAGAAATATTAATCTTCTTGTTGCCCTTCCTAAAGCCAAACAGGTTTTCCAGCTTAAATAACGCCTGATTCAAATCGATTTCTTCCTCAATAGTCTTCTTTACATTCAGGCAAAAAGCCTGGAAGGTTCCGTTAATATTATATCTTGGTTCCAGTATCGTCCTATATTCCGGTTCATTTCGACCTTGGATAATTTCTCGGAATGCATTGCTGATCTTCTTCTCATGCTGTTGCTGATCAATAATTCTCATGCAATAATTCTGGATCAGACTGGTTATGGAAATTTCCCAGGGCATCTCCAGCAATGGAAACCTATGATCTTCACACCAGCTAATCACATCCGTCGGGATCTCCTTTAAGTACATTCCAGTATTGATTATAATACCGGCGCACTCATCCTGTGCCATCTCCTGAACCAGCTTCAGCAGCCAGTTTGGCTGCTCAGCCTTCATCCCTGTTGTGATCGCCAGCTCTTCTCCGCGAAATCTGGAGACAATCGTCTCATCCTCAAGCATATGTACCCAGCTTACTACGGTATCCATTCCCGCTTTCCCAGCTACGATTCTAAGCCGGAATTGCTCTTTTGTCTCTTCATAAATCTCCCAAAAACGTATTGCCATACCTGCACCTTCCCGAAATCAACCCTTTTAGCAAACATTTGTTTTGTATTGTAAGCACTATTTTATTCTGATATTTTTAGATTACCAGATTATATACAGTAAGTCAATTATTGATTATAATATAGACATATTAAAGAAATGCATAAGACATTTCAAAACATTTACAGTTTGAAGGAGGGTATTCAAATGTATATCAGCAGCACAAATATATACCTAAATTCTCCGGAGTATCTATCCAATATTCCGGCAAACCTGATTAATTCGGAGAAATATTATAACTGTGACTTTTTCGTAGCTCGTATGAACCAGAGAGGAAGAAATCTGTTTCAGAAAATTAATCAGCTTATTAACCATAAATAATATATTCCATCCTGTCGTTCCCCTGTTCTTAATCATTAGAACAGGGGAACTTATGCGTTACTGTTCACACAGTAGTTTGACACTTGCTGTCAAGCTACGTATGAAAGTGATACAAGAGATGATTTCTGCTTCGCGTAGCGAATTTGCATGCAGAAATCATTCGTTACTGTGAACGGAGTGAACAGTAATACTTATGCGTTATCTGACTTTTTATTTTATCAATATTTCTGGACATGAAATGACAATTATGGTAGCATTTTATATATATTTAACAGGAAGGGAAAGATAAAATGCTTACTGAGGTTAGATATACCAATTCAGCACGCTACAAATGTCTGGAATGCTTAAAAAAAGGATCAATGGACTTATATTTATGCTATTGTGGATCAGAAAACTGTGATTCAGGGCATTTCTATGGTCCGCAAATAAGGACAGAATATTTAATCCATATTGTGATCAGCGGAAGAGGAAGTTACCAGATCGGAAATAAGACCTATGAAATCGGTCCAAGCACAGCCTTCCTAATCTACCCCGGTGTAACTACCTATTATGTAGCTTGCAAAGAAGATCCCTGGACCTATATCTGGGTTGGTTTTAATGGTATCAAAGCAGAAACATCTTTAAAGTATGCTCAATTCTCCGAAGAAAATCCGGTTGTAAAAATTGAAAACACGGAACCCTTTATAAATTATGTCAACGGAATGCTCGCTTCCAGTCAGCTAACCTATGGTAATGATCTGGCCAGAGAGGGTTTTTTATATTTATTTATTTCGACGTTAATTCAAGACAGACAAAGTCAAGAAAGTATTGAAGAGGTACACGATTATTCTTATCAGGTCTATGTGGATCATACCTTGGAATATATCGAGCATAACTATTATAAAAACTTAAAGGTACAAAGCATTGCTGACTATATCGGCATCAACCGTTCCTATTTAACGAATTGTTTTAAGAGTGTCTTAAAAATCTCGCCCCAGGAGTACATCCTGAATTATCGAATGAATCAAGCAAGGACTCTTCTGAAAAATACCAATTTACCGGTTAATGAGGTTGCAATCCAGGTTGGCTACGATGATGCATTTAATTTCTCCAAATGCTTTAAGAAATTCTATGGGGTTACCCCCAGTAGTTTTCGTAATTCAACCGAAAACCTAGTCACCCTTACCTCCAAGCATGGTTCACCGGAATAAAGGTGTTCTTTAATTAGAAAGAATTTAACAATTATAAGCTAAACGGGGCAGTGCACAGATATTGCACGCCCCATTTTTTTATTACATCACTTCCTTCACTTTGAATACACTTACAGCGTCCTGAAGATAATCCGCATTCTTCTGTAATTTTGAAGCAGCCTTATCAAGCACTTCGACTGCCTGCTTTTGTCCAAAGACTGTTTCACTAAATTCACCTGCCATCGCAGTTGTCTCCTCTAAGGTAGAGGATATGTTTTCGATTGATTTCAAGGTACTGTCTTTTGAGTGTTCCATGTTCTTCATGAAATTAGTAATCTGTTTGATATGACTCGTCAGGACATCTACCCGATCCTTAATTTCCGAATATGTCCTGATCGAACTATTCAATGCCTCTTCCTGACTCAGGACGACACTCTCCGCCTGTCTTGCCGATTCTACTGTTACTATCGTCTGTGTTTGGATTTTCTTAATTATTTTATCTATCTGTTTTACAGCCTCATTTGACTGATGCGCAAGCATTCTAATTTCCTCAGCAACGACCGAAAACCCTCGTCCGGCTTCTCCTGCTCTGGCGGCTTCGATTGATGCATTCAGGCTGAGTAAATTGGTCTGTCTTGCAATCGCTCCGATGGTTCCGACAATATGATCAATCTCCCTGGAATCAAATTCGAGGTCCCCTATGTCTGATATCACTACCTTCGTAATCTCTGACGTATTATTCACTTTCGCTCCAAGGTTGTCCATGGTCTGAAGCCCCTGCGAAATCATATCTCCGGTATCCTTTGAAACCATCACAATGGCATTTACCTGATCATAAATATGATTAATTTCCCCGGATAAGGCTGACATTTGTTCCAGACAATGTTCTGCATCTTCTGCTTGTTGTACAATCCCCTTCTCCATATCATGAATTCCTGTGAGCAGACTCTCCGAGCCTGTGAGCAGTAACCCGGAGTTTTGCGCAACATTGCCTGAGGATCCCATAACCTGATTGCTCACGTCTGTCATCTTATGAATCAGGGATTTCATACTCTCCATCATATGATTAATACTGTCAGACAGAATTCGTAATTCATCCTTTCGTGTAATTTGAACCGTATGCGATAAATCCCCCTCTGCTGCCAGATGTAATACCTGATTGATTCTACTGATATCCAGGCCGAAGCTTCTTGCTACCAAGGTACCAATGATTGTAACTATGATGCCCGCAATAATTGTTACAAGAATCGTCGTATTTCTGATTTGATTCGCTTCCGCAATGATTTCAGATTTTGGAACCAATGCACAAAGGATACTGTTTCCGATGCTTAGCTTTTGATAGATAAATAAGTAATCTATGTTGTTATAGGTAACATATTGATCTCCCAGGCTTTCTTCCGAAGTTAATGCAGCTTGAAAAAAGGGCTGTTTGGCAAATTGAAAGTCATCTGTAGCTGCACCCTTCAAAATCTCTTTTTCACCGTTGATTACACAGCCAATCATACTACCTTTCGCCAAATTCATATTCTCCAGGGCTTCTTCCACATACTCATTCGATACATCAAACACAATATAACCGATCTGTTTATTCTTCAGATCGTAACTAAAGCTTCTGATATAACTCAGGCTATAGTCACTACTGACATTATTCATTTTCTCATCCATAGCCTTATGATAACCTACCCAAAGGCCCTTTTGACCAAGAGACTTCAGTTGATTGGCCAGCTCAGAAGCTGCGAATTCTTCATAATGAATATTTGCTATTTTGCCGCTGGTTGCAATCCCGTCACCATGGCTTCCAAAGATACAGATGTTCCCGATATACTGCTCCGAGGAAACATTTGCAAAGATATATGCTTTTATATCCCTAAAGGTGGAAAGCTTCTCAACAGTCGAATCATCATAATATCCGGAATAGTATCTCTTAATATCATTATCTGAGGTTAAAATATTTGCCTTTGATTCTATTGATCCAAAGCCTAAAGTCAAATAATCTCCCATCATAGCAAGGCTGGTCCTGGTTGCATCTTCATACTTTTTATTTAAACCGTTAGAAGACTGTATGTACGAAATTGCACCCAGAATAGCCATCAGTATCACCGGTATAAAAAAAATCAGAATTAGTTTTGTCTGTATTTTATCTATGAAACGAACCACAAAATTTTTCTGCTGATTACTACTCTTTCCTGTCTTTCCTTTATCATGATTTCTTACAATGTTATTTCTTACTATGCTTTTTATGAAATGATCCATAATTAAGTTTTCTTCCTTATCTTTCAGCATCTTTTCTCTCCTAATTCATTCAATCCGTATGGAAATGAACCGCATTCGAAATAATAATCTAATAAACGACTCGATTAATATGTTGAGTAAGAGCGAAAAATTCATAAAAGCCAGTAATATTAATTAATCGGATATCGTTTCGAAATCTATTAAGAATAACACTGATTATAAATCCTATTTGCACATCCTGATCTCATACTGATATGCCTGATAGTCACCCCACGGGATAGGGAGCACCAAACCGGCATTCATCAGTGCTTCCCCTGTATATACCTTATCTCCGTTCAGTTGGTAGAAGGCTTTTTCCTCTAGCCCCATTAGTGTAATAATGTTAAAATTTGCATTGGCATGGCTCTGATGAAACACTACGCTCAGAAGACTTTGCTCCTTATCCTCTGAAACCATCTGCCAGGCAGTGAAAATATCATTTTCATACGGGTTGGTCAGACGATAATACTCTCCGCGATTGATCACTTCATAATTGCGTTTATAGAGTGCAACCTGCTGTTTGATCTGCTCTTTTTCCTCTATGGATAATGAGTTCACATCCAGCTCGTAGCCAAAGGTTCCTGCCATCGCTACTACGCCGCGGGTATGAAATGGAGTTATTCTGCCTGTCTGATGATTCGGAACGGCAGATACATGACTTCCTACTGTGCTGATCGGATACCCAAAGGAGGTCCCGTATTGTATCTTAAGACGTTCGAAGGAGTCCGTATTATCGGAGCACCAAATCTGAGGTACATAATAAAGCATTCCTGCATCATAACGTCCTCCGCCGCTGGAACAGCCTTCAAAAAGAACATAGGGATAATCTCCTGTTAAGCGCTCGAGCAGGCTGTATAAACCAAGAATATAATCATGAAACACCTGTCCCTGATGCTTCGCATCCTTCTTTGCAGACCAAACTTCAGCTATACTTCGATTAAAATCCCATTTTATGTATTCAATATTGGTGCTCTTTAAAACAGAGGAAATTGCATCATAGATATAATCTCTGACATCCTCCCTGGACAGATCAAGAACGAGCTGATTTCTGCATCTGGTTATAGGTCTGTTCGGGATCTGCAGGCACCAATCCGGGTGCGCTCTGTATAAATCACTATCCTCATTTACCATCTCCGGTTCAAACCAAACTCCAAATTTCATCCCTACTGCATTGACTCTATCACAAAGCTCCGTCAGCGTACTATTCAGTTTTTTCGTATTTGGGATCCAATCTCCAAGGCCGGAAAAATCATCATTTCTATTTCCGAACCAACCATCATCCATAACCAATAGCTCGATCCCTAATTCTGAAGCTGACTTCGCGATTTGCACCAGCTTTTCCGTATTAAAGTCAAAATAGGTTGCTTCCCAATTATTAATCAGGATCGGTCTGCGGGTATCCTTAAATCTACCTCTGCACAGATTATTCCGATAGAGCTTATGATAAAGATGGGAAAGCTTCTTTAGACCATCTGTGGAATAACACATGACTACTTCAGGAGTAACAAATTCCTGTCCCGGCTTTACTTCATAGCGAAAGAAGCCCGGATGAATTCCCATCGCAATTCTCGTCTGACCGATCTGATCCACTTCTATCTGTGCTTGGAAATTACCACTGTATAATAAAGAGAAGCCATAGCATTCTCCATACATTTCTGTTGTATTGTGATCCGCAATTACGAAAAACGGATTATGTTGATGTCCGCTTGTACCGCGCATGCTTTCTACCGAAAGCTTTGCATGTCCGACAGTAACTCTGTCCATCTCTCTTTCCATGGCATGTTTTCCATAAAAATGAATTAAATCAAAATGATGATTCGGAAAGTCCAGGCAGGAGGACATTGCCTTTGTCAGTTCAAAGGCTTCCTTACCAACATTCCTTATCTTCGCAGCTCTCGTAATGATGTCGTATTTCTCAACCACTCCATAGTAAAGATCCACCTCTAATTCTGTCACGGTATCCCGACAGGTAATGATCAAAGTCTGCATAGGAACATCCTCTGTCTCATAAACTGCAGGCAGATTCTCCAGCTGATATTTCCCTTCCGTAATTATATGGGCTTGATACCTTAAGTCAGCCGCACAGCTGCCATCACTATGAATGACATCCAGGCAGGAGACACGAAAATCCCCCATACCAAAAGTAGAATATTCCTGAAGTTGGGTGTCCATAGAGAAGGTTCTGTCTCTGCCCGCCTCATTAGGATTACCACAATGGCTTCGATCCATAGTCTGTATTAAATAATCCAGATTACTATCGACCCTCTTCCCATAGTAAAGGTGCAATAAGGTTTGATACGGTCCGATTTTGATATGATAAGATGAATTTCTTGTAAGTAGCTTAAATTCCTGATCTGCTTCACTATATTGTATAGCCAATTTTTTTCCTCCTGGTATGAAAGTATTTTATTCCTATAGCTTTCCTCCGCTAGTCGCAATACCTTCAATAAATTGCTTTTGGAAAATAATATAGATCAGCATCATAGGCCAGATTGCTAATACGGATGCTGCCATTAATTCCGGATATTTTACTGAATACGCGCTTTGTATTTTTGAAAGTGCGGATGATAAGGTTGCCGCATTTGATTGGTTATTTACAATCAAAGGCCACATTAAGTCTTTGAATGCAAATAGCGAAGTGAAAATAGCAAGAGCGACAAGTCCCGACTTCGTCAGCGGAAGCATAATCCTCCAGAAGGTCTTCCACACATTACAGCCATCGAGTTTTGCAGACTCCTCTAATTCTTTTGGCAGTCCCATAAAGAATTGTCTGAGCAGGAAGGTTCCGAACGCACTTACCAGTCCCGGGAACAATAATGCAAAAACTGTATTTCTTATGTTCAGAAAATCTACCATTAAGTACTGAGGAATGATGAAGATCTGCACCGGAACCATCATCTGAAATAGAACTAAACCAAAGAAAAAATTCTTACCGGGAAATTGCAGTCGTGCAAATGCATATGCAGCCATAGCCGAGAAGAAAACAGCACAAAGCACGCGGGAAACGATCATTAGGAACGTATTAATATACAATTGAATAAAATCATTATTTAGCCACACCGTAACAAAGTTCTTCCACTGTGGAATTGTCGGAAATATAACATAGGGATTCATGGAAGTCGATTCCGTGACCGTCTTTAGTGAAGTAAGTACCATCCATACAAAGGGGAACACCATAATAATTGCTCCCAAAATAAGCCATATATGAATGATGATATGTGAAATCAATATCTTTTTTTTCATACTAAACCCAAACCTTTCTCGTTTTGAGTACTATTCAAAGTGAGAACAGACTCAACTATGTAAGCTTGCAATGATTTTACATATAATTGACCCATTTCTTTTGGGCTTTCATCTGAATTACCGTAATCATCATAATAATTGCTAAAAGCAACACAACAATAGCTGAACCGTATCCCTTATTCGTATATTTAAATGAGTTATTATAAAACAGATAAACCAAGGAAACCGTACTGTTATATGCAGGATTTGCCACATCGATCATCATATAGATCACGTCAAATACCTGCATTGCCGTGATGATACTGGTTACAGCAACAAAAAATATGATCGGAGATACCAAGGGTAATGTGATATTAAAAAACTGCTTGAGTGCTGATGCACCGTCTATGTTACTTGCTTCGTAATAATCTTTTGGTATTTCCTGCAGACCAGCCAATAAAATTACCATACAGTAGCCGATTAAACTCCATATTCCGATCACCGCAATGGAGTCTAGGGAGATACTGGGATTTTCTATCCATTTTACTTTTTCCAAACCTAAGCTGGTGAGTGCATGATTAATAAATCCAAAATTATAATTATATAGCCATTTCCATACCATCGTTACCGCAGCCGGTGCCGCAACCATCGGTATAAAATAGATCGTTCTATAAATCCCTTTTCCTATGATTTTCTTATTCAATACTACCGCAATAATCAAAGCAATCAGGATTGTCAACGGAACCACCAGACAGGTATAAACCAGAGTATTCCTTACCGAATACCAGGTTTGTACATCGGAGAACATTTTATGATAATTATCAAGACCGATAAAGATATTCCCTTTCCCAAAGGCACCGCTTTTAAAAAAACTCAGATAGACCGTCTGTATAATCGGGATGATGTTTAATATGAATAATCCGATTATGGTTGGTGCTATCATGATATAAGCCCACTTCCATTCATTCAAAACATTTCGCGGAATTCTTTTCTTTCCAGTAGCCTGTTTGTAATCTGTCACAATTCATCCTCCTAAAGCTGAAGCTTAGAAACACTTCCGGTAAATGATAGCCAATACCTTCATAACCGGTACCACAAAAACACATGATACCTATATATGAAAAGTTACGGCAGCCATAAAGGCTGCCGCCCCTTTCATTGTTCGCGATTACTGCTCCTGAGCGATTGCCTCATTCATCATTGCTGCTACATTCTTACAAGCCCCTGCCACATCACCGCCATTATTATAGACATCAGTTAATAATTCATAAGCTTTGTCTTCCCATATACTTGTCTGATTGGTATAAGGTCTGATCTGTGCATAGCTGACCATATCCAGATAAGCCTTCACATTGAACTGCGGATATGCTGCTGTCCAAGCATCTGCTGTTCCATTGAATGCCGAGATAGCAATACCAAGCTCTGCCTGTTTCTTTTGTCCTGCTTCCGTGCTTAAATACTCAATCCATTTCCAGCATTCATCAGGATGTGTGGTATTTGCTGCAATCGCATTACCAAGTCCGTTGAATATAGAAGCTTGACCGCCATTATTTGATTTAGGAAGTACTGCCACATCACAATTCTTTGCGATATATTCATTTGCTGCAAAACCGGACAGGTTCCAGGAACCAAAGAGTGCCATAGCTACCAAACCATTCTGGAACGCTTCTCCTCTTGCTGCATCATCGGTAATTGCAGGAGAAAGGCCTTCTCTTACAAGGTTAAAGCAATATTCCATTGCTTCAATTGTCTTAGGATCATCATAACCGGATTTTTTATCAGCAGTTACAATCGTTCCGCCGTTCTGATATACGAAGTTATAATAGCCTTCCTGGCTGTGAAGAGGTGAAAGAATACCATACTGAGTTCCGTCAGCTTTGGTCAGCTTCTTTGCAGCTTCCTTCATATCATCCCAGGTCCAGGTATCATTGGGGTAAGCCACGCCGGCTGCATCAAACATAGTCTTGTTGTACCATAAGCCGATCGTATCGTAATCCTTCGGAATTGCGTATTGCTTACCATTCAGATTATAAATCTTGCCTAAGCCCTCAGGATAATTAGCCAGATCAATTGCTTCGCTGCTATCGATATAGCCGGTTAAATCTAAAAGCTGATTATTGGATGCGTAGTAGTAAATATTATTGGAATGCATCCAGAAGGTATCCGGTAAGGACCCGCCTGTTGCAGCTGCTTCTAAGGCTGTCCAATAGTCTGACCAACCGGTCACCTGAATATCTACATGAATACCGGTTTCAGCTTCAAAGCTATCTGCCAGTTGTTGAAGTAATGTTGCCTGATTGGTATCCCATACACCATAAGAAATTGTTACTTTTTCAGCGGGTGCGGCAGCTGCTGCCTCAGTAGGTGCTGCTGTTGCTGCTGTATCCGTCTTTGTAGCACTTGGTTCTTCACTGGATGTGCTTGCTGTGCTCTTTCCACAACCAACCAGGAGTGAAGCTGTCATAGTCAAAATTACCAATACACTTAATAGTCTTTTTCTCATATACTACAATCCTCCTCTATACTTTTGTTCTTTAAGAACTGAATTTATTGTATCATTGGAAACTTTGTATAGACATGGTAATTTGTGATATCTACATGTATAAATGTGAATATACGCAAGGTTTTTCGTCATATTTACCAGAACCTTCGATGATATGCCAAAAAGGCCTGTATCAAATTGATACAGACCTTAATAATAATGCATTTTCAATTAATTTACCGACATCCATTACGAAATCTAACCCAGTATACTAGCCAATATTCTTTGGAATAACAGATTGAATAAAACCCGCTATTTCCTCTGTAGACTGCATTCCATGTGTTTGATCCATGATTCTCTTCTGTTCTTCTTCAGTTAAGGAACAATGAATCAGGATTGTGGTGAAGTCATGTTTTTGTATGTATCCCAGATCATCCATTCAAGTATGTTTTTTGCCTGATGACAAACTCTTTCGTCAATCTCCCAGATCGACCCCTTTCCTATCTCAGAAGCGTATGGGCAGCCCCCTCCGCATACTGATACCGCAAAGCAATCAACACACTCATTCATATTCATAGGAAAACGATGGCGCCATTCGTCAAAAAGTGAATTGGAGTAAATCGTGTCCGAGGTCAGTGCACCGCTGTCGGTATCAAAATCACGGACATGAAGAGGAAAGTACTTCTTATCATCCATACCCAGCAGAGCCTGGCAGGGTCCGATCTGACCTGAGGGTCCCACCACAATCTGCCCTCCCACACCCATACAGTCCTTGCATTGAAAGCGATTTTCAACATATGGCCGTACCCGACGCATCATGCGGTCTTCATAAATACCGGCACTACGAAGCCTCTCAAAGGCACGGATAATTTCTCGGGAAGCAAATTCATGATCCATAGCTGTGCATGGTCCGGTCCCTCCGACGCGCGGAAGCAGCAGGTTAAAGCCCATGCCTCCAGGATGTAAATCGTTAATGATAAAATCTACAATCTCATCCATAAATTGAATGGTATAAGCATTCAGCGTGCAGGACACAGAGGGATTTAACCCTTCCTTCTGCAGTAATCTAAACCCTCTTAAAGCACTTTCAAAGGTGCCTGCGCCTATGCAATCTTTCCTGGCTGCATCATGTAAATTACGCGGACCATCAATCGATATTCCAATCCCCGCGTTGGTCTCTTTTAGCACCCGAACAGTCTCATCATCAACTAAGCTTCCATTGGAGAGCATTGATATATCCAGACCTTCCGGGAATTCGCCTTCCTTTTGCAGCTGTCGCAAAAAGCGCAGAGCGAAGAATGTGGTCCCAGTGTTCAAAAGCGGTTCTCCGCCATAGATCGTCACACTGGCAGGTCCATTGTCTCTGGCGAGCTTAGCAAATATCCGTATTGCTGCTTCTGCTGTCTCCTGATTCATATAACCCGGTTCCAAAGGACGCTCCTCATCCTCCAAAAAGCAATACATACATCTGAAATTACAATCGGAGGTCGGTAGCAAGTACATGTGATGGATGTGATACTGAGTGATCCCTCTGTTAAACTGCCGAAGATAAGCCTCTGTATCCTCTTCCGGTGATTGTATTATGAGTAGTCTTTCCTGAAGTTCAGCGATAAGCTGTTTCAGCTGCCGCCTTGCATATCTGTGAGAAAGCTCCTCCATCGTCTGCTCAAATGTACTGGGTAATGCCAATGCCTCATACAGGTCCTCCACAGCCTGCCCACCGAAGAGCATGCGCCTTGTCAGTGAATGGAACACACAGAAATTGTCATCCTTCTTGAACAAATGCGCAAAGCGGGATCTTTGGAGAACCACCTGATTTCTATCGGTACGATAGCTTATAATATTGTTCATTATTCTCCTCTTTCAGTTCGCCAATTGGTTACTCGTTCACTTTATTCTTCATATTGATCGAAATACGCTCTAATATCTTTTCAACATCTCCAAACCTTACATCAACCAATGATTCGATTCGATCAAGTCGGTCATAGAGATTATCCAATCTCTCGCTGGGGCACACAGCACAATTGGTGCCGCAGTCACTATGGCAGTTCGATCCACAATCACTGTGGCAGTTCGACCCACAATCGCTGTGACAGTTCGATCCGCAATCACTGTGACAATTGGACCCACAATCGCTATGGCAGTTGCTTCCACAGTCACTATGGCAGTTGGTAATACAGTTACTTGCAACATTACCTAACATATCATCGGGTGTACGACAGAAGGCTTTTCCCGGTCCCCCGGGTAAATGGATATGCTCTGCTACCTCTCTTCGATCGATTTCGGACGGCTCCCGGCCAATGAAGTCCTTAGCAGGAATTTTATCCGCCTTTTTAAACAGCTTCTTCCGTTTCGATTCTTTCGACTCCATAACATTCCTCCTTTTGAAATATAATCTGGAACACCTCATTGCTCATAACAGTATCTAAACCCCCATCATCTTGCATAGTTCATACACAATCAGCCTTGGATAACGAAGGCAGAACTCATATCTCTGGAGATCAGCCTGACTAAGTATCGGGCTGGGATCAGGCTCGTAGATACGAGCTATGGCAAGTCCGCTTTCATTGCTTGCTCTTGTTAGTTCATCAAGAGTAAACCAATGATTCTCTTCCTCCTCAGGTTTATATTCAAATTTATAATGTGCCTCACGAATTAATAACTTCTCACCGGTATCCGAGAGACTCTCACGGAGTGCCCTCCCAAAGAACGGATGGCTCTCAATGATGTAAAACCTGCCTTGATCCTTCAGTAATCTTCTCACGCTTCGGAATGCCCGAACCACTTCAGAATGGGCATGCTTTGGTCGCATGCAATCAAAGCTTACGATGACATCAATTGCTATTATGTAGTCAAAGGACCCATAGGGCCACTTTAGGGAGGCTGAAGCAAAATCCCCGCATACAAATTCGATGTTACTCAGAGAACGACTAGCCTTCAAATCATTTGCCTTACTTATCAGGAACTCGTTTTGATCAATTCCGGTAATGTCTGCACCGCGTTCTGCCAGAAGAGCCGAATAAAAACCAGGTCCACAACCAAAATCTAAAAGCTTCTTCCCATTAATTTTCTCCCTGGTGAAAAAGGTATCGACAAAATGATGAACGTAGTATTTGTAGTAACCATATTGCTCCGGTCTGATATCGGATAAATCATCGAGATACTTCATCTCCAGCCATCGTTTCATTGTATCCGATCCGGTAGCCTTAAATTTGGGAAGCTGCTTATCATTACTATTGTTCGTCATATACTCAAACTCTATCGTCATCCTTCCTCCTAATAGCGAAATAAATCTATCCCCATAGTCATATTATCGCAAAACAAAATTGTAATTAATTTCCAGTTCAATCATACCATCGTGCACAGACTCAGTCAATCACTATTTCTACTCACTCTCTTACCAGACTGATTCTATTTTCATGCATTGTCCACAATATATTGATTAATCACTTTTTCCATGTTAACATTTTATTATTACAAACATTTTCTGATTGATCAGGAGTAGTTTATAATGTAAACGGAGGGTTATGTAATAAAGAATTCTTGTTATGGGGGACACCTGAATGAACTATGATAAAGAATGGAATAGTGCTGAGTTAATACAGCGAGAAGTGACTATCGCCCATCGTCCTCCGGAGGATGAACTGCTATTTTATAATGCAGTAAAAAACGGGGATATTGATTTTGTAACAAACAATTGCTTAAGGCATGTCTTTATAAATCCGGAGGGAATGGGGCGCTTATCAGAAAATCCTTTACAAAACTTAAAATATCACTTTGTAATTACAGCTGCTATGATTACCCGAACATGTATTGATGGGGGGATGGAAGCTGAGAAAGCCTACGGACTGAGCGATTTTTATATTCAGAAAGCGGACAAATGTCAAAGCAAGGAAGAGATATCAGATATTCATCAGATTATGTGTTCTGACTTTACCAGGAAAATGCAGCAGTTACGCAAGAATAAAGTTCATTCGAAACATATTGTACTTTGTATTGATTACATCTATAACCATATTCATAGTCGTGTTACACTGAAAGAATTAGCAGAACAACTAGATCTATCAGAAAGTTACTTATCCAAATTATTTGTTTCAGAGGTTGGTATCACGATCAGTGATTATATTCGCAAGAAGAAAATAGAACGAGCTGAGAACATGCTAAAATTCTCCGATTATGATATTGCCGATATTGCGAATTATTTTTCTTTCTCCTCTCAGAGCCACTTTACACAGGCTTTTGAGAAACAAGTCGGCTTATCACCCAAAAAATATCGCGATCTCTATTATAGAAAAAGCTGGATGTCAAAAGCTCGCTAAGATCACATCAGATGCCTAAGCTATGTAAGTAAAATAAGTAGTGCCAAGAAAGAGAACATACTAACCCTTTCTTGGCACTATTTCACATTAGCAATTACTATTTCACATAACAAACTCTATTTCGCTTTACAAACTCTATTACATTTTATAAGCTCAATACGCTATATAAACTCTTTACGCTTTACAAACTCTATTTAACTTTTACAATCTCTAATGCATGTTTTACTTATTCTACAATTGTTATACTTACCTTCGATAATTCAACACTACCGGCCGGTGTCGTTCCTTCGCCGACCTTACCGAAGGAAAATACCAAATCAGCGTTCTTATCACTATCTTTATCCATCTTAAAGGTACCGACATAATCAAACTCCTTGCCGGCTGTCAGGGCAACCGCAGTACCCCCGTAATAAGCATAATTCATCGTAGCATTTCCCATGAGAGCAAGCTCAACATTGCGGGATGCACTTGATGTAAAGGTAGCCTTAACCTGATAGCTCTTCCCTTTTTCAAGATTAAGTCCGCTCTGTTTTAACTGAATATGCCAGTTCTGAGCTCCTGCATTTGTGATATCGAACTTCATTTTGTTATTGGCAGTAGCATAGGTTGCAGCTGCTGTTGTATCAACATAAGGTGCCCAGCTCATCATTCCATCTGCAAAATCTCCATTCTGGAGCATATCAGAACCGGCTTTTAAAACCTTATCAATGCGGACATTATCAATGATTACAGTACCTTGTTTACCCAACAGGAAGTTAAGCTCAGCTGTATTGGCTTTTAATCCTGCCTGTGTCGTAAATTCATACTTAAAAGTCTTATCCTTTTCAGTTAAATTCACCTTAAAGGTCTTTCCGGCGACAAATGCCTGAATGCTTCTCGCTTTTGCCGCTTTTGCCTGGAAGCTAAGCATATAGGTCGTATCTGCCTTTAAAGCTATTCCTTTTTGGCTCACTGAGACATCCTCTGCTTTTTTAGAAGCAGCCGGAACATCCACCTTTAACTTACGCACATAGTTATCATTCGTAACACCAACTGACGCCTTGACCTTATTTGCACGGACCTCCCAGTAGCCCAGACGCTTTGCACCCTGATCGAAGGTACCATTATAAACATAATTCCCATCTACCAGTACGGTTTTTACTTCTTTCGTTACATCCTTTGATTGTCCAAGTTTAACAAGCTTTACGTTCTTGACTGAAACAGCAGCAATCGGATTGGTTGATTTCTGCTCTCCAAGATTAAATTCCAACCGTCCATTTTCATCAGACTCTGCCGCCATGGTAAAGTCATAGGTATAGGTCTTGTAAGCTGTGGTCAGACTAACTGTCTTATCATCCATATACTTTGCATAATTATAGTTCGGTCCGTCCAATCTTAACACTACAGATCTCTCAGCCTCTGCCTTCGCATCAAAGCTGATCCGGTACTGTCCGCCTTTTGCAAGTGGGATACCTGCCTGCATTGCCTGAATTGAATAATCCACCGTACCTTCTTTTTTCGGTGTGATCGTGAACGTATTCTTAGCAATTGCTGCCGTAGCTTCTCCGCCGTTCATTGTATTTAAAAACCAGCCTGTGGTATCATTTAAAGCTTCTGCTTCAGAGAAATCTCCATTGTTCACATAATTCCCCTTAGCATCCGGATCTCTTAAAGCAACACTCGTCTCCGGCATAGCAACATCCTCATGATAGGATGCCTTCTGATAGACCTTTACGTAATCCACCAGCATTTTTGCTTTTGAAAAATCAGTTGTTGCATCAGGATTTCCCGGCCAAATTCCTCCGACTGCTACGTTTAGGATAACATAGAAGTTCTGGTCAAACGGAGCCGGATATGTAATCACTCCGATCCCTTCCGTACCGGTATACCATTTATTCACAGTTTTTGTTAATTGACCATCTACAAAGAAGCTGATACTATCCGGGTTCCATTCCACGGAAAAAACATGATAATCACTTGAGAAATCTCCCTTTGACAGGGTTATAGTTCCCTGACTCTGTATATCAGTACTACTTTTTGCATAGTGAAGTGTCTGATATACTTTACTGGGATTATTACCCAACAATTCCATGATGTCGATCTCGCCGCACTTCGGCCAGCCACCATACAGGCTGTCATCTGTAGGCATCATCCAGATGGCAGGCCAGATGCCCTGTCCCTTCGGCAGCTTCGCTCTGACTTCTACCTTGCCATATTTAAAATCCACTTTATTCTGGGTCGTTACTCTTCCCGAGGTATACGATGCATCCCCTGTCTTCTTATCCACCGTTTTGATTGGCTGAATCACCAGATTACCGTCTGCGATATAAGTATTCTCGGTTGAATTAGTATAGCGTTGCAGCTCGTTATTTACCCAGCCGGGCTCGTGAAGTTCATAGTTCCATTTGGTTCTGTCCAGGGTTTTACCATTAAAATCATCACTCCAAAGTAAATGATACCCTTCGGATTTACTAGCTTTTTCAGCAGCCTTAGCCTCCTGTGCCATATACCAGTTACCGTTTAGATTTGCCACCAATACAGTAGTTAACAGTATGGCTAGTACTTTTGATAATTTCTTTTTCATCATATACCCTCCTCTTGGTTGATAAGAAAAAGGTATCATTTCATCCCACTGAATAATATCATAATCATATTATTTTTATCACAAATTTGGTATGAACTGTTCAAAGCGATGAAACGTTGTAATAATACACCGATTAACTGAAGAACAAAACCTCTGACTCTTACCGGAATAAATCCGGTAATATATCGTAAATATATTGGTTAACCCAGTTCCAGGCATGGGTGCCGCCATCACATTCAAGAAAATAGAAGTTGCCTTTTCTCCTAAATGAGGAATAGTGAAAATAATCCTGATACTTCTTCATCTCTTCAATCTGGGGCCTCAAATTGGGATAAGCGATATCCAAAGTACCTGTAGCACAGAACAGATAATACTCCTGCGGATGGTACCCTGATGCTTTTGCTACAGTTGCCAGATATTCTGCAGTTTCAACCGGGTGGGTTCCACCACCCTTTATGCCTTTCACCCAACAGTCACCGCTTAACGGCATATAGTATTTTATGTAATCCAGACAATGAATAAAAGTATACCAGGTTGTGACTGATCCCATGGAAAATCCACCAAACGCCCGATGCTCTCTTGAAGCCTTGATATCCTTTAAATCTGTAGAAGTCAGGTAGGTGTGATACTTCGTTTCAACGAAAGGTATGATGCTGTTAAGCAATTCCTCCGAAAAAAACGCAACGTCATTTTTTCCGCCATAAAAGGTGGGTGTGACGACGATGAGAGGCTCGATATCTCCCCGCTCAATCATATGATCAAGGATCCTTTTCAGCTCCTTGCTCTGACCGGGTCCGCCAAAGATGAGATTCTCATTCTCTCCGCCTCCATGCATCAGATAGAGCACATTGTATCTCTGATTCGTATCAGCAGCATCGTAGCCATAAGGAAGGTAGACATTCAGCCTCTTCCGATCTGTTGAATTAGTCAGATTAGCTGCTAGGTAATCCAACGTTTCTACCGTACCCGCCTTCTTACTTTGTGCTCTGTATTCCTCCGGGACTGCCCTGAATTCCTTTTCGTTTGCCGCCTCCTTAGTCAGGACCAACCTGTTCATGGCCTCCTTTAATTTGTTATATTGCTCATTGATCTGCATCTGAGTAGCTTGAGGCTCGGAGAGAACAGTCTGTGCAGCTGCTACAGCATCTGTTACGATCCAAGGGTTTTGATAACGTAAATACTTAATCTTCTGTGTACTGTTTATCAAAGCAAGGAGATCATAGGGATTTAAGTTTTCCGTATCCTCCGCCATGCCCATTAATATAATTTCGCCAAATTTACTGGTATCAAGCCAGGCACTGCCGGTAGAATCAAAGAGATTAATCGCACCTACTCGATCAGTCCCCTTCGCATCATTGACCTGTAATTCCAATCCAAGCACCTTTCCGTTGGAAGGTTTAGCTCTGAATGCAATTCTGGCTTCAATGACATAGCCTTCTTCCGTCTTACTCGTGCCGGTATAGAAGCGCAGCGGATTTCCGATGTCTACAGATTGAAAGTTCTCATAATTCACACGGAAGTGTACGTCATTCACACCATAATCCTTTGCTTTATCATTATTCTCATCCATGAATATTTCCAAAGAATCCTGCATGGGAAAATTATCTGATTTTACAGATAGATCATTGTCCTTCACCTCTGCAAGAATATACAGTGCGTTCACATCCCATAAGACCCTAAGAGTAGCTGAGGTATCAGTAGTCCCGGAAATGATATTGGGGTAAACAGCCGGTGCTTTGCTCCACACCTCATCAACCTGTCCGTCAATTACGGGTGAGCCATAATAAGCAAATATTCTGTCCATATTAGTTACCTTCCCTTTCGTTTATTCCTTCGTTAAAGCCACCGCAGCTTTCCCTGAAATGAAAGATCGGCTGCAACTCCTTTACTATCGGGAGCTCTGCTTTATCTTTTATCAGAACCAACATCCTATGTAACGAGATCTCCGCAAACTGTTCCATCGGCTGTTGTATGGTGGTAAGTGGTGGTTCCGAATAATCGAAAAATTCATTTTCACCAAATACCAACAACTCCAGGTCCTTCGGAACATTCAGTCCGACCATTTTGCATGCCTTAAGTACACCTCCGACATTTCTTCCGTCCATAACAAACAGAGCCGTCGGTTTCACCTCCTTTGATAAAATATTCATTGTTGACTGATATCCGCTTTCAAAGTCTCGGTTCTCGCAGTAGGTGATATCATCTGTATCAATTCGAAGCCCTTTCTTCTTACAGGCTTCTATAAAGGCTTGTTCAATCAGCTGGACCGACTTCCCTTTCTTCGCTAATCCAACCAAACCAACGATTTTATGCTGTCTTTCATAAAACAACTTGACGCAGAGTTCACCTGTAGTATAGTAATCAATCAGCACACCATTATATTTCTCCGTACTCCGACCTATTAATATCACCGGTATATCAAATTCATTCTGCTCCAGAAACAGCTGATCTTCGTTCGAACAGCCCCCAATCATCGCTCCGTTAAAATGATTACTATTCATGGAATTCCTGTATCTTTTCAGATTACCGAAATCATAGGGCTGTAATACCAATTCTATATTTAAGTTATTTTGTTTGATTGTATGATATAATCCCTTCAAAAAGCGTCCCAATAGCTCATCTAGGTATTCTTCACGCCAAAAAATCGCAATGATATAGGGTGCTTCCTCATTTGCTGATTTTCTTAGTCTTCGCGCATATATATTCGGTTGGTAATTCATTTCTTTTGCCATATCTCGAATACGTTTTTGGGTCGTCTGTGAGATTCTCATCTGATCTCCGCGATCATTTAAAACGATAGAAACTGTTCCGGGAGAAACACCAAGCTTTTCAGCAATTTCTTTCATCTGCACGGCAACAATATTCTTATTCTTTCCCATAGGCAATCTCTCCCAGATAGAATTTAAGTTAGTAGGTTTCATTGGCTGCACATAACATTAAAGATTATACTAAAATGAGAATCCCTTTCAATATAGCTACCCTAGTTATGGCGTTTTTGCTTTTGATATATGTTAAAAATAAGCATGGTAAAGAGAAGAAAAGCAGCACAGACAGAATACATCACCAAATAATTATAGCGATCTGATATTTCTCCGCCAAATATCGGACCAAGCCCCTGACCGATATCTGCTCCTATGTAAAATGTGCTCATTGCCACTCCAATCCTTCCCGGATCTACCCTTTTGACACATTCGGTCTGAAGAGAGATCTGTCCGGTTCCCTGTCCCAAGGCTTTTAGGACCGAGGCGACAATCAACCAGCTTAAGGCCGGAGCAGCTCCTATGATCACCATGGATATTGACGTGATCAATAAGGAGATATTCACAATCAGCGTGAGTCCCTTTTTATCAACCAAGCGTCCTATCAATAAACGTACCCCAAAGAGCACAATAGCTCCTACCGAGAAGAAGATACCGACATTTGCGATCTGCCGTTCCTTTCCTAACAAAATAAGAAAGGAATTGACGATACCATTACTAAAGGAAAACATCCCGCCGACCATGGTATATACTATTACCTCCTTTGCAACAAAGGAATGAAGTGTCAACTTCATAGGAGGCATGTCCTTGCCTCTTGTATGCTTTGGGTATGAGAAAAAAAGGAGCATAAACACTGCAATAAACGAAAAAGAGGCCGTTATTAAAAATAAAGGTTGAAATCCCATTCTTTCCACAATGATCAGACCCAAATTCGGCCCTATGACCTGTGCAATCACCTGTCCAATCCCATAATAGCCAAGGCCCTCTCCCATTCTCTCCTTGGGAACGTATTCTGTCACCAGGGCAATGTTCGTCGTACTATTGAGTCCAAACGCTATTCCGTGAAGGATTCTAAAAAATAGTAATATCGAAATCTGATCCGAGAACCCATAGCCTACAACCGATAATCCCATGATAATATTGGATAAGATACACAGATTCTTTTTATTCAGCAAGTCTGCCGACATTCCGGCAAAGGGACGGACAATCAGGGCAGCAATAGAAAACACTCCGGAGATCAAGCCCGCGATAGCCAATGAAGCCTGGACTGTCATCGCATAATTTGAAATCATGACATAGACCATATTAAAGCCCATTGCTGTAAATAAATTAGTGACAATTAAAAAAATATAGGATTTATTCCATAAAGAGACTTGTTCTTCTGTATTCTTCATCTTCCACCTCAGAATGCTATTTCGATTTAGCAATTTATTCTACCGCTATATGTCTTTATTGTCAACTGGGGCAGATGGATTTTGATCCATTTGCCCCAGTCATAGAATGATTGCTTTGCATTATTTTTTTACTTTATAAGGCCTCATCATTTCATTATCCTCATGGTCTAAGATATGGCAGTGCCATACATATCCGGGTTCGGTGGTCGGATCGAAAGGAAATAGATTTTCACCCGGTTTGACACCACAAGTTGGAACATCCTGGGGTGCAAAGCGTACTCTGATTCTTGTTACCTGATTTGGATTCATTCTAACAGTATCTTTCCATCCAACTTCATTATCATCAGGTTTGATCGGATTGCCAGGAGCCAGGAATGGCTCTACAGGTACTTCAATGGTTGGATGCATTAATGGTATCATCCCGTTAACCTCTTCCCATTTTTTCATATAACCGGCAGCATCGAAATTCTGGCGGTTCAACAACTGGAATTGTACTAAATGCAGGTGAATCGGGTGTGTATCCGCTGTTAAATTGGCAATTACCCACTCTTCTGTGGAACCAACTCTTGGAGTCTCCGTGATAGGTGCCATCCACATTTGTCCGTTTAATACTATCATAGTCGGGCCATCGGGAGTCATTACTTCATTCAGTGTTAAAATTCTTTTCATATCGGGCTTCAATTGTGGAAGGGTGTTTAATTTGCCAGGAAGTTTTTTCGGTTTCTTAGGCTTCTTTGCATCGGCGGGTACTGTAAATTGCATAATTTGCCCAACATTATCATCAACCGGTGTTCCAATAGGGTAAGGTGCCTCCGCATTATTGAGTAATCTGACTCTTGTTCCTGGTGTTAATTCTGAAAAATCGATTAATATATCTGCACGCTCTCCGGGTGCGATCAGTAATGAAGTCAACTCTACCGGTTTTGGTAAGAAGCCACCATCACTGCCGATTTGAATAAAGGGCATACCGTTTGACAATCTTAAATTATAAAACCGGGCATTAGATCCGTTTAATACACGGAAGCGATATTGATGACGGTCAACATCAAGATTCGGCCATACCTTTCCATTTACCATGATGGTGTCTCCGAAGAATTCCGGATTCCAATAAGGGTGAACATCAGGAATATTCCCAACATTAGTAAACCGTAAGGACCCATCCGTATTAAACATACGATCCTGTATGGCAATGGGAATTTCGTACTTCCCGGATGGTAGACATAATTTCTCATCCAGACTGTATCGATCTTTATCCCGAAGCAGATAAAAGCCTGCCAAACCCGCATAAACATTTATTCTCGTAATCCCTAACGCATGATCGTGATACCAAAGTGTCGCAGACTGCTGTTGATTCGGATAATCGTATTTAGATGTTTTGTAATCCGGTCCATGCTTCCCACAAAAAGTAAACCAAGCCTCAGGGTAACCATCATTGACAGATTCATTCTCGCCACCATGTAAGTGAGTAACTATTGGCACAGGAAATTGAGCAGCTTTAAAGCCCGGAGGAAATGCCGGCCAGGGCTTCGGGGGATTTTGAGGCATATGATTCGGATTAGCCCAATGCAAGGTCGGATCAACAGCGAAAAGATGCTTACGCTTTAATTTGTTAATCCATTTTACTTTTACCGGTACACCGCGGATTGCTTCAAAGGTAGCTCCCGGTGCACTTCTTGAGTATTTTATCTGTCCGGTCTTTTCATCATTTATTAACCCTCCATAGCCCCATACCTTCGTTGGTGGCAGCCCTGGAGGAAGTATCTGCTGGTCGAATTCACTGATATCAATTGTATAAGAATGATATATCTTACTATGTCCGAATAGACTCCATTTTCTTGTAATGCATGGTTTATAAACCGGTGGTTTTGATAATTGGTTTACATATTTTGGTATAAGCTTGGGATCTAATTTTGTTGGCTGACTTGATTGATTGTTTTTCTCTTTTAGATATTTCTGGCTTAATTTATTATCGATAAAATTATTCTTAATGCTATAATATTTATTTATCACATCATAAAGTAACATTGTATTGCCTCCTTCAAGTATTGTCATAGTAAATCATATGATAATCCTGACAAAAAGGTGTATATTGTGACAAATTCATATCGTAAGCATATCGTGAGCATCGATGTGAAATCAGTCCTTAAAAGTCCATTCCATAAGCGCTTCCATAGACTTAAAAAGTCAGCTTACATCATATAACAATGTAAGCTGACCCGGATACAGACTACATCTTTCTGCGCTTCACATAACGTGTATGAAGCAGTTCATGCGCCTTCTCTCCATAAGGTTCCCCGAGGTATTCCTCGTATAGCTTCTGAATATACGGATTCTCATGTGATTTTCTAAGCTTTTTATCCCTGTCCTCCTTATAGATACCTTCCATTCGCTTTTTAACAACATCTATATCCCCATGATGGTAGGGTTGTCCACCTCCATCAATACAACCTCCCGGGCATGCCATAATTTCTATAGCATGGTAATCTGCTTTCCCCTCTCTTATATTCTCGAGAAGTGTTCTGGCATTTCCAAGACCATGAGCAACAGCGATTTTGACATCCATATCATCTATTTTTATGACAGCTTCTTTAATACCATCCAGGCCTCGAAGGTCATGGAAGTCAACTTTTTTCAGAGTATCATTCGTCAGCCATTCATATGCAGTCCGAAGAGCAGCCTCAATCACACCGCCGGTTGTTCCGAAGATGACGGAAGCACCTGTGGATTCACCCAGCGGATTATCATATTCCTCGTCCTCCAGCTGCATAAGGTCTATATTCGCTTCCTTCAGCATCCGGGCTAACTCCCTGGTTGTTATTACTTCATCCACATTTTGTACACCATCGTTCGATAATTCCGGTCTTGCTGCTTCATACTTTTTAGCTAAACATGGCATAACAGAGACAACACAAATATCTTGTGGATCAATTCCTATCTTTTCCGCATAATAGCTCTTTGCAATTGCACCAAACATCTCATGTGGGGATTTGCTGGTTGACGGTATATCAAGCATATCGTTGAATTGATGCTCAAAGAATTTCACCCATCCGGGACAACAGCTCGTAAGAATTGGTAACTTCCCGCCATGCTTAAGTCGGTGAATAAATTCAGTAGCCTCCTCCATGATCGTTAAGTCTGCAGCAAAATCCGTATCAAACACCTTATCAAAACCAAGTCGTCGCAGTGCGGCAACCATTTTACCGGTAACTACGGTGCCGGGTTCAGCCCCGAATTCCTCGCCCAGTGCTACTCGAACAGCCGGTGCTGTCTGAACCACTACAAGTTTTTTCTTATCATTTAGTGCATTCCACACATTGTCAATATGACTAACCTCTGTTAAAGCAGCTGTTGGGCAAACCATAACACACTGTCCACAGAAGACGCAGGTGGACTCATTCATTGGCAGGTTCATGGATGCCGCTATATAGGTGTCAAAGCCTCGATTGATAGCCGAAAGAACATTCACAGTCTGGACCTCATTACACATGGTCTCACACCTTCTGCACATGATGCACTTATCCATGTTTCTGATGATGGCTCTGCTTGATACATCAATCGGGTGCATCGCCCGTTCGCCTTTATACTTTATTTCACGGATATGATATTCCGCAGCAAGCGCCTGAAGCTCACATCCTAAGCTCTTCTCGCAAACCAGACAATCCTTTGGATGATTCGAAAGAAACAGTTCAATGATGGTTCTTCTTGCTTTAATGCATCGCAAGGAGTTCGTAATCACCACCATGCCCTCTACAGCGGGTGTCGAACAGGAAGGTGCAAGATTTCTTCTGCCCTCTACTTCAACTACGCACACGCGGCAGGAAGCACCTCTGTTAACCATTCGTATATCGTGCAGGTCGAGATTACACAGAGTCGGAATTCTTATTTTTAATTTTCTGGCAGCCTCAAGGATCGTACTCCCATCCTCCACAGCAACCTGTTGATTATTTATTGTCATATGAATCATAGTATAACCTCCTTACTGCCTATTTATGGCAGCTAAACCTCTGGAAGAACAAGGTGTGAGTGCCATTGCACGAACATCGTAGTTCTTCCCGTGTGAATTATGATTTCATAATTCACACTACCTCCTTACTGCCTCTTCGAGGCAGCTCATCGTTTCTCAATCGCTTTGAATTTACATTTAGCAAAGCATGCACCACACTTGATACACTTTTCCTGGTCAATTACATGCGTTTTTTTCACCTCGCCGTATATGCAGGATGCCGGACAAACCTTGGCACAAGCGGTACAGCCAACACAATTGTCAGGAAGAATATGATACGAAAGAAGCTCCTGGCACACTCCTGCCGGACATCTTTTGTCGATGACATGAGCTTTATATTCCTCATAAAAATATTTCATCGTGCTCAAAACCGGATTGGGAGCTGTTTGTCCCAAGCCGCAAAGAGAAGTATCTTTTATAATCTCTCCCAACTCCTGTAAATCCAACAAATCTTGTTCCGTTCCTTTCCCTTTTGCTATATTTACCATGATTTCAAACATACGTTTATTTCCGATACGGCAGGGGGTACATTTTCCACAAGATTCATCTACCGTAAATTCCAAATAAAATTTAGCGATATCCACCATGCAGTTATCTTCATCCATAACAATCATACCGCCGGACCCCATCATAGATCCGATATTGCCGAGCGATTCATAATCGATCGAAATGTCCAGATTCTCTTCCGTAATACAGCCTCCGGAGGGTCCTCCCGTCTGTACGGCTTTAAACTTCTTATTGTTCTTAATTCCTCCGCCTATATTATAAATAACCTCTCGTAAGGTAATTCCCATCGGAACCTCGACCAAACCGACGTTATTCACCTTACCTGCAAGTGCAAATACTTTCGTTCCCGGTGATTTCTCCGTACCGATGCTTCTGAACCACTCGGCACCTTTTAAGAAGATCGGAGCTATATTCGCCAATGTCTCTACGTTATTTACGCAGGTAGGTTTATTCCAGACTCCGCTTTCTGCCGGAAAAGGAGGTTTGGTAAACGGCTCACCTCGATCTCCCTCAATCGAGTGGATTAATGCTGTTTCTTCACCGCAGACAAAAGCACCGGCGCCATATCTGAGTTCAATATCAAAATTAAATCCTGTCCCAAGAATATCCTCTCCGAGCAAGCCTAATTCCCTCGCCTGATCAATTGCGACGACCAGACGGTGAATTGCAAGCGGATATTCCGCTCTGATATAGATGTATCCATGCTCCGCTCCGATCGCATATCCCGCAATTGTCATCGCTTCCAGTACAGAATGCGGATCTCCTTCGAGAATGGACCGATCCATAAATGCTCCCGGATCGCCTTCATCCGCATTACAGATAATATATTTTTCATCCGATTTATTTTTTCTTGTGAAATTCCACTTCAATCCTGTAGGGAAACCGCCACCGCCCCTACCCCTGAGTCCTGATTGCGCTACAGTATCGATATCCTCATCAGGGGTCAGCTCAGTGAGACATTTTGCCAGGGCTTTATAACCGTCTGCTGCCAAGCTCTCATGAATATTCTCCGGATCGATAAAGCCGCAATTTCGCAGTGCAATTCTAATTTGTTTTTTATAGAAAGGAAGTTCGTTTTGACCCTCTAATTTTCCCTTTCCCCCCGGATCTTCAAAAAGTAATCTGTCTACCTGACGTCCTTTAATCACATGCTCTGTAACAATATCCTCGGCATCCTCCGGATTTACCGAGACATAAAAAACATTATCCGGATATACCTTAATAATCGGTCCCTTTTCACAAAAGCCAAAGCATCCTGTGGCAACCACTTCAACTTCATCGGAAAGTCCATGTATTTTAATGCTTTCAATCAGATTATCCACCAATTTTAAGCTGCCTGAAGAAGTACATCCTGTACCGCCGCATACCAGCAGGTGCATTCTAATATTACTCATAGTTACCTCTTTCCTGCCGCCAGCGGCGGCACAAATTAATGCCTTTTCTTCACATTTCTCCTTTCATTAATTATCAAATGAGGTAGAAATGATTGCATTTTGCAAAAGATGTCCATTCTTAATATGTTCCTTCACAATCTCCCGTCCTCTTTCGGCATCGACATGACCATAGATTACAGAAGGGAAATCTCTACTGATTACTTCAACGATAGGTTCCTTCGCACAATTCCCCATACATCCTGTCTGAGTTACTGAAACATTGGTAATGTTCTGTTTAGCAAGCTCATCCAGGATAGCCTGCATTGTTGATCTGGCACCGCTGGCAATACCACAGGTCGCCATTCCAACCCGAATGATTATCTTATCCTCGGCTTCTGCTGTAGTTCTTAAGTCCAACTTGTCTTTGGCTGCTTGCCTAATCCTTTCAAGTTCCTCTATTGATTTTAATTTACTCATATCGTTCCTCCAAATCAGCGTGATTTTAATTATCCAGAGCTTATCCGTTCTTTTCTCCCTCTCTGGTTTCATTAATAATTCTCTTCACTTGATCTACTTCAACTCTTCCATAAACCTTATCATTAATCATAACCACCGGGGCGAGGCCGCAGGCACCAATGCATCTCAGTCCCGATAATGTATATTTCTTATCTTCTGTTGTCTCACCGGTATGAATTTTAAGCTCCCGTTCAAATTCCTTCATAATAGCATCCGCCCCTCTTACGAAGCAGGCTGTTCCCAGACAAACATTAACGACATTTTCTCCTCTCGGCTTTGTAGTAAAATAAGAATAAAAGCTGATGACCCCATAAATTTTAGAACTGGGTAAATCCAATTTTTCTGATATAAATAAAATCACTTCATCTGATAAATATCCGAATATATGCTGCGCCTTATGCAGTACTGCAATTAATGCTCCTCTTTTGTCCTTAATGCTATCAATGTAGTCCTGTAATTCGAGAAAACCTCCATGTATTTTCTTACCAGCCATCTTTAAGCCTCCTTGTGATCAATCCTTCTATCTATCCATTGGTTTTAGCAGCTTATGAATCACTATTTACTATTATTGAATATTACTATATCCATTATATATCATTATTTGATATCAACTTAAAATCCCATTAATATAACTCAGGCTATGCGAAACAAAAATGCTTACGTCGAGCAGCCTAGAAATAATGCAAAAGGCCTGTATCAATTTTGATACAGACCCACTTGCTTTCTCACATATGATTATCAAATCCTTTTGCCCGCTTAAACTGCCTCCCATATCATCCATGTAAGACCACTCGGTATAGCTACAAATGATGCTGGAAGGATATCTTATCTATTCCTTTTTGTTTTTTCTTTTTTTATATTCCATATAGGAAATTTTTAACGAGGAAAAGACACCGACTGCTGCATTTCCATAAAAATAACCCATAAAAATCCCTGCGCCCAAATCTACCCTGTGTGCAAAAAATATAGATACTATAAGCCCAATAATCGTAGCTATCGTCGGAATAAATGCTCTTGGTATCGGTAGAATTACTTTAATTATTTCAGTAATGATCAACACGACGGGCACAGCTATCACTGCATCCCAAAAATTTGTATGAATGGTCGGAAAGCTCTCCATATCTTATCTCCTTAATAATCGATACTCTATTCTTACATAAAAAGTATTAATTATGCACTACTATATATGTATGAGCATAAAGTATGAGGTGTATCCGGCAGTAAATTATGCAATCTTCTATTAGATATCTGTAGTTCAGAAGCGAGTTTATAACCTCCTGGTATTGATAAAAAACTGGGAGCACCTGTTATCCCCCAGTTTATGTTATATTCCTTACTATCTATAATCGTAAAGTCCAATGCAAGCTTCCCCGTTTCGTCACCAGAACAGTATCCTATAAATGGCTTGCCTAAAGTCTTCTGGGTTACGCTATATAGATAATGCCAATCTGAGCAACCTACTTTCTCAGCCATTTTATAAATTTTAAATCTGTAAATATATAATCCGCCTCTGTTAATAAGCTTCCAGTATTATAAAATATATTTTACACTGACAGAAGCAATTATAATTATTACTGTATACAAGACTAAAAATAACTGCGGTATTTTCTTTTCACTATCAGTAAATGATATATATCTTTTATTATTAAGCTTATCTGTTAAAACTTCCCACTCGGCATCAAATAATGATGCCGGCAAATTCTTCTCAAGTACGCTAATGATTTTCATTTTGCTACTATTTAGATTACCATATGATATGAGCATATTAATCCATGATAACGATAATCCTATCCCTACTATAGCAAATGCAATTATTATCATGATTTTAAATTTAAGGATGATATTAATAGCTACTACCGTTCCACATAATGATACTAAAATGGTATTAGCTGTTATATAAAAATTATTGACATTTTGTCGTCTTTGTACCAGTGTTTCAGATGTCTGGAGGAATAGTTTATATTGTTCAAATAAAATACTCATGTTTTCGGCATTTTCAAACTGAGGGTTGAATAAATTATAGTCTCCTCTCTCATGGGAATGCAGATACTTTATGAGCTCATCTATGCTTTTCTCTTTACCATAAATCTTGGTAATCTTAGTGAAATCATCCTTATACTCCAAGGCTTCATGATATCGATATGTATGATCTAGTTTAACAACGATTATCTGTTTATTATATTTTATAGACGTCATAATCTCCCAGCCAATATATGGACTTTTATGAGATTCTTTACCTACAAAAAATAGGATTAGATTTGATTTTTTTATTTTATCACGTGCACTTAATTTCCATAATGCGCCGCCATTGTCTAGTATAAGCGGACTAAATGTTTCGATACTGTTCTGAATTATATTTATGTTATTTCTAACCGCTTCAGCATCCTTACTCGAATGTATAATAAATGCATTCATTTTCTTTTCTCCTACATTAGAAATGTTAATGAAATATTGGCGATTTGTATCTATTGTTCCACAAACCAAGAAGCACTGATATACGAAATCTATTTCCATTATATAGCATATCGCGTTATTTTTCTACAGTATAATGATAAACTTATAGGTCGCAGGATTATTCCTGCGACCTATTTTCACTAACTCTTACATCGCTGATTGCACCTTTGTTTAGATAAACAGGCGAATCAAGTTTTTATTCTTCAGCAGTGTCACTAATTAAGATACAATTTACTATCGCATACGGAACAAGCGCCTTAATATCTTCCGATATTTTATTGTTTCTATGTAATATTTCCTTCGTGGTCAGATCAGCCTCATAACCAATAAACAAATCAACAAATATCGTTCTGGCAGAGACTCTGGTGCGATATGTTTCAAAATATTCATAAAGCTCATAATTAGCAGTAAGAGCACTTAGTATTCTTTGTGATACAGTTTCATCCGTACATTTATCTAGTAAGGAATATGCACTATATTTGATCGGATCCACACTCAAATAAAAGGTATAACTAATGATAGCAAGACAGATGATATATTGAAATCTGTATATTCCCATCACATTAGGAAACAGACAAATCAATGTCATGATCACAAGAGATACCATTAATTGTAGGCCCTCATTCATACAATCTACAATTTGGGATTTAATAATTCCATTATTACTACTACTTTTCATTTTCAGTGTAATAATAATTATGACATCATATATTACAACAGCGATTGGATAGGCAAACTCCAGCACACCAAATGAAACTTCTCTATCTGCATGGATAAAATCATTCACAGATAACACAGCAAGTATGATAAGGTTGACATCCTGAATAATGAAGCCTGCGAAGGTACCGAGTGCCTCAAACTTACCCAATCCATATTCATATTCATAAGACTTGTTATCCGCCTGTCTTTTTAATACCAAAGCATACATCCCCAATACAACTGTAGATCCAATGTTGCTAACAACTTGTATTAAGAACAAAAGCGAATGCGAAGTAAAATATAGATAGGTCATAAACCCCAGAGCAAGGACTCCTGTTATTAAGAAATTCATAAAAGTTAATTTGAATAGCGCTTTGTAATCATCCTTTTGCCCCATCGTAATCATTTCCTCCAATAATGCGAAAAACAAACATAATATCATTAACAAGTCGATTAATTGTCATACAGATTACTTATTGGAAATATAATTACAAATATCATTTACTGTTGTAAGTGAAACGATATCCCTTTCATTTATGTTGATTTTGTACTGATCTTCCAAAGCACAAAGGAGTCTTATCATTTCAAACGAATCCAATCCTAAATCTGTTTTGATCGCTGTATCCCCTGTAACCTCAATCGTTGGTGCAAAATTATCATTGATTAGATTAATGATTTCAATAAGCATATTATACTTCTCCTCTCTTAATCTTTTTGCTTGCTGTTTTGGGAAACTCTTTATCATAAAACACTATACTTTCAATTTGTTTATAGGAAGCTAAACTCTTGTTCATTTCGCTGATTTTCTTACGAATGATGCCTTCTTCACAATCTGAATAGATTTTGGCTGTCAGTTTCCCGTTTTGCTCACAAATAATGATCTCTTTAATCTCTTCAATTTTCATAAATTCAAACTCTAATTCTTCCGGGCTTATATTCTTCCCATTGGGCAAGACAATCAAATTCTTTTTTCTTCCTGAAAAATATACATAATTGTCTTCAATAGTTCCTAGATCTCCGGTTAAAAGCCATTCCCCATCAAATGCTTGTGCTGTAGCCTCAGGATCCTTGTAGTACCCCAGAAATAGGTAGGAGCTTTTAAACAACAACTCGCCGTCTTTTACTTTTCCTTCGGAATTCGCATTAATTCGTCCAATACTTCCAGGGCGAATATCATCATTTGGATTAACCGTAATAGATCCTACGGTTTCGGTAAGTCCATATCCGTTTAATACCAAGACATCCAAATCTTGCATCCGTTTTATAAGGTCATTATCTAGAGGTGCTCCACCGATGACAATGATTCGTAAATTTCCGCCAAACAATTGGCTAAAAGCCTGTTTACGTGCCGCAAGATAATCGAAGCTGTTAATTTTCATGAGTTCTCTTGCTGTATTCTCAGTTATTTTATCAAAATAAGCCAGCACAGCTGGTACTAAGAATATATAATATGGCCTGGCTTGCTGCATTTCAGCTAAAAGATGCTTTAGTCCTGCAGAAATAAAAATATTCCCCCCATTATACATGGATAAAAGCACCTGATTAGCAAATGGAATCATATGATGGAATGGTAACATTAAATACATCGTGTCTTTCACCTTAAGACTATAGGAAAAATAAAGATTAGTACGTAATAAATTAATTTGTGAATGCATCACACCCTTTGGTTTTCCTGTAGTCCCAGAAGTATAAAACAGATAGGACAGCTCTGTACCGTCAGTATCCGGCAATGTAATTTCCGCTTCACAGCCTTGATAGGTCTCCGTATCTGCTTCTATGCAAATTGTATGTATTACATTCTTGTTATGTTCTGTTATATAATCACAAACCGACTGATTAAAGGCAGAATAAACCAAACAGGCTGTATCGCTATGCTCCACCATATAAGCTTTTTCCTGCGTTGTTGCCATATTGTCCAACATTACCAAAACATTACCTGACAGTGGTATCGCATAGGCCCACACAAGGCAGTAGTATGAATTTTCCGATACAAAAGATACCTTGTTATTCGTAATACCCTTAAGAATGAGTGACTTTGCAACAGCTGTGACCTGTTTTGAAAACTCAGAATAGGTAATAGAATTCATCTTCTCATCTTTCATAAAAGAAAAGGCCGGTTTATCACCGTATAATTCTGTAGTCAAAGAAAGCAGTTCCCTAATTGTTGAGATGTTTTCAAACATAATAATCCTCCATGCTGCATCTGCGATGCAGTTCTTCCCGAGTTAATTGTCTTTTAATTCACACTTCCAGACATAATGCTGCAAAGCAGCATCTCAAATAATAAAGAAGAACAAGGTGTAAGTGCCATTGCACGAACATCGCAGTTCTTCCAGAGTGTGAAGATGCTCTTCCTTCACATTATTTCCTCCGTAGTAAGCATATGCTTACGCTATCCTGTTCTTTATTTTCTACAATCCATTGTTAACAATAATATTTTTAATCAGATTTTCCAGTTTCTGATGTAATTCCACAATTTCTTGCTCCGTGAAGTAGTTATCCCAATATATATATTGAAAAGTTATAGTTCTCCAATCAAGGTAATCCGATATATAGATCGCCATAGGTAGTAATGCAGTTTCACATTGGTGGTAATTCAATTTCATGAATGAAAAGGAGGGCTCTTTATTGGTACAAAAATACGAAACGGAAATTTGCGGAATATATCTTCCGTATTTTATTTCATATTGCTCAGATGCTATTTTAGTATTCCAATCGAAATTATTATGTCTGTAATAATCAAAAGACTGTTTTTGAACTGAGTCAAGTAAATCACTAAGGTTTTGATATTTATCAAAGTCAAAGATAAAAGGAAGTGTAACTTCATAGAGTCCCAAACTGTTTTTATCATTTGTCCCCAATCGGTTTGCAATCGGAATCTCAATACAAAAACGCTTGCAATGTGTTTTTTCACTCAAAATCTGCGCTAAAACGGTAATAATTAAACAATATGATTTAATATCTTTTTTTAAGCAAAACTCCATTAGGTCCTGTTTTGATTCTTGTGTTGACTGGAACGATAATTCCTTAATTGTTGATGCACCTTCCATATTAATTTCACTGAAAAGATCACTACATTTAGAAATTTCCAGAAACCTGTTTTCCCAAAATATAGTATCGTCAATATATTTTTGACTTTCCCTATATTTTTTTACATTATTTAAATATGAAGAAAATGGATGCCATATCATTTCTTCCTTACTATCGTTCAAAACCTTCTGAATCTTCTCCGATAACAATATAATGGATATTCCATCAATGATCAGATGATTAAAGATAAAGCAAATATGATAATAAGAGCCCGCAATGGAATAAATGAATATGTAATACAATTTTTCTCGATTATTTATCTTTGTTGCTCTGACTTGGTTACAAAACATTTGAAACTCTTCCTGTGAAGAAAAATCTAAAGCAGGGATAACCTTCTTCTGATAGGGCATAAATTCTATATACTGACTGCTATCCTTCACAACACATCTAGCCGAAAAAATATCCGCTGTCTTAATACATTGATCAACAGCAGCAGAAAGCTCCTCCACAGAAAAGCTTTTTGAAAATTCCATAGAATATGTTATTTTCATCGGAATACTCTTTATTGCTTCATTCACATCAAAAATATATTGTTGTTCATCACAAATTGGTAAAATATTCATCATTTACTCCTATGTTTATAGAGTACAAAAGAAGTGTTAATGGTAGTTATTCTCTATGGAGGCATACTCAAAGAGGATACCTTAATTAGTCACGTTAATCTTTTCATTCTATAATATTCTTCCTAATAATTCATCTATAATAGTTTGAGTTGCTGCTGATATCTCATCTTCCCTAGCCTTTTCAAGAATCTCTAAAAGTCTTTTCCGGTGTTGTGCTTGCTATCGCATAATTTGGGCTGCTCTCAATCAATGATAGTTCCATAACATGTACCAGTAAGATTTTGAATACTCGTTTCATTAATAACTCCTCCATCATATAAGACTTATATATCTGCCACCCAGCTATACAAGAGAGGATATCCGATCGATACTGGATTTGCGAAAAACGATTCACAGGCATTTTTATGTAAATTTTCTCTCTCATTATAAGATATATGTAGCGTAACATATCGAAATCATTCTGAGAATAAACCTACGTGAAATGTCATAATTTTGCGTAAAATGTAATTTAGGCAAAAAACAGTTTTTGTAATGTATCTATGCTGTCAATACTTGTAAGATTTTGCGAGCTGTCTTCATTCTTTTTGATTCAATCACAAGAAATCAACGTTTCCCTGTCCAGTAGTTTTAAATTTCCGGCTGTCAGTACGACAAGCATGACCTGAACATGTGAATTGACTGCTGTGAGCAGAAAATCCAGAATCGGCTCTGCGGCCAGTACCATACCTTCTACCGGAATGCCAAGCTGTAAAAACAGCGCGAAGTATGCCATATTAGTGCCTCCGGCAACCGGTGGGGTTTAAAAGTAAAAAAACACCTATTATGTTCATTACCTCTACACAAAAAAGGGCGTCACAAAATAACTATAAAAGTTATTTGCAACACCATTGGGAGTATCGATTCAGTTCTGACTATCACCTCCATTATCCACAAAATTTTGAGACGGGATTATAACAACTCCCGTCTCAATTGTATTCTTACAATTTTAAATTCTTATTGCATCATTTTAGTTCGTATCAAGATAATAATTAATAATATGTTTCTTATTCTTCATATCCTTACATGCTGTTACTGCTGCCTTTTTGCTTGTGAAATCCAGATGAATTCTGTAATATTTACCTTCCTTATTAAGTTCCACCTTCACATTCTTATAATTTTTTTCAAATAGCTGCGCTACCTCTTGTGCATAGGCTTCACTTCCTATTAACCCAAGTTTTACCGAGGTAGTATACTTAATCTCAGGCTGCTCTACAGGCTGCTTTGAGGAGACGGTAGCTTTCGCTCCCTTTTGTATTCCGGAAGCGGCAACAGGAGTTACTACTACATAGATGTATTTTCCCTTGTCTTTGTTCGTCAGGGTATAGGTTTTCTCCATTCCTTTGTTAATCAAAGTCTTATTCTTTCCTGTCTTATTGTCCGCTCTATACCAAGCAATGATACTGTCGCCCTGTTCATCCTTATCCGCATCCTTATAGGTATAGGATACCTTAAGTTTATTTCCTACTACTGTATTTCCTGTCAATTTAACATTTGTAACCTTTGGAGCCGAATTTTTAACCGCTTCCTTACTTTCATCAGACTCTGATGCGAGCTTATCTACACCAATAATAGTAAATGTACTGAATTTGTCAATGATAATTTCAATTCCAGTTGGATTACCCTTCTCATCATACAGAATTGTCCCTTTGTTTACTACTTTTTCACCGTCACTATGTTCGATATATACAGCCAGTTTCCCAAGGAAATCCTCTCTTTCTTTTGGATCGGTAGGGATTGGAACACCTTTCAAGGAGAATACGACTTTTGTTGTCTGGTTTTGATAGTTTGTTTCTATCATCATTGGCGTTCCATAGACGGTAACCTCTCCATTATCTGCATAATCCTTTACGATTTCTGCCTGAATGGTATTTGCTGTAACCTTCTCTTTTTCTGCCTCTTTCCTTATAGGAACCATACGGAAGTACAAATCATTGCTATTCTCTGATAAAGAATCCATGGTGCTATCAGGAAGTATGATTGATACATCCTCTGTTTTAATGTCTAGTTGAACATTAGAACCCCCAAGCTTCTTAACGGAATCCTTGTTCACTGTAACGGTGACTTCATCTGAAGGATCATTTGCCACATCATTTAAATAAAGAACAAAATTGTCACCGGCTTTTACTGTCTTTAAAGCTTCTGCTGTTTTGTCTGAATTCAAAACAACATCATCTACCTTTTTATTGTTTTCTGTTGATCGAACAATGTCTACTTTAACTGCATTTTGACTATTTGTATTATCTCCGACTACAATCTGCCTTACCTGTTTATTATCTCTAGTATCTGAAGCAGAGGATGAAGGCGTTGCTGTCGGTGTTGCTGTCGGTGTTGGTGTCGGTGTTGCTGTTGGTGTCGGTGTTGGTGTCGGTGTTGCTGTCGGTGTTGCTGTTGGCATTGGTGTCGGTGTTGGCGTTGGTGTCGGTGTTGGCGTTGGTGTTGCTGTAACTTTATTTTCTACTGGCAACGCGGTAAAGCTATCTAATATTGCACCACCAACCAGTCTCGTCAGATTATTGGTCCCGGTTTTTGTATAATTAACCGTTACATTCGTATCTGAAATGGCAATTGCCGAAGACAACTCTAAAGTAATGGAAGAACCGGATACCACTGCAGCTGTTACTGTGGGATTGGAGGCCGCACCACTAATCGTAAACGCTGCGGGATCTGCCACTGTTCCTGCCAAATCCGTAGTCAGCTTATCAATCTTAATAGAAGAGCCTGTCGTTGTCGTTGCAGCAGCTCCAATATATTTATAAGGTCTATTATTAATACCATCTTCATAATAAAGATAACCGCTTGCATCGATATCCATAGCCCATACAGTGTTTACAGTACTAAGAATCACCTGATGATTACCACTCGTATCCATCTTGATAATACCGTTTCCAGATACATATACATTGTCATAAGAATCAATTACTATTCCCCGTTGTTGGTTTATTCCGATAGTAATACTCGTTCGATTCGATCCATTCTTATTTACCTTGATTAGTTGTCCGTTTATATTGGTAATATATAAATATCCGCTACTATCCATATCTATACCAATACAATTGTAAGAACCGAGTCCCGTTACGACTTCAGTAGTATTGCTACCATCCTTGTTCATCTTATATACTTTACCATTCGAATAATCAAGTACATAGAGATATCCGTCATTGCCAATTACAGCATCAGTAACCATACCCAAACCAAAGGAAGCATTCCCAGGAGTCCTGGTATCTAATTGACTGATTACTTTCGTAGCCAGATCCATTACATAAATTTTCCAACCACCATAATCACATATGTATAACTTTCCTGTGCTGTGATCCACTTCCATATAAACTGGATTCCTCATATTTGATGTACTAATTGCTATACTTCCCCCGGTTGCCACTCCAACTTGATACAAGTTATTCGTGGAAGCATGACGGCATACATATAGCGATCCCGAACCATCTAGAGCAATACCATAGCCAGAACTAAATGTATCCGAAGTTACCGGAATGCCTGGATTAAATGCTGCTGCAGCCGCTGCCGCTGTATTTGTAGGAAATGAAATGAATGAAATAAGAAGTGTAATAATTAATAATTTGCTGATTGCTTTACATTTTCTCACTGTTTTCTCCTTTAAGTAAATTAATTATACAACTAGTTTCCTTTGTAACAAGATATTTTCTTTTTTACCATGTGTATCCAGAATAATTATCTTATTTATTCCCCTTTGATAATTACTTATATTCAGAATATCAAATTAATCTCTTGAAAACCATTTACCGCACGAAATGTATCTTTTACCGCACGAATCGTAGTTATAATTCGCTAGAGTATAATTATAATTTTAAATGGATAAAAATAGAATTTTATTCCTCATTCATATTACCAATTAAGATACAATTTACTACCGTATCCGGAATAAGCTCCTTAATATCTTCTGCAATCTTATTATTTCTATGTAATATTTCTTTCATTGTCAGGTCAGCCTCATAACCAATGAATACATCATCTTTTCATTCTAAAATATTCTTCCTAACAATTCATCTATAATACTTTGAGATGCCGTTGAAAGCTCATCTTCCCTAGCCTTTTCCAGAATCTCTAAAAACAATTCCGGTGGCTGTGCTCCCGGTATCACATATTTTCTATTCACTATATAGTACGGTACCCCGTCTATTCCCAATCTTGAAGCAGCTTCTTCATCCTTTGTTACTTCTTCACTGTACTGATCTGATTCCAAAATGCTTATTACTTTCTCGCTGTTAAGGCCAACCTCCCCGGCAAGACTAGCTAATACGAAATAGTCAGAAATATCTAAAGCATCAACAAAGTGTGCCTTAAAAATCCTTTCTGCCATCTCCTCCATCTTATTCTCTGCCTTTGCATACTGAAATACCCTGTGGGCATCAAATGTGTTTTTGGGGATTACCTCATCTATATTAAAATCCAGACCTACTGCTTTTGCTTTTTCAACCAAATAATGATTGGAGGCTTTCGCTTCTTCCAGTGTTATGTGTAATTTTCTCGCAGTAATTTCATTCATCGTTTCATAATTATTTTCTTCAGAGAATGCACCTATCTCAAAGCTTCTGAAAACCAATGTAACCTCATCCTCATACTTGAATTGATCCAAAGCAATTTCTAATCTTCTTTTCCCTATGTAGCAAAGCGGACAAACAAAATCATACCACACCTCTATTTTCATGCCATTCCTCCTACCAAAATATCATGTTTATATAGCCAAAAGCGGATGGTACTAATTATTTTTACCTCTTAGTCTAAAGATCTTTATACAAGTAATCCCTATGAAGATAAATTTAAAGCACTACATTGAAAGAGGCAAAGAGATCTGCCTCCTGCCCCTTCCATGTATATTTCTACATCGATAACATCATAATATTTAATGTTTTTTACAATAAGAATAATTAGTTGTCGGCGTACATGGTGCGAACATTGTAGCCCCACCACCAACTACCATACTTAACTCCGCTTCGCTCAATTCTCCATTTACTTTATTACGAAACTCTCGATTGACTTCTGTCAGTTCCTCTGTATCAAAGTCATAACCTTCTTTCGCTATAAAAGCGAAAAGCTCTTTGTCTTCCTTAATCATAATTACTTTGTTCGCAAACTCCCTATTTGTATACACCTTTTGTACAAAGAGCCTTGCTGATTCTAAACTCATGTTATCATCCTCCTTTGATTATATTAAATGAAAAAATTCTTCTTCCTTACTTTGTGTTACTGAACTCCTTAACAAGACGGTCAAAACGTTTGGTAAATGCGTCGATATAATCACCGTTCGAAATATCAACTCCAGCAATATTCAGCAGCTGTACGATGTTTCCGCTGTCGCCGGCCTTTAGGAAGGCCAGATAGTCGTCTACCGCATCCTGATCGCCTGATTGGATACCATCAGCAATATTACATGCTGCGGCAATGCCCACTGCATACTGATAGACATAAAAACCTTGATATAAGTGGGGAATTCGTGCCCAGCCACCAGCGCAGTCCTCTGTGAGCGTATAGGATGTACCGAAAGAATCCTTTGCAGCCTGTTTCCACAGCTCATCCAGTTTATCGGCGGTCAGGGTAGCTCCATTTTCCAGCTTTTTGACTGCCTCCTCCTGGAAACGTGCGAAGAAGGTCTGGGTAAAAAATGTGCCATATAGCAAGGTCATCTGCTGAGCCATATAATACTTTCGTTCCTTCTCTGTTTTGGCATTCTTAATCATATAGTCTGATAGCAACACCTCATTCAAGATACTGGCCACCTCGCTGCTTATAGTGGAGACATTCTGCCCATAGATGCTCTCCTGGTTTTTAGCATACTGCATGTGTACAGCATGGCCAAGCTCATGAGCCATTGTGGAAACACTGTCATAATCATTATTATAGTTAAGCAGGACAAAGGGATGGGTACCTGGTACCGATACAGCAAATGCACCGGAGGTCTTATTATCTGCCGGGTATAAATCAATCGCATTGCCTGAGAACATTAAGTTTAGCTGCTTGGTGTAGTCCGTCCCTAAGGGTTCCAGTGCTTTTCTCACAAGAATCTGAGCATCCGTATAGGAATAAGTCGTTCCGGGGTTCTTAGCAAGGCTTGTATTTGTTTCAAAGCTATAGAGTGTCTTAACACCAAGGAACTTTTTAATCAGCCCGAAGTACTGCTTCAGTGCCGGCTTTGCCTGATCTGCTGCAGACAAAACTCCATCATAGACCGCTACGGGGATGTCCTGTGATGCTAAGTCTGCCTCCAGTGCAGATCCATACTTGTGGTAAACTGCACTCTTTGCCACAGCTGTATAATAATTTTGCATATTCTGTGCCAGCGTATTACGGAACTGTCCGTAAGACTGAAACATTGAATTGGCATAAGCGATGCGGAATTTCTGAGTATATTCCGGGTTGAAGCTGGCGGGGTAATTGTTCTCATCCGCAAGACGCTTCGTCCCATCGGGAAATTTGATTTTTTTGAAGGTCATCTCACTATTAATAAGAGTACCATACAAGGAGTACGCCCCATCCCGCAGCTGATAAATCGGTTGTAAAAGCATCTCCTCTGACTCTGGCAGCGTATGTTTATTATTCGCACGATCACGCTCATACCAGGTGAGATACGGCTTCATACGTACATCTGCAGCAACCTTATCTAAGAAGCTGTCATCATTCGCAAACAGCTCCGGCAGAGCGAAGGCTGTCTCAGAAGAGAACTTAGCAATCAAATTGGCCACACGGCCTGATAGCTCTTTCGCTTTATTGTCAGACTGATCCTTTTGCACCTGCAGCCAGGCATAGGTATCCAGTCGTGAAACCAATCGGTCAGCTTCATTATATTCCGTATAGTAGTCAGTCACACCATCCAAAGTGTTAAGCTTTCCACGCAGGGCTGTTATGGTTGCCATTTGTGACTCCAGCTTGGAAAACTCCACTTCAAAAGCCGCCTTATCCGGATAGATGGCACTTATATCCCACACAGCTTTCTGTGAAATGGCAGTCTTTGCCGGTGCTGTGTTTGCCATCGCATAATTTTGGCTACTTCCAATCAATGATAGTACCATAAAAAGTACAAGTAAGATTTTAAAAACTCGTTTCATAAGTAACTCCTCCATCATATAAGACTTATATCTACCACACAGCAATACGAGAGAGGATACCCGATTGATACTGGATTTGGAAAAAAAGATTCAAAGGTATTTTATGTAAAATTTCTCTCTCACTTTAAGATATATTTAGAGTAACATATCGAAATTATTCTGGGCATGAACTTGCGTGAAATGTCATAATTTTGCGTAAAATGTAGTTTAAACAACTATCCATACTCATTACTTTCGCACAATAAAAAGGGTGCCACATAATAACTATACAGTTATTTATGACGCACCAGTCAACAGCCTTCGATTCAAGTTTATTATTAGTGTCTAACTTTTATATATTACTTTACCCGCTTATGGATTGTATTGTCCGTAGCATAGGCTGCAGCACACAACCACGCCAGCCGATTTCCGGTAACGGCGTAAAGCCGTGCTTTCGATAAAAGTGATCGTTCTTGTCCTGATTTGAATTTTCCAAATAGATATCTAAACCGTGAAAACGAGCGAAGGCATCCTCTAAAAGTGCGCTGCCGGCTCCCGGGCGAAATGCAGTGATCCAGTACAGATACAAATGCTCACCGTCAGGGTGATGTTCCTGAGTGCAATCGGAAATCTTGAGCATACGGTAAAAGCTGCCCGGCTTAATGTGGAAGAACAGCTTGCAAAAATCACCCAGCAGACCGCTCTTTAGGACACTTGATGCAGTAATCGGTTGTCCGCCCGGTTCGTTCCATAGTGAAATACCTTGCATCACTCCGTTTTCATCAAAGGCGCCAAATATCTTTCCCATCTTCAGATAATAACGCAGGTTGATGTCCACCAATTGCGATAGTTCCTGCGGTGAGCGAAAGATAAAATCGAAGGTTGGGTCACCCGCAAAGGCGCGGGTTGTTTCCTCTACTGCCCGCATAAACTGCGCGGGAGACAGAGTCTCAACTTGTTGTATCGTGTAGAGGGTACGCGGTTCAGAATTTTTCATATCCATACTTCCTTCGCTTATTATTTTATTGTATGTTAGCATTTTTTCTCGTTCTCGTGCAAAATTCTGCATAAAACGTCCTAATATTACGTAAAATGTCATTTAGGCAAAAAAGCACCTAATACCATTCATTTCTCCACGTAAAAAAGGGCATCACACAATCACTATAAAAGTTATTTGCGACGCCCTTTGGAAGTATCAAGTAAAGGTTCGTATTCGGTTGCATTCATTTCCACATTATAATGAGCTACTATAATCGATCATACGCTTTGCGTATTTTCAATTGTCAAGAATTAGTTACCTAACGTGCTTCCTTTTTGTCTAGTTGCAGGATTATTTGGGTAATGAACACATCGTCCTCCTGCGTAAAACGGAGCATTCCACCATATCTTTGCACAATAGTGGCAGTACTTCTGGTACCGGCACCACCGCCTTCCTTAGTTGTGAGGGGCAGCCCGGATTCGTGAAAGACTGTTTGAATTGCCACACTGTTGCGAAGCTCTAACCGTAGGCTTTCATGATCCGTATGTACTGTCAAAGCGATGTAAGCACCACATTTTACCTTTTCACAGGCTTCGTAGGCATTTTCAAGCAGATTACTGAACAACTCGCCGGTTTCCGGAGCGGTAAGCGGCAATTGTTCAGGTATATTAGCCTCAACTGAAAAAGAAATGCCGCTGTTCTCTGACCGCCTTGCATAGCGACGAATGACCGCATTCGCTACAACGTTTTCACAGTACTTCTTCAGTGTTGTCTCGACAATAAGTGCATCATGCTGGAGTAGATATTCCTTTGCACCATTTACATCACCACGCTCTAAGTAGTCCACAAGAAGAGCATTGTGATGCCGCATATCATGGCGATTCTGTTTCGCAAAATTCACAAAGGACTCTTGCGCAATAAGCTCCGTCTGCAAGAGTTCCTGCTGGGCAATGGAACGCAGCCTTTCCTCACGTAGGATCTGTTCCTTGGAAATGATGGACAGTGTGTGACAAATCGAGATGTAGGCCGCCAACGTAATCGCAGTAATCAATAGCATTGGCATTGTCTGCTCTGTAAGCATCACAACAACGTCATCGCTTGCGACGAAGAAATAGGTGTAAGTAACCCACACAGCAAAGGCCAGATAGAAGAACACATTCCAGTGCTCCACCATCTGGCGGTAGAGCGGACGTACACGGTATCGGAGCAACCAGTAAAAAAGCAGGAAAAGTAAAAGACGCATGATCACATTTGCATAGAGTGGATAAGGCAGCTGCTCCGAAATCACGAAGCCGATCACGACGACCATAGCACTGATGTTTTGGAGTGTGATATAGCTGAAAAGCCATTGCATGAAGTTGTCCTTGAACAGGGGCTTGATCACAAAACAGAGAACTGCGAACAGTATCCTTTCAAACCTTGCCAATAGCGTTAAGTTTCCGTTGATATAACAAAAGATCGCTACGCCAAGATCGATGCTAAGAATCCCGAGCATAGCCAAATAAGTCACTTTCTTGCTATACTTAGGTTGTAGCAGCGTGAGCATCAGTACTAAGTTCATGATAGTACCTACAGTACCTCTCAATATATGCGGTAAAAGCTCAATCATATCCATCCTCCCTTAGGAAACATATAAGCAAAATAACGATCTGTAAATTCTCGGAAGGACCCCCTTGCCAAGGGAATCTCCTGCCCGGAGCGCATTATAATTCTCTTAGGCTCTACAGTACGGATTGCTTTTTGATTCACGAGATAACCCTTGCAAGGGCTGACAAATTGTCCCGGTGACAGCTCCTCGAGCGCAGCCAGCTGCTGCGACAGAGATTCCCGTGTCTCCTCGCTTCCACCGTCCTTTAAATAGACTGTCTGGGCATGGTTACGGCTCTCAATCCAGAGAATTTCATTCAATTCCAGCGCTCGCGTCCCGCCACCGGTCAACTTGAGCGCAATCTTTGGCTCTAGCCCCGCACTGAATTGTACCATTACTCTGTTAAGTGCTTCGCTTAGCTGCGCTTGGGTGAATGGTTTCACCAGATAATGGGCAGCTTTGAGTGCAAAGGCCTCCACTGTAAACTCATCACTGGTGGTGAGAAAGACAATTTCGCATTTGTCTCCACGTTTGCGGATTTCCGCCGCTACCTGTGTACCGTCAATACCGGGCATACACACATCCAACAGTAGGATATCAAAGCCACCGGTCTTGTCCAGACTCTCGAGGAAAATCAGTGGATTATTGTATGTAACAATATCGATCTTTTCTTCCGGGTGTTCGCTAAAGTATTGGCTAACACCGGATTTGATTTTTTCCAAATGTTCCGGTAAATCATCACAGATTGCTATACGCAGCATAGTTTCACTCCTAATTTCCACGGTCACATCCGCTTCCATTTGTTTTATCTCTTGTCAAAGCTTTGGCTATTTTATGTCGAAAAGACTGATTTTATTATATTCTATTATCCAACTGTTATCAATCGGAGAATCGATGATTACCTCTCCACCTTATTTATTTCATCTTCGATATCCGCTAAACTTCCTTTTGCACCTTCATTCGATAAGAGCATTTCAAAGCCTTTCATACCATCCACAAGTACATTCCCTTGTTGAAAGCGTAACTCCAGCAAGTGTCCGCCCTTTGTTCTGTCCTCGGATATAAAATGCATATGATATCCGGACACATTTACACCTCCGATATATTCAGGACACCAGATTGCCACTACAGTTCCTTTTACAGTATCAAACTCAAAGATTGATTGCTTCTTCGTTACCTCTGATAAGATAGGATATGGTTTCTCTTGCTTTGGAACAGATCTTGTCTTTATATAATCAAATTCAGCATCAATACGAAATACATAGAATAAATCCTTGTTAGTAATTAACTTGTCAAGTTGTTTTTGTAATGCATCTATACTATCAATACTTGTAAGACTTTGCGAGCTGTCTTCATCAAAAATTGTAACCGCAGCAAAGGGTGAGGTTACTTCATCCTTGACTGTTATCACTTTGCCCTCCGAATTAATTCGATAAACCTCTCCATCAAGTACCATCATTTCACCATCCAGCATATCAAAGGTTCCTAATCCTATATCCCCCTTTTTCTTCAGCTCCCCACTCGTAATGAATCCATCATAATTTCCAGCCAGCAAAGAATTAATGGTAGATACCTGATATAAAGTATCCCTATCCTCAGATGGTTCGATCTTCTTCGTACAACCTGCAGATAATATGATTACACTGAAACACACCAACATAATTACATATTTTTTTAATTTCATACAGTCACCTTCTCATTCTCATTTTTTATGTATATACCAAAATCATATATCATATTTCCAGACATCAGTCAATACAGCCCTAAAATCCAAAAAACTCAAAAATCCGAAAAACCTCACAGAGCCTTTCATTTATTCCTTTTTTGATTCAATCACTAGAAGTCAAGGTATTCCTGTCTAGTAGCTTTAAGTTACCGGCTGTCAGTACGATCAGCATGACCTGAACATGTGAGTTGACTGCTGTGAGCAGAAAATCCAGAATCGGTTCTGCTGCCAGTACCAGTACCATCCCTTCTGCCGGAATACCAAGCTGTAGAAACAGTGCGGAATAAGCCATATTAGTGCCTCCGGCAACCGGTGGGGTTGCAATGGTCAGAATTCCGGATATAAGGACAAGCAGCACCAGCCACATCGGTGTGATCGGTAAGTCATATGCGGCCGCGACGCACAGAGCAGACACGCTATAAATGATGCAGCCGGTGGGTTTAAAAAGTGTCTGTGCGAGGGATACACTAAACCTTGCGGCTTGACCCGCTATCCCCAGTTGTTTTTCACAGATTTCCAGTCTCAAGGGAAAGCTGGCTGCAGAGGACGCGGTACTGAAGGCCACCAGAAAAGCCGGAAGCGTCTTTCGCAGCAGTGTGCCCATGGATACGTGACAGCGCACGCAGACGACGATGGTAAATACCAGCGCTAGCAAAAGACATAACACAACTACCAGTATCAGTATTTTAACTGCCCCACCCAGCTTGGAAGCATCTGATGAAACAGTCAGTCCGTAAAAGGTCAGGAACACAAATAGTGGGATGAGTCGATTGATGCCACGCATCAAAAGCGACACCATATCATCTGCCTGTCGTATCACATCCGACAAGCCTTCTGCCCGCTCGCCCAATATCAACAGCGCAACACCAACGCTCATTCCCAATAAAATGAGTTGTAGGGCGTTTCCCTCCAACAATGGAGAAACCAGATTTGTTGGGATCATTTGAAGCACCAGATTGAAAATAGCTTGAAACCCACCGGCATCGGCACCACCTTCACCGGATAGCGGGAACAGCCATCCTACTGCAGCGACCGACAAGGCTGATACCACAAAGGTCAGCCCTAGAAAGCGAAGTAGAAACTTCTTTCCAATCCGGCCCAGCGCAGCCACGTTTCCAATTCCTAAAATTCCGGTACAGATGGAAAGAAAAATCATGGGCATAGCAACACCGGTGAGCAACCCTAAGAGGACCTTCAGTGTTGGCATGGCAAGTTGCTCTGTTAAAAACCGCTGTGTGGAAAGTGGTAGACGCGTAGTCAGAAGCCCTAAGATTATGGCCAGCGCACCAGCCAAAGCAACCCACGACAGTTGATTGACCTTTTTCCCTGGTACCGGAAAATCTACTTGATTTACTCCTTTACTATAGCGGTACATCGGCGATAGTCCAAGGCTCTCCAGAATTACGTTACCGGCTGCGTCCAGCTCATTTTCCATGCAATCGGTATTGGGGTTTACACTGGGGCCGGCCACAGACACACGAATACTTCTCTGCCCTGGCCGGATACAATACTGAACAGTACATAAGCCTGCGCTACCCGGTGTATTGCTCCAGAGATTTAGTACATCCTCCGCCGCCAATCGGATACGCAGAATTTCCCGCCGCTCTACAACATCCTGTAACAACGTGCTGATCTGTATACTGGCAGCGTCAATTCCTTCGTTTGTCAAAGGAAAACTCAATTTACTTGTATTTTGTCTTTTCAATGCTTCTATGCCCTCTCTTCAATCGTCAGTTAATATGATCATAGCAGGCCCGTTGAAGCTAGATAACGCCGCAATCCCACATTCAAATCCACTGTAACCGTCCGTCTGATTACCTACTACGATATAGACAGAGTAACATTTCGTAGTTATTCCGAGTATGATCTTTCGTGAAATGTCACAATTTTGCGTAAAATGTAATTTAATGATGTAACCCTCTATCAGGTATCCGAAATTCAGAAACAGATTTATATCCTCAGAGTTCTTTACAAAAAAACTGGGAGCATCTGTGATCCCCCAGTTTTTATAACTTATTCTCAAAATTCCTTTATCTAGCTATCATACTTATGAAATCATTCCATAAATACTATTACGAATACTTCGAATATGATACTAACCTTACCTCGTGAAATGCCTTCCGGTACCATCCACAATATTTATCATAAGTTTCATTCAAGTTATCATTTTCAATTAAGAACTGTTTTATTTTACTGAGAACACAACATAGGTACCGCCATTAGTGCCTTCCCCTGCCGGATATTTTTTTGGAGTTCCTACGGATTTAGCCGCTGTTGCGGAGTCTACAAAGAAGACCTGTATGCTCCAATAATTACCTTTTGGATAACCGGGGATAGGCTTTCCATCTGAGTATGATACGCTATAGTAGACTTTGTTTGCAATGGAAGTGGTGCCTCTTTTAAACGGAAGATAATCCGCATCATCGTAGTCAGCGGCATAATCGCGATCCGGATATATTGGTTTCGGTACGAATGAATTTGAAAACCCAATGGTATTCAAAGGCCAATACAAGATCTCACCGTTATTACTTTTTTTACCAGGATTTGTTATTTTAATCGTTCCAGGAGTGGCAGCGACAATAAAATACATATGCATAAGATAGCCACCCATATCCTGCTTGCCGGGTACATTTAGATTTGCCCCCATCGAATACACATTCGATATTTTTAAGGCCATATCTCCCACGGTTAATGATTTCGTGTGACCACCGGCTCCGGGTGAGGGTGCCTTGTACCAGTCTGCAGAAGCTGGGGCACTCACAGGAATAAATGCAAATCCGGCATTTTTAGGGGTAGTTTTCGGAGACGACCGCATAAAGATTTTGCTTCCATCTATGATTTTAAATTCATTACTCAAGAAACTACCTTCTGCCATAAACAAAGTAGCTGCTGCTACGAAATCTTTGTTTCCGGATGGGCGTAATCCGCTGTAGGTTATATTTGAGTTACCTTCTGCTCCCGGAACCTTGCTAAAGTCTGCATTCCAAAGATATGGGGTGTCCACCTTCTTTACCTGTATGCCGTCTTCTATGCTACCGTCTATTCCCAAATACTTCCCGTCTGTTGTTCTTAGTGTTATTTGTCCGCTGCCCTTATTTTTTAGATAGAATTTCTGGCTGTCAGTTCGAGTCCTTCCATCTGTGGTTCCTATCATACCCCTGTCGCGCATTTCTGCATATCCCTTGGCGTCAAAATCGGCATACCCATTCATATCCCGCATAGTGTCCCCATTCAATTTAAGCCTGTACCAGCCATCGGCAGGCTTAGTCGGCTTACCTGATGGAGCATCCGTAGTTGCAAGCAGAGGGATTGAAGGTCCGTCCGGCGCGTCCTCCGGTGTAAAAAATGTTACTTTACCGTGTTCAGGCGCGGAGCCTTTCTTTGTCCAAAAAATTACTTTCGTGCCGTTTTTGCTACTCGCACCACTAGCAGTGACCAGTAGCGCCTGGTTGGTATAATCCCTTATGGTGCAGAAGTCGGAGTAAACACTGATTTTCAAATTTGGCGCATACCCGGATTGTAGCTGCATTCCATTCAGTGACTGCGCCGCGATGCTTTTCCCGTCATAGGTGATGGAATACTTCGGCCCGCGGTCTTTATCGTAGCTTACCCGGCTTACCGTAAATGGTTTATCGGGTTTTCTGTCCGAAAGCTCGATCCAAACAGCGTTTGTTACCACGGGGTAAACCCACTTGCCGAGGATTTGCAAATAGTAATCACCGTCTGCTAAAACCTCAACGTCCTCTACAACTACAGTTGGGGGGTTATAAGTAGACGAAGCCGCGGAAGCAGACAATGGAGCGGCCATCGATGACAGTGCTATACAAAGGATGAGCAGTATACTCATAAATCGCTTTTTCATAATGTTGTTCCTCCTTAATTATTTTGTCTTTCGTTATACTTACATTATATTCATTCATCATATCAGATTTATCAACAAAATTACTTTTATCGCATGAATCGGGTCTCCTACCGCACGAATTGTATTCAATGTGTTTATTATTTTAATAAGCAAATAGGAAAAGGCCCCAATTCTATATTGGAAGCCTTTTCTTGCATATTACATATTTTATCCATGGCAGCGTTCATTCTCTGCTCCCATTCCTCTTCATTCAGCTTGTCCCGCAGGACATAGGTATATCTTATTATTCTTTTCCTTTTCTTTTAACAGTAATTGTGTACCCCTTTGATGTACCGTCTTTCGCAAATACCTTAATATAGGCTTTATTTTTACCCACTTTTAATTTCAGGTATTTGTTTTTGATTTCTTTCTTACAAGCCACATCACTGTATAACTTCCAGGTTGCATCCGCACTTACTGTCACTTTAACTTTAATTTTAGTTTTTGTATTATTTACTGTTAATGACAGTTTTGTACCTTTCATTATTGTTTCTTTCGGTTCTTTTACTTTTTCTATTTCACATGCGCTTGATTCTTGTGCAAGGCTATCTGCTTGGAGAATGGTAAAGGTACTAAATTTCTTAACATTAAATTTAATTCCCAATACCCCTTCCTTATATTCTACAATTTCACCTCTTACTAATTCCATATCCCCATCGCTGTGCTCAATAAATACTGCTAATTTACTTAAGAACTTTTCTCTTTCTATTGCATCTGTTGGTATATCCGAAGTCGCTAGAGGAAGAGTAATATCCACATTAGACTGCGGCATATTGGTCTCTATTGTCATCGGCGTCCCTACAACTGTCATGATACTATCTTTGATTGCTACTTTAATTATGTCTTCCTGCTTCGCTCTTTCTATAATTTGTGCCTGTTCTCCTGCTGACGTAATTGGAGCTAAATTAAAGTACACATCTTCCTTCGCTTCTTTGTCCGCATTTTTAAGTGTCTCTTTTGGTATACTAATTCTTGCTTTCTCTGTAGCAATTTCCAAATTAATATTACCTTCTGCAATCACCTCTAAAGAAGCGGTAGGTATCATTACATTTGTTTCAGAAATCTCATTCTTTTCATCAGGAATTGTTATTCTAGCAACATCTTTTCCCTCTTCCTTTAGTTTTTGAATGGTTTCTTTGGCCGTATCTTCTTTGTAAGCTGCGGTATCTTTCTTTTTACCATCGGAATCTGTTGTTCTTTGTATAGGAATGATAACATCGCTACTATCCGCTTCCCCAAGCTTAACACCTGACTTTATTTCCTCTGTTTTTACGATTTTAGGCTCTGCTTTCGGTGCTAATACCGGAGGCGCAGCCGGTGTCGGATTCATTGGTACATTGATCGGACCTGTAGGCCCCGGTGCCGGATTTGGCGTCGGATTTGGTTTCGGATCTGGTGTCGGATCTGGCTTCGGATCTGGCTTCGGATCTGGTGTCGGATCTGTTACTAAAATACTTGTACTATCATCGCAGACATTACTACCGTTAACTTTAATGTTGCCTGCAGCAATGACTTTATCATTTATAGTTACTGCTATTGCATAGGTTCCATCTGGTACGCCATTAATCGTATAGTTACCATTATTATCCGTTACTTCTGCGTAAGTCATAAGGCTTGTTGTACTGGATAACGTTATTGCAGCACCCGATACCGATATGGCTGAACCAGTTGCAGCACTAACTTTTACCATCTTAACTGTTCCTATTATGGTATAGGTTGGAGGTGCTATAGTAACCGTGATATCACAACTTCCTCCAGATACATTATTACCACTTACAGTAACATTACCTGTGTTAAGTTCTTTATCATCCTTTGTAACGATAATTTTATAGCTTCCATCGAGAACATTTGCGATCGTATATACGCCCTGTTCAGATGTTGCAACTTTGTAGACCTTGTTGTTGTCAGCTATATTAACCAAGGAAACTGTTACTCCAGGTGCAGGGTTTCCACTGATATCTTTGATCGTACCAGACACAGTATATGTCATAGGTATCGCATTCTCTACCGTTACCTCGACAGCTTCACTTACAACTAATTCTTCTTTTGCCGCATATCTGACAAGATAGGTTCCTGCTGCCAGCTGTGACATTGCTTTACTTGTACATTTTTCATATTGGGTAGCTGCTTTCAGCTTGTACTCCATCGCCTCTGTCGTGCCTGTGATGGTTCCGTCTGTTGCACCTAACGTACTGACTCCTGTTCCTTTTAGCTCCTTCGGTGCCTGTTGCTTCTTGGAATTCGCTACTGTTACCTCGACAGGTTCACTTGCATCTAGTTCTTCTGTTGCCGCATATCTGACAAGATAGGTTCCTGCTGCCAGCTGTGACATTGCTTTACTGGTACATTTCTCATATTTGGTAGCGGCTTTCAGCTTGTACTCCATCGCCTCTGTCGTGCCTGTGATGGTTCCGTCTGTTACACCTAACGTACTGACTCCTGTTCCTTTTAGCTCCTTCGGTGCCTGTTGCTTCTTGGAATTCTCTACCGTTACCTCGACAGCTTCACTTGCAAGTAATTCTTCTGTTGCGGCATATCTGACATGATAGGTTCCTGCTGCCAGCTGTGACATTGCTTTACTTGTACATTTCTCATAATTAGTAGCAGTTTTCAGCTTGTACTCCATCGCCGCTGTCGTACCTGTGATGGTTCCGTCTGTTGCACCTAGTGTACTTACTCCTGTTCCTTTTAGCTCTTTCGGTGCCAGTTGTTTCTTTGAATTATCTACTGTTACCTCGACAGGTTCACTTGCATCTAATTCTTCTGTAGCCGCATATCTGACAAGATAGGTTCCTGCTGCCAGCTGTGACATTGCTTTGCTCGTACATTTTTCATATTGATCAGTAGCCTTCAGCTTGTACTCCATCTCCTCAGTTGTTCCTGTGATGGTTCCGTCTGTTGCACCATATACACTAATTCCTTTTCCTACCAATCCCTTCGGAGCCGACTTTTTACTTGATGCTTTTACATTGATCTCGGCATCAACACCTGCACTCAATCCCTTCACTGGATCTGCTGCAAATCTTACATAGTAGGTTCCTGGTTTTAGTCCTGTAAGTATGCCCTTCTCACCCGTAAATTTCGTATACTCACTGGCTGATTTATCCTTGTATTCCATTTCAGTAGTCAGACCTGAGATTTTACCGTCTGTTTCACCAACTGCACTGATTCCATATCCTATAAGCTCCGTCGGTGCCGGTCTTAATATTTCGTATTTGCCAAGATACAGTTTCTCTACTTTACAAAAAGAATAGGTTTGGTCCACATCTATCGTGACCTCATAGACTCCTGGCTTTTCCGGTGTACTATACATTATGTCATTATAAGCAACATGAATATACTTACTACTTACTTTACCTGATGTAACATTGATGGGTTGTCCCTTTCCTGTATAGGGAACCGAAGTTAAATTATATTTAAAATCCCCTATACTTAATTTTGCTCTGTAGGACACATCATCACATAAACCGCCCTTTACAACACTCAATTGATCAAAGGGATAGCCATCATACTTATCATCTAATGTTACAACTTGAACGCAATACTCAGAATCGTAGTCAACATAAACTGTCATTTCTTTTGATGTAACTTTTTTCCAATTTCCTTTATCACTGGTGTCAATTACAGTACCAACATCTGGTAATATAGTATTCCCACTAGGTAATACTTTATAAAATGTTTTTCCTGGTTCGTACCCCTCTACACTGAACTTAATATTTCTAGGAATTATCGTATCCGCATTCGTTGCAGTTACTTTCAACCCTTTCGGTGTCTCGATATTTTTTAATCGAGCATACAATACGACATCGTTTGCAGGCATTGTTAAGCTATCATTGTGAGTTAAAAATTCACCTGTAAACTGCGGTGCTTGATACCAGCCACAGAATCTTGATCTATAAGGAATATTTTTAGCAATCGTATCATTAATCGCTAATTTGATCTCTTGTTTTTCGATTAAATATTTTTTAACAATTTTAGTCCCATTCACTACGTAGGTTAACGTGTAAGGAGGATAGATTTCTGTTCCGTACCAGCAATTATCTTCCGTATCCCCATCACTCGCACTTTTAAATTTTTTGTATGCGACACGAAAACGACTTTCCGGTAATTCTACGCCTTCTTGATCAACAAGTACAAGCTTTATTGCTGTTCCGCAGCCAGCAAAGGATTTACTGCGTTGGGACTCAGGCATTTTTGTATCATCAAGAACGACTACTTTTATTGTTTCAAGCTTCGGACAATTTACGAATACATTATCTCTAACGTCTGTCGTGTAAGGGTCAAATGTAAAACTCTCTAGGCTTGGACAATTCTGAAACGTTCCTGCTTCAATATAACCAATACTTGATGGGATGGTAACACTAGTCAGGCTTGCACAGTTTACAAAGGTATTCTGAGCAATACTATCTATACCCAAGGGAATATCAATGCTAGTCAAGCTTTCACAGTTCATAAAAGCTTCCTTACCAATAGTAAAATAATTACCACTAGTGGACGTTCCACCGGAAGGGAAAGTAATTCCGACTAATTTGGTACAGCCCTTGAACGCTTTATCACTAATTGAAGTCTCCTTCGTAAGTATCGCAACATTGGCTAAGCTCGTACAGTTCTCGAAAGCACTCATCCCAATGCCTGTCACTTTGGAAGGAATAGTAATATTCGCCAAACTGGTACAGCCTAGGAAGGCTTGACTATTAATATTTTCTACACTAGAAGGTATGGTAACACTTTCTAAGCTTGTACAATTCGCAAAAAGATCAATTCCCAGATAACGAATCCCCTCCGGAAGTGTAATACTTGTTAAGCTCGTACAGTTTTTAAAAGCTTCATCATCAATCATTTTAACACTAGAAGGTATCGTAAGCTTGGTGATCTCCTTGCAACCCGAGAAAAATCCTTCGGGAATGTTCACTGCTCCTTCAGAAAACCTGATTGACTTTACAGTATCCTTATTCGTAATCGTAGCATCATAGTCTATCTCTCCAGTTCCAAAGATAAACAACTCTCCATCTTCATAGAAATAAGCCTCGACATTACTACCAAGCATCTCTGAAGCCGTTGTTGAAAAGCAAGTATATTGCTTTTCAAGTGCAGATTTCAATTTCGTGTTTTTGCTATGAAAATATGCAACCTTAGATTCTGTCAACCCGGTTCCTACATCTAGAAAGGAATCGGCCGCTATCTTCTGTTCATACTTATATATACTTTCTATACGCGCAAGCTTCTTACAATTACGAAATGCAGCTGAACCGATTGATGATACATTTTGGGGAATGAAAATTTCCTTCAGCATACTACATCCATCAAAGGTATTCGCTTCAATTGCACTCAGCTTCATAGGAATATTGATACTCTCCAGGCTACTGCAGCCGGCAAATGCACCTACTCCTATTTTTTTAATCGCATCCGTCAGAGTAGCCTTCTTTAAGGAACTACATCCTCGAAATGCATTCGCTTGTATGCTTTCTATATTCTTTGGAATTATTATGCTCTCTAAGCTGCTACAGCCATCGAAAGCTGATTCGCCTATGTCCATAGCTTTTAGGGGAAGAGAGATACTTTTCAGACTGCTGCACCCTAAAAAAGCATTCTTTGATATGCTCGCTGCATTCCCAAGGTACATGGCTTTTTCCAAGCTAGTACATCCAGATAGTACTCCCGGAGACAAGCTCTTGATCGCATTCGAAAAATAGATTTCCTGTAACTCTATACATCCCGAAAAAGCATTATCATAAACATTTTCAACAGTATTTGGAAGATTGACTTTCTTTAAACTAGTACAATCAGAAAATGCTCCTTCACCGAGATCAATCAAACATCCGTTATTATATGTTGGAAAAGTAGCTGTCTGTAAGCTGCTACAACCTGAAAAACAATACTTACCTATCGACTTGATTTTGCTGGAAATATCAATACTTTTTAAGTTTTTACAGTCTCTGAATGCATGGTCTCCAATCACCGCTGTTGTATCAGAAGCTGTACGGGTTTTATTTGCTATTGTGACACTTTCAAGGGCTGAACAGCCACGAAATGCATTGCTTCCAATATTGGTTGCCTTATCAGAAATCGTCACACTGGTTAACTTGCTACAGCCTTGGAACATCCCGTTTCCTATATTATCTATCTTACCATCGACCACAACTGCAGTTATATTAGAACTATTGTAAAATGGAGATTTTATAGCGCTATTGTTATCATAATTCATCATACTCTCAGTTCCACTGAGAATAAGAACTCCATTCGAATGCAGTATTCCTTTAATATTATAAGAAGTTGTGCCTAAAGAGTATTCCTTTGTAGTCTCGAGAGTCGTATACCCGGTAGCTTGAAGCTGCTTTGCAACCTCATCAATAGGGGCTACGAAGCCTGCGTATTTTACGCCCGTTTTTGCCCCAAAGTCACGAAATGAGTATTTATTCACTGTAAGCTTCTCGCATGCGAAATTGATATACCCCAAATTATCGCATCCCATGAAAACATCACTTCCTACCGCCGTCAGTTTGGAGGGTAAAAATACATTCTCAAGCCCATAGCAATAAATAAATGCTTCACTCTTAATTACATTTAATTCCATCGGCAAATTAATACTATTAAGAGACCAACAGTTTGAAAAAGCGCCGGTTCCTATCGTTTTTATGCCACCACCACATGACACGCTGGTCATTTGACTACAATTAGCGAATGCATAATCACCTATGGAAGTTATAGAATAATAAATATTTACTGCTTTAATTTTAGACGACATAGAGGTAAACGGAGAACTTCCCTGTGAATAATTAGGTATCGCTCCCGTTCCACTAATTGTTAACAGCCCGTTATCATTTAAATCCCAGCTTATTCCATTTCCTAAAGAACCACTAGAATAGGCATATGCTATCTCTGTCTTTGGTCCAAAGCCAATCCCCATCATCGTAATAAGCATTACTAATGCTATGATAGTTCCCCCATATTTTATAGTACTGCTTATTCGCTTTCTCTTTTGCATTTTTAAACACATAGTTATTACCCCCCTGCTTAAGATTTATTTACAATTCAATACTAGTGCGCTTCATCCACTTATAAAAATATAGTCCTGGGAATTTTAACCTTATTCCTTCATTTACTCAATGAAGATTTTACAGTAATATTTGCACTTTTTACATTTTTTTGTCATAATTAATGAGTGCCATCTTCTTACACCATTACCCAAAGGGAGTTAAAGAGAGGCAGCTTACATCCTTTTCAGGTGCAAGCTGCCTCTATAAACTTTATACTATCTTACCTAGTAAACTGTCTTCCCGTCTGATCCACCTTATATTCTCCTGTATAGATCAGCTCCGATACCGGCACAATCTTATATCCCTTCTCCTGAAGACCGGTAATTACACCCTCTAATGCTTCCGCGGTATACTTTGTGCCGCTGTGCAGGAGGATGATGGAGCCATTGTTCAGGTGCTTATTGTCTACCACGGAATCAATGATGCTTTCCTTTCCATAATCCTTCCAGTCCTCGGAATCAACATACGCAACAACTTTAAAAGCAGTGTATGTATGGACTTGATCATATTTTTCACTTACGCCTGGCCTCTGAGCTCGTAAGATGCTTCAAATTATTATAAGGTTCTTGCCCCACTTATTCTCACCGGTCGGGGAAAGCTGTAATGAGGTAAAGTCATCCGTGGTATCATTGGTTACTGTAAGCTTTGCTTTAATTATAGCATTTGTAGTGGAACCGGTGTCTGCTGAGGTATTCACCTTCACAATTGCTCTAGTGTCCTTGCCGAGTGTTACTGACTCCATGGCTACCTTATGATATCACATGCAACCTCTGAATACTGAAGTGAAGGATAAACCAGATGATCGTCCATATCATCTATTTCAGCTCTATAAACATATAGTTTATCAATAGAAACAGAACCACTTTTATTTGTCAGTGCTGTTAAAGCAGCTGTTAAATCTATCTTTCCCGGATTGAAATCCGTCTCATCTAAATATAACTGCTTTAAAACACCCTCTGCATCACCCTTTTTATGACACTTAACTAAAATGCTACCGTAGTTCTCTATTGTCTTTTCACCGGTCGCACTGGCCACCGTAAAATTCAGGTATGTCTTACCATTCTCCTCCGTTATGGAAGCGTTCTGTGGATAATATTCGAAATTTATCGCATACGTGATATCCTTACTGAATGGAGAAACTGTGAATATATAGTCTTTCTTTCCTGCTCCCTTTTTGCCCGTCAGCTTAGCGATATTCGCATGATCCCAAATGATCCCTTCATTTGTAAACAGCCCCGTGATGAGCGTATACTTATTCTCCGGTGTCAGCAGCTTATAATCGGTTAGCTTAGTGTCAGTGCTAAATTCGTCTCCTTGTGAATATTTAACAATATAGGAGTTCTTTTCTAATCCGCGGAATTCAAAATAATCATAATAAACCGCCATATTCTCATAGACCGGAGCCTCTTTTGTGGAATTAATTGTCCAATTTACCGGTATTGTATAGGTATCCGACAAAATCACTTGATCAAACCAGTCATTATAGTTTGCATTTTGCAGTTCAATTTTATCAATAGTAACATTTTTTCCCATGTTCTTCCCGATTATCTTCACAAGTAACGGCATCAAATCTATGTATTTTCTGACACCTGCACTATAATAGTCATACGAGGTTCCTCCCTTGACGTGAAGCTTTATCTTCAAACCGACATAGGTATCCAGCTTATCACGTGTAATATTCAGTTTTATCTGCTGGACTCCACCAATCGTACTGCCATAGGTAATACTGGCAGATTTGATCGGTAGGACAATGCGATCATAATGATTGTTATCCACCGTTATAACTTCAGGACAGCCTGTACCATATACGTTTTCCGACCTTTCCTCCTCGTATGGAATTCCGGAATTACCATTGAAATATAAAGTACCCTTCGTTTTGTTTGAGACCGGCTTAAGAACTCCATCGGGATATTCTACGAACCATCTTCCTCTTACAACGTATTTCGAGTTATTGCCAAGAAAAATTTTAAGCGCTTGAAACTGAACTCCTCTCGGAACATATAAGGTTGCGTTATCAGGTACCGTAACCTTATCTGCCGATACAAAGGCATCATCTTCGGCTCCCTCATTTTTACCGCCTTCACATTTAAAATACGTATCATACAGCAGCTGCTGAATCTTCTTATAATATGCATTTCCCTCAGGGATCGCCGGAAATTCCGGCTCATAATACTTCGAGGTATCAAAATTAACAGCACCGGTTTTCTTATTCTTAATAATACCACAATTAAGCAGATCCATGATTTCAGTCAGCTTGTAATAGTCCGTTTTGTCGATTTTATAAACCATAGGGTGGTATAAAATTTTATTAAAATAAACATTTCGCCCCACTAGTTTAGCACTCTTTTTCTTTCCGTCTCCCTTGGCCATCGCTGTCTTAAAGCTGTCGATATAAATACTGGCGCCAGAATCCCTTTCGATGATCACAGCATTCCGCAACTCATCCTCCCAATACCCAAATTCACAGCGTGTCTTTTTAAATACATATGCGAGGTCAATCAGCTTATAATAGTCCTCGCCATTAATTGTATATGCCTCAAATGTCTTGGCTTTTTTGTTAACCGTGACCTTGGTTTTGCTAGGCGTTGCTGTCACCGTCGCAGTAGTCTTCGTTGCCGCCATTGCCGGGCTTGAAAGGTTACCGCCTAAACCAAGAAGTATTATTAGTAAGAAAACCGATATTATCACTTTCTTCAAATTCTTCATATTCTTTTCTCTCCTGCTTTCCATAGTTTTCTAACAAACTCCTCTCGAACGAATTTATTCTAAGTGTAAACGTTACCTGCTTATTGTAGCACAGTACTTGCATCATAACTGCTTTATGCACGAAATGGTGGTTTTTTGTCATGAAATATATCGATATCAGAATATAGAGACAGCGCCTCTGTGAATTACATCTATTGAAGAGAGGCAGCTTGCATCCTTTTCAGGTGCAAACTGCCTCTATAAACCTTATGCTATCTTACCTGGTAAACTGCCTTCCCGTCTGATCCACCTTATATTCTCCGGTATAGATCAGCTGTGACACCGGCACCAGTTCAAACCCGTGCTCCTAATGCCATTACATACAAAATACCTACACCTAATATAGCTCCAAATGCTCCCCCTACTACCTCATAAAGATACTTTCCACCATTAAAATTCGGTTAGTCATCTTCTTTGTTGCACCTATACTTCTAAACTTACCTACTATAGGTATTCGCTCCACTGCAATTACCTAAAATGCTTTACCTTGTCGAAGCAATATGTCCAATAAAAGTAATCAGCGCTATGTAAGTAAAAATTCGATGATGCATTAACTTTTTCTTTTTTTCTTTAAGTCTATTTTTCATATAGAAACTTCCCGCTGAAGCAATACAGCTTAGTATACAAAGTGTTCCTAAAATATATGGCATAATTCCAAATTCATAAAATACGGAAAAAGAAAGAATGCCATGTAGTACCCCCGAAATAATTAATACTGTTGAGGCAGGCCTGTGAATTTTCATTAGATTTTTATCTACAATTTAAAAAAAGAGAACACCCTTTTTATTTTGCCATTTTGATATATATTTTGCTGCAACTATTAATAATGATACCAGTGCTATGCTTGACAATATGGTATCAATTCTTTCAGTTATATACATTAATCCAGTCTCCTTATTGAATATTTTTCTTATGTTATTGCCAAATCTTCGATAAATTTTTCTGATTACTCGAATGCCAGACTATCCCTAACGCTCATATTTGAAATTCGTTTCGCACAAGATCGACTTGCATAATATCGCACAACGAAAGTCAGAAGAAGCCATATTGCATATGAGGTCAAAAGGGATACTACGCTAAACTGTAATGGCGTTTCAAGAATGATATTTCCAAAGATATACACACTGAGAATTCCTAATGGTATTCCAAGCAAAATTGAAGCAGTCCAGCTTATCAAGCTGATTAAGATACTCTCCGAAGTTATAATATTGGTAATCTGTTTTTTATTAGCACCCATTGCTTTCATTATACCGATCTCCTTTGTCCGCTCCGAAGTCTGTACATTCATGGTGGCCGCCAATCCGAAGCCAGAAACGATAACCAACATGCAGATGATAAAAAGAAACGTTTGGAGTGTGACAGTGTAATGCCCCGAAAGCACATTTCTCAAATCATTTTTGCTTTGGCTTTGTAATATAAGGATACCTTGATCTTTCAATGATTGTTCGGTGTCCCTATAAACTGCTCTCCTACTACCACTTGTATCAAGGCTTAACTTAATATTACTATATTGGTTTGCAGTTGGAACATATTTTTCGTAGCCGTTCTCACTCATATAGATGGATGTTACACCGAAATCTTTCATCGAACCAACAATGATGAAATGCATTACCTGATTACCTATTTGCAGAGCAAGTGTATCCCCAATCTCATATCCTGATTCAGATATAAGGAATTCATGGCTGACAACAATTTGGTTTATATCCTCGTCTGTAATCCATCTACCTTCCAATATATCCGGTTCCAGCATTTTACTTCCAGTCGGGGGCGATAGGATAGAATAAGATTTTGCAATTTCTCCGTTATCATTTACCAACATTCCGCTGCTGCCCCCCCAAATTTCATAGCCTGTGACATTTGGCACTTTCGCCATAATCTCTGCTAATTCCTTTTCTTCAAAAATCGTATTTGTTAAAAACTGATAGTCAAATTTCCATGAATACAGATTACTTGATAATGTGGTTTGAATTGAGATCATGGATGTAACAATTGAAACAAATAGTGCACCAGCTATTGTCAGCGTAATAACATTTAGCAAAAAGCGTTTTTTGCGCCGTACGGCATTCCGTAAGGAAAGCAGCACAGGGCGGGACACAAATTTAGGCCCTGGTAACCTTATGGCTTTATCATCCGCGTTTACCCCATAGTGATTAAGTGCATCTTTTACGGATATACGGACTCCTCTGCGTATGGGAAAGATGGCCACAATCATAGGAACCAATAGGGTCAATCCACAATATATGGCATAGAAATATAGCGGAATAGAAGCATCATTCAAGTGCATATTTCCAATACTCAATAATGCTGAGGAAAAACTTTCTGAAAGTAGAGCAGCAAAAGTCAGTGACCCTGCTACTGTCAAAACAATCAGACTAAAAAATATAATCAAGTAAGAAGCCATGATTTTTGCTGTATCCGCGCCAATTCCTTTTAAAATGCCTATTTGCCGAGTTTGGCTAGATATAATAGAGGATATAAGACTGCTCATAATCATACAGCCGAACAGGAATGTCACAATAGAAAATATCTGTAACAGGACTAATGCGGCTCTATATTCATCCATGTGTATACTCAAGCCCGGTGTGTCCGATACATATAGACTTAACACCCTATACCCGTTATGTTCAAGCATTTTTATATATTCATTGCTAATTGTTAAGATGCGATCTCTATCATATTTATCTCCTGTGATTAAAAGATCAATTTTATTACTTGTTAAACCTATCTCAGCAAGGGCATCAAAAGATACATAAGCATAAACTGTGTCATGTACAATAGCAGGATGCACGCTGATGTCGGCAATAATTCCTGAAATAGTGAGGTTTTTTGTACTCCCATCTGGTAAGGATATAGTCAGCGTTTCACCAATTGCGCTGTCAGCGACTGTAATCGAGTCCCTTTCTATCAACATCTCGCTTTCTTTTGGCCAAAACGAACCATCCTCGCTACTGATCTTATTCATCTCCAATTTGCTGAAATCTTCGGCAGCAAATAGTTCAAGGTTTTTCCATTTATTTTTTCTAATTTGAACTCGAAGTTCATAATATGCTTTTTCCTCAAAAGACGCAATATCGTTAAAGTCATTTGTTAATGTTATAAGTTCATCATCAACCCTGTCTACCATAATAGAGGCAGAAGCGGGGTTAATGGCGTCATAGGTGCTGACAAGCTCACGGCTGATTATCTGATAGGAAAACATAATAATCCCGAATGACATCATGCCTATCAAGATGGCAAGAAGGGAAATAACTGCTCTACGCTTATCATAAATGAAGTCCCTCATTACCTTTTTCAGTAATCTTTTCATTATACGAAAGCTCCTTTCAATGGGTAATCCTCATTAACCTCACCGTCTTTAATGATAATTTTCCGGCTTGCACCTTTTATAATATCTTTTTCATGTGTTACCATCACAATCGTTTTACCAGCTCTTTTTAGTTCACAGAATATGTCAAAAACCATTTCCGCATTTTTTGTATCCAAATTACCGGTGGGTTCATCTGCGACAATCAAATCAACATCATTTGCAAGCGCCCTTGCTATTGCCACCCGCTGCTGTTCTCCACCCGAAAGAGCAGACGGCATTTTTTCAGAATGTTTTGATAGACCCACCAACTCAAGCAATTCCATTGCCTTTTTTGCCCTTAACCGGTATGGTATCTTGTCAATCAAATCCATAGGGAGCAGGATATTTTCCAGTACGGATAGCGTTGATATTAGTTGGAAAAATTGAAAAACAATCCCTACATTTTCCCCTCGCCATCTTGTCATTTGAGCTTCGTTAAAACGAAGAATATTTGTATCGTTTACCATAACCTCCCCGGAAGATGCGTAATCCACTCCTGTAAGAATATTCATGAGCGTGGATTTCCCACTACCGGACTTACCGGTTATTAGAACATATTCTCCTTTTTCTATCTCTAAAGATACATCTTTTAACACCGGATAATCATTTAATCCTGAGTGATAAATCTTACTTACATTTCTAAATTGAATCATGTGAACCTCCATTTAATAAATTGTTTAAATATATCTAAAATGATTTTTTTATACAATCTATTGAATTAGCTTTGAAAAGTCATAAATTGGTAATCTGTTAGATATTCTGTATATAAACCAACTTAATATACTGCAACCGGAATACCTTGATATTTATAATCATCAGGTATTTCTAATATTTGAACCACCGTATTCTCATCCAAGTCTACCCATACCTCAACAATGGGTTCTCTTTCAAGGACATTTGATAGGATTTCTTTTCCGGATACTTCGGCATCCCTTCTGATATCTGCTTTTGTAAAGATAATTTTATATTGTGTATCGTCATAATCAGACGATGACTGATGACCTGCTCTATACTTGACGCCGTTCATTGGAATCTCCGCTGAGAACCATTCGGTCGGTAACACATAATTTAAAACTTTTCCTCTCCCGTTTCATTTAACATGGATTTTATTTTTTTATCAGCAACCGCTATGTTCATTATTTGCTCCAGCTTATCCGTTTTTATTTCAGATAACGATACCGTTACGGAATCCTCTGTATAAATCGCATAAATACAATTGATGGAATAGGCATATATCCCTTTTGCAGCACCGAAAGCAGCGCCCATAGCTAAAATATACATACAAATCAATACTGGCACTTTTTTTCGTTTTAGCTTTATGAATATTGGCAGCTCTTTCTTAAAATGAAATTTTAATGGTAAAAACCTAGCAGTTTTATTCTTGTAGTCAATATAAATTTGCCCGAATTTTTCCTCGCATTCTCTTTCTTCCATTCTTGCCAACAGATTATAGACAAAAAGCATGGTTACATACATTAGTAAATTGATAAATCTAGGCCACATAACTAATAGACCAAAACCACATATTGCAAATGAAGTATATTGCGGGTGTCGTACAAAATTATAAATCCCACCGGTAACCGCTCCTTTACGCGCAAATTTACTGTAATAAATTTGACATGCACCAATACAAAATGCCATAAAGCCGAAACCAGCTAAAAATAAACCAATGTAATCATGGATATTGATAAGGGTTGAAGATGTCTCCCGTGCTATATGGGGAAGAAAAAAGCTATTCAGTACCGATAATATAGGTGACTGATTGAAGAATTTAAGTATAGGATTATAGACCCCATAAAAATAAATCGCAAATGGCCCTGCCATATACGCGATTTCAAACACTATGAGCAAATAGAATAATACCATACCCCCTAGTGCATTTTTTACTGATCTACCTTGTTTTTTTCTCATCATTTATTAGCTCTCCTTTTTGAATTTATTTTCCAAAATTGATTATCCTATATCATCCTTTGAATTAGCTTTGAAAAAATAAATATTTCAAAGCCATTTCAAAGGAAAATATATTATAATAGCCATATAATACTTTTGTAGATAAGGTGGTGAATTTAATTTGAAAATATTGTTGGTAGAAGATGAATTGCGATTGGCTGAAGCTCTTGTACAGATTTTGAAAAAGCAAAACTATCAAGTAGATTCGACAAGCGATGGAATAGATGGGCAGGCTTTAGCTGAGTCTGGTATCTACGATGTCATTATTCTTGACCGGATGCTTCCCGGCAAAGAGGGTGTTGAAATATTAAGATATTTACGGGTAATAGGTATAGCGACTCCGGTTATTCTTCTCACTGCAAAAGATGCGTTAACAAATAAGATCGAAGGTCTGGACGCAGGTGCGGACGATTATCTGACTAAACCGTTTTCCAAAGATGAATTGCTGGCAAGGATAAGGGCTTTGGGGCGACGATCAGTCAACATGGTATCAAATCAAAAAGTATCCGTAGGCACCCTACAACTAGACGTAAAAAACTGCCAAGCTACTTATATGGAACAAAAAGTCAAGCTGACATTAAAAGAAGCACAATTATTAGAATTTCTTATACGTAATCAAGGACAAGTTCTTAGTAAGGAGTTGATATTTGATAGGGTATGGGGATTTGATAAAGATGTAGTACTGGAGGGTGTGGAATTATATATCTATTATTTACGAAAAAAAATAAATTTTTATGAGTGTGACGTTGCTCTTAATACCATTCGTGGTGTTGGATATTGCCTGAAGGAGATATCATATGATTAATAATTTACGAAAACGGTTTATTCTATTTAGTGTTTTAGTCATCACTACAATAATAATGATACTTGCTTTTCTTGTCTATATAGGGCCAAGAAACGACTTACCCATTCAAAGGTCGTTGGTAATAATTATACTAATCATTGGTATGGTATTTATCGGAAGCTGGCTACTGTCTAAAATGGCTATAGCTCCAATTAAGGTTGCTTGGCAGAAACAACTTGATTTCACCGCCGATGCTTCCCATGAACTGCGTACTCCTATTGCTGTTATACAGACAAATTTGGAATTAGTGATGGATAATCCGGAAGAAACAGTGAGTAGTCAGATGAAATGGTTGAAAAATATAGAAGCCGAGAACAAACGTATGGCAAAGCTGGTTAACGATTTGCTTACTTTATCACGGGCTGATACAGACCAACAAACTCTTGAATCGGAAACCTTCATGCTTGACGAAGCCATTGATGAAGCACTTGTACCATTTGATCCTGTTGCCAATCGAAAAAATATTACGCTTGAAATCAGCATAAATAATAGAGTTGCTTTTCACGGTGATAGAAAATGGATTAAACAGCTTATCGTCATTCTTGTAGATAACGCACTTCACTACGCGGTTGGTCCTGGAACAGTTACCGTAGCATTAACACGCCATGAGAAAAAAGTAGAATTGATAATTTCAGACACTGGATACGGCATAGAAAATGAACATTTGGATAAAATATTTGACCGCTTTTACCGTGTTGCAAAGACCAGAAATCTAAATGAAGATGGCTCAGGTCTTGGACTGTCTATAGCAAGATGGATTGTACAGGAACATAAGGGTACAATTCAGGTAGCAAGTATTCCAAATAAAGGAACAACTTTCACGGTTCTTTTACCGCTTGAAAGGTAGTTAGTCGCTATGCCACTTAATTAATATCCAGTTAAATAGCGTTGAAAATCTGAGAAACTCTAATGTTTGGAAACCCACAATTTCAAGCCTTACACCTTATATAGCAGACAGCACGCCTCCACATGTATCGAGTGATGCCAAATGCTATACTTTCTCCGCTGTTTTTTTAAGTTATGGCATTCTTTATCTCGATATATTTCTATATACTGTTTGGCTCGAGAGGACAGGAATGATTTTCATTGTATACTTTGTTATTATTACACATGATTTATAAGAAACTCTTTTATAGAATGCGAAAATATTATGGAAATCTATTTACACTCTATTATCTAATAGCATTGGCTATTGGCACATTTTGCTTGGGCTGTTTCTTTACGATACATAGAAACAACAAAAATGAGATAATAAAACATTTCTTATTTTTTTGGATTGTTTTGCGTAATATATTAGCTACGATAATACAAGCCTACCTGGACCATATTGCAACACGCCAAAGCGATTCCTTACCTATGTTCATATATCCAGTTCAGTTCCTTGGAATCTTTTTCTTTTTCTATTTCTCACTTTCTTAATTAATAGAATACATCTCGTTCCTTTTTCAGGAAGAGCAAATAAAATTCTATTACTGTTTGCAATCGTCCTTTGGTGCTTCTGTATTCTCAGAGATACCGGTGTTCACAGACTATTTTTACCATCCTATCTAAACCTAATTGATGACGAGTTTTTTGTTGTAATCGTTATATATAATGCTTTTATCTATTATCGATATCGTAAAAATATTGAAATTCTCAAGTTGTATAAGTTTCTGAGAACGACCTTTTTGATTGTGTTATTATTTGTTACCGGCTTTATTTTAGACGAGTTTCTTTCCTCAAGAGGTATTCGGTTATTGTCCATTTGGTGTACTCATAGGTAATGGTATTGAGGAGGTAATCTTCTGTAACCGCACCCTCTGTAAATGCATACTCCTGCATAGCCTAGCCCGTCTGTGGTTCGGAATTTTCCGTATATGTATTATTTGCTACTTCACCCTCTGTCTGTGTCTTTCCTTCCGCTTTTACCGAACTTGGTGCAACACCAGCGATCATAGCTACAATCAGCAGCATCGCACAGGCTTTTTTGAATATCTTTTTCATCTCAACACTCCTAATAATTCATATAAACCTTAAGGTTACAATACATACCTGAGTGTAGCTATGTTGCTCTCGGATTTCATTAGTTAATTATTGGGGATTGATATGAAATTAGTATGCACAGTAATGTTCTGCCATTTCAGTATCTCTATCCGGCATAAAAAGGGTGAGACCGCCTTCTCCATTCATAAAAAAATGAAAAGGCTTCTCACCCATATCATCTTATTCAATTAAATACTTTAAATTATCTCATAGTCTCCATATATTACTATCCATTCTCACCTCGCAAACTGCCTCCCTGTACCATCCACAGTATATTTCCCTGTATAGATCAGCTTCGACACTGGCACCAACTCATATCCCTTCTCCTGCAAGCCCGTGATCACACCCTCCAGTGCTTCTGAGGTATACTTTGTGCCATTGTGTAAAAGGATGATGGAGCCGTTGCCCAGATGATTATTGTCTACTACGGAATCAATAATACTTTCTGCGCTGTAGTCCTTCCAGTCCTCGGAATCATCGTACGCAACACCTTTAAAACCAGTGATAATAAGGGTTTGAGTATTGTCAGCTAATTGTAATTATTAAAATTAGTAATTTTACTTCCAATCATCAATATGGAATTTTTCTAATAGTTGCCTTGAAAGCTCTATTCCTTTTTCTGTTATAACCACAGATTTAGATTTATGACTCCCCTGATATATAAAATCTTCATCCTCTTATTTATTTATGATGTCGAAATCATATCCTTTCCAAGCTATATCACATGTTTCAATAAGATGATTCTTCTCATGAAATCTTGTTAGATACATCAATAACATAGTAAGCTCTTTCACAGCTTCTTCCGGTTTCGTCCTATTCACTAAACCACACCCTTCAAAGATTAATTGCTATACCTAACTAAAAGGTAGTTCTTCCCACTCGTTATTATATGAACGCTCTACAAATAATCCAATCCCTTCAGCACCATAATCCATCGGATTTCCATATGGTACTCCTCCCTCTGTATAACCCGCAATAGAATCCAGATCATAAAGACCTTTCATATACTGTTCATATTGTTCTTCAGTCCATATCTCCGGGTCGTTCTTATTAATTTTCTTCTTTTTTCCACTCATAATATGAACCATTCAAATACCATCTATAATAATCTTCCCTCTTCATATGAAACCTGTAGGTACTCCGGACTGCTATAGTATACTGAAGAATTAAAATCAGATATATCATCACTTATAAAAGACTGGAATACATCATAAAAAGCATCTGATATTGTTTTTCCTGCATTAACATCATTAATTATTAATCTTTGATAATTCTTTGCAATCCCATAAACACTTGGTACAGTATAATAGCATTTACCTACAGAATCATAGTTGCCTCTTAATATATGAAATTCATCCGCTAATTCGTCTGCAACCTGTTCCATTGATAAACTATGATTTACTTCTGCTAACTCCAGTTGTCTCTCAATTTCCTTTTTTCCTAATAACCTAACTATCTCAGCTCTTCTGTTTTTAGTTTTTCTTCCAAGATATTCTATTAGGGAACAAACATAGAACATGTTATTCTTATCCTGCTCACTCAGCAAGAAGCTCACTCCTTTCAAACTTCAGACAATCCAATGCCTTTAAGGTATGAAAACTAATCTGATGTGTCGGGTATTTGAACTTGGCCAATTCCCAAAATGCTGTTCTAGAAATATCTCCTGATAGGAAGTCATTCACATAGTTCCATACTGTATCATCAGCCATCGGTCCTTCTACAATATCATAATTATGAATACCTCCTGCTCTGCAGGATGATATAAAATCAAGCCATTCATCAGTCATTTCCGGAAATCTTAATACCCTAAGGTCATTATTGTATTCAAAGTCATAAATATTAATTGTCGGAGTCTCTCTATTCCTTCTCGCCCATCTCTTGGCTTGTTCATAGTCTTCTGTGCAATAAAAGCCCCAAGAAAAATCCTTACCATATTTTCCTTTCCGGATTTCAGGAAATTCAACTGCCTCTCCGCTTGCATGATATAATTTCATTTTTTACCTCCACTGCTTATGAATATTACGATGAGTTGCTTCTTATTAATAATATTAAAATAATAAGCATGTCTATCTTCCACAACATTTCTTATATTTCTTACCACTACCGCAAGGGCATGGATCATTCGGATATATCTTGTTTGTTTTCATTTCTATTGAACCATCAACACCTGATGGCATAGAATATACCGATATTTCTTTTACATTGGATTCAAAGTCAATTGGAAATCCCAGTTTTTCTATATGTTCCTTGCTTTCCATCAGCAACTTTGCAGCCTCACTGCTGCCCGCAACGATAGTAGGCATATGATTAGGACCGAAGGGACGCAGTTTCATCCTTTCATCTTGAAATAGTTCACTGGGCATAAAACCTCGATTCAATAGCATTCTTGTATTATTCCATAAGTCGTTTATCAATGGAACAATTTGCTTAAAATCATTTTCCTCTTTAAAACAAATCCCCCTGTCATTCACGATATCAAAAATATCGTGCATACTACCCCCACCGTTGATATCATACTGAATATCTCTTACGACTAATGTTGCTTCATCTTCCGGTATATCAAGCCTCTTTACAAAGTAATGTATTAGATTCATTACTGCAGAATCTTTCGTCAAAAAATACTCTCGCTTAATATCTAAAATTTCTTGTTCTGTTGGAATATAATACTTCTTATCTCCTTGGTTTCTCATTAGATAGATATAATTATCATTTTCCAGAAGATTCCTATGTACAAATAGATCATTTATTAGTACAAAGTTCTTCCGATTCCATGGGATTTTTTCATAATCTTCTAATAACTGGTAACGATCTGTCTTTAAACCTTTTTTCTGATTAAATACCTTTATCATTATATCAGCCGGAACCGCACCATAAAACCAGGTTGCCATGTTAAAGCATGCTACCAGCCAACTGATACGTTTTCTGAGATTTTGAAATTGAACCGTATTTATTTGTTGATATAACTGTATTACATCCTCTGGTATATCTACCTGATCATCCATACATATTCCGATATACCCCTGATCGATAAATTTCTGAAGCAAGTCTTCCTCGCTTTTCTTAATATAATAGGGTATGTTACATTCTGCTATTCTTTCAAATGTTCGAATTTCATCCTCTGGTAATACTACACACGTATCACGAAGTGTCTCCGGTAATAACATCTTATCCTTCAATCTGTTAGCCAATTCGGCTTTCTTCAGAGAGGATATATTTCTCAAATCATGAATAAATGCCAGATCCTTCAAATCTTCTTTTCCATAGGAGTTAAGTAGTTCTATTAATTGTAATTTTCTGGACTTACTATTCTTCGAGAGTATCTCTTCTATATACTTTTTAGCTTCAGCTTGGATAAAATCTTCCGAAATATCCTCCTTCAAAGATACCGTATCTGTCCCTCCGGGGTTTTCCTGAGATATTTTATTTGCGGCCAATATACTAACTCGATTAGCAATCTGTTGTAAAAGGTCATCGGTTTTATGACTCTTAGATTGTATCTTCTTTTCGAGATTTTTTGCTGTTTTTGATGCTATCAGCCCAAACTTATTATTCAACATATCTTCATAGATATCATGTTTTTTCCGCTTATCACCTTTACCAAAAATGACATAGCATGTTTCCTGTAAATCTTTGTTCACTTCATCCATGTCATAAGTATTCCCATATCCTTGTGACTCTGCCCATCTTCTTCGCTCATCACTTTCCGGATGATCAAAATTTTCAATCACATCGATGCATTCATAATATCCCTCTATGCCGCCGCAATCTTCCATTGGGCAATCACCCTTATACCTGATTACCTGAGGATAATTGTTCGGATAGTCCTCAATAATTTTTTCTATAGTCACCCTATGCTGCCAGTCATCACCAAAATCATAGGTATAGGTAAACCATTTCTGTTGCTCCATGTATTCATTAATATATGTTTTAGATGAATCTAATAAATCAAAATCCCATATAGGCATAAAATCATTAAAATCGTCTTTCTCCTGTAATTGGAGCTGCAAATGATAAAATTCAAATTCTGATAAATGGTACCCAGACCACCCCATAACCTCATTTAAAATAACACAGAGTTGTGAAAATGTAATCCCAGCTGGAATAATACATCGTCTCCAAATAGGTGGTTTTGAATTCTTAATTGCGATTTTTAGCTGATATGCTTTCATACAGAATCCTTTCATTCATACTATTATAAATCTGATTACTTATAGTCAAATGCTTAAGCTCAAAGTTCTTTTTAAGTCATAAACTACTATCAGAATCTGACATGCATGTTTATATCAATTATTATAATTGTACTGTAAGTCTATAGCAATAACTTATTAATCCAAATGGCAATAATTTCTTCAACATAAAAAAAGCTTGCAATTAATCTTGCAAGCTTAAATATAATTAAATTACTTCACAAATTGCCTCCCTGTACCATCCACAGTATACTTCCCTGTATAGATCAGCTTTGATACAGGTATGAGTTCATACCCCTTCTCCTGAAGTCCTGTAATCACACCCTCCAGTGCTTCTGAGGTATACTTTGTGCCGCTGTGCAGCAGGATGATGGAACCGTTGCCAAGGTGTTTGTTATCTACAACAGACTTGATGATGCTGTCCGTTCCGTAGTCCTTCCAGTCCTCACTGTCCACATCCCACTGAATCGTATGATACCCACATTCTCTTGCCGTACCTACAAGCAGATTATTATATTCACCATAAGGAGCACGGAATAGATTCATATCAATCCCGGCTAACTTCTTCATCCGCTCATGAACCCTCATAATATCATCGGTACATTCCTTATGATCCAGCTTTGACATCTGTCTATGGTTCTCACTATGATTGCCGACATCATGACCCGCTTTGACGATTGCCTTGACATCATCTGGATATTTCTCTATCCAGTCGCCTGCAAGAAAGAAGGTTGCCTTTATGTTATGCTTCGCCAACGTATCCAAAATGCTCTGAAGGTCCTCGTTACTCGGAACTGTATCAAAACTAAGTGCTACCTTTTTATCCTTTGTTTCCACGCTATAGATCGGCAAATCTCTCTTGCTGCTGATATTGGACACTGTGACAGCATTGGGGACAATCATGATTCCAAAGCCAATCAGCATCAGGATGCTTAATACCATAATCCCCACCTTGATAAACACGGAGGTGCTTGACTCAGGAGATATTTTCGAATCTTGAAGCTCCTCTGTAAGCTCCTTGAGCAATCTATTCTTTCTCGTATCCGATCCTCTTTCTGCTTTCATAGCTTCACCATACTACTAAGACTTACTATAAATATATCGGCTTAGCTCGGCTATTATGAATTCATAATCCTATTCATAATTTCTCTTCCGGTCGGTGTGGCAGCCAATCCACCTTCCCCTGTCTCCCGAAGAGCTCTGGGCAGTGCTTCCCCTACCTCTCGCATTGCTTCAATCACCTCATCCGGTGGTATTTTGCTTCGTATTCCTGCGACGGCCATATCAGCACTGGCGATGGCATTCACAGCTCCTACAACATTTCTTTTTACACAAGGGACTTCAACAAGCCCACCGACGGTATCACAGACCAGACCGAGAAGATTTTTCAAAGACATTGCTGCTGCATGGATAATGCTCTCATCATCCCCACCGTTTAAATACGCAAGCGCACCTGCAGCCATCGCACTGGCCGAACCGATCTCTGCCTGGCATCCTCCCGCAGCACCGGCAAGAAATGCTTTGGCTGCAATCACCTGCCCGATGCCTGATGCAACATACATTGCTTCTATCATACGTTGCTCAGAAGCTTGAAATTTCTCTTCATAAGTCAATAGAACTGCCGGTATTACTCCACAGGAACCGGCCGTTGGGGCAGCTACAATCTTTTTCATACAGGCATTGGACTCGCCCATCTTTAGTGCCTTTGCTATGACTTCTCCGATGAATGGACCGCTCAGCACCCTGCCTGCGAGCAATGCCTGATTCATTCTTTCTCCGTCGTGACCAACAAGCCTGCTTGCTGATTCAAGATTTTTATCATAAGCAGTATCTGCAGTTTTCATGGCCTGATATAATCTGGTCATCTTCTGAAAGGACTCCTCTTCAGAGGACATCCGCTCGTCCATATCCTCCTCAAGAACTACCCTCCAGAAGTTTTTCTGAGTCTTTGTACACCGCATTACAATCTCATCCAATGATCTAAAGCTCATGTTATTCCTCCATACTCAAATAAGTAACCTTCGTTACACCGTCTGTACATCTCAATAGTTCTATCGCTTCTGCAGAAACCTCCTGATCGCATTCGATGATCATGGTGGCATTCCCGCCCCTTCTGTCACGATAGATACGCATAGTAGCGATATTGACTGACTTTTGCCCGAGAATTGATGTTACCAGAGACACATGCCCGGGCTGATCAATATTATTTATGATCAGAGTCGGATTACAAGCACAGATATCTGCTTCCACCCCGTCAATCTGATTGATCATGATGGCACCTCCACCGATGGAGGATGCCACGATTTCTAGTGTATTCCCATGTATTCCAGTGATCTTTAAAAGTACAGAATTCGGGTGGGCATTTCTTAATTCTATCCCTGCAAATTCATACTCCAAGTCTCTTTCTGCAGCAATCCGGAAGCTTTCCGGAATCCTCTCATCTTCCGGCTGCATCCCCAGCAAACCTGCAATGAGCGCTTTATCAGTCCCATGTCCTCTGCCGGTCGCCAGAAATGACCCATACAAATAAAGCCTGACTGATTTTACTTCTTCACGAAGTAGCTTTCGTGCCGTATATCCAATTTTTACAGCTCCCGCTGTATGAGAACTAGAGGGTCCGACCATGATCGGTCCCATCACATCAAATAGGTTCATTTCTCTATTCCTCCCCGTAAACCACTGAGATTTCTCCGGGTAAAAACCCGGACCATCAGTGTAAAGCCCATATCCTTATGTCCTTCACTGATTAGTCTTCACTGATTAGTCTTCACTAAATCAGTCATTGATTCTATAGCTCACAAAAGCTAATCTCTTACCACAGGGTGACCAAGAGTTGACATTCAGGGTCCCTTGGCCTCCAAACAACTTAACCAGAGTTCGATATTCACCACCCTCAGCAGACATCAAACGAATTTCCACGTGTTTGTTCGCAGGGTGGTCTCCCGGTGCCACATCTCCCTTTTGATAGGTGATATAGGCTATGGTGCTTCCGTCCGGTGACAGGTGGGCAAACCAGCTGTTACTCTCATCAAAGGTCATCTGCATCTGTTCACTGCCGTCTGCCTTCATTCTCCATAGCTGCATCAGACCACTCCGTACCGAATTGAACCAGATATATTTGCCATCGGGAGTATATTCCGGTCCGTCATCCAGCCCCGGCGCATCTGTTAATCTTGTCTCTCTGCCTCCCTCTGCCGGAATACTGTAGATATCATATTCTCCATTACGTTCTGCGCAATACACCAATGTCTGTCCATCCGGTGACCAGCCATGAAGATAGCTTGGGGCGATCGGTGTGATGAGTATCGGAGTTCCACCTTCTATTGGCATAGAATAAATTCTTGATTGACCATCCTCATAGGTATGGTGGCTGACAGCCAGCTGTGCGTGATCGTGCGAAAGCACATGATCATTGTTGCATTGATTACAGCAACCTGTCTGTATTAGCTTACTCTCTCCTGATGCGATATCGTAGGAATAGATTTGACCGCGCGCGTTATAAATCAACTCTTTTCCGTTTTTTAGCCAATTAGGGGCTTCAATCAGGTAATCAAATTCTTTTAATATTTTACGTTCTCCTGTTTCTATATTCACGAGTTCAAGAATACTGGTAATCTTCCTTTGATCCATTTCACGATGCTCTTTCAATGTATTCATGTTTTCTCCTCCAATTGTTCTTCTACCTTCTACTTATCCTGCTCAGATCAATTACTTCCTACCTAGATCGGTTATTTGCTACTATCCATCATTATCAGCTTTTTCCATCCACGCTATTCATATCACTATTATATCAGCTTCCGTATCTCTATCAAACTACATCTTTTATTTTCTAGACACACAACTCAGACTCTGTAACTACTTGTACTGTAAATACTTGAACGAAGAATGTTTCTGTTCCGGTTGAGTTTACACTGCCTTCTTAATAACAGAAATGAGCCTGTATGGTTCTCCATACAGGCTCATAATAAACATACTTATGAATTTAATTATTCAGCATATTTTGCTGCACGCTCATCAATAACTGCCTGACCGCCGGAAGCAAGCCAATCCTGAATAGCTGCATCCCATGTCTTGTCGAAGTCAGCAGGCTTACAGGTAATGGTTTCTGCCATCATAGTCTCACCCTTATCAATTAAGGTCTGGGTTACAGGTCCTGCTGCACTGAGTGTTACAGGAACGATAATCGGAGATGTGCTGTTAGCCATTGCATTCGCATATGCATCAACGATCAACTGCTGATCTACTGCATAAGACTGAGCAATAACCTGTGCCATCTTGGACTCATCGCCTACGTCAATACCGTTGATCATGAAGGTATAATCGATATTATTTGCGGAGTTCATAATTTTCTCGCCGGTTGCACTGATCATCTTCGGAACGCCATTAACCATCTCATGAGTTACGCCTTCATCACCGATCTGCAGGTAATAACGGTTCTCGAATGTGGATAACCAGTTAATATAACGAACAGCGCCATCAATGTTCTTACAGGTTGCAGGTACAAAGAAGCTTAAGCCAGCTGCGTCATATACTTCCTTAGCGGTAACACCATTGCTGTTCTTAAAAGGATCGATAGATACGATTTCAGCATCCGGAACATTTACCTTTAAGTCACGTAACAGACCGGGACTCTCACGGTAAGGCTGATCCCAGTTATGAATGAATGCACCTACTACACCGCTCTTAATAAGATCATCTGCGGTAGTATCATCCTTGTAAAGCATGAACTGATTGTCAACTAAGCCTTCATTGAACATTGTATTCATGTAACGAACGCCTTCTTTGAAGCCGGGTTCTACATAGTAACGATCGATAACGTTGTTAACCCAACGATCTTTTCTGGTTAAAGAAGGATCCATAAAGGACTCTAAGAGAGCAGATGCACGCCATCTAACATCTCTTGTCATAGTAAAAGGAATTACCTTATCCTTGCCTACGCCACCGGGATCCTGTGTCTTGAATGCAAGAAGTGCATCATGGAATTCCTGTGTAGTTGTAGGTAATGGTAAGCCTAACTTATCCAACCAGTCCTTACGAATGAAGGTACCATACTTTGCTACGTTCATACGACGAGCAGGAATAGAGTAGATCGCACCTGTCTCCATTGTCTTGTTACGCTCGATTAATCCACGACCTTCCAGTGCAGGATCGGGTCCAAGTAATTTATTTAACTCGGGCATAGCCTCGATATAAGGAGCTAAGTCTACAAGTCCGCCCAAATCACGATACTGAGCAATCAGGTCAGCGCTGTAAGTAAAACAAATGTCAGGAGCAGTGGATGCCGCCATCAGGTTGTTAAGCTGTGCAGTCTCTTCCCAACGGGAAACCTTAACAAATTTAACGCCTAAGTTAATATCCTTTAAAGCCTTTTCCTGAATCCACTTAGTATAATAGTTATCAGCCGCATCGGTTTTTCCAGCATCGGTACCACGGTCAAAAACCTCTACTGTAATTTCGCTATATTCAGGTAATGCAGGTGCTTCTGTAGTTGCAGGAGCCTCTGTAGCAGCGGGTGCGCTTGTAGGATCTGCGCTAGGTGTATCTGTCGGTGTTGTTTCTTTCTTACATCCCCCAAGAATGCTTACAAGCATTAAGCATACAAGCATCAATGAGAATACTCTTTTTTTCATCTCTTCTTCCTCCTATAAATTATTTATAAATAACAACGCTCTACGAAAGCGTCGTATTTACCATGTAATAGTAAACCCAATAAATAGATTATTCCTTTACAGCTCCTAGTGTAACTCCGGCTATGAAATACCGTTGAAGGAAAGGATAGATACATACAATTGGTATTGTAGCAAACATAACCGATGCCGCTTTCAAGCCCTCACTTGCTGTAGGAGATGAGAAGCCCTCCTGTGCGGCCGTATCAATCGCAGAAAGATTATTGATTACCTGATATAATTTTAACTGGATCGGTGCATATTTCGCATCGGTAACATACATTAGTGCATCTGAAAATCCGTTCCAACGTCCTACTGCATAGAACAATGCCAGTGTAGCCAGTACCGGCTTTGATAATGGTAGATAAATCTTGAGTAAGATACCCACAGGACCTGCACCATCCAACTGTGCGGATTCTCGGAGGCTTTCCGGAACCCCATATAAGAAGCTTCTTAAGATAATCATATTAAAGATGGATAAGCAGTTCGGTATGATCAGAACAAGTGGCTTATCGATTAAATCCAATTGCTTCATTAACAGATAATTCGGTATTGTACCTGCACTGAAATACATGGTAAGAAGCATCATACCGTTAAGGAATTTTCCGCCCTTCAAATTATCATAAATCAATGGATAGGAACAAAGGATCGTCATCACCAGGGACACACCGGTACAAATTAAGGTAAGTAATGCGGTCCACCATAAGCTTCGAACAAACGCTGAATCCTTTAATACAAAGTGATAAGAATCAAGTGTAAAATCTACCGGAAAGAAGGATACTCTGTTGTTAATCAATGCATTAGGCGCACTTAAGGATCTCGCTGCAATATTGAGAATGGGCAGTGCACACACAAGAATAAATAAAACACATACGAAAGCAATGATGATATCTCCGGTTTTTCTTTTTTTAGACTTAACCATTTTCTATTCCCCCTTTCCTACCATATACCGCGTTCGCCAAAACGTTTCGCGATTTTATTGGCGAGTAGCAGGAATATGACACATACTACAGATTGGAACAAACCAACTGCAGCGGTTAGTGAGAACTGGAAGCCACGGATACCTACGCGGAACACATATGTACTTAATACATCGCCGACCTTCATGACCAGACTGTTATACATAGCGTAAGGACGATCAAATTCGCTTCCCAAAATTCGACCCATATTCATGATCAGTAACACGACAATCGTGGAACGGATACCCGGTAGCGTAATATGCCAAATTCTTCTGAGACGGGATGCTCCATCCACCTCAGCAGCTTCATATAATTCACTGTTAATACCCGTGATAGCAGCAAGGTAAATAATAGTATTCCAGCCCATTTCCTTCCAGGCTCCCAATACGATATAGGTGCAGACATACAGAAAGCCGTCCGTAAGGAAATTCACCGGACCGATTCCGAAATTACCAAGGAATACATTTACCACACCTGAACGAGGAGCCAGCAACTGCTGAGCAATACCGCTGATGATAATCCAGGAAAGGAAGTGAGGTAAATATAAAATTGTTTGAGTTACTTTCTTAAATCTTTTGTATGCCAATTCGTTCAACAGAATTGCCAGGATGATCGGGATCGGAAAGCCTATAATCAAATCCAATGAATTTAACACTAAGGTATTACGTAAAGCCAGCCAGAAATCCTTAGATGTGAAGGCCTTGGCAAACCATTTATAAAACGGATCGGACCAAGGTGAATCCCATACTCCCTTGAACATATTATATTCTTTAAAAGCCATTGCAATATTTGTCATTGGCAGATATCGAAAAATGATCGCAAAAGCAACAGGCAGTGCCATCATAAGATAAAGTGTCCATGTCCTTTTTATGTATAATTTAAATTTATTATTCACACTTTTTTGTTTCATTAACTATGATCCCCCTATCTCTTCAAAATCCATGCATTCTCATGCTTTTGCTGAATTCCCTGCCGTCTGCAACCAGCTACAAGATACTTCAACTCCTATAAAGTTATTTTATTCATTAATTTATGACATATAGATCACTGAATAAACTAACGATAAAATCATTATATCGAATTGGTATACTAAAATACATGGGAAAACCATAGAAAATATATAAAAAACACGGATATATTTATAAACCCCTGTGATAATATACAATAAGCTCATTCCGTCAAGTGAACTTATTGTAAATTCTATATATACAAATCACTTCAAATTTGATAAAATAATGATATATCGTTGCTTGTATATTAATATATTGACCAAAAGCTTATCCATACTACTTTTGACAACATAAGAAAAATGAACAAATCGAGGGGGGATGTCGTTGTATACTGAAATTATGGATAACCTCGTAGCTACCGTGGATTATTATAACCATAGAATATCTACTCCCACATGGCACATTGCCGATGAAATCATAGATTTTGTCGATGTATCCTATGTGGTAAGCGGACAGGCAGAATACATAATAAATTCAAAGAAATATCCTGTTACAGCAGGGGATTTGATCTGCGTTCCCGCCGGCAGCAGAAGGCAAGCCGTAACCAATCCGAATTCCACGGTTGAGCTATTCAGCATTAATGGTAAAATAAAGGATTTGAACGGGCATGATGTCAGATTACCATTTCCTGTCGTAAGCAGTATTGGACTACATAAGGATCTGACGGCATTGTATGCGGAGTTAAATACGGTATGGAAGCTTCGAGACCCAGGATACACTATGCGGGCACGGGCAATCTATCTCATGCTGCTGCAGCGTTATTTCCAACTAATCGTATTAAGGAAAGATACCAGCATCATGGATATCCGAATTAAGAAGGTACTTCATCATATCGCAAATCATTATCATGAGCCTCTTACCGTACAGAATATGGCCGAGATGGTTAATCTAAGCGACATGTATTTCGGTAATCTATTTAAGAAGGAGACTGGCATGTCCTTCCGAAGCCTTCTTACCTCAATACGGATCAACCATGCCGAAGAAATGCTTTACAGTGGCGAATTTAAGATCAATGAAATAGCAGAAGCCTGTGGTTTCTCCGATGTATTTTATTTCAGTAGGCTCTTTAAAGAAAATCGTGGGTTTGCTCCTTCCCAAGCCATACGTTCAAAGAAAACGATCATTTAACTAAAGCGTATCTGACACGCACATAAATTCAGATCTTTTGAACACACATCCATAGGACATATAAAGAGGGAAGAGGTCAACAGCCTCTTCCCTTTCAAATTCATTATTCAGGTTATTTCCAGGTTATTACTTCTTGATTGCTTCCTCAAGGCCCAGCAGATAAACCGCACCCAGAGCGCGATCGTACAGGCCATAACCGGGACGTGATTCTTCGCCCCAGATATTTCTTCCATGATCCGGACGGATTACTCCGTCAAAGCCTCCATCAATCAGCGCTTTCATGATTTCATACATATCGAAGGAACCGCACTCAGACAGATGAGCGCTTTCGTGAAACAATCTGTCTCCTATAAATTTTAAGTTCCTCACATGAGCAAAATGAATTCTTTCAGCGATCTTCGGGTTGCGAATGATTGCTGGAAGATTATTTGAGATACTGCTTCCAAGGGATCCGGTACATAATGTAAAGCCATTGTAACTACTGGAATTCATATCCGCAATTTTAAGCATGTCCTCTTCACAGGTTACAATTCGAGGTAAGCCAAATACATTCCATGCTGGATCATCCGGATGTACTGCCATCTTTATTTGATATTTCTCGCAGGTAGGCATGATCGCATCCAAGAAATACTTATAATTTTCTCTGAGCCTTTCTGCTGTCATTCCTTCGTACTTATGAAATAAATCTGTTATTTCAGCCTTACGGTTTAGTTCCCAACCGGGCATAACATAACCATTGCTGTTCTCTTCAATTCTGGCGAACATTTTTTCCGGTGTCATGCCTTTGATTTCGCTATCATCATAAGCCATCGCATTAGAGCCGTCCTCTAGCATATATGTAAGGTCTGTTCTCATCCAGTCAAAGATAGGCATGAAATTGTAGCAAACCAAATGGATCTCTGCTTTGCCTACAGCCTCTAAAGACTTGATATAATTATCAATATATTGCTCTCTGGACGGTACGCCAAGCTTTATATCTTCATGAATATTTATGCTTTCAATTCCCAGAAGTTTGAGTCCTGATGCTTCTATGAGTGTCTTTCTTTCCATAACCTGCTCATAACTCCAGGGTTCTCCTACAGGAATCTCATGCAACGCGGTTATTACTCCTTTGACTCCCGGTATCTGGCGTATCTCTTCTAAAGTAACGCTGTCCTGCCCGGGACCAAACCAACGTAATGTCATTTTCATTGAACGGAGCTCCTCCTTTACTATTTCAGCAGCCATAATACTACCCAAATAATGTTGCAGCAAGACCCGGACAGAATATGACTGCTTACAATTATACAGAAGAGCCTGGTATATTACCATGGAAGAATTATTTGAATTTTGTAAAAATTAATGATTTAATCTATTTTTCTTGAGTACTTTTCCTATCTTTTAAAATGATGCGATCCAGCACTGCTTTATAAACCAAAATAATCTGTGCATCGATATAGCAGAATTTATTTGCAATAAACTCATATGCCTTATAGATAAAGCAGCTGCTCATCAGAATCAAAGCAGCGAATACGATCTCCGGCTGCGAAACCTTGGCAATGACAAAAACACATGCCGCCAGATAAAACAAGAATGCAAAAAAGAAATTCTTACTGATCCGGAACGCTAATACCATCGTATCATTCAAACGATTATGCATTTTTGTGATGGATTTCAGATCTCTGTATTTTAATTTTTCATACATATCATTATAAATCGTCTGACTGTCAGCGGCCTTACTTTCCAGATTCTTTTTGACAAAGGAAAAATAGCGGTGATAATTCGCCTCACCCAACTCTTTACTGATTAATTTTTTAAAAACATTTGACATAATATCACCTACTCTCAATCTACTATCAGGGTTTTTCCTTTTGAATTATATATCATATCCTTATTTAAATGTCCAGTCCAATTAATTACATATTCTTATGTGAACTACTGTATTATAAGTATCAAATTCTTATAATACTATTATTCGCTACGGACGCAAAATAAAACTCTGCAAATGCTGACACCTTTTCCTAAATGTATCTATACTATATATCGGCAGTAAACCCGATTTATTTTCCAATTATTCGTTTTTTTCAAAATTCCATGAAATATTAACAGAATGTTCATAATATATCCATACAAAAAACATATATGTCTTTTATAATCAAAAGTAAGTTAAGAGATTAACTTTAAGAGAACTACCAATTAAATAACGCTTACAAGATAATTTTTTTCATAAAATAAGCCCGGCAGCTACCCTCCCCCCTCTACCGGGCTTCTCCTCTTTTATCAGCCTATTTATTATAACGCAGTCCCATCAGGAAAAGCTTCAGCTTTTCTTTTTTTTGTTATTATTTATATCTACTAAGAACTATTTTGATCCATCTGGTTTTTTAACTCAGTCATTCTAATCAGGATATTTTCATATTTATATTCTTTAATCTCTGCAATCGCCTGTTCCAATTCATACTGATATAACGGATGTTCCTGTTCGATCAGTCTTTCAAGTTCTTTCAGAATCGCTACATAATCATATCTCCTGATATAGTATATGGTGTTACTGATGCTTTGTTCATATTCCTCTTTTGTCATAGGAATAAATGTATTCTCTCCTTTTTCAGGTATTTCTTTTATTTTCGTTACATATCTCTTCAAAATCGAATCAAGTTTTTCATAAAAATCGTCCACACGAGAAATAAAGCAAGCGTAAAAGAGTTCAAATGCAGGCTGATCCAGCTTCAAAACCGTCTGCTCGAATTCTTTAGATAACTCTGACATGGTGAGTGCTCCGATATTAGCAAATACATTTTTGATATTATGAACTCCGATTCTCACATCATCGTATCTCTTCCTGCTGTTCCCGTCCTTCATCAACTTCATACAGGTCCGTATATCCTTTAGGGAAACGGTCAGAATTTCTACATAATGCTTTGAATCTCCTAACGCATACTTCAGTCCCGTTTCATACTCAACCCCTTCGATTTCTCCAATTAATGAATGAAGCAGCGTATCTGCTTCACCCCTTTCAGTAACGAAAGGATGAAGTGAGGAATCCTCAATTGTCAATCGTGGACACCATAGCTGAAGAATTTTGCCTAGCTCTGCCAAACCTAACGGCTTTGTATATACCTCATTGGCGCCCGCGTATTGATAAAGGCATCTTATCTCATCTGAAAGACTTGAGGTCAACGCAATAATGACACTGTTTTTATTATTTTTCAATTCCCGGATCGCTTTTGTTGTCTGAGCCCCGTCCATTTTGGGCATGATATGGTCTACAAAAATAAAGTCATATTCGGCATTCTTTAGTATCCTCAACGCTTCAATACCACTGTTTGCCTGATCGACATCGATAAGAAACAGCTTCAACATATTCGCAAGGACAATAGTATTTACTTCATTATCATCGATAATAAGTGCTCTACAGATATATAATTTACCATTCCCCATACTGTCTCCGATCAGTTTCATATTAGCTGCGCCTGTAATTTCCATAATACGAAAATATTGTTACATAGATATATACAAAAATCAACATGATTTTGTCTATTCGTACTTCATGATCCTATTTCTACTATACTACAAGAAAAATAATTAAATTAAACCTTTTATATAGACTGATAATTTGATATAATGTTCGTTAGAAATTTAGAATACACACTCAGGAGGTAATCAAATGTCAAGTGTAACCATCATGGATCATCCGCTAATTCAACACAAATTGGGCATTATGAGACGAAAAAACACATCAACCAAGGAATTCAGAGATCTTGTATCTGAAGTTGCAATGTTAATCTGCTATGAAGCAACCAGAAAGCTTCCTCTTGCTGATATAGAAATCGAGACACCATTGGTCAAAACCACAGCAAAGGAAATCGCAGGAAAAAAGCTTTGTATCGTTCCTATTCTGAGAGCCGGACTTCATATGGCTGACGGAATTCTCAATCTGATCCCAAATGCAAAAGTTGGACATATTGGGTTATATCGCAATGAAAGCACTTTGGAACCTGTAGAATATTTCTGTAAGCTACCTTCTGATGCCGCTGATCGTGAAATATTTGTTGTAGATCCGATGCTTGCCACCGGAGGCTCCGCAGTAGCAGCCATCGATATGCTCAAGAAACGAGGTATTACGAAGATCCATTTCCTGTGTCTGATCGCTGCTCCTGAAGGTGTAGAACGTCTCACTAAGGCTCATCCCGATGTAGAGGTATATATTGGTAATTTGGATGATCGATTAAATGAACACGGTTATATCCTACCCGGTCTTGGTGATGCAGGAGACAGAATTTACGGAACTAAATAAATATTCATATATAACTAAATGACTGTCTGAAAGGACAGTCATTTTTTAGTCAAACTCTACTGTTATCGAAAGTAAACCAATATAGCAAATCATGCAAAAACCAAAGAGCCAAAATCTCCTTCGATACTTTTTCAAATTTAAAATATTGCTACTACAAGCGAGCTTGTATTGCGACCATACCATAATTAAAGTATCAAAGTTACTTTCAGTATTTTTCCAAATATATAATACTGCTATTACAAGTAAGCTTGCATAGCGACCATACCATAATCAAAGTGTCAAAGTTACCTTCAGTACTTTTCCAAATATAAAATACTGCTATTACAAGCAAGCTTGCATAGCAGTATTTTATATTCGGAAATGTGCTGCGCACATTTTGACACTTTAATACTAAGACTTTAATACTAAGACTTTAATACTAAGACCTTAATTCAATACTTAAGTATTAAGATTATCGTTTTGACACTTTAATCATTGTCTAGATTGTCGTAAATTTGTAAATAGTAACAGAATCAAATTCCTTGCCGGCTTTCAGTACACAAGAAGGGAAGTTCTTGGTATTGATGGAATTGGGGAAGAACTGTGTCTCAAAGCAAACACCCTGTCTCTTTCCATAGGTAGCTCCATTCTTACCGTTCTTCACCGGATTCAGCATATTACCGGTATAGAGCTGCATTCCCGGAAGATCGGTAAAGACTTCCATCTTTCTTCCACTGTTCTCTTCTACAAGCTCTGCAACCTTCTCTACCTGTGTACCACTGCAATCCAATACAAAGTTATGATCATAACCGCCTCCAAGCTTCAAAGGTTCGTAATCTGCTTCTATCTCCTGTCCGATGCTCTTGAGAGTTCTGAAATCCATCGGAGTTCCTGTTACATCCCACAGCTCGCCTGTCGGTATCAAATCCGATGTGGTGGGTGTAAATTGATTTGCTTTGATCCAAACCTTATGATCCAGAATGGAACCGGAATCATGACCAGCCAAATTGAAATAAGCGTGGTTTGTAAGATTTAATACTGTATCTCGATCAGAGACTGCAAGATATTCAATCACAAGCTCGTTGCTCTCGGTCAGGCTGTAAGTAACCGTGATATCAAGATTACCGGGAAACCCCTGTTCCATATGAGGACTTAGTCTGGAAAATTCCACACTTGCTATATCATCATCCTCGTATACTTCTGTTTCATACATTAATTTATTATAGCCGGTAAAGCCACCGTGAAGATTATTCTTTCCGTCATTTTTATCGAGTTCATATACTTTTCCGTTCAGTTCGAATTTTGCATCTCCAATACGATTGGCATGTCTCCCAATAAAGGAACCTAAGCCCGGAGGATTCTCTTCATATCCGGCAAGATTCTCGAAGCCCAGATTAATATCTGCCATATTACCTTTCGCGTCAGCTACGACGATACTTACAATGTTGGCACCATAATCAGTAAAAGAGACTTTCATACCATTGCTGTTGGTTAAGGTATATAAGGTTGCTTCCTCACCCTTTGCCGTTTTTCCAAATGATTTCTGCGTTATTTTCATGTTTCTATCTGCTCCTTAGGTTGATTTCAAAACTATTTCCCTAGCTAATTATTATAGCATACTAGAACAAAATAGCAATTATTTTCTTGTAAGAATTGAACAAGGATGGTATACTGAGTTTGCAATTCATACTTACGGAATAAGTGGTTGAGTATTCATATTCAACATAATAGGGAAACAGGTTAAATGCCTGTACGGTCTCGCCGCTGTATTTGGGGAGTGTGCTTTCAGTATTGCCACTGATGAAACGATTATAGTCAAATCGTCACACGATTATAAAACAAATCGTCAAACGATTAAAAAGCAAATCGTGATCGGGAAGGTTAAAGCACATATTGATCCAAGAGTCAGAAGACCTGCTTATCTCCGGTACCAAAAGTTCCACGAGGATTTGGACAAAGGGTGCAATAAAGACTTATGTTTACATGATCTTTTATTGTCCTTTTCCTATTTGTGGGTAAAGGATTTTTTTATTTATTAAGATGCCGTTCCACGGTATTATTTTATGGAGGTTTTATGGAAAATAACGTGAATTTAAAAAAGTATCTGATTGCCCTCGGTATTCTTGTCGTGGCAGTCGTAGCCATGCTGCTGACTTATATGCAGATCAAACCGGAGCCTGTCAAAGGAGCAAAGGAAATCATCGTAGAGGTTGTCGTTCCCGATGAGACAAATCAGGACTTTACCCTTCACACAGATGCTGAGTATCTGCGTCAGGCTTTGGAAGAGGCTGATCTCGTCAAAGGCAGTGAAAGCGAATATGGTCTTTTCATCACGGAAGTGAATGGACGTATTGCCGATGAGCAGAAACAGGAGTGGTGGTGCATCACTAAGGATGATGCTCAAGTAAACAATGGCGTAGATTCTATTGCAATCTCAGATGGCGACCATTACGAGATTACATTAAAGACAGGCTATTAATTCAAAAGACTGATAGAAATGGAGGAGCTTATGCGTGCTAAGGAAATTGCTTTGATCGGTATGATGAGTGCGGTTATGATAACGGCCCAGGTAGCGCTTAGCTTTCTTCCGAATATTGAACTGGTTTCTTTATTAATCATCCTTTATACTTTAGTATTTGGATGGCGGGTTTTGTATATCCTTTATGTGTTTGTCGCTGCAGAAGGGTTGATCTATGGCTTGGGTCTCTGGTTCATCAATTATCTGTATGTATGGACCATCCTATTTGTTCTGGTATTGCTGCTTCGCAGGCTGAACTCCACCTTCCTCTGGGCAATCATCAGCGGCTTATACGGATTAAGCTTTGGGGCTTTATGTTCCATACCTTATTTTATAACCGGCGGCGTCGCTTCCGGTTTCGCATATTGGGCTCAGGGAATACCATTTGACCTAATGCATTGTGCAGGTAATTTTATAGTGACTCTTATCCTGTTTCATCCGCTCTATTCTCTCCTGCTCCATATCAAGAAACGAATGGATGTCATTCTTTAACAGTCCGAATAAGATAGTTTCTGTTACGATTTCAGCCCACTTAAAACTCTACGCACTAAAAAAGGTTATCCTTAAGGAATGCTCCTTAAGGATAACCTTTAATCAATCGTTCCAACAATATAGCCATTTCTTTATAAATGAATTTCTTTACAGAATTAATTTATAGTTTAGAAAAAGGTACACTGTAAACCCAACATTGATTATAACTTTGTTACGTTAGTTGCCTGAGGACCCTTTGCTCCCTGAACTACTTCGAACTGAACTTCCTGACCTTCTTCAAGGGACTTGAAACCGTCCATGTTCAGACCGCTGTAATGTACGAATACATCGTTGCCCTGCTCATCAGAGATGAAGCCGAAACCCTTTTGATTGTTGAACCACTTAACTGTACCTTTGTTCATGTTTATTCCTCCAAAATTAAAAAAATATTAATGGTTGTCAGTATTAGACAACAAAGTTATGATACCATTATTTCCATACCATGTCAAACATTATTTGTCGACATAAAGATTCAACTCATACGCTTCTGAAGCCATACAAAGCTCGTATTTACAAGCAGTCAGAACACTCAGACCTGCCTCCAGATCCGACAGCTTCATGATAATGGAGGTATCCTTCCCAGCTGTTGCAAGAGTATACATATACTCTACACTGATTCCTGCATCGGAGAGACATTTTAGTACTTCATGGAGCGTTCCCGGCTTCTGTGCTATCTTCACAGCCAGTACATCGGTAAGCTTTGCAGAAAAACCCTCTTCCTTCAGTACTTTTCTGCCTTCCTCCGGATCAGATACTATCATTCTAAGCAATCCGTACTCTGTCGTATCTGCCAAGCTAAAGGAAGCAATATTGATATTATGCTCCTTTAGGCTTTCCGTTACCCGTTCCAATCTTCCTTTTGTATTTTCAATAAATACTGACAGCTGTTTAATAACCATAAATCCCCCTCCTTAAAAAAAGTGATAGGTTTATATTTGTTATACCGGTTTTCTGTTATCTATAACTCTCTTAGATAAAGCCCAGAGGTCCACGCTCTAAACCAACTTACGGTTATCTATCACTCTCTTGGCTTTCCCTTCCGATCTCTGAATCGTCTTCGGTTCAACCAGCTTCACCTTCACCGCAAGACCGAGAGCGGACTGAAGTACATGGGTGATCTTCTTGGTCAGGCTTTCTAGCTCCTTGATCTCATCGGAGAAGAAACGTTCCTCCACTTCCACCAAAACCTCCAAAGTATCAAGATTATTCACACGATCTACGATCAGCAGATAATGAGGGCTGGTTTCCGCGATCTCAAGCAACGCGGTTTCCACCTGTGAAGGGAATACGTTCACTCCGCGAATGATAAGCATATCGTCGGAACGTCCCTTGAAACGGTCGATTCGGGCTAAGGTTCTACCGCATTCGCATCTGTCATAGGAAATGCTGGTCAAATCCTTTGTACGGTAACGGAACAGCGGAAGTGCTTCTTTGGTGATCGTCGTAAATACCAACTCGCCGACTTCACCCTCCTTACAGGGTTCCAGCGTATCAGGATTGATGATCTCAGGAACGAAGTGATCCTCATATACATGTAAACCCTTATGACATTCACAATCTGCGGCAACACCCGGTCCTAATATCTCACTTAATCCATAGATATCAAATGCCTTCAGATGGAGCTTCGCCTCAATCTCTTTTCTCATATTCTCTGTCCAAGGCTCTGCTCCACAGATGGCAGCCTTCAATTGGATGTTACCAATCTGACCTGCTTCCTCCAGAGTCTCTGCGATATGTAATAAATAGGAGGGTGTACATGCGATTGCAGTAGCACCAAAATCCTGCATCATCGTAATCAGCTTCTGCGTATTACCGGTAGACATCGGAATAACCGTGGCGCCCAAATTCTCTGCTCCGTAATGCAGACCAAGACCACCTGTAAACAGTCCATATCCATAAGCAACCTGAATCTTATCTTGGGCACCAATACCCGCCATTGCAAGCACACGAGCCACACACTCCTGCCAGAGATCGATATCCTTCCTGGTATATCCCACTACCGTAGCTTTTCCTGTGGTTCCGGAAGATGCGTGAATACGTACCACCTCTGATTGAGGAACTGCAAATAAACCAAAGGGATAATTATCTCTTAAATCATTTTTGGTTGTAAAGGGCAGCTTACTTAAATCATCTATACTATTGATATCTCCGGGTTCCAGACCCATCTGCTGCATTTTCTTTCTGTAAAACTCTACGCTGTGATAAACCCGGTCCACCATCTTCTTTAATCTTGCACTCTGAAGATTATGGATTTCATCCCGGCTCATACATTCCTTGGTTTCATTCCAAATCATGATATCAGATCCTCCTGTTCCGCAACGAGATATCCTTTCGACTTTAAAACGGAGGCAGTTTTTGCAAGATTATCCGTATTCAGGATCATGAGCGGAGCCTTTCCGTTACGTAGTACGATGGAATAGATATAATTAATACCTATACCGGCATCTGCAATGACGTGGAGCATACCATCCAGTACCCCAGGCTGATCTTCAAGCTCTACAGCCACAGCCTCTGAAACTTTAACAGCAAATCCCTTGGCATTCAGAACTTCCTTAGCCTTCTCTGGCTGATCGACAACCAGTCTGAGAATCGCAAATTCAGGTGTGTCTACCGATGCAATTGCTCTTAAGTTAATCCGGTTTTCCTTCAGCACAGCAGTGACTCCTGCCAGACTGCCTATCTCGTTCTGTACAAATACAGATAGCTGTTTTATCATGCCAAAACCTCCTCGATTTAAGATTGAAATCATATTATTTGAGATTATATCCTATTTGAAAAGCTTTCTTATTGATTTCTACAGTTTTTGCAGGAACGGTTTCTTCAATTACCTTGAGCCACTCCTCTTTGGAAAAGTTCATGTGTTGGGCTGCAACACCGAGTACAATGATATTGAATACTTTGCTGTTACCGAGATTCTTCGCTTCCTCCATTGCATCCACTCTGAATACACGGTGATGCTTACCGAGGTCCTCCAGGATATTCTCCGGATATTTGGCTGCACCGATCACCACCGGCATAGGATCAATACGATAATCATTGACAACAACCGCACCGCCCTCCTTTAAGAAGTGTGCATATCGAAGTGCTTCCATTCTCTCAAAGGCAATCAGAACATCCGCCTGGCCTTCCTCTACGATAGGTTCGTTTACCTTGTCACCATAACGTACAAACGTAACCACGCTTCCGCCTCGCTGTGCCATTCCGTGCACTTCGGAAAGCTTTACATCATAACCTGCCTGTATTGTTAACGCACCTAAAATTCGGCTGGTAAGCAGGGTACCCTGGCCTCCTACCCCGACAATCATAATATTCTTCGTCTCCATGGCTGTCCTCCTTATCTCAATTGTACCGGCTTGATAGCACCAAAGCGGCAGGCGGTTTCACATAATCCGCAGCCATTGCACATCGTATCATTAATTGCTATCGTTCCGTTTTCCTTCTTGGTAATCGCAGGACATCCCGGCTTCATACACATACCACATTTCTTACATACCTCAGAATCAATGACAAACTGCTTCTCAACCGGTGCCTTAGAGAGCAGTACGCAGGGAGCTTTCGTAATGATTACAGCAACTTCGTCCATCGCTGTAGCTTCTTTCACTACCTTCTCCAGCTTCTCTACATCAAAAGCATTGATTTCATAAATATGATTGACCCCCACAGCCTTACAAAGTGCTGCTAAGTCTACTGCATAGGTAGCTTCTCCCTTTAACGTCTTTCCTGTTGCAGCGTGATCCTGATGTCCGGTCATACCGGTTGTGGAATTATCCAGAATCATTACCGTTCCGGTACCTTTATTGTACACCATGTTAATCAGGGAGTTGATACCGGTATGCATAAAGGTGGAATCTCCAATGACAGCCACCCAGTTCTTGATATAATCCTTCCCTTTTGCTTTTTCCATACCATGCAGAGAAGAGATGCTGGCACCCATACAGATGGTCGTATCTACTACACTTAAGGGCGCTACGGCACCTAATGTATAACAGCCGATATCACCGGCACCATGAATCTTCAGCTTGTTCAGTACGGAATATACACTTCTGTGCGGACATCCCGGACAAAGAATCGGAGGACGGTTTGGAACCTGCGCTGCATGCACCAGGTTTAGCTTTTCTCCATTTACAGCTTTACGAAGTAGATTTGCGGAGTACTCTCCCTGGATGGTAAGGATCTCCTTTCCTACTGCTTTGATTCCCCAGGATTTCACCTGTTCTTCAATAATAGGATCAAGCTCTTCTATGATATATAAATTATCTACCTTGGAAGCAAATTCTTCGATTAGCTTTCTGGGCAGAGGATTGACAATTCCCAGCTTTAATACGGAAGCATTCGGGAAAGCCTCTTTCACATACTGATAAGGAATCCCTGCCGTGATAAATCCAATCTTTGTATCCTGATACTCTACCGTATTGATCGGAAAACTACAGCCATCCTTCTCGAGTGCCGCCTCTCTGCTCTCTACAACAAGATGACGACCCTTGGCATTACCGGGCATCATAACATTTTTTGCGATATCTCTGACATAGGGCTTGTCGTCCTTCTCGATTCGCTCCTTCAGTTCTACCATTCCCTGAGAATGGGAAAGTCTTGTTGTTGATCTTACAATGACGGGGGTATCGTATTTTTCGCTTAAGTCAAAGGCAAATTTGATAAAATCCTTGGCTTCCTGACTATCGGAGGGTTCCAGTACCGGAACCTTAGCTGCTCGTGCTATCGCTCTGGTATCCTGTTCGTTCTGAGAGCTGTAAAGACCCGGATCATCGGCTACGATTGTCACCAAGCCGCCGGTAACTCCAATATAAGATACTGTAAATAAAGGGTCTGCAGCAACATTTAGTCCGACATGCTTCATCGATGCCAGAGCTCTGACACCGCTGATGGAAGCTCCGATCGCCACCTCCATCGCTACCTTTTCATTTGGCGACCATTCCGAATATATCTCATCATATTTAACGATGTTCTCACTGATTTCTGTACTGGGCGTGCCCGGATATGCAGCCGAAACCTTACATCCTGCCTCATATGCACCTCTCGCAAAGGCTTCGTTACCAAGCATAATTACTTTCTCGCTCACTTGTAAATCTCCTTTCGTATATAGCAAATCGCTTTCGCTTAATTTTATCCTATCATATCTGCAATTGATTGCAAAGCGGTTTTACAAATCCTTGCGTAAATCTGTTACTCTCTTCGCTTTTCCTTCAAATCTCTGCAAGCTTCTCGGTGCCACCAATTTAATTGTGGCATCCAGTCCAAGCACTACTCTTAAACTGGACTTGATACGATGCTCCAATTCGCCAAGCTTTGCATAAGAATCTAACAGAGATTCATCAGCCAACTCCACCTTGATTTCCATACAGTCAAGGAAATTCTTACGGTCAACCACAATTTCATAGTGAGCCCCGATTTCAGGAACCTTGAGCAGTACTTCCTCAATCTGACTCGGGAAAACATTCACCCCTCGAATAATCAGCATATCATCGGAGCGTCCAGACAGATTCTCCATTCGAACCGTCGTTCTTCCGCATTTACAGGGTTCATACATCAAGCGGGAAATATCCTTAGTACGATAACGGATTAGTGGCAGTGCTTCTTTTGTGATACAGCTGATTACCAATTCGCCTTTTGAACCCGGAGGAAGGACTTCTTCTGTCTCCGGATCAATTATTTCAGGAATAAAATGATCTTCATTGATATGCATTCCGCACAATTCCAGGCATTCACCGGAGACTCCGGGACCGATTAGTTCACTCATACCATAATTCTGTGTCACTTTCATCTCTCGACCCCAAAGCTTATACATCTCTTCACGCATAGGCTCAGTCATACCTTCACCACCGAAGAGACCGATTCTAACCTTTAAATCCTTCATCGGGTCCAAGCCCATCTGTCTGATTACCTCTCCGATATGTAAGGCATAGGAAGGAGTAGCAACCAGCAGTGTGGTCTCAAAATCCTGCATATACATGATTTGTTTCTGAGTATTTCCTGAAGAGGTTGGACATACTGTAGCCCCGATGTTCTCCAGTCCATAGTGAAGACCCAGCGCACCTGTAAACATACCGTATCCGAAGCAAATCTGGGCTACATCCTCTTCTGTTGCTCCACCCATGGCAGCAATTCTTGAGACACATTCGGTCCAGGTCTTAAGATCATTTTTTGTATAACCAACTACAGTAGGCTTACCTGTCGTACCGGAGGAAGCATGCACACGAACGAGTTCCTTCTTCGGAACTGTGAATAATCCAAAGGGATAATTATCTCTTAGATCCTTTTTATTTGTAAAGGGTAACCGTTTCAAATCCTCCAGGCTTTTAATATCCTCCGGCTTTACTCCTGCCGCATCCATCTTCTCTCTGTAAGCCGGCACCTTTGCATAGATCCGATTTACGGTTTCCTGCAATCTCTTTAACTGAAGCTGCTCAATTTCCTTTCTTGGAAGCGTTTCTTCCTTCGCCCAAATCATGCCAAAATCCTCCTTTAATACTAAAAATATTCACAACATAAACCGGAGGATTTTCCTCCTTCAAGATCTAAAAATAATGATAACATAAATCGGAGGATTTATCCTCCCATATAGTAAACCGGAGGATTTTCTCCAATTTTTAACTTGCCCCTATAACCGCCAATAAGAAGCAAACTCAAAGAGCTTTTCGCCCCATGAGTCAGCTTCTTTTATAGCAATGAAAACTATGATCAATGAATTCTTAGATTACTTATCCTATTCCTCTATTGATTTCTTGGTATGTACTGTTACCACCTCATCATAACAAGAGAACACTTCTGAGATCTTACTCTTATCCATCTTTGGTGTAAGCAGGCTAACCAGAGGAACTACAACAAGTCCTACGATCATTGCAATGGCACCCGCATTGATAGGTGATGCAATATACTTCAGATATAAATTGGAGACGGTAATACCTACTCCTGTCGCAAAACAAGCCCATACCGCGGGTTTGGTAACACCCTTCCAATAGAGGCCATATAGGAATGGAGCCAGGAAGGATCCCGCAAGTGCACCCCAACTGATGCCCATCAACTGCGCGATAAAAGTCGGCGGCTTAATAGCTATGATTACAGAAAGTGCGATAAAGGCAACAATCAGAATCCTCATTGTAAGTATCTGCTTTTTCTCGCTCATGTTCTTTACCAGATTACCCTTGATAAAGTCCAGAGTCAGAGTAGAGCTGGAGGTCATGACAAGGGATGCCAGTGTTGACATAGAAGCGGATAATACCAATACGATGACAATTCCTATCAAGACATCGGGTAAAGAAGACAGCATGTGAGGAACAATTGCATCATAAGCAATACTTCCGTCTGCTTTATAAATCGCGGTACTATCATATAATCTTCCGAAACCACCGAGGAAGTAGCAACCTCCCGATATAACAACCGCAAATATAGTAGAAATAATAGTTCCGGAACGAATTGCCTTCTCATTCTTAATTGTATAGAATTTATGTACCATTTGAGGAAGGCCCCAGGTGCCAAGGGATGTCAGGATGATTACTCCGACCAGGTTGATTGGATCGGGTCCGAAAAAGGAGGTAAATGCCCCCGGCTGTCCCATGGTTGCAGGAATGTCACTCTCAAACTGTGCCATCTTCTTTATTGCTTCCATGAAGCCACCATTATTGATCAGTACTGCTGCGATTACAGCTACGATACCTCCCAACATGATGATACCCTGGATAAAATCATTGATTGCCGTTGCCATATAGCCGCCAAGGATAACATAAATGCCAGTTAGGATTGCCATGGCAAGTACACAATACATGTATGGTATATCAAAGGCCATTCCGAACAATCTGGAAAGACCGTTATAAACAGATGCAGTATAAGGGATCAGGAAGATAAAAGCAATTGCAGATGCAACCAATCTGAGCGCCTTACTGTTATATCTGCTGCCAAAGAAATCAGGCATTGTAGTAGATTTTAAGTGATGTGTCATGACACGGGTTCTTCTTCCCAAAATCACCCAAGCCAGAGCACTTCCCAGAAAGGCATTGCCGATACCAATCCAAGTCGCTGAGGTACCGTATTTCCAACCAAACTGACCCGCATAACCAACAAATACAACTGCCGAAAAATAAGTTGTTCCATACGCAAAAGCCGTGAGCCAAGGACCAACTGCTCTTCCCCCAAGTACGAAATCACCTACACTGGTCGTATGCTTTCGAGCATACAAACCTACTAAAATCATAATAGTAAAGAATATAATTAAAAACAAGCTTTTTACTACCATCCCATAAACCCTCTCTTTTCTGTGTTTCTTCAACGCTTCAACGCTTTAAAGCATCGGCACTTTAAAGCAATAATAGCAAAAAAAGGGAGTTCTGTCAAGCAATAAATCGTCATTTTCCTGCTTGTTCTGTGAAATAAAATGTAATAAAGCAACAAAATTCAGGTAGAATATGACTATTGAATCAGTTATAATGTTATTCGAGGTGATTCCATGAGAAACATTATATTTATTGGGCTAATCAGCTTTTTTGCCGATGTCAGTTCCGAAATGGTATATCCATTGATTCCTCTATATCTAACCGGTCGTTTCGGTGCATCCCCTGTCCTCATTGGTTTCATTGAAGGTATTGCAGAAAGTCTGGCAAGTCTGCTCAAGGTCTTTAGCGGTTATCTATCAGACAAATATAAAAAGAAGAAACGAATTGCTTTTCTTGGATATGCAACCGGATTGATCTATAAGCTTGCTCTATTGCTTGCCACCTCCTGGTTCGGGATTCTTTCTGCCCGAGTAATTGATCGGCTTGGAAAAGGTATCCGCACAGCTCCCAGAGATGTCATGGTCAACGAAAGTGCTGATGAGAATCATATCGGAAAAGCCTTTGGTATTCATAAAGCCTTGGATATGGCCGGCTCAGCTCTTGGCATCCTTCTTGCCTTCCTCTTTTTGATTTATCTAAAGCAGGATGGAGTTTATAAAAGCATTTTCCTCTTTTCTATGATACCGGCGGTACTGAGTCTTATTATGTTTTTCTTTGTAAAAGAGAAGCGGGAGCACAGAAGCACTGTCCAAAGAATTCCCTTTTGGAAGAACATATCAATGCTGGATCGCAATCTAAAGCTTTATATCCTCGTTGCATTCCTGTTCACTCTTGGGAATTCATCCAATGCCTTCCTGCTGCTCCGTGCGAAAAGTACAGGCTTTAATGATACCACTGTAGTGCTCCTTTACTTCATCTATAACATCACTGCTTCACTTCTGTCCGTTCCCCTTGGCAGCCTTTCTGACAAGATCGGACGGAGGAAAGTATTGATTGGAGGATATCTTACCTTTGCTATTGTCTATCTCGGCTTTGCCTATGCTTACAACAAGCAGTTTATGGTAGGTATGTTTGTGTTATATGGCTTATATACCGCTATGATAGCAGGTGTAGAGCGTGCTTATATTTCGGAGATCGCTCCATCCGCTCTAAAGGGAACCATGCTGGGTCTTCACTCCACTGTAGTTGGAATAGCTCTGTTACCAGCGAGTGCGATAGCAGGTATTCTATGGACTACCATAGGAACAAAAGCTCCCTTCTTCTTCGGAAGCTTCCTTTCCTTCCTTGCAGCAGTACTGCTCTTCTTCTTTCTGAAACCACGAAAGGTTTCTATCAGTTAACCTTATGGAGAAATGGCAAAGGAACCGTAGCAAAAAAATCCCGGGATAGATGTTTGTCTAATCCCGGGTTCTGACCTCCCGGTTGGCTTTCGCCATTACCGGGAGGTTTTATTATTTTCTATTTACTTAGATCGTAACAGCAGTATTGCAACCGCAAAGTTAAGGAGCATAGCAAGCGGAACCAGTACGATGAATTTCATATGCTTTGTCTTGTGATGAAACAGAAGCATTCCAGCCAGAGAACCGACCCCTCCGCCGAAAAAAGCTGTTAAAAGCAGGGTTCGCTCCGATATACGCCATGCATGGTTCTTTGCTCTTTGTTTGTCCACACCCATCAAGGCAAATCCCAGCAGAGAAGCGACGATAAGCCAAATCCATACAAGATAGAAACCGTAATTCGTCTCCATTGCTTACTGCTTCTCATCCGGTACCAAAGCAATAAATAATTCCTGCAGCTGCTTATCATCTACTACATTCGGGGCATCAGTCAGCAGATCGGATGCATCCTTCACCTTAGGGAAGGCGATAACATCACGGATGCTGTCCTCCTGCGCCATCAGCATAACAAGACGATCTAAGCCGTAAGCAAGTCCTGCATGCGGAGGAACACCGTATTTGAACGCATTCAACAGGAAGCCGAAACGTTCATAAGCCTGTTCCTTTGAGAATCCAAGGACTTCAAACATCTTCTCCTGGACATCGCTCTGGAAAATTCTCACAGAACCGCCGCCGATTTCTGTACCATTTAAGGTAATATCATAAGCCTTTGCCCTAACCTTGCCGGGATCTGTATCCAGTAGGGACAGATCCTCATCCATAGGCATGGTAAAGGGATGATGCTTAGCCACATATCTGTTCTCATCCTTGGAGTATTCCAAAAGCGGGAATTCAGTTACCCAAAGGAACTTATATTCATCCTTACGAATGAGCCCAAGCCCCTTCGCTATCTCTAATCTCAATGCACCCAAAACAGAAAATACAATATCATCCTCATCTGCAGCAAAGAGCAGTAAATCACCGGGTTTGCCGTTCATAGCAGCTACGAGAGCCTTCAGCTCTTCTTCTGTCATGAATTTAGCAAAGGAGGATTTATAAGTGCCATCCGCCTCAATTGCAAGATAAGCCAATCCCTTTGCACCGTAGCCTTTAGCAAACTCCACCAGGGCATCTATCTTCTTACGGGGCATCTCAGCTTGTCCTTCTGCATTGATACCACGCACAGCCCCTCCCTTCTCCAACGCTCCCGTAAATACGGAAAAGCCACAATTCTTCACTACCTCAGAAACATTCCTGAGTTCAAGACCGAAACGAATATCCGGCTTATCCGAGCCAAACCGTTCCATCGCTTCTGCATAGGTCATTCTCTGGATTGGCAACGGCACATCAATTCCGATGCTTTCCTTAAACATTCTCTGTAACAGACGCTCATTGACACCGATGACATCATCCACATCCACAAAGGATAATTCCATATCAATCTGGGTGAACTCGGGTTGTCTGTCCGCACGAAGATCCTCGTCACGGAAGCATTTTGCGATCTGGAAATAACGGTCATAACCGGCTACCATTAATAATTGCTTGAACAGCTGCGGCGACTGGGGCAGGGCATAGAAATTACCCGGATGCACACGGCTTGGAACCAGATAATCTCTGGCACCCTCAGGTGTACTCTTACAGAGGATGGGAGTCTCTACTTCAATAAACCCTTCCTCAGCCAAAAACTGACGAGAAATAATTGCAACCTTGCTGCGCAGCATCAGATTCTTCTGAAGATCCGGGCGACGCAAATCCAGATAACGATATTTCAGTCTGAGTTCTTCCTTCGTCTTGCTTTCCTCTTCAATCTGGAACGGAGGGGTGTCTGCTTCCGAAAGAATTCTAAGCTCCTTCGCACGGATCTCAATATCCCCCGTTGCAAGATTCTCGTTCACAGCACCGGAACGTGCCTCAACCTTACCTACTACGGCAATTACGAACTCACTTCTGAGTTTCTCTGCTTTTGCGAAATTCTCATTCCCGCAGTCGCTTTCCTCAAAAATCACTTGCAAAAGACCCGAACGATCTCTCATATCGACAAAGATAATTCCACCTTTATTTCTGCTCTTCTGAACCCAACCCATAATGGTTACGGTTTCGCCGATGTTTTTACTTGATAATTCCGTACATCTGTGGCTTCTGTGTAAGCCCTTCATTGCTTCCGCCATGTTCTTCTCTCCTTATATCCGATTTCATAATGAATTTATTTTATAATGCCTACATAACAAAGTCAAGGCATTTGCGGTTGCTGATACAGGGGCGCACATAGTTGTTTGCTACTCTGACATGCTCCGGATGTACCATGTAAGCCTTTAGGGCTTCCTCATCCACAAATACGCTGTCCAACAGCAGTTCCGCTTCTGCACTGGCAAGTGGCTGAGTAAGCAGTTGAATAGATACCAAGCCGTCGATCTTACCCTTTAATGCTTCCAGTTCTTCCTTCATCTTTGCAGCATTTTTTCGATTCTCTTCCTCTGTAAAGCCTTCACCATAATTATAAGACACGATATGTCTGACCATCCTTATCACCTTCGTTACCCCTGCGTTCCTATGTCTGCCCGGGTACTATCCTTTCTGCATCATCCATTTTCCTTCATTTCTGCAAATTTCATTGTATCATTTCTCACAGAAGAGAGCAAGGATAACCTTTGAAGCACCAGGTTCAGATACCCATTCATTGCTTTGAAAAGAGACAGGACCAGTCTCCAAGCAAAAATGTCTGGAATACCGACCCTGTCTCTTTCATATAGCTTCTACCAAGTTTACTTAATCATGAAGGGTGATGCAGGAAGTCCTTCTCTATTATAAAGATTGGCTCCTTCGGGGTCATCTGCCCAAGCATACCGCACACTGACCGGATTACGTATCTTTCGATTATGTACCTGCTCTGCCTGATAAACCAGAATCGTATCCTGATCTATCTCAGCTCTGGCCTCATAATAGATCCCATCTGTACCGCTGATCATAAAGGTTCGGAGTTCTCCGTTTTTCGCCAGTAATCCGCTTCCTATATGAGTAAAATAGAGTCTCAGGCGCTCGCCCTCTCTCACTACACGATCTATCATTGGACCGCAGGGCTCGATTTCCTCACCGAAGATATCTCTGCGAATCCATCTGGCAAGTCGGAGCGCAACATTTTTCTTATCCTGTGGGTGAATATCATTATATTCCCCGATGTCACAGGTCACTGCCATACCTGTAGCAGGTATTTCCATTGCCAAACGCTGCTCATCCCGAAGCCTGGCCCAGCTGCTTACCTTCGATTCCTGCTTCCATAGACAGTAATTGGCTACCTGAACATAATAAAAAGGAAAATCGCCCTGCTTCCATAGTCTGCGCCAGTCCGTAACCACAGTTTCAAATAATTCCTTATAATCATAAGGGTAGGGATCATTCGATTCACCCTGATACCATAATGCACCCCGTATCGTATATTTTCGAAGCGGATAAATCATAGCATTGTATAAACCGGTTGGCTTATTATGAAAGAATACCTGCTGCTCCGGAGCCGCCAGCTTTACACCGATTTGGTATTTCCAGGTTCCTGATAAAGGTAACTTTTCCTTCCCGACCTTAATAAAATATGGCATATCCGTAATGAAGGCTCCGACACTTTGATCCACCACTACCCGGACAGTTATTACATTCTTACCGGCCTTTAGTATTCCTTCCGGAACACGATATCTTCTTGGGGGATATTTATAAGGTGTATTACCCACCTCAATACCATTCAAATAGGTAGTATCCTCATCAATAATGGTTCCAAGTGACAGCTTTGCTTCCATCCCTGTATATTCCGCCGGAAGGAAGAATTCTCTGCGAAACCATACGGAACCCCTCACCTTCTCCAGCTCGGTCCCCTGAAAGTTCAAAGGTACTTCTAGTCTATTCCAGGAAGAATCGTCATATTCCGGCAGATACCACAAAGCCTTCTTATCCATCAAACCCTTATCCTTAAGGTTCAGCTCCCTATTCCAATCTACCGTATTTATCTGATCTCTGGCAATGCTTCCCTGTACGTAGGCATCATCCTTGCAAAGAGACAGCAGTTCCTGAAATCTTCCAAATTTCATCAATGAGTCTTCACTCATCCAGGCTTCAGCAGGAGTTCCTCCCCAGGCTGTGTGAATCAGACCGATCGGAATATGATACTTATGATACAGCTCCTTAGCCAGAAAATATCCTATTGCACTAAAATCATTCACCGTATCGGGTTGTAATACCTCCCAGGCTCCGCTTTTCAGTTCGTCTAACGGCTGATGGAATTCGAATGCCTGCGGTACAGAGAATTTTCGGATGTGGTTATAATCAGAATCCTTTTTCACCTCATCCTCATATATATCAAAGGTACGGTAAACCGGAAGCTCCATATTGGACTGCCCGCCAAGGATCCAAACATCCCCTGACAGAATATCCGTGATTCTTCTGCTTCTACCTGCACAGCTGATAGTCATGGTATAAGGACCTCCGGCACTGAGTGGATCTACTTCGACTTCCCAACAACCATCCTCATTCACCTGTGTTTCGTAGACCTTTCCGATAAAATCCACTGTCAGCACCTGTTTGGCTGCTGCCCGACCCCATATTCTAATAATTTGTTCCCGCTGCAGAACCATACCGTTACTGACGAGGTACGGAAGCTGAATGTCCATCTGCTGCTCAACCATGATATGTTCCTTCTTCCTAAACTATTAAGCCATTGTCTCAAATGTGCTGACAAGCTCTTACAATCTAATATACCGTACACTAGTTTTCTTTACTACTCATTCATTGCTGAAAAACCAAATAAAATTGTAGATAATTGCGAAAAAGGTGCCGATCAGCATCGCTTAACGCGATGTCAGGAATCAGCACCATAATCTTGATTTTATATCGATCGATAGAATGACATGTGCAATTCTGTTACTATCTCTCGATTAGGTTCAGTTGAAGCAATATTTCTTTTAACTTATCCGTATCAATAGGCTTCGGGGCGTATGCATCGCACCCGATACTAAAAGCATTTTGAACAATATTTGTTTCTGCCAGAGCTGTTGTCATAATTACCTTGGCTCTTTTTTCCAGAAGCAACCCCTTTTGAACCTCAAGCTCTTTGATATGCTTCAGAACTCTGACTCCATCCACCTTAGGCATCATAATATCCAGACAGATCAAATCATACGGATGATTCTCCTTTAGTGAAATCAATACCGCATCCAGTGCCTCTAATCCGTCAACCACAAGGTCGCATTCCCCGTATTGGGATAGGTATTTATATAAAAACTTTCTGCTGGTTAAGTCGTCTTCTGCAATTAATATTCTCATAATCTCCCCCATCTCTTCTGATTATTTTCATTTTCTTAAGTATTTATATTTTGATAGAGCTTGTACTCATAGGAGATCTGGTCAATAAAGCTCTTAACATCCTCCAGATTTCCGCGTCTGACTGCCAGTTCAATCTTGAAGGCAATATCCTTAATATCGATGGCATCAATCCCTGCTGCAAGCTGTTTTATCTCTTTAGCGATGGTTTCGATCCGCACTATATTATCAGCTTCCGCCTCTGCCTTTAACAGATCAATTTTTTTTGTGATTTCATCAAGCGCCTCTGAATTAGGTTGACTGGAAGGAATAGGCTTATCAAACGTAAAAATCAGCTCACCATCCTCGGTCAAAACGATATTTTCTGGTGTATTATAGTTCGGACGAGATGTAATCTGCTCCAGCACATGGAATAGGATATCAATTTGAATCGGCTTCGAAACATATTCATCCATTCCAAGCTTGAGGAACTTATCACGATCTCCCGGCAGGGAATACGCAGTTAATGCGATAATCGGTGTGTGCTTCCCTTCCTGCTCCAGGCTTCTGATCTTAGTAGCTGCTTCAATCCCGTTCATCTTAGGCATCTGAATATCCATCAGAATGGCATCATAGGTTTCTTTGGTAAAAAGCTCAATCGCTTCAATCCCATTATTTGCCTCCTGTACGGAATAGCCTCTTTTAACGAGCATCTTACGGATAACCTTCTGGTTAACCTTGTCATCCTCCACCAAAAGCAGATGTAACGGCTTCTCTGCCCTCGTAATGCTGGGACGTACTTTCTTATTGGTCACAATTGCATTCCCAATCAGAAAGGTAACATAGAAACGGAAGGTACTTCCTTTTCCGTACTCACTGTCAACCTCTATCCTACCACCCATCATTTCGAGTAGTTGTTTTGAGATAACCAATCCCAAGCCTGTCCCACCATACTGCCTGGTATAGGAGTTTTCAATCTGACTGAAGCTATGGAACAGGCGCTCCCTGTCCTCCCCGGTGATACCGATTCCGGTATCTGATACCGAGAATACAAGATCGGTTTCCTCCTTTGTCACTCTCGTACTCTTTACCATCAGTGTAACCTCTCCTCGGATCGTAAATTTGATCGCATTGCTGATGAGGTTATTCAAAACCTGTCTGAGCCTGTTCGGATCTCCTACAATATACTTTGGAATCAAGGAAGATAAAGTATAATTCAGCTCCAGACCTTTATCCGTAGCTTTGGGAGAATGTACGCGAATAATCTCTTCTATCATTTCCTTTAGGTTAAAAGTAATGTTCTCCAAGGTCATCTTACCAGCTTCCATCTTGGAGAAATCAAGTACATCATTCACTATATTAATTAATGCATTCGCACAAGCCTTTGCTGTAACCAGATTATCTCTTTGATCATCATTTAAGTTCGTTAGCAAGGTCAGATCCACCATTCCCACAATTCCGTTAATCGGAGTACGGATTTCATGGCTCATATTAGCGAGGAATTCACTTTTGGCCTTGTTGGCTGTCTCAGCTGCTTCCTTAGCTGAGATCAGCAAATCCTGATACCGCCTGATATCCTCTTCCTGTTCCTTACGCTCCGTGATATCCAGTGCAGAGCCTACATACCCACCGAAGGAACCGTCACTTTCGTAATAAGGAGCGGCATTCAGCAGACACCAGATATAGTTTCCGTCCTTATCTCTGATCCTTGCCTCCTCCATAAAAGGCATTCGTCTATCGATTACTTCAGATGCTGTTCTTGTGAACTTCTCCACGTCCTCAGGATGAACAAAATAAGCCCATTGATTGAGGGGTGTTTCTATCAGTTTTACATCTGTATTATCATCTATGGCTTGATTAGCGTATTTTAACCTGAAATTCTTATCTGACATCCAGACTGTAAAAGGCAGTTGATTTAATATATTCCTACAATGATCACTCGTAGCCTTTGCATTCATTTCCTGATTCTTATTCGCCGTAATATCTACGAGTGTAACAACGATTATTTTCTTATCTGCAACCATAATTGGAATGATACTGGCGCGTACCCAAAAATGAAACTGTTCCTTACCTCGCATCTCTGTCATTTCATATTCCATATTATAAGTCATAGTATTATACTCAATCGCGCTGCTTACCGCTTTTCTGATCTCACAATCAGGACAGCGTATTCCAAATCCGCAGCCCAATTCGTTTTCTTTGTCTCCGACGCAACCGACGCACTTTCCGTAGGGCTTCCCTAAGATATCCTTCTCTGTCATATCTCTGAAATTCAGAAATATTTCATTAGCTCTGACAGCATAGCCCCGCTCATCCAGGATTAAGGTTCCGATCGGTATACTGTTAAAAATCCGATTAAGATCCTGTTCTTCTCTGATATGGTTTAATTCCGAAGTACGCAACCTGGTGATATCCCGAAACACGATCACAGCGCCCTCGAGATTGTCATCGGGACCAATAATGGGAGAGCAGTCTGCCGAAAGATACTTTAGCTCACCGCTTTTTGTCTCCAGAACACTGTTTGCAGTCAGTCCGGTTGATACTCTATTCTGAAGCACGTAGGTAACAGGACTGGAAAGAGGTCCTTTAGTTTCTGCATCAAATATCCTAAAGATCTGATTGAAAGACTCTCCATAGGCATGATCCATTTCAAATTCCAAAATATCCTGTGCAAAACTATTATAATAAATAATCGTTCCTTCTACATCAGTCGCAATGATACCTTGTCCTATACTGGTCAATACTTCAAGGGCCATATCATTGATAAAGCTACGCTTTGGCTTCTCTTTCATACTATCATTCCTTAATCAAATTTAATGACGATCTATTCCTGTTTCGCAGGTTTAATTCAACATATTAAATATATTATAAGGCATACTATCCAGGGAGCACTGTTTTTCTACTGCACCGATGTTAAAAGCCACCTTGGGCATCCCGTAGACTACGCAGGATTTTTCGTCCTGTCCGAGCGTTCTCGCGCCCTTTCTTCTCATTGACATTAACCCTTGGGCTCCATCATAGCCCATTCCTGTCAGAATGACTCCAACAGCATTTTTACCCGCTTCTTTTGCCACAGAATCAAAAAGTACGTCCACAGAGGGACAATGACCGTTCACCTTTTCACCAAAAAAGCATTCGACCTTATATCGTTCTCCGACTCTCCGAATAATCATGTGCTGGTCCCCGGGTGCAATGAGAACATGACCCTGTTCCACATAATCGCCTGTTTTCGCTTCTTTCACTGACAGGTTAGTCGTATTGTTCAAACGCTCTGCAAACATTCTGGAAAAGTTCGGAGGGATATGCTGGACAATGACAATACCCGGCGTCTCAGGAGGCAGCTCCTTGATTACCGCAAATATCGCCTCTGTGCCTCCGGTAGAAGCCCCTATGGCGATTAGCTTATTCTTATCAACTGCGATTTTATTTTCAATTTTGCGACCATGTATTTCATGAAAGGTACGAACCTTTGCGTTCGCAGCAATCTTAATCTTCCCAATCAAATCATTGATAAAATTCTCGACACTGTTCACAGAAGTCAGATCCGGTTTCCCTACAAACTCCACCGCTCCTGCATTCATAGCATCAAATACTGTCCCGGAAGTTGAGCTAACGACAATAATCGGTAGCGGATATTGAGGCATCAGCTTTCTGATAAATTCAATCCCGTTCATCTTAGGCATTTCCACATCACAGGTCATCACATCCGGTTTGTAAGAAATGATTTTATCCCTTGCTTCAAAGGGATCATTTGCAGTTGCAACCACCTCTATGCTGGGATCGGAAGAAAGCCCTCGTAACAGCACCTCTCGAAAGAGCATACTGTCATCAACGATTAATACCCTGATTTTATTTGGCATAGCATCACCTCACTATATTTTTCGATAAACAGCAGGCTGCACATATTTGAATCTGGTCTCTTCACGGTTCAGCGACTCCGAATGGCCTATGAACAGATAGCCACCTGGCATCAGCAGGTCATAATATTTATTTACCAAAGTATTTTTTGTCTTATCGTCAAAATAAATCATGACATTTCTGCAAAAAATTACATGAAATTGTTTCTTAAAAGGAAATACGTTCTCCATAAGATTGAATTTCCTATAAATAACTTCATTGCGTATTTTATCGATGAATACTGAATTCTCACTATCAGCCTTTGATGTATAAGCCAGCCTCCATTTTGATGGGAGTGTGTCTATTTCCTTATTGCTATATACGCCTCGTTTGGCTTCCTCCAATACCTTTGAGGAAATATCAGTGGCAAGAATCTTTGAGTCCCAGAATAATTTTTCCTTACCAAGCACCTCGTCGATAATCATGGCCAATGTGTAAGGCTCTTCACCGGAAGAGCACCCGGCACACCAAACTCGAAGATCTCTTTCAGTGGTATTTGATATGATGTAAGGCAGAACCGTATCCTTAAAGTAGGTGAAGTGATCTGCCTCTCTCATAAAGAAGGTATGGTTTGTCGTTATCTTATCAAGCAGGGTGGACACGGCCATGCCTGTCTTGTCCTTAATCAGATAATCATAGTATTCCGAAAATGACTTAAAGCCGTTCTGGATTAGCACATTCTGAAGTCTGCCAATGACCAGCGTCGTCTTCTCGTGCTTCAGATAGATACCGTAATTTGCTTTGATATAAGCGGAAAGTTGTTCAAATTCTTTATCTGTAATCGTAATCATGGCAGCACCTCTTTATACTCAACTATTCAGTCTTTTCCTTCAGATTCAGTTGTCATGAGCTATGTCCGTTCATTCCAGTCATAGATAATAATTAATGCAATACCTTACTTAAAGTCTGGATGACGTGATCCTCTTTGAAAGGCTTTACAATAAAGGATTTCGCACCGCTTTTGATCGCATCCATGACCATTTGCTCCTGCCCCATCGCAGATACCATAACCACCTTAGCATTCGAGTCAAATGCCATGATTTGCTTCAGGGCACTAAGACCATCCATCTCAGGCATTGTAATATCCATAGTAACAAGATCCGGCTTAAGTTCCTTGTACTTATTAAAACCAACCTGACCATTCTCCGCCTCATCCACCACATCGTAATCATACTTTACCAAAATATTTTTAATTGCCATTCTCATAAATGCTGCATCGTCCACGATTAATACTCTTTTCATAGCTGTTACCATGCCTTTCGTATTTTTTAAGCATTCAAATATGATACATTCTATTTCCCGACAGTACCATCGAGCCACTTAAGGGTCACTATCATATGATCCCGTAGGGAAAAGCTGTATTGCTCCATCTTCCAATGAAAACATAACTCTCTGAAGTAACCCGATATGATTAACGCAGTGTTTTCACTGTCCAAATCCTCCCGCAATTCACCGACTTGCTTTGCCTCTTCCACAAATCCAGCTATCATGGAGATTCTGCTTTTCTGAATCTCCTTAACCTTATCTGCCAGCCCCTCTTCATACAGAAGAACATCAAAGGTCTGGAGAAGCGTGGTAATTGCCGGATAATTTTCATAATACTCCACAATCGAGGTCAGGAAATAGACCAGTGCCTCTTTCGGAGGAAGTTGCTTGAGCTTCGTAGATTGAAGGATATCAGCATCAAACTGAATAAAATAGTCCAACACTGCCATCAATAAATCGTTTTTGTTCTTAAAATGCCGAAATAAGGTAGCCTCAGAAATATCCTGCCTTTTTGCTATTTCTCGCGTAGTCAGCTTCTGGATGCCAAGCTCATTAATAATATCAATTGCGGTCAGTATCAACTGCTCTTTTCTATGTAACAAATTCATCACCATATAATTCCACCTACCGTAGTGTTTGCTTACTTCAATTATAGTTAGCTTGGTTAATAGTGTCAATTCTTATTTTACTATTTAAATACTGTAAGTAGGTAAAATATGTATTATGGTTTATTCTCAATCAGCTTCAACTTCTGCAGCACTCCGACGAATTTATCCAGATCCAATGGCTTCGCAGCATAGGCATCACACCCCAATTCAAAGGTATCAAGTATAATCTCTGTTTCTGCCAGTGCTGTTGTCATAATGATCTTTGACCGCTTCTCTTCCGGAATTTTGTACTGCGCTTCCAGTCCCTTCATGTGTTTAAGGACCTTGACTCCATCCACCTTTGGCATCATAATATCCAGGCAGATCAGATCGTAGGGCTTTTTTTCCTTCAAAGAGATCAAGAATGCATCAAGCGCTTCCAATCCGTCTACCACGATATCACATTCTCCATAGTTCGAAAGAAATTTATAGAGAAGCCTGCGGCTCGATAAGTCATCCTCTGCTATTAGAATTTTCATGTCAGCCTCCTTTCATAAAACATAGCTGTTTCAGGTGCACTGATTGCTACCTTTTTCCTTATCCGATAATATTATTGAATAGATTCACTGATATCCTCCAGTTCAGTTTCGGACAAGAGCTTTTCACAATCCAGCAGAAGCTTTACGGCATTTCCAACTTTGCCTATTTTTCTAATATATCTATTATTCATTCTATTGACCTGCGGCGGATCTACGATATCCTGCTCCGGTATCGTCAGTACCTCTGCTACACTATCTACAATAAGTCCGATGGATACCTCCTTGATGTCAACAACAATGACACAGGTCCGATCATTATATTCCCTGGCTTCCTTCTTAAATCTGGTTCTTACATCGATCACAGGGATAATCTTGCCTCTAAGATTTATGATGCCCCGGACATACTCAGGTAGCTCAGGAATTGCGGTAATCGCCTGAATACCGATAATTTCTGTTACATACCTGATTTCAATTCCATAACACTCGCTTCCTATCAAAAAAGTAAGATAACGGTCTTTTTGAGTATCTTCTTCCAGCTCGAAAGCATTGTCAAATACTTCAGCCATCGATCTTCCTCCTTTCTATATTCTGTTATATTAACCAAACATCCTTGCCACATCCAGAATCAGACTGATGTTACCATCTCCCAGCAGCGTACACCCTGCCAGTCCCTTAATTCTTTTGAAGTTCTGGATGTATTGAGGAAGTGCTTTCACCACTACCTGCTGTTGACCAAGCAGTTCATCTGCAAAAACGCATACTGTCTTTTCATCCTGCTCGACCATAATGATGATGCCCTCCGAGAACCTTGTGACCTCTGTCTCAACTCGATACAGCTCGTGAAGACGGCGGACAGCATGGCATTCACCCCGCACCATAATCATTTCATTCCCATCCGGATCAGTGAAGATATCACTATCCTTCGGTCGAAAGGATTCTTTGATGGAAATCATAGGGATTGTATATCTGGATTTACCGACCTTAATATTCATCCCGTCGATGATAGCCAGGGTTAACGGTATCTTCATCGTGATTACTGTACCCTTATCTTCCACACTGTCAACATTCAGAGATCCACCGACTGCTTCAATATTCTTCGTTACAACATCCATACCTACGCCGCGGCCCGAGAACTCTGTTACTTTATCTTTCGTAGAGAAGCCCGGAAGAAGAATTAGATTATAGATCTCTTTGTCAGTCATATCCTCTTCATTCTTGGTAAGGATCCCGTTTTCTCTGGCTTTCTTCAATATCTTCTCTTTGTTCAGCCCTTTACCGTCATCTCTTACTATAATCAAAACATCGCTTCCGGCATTCTTTGCTTCAAGAGTAATCGTTCCTGACTTCGGCTTACCCTTGCTCACCCTTTCATCTGCACTTTCAATCCCATGATCTATGGAATTACGTACCAGATGCATCAACGGATCCGAGATACGCTCGATGATATTCTTATCCACCTCTGTCTCTTCTCCGATGATCTCCAGCTGTACATCCTTCTCAAGCTTCTTGCACATATCACGAACAATACGATGCATCTTAATAAAGGTTGCTGACAAAGGAACCATTCGGATGGACATGACCATATCCTGCATTTCACTGGTGATTTTGTTCAACTGTCTTGCTGCTTTAATGAAGTTATCCAGTTGAAGGTCTTTCAAATCCGGATTCTGGATCACCATTGCTTCGGCAATCACCATTTCTCCAACCAGATCCATCAGCTTGTCCAGCTTCACCACACTCACACTGATAATACTTTGCGCCGTGCTGACCGATTGCTGCTCCTTATCCTGCTGCTCAGTGCGAGGGGTCCGTTCCTTCCCTGACTGCACAGCTTCCTTACCGGTAGGTAGCTTGATTGGTTGAACAATCGGCTGGTCCTCTTTCTTAACAAGTTGATCAATTTCGTCGTTATGCTCCAGCTGAATCAGTTCCAAATCCTTGAGAAATATCGTCTGCATAAAGAATTCATGGATTTTCTTATAATCCTGCTCTGTCTTTAGGAAGATTATAAATCCGTTGGTGCGAATCACATTGATGCTTTCGTCACTATCAATAATGTCCTCAGGAATATAATGGAAATCCTCCGTGATTTCCTTTAAATTATGTGTAATCGTAAAAGCTCGGATGTTTTCCATCTCACAGCCTTCTTCGAAATGTATAATTGCTTTAAAAGCATTCGTATGCTCCGGCTTACTGACAGTCGCCTGACTGATATAGTACTGTTGTTTATCCTGACCAGCTGTTTCAGCGTTCTGTACTGTCTGCCCCGATGTCTCCTTATGCAAGACGGCTACGGAAGTATCCTCGGGACCACTTTCCTTCAGTTCGCAGAGGTAGGCTTTTATCTTAGCTACGAGCTCCTCTGCATTACCGTCTGCCGGGGTATGCTCCTTAATCTTCTCAACCTCAATCTTGATGAAATCCACGCCTTCCAGAACAAGATCTGACAATGCAGAATAATCAACCTGCTCAGGTTTATCTTTTCGTAGATAGAAAAACAAGTCTTCTATAGAATGAGCCAGCTTCGCAATATTGTCAAACAACATCATGGCTGAGGAGCCCTTAATCGTATGCATGATACGAAAAATCTCGTTAATTGCTTCCTCAGAAAAGTCATTTTCCTTCTCACTTGATAGTATGGATTGCTCCAGTTGCTCTAAAAGCTGTGAGGTTTCGAAAAGAAACATATCCATCAAGGGTTCGTTTGAATACTGATCCGACATTTTATCACCTCCCGTTGTTTATTATCCTTACCGTGTTCCCGATTAGTACTTTCCGAATTCATTATCGCTTAATATGATTTTAGCGGAGGTAGACCGTTCTTCCGTGGGTTCGGAGTATGTTTTAACCTTGGCCGGTTTTCTCATCTGTTCCAGCAGTAGCATCACCTCGGGGCTGATTTCCTCCTGCGAGAATTTCTTCACTGTCGATTTCTTTAATTTATATTTACTGATTGTATCCTTAAGGAGCTCAGCCTGACTTGCCAATTCTTCACTGGCTGCGGCAGTTTCCTCAGAAGTAGCTGAATTTGTCTGAACTACTGTGGATACCTGCATAATTCCCTGATTAATCTGAGAAATACCCATAGCCTGTTCATTGGAAGCTACTGCTATGTCATTGACCAGCGTTGCAACCTTCTCTACACCATTGACGATCTTACTTAAAGCTACGGCTGTCTCCTGTGCAATCCTGGTACCGCCTTCCGCCTTCTTGATAGAACCTTCGATCATTTCTGTCGTTTCCTTGGCTGCATTTGCAGAGCGTGCTGCCAGATTTCTTACTTCCTCAGCTACCACCGCAAAGCCCTTGCCATGCTGTCCTGCTCTTGCTGCTTCTACTGCAGCGTTCAAAGCAAGGATATTTGTCTGGAAAGCGATATCATCAATTACCTTGATAACCTTAGATATATTTGCAGATGCCTCATTGATTCCTTCCATTGCTGACAGCATTTCTTTCATCTGCTCATTGCCCTGTACAGCGTCCTTCTTTGCAGATACTGCAAGCTCGTTCGCCGTTGTAGCATTCTTGGCATTTAAATCTGTCTGTGACGAAATCTCTTCTAAGGATGCAGTTAATTCTTCCACGGAAGATGCCTGTTCCGTAGCACCATGGGAAAGTGCCATGCTGGAGTCTGCAATCTGCTTAGCACCTGTTGCTACCTGATCAGATGCTGCTGCAATATTAGACAGAATATCATTGTTATTTGCTACCAGCTCGGACAGCTTTTTACCAAGCAGGTCAGCTTCAGATTTCACTTCCACATCCACCGTAAGATCGCCGGATGCAATTCTTTCAGCCGTATGTGCCTGACTGCGTATATTGGCGACCATCTTGCCAAAGGCATCTGCCAGCTTGCCGATTTCGTCCCTGCTTTGATAGTTCACATTCACATTGACATCACCGAGTGCAAGTTTATCTGCAGCGTCAACAACCTGTGCGACCGGCTTACTGATCGTGCTGGCGATTACAACTCCAAGAATGACTGCCATGATAACGGAAATAATAATAATGATCATCATCAATCTGGTCAGTCCGTTATAGCTTATCTCTGTGTCATCCAGATGCTCCGCAGCCATATCGATATTATAATCAACTAAGGCTTGTACCGAATCCGATGCTTGCACTCTGGTATTCGTTGTATCCTGGATCGTAGCAAAAGCAGTGTCGTAGTCCCCTTTTTCAAGCAAATCTAAATTCTTGTCTCGGTTTTCCCGATAAGCTTTTAGATCAGCGATAGCCTTGTCGTATATCGCTCTTTCTTCGTCTGTCTCGATGGATTTCTCATAATTTGCCAATATTTCATTATCAGCATTGACCAGTGCACTAATATTGTCACGTCTCTCCTTCAGCTTTCCAGGTGTCCTGTCATAAAGTGCGTAAACATGATTAGTCCTGATTTGCTCGAGATTGAATTGCATCTGTTTTAAATCAGTTGTCGGAAGAAAACTACTGGAATATAACTGCTCGTTATTCTGATACATGGACCCCATGTTCATAATACCCAATATCCCGACTGTTGCTGTTAATACTGCGAGAATGAAAAACCCAATAATTAATTTCGTACGAATTTTTAAATTTCTGTACATTTTTATCATACCTTTGCCTCCTTCTGTTTCTGTAATTATTTTAATTTTATTGTTGTTTGCAGCACTCCCAATCTTTCGATTGTGCAAGCGGAGTGCTGCGGCTGTTTGGGGAATAGACAACTACCATTTATTTACACGGTACGGAGTAATCACTCACTCCTGTGTTACATTTATTATATCCATGTTTTTCCGCGTTGTCAATACAGTTACCCATTGTCGAAATATAAAGTTTTTATGAATTTTATTTATTAAAAATTAAGTCAAAGTATCCTCCCACAAAAAACAAGTGATCAGAATGAATTATTCTATATGATAAAAAGCCTCTTCGGTTGGAATGTAATCCGGCCAAAGAGGCTTTTCAGTCTTTATAGGGAATGATCTCCCTAATATCTTTATATTATATTTCTATTTGAATGCTATTCGACCATGATGGAACCGGAAAAGGACAGCTTTCTAAAGAAACAGCTCTGCCAGCTTATCCAGAGACACCTCGGTGTGTTCCCCGGTCTCCATGTTTTTGACATTTGCTTTATTATTCGCAAGCTCATCTGCTCCGATGATTACCGTGTTTTTTGCTCCAATCTTATTCGCATATTTCATCTGAGCTTTGACGCTACGGTCCAAATAATCGGTCTCTACGATGACACCCGCTATTCTGAGCTGTTGAACCAAGCGGTAGGCTTCAGCCTTCGCTTCCTTCCCGAGAATTCCGACGTACAATTCCACCGCGGGTTCTGCTTCCAGTTCCACACCCTCGGCTGCCAGCTCATTGATAATTCGCTCGATGCCAAAGCCGAAGCCCACTGCCGGAATATCCTGTTTCTCATCAATCTCATGGATCAGGTTATCATATCTTCCGCCACCGCATAAAGTAAAGCCCTCTGCATTGATGAATTCAAATACGGTCTTAGTATAATAATCCAGTCCTCGCACAATACCGGTATCCACCTCATAGGGAATACCCATGGCAGTCAGCAGACTCTTCAACTCTTCGAAATGACTGCTGCATTCCTCATCGAGATATTCAACAGTTCTGGGCGCATCCTTCACGATCTCCTTACAGGAAGGAACCTTACAATCGATGACACGCAGAGGGTTCTTAAGCATTCTCTCCCTACAGGTCGGGCATAACTGGTCCTCATGCTTTCTCAGATAGGTAAGAAGTGCTTCATTATAGGTCTTTCGACAATTACCGCAGCCGATGCTGTTGATATGGAGCTTAGCTCCTTGGATGCCCAGTTCCTTCATAAACTGAATCAGCAGGGAGATCAATTCCACCTCTGCAAGTGGGCTTGCTGAACCGAAAAACTCGATACCGAACTGATGATGCTGACGCAATCTTCCGCTCTGTGGTTTCTCATATCGGAATGCCTGGGTGATATAGAAAAGCTTAGTCGGCTGGCTTTCCGCATACAGGCCGTTTTCCAGATATGCGCGGGCAAACCCGGCAGTACCCTCCGGTTTTAAGGTGACACTTCGGTTACCCTTATCTTCAAAGGTGTACATTTCCTTCTGAACAACGTCCGTTGTCTCTCCGACACCTCTCTGGAACAATATCGTGTGTTCAAAAGCCGGTGTGATCATCTCCTTAATATGATAGGCCTTGCAGATTCTTCTCGCAATTCCCTCGATAATGGTACGCTTGTGCATATCGGAGCCATACCAGTCCTGTGTGCCCTTCGGTCTTTGTGTAATCATCTTAGTCCTCCGTTCTATAGCATTGATTATAATACTTCATTATTTTCAAGAAAAAATCGTTTCCGCTCTATCATCTCATCGATTCGATGAATGTAGTCCGTAACGCTTTTCACATTGTCAACCCGTTCAATTCGATTCTCCTTGTGGAAAACGAACTTAGACATTCCTCCTGCCCCTAATGCCAGGATTGTCTGCTTCTCCTCCATAATTAAAATATTATAGAGTCCTTCTTTTCCGAATTTTGCATAACCGATATTCTCAAGGTTATCTGCCATATTCTTCTGTCTATAGAGATAATAGGGTAGATAGGCATTCTCCTTCGCGAACCTGATAGATTCTGCTAACATCGCAGATACATCGGTTGCCTGTAGCTCAGCATAGCTTTCCTTCTCCTGATTTAGCCTTGCCGCACGCTTGACTGCCAAAGTATGCACCGTCAGGCTGTCCGGTTCCATTTCCTTTATCTGGTCTAAGGTTCCTTGAACATCCGAGATGCTCTCTCCCGGTAACCCAAGAATCAAATCCATATTCACATTGTCATGACCTGTTTCTCTTGCAAGGCGGAACGCTTCCTTCACCTGGGCGATGGAATGTTTTCTTCCGATCAGATCCAGTGTCCTCTGCTGCATGCTTTGCGGGTTGATGGAGATACGGTCAACGCCCTGCTTTTTCAGAACTTCAAGCTTCTCCCTTGTGATGCTGTCCGGTCTTCCTGCTTCCACGCAGAATTCCTTCACATGGGTAAAATCAAACTGCTCCCTGACAAGGCTAAGCAGAGAATTAAGCTGTTCTGCTGACAGAGTTGTCGGTGTTCCTCCACCCAGATACACGGTTGTAAGCTTCCTTCCGGGAAGACAGGTGGCAGCAAATCGAATTTCCTTCTCTAAGGCTTTCAAATACTGTTCCACATAGCTCGAGTATTTCTCCAATGAATACGATGTAAAGGAACAATAGAGGCAGGTGCTGGGGCAAAAGGGTATTCCGATATAGAGACTGAACCCGTTTTGGTAATCCATGTCCTTTAAGAGCCTGAGCTCTCTGTTCGCAATCTCGAGGCTCATGGCAATCTTCTCTTCCGAGCACAGATATTCCGTCTTCATATATCGGTAGATTGCTTCCTCATTTTCCCCTTGCTCGATACAATCATAGACAAGCTTCGTCGGGCGAATCCCTGTTAAGATACCCCAGGGCAGTTCCCGACCCGTCAGCCCGGATAAACAGGAGTAAAGAAAACGTTTTAACGCATTCTTATACTGCGGCTTCGGTAGTTTCTCTGTCAAAGTAAGAGAATTTATCAACAGAGGCTCATCCTTCGAGGCAATGGATAGCTCTATCCTATCCTCCTCCGATTCCAGCTCCAGAATAAGCTTACTATCGCAGATGGAAGCTGTCTTTGTCTGTAAGTTCTTATACTCGCTCCGATCATAAACCTTAACTGCTTCTGATGGATAGAAAGCCTTAACTAATGGGTAAACATCGTTTTCATACGCTTTATCCGATAAAATTATCTCTATCATGTTACTCCTGTCTTTCCTGTAATGAGTGCCATCCGCTCAGGAACAGACTCTATTTCAAACATTTTGCCGCAAAGCGGCATTTCAAATATTCATAGAAGAACAAGGTGTGAGTGCCATTGCACGAACATCGCAGTTCTTCGGGAGAAATTTGGTATTCTCAAATTTCAGGAACATTCTGGTACTTTCAGAATGATTTTCACACTCTTTACATATTTTCATAAGGATCCCACCCCGGTGACAGATAGATATTATTATCACGTTCGTATCCGATGGTGGTGGACGGACCATGTCCAGGATAAACCTCCACCTCATCCTCCAGAACCATCAGCTTATTGCAGATGGATTCTACCAACTGCTTACCGTTGCCTGTCGGTAAATCATATCTTCCGATATCTCCCCGAAACAGTGTGTCTCCACTGATTAAAAGACGATATCCGATAAAATAATAACAGGTCCCTCCGGCAGTATGTCCGGGTGTATGGATCACTCTGATCGTAAATCCCGCAAGCTGCAAAACCTGAGAATCCTTGATTAGTACCTCCGGTTTCAGGGAACATTCCCTTCTGATCTGATCCGAAGCGTTCATCCTGGCATCAGCAAGAAGATCAATTTCTGCTTCATTAGCATAAATCGGCGCTTTGGTCTTTTCCGAGAGGCTTGAGGCTGCCAGAATATGGTCAAAATGACCATGTGTGAGAAGAATCGCTTTACACACAAGGTCATTTGCCTTAAGATACTGTTCTATTCTCTCGGCTCTGTCTGCCGGATCAAATACTATTGCTTCCTTTGTCTCCCGATTGCTGATGATATAACAGTTCGTCTGAACCATTCCGAGTACTAGGGTTTCCATTACTAAATTACTCATATGAACCTCCAATCTCCGATCCGGTATTTAACCGGCCGTCCGCTCAATGTCGAGAACGCTTTCCACGTTTCTGAGCTTTGCAATGATTTCATTGAGCTGTTCTTTGCTATTAATTTCAAAACCTATGCTGATCGATGCTTTTCCCTGTTTACTTGTTCTTACATTCATTGAAGTCACATCAATCTTATTTTCCGTTAAGACCTTAGAGATATCTACCAGTACGCCGGTTCGATTATTTGCAAAAATCTTAACCTCAGCACTATAAACACCACCGATATCCTTACCGTCAGCAGAAAGGTTCCATTCCGCATCAATCAGTCTGGCACGATCTTCCTCGGGTAGATTGATTACATTAATACAATCTGTTCTATGGATGGATACGCCTCTTCCACGGGTGACAAATCCAACGATCTCATCCCCGGGAACCGGGCTGCAGCATCTGGAGAAACGAACCGCAAGATCATGAATCCCTTCTACGACAATACCGCTCTTGGATTTCTTCTGGGGCATCCGCTCCTTGATTTCAGAAACTGCTTCCAGAACGTTCTCATCTGTGATATCCTTCTTATTCTTTTTCTTATATTCCTCCAGAAGCTTGTTGACAATCTGTCCTTCCTTCAGACCTCCGTGGCCAACCGCTGCAAGCACGGATTCCCAATCCCGAAAACCGTATTTTCGCATAACGATATTCGTAAACTCCGGCTTTAAAAGATCACTCATTGTGATGCTTTTCGTCTTGCAGTATGCGGCAAAGAGCTCTTTGCCACGGTTAATATTGTCATCCTTCAGTTCAGTCTTAAACCATTGATTGATCTTATTCTTAGCCTGCGTACTTTTCACGATGGACAGCCAGTCACGGCTTGGTCCTCGGGAGTTCTGGGAGGTGATAATCTCAATTCTGTCACCGTTTTGAATGACATAATCAATAGGCTCCAGCTTCCCGTTAACACGGGCGCCTACCATTTTATTTCCTACAGCACTGTGGATGCTATAAGCAAAATCGATCGGATTGGATCCGGTCGGCAGCGTCTTGACATCACCGGTCGGGGTAAACGCATAGACACTTTCGGAGAATAGATCAAAATCGTTCTTAATGAGGCTCAAGAACTCCTTATTATCGGACATATCCTTCTGCCATTCAAGCACCTGTCTGAGCCAGGTCAGCTTCTCCTCCTCAGCATTGGCAGTTCCGCCCTTGCCGTCCTGCCCCTCTTTATATTTCCAGTGGGCAGCGATACCGTATTCAGCCGTACGGTGCATCTCATAGGTACGGATCTGTATCTCAAAAGGAGCACCCTTTGGCCCGATCAGTGTCGTATGGAGAGACTGGTACATATTCGGCTTCGGCATCGCGATATAATCCTTAAAACGCCCCGGAATCGGTTTATACATCTCATGGATGACACCGAGTGCCGCATAGCAATCCTTTAAGGAATCTACGATGATACGAACCGCAAACAAATCGTAAATCTGATCCAGCGTCTTGTTCTGATTCACCATCTTCTTATAAATACTGAAAAAATGCTTAATTCGCCCGTCAATCTTGGCAGAAATTCCCGCTTCTTCAATATGACTTTTTACATCACTTACGATCTCATCAATATATGCCTGACGCTCACTTTTCTTGGTGGCGATCTTCTCTGTCAGTTCTTTGTATACCTCAGGCTCCAGATATTTGAGTGACAGATCATCAAGTTCGATCTTAATCTTGGAGATACCGAGCCTCTGTGCAATCGGAGCATAGATATCCATTGTCTCTCTTGCAGTTTCCTTCTGTTTCTCAGGCTCTTTGTATTTTAAGGTACGCATATTATGGAGACGGTCTGCCAGCTTAATCAAGATGACACGGATGTCCTTCGCCATAGCAAGAAACATCTTTCGAAGATTCTCAGCCTGAAGCTCCACCTTATCCATGGAATAATTCAACTTGGTCAGCTTGGTAACGCCATCTACCAAAAGCGCGATTTCTTCTGAAAACATAGAAGAAATCTGAGTTATCGTAAAATCAGTATCCTCTACGACATCATGAAGTATTCCCGCGACTATCGTTTCCTTATCCAATTCCAGCTCAGCCAGAATATTGGCAACACATAAGGGATGGATAATGTAGGGTTCTCCTGATTTACGCAACTGGTTCTTGTGCGCATCATCAGCAAGATGATATGCCTTCTCGACCATGGATATATCTGCAGAGGGATGGTAGCTTCTGATCTTATCGATCAGCTCCTGGTACAGGGTTTCAGGCGCAGTAAAATCAGCCGGTGCCTGAAATGTCACCGATGCCAGTATTTCATCCTTAACCATTGCTTCCTTCTCGTCTCCCATGATCATCACCACCTGCATCGTAAAAGTTAAGTTGTCATATGCAATCTAAGTATTCTTATTTACCTTCGTATTGAATCACTGCTTCCACATCGTAGCCGGTAAGCTTCTCACGGCCCTTCAGGCCTTTTAATTCCATCAGGAAGATGATCTTCACTACCTCACCGCCGAGCATCTCGATCAGCTTGGTGATCGCTTCGATCGTTCCGCCTGTAGCAATCAGGTCATCTACGATTACTACCCTTTGACCGGGCTTAATGGCATCCTTATGGATTTCTATTGTAGCCTTACCGTATTCCAGATCATAATCCATGGAAACGGTCTCACAGGGTAATTTTCCTTTCTTACGGATGGGAATAAATGCTTTATTCAAATTATAAGCGATCGGAACACCGAAAATAAAACCTCTGGATTCGGGTCCGGCAATAATATCAAAATCCAGTCCTTTCAAAAGCTCCTGCATCTGGTCAATGGCCAGCTTCAGACCTTCCTTCTCCTGCAGCACGCTCGTAACATCGCGGAATACAATTCCAGGCTCCGGGAAATCCGGGATACTTCTAACATAATCTTCTAATTTCTTCATACTATAACCATGCCTTTCTTTGGGTTTCGAAAACCTATTTATCTATGGGCAATCGGATATCCTGCCGTTACGATATCACTTTTTTTGGACAGAGCGGCCAGTCTGATGCCAATATATTCTTTTAGATGCTTATTATATCACCTATGTTTATACTTCGTAAAGAAAATTTCACATTTCTATAGCAAATTTTACTTAAAATTGATACAAAAGTGAATTTTCGACTGTTGATTATCTGTAATTTTGTATGATCAGCTGTAGATTCTTAAAACCGTTATATTCATTGATCTTAGGATAATAAGTGATGGAAAGTGCTGCTCCCATGCTTCGTCCGGTCCTCAGCTTCTCCGCCTCCAGAGCCCCATAGGTGGTTTTGATATAAGCAAAAAAATCATCCACAGGCCCGAAATAGACAGCTTCCATTTCTCTGCCGTACTTATTTTCCACTAACAGTCGAATTCCGCTGGCATTTTTCCCGATGATAAAAGCTGATTTTACTTTTAAGTCCTTCTCGGCAAATAACGGCTTTTCATTTCCTTTACCAAAAGGCTCCAACAGTCTTAGCTCATTCACAAGCTCTGTTGTAATAAAACCGAGCGGCAGATGGATATCGATGGATACCTTGGGTATCAGCATTTCCATGGTTAGGGAAGTATTCTCGTTCAGTCTTCTGCGCAGGGTATCGACCTCTTCCTGTAATAGGGATAATCCCGCAGCCATGGGATGTCCGCCAACCTTCAGAAACAGCTCCCTGCATTTGCTCAGCTCTTCTATCATATTATATAGTTCAATAGATCGGCCGGAACCTTTCACACAGCCTTCCGCATCGGTTAATACCAGGGTCGGCCGATTGAAGCGCTCTCGTACCCTTCCGGCAATAATCCCTGCAATACTCTCATGGCATTCTGGAAGATAGACTACCAGGACTTTGTCATATCGAAGCTCAGACTCCTCAATCAGCCGGATGGCCTTTTCCACATTTCGTGCAGTCATCTCCTTACGAACCTCATTGAGAAGACGTACCTCACCGGCAAGTGCAGCTGCTTGCTCCTTCGTCTCCGACAACAGAAGCTCCAAACCCTTCTTTGCAGTATCCAGTCGTCCGGAAGCATTGAGACAGGGACCGATGACATAGCCAAGGTGAAATGAGGAAAGCTGCCCCCGGTCGATACCACTGACCTCCATGAGCGCAAGAAGTCCCAGATTACGGGTCTTTTGCAGGAGCTTTAAGCCATGCATTACAATTGTCCGGTTCTCTCCCGTCAGTTCCATGACATCACAGACCGTAGCAATCGCCGTATAAGAAAGCAATTCCGATACCAGTGCCTCCTTTTCCTCTATTTCTATGCCTTCCAGCAGGGCACAGCATAATTTAAAGGCGATTGCCGCACCACATAAGCCCGGGTAGGGATAGGTGTCATCCGGCCGTTTTGGATTGATGACGGCATCAGCAGCGGGCAGCCGTACTTTAGTGCTCCCTTGTTCAGGCTGGGTCAATCCCGGATACTCCTGCTCCAAGCCTGCTGCTGCTTCATCATAAAATTCATCTCCCTCTGATACCTCAAGAAGATTATGGTGATCTGTTACGATAACAGTCATGCCGAAGCCTTTGGCAAGCGCCACCTGTTCCATTGCCACGATACCGTTATCACAGGTAAGTAAGGTGTCAATCTGCTCCCGGTAAGCATTCTCAACCATCTGATTGTTCATCCCGTAGCCATCCTTAACGCGATCCGGGATTTCATAATCTACCACAGCACCAAGCCTGGTCAGAATGCGATAAAGAATATAGGTGGAAATGACACCGTCTACGTCATAATCCCCGATAATCCTAATCCTCTTTCCATCCGTAATCTTACCTCGGAGAATAACACAGGTTTTCTCCATATCCTTAAGTAAGAATGGGTCATGCAGTTCCTTCAGGCTGGGACTTAAAAAGCTTTGGATTTCCTCCGGTGCCTCCAAGCCTTTATTCACAAGACAACGCGCAAGCACCTCACTGACACCACACTGTTGCATGATCATCTCAAAATCCGCTTTTTTATTTTTGAGCACCCAATTCTCCATGATCTTCTTCCATTCTGCCGATTGCTGTATCAAACATCAGCGTAATTTATATCTCATATTGGCTGTACTATATGATAGACAATCACAATGTACAGCCTTCTATCTAAGGTCAGTGCTATTCTTCAGCCGCTTTGAGCATAATGGCACACTCGACGCGCTTCCTTTGCAGCTTACAACCGATATCATATGCATCATTGATATCCTGATGGAACTTATAGGAATTGGCGGCACATCCACCGCTGCAGTAGAACTTGGCAAAGCAATCCTTACATTTATCCTTGGAATACACATTACATTGTTTAAATTCTTCCCGTAAGTTTAGCTTCACGATTCCTTCGTCAACATTTCCCATCAAAAATTCTGGAATTCCTACAAATTGATGGCAGGGATAGAAGTCACCCCAGGGGGTAACAGCCAGGTATTCCGTACCGGAGCCGCAACCGGAAAGACGTTTTGCTACACAGGGACCGCCGGATAAATCTATCATGAAGTGGAAGAAGTTAAAGTCCTTCCCCTCCTTCTTATACTGAAGCATCAGCTTAGCCAAACGGTCATATTCATCATATAAGATAGGAAGATCCTCTTCCGTGATTGCATAACTATCTTCAGGAAGAGCGACTACCGGCTCCACAGAAATCTGCTTGAAGCCCAAGTCTGCCAGATGCTTTACATCCTCAGAAAAATCAAGATTATTATGAGTAAAGGTTCCTCTGACATAATAATTGGTTTGGTTTCTGCTTTCTGCCAGTTTCTCAAACTTTGGCAGTATCAGCTCATAGCTTCCTTTGCCGTTACGGCTGGGACGCATTCGGTCATTGACCTCTTTCCGTCCATCAATACTAAGTACCACATTGCTCATCTCGCGGTTAGCAAATTCCATGATTTCATCATCCAGAAGCACACCGTTGGTGGTTAATGTAAAACGGAATTTCTTATTATGTAATTCCTCCTGCTCTCTTCCGTATTGCACCAGATCCTTTACAACCTGCCAGTTCATCAACGGTTCACCACCGAAGAAATCCACCTCCAGGTTCTTTCTGCTTCCGGAGTTCTGTATGAGAAAATCAAGTGCCTTCTTCCCAACCTCAAAGCTCATTAATTCACGATGCCCTTTGTACTCTCCCTCCTCGGCGAAGCAGTATCTGCAGGCCAGGTTACAGTCGTGGGCGATATGAAGGCAGAGTGCTTTGACAACAGTGGAACGCTGCTTAAATTCCTTAATGTAATCCTCATAGATATCCTTGGTAAAGAGGGCTCCATCCTTTTGCAGCTGCTCGACATCGTCGATTGCTTCCTTGATCTGGCTGATCAGGGATTGTACATCATCCGTAAAATTTTCCATACAGCATTCCCTTCTGGTAATCAGGGACATATATTGAGGCTTGGAATACTTCTCTACCATTGCACTGATCATACTTTCCTTGTCATGATCTTCGTACATGGCAATGATATCATATGCAAGGTCATCTACCACATGGATCATACCGCTGTTCACATCCAGCACGATATTATATCCGTTATTCTTATATTGATGAATCACGTTCATTTCCTCCTATTTAAGCAAAGACTCCGGAAAAGTAGTTCAAACTGAATTTCCAATGGAGTTCAGTTTTGAGTTCTTAGAATATCTCGCAAGATTATTGCGATATTATTTACTTTACGACGAATGGGACTGTCTTATAATATCTTCCGAACTCTTCATCCAGAAAATATTATTAGGCAGCCCCATGTAATTGCAAATCCAGATTGCGTACTCTATGTACTGACTATCTATTTGTTTTCACAGCTCTGATTGCCAACTGTACAGGATGTCTTACATGCTGACTGGCAGGATGTCTGACACTCTCCGCATCCACCTTTTTTCATAGAATCTTTTAAGTTTCTTGTGTTTAAAGTCTTGATATGCTTCATATGATTAAGCCTCCTTAGCATCTATTAACTTTTGCTATTATATCACAAGTATATGTTTATGGAAAGAGTTTTTTGCAATAAACCGACTTCGAAATAAATTCTGTAATCCTGCTTACTTCCATAGAATTTTTAATCCTCTTTTCGTCAGTTCGGAAAACTCAGTATACAGTTCCGGTGTCATTTTGGCATCCGTAATGATCGTCTGTTCAACCGCCAGCGGAGCGAAGCTGACCAAAGATCGCTTCCCGAATTTATCGCTTTCCACCATAAGATAAACCTCTCTTCCCGCCTCCATAATCGCTTTTTTGATCGGAGCCTCCTCAATGGACGAGCAGCTCAATCCACCCTCGGCAGAAATAGCACAGGGAGCTACATATACCTTGTCTACCCTTAGTTTTTCAATAGCTTTCACAGTATCGATACCAAAGGCATTGGCTGCTTTCTGATGAACACTCCCCCCGATCATGATCAATTGAATATTCCCCTCAGCATGAACGATTTCATAGCCGATCATGACAGAATGAGTAATCACTGTCAAATTCTCAAATCTATTCAAATAAGGAATTAATTCTGCTACTGTGGTGGAGCCGTCCAGAAAAATCGTATCCCCATCCTGGATAAAGGATGCAGCCAGTTTCGCTATTCCCTCTTTATTCTTCTTATTGGATTTCATCCGTTCCGTATAGGATGGGTAGTAATTTGCCTTCTTCGGAAGTACAGCTCCACCATAGGTTCGTTCCAATATTCCTTTTTGCTCCAGAATTCTTAAGTCTCTGCGGATGGAATCATCTGAAACATTGAAAAGGGTACTTAGTTCCTGTACCTCTATTCTACCCTTTTCCTTGATCATCTGATAGATTTTTTGGTGCCTTTCTTCAATAAACATAGCGATACCTCCCAGTAAATTCACACTTTCTAACATAATGCTGCAAAGCAGCATCTCAAATAATCAGAGAAGAACAAGGTGTGAGTGCCATTGTATACTGTCCTACATTATTTCTTATATGTTCCGACTTATTCACATTCTACACAATTCAGATTTTAATGTAAATAGTGAATTGATCAGATCAGTATTTACTCAGATTTGTTTTCCTGTTTATTCATATTTGTTCTTGTTTATTCGTATTTATTATGATACTATGAAGAAAAGAGATCATATATAAGGAGGATTCATATGAAACAAATACGGATCGGTTTAATTGGTTTTGGGCTCTGGGTAAGAAATTCCTATCTACCCGCCCTACAGTATGACAATCGTACCATCATTACTGCTGTAACTGCTGCAACAGAAAATACAAGACGACTTGCTCATAAACTTTTGGGAGATAAGGTTATTATTTTTCAGAGCTATGAAGAACTTTTAAATTACTCTGAGTTGGACGCTGTCATGATTGCTGTTCCTGACCGAATTCATCATTTGGCTCTTTCTGCTGCAATCGACGCTGGTATACCGGTATTCTATGAACCTCCAATTGCAGATACACGGGATCATATTCTTTCAATGATTAACTGTTTAGTGAACGCGCCACAGATTTCCTTTGCCGACCTTGAATTAGGGTATCATCCGGTCATCGCCCGATCAGTTCAATTAATTGCTCAAAATGCAATCGGTTTATTACATAATGTTGCAATCTCCTTGAACGCTAACTGGGGAGCTAACGGCGATTCTGACATATGCTTACTAGATCATATGGCATGCTGGTACATCGATCTTCTTAACCACATCATTGGCTCAATGCCCGAACGTGTCTTAGTACTTGACGGGTATGGTAATACAGGTCGCAAGCAGACAATCAGTACTGGTATTTTCGATTATTCCGGGATTTGGGGTATTCTCAAAGCAAATATCACCAGCTCAGCAGGCTTATCCTTGAACATAGAAATCACCGGGGATAAAGGAGAAATTGATATTAATTTTATGACAGGCGAACTACTCTACCGTTCTGTCTTGCAACCGGATTGGAAGCTTGAAATCTGTACTCCGCTCCAGCCCTATGCAGAATGGCCGGGCGTGCGTGAAGCCGTATCAGCGTTTCTCGATGCTGTTATTACCCCCACAGCACATCGTGGGAATGCATCAACCGTAGCGAAGCTGAGCCTGATCGGGCTGGCATTGGAGAAATCAAAGGATACGCGAGACTGGGTTACCATATTATAATACTCATCGATTGCACAGAGACTAATCAATTTTGATACTACCTGTATCTGTGTAGATATTGATATCATTGTCTGTACCTTCTGCATCTCCTATGCTTGCTTCAAAGGCTGCTCCTAAGTCCATATCGCCCGGCTTGACTTGATCAGCAAGGTTCTCTGGAACTACAATTTCCCCCATATTCGACTTTGCAGATACGAAGCCGGATAAGCCACTGCAGGACACATTTCCGTAATCGGATTTTATTTTTAGCTGTGTAAGGACTACCTTATCAACCTTAATATTTCCAGCCTCCGAACATATATCCACACTACCAAGCCAATCCTTTGGTATCATTACAGCTAGAGTGGAAGGCTTTTTGATGTTTATTCCTGCTTTCGCAGCAGGAGGTTGGAGTGTTAAGGTTTGATTCTTGATGCTGCTAATTTCTTTATTGCATTTGTCTAACGATATTGTAATCTCTTCTGCCTCTGCATTTTGAAGCAATACCGGATGATCTCCTGCTTCAATGATAATTTGGTTGATCGAAGCACCGGCAAAGAAATCGGTGATCGTTCCGCTATCCTCTCTACGATAGAATAATACAATAACTATGATCAGTATGATTCCTGAAACTATTATTTTTTTCATCTTTTTTATCTTTCCTTTCCTCTCTTTCCTGATACAATGATAAAGTTGAAGCTAATGAATAGTACACTGACGAGCAGGTAAGGAATATTGTTACCCGTCAAGCCAAGGAAATCAAAGGCATGCAAACCGTTGATTTCGCCAAAATAGTAAAGTATAATATAGACCGCCTCAAAAAACCTTGAAGTTTTGCTTAATCTGCCAAGTGTCATCGCGACGGAAGATACAAAAAGTATGCCAATGAGCCAAAATGCAATATTTGTATATCTTGAAAGAAGGATGAATCGAACCAAGATTGGAGCGGAAATAATAAATGATATTAGTGTTCCTGCAAAAAATGAAGACCACCATTTTAAACCATAGGAACAAGAAGATCGTAGCATGGCTTCTGTCCGAAATTGCTTTTCATAGCAACCCATTTTTGACCAGAGGCCAATTGGTAACAGTAGAACGATACCTGACCATCTCAGAAAAGTACTCCTTGGCAATAGAAGAATTGCGATCATTCCAATTATGGCTAAGACATACCACCAAATCGAATGAGGCAATAGTACCTTTATCTCAGAACTCACCATCTGCAAGAATGCAGGCTTGTGAGTTCTTTCTATGGTAGGTAGACTGATCGCTTTACTATAGCTAAAATTCTTACTCTTTATGGTTTCTTGCTTCTTTTGTTCTCCTATTGGGAAAGGTACCACAACTTCCTTATTTCTTAACTTTCCATGTATTACTGCGGCAAGAATAATTAATACAATAGAAAGAATTATCCATACTAATCTTGCTGATAAAAAGGCCTTGTCATAATGCAATCCCTCAAAAGAAAAAGTTGGAGTCGTCTTCTTGACTATATAGTAGCCAAAGCTACCACTATTCGTACTTATACCGGGATAATGCTGTTTTGCTGAGAAAAGCATTTGCTCCAGCATAAACCCTATACCAAACAGATCGATAGAATTCTTAGGAATTGCTACTGATAACGATGAGCCGGTAACCCAGATAATAAAGATAAGTATATTGCCAAATGCTCCTTTCAAAAAAGGTACTACATCAAATAGAACTGCTAGTGCTGCAGCTATACAGAGCGCCGGGAATGTAACAAGAATAAAGGGATACAAGTAAGCAAGAATAGAAAAGCTATAATTCTCGCCTCTGATTAGCTGCATAATCACAAGGGATGCCAAAAACAAAGCTTGCAGAAGAGTTAAGACAACTAGGGCTATTCCGGCTTTGAGGAACAAATATTTCATTTTACTGATCGCGGTAGACGCAATCATCTGTTCCATTTTAAGCTGCGCATCTTCAGAAATCTGACTTCTGAGCAGATAAAAACCGGGGAGCCATAGGAAGATGCAACACAGCATAGCTCCAAGCGTTCCAAGCCAGGCGGAGTTATATAATCCTCTGACGCCACCCAGATAGAAAATCTCATAACCGGCTGTTCCGCTTGGTACACATGCCACTCCCAGAAATACTGCTGTTACTACTACAACCAAAAAGCTATATTTACGTATTAGCTTTATCATCCCCAGCCTTGTCATCGTAATTAGCATATCAATCACCTACTTTCCTTGATCGTATATAAATAGGCATCCTCTAGTGAGGGCTGCACCGGAATAGCATCCAAACCTGGCTTTCGATCCGAAACGATGCGTAGATGAATCCCGTTACTTCTTTGCATTGAACTACTGATGACAAAGGATTTTTGCAGCTCCTCAAGCTTATTCGGTGATACAACCATTTCCCATACCTTCCCACCTGTAGCGGAAAGCAGTTTTTCCGGGGTAGTGTCAGACATCACGTTACCATTTTTTAAAATTATAATTTGAGGTGCAATAGACTCAATGTCTGTTACAATGTGTGTGGATAACACAACAATTCTTTTGTCTCCCAACTCTGAAAGCAGATTACGAAAAGCGATTCTCTCCTCCGGATCGAGACCTACTGTGGGCTCATCTACAATCAGTACCGACGGATCGTTTAGCAGAGCCTGTGCTATTCCTACCCGTTGCTTCATTCCACCGGAAAAACCACCGAGCATTCTTTTTCTAGCCTCCGTTAAATGCAATACTTCTAGAAGGACATCGATTCTCTTTTTTGCTGATTGTCGGGACAAACTTTTCATGGCGGCCATATACTCTAAGAACTCTACCGGATTCATATTGGGATATATTCCGAAATCCTGAGGAAGATAACCCAGTTCCATCCTAAGCTTCCTCGGATTCTTTGCGATGCTCTCTCCATTCCATAATATTTCGCCTGTGGTTTGTCTCTCTACCGTTGTCATCAGGCGCATTAGAGTGGACTTTCCAGCTCCATTCGGTCCGAGCAGACCGGTTACGCCGTTGTTGAAGGTATAACTTATGTTACGCAGTGCTTGCTTCTCTCCATAACACTTAGAAACATTGATTAAAGTAAGTTCCATTATAAAATCTCCTGCTTTCTGTTTGTTTTGACCTTATTCTATAAGACGAAAACCAAAACAAAGTAAAGCCAAAGCCAACAGAGGGTAAAATCAAGATATCGTGTTGATCATTTTGGTTATTCTATGGTAAGATGTGGTTAATATGGGAAGGAGGGATATTGTGTTTCCTACCGAGCAAATCCTGCTGGTCGATGATGAAGCAGGACTTTTGGAATTATTAAAAATCACCTTACAGAAAGAACGTTATCATAATGTTTTCTGCGCCGGAACAGCTAGCGACGCAATTTCATTGATTAAGGAAAACCGCTTTGATCTTATTTTGCTTGATGTTATGCTGCCCGATTTTTCAGGCTTTGACCTGTGTACAGAAATTCGTAAATACACCTTTGCGCCAATTATCTTCTTAACAGCTTGTGGAAGCGATTTTGATAAATTGACTGGGCTTGCTTTAGGTGGTGATGATTATATCACCAAGCCATTTAATCCCCTTGAAGTCGTAGCTAGAATTAAGGCTATTTTGCGCCGACAAAATCAGTATTCCGGAAATAAAAATATGGACACTGAAGAAATCTATAAATCCGATATCTTTTGTGTAAATTTAAAGGATGCCTCGCTCACTGTACATGGTGAACCTGTTATCTGTACCGCAAAGGAATTTGAGTTGCTGATATACTTCTGTAAGCATCCGAATCGTATTTTTACCTCCACTCAGCTTTACGAGGCTGTGTGGGATGACCTTGGACTCGGCGATGAAAAAACTGTGACAATGCATATTAGCAAGCTGCGTAAGAAGCTTGGAGACGATCCGAAAGATCCACAAATTATTATCAATCTACGTGGAATCGGCTATAAGTTTATTCCACCGAAGAAGGAAAACAGCTTATGAAACTAAAATTTAGGTTTGGATTGTTCTTTACGGTGGGTTTAATTGCTTTTATCCTATATCTGGGACTTGTCATGCTATTTTTATTCGATCTTGTCTTACCATCTGTCGGAATAGGAAATGATGATAATTCGGGGGCGTTTCTCTTTGTATTTGCCTTCTCTTTCCTAAGCGGAGGTTGTTTCTTCAGCGAATTTTTTGTTTATCCACTTGTTTTTATACTGTCTATTACCGAAAGACTGTCCCTCGGTGAATATAACATATCAGATATGGAGCAAAAGCTTTATAACAGTAAAGGGAAGCTCAAAAAAAGATACCGGTTATACAAAATGGCGATCGACAATCTTAGGAGTCTTTCCGTGGCCTTGCAGTCGGCAAAAGCTGAGCACGAAGAGCTTGCGGAGGCTAAGAAAAAATGGATCAGCGGTATTTCCCATGACCTCAAAACACCTCTTTCCTACATTGTAGGCTACAGTGCATTGCTTACGAATAAGGATTACAGCTTTGATGAAAACGAAAGGCAAAGTTACCTATCGCAGATTTATGTCAAAGGGAAATATATGGAGGAGCTAATCGGTGATTTGAACCTTAGTTTTAAGCTTACCGACAGTGATATGGTGGTTAACATTACGCCTACCTCCTTTAACCTCGTCCGCTTTATACAGGAGCTTACCGCTGATGTTGCAAGCCTTCCAAGCGCAGATGGATATCATTTCAGCTTTGAAGCAGAGAAAAAAGAAATCGCAATCAATGCAGATGCTAAGCTTCTCTACCGTGCGTTTCAAAACATATTGGTGAATGCAGTCAAACACAATCCGATTGGGATTAATATCGAAGTTAATATTAAACTGATAGACAATCGCATGGTTATGATAGAAATTTCCGATGATGGTACCGGTTTTACGAAAGAAGAAGCTGCAAGCATTTTTGACCGATATACTAAAGTTTCCGAGGAAAGTGGACTTGGGCTGAGTATTGTAAAAGATATTATAAAGGCGCATGGAGGTAATATATACGCTGAAAGCAAATCAGTTGCCGGAAGCACTTTCTATATAACACTTCCTTATGACAAATCAAATGAAATCTTGTTTACATAAAAACAAGGCATGAATGCAGTTATTTACCATTCATGCCTTAGTTTTATTGATCATTATATAAATTATCTGTTATTTCGTCCAAAGCTTCAGTTCTTCATCCGTTGCCAGTACATAATGCTGGCCGCCTACGTGCTGCTGCTTACCCTTATGATAGTCAATCCCGCTTTCCCCGTAATCATACCCTACGGCCGTACGTTTCTTCTCCGCGATCGGATTCGGCTGAGGAATCGCAGACAACAGAGATTTCGTATAAGGATGAATCGGATTGTTAAAGATTTCATCCTTCGTACCGGTCTCGACTAAGTGTCCCAAATGCAACACTCCGATCCGGTCAGAGATGTATTTGACCATGGACAGATCATGTGCAATAAATAGGTACGCCGTATTGGTTTTTGTCTGGATATCCTTCATCAGATTGACCACCTGCGCCTGGATGGATACGTCAAGTGCACTGATGGCTTCATCGGCGATAATCAGTTCCGGATTCATAATCAGTGCACGGGCAATACCGATACGCTGTCTCTGACCGCCGGAAAACTGATGTGGATAACGATCCGCATGCTCACTTGCCAGTCCTACCATATCAAGCATCTGATAGACCTTTTCCCTGCGCTCCTCCTGATTCTTATACAGATGGTGGATATCAAGTCCCTGAGCAACGATATCCATAACCTTCTTCCTGGGATTTAAGCATGCCATAGGATCCTGGAAGATCATCTGCATCTTCGTCCTTAAATACTTGGTATCCTTAGCCGATAATTTGCCGGATATATTCTTTCCATTAAAGGTTACTTCTCCGGAGGTAGGCTCATACAGACGAATAATGGATCGTCCGATGGTGGATTTTCCGCTTCCTGATTCTCCTACAAGACCATAGGTCTCGCCGGGATAAATCTCAAAGGTTACGCCGTCCACAGCCCTTACCGTAAATCTGCGGTTAATCCTGAAATGCTGTTTTAAATTATTCACCTTAAGCAGAGGCTTTTTCTCTTCCATTATTTCGCCTCCATTCTGTCAGCTTCCGGTGTACCTTGAAGCATAATTTCTATTCTTTTCTTAAGTTCTGCCGGCATCATGGTCTTCGGTGCCTTCTCGTGCAGCAGCCAGGTTGCCGCATAATGGGTATCCGTAACTTGAAACATCGGCGGTTCCTTCCTAAAATCCACATTCATTGCATAAATGTTACGTGGAGCAAAAGCATCTCCCTCCACACGATGCAAAAGGTTCGGAGGACTTCCCGGTATCGTATAAAGCTTATCCTCGGAGCTGTTCAAGTCCGGCATGGCAGACAGAAGGCCCCAGGTATAGGGATGTCTAGGATCATAGAAAATCTCATCCGTCGTACCTCGTTCGATTACCTTACCGGCATACATAACCTCTACATAGTCCGCCACCTTGGCCACGACACCCAGATCATGGGTAATATAGATAACCGAGATCCCTGTCTTTTTCTGGATATCCTTAATTAGCTCAAGAATCTTTGCCTGAATAGTAACGTCCAAGGCTGTCGTCGGCTCGTCACAGATCAAAAGCTCAGGGTCGCAGGCAAGGGCTATCGCAATGACAACCCTTTGTCTCATACCGCCGGACAACTGATGGGGATAATTTTTCATTCGCTTCTCAGGATCAGTAATGCCAACCAGCTCAAGAAGTTTGATTGCTTTTTCATATGCTTCTTTCTTTGATGTATTATAATGATATCTCATTCCTTCCATGATCTGAGCTCCGATCGTCATCGTCGGATTTAAGGAGGTCATGGGGTCCTGAAATACCATAGCAATTCTTTTTCCGTTGATGTGCCTTCTCATCTCGGTCTTATTAAGCTTCAAAAGCTCCTGTTTGACCTCCTGCCCGTCTCTGTGGTAGGTAAATTCAATACTTCCGCTGTTAATTTTACCATTATTGCTTAAGATACCCATGATCGCTTTTACTGTAACGGATTTACCGCTACCGCTCTCTCCGACGATTGCCAATGTTTCTCCCTGATACAGAGACATATTTACCCCTCGAATGACATTGACCACACCGGCTGAGGTGGTAAAGGATATGGATAAATCTTTGATTGCCAGTATTTTTTTCCGTTCCATACGCCACCCCCTACATTTCTTTCATCTTAGGATCAAACGCATCCCTAAGACCATCAGCCATCATGTTGAAGCTCAGCATGATAAGCGCAAGTACAATTACAGGAAATATAATCATATATGGATGAGTCGTAAAGGATTTGAATGCATCACTGATTAACGAACCGAGGGAAGCTAGAGGTGCCGGTACTCCAAGACCGATGAAGGCAAGAAATGCCTCTGTAAAGATCGCATTGGGGATGGAGAACATGGACATGATGATCAGCTGCCCGAAAATATTCGGCAATATTTCCTTAAATATAATAAATAGGTTTCGTGCACCCAAGGTCTTGGAGGCAAGGATGAATTCCTGCTCCTTCAGCTTCAATACCTGCGCTCGGGCAATTCGGCTCATACCAATCCAGCCGGTGATCGCAAGTGCCAGAGTAATTGTTACCAGACCGGGTTTAAATACTAAAATCAACAGTGTAACGATAACCAGGGTCGGGATACCGTTCAGGATTTCAGAAAATCTCTGCAGGACCATATCCACTTTACCGCCGAAATATCCGGAAACCAGACCGTAGATCATTCCGAAGCACATATCCACGATAACTGCTACCATGGCGATATAAAGGGAAATTCTTGTTCCTGTCCAGGTTCGGGTAAAGATATCGCGTCCGAGCACGTCTGTGCCAAACCAGTAATAGACCTCTTCCAGACCTGTTTTTACTGAGGGATCCTCCGAGATATATTTATTCTGAGTGATGGAGCCTGAAGAAGTATGCATCTTCTCCGAACCGTTGAAAATCCCCAGTTTCTCAAGACCCGGTGCTCTGGGGGCAAGGTTCTGATGTTCAATAATCTGAGAATCGTAGGTATGTCCTGTCATATGAGGACCCGCAATTGCCATGAAGATTATGAGAACAATAAAGATCATACCAACCACGGCACCTTTATTCTGCGCAAATCTGGATAAGATGTCCTTCCAGATCGGCTTACTTGGAAAGGTCTCGTCAATACGAGAGATTTTCTCTGCTCCGACGAGCACAAAATCTTCCGGCACAAATTCATATTCTGAATTATTCATGATGATCCCCCTTTGCAAGTCGAATTCTCGGATCAATGACGCCGTAAAGAATGTCTACGACCAACATGATACCAATGTACATAATACTATAAATGAAAGTCAGAGCAACGACTACATTATAATCATTGGACTGAATTGCCGATACAAGAAGGCTTCCGATGCCCGGGATGGAGAACAGCTTCTCGATTACCAGGCTTCCTGTCATCAGACCGACTACAAGCGGAGCAAGCACCGTAATAATTGGTATCAGTGCATTTCTTAAGGCATGCTTAAAAATCAGATGAAAACTGTTCAGACCTTTGCTCTCTGCCAAAAGCATATAATCAGAACCAAGTACTTCCAGCATTTCTGTTCGTGTAAAACGTGCTACTGTCGCCACCGTAAACATACATAACGATATCGTCGGCATGACAGAGGAATAAAGAGGAGCTTCCACCTGGTATAGCAGCGGAAACCATTTTAAGCGAAATCCTAAGGCATATATAAGGGCCATCGCAAAAACATAGGAAGGTAAGCTGACACCAAGCACTGAGATTACAGTAGTAATCGTATCATAGATTGTATTGTGCTTTAATGCCGCTACGATGCCCAGAATCAATCCGATTAATGTTCCGATCAGAATTGCCTGGCCTCCAATCCGGAGAGAGATAGGCAGTCTGGTCTGCAACAAAGAAGTAATCGGCGTATTTTTCGATATTGTATAGGAAACCCCAAAATCCCCTGTGAGCATAGCACGTATGTAGTTAAAAAATCGTATCATTACGGGCTTGTCCAGTCCGTATTTTGTGTTGATGATCGCACGCTGAGCATCGGTCAGCTTCTCATCATTAAAGGGTGAGCCCGGCATCAGCTCCAGCATTAAGAAAAGAACCAGTAATATGACCAAAAGAGTTACGACCGATATAATAACTCTTTTCATTATATATTTTTTCACAAATTCACGCTCCTTACCCGGTAAGAGGTTCGGCAATCCCAATCTTTGTATATAGTTATTCCAACAAATGGAATATCCTCTATAAATCGATAATAACCCGTACTGATGACAGCGCGGGTTTTTATCATGCAACGATAGGAAAGCAGTCCAGCTTATTGATAATGCTGCTATGGATGACTGTATTTGCCATCCATAGCGTCATTATTTCAATTGGGTTGATTTCTTATTCTTATTTCATGGTCGCATTCTTGTAGATTCTGGTGACACCAACGGAGTGGAATTCGATGCCATCAACTCCTGATTTGATCATGACCGCATCACCCTTCTGATATACAGGGAGGATAACAGCAGCATCCATAACCATGGTTTCCGCTTTCTTAAGCTCTTCCCATCTTGCCTTCAAGTCGAGAGCCAGATCACCTTTGGTACAGGATTCAATCATTGCATCATACTCAGCATTGGACCAGAAGCCATAGTTGTTCGGGCTTAATGAGGTCCACATGTCGAGGTAGGTCATCGGGTCCGCATAGTCGGGGCCCCAACGGGTTAAGCCAAGTTCAAAGTCACCTGCCTGCATTCTTTCTACACGGTTCTTCTTAGGCATGGTCTGAATCTCGATCGTGATTCCCGGTAACGTTGTCTGAATCTCAGACTGAATGAACTGGGCAACATTGATTGCTGATTCTGTATCTTCCACGATCATAGTATACTTTAAAGTGCTTAAGCCTAATTCGGACTGAGCTGCCTTCCAATATTCAAGAGCCTTTGCCTTATCTGTGGTCAGATAGGTTCCGGTGGTCTCACGGAAATCCTTACCATCAGGACCGGTAGCAAGCTTGGTAGGTACTGCAAAGTCAGCTACGATGGAACCATCCTTTAAGATGTTCTTAGCAATCGCTGCTTTATCATAAGCAAGAGCGAGAGCCTTACGCAGGTTTACATTTTCAAGTCCGGCAACCTTCTGATTGGGGGATATGTACCACAGGTAACCTGCCATGATGTTATGGAACTCAGGGTCAGCCTGGAACTGCTCTACCTGCTCACCGGATAAGGTCGCAACATCTAAATCTCCATTCTGATAAGACAACATAGCCTGCTGTGAATCCTTGATTACCTGATACTGAATGCCGTCCAATGCAACCTTGGAAGCATCCCAGTAGGTAGGGCTCTTCGTCAAGCTAATGGTCGTAGCGGCAGGTTCATAAGCAGACATTACAAAAGGTCCGTTACTTAATATTGTTTCAGGAGAGGTTCCGAAGCTGTCCCCTGCTGCCTTAAAGAATTCCTCGTTAACAGGCATGAAAGACGGGAAAGCCATCAGGGATTCAAAGAAAGGAACCGGAACGTCAAGGTTAACCACCAGGGTCTTATCATCCTGTGCAGTTACTCCGAGCTGATCTACAGTAGCTTCCCCTGCTGTAACCGCAGCTGCATTTTTAATACCTGCGATTTCAGCAATAAATGCATACTCACTGGCTACAGTAGGATCAACAAGTCGTCTCCAAGCAAAGACAAAATCCTTTGCGGTTACTGCTGTGCCGTTGCTCCATTTTGCATCGCGAAGCTTAAAGGTATAGGTTAAGCCGTCTGCGCTCTTATCTACGCTTTCAGCCATAGCCAAGATCGGAGTACCATTGGCATCCACGGAATATAAACCTTCAGTTACATCGGCAAGTACTTCGAAGGATGTTCCATCGGTTGCGATTTGAGGATCCATGGAAGCCACCTCTACATCAAAGTGTACCTTCAGGACCTTTCCTGCGGCACTGCTGTCGCCTGTCTGCTCTGTTGCCTTATTATCGGTCGTAGCAGCATCATCTTTTTTCGTATCACCCTTACTGCAAGCTACAAGCGAAAAGGTCAGCACAAGTACAAGCATAAGTGCCAATAATTTGCTAATTCTCTTCATATATTCTCCTCCTTAATGATTTCATAAGACTTCTATAAAAAAAATGCAGCCAAAAAAATGATGCTTTCGTGACTACATTGCCTTATGCTTTATCCGCATTATGTATTTAATTATAACCTTTCAGGTAACTTTGTCAATATGAATTTGTATAGCATTGTAGCGTTAATGCAATAAATTGCTGAAGTTTCGTACATTCTATCGAATGCATTTTATGAACAGACGAACGAAACATTTCTATATTGTATGGTGAACAAAGTGTCGAAAGCACCGAAGGTGCTTTCCTGATATACGCCACTGCTATGCAAGCTCGTTTGCAATAGCAGTGACATGTATCAGGGAAAAAGTTCGCAGCACGTTTTGACACTATAATTTTTGATACTATAATTTTTGACACTATAATAAGAATAATTAAGAATTAGCAAGAATAAATGATAATTAATTTGAAGTAGATTTTATCATGATACAAAAATTAATTTTTTGATAATTGTGGAAATGAATGTTGTAACAACTAGGCACGGTATGTTATAATATATCATATCGTAATTAAAACTACTTGAATAGATTTTGAAAAATTGCATAAGAAAGGAACGGTGCAGTTCAGTGAAGAATTTTATCATTACTACAGATACAACATGTGATTTGCCTCAGGATTATCTTCAGCAGCACAATATAACGCTGCTGCCCTTATATTACAGCTTTAACGGAACAGTATACGGAGAGAAGGTTTTTCTTGAGCCGAAGGAATTTTACGACCGTATGAGAAAGGGAGAGATGCCTACTACGATGGCAATCAATCCGGGTACGGCCAAGGAGAAATTCACAGAGCTTCTGGACAAGGGCTATGATATCCTGCATATTGCATTCTCCTCTGCACTCAGCGGCAGCTTCTCCGTAGCAGGAACCGTGGCAAGAGAGCTCTGCGATGAGCGCTCTGACGCTAAGATCATTGTTGTTGACTCGCTCTGTGCCTCTCTGGGTGAAGGTTTATTGGTGCATAAAGCCGTAAAGCTTAAGGAAAATGGCAAGTCCATCGACGAGGTTGCTGAATGGCTTGAGAATAATAAATTACAGCTTTGCCATCTGTTTACCGTGGATGACCTGCATCATCTGCACCGTGGCGGACGTGTTACTAAGGCAGCCGCAATCATCGGAACTTTAATCAATGTAAAACCCATACTTCATGTAGACAATGAAGGTCGTCTCATACCACTCAACAATGTCAGAGGCAGGAAGAAAGCTTTGATTTCACTTGTGGATGCAATGGAAGAAAAGCTCAAGAATTATAACGGTCTCAATGAAGATATCTTTATCAGCCATGGTGACAGTGAAGAGGATGCGAAATTTGTAGCAGATCAGATCAAGGAACGTTTCGGAATCACCAGTTTCCTTATTAATTATGTAAGTCCTACCATCGGGTCTCATTCCGGGCCCGGAACCATCGCACTGTTCTTTATGGGAAAAGAAAGATAAGCTTCCTGTTCGTTCGGACGGAAAAAAATAAAATATCATTGGATTTGTTAAGGGGTGTTGCTGGGCTGGTAACATCCCTTTACTGATTCTATGATAAAAGGAGGGGTGATGGTATGCGGATTTTAATTGCCTTACCCTCCTAGGCATGTCCTTGGTTGAGCCTCAGAGCGTAGAGGAAACATCGCACAAACTGCTCTGTTTCCTCCTGAGTCTCAAGTCGGACATGACAGCCGTCGTCGGCCGGTCTGCATAAAATCCGCATACCATCATCCCTCCTTTTATCGGTTTACTGTAAGTGGGATTCCAACCCGGCAACGCCCCTCGTAACACATTGTATAAAGAGGTTATTTCTTATTGCTTCTTTGTCCGAAGGAACAGGAAAGCAAGGGCGGAGTGATTTGAGGTTGTGTTTAATTTTCCCATATGCTATAATGCCGTTGAAAATGTATTATTATGAGATTGGTTAGATTGCGATATTAATTAGTGAAGATTTAGATAAAAAGTGGTATTTTTCATGGCGATATTTCAATCGTTGAATTAGATCAGTAAGGTTACGTTCTATCGCTTGCATTGGTGTATTAGGGTTGATATGATAAGTAACTTAACATAGGGTTTATAGGGGGAGTAAAATGATGGCGAATGAGAGAATTCTGGTGATTGAGGATGATGCGGATATTAACAGACTGCTTTGCAGATATCTCGAAAAGGAGGGTTATCAGGCAATTGCAGCGTTCTCAGGGACAGAAGCGAGATTACAGCTTCAGTTCGGATCCTTTGAGTTGATTTTACTGGATCTCATGCTGCCGGGAGTCACAGGAGAAGAACTGATTCAGGAAATCAGACAGACCTCCCATTTGCCGATTATCGTGATATCAGCAAAAACGACTTTGGAGTCCAAGGTGAATGCCTTAAAAATGGGTGCCGATGATTATATGACCAAACCCTTTGAACGAGAGGAAGTCTTGGCAAGGGTGGATGCCCTGCTTCGCAGAAGCCGTAATTCGAACCCTCCAAAGACAATTACTGAAGAAAACCGATATACCCTGAAGCAGCTGGTATTAAAACCTGCTTCCAGAGAGGTCTTTGTGAAGGATCATGCGATCTCTCTCACCGCTTATGAATTTGATATTCTCCTTCTCCTACTGCAATATCCCGAAAAGGTATTCACGAAGGAGCAATTGTATCAGGATATCTGGAAAACCGGTTATTACGGTGAAGATAATACCATCAATGTACATATCAGTAACATTCGTAAGAAAATCAAGGAATTTGATGATGACTCCTATATCAAGACCGTGTGGGGCATCGGCTTTAAAATAGATACGGTATAGTTCTTTCAACTTTAAGCTTTCTTTAAACTTTATTAAGTACTTATTAAAGTTCGAACGCTATAATGACTATCATCAAGATTGAACAGCATACGAGTTATGCTTTAGAAATCATAGCGTATTTGAAAGGAGTAATAAGGTGAGAGAAGTTATCTTAGCTACAAAGAATTTAACAAAAAACTATAATAAAACCTCCGCTCTGAAGGATGTCAACCTGGAATTGAAGCAGGGAGAGATCTACGGACTGGTCGGAAAGAATGGTGCAGGGAAGACAACTCTGCTTCGCATCTTAAGCGGACAGGCGTTTCCGTCGGAGGGAAGTGTATCCTTATTCGGAACTACCTCTGAGTCCGAACTGAGTAAGGAACGTAGAAGAATAGGAAGCATCATAGAGACTCCCAGCTTCTATAATAACATGACCGCCGAACAAAATCTGGAGTACTACCGCATTCAGCGCGGTATCCCCGGAAAAAGCTGTGTAAAGGAGGCTCTTGCCGAGGTCGGACTTGCCATCACAGGCAAAAAGAAGTATAAAGGTTTCTCCCTTGGTATGAAGCAGCGCCTTGGCCTTGCGCTTGCACTGATGAACCAGCCGGAAATTCTTCTCCTGGATGAACCGATTAACGGTCTGGATCCCTTTGGTATCGTTGAAATCCGTAATCTCCTGATTAAGCTCAATCAAGAGAAAAATATTACGATCCTGATCTCTAGCCATATCCTGACTGAGCTTTCTAATCTGGTAACCTATTATGGCTTTATCGATAAGGGCATCCTGGTGAAGCAGCTGTCACAGGAGGCTTTGTCCAAGGAATGTAACCGTTACTTAGAGCTTAGAGTGGATCAGATAGATAAAATGACTGCATTGCTTGAGACTAAACTTCATTGCAATTCCTTTAAAATAACCCCCGATCATGCGATTCAAATCTTTGATTATCCGGAACAGATCAGCAAGGTAAGCGAACTGGCTGTCGCAAACGGCATCGGCCTGAATTCCATCAGTATCAAGGATATTAACCTTGAGAACTATTTCATTCAATTGGTAGGAGGGGAAAGCAATGATTAATTATATTAGAAGTGAACTATACCGTCTGGTACGCAACAGGACTGCTTATATCTTTATCCTGATCTGCTCTGCATTACTAACAAGTGCAAATGTGGTTCTTGCCGGAGTAGCCCACAAGGATAAGAACTTTCCATATGCAAATACTGATTTTGCCTTAGGATTATTTTATACCAGCTTACCTGTCGTGTTTTTGCTCTGCATCAGTGTTGCTTCCATCGTATTCGGCAATGAGCATAACAATCATACTCTGAAGAATAGCATTTCCTATGGTATTAACAGAGGAAGCATCTACTTCGGAAAGTTTATCGTAGAAATCTTCTACGCGCTGATTGCCTTTGCAGTCATTACAGGCATAGATATCGGTACTGCTTATCTTCTTCTTGAGGATTCCGGTCCCAGAAGCCTAGAATTACTTTTTGAAGCAACCTTTGCTGCTTTGCCGCTGCTAATTTTTGCGCTGGGTATCACAAACTGCTTCCTCTTCATTATTGAGAGCAACGGAACTGCAATTGCATCCATTATCGGGATTAGTGTTGCCTATCCCATTGTAAACGGATATCTTGGAATGAAATTTGATTTCTTTGCCAAGCTAAATAAGATCCTCCCTTGGAATATGATCAATGCAATCGGCTTTGATAATGAAAAAATGGAGCTGCTGCTTCCTTGGGCAGGAAAGGACGGCTATACCAACTATTGGCTGTTCGGTATCATCTGGATGGTAGTATTTCTGTTGATTGGATATGTAGCCTTTAGGCGTAAGGAAGTAAAATAAATATAACCTATCTTAGGTCATTGGGGAATGAAATTAAGATAAATGAAACGGAGGTGTGCCGCATGGAAACTGTCTGTATCGTACTGGTTGTGCTGATACTGTTTCTGTCAGCACGCCTCTTTTTTCTTCACAGAGCAATCAATTCTTCCTGTGATCAAATGGAGGAGATCGAGAATTATCCCCGGCAGAATCGTCACCTGAAAACCTCTTTCCCAGATAAGAAACTGGAAAAATTGCTGCGTAAGATCAATGAGGTTTACCTTGCAAGACAACAGGAGCGTGTCATATACCAGAAAAGGGAGACCCAGATCCGTCAGGAAATCGAAAATATCTCCCATGATTTGAGAACTCCGCTGACTTCCATCCTTGGATATGTCAGCTTTTTGCAGGAGGACGACTTAAAACCTGAGGAACGAAAAGAGTATGTAACTATTATTCAGAAAAGAGCCAAGATTCTACAAGGCTTCATACAGGATTTTTATGAAATTTCACGAATCGAAGCAGATGATTATCCCCTTCTGCTAGAGGTAATCCCTGTACAGGCACAGCTTAAGGAGGCTCTTGTGGCTTATTATCATGAGTTCGAACAAAAGCAGCTGGAGCTTACCGCAGAGCTGGAGGAACGACCCGCTCTGATCATTGCTGATAAGATTCAGTTTAACCGCATCCTGAACAATCTGATTCAAAATGCTCTGAAATACTCCAAGAAGCAGTTTACCGTCCGACAATTCATGGCACATGGCTGCTGCTTTATCCAATTTATCAATGATACCGGTGTCACCAGCCAGGAAGAGCTTTCTTTGATCTTTAATCGCTTCTATACCGGAGACCAATCACGCGGTAACCAAAGTAGTGGTCTGGGACTGACGATCACCAAGCTTCTGGTCGAGAAGATGAAGGGTCAGATTGATGCAAGAATGGAACAAGACAGCTTTATCATCGAGATTATGTGGAAATGTAATATTTAGTCTTGCAAACATTCCGTCAAAACGATAGAATATGGATATTATTCTGTGTTCGGAAGGTTGGAGCCATTATGAAAAGCTTAAATAAGGATCGTTTCATAGGTACCTTTTATATATTAATATCCGCAGTTTTATTCAGTCTTGCAGGTGTATTGATTAAGATGATCTCCTGGTCTTCCCTTAGCATCAATGGAATCCGAAATCTTTTTGCGTTCCTGGTTATGGCCATCTATCTGAAAAGAATTCACCATAAAATAGTGATTAATAAAGTGGTAATCCTGGGTTCCGTCTGCAATCTGCTTATGAATCTGACCTTTGCCATGGCTACAAAGATGACTTCGGCCGCTAACGCAATCGTTCTGCAATTTACGGAACCGATCTTCTTAATTTTAATTCTCTGGATGCTCTGGAAGCAGAAGCCGGATAAAAAGGCTATCATAGCCTGTTTGTTTGTATTTGTCGGAATTCTTTGCTTCTTCTTCGACGAGCTTTCCTTAGACGGTCAAGTGGGTAACATCCTTGCTATTGTCTCAGGGATTCTCTATGCCTTTGTCTTCCTGATCAAGAAGATGAAAAATGCAAATTTCGAATCGTCCATTGTTTTATCTCAAATAGTAAGCTTTTTTCTCTTTATGCCCTGGTATTTTAGGGAAACGGATTATGCACCGAAGAATTTTATCTTTGTTATTATTCTTGGTGTATTCCAGCTGGGAATTGCTTATGTATTCCTTGCGAAGGGACTGGATCATGTATCCCCGGTCAGCGCATCCCTGACTTCAACAATTGAACCCATCTTAAATCCAATCTGGGTTGCGATATTCTATGGCGAGCTGCTTCATCCCATCGCTATTGTTGGTGCGGCTATTGTCATCCTGTCTGCTACTATTTATAATGTAGTAAATGCCAAAGGTGATAGGAAGAGCCCAGACATAGGGATATCAGCTGTAATTGAGCCTTCAGAATGACATTGACTGTCCTTTCAGCCTCAACAATCCATGAAGCATCAACAATGATTACAAAATAACACCCCAAATGCAAAGTATAAGTGATTTATTCGCATTTGGGGTGTTTTTATGAGTAACCTATTGTTTTAACGGAAGGATCCTCCATCATGAAGATTGCGGACCACTTCAGTAACCCGATTTTTAGCCTCATCTCCTGTTGTGGAACCTTCTATATAATCAACCAGTTCCTTTTTGCTTTGATCCGATAAATTTACAAAGCTCTTCATCGCGTCCATATCCAGTGCCAGACGCATACCGAGTCCTACCGGAAGCTGATGTTCATTGTCAATCAGACTCATAGCCTGCTCCTTTCCTGCTACTATGCAAAATAATTTGATAGAAATAGAATATTGCATGCTTAGTATCTGATGATATGATTATTTTATGTTGAAACTCAGTTGGTTTTTTCTTCCATTGCTTCCATATGATAATCAGCTTCATTAAAGCGGAATAAAAGTCCCAGTAGCAATGCAATAAAAAATGCTGCAATCATAGACAACAGGAAGGTGAAAAAGCCCTCCCCCAGATATACCACAAGGGTTAACACAGACGGAAACGCAAAGGCCATCGCTCTGGCACCGGAGGTTCCGACAATGGCCCCACCAATTGCCCCGGCGATACAGGCCGCAACCATCGGACGCTTGAGTGGAACAGAAATTCCGTAAAGCACCGGTTCGGTTACGCCAAGAATGGCTGTGATGGAGCTGGATAATGCAACTGCCTTCAGCTTCTTATTCTTGGCGAGGATGCTGACCGCCATGGCTGCACCGGCCTGTCCCATAACTCCGGCGCCGCAGTAAGGCAGAAAGGTGTCATAGCCAAGGGTATTCACATGCTCGATGATGACCGGAACCATACCCCAATGGAGGCCAAACACTACCAATGGCTGCCAGATCAATCCAAAGATCACGCCTGCTAGAATTGGACTGAGATTGTAGATTGCCGCGTATGCACCGGCAAGACCCGAACCGATCATGGCACCGACCGGCCCAAAGACGAGGAAGGTTACCGGTACTACAATCATAATCGATATCATAGGCTTAAGAAAGCCTTTGATTGTGCTGTGGATATATTTCTCCAAAGGCAGCTCCACATAATGCAATAGTCCGATTGCAAGAAGGATCGGGATGACACTGGAGGGATAGGATACAGGAGTGACCGGTAACCCGAGAAACGTAATTCCTGCCCCGCTCTCAAACATTTTTGTCACATCCGGATAAACCAATGCTGCTGCAACAAGTATTGAGGTAACTGTATCTGCCTTCAGCTTATGGGAAGCAGTATAGGCAAGAAATATAGGAAGGAAATGAAAGAATCCATCTGCCGCAGCAAATAAAATTGTATAAGCTCCTGCCTCAGGACTTACCACCCCGTAATTCGAAAGCACCATTAAAAAGCCTTTCAGCAGAGCAGCTGCCATCAATACATTGATGATCGGCAGGAAAATACCTGAAATTGTGTCTGTGATACTATTTAACAGGCCTGTCTTTTTCGTCGCAGCCATATTGTTTTCGTTCTTATCCATAGGTTCTCCATTTCTGTATTAGTCTTTCACTACTCTCAAATAAATTATATGGAATGAAGGAATTTGTCAATAGTCAGCGAAATTATTTCGCCATAAACGCCTATACTATGAAATCCATTCATCACATAGGAACAGCAGGACATCGTTTGCTATGTAGAACTAAATCCTATTGCATAAAAGAACTGACGGCCTGCAGCTGCCTTTTGCAGCCTACCCTCCGTCAGTAGCTTGCCTTTATTTTGCCAGTCTTACAAATTCATCTATTAAATCTTCAATCGTCTTTAGGCTGCTCCGCCAGAAATTCGGATCCTCTAAATCAATCTCCGCCTGCTTGGCCGCATCCTCGACATTCATAACGGTTGTAGCCTGAAGCAATGCTCTGTATTTCGGTACAAAAGCCTCACCCTCATTTTTATACTTCTCGTAAAGACCTCTTGCGAACAAACCACCAAAGGCATAAGGGAAATTATAGAAACTCAGCTGTTCCGAGTAATAATGACTCTTTAACACCCACATATAAGGATGCAGATAGTCCTGGTCAAGTCCATCACCATAGGCAGTCTTCTGAGCTGAAAGCATTATCTCGTTTAATTCGTCAGCGAATAAGAATCCGGTCTTGGACTTCTCAAATACTTCCGTCTCAAAAAGATATCTTGAGTAAATATCGCAAATAATCTGTGTCACATCCTGTAACTGGCTTTCGATCAGAGCGATCTTCTCACTACCCTCAGCATCCTTAATGGCAGCCTCCATGATCAATGCTTCGTTAAAGGTAGATGCCGTCTCAGCCACCGGCATACTATAATCGACATTCAAAGGCAGGTGATCCTGAATATTCAGACCATGGTAAGCGTGCCCAAGCTCATGGGCAAGTGTAACTACGTCATTTAAGGAGCCTGTGAAGTTCGTAAGAATTCTGCTCTGCTTCACAAAGGGCAAATTCTCACAGAATGCGCCTCCCACTTTACCTTTTCTTGGGAAGAAGTCAATCCATGCATTATCAAAGGCCTCCTCTACCATATCTGCCAAATCATCTGAGAAGCTGCGGAAATGCTTCACCAGATATGTCTTAGCTTCCTCTGTGGTATACTTGGTGTTACTCTCCCCGATCGGAGCAAACATATCATACCAGGGAAGTCCCTTCTCATGCCCCATCAGCTTTGCTTTATGCTTCATATATTTATGAAAATGCGGTAAAGATTCCCTGATGGCAGAGAGCATCGCTTCCAGGGTTGAGCGTTTCATCTTTGCCTGCCTCAGGGTCATCTCAAGCGCAGACTCATAGCCTCTCAGCTCACAGATTGTATTTACCTGAGTCTTAATATTGTTTAGAGAAAAGCTTACCGCATCCTTGATCTTCTCATAAGCAGCAAGCTCAGCTGCGAACGCATCCTTACGCACCTCAGGGTCTTCGCTATGAGCCATATTGCGTACTTCCGGAAGCGTAATCACATTACTCCGGTAATCCACCTCAAGGGTGGAGGTCAGGAAACTCTGCATACTGCCCCAGGCTGACCCTGCGGAAATATTCAGCTTAGCGATTACCTCTTCCACATCGTCACTCAGGAGATACTTCGCTTCCTTCTTTATTTCAGTAAGCAGATATTCATATTCCTTCAGCTTTGGATACCGGCCGATATACTTCTGCAAATCGGAAATCCTTGCAATATATTTATGGATGACTGCCATAGGCTTTGAGGATAGACTGAGCTGCTTCTCAATTGCATTCATCTCATTGACTGTCTCACTGTCAGAGGTATTCACCGACTGTTTCAGGGCAACGTAATAATTTAATCTGGAACCCACCAACTGATACTGCTCCAGATAATCCACTGCCCTTAATAACTTTTCTTCCTCTTCATCCGGAGTGGCAAGCTCGTTGCAAAAGCTTTCAAGCTCCATCGTCAGATGCTGCAGTCTTTCCTTGTCCTCTTTATAATTACTGTCTTCATAGTTTTGATATAATATATCCAATGACCATTCTTTATTCATCTTGTTAACATCCTCTCTGTTCGTTTCATCCTATGTATTATTGTATTATTTATAGCTTTTGTATACTGATCCGATGTGCTTTTCCAACCAAAGAGAGAATTGCAAGGTGTCATAATAATAACCCTGCATTTCAAACTCTCCATTCCCTCAGGCCTGGATCACCCTGACAGCAACCTTCCTGATATGATGAACCGTATCCGATACAATCCCGGTTACATCCCTCCGGACAAAATAATCATCCTCCGTCCAGGGTTGTTCCGTGGATACGATCTGCTTTAAACTTCCGTGATATATTACCTGCTGCTTTAGTCTGTGCTCCAACTCATGAATCGTTAAAATCCTGGGATATCGGAGCAGATATGTGACAAACTCCAGACAGGTGTACATATCCTTCACTGACAACTGTCTTCCAAATAAGGAAAGCAACGCATTCGGGGTATTGTAAATCAGCTTCTCCCTGTTGGCAACAAAATGTGTGATTTCACTTTGTATACGGTGATACTCCTCGCTGCTAACACTGATTCTGCATAGCTTCACAGAAACATCCTGATCATCATACAGATATCGTATCGGTTGTTCTATCACAAAGCCTCCCCGAATCGGAGAATTGATATGATATCTGGCAAAGGAATACATCGTATGTAAATCCTGATCCAGCGATATTGTTACATGACTGTATCGATTCCTCGTAAAGAACCGAATCCCTTTACCCATCATCGTGTTGGTGGACAGAAATACGATATAAATATCCTGTCCGAATCTTTTTTCTGTCAGCATATCCCCCATCCTTCTGCTTAACAAATCTACCTAAGCATTATAGCACAGAAGGTTGTCCATTGAAACCTTTCTAGTAATTTTTATAAACAAAGAATGTACTTGATACATTCTTTGATATAGAACATTCTATTGCACAAAAATGGCTTTTACCAAAATCCTTCCCTGGATATCCTTTCGGATTATCTATTAGAATTTTAGTAAAAGCCAATGATATCATATTTGTTACTATAACCGGATTATGCGAAAAACTTCACTCTATCTTCAATCGGTGCAAATTCCTTGGCTCCGGGCTCCGCTTCAATACTTCCAAAGGGCATCTGTGCTAACAGCTTCCAGCTACCGGGAAGGTTCCAGGCCTTTCTTACCTCATCGTCAATCAGTGGATTGTAATGCTGCAAAGAAGCACCAATTCCCACCTCTGCAAGCACTGTCCATACCACATATTCCAACATACCATTGGACTGTAGAGACCAGATCGGGAAGTTATCACTATATAATGAAAACTGCTCCTGAAGACCCTTCACGATATTCTGCTCCTCGAAGAACAGAACAGTTCCTAACCCAGCCTGGAAGGAAGCAATCTTCGCATCAGTGGAAGCAAAGTTCTCAGCGGGAACGAGCGGTCTGAGTGTCTCTCTGACAATATCCCATAACCTGTCATGGTTACTTCCCATCAAAACGACGGCTCTTGCACTCTGGGAGTTGAACGCAGCAGGTGTGTATTTTACTGCATGCTCTACTAACTGTTTAATCTCCTCCGGGGAATGGGCTACATTTTTGCCTATGGCATATACGGATCTGCGGTTTACAATCGCCTGATTAAAATTATTATTCATACTATTCCTTCCTTTCTGTAGTAACAATTTATTTTTTAAAGTTTCATTTACTTGTTCTGTTCCTGTCATCCTCTTGCTATTGTTCAGCGATGACTTATATTTTATTCATTTGATTGGAAGCATTTTAAATTGTTTACAATTCAATTAAATACCATTTTATTGTATTTGTCAATAGTCTTGTTGACTTTTTTTAAATAATTGTATAAAATCAAATTGTAAAGTATTCAATTCATGAAAAACTATATAGAACAGGCTGTTATGTATTACAGCCTTAATCATAAGAAAGCGAGGAAGCATAATGGCTGACCAAACTGTTCCTAACGTTTCAGATAACACCTCCGACTCAGAAGGCTACGAGCTTCTGATGCTGGATAACCAGCTGTGTTTTTCCTTATATGTATGCTCTAAGGAGATTATCAAAAAATACAAACCCTTGCTGGATCCCTATGGTCTTACCTATACAGGCTATATCATTCTGATGGCCCTCTGGGAGCAGGATGATATTACGGTAAAAGACTTAGGGAAAAGGCTTTATCTGGATTCCGGCACCCTGACTCCAATGTTAAAAAAGCTGGAGGCTCTGGACTATGTGAAGAGAATCCGGAGCTCCAGCGATGAGCGTAATGTATATATTCTATTAACCGATAAGGGTCATGACCTAAAGAAGAAAGCCCTGGCAATACCAAAAAGCATGATCTGTACTCTTGATCTGGAGGCCTCTCTGGCCGGAGAACTGCTTACTGCACTCCACAAAATGATGCAGCGTTTGGATGTATCCGAGGATGCTTTACCAGACGAATCTCCTACAGACTGATGTCAATATGCTGTATGGTGCCGGCTGTTCCGTTCTCATTCAGAAAAACACCGGTCTTTCTGATCTGCCCCAAGGTATCATTGTTATCATTCTTTAAAGAAAAGGTACTGTTTACGGAGCCAAGATAGATGGCTCCGATTCCTTTTTTACCGATCGCTATCAGCTGATCCTTTCCCTCAGAATCCTTCGTCCATATCTGCAGCTTATCATAAATCGAATCATTCTCATCAATCCAGTTATTCCCATCTTCATCATACTGGGCTAACTCAAGAAATCCATTGCCTGTCTTTGGCCCAAACATTTCACTGCCATTGCCTATGATGCCATCTCCATTCTTGTCATATACCAGAAAACCGCTGCCTGATTTGGTAAAGGATATCTGATCATTCTTTCCGTCGAGATTAAGATCAAAGGAATACTTCTGTGCCGTCAGGGCTGCACCTTCCTGTCCGAAATTGATAACCAGCGGATCCGTCAGGGCACCTGTGGAAAAGGACAAATTGCTTTCCGATACAAAGGAACGGCTGAGATTCAAATCTACGCCGAAGGATATGTTTCTTCCGTCTGCAGTAGTTACTTTGCCGACTGAAGTAAAGCTCATACTCTCTTCTTCGGAATATTGTACACTTCTTGTAATCTGAAGCCCAAATCCCCTGATTGCGGTTTGAGGAGTCAGTACAAGAGGCTTCAGTCCGGTCATAAGACTTTGATTCTGCTGAATCAGTAATTTCTTCGGAGCCTGGAATTTGAGCTTCTTTCCCGATAGTGCCTCCAGCAGCCGATTCAGCAGTTCAATCAGACTACGATCTTCGTCTGACAGTTCTAGGGGAACTTCTCCATATGGCTCCACATGAGAGGTTTGATCCAGCGAATTGTATTGCAGTTTTTCTCTCATCTGCGCCATGATTTCCGCCATAGAGAGCTGTTTCTCATCCGTATTTCCTGTCTTTGAGTTTTTCTGACCTCCTGTCCAGGCTGTTACCTGCTCCGAGCTCCTCTGTTCCGTGCGACGCTGTGATGCTGATGACATTGATACGATCGAACTATTAATTATCATGCAATCCCACCTTCCGACATAAGAAATTTTTAGAGTTGTATACCATATATCGGAAGTTTTAGGAATTATTAGTAGCAGATTTTTATGCTTTTAACAGCATTTTGATGCCTTTTATCCAGTGACCGTTCAGTAATTGCAGAAGACCTTCCATCTGCCTTTCTGATATCACACCTTCCCCAGAAGCAACTACGGAATGGAAGGGCATCTCTTTGATCATACTAGACATCATGGCTTCATCCTCTTCGCCCTCCCCGGCGACTTTCTTCGTCATTCTGTCTGCTGCAATAAGAATGAGCTTACCAAGCAGGGTGTGACTGATATCCTCCATGGTATTGTTATGATCGTAGGGCCTGCAGGGAATACTGTCATGTACCGGCAGCTTTCTGCCGTATAGAGCCTCAAATTCCCCTTCGCTTATTCTTAACTCCTCTTCAGGCAGCTGATAATAGGAAGGTGCCGTCTCTCGATAATCCGGTTGAGGTAATTCCGGACAACTGATGGTTACCTTACCAACCAGGCTACAGTCGGTTGAACTGCTCCCTGCAAGGATGGTATATTCACCGCCTTCCGCATACCAATCATGAATCAAAGTATTATAATAACCAAACTCCATGGTATCCAGCATCATCGTCACTGTCTTTCTTTCTCCCGGGGCAAGCTCTACCTTGGTAAAGCCCTTCAATTCCTTCTCCGGAAGAAAGACCCTGGCATTGCTATGACCCATAAATACCATTGCCGTCTCCTTCGCAGCAACTTCTCCCAGATTGGTCACAGTAAAGGAAACCTGCAGAACATCCCCATACTCATAGCTGGCCTTATCAAGCTTTAAGTCAGAATAACCAAAGCTTGTATAGGACAGACCATGTCCAAAAACGAAACGGATTGGCTTATGTGCTTTTTCATAATAACGATAACCCACATAGATACTTTCCCGATGTTCGACTGTATTTCTCCCACCAGGGTAATAAAGATAGGCAGGAGCATCCGAGCCTCGAAGCGGCCAGGTTTCCGCCAGCTTACCGCAGGGAACTGCTCGTCCCGTCAGAAGCTCTGCTACGGCCGTACCGATCCCCTCACCACCAAGGTAAGCCAACAGGATTCCCTTTACCTTATCATACCAGGGCAATTCCATCGGTGCTCCGCCATGAAGAATTACAACCGTATTTGGATTACAGGAAGCCACTGCTTCAATCAGTTGATTATGTAAATCCGGCATAGCCATCGTGGTACGATCAAAGCCTTCTGATTCATATCCTTCTGTCAAGCCTGCAAAGACATAAACGATGTCCTTGCCCTTTGCTGCCTCACATGCTTCAGCGATCAGCTCCTCCTTCCTGGCTTCATTCCGTTTTCTATCCTTACCAAGGTAGTAACCTTTCGCATAGGTGAGGTTCATTCCCATTTTCTCTAGAGCTTCATACGCAGAGTCTACACGGTGCGGATGAAGCTTGGAGCTTCCAGCTCCCTGATATCTTGGCTTTTTGGCAAAGGCACCGATCACCGCTGCCTTCTGTGTTATCTTACCCGGAAGGATATTCCCCTCATTTTTCAGTAATACTGAGGACTGCAATGCTGCAGTTACCGCAAGCTTATGATGTGCCTCGGTATCATAGCGATACCCCGGTTTCCTTGCTGCCATGCATTCCAGGATAAATTCGGTCATTCGAATTGCTGTCTGATTAAGCTTAGCCTCTGACAGCTTTCCTTCCCTTACGGCAGTGATTATTTTGGCATCATTGATCCCCATACTACCCGGCATCTCCAAGTCCAGACCAGCAGCAACTCCAAGTGGCCGATCATTCACTGCACCCCAATCCGATATGACAATCCCCGTAAATCCCCACCCTTCACGCAGGATTTTCGTCAGAAGCTCCAGGTTCTCACTGCAGTATTCCCCGTTCAGCCTGTTATAAGCGCACATGACCGTCTTAGGCTTCCCCTTCTTTACGGCTATCTCGAAAGCCCTCAGATAGGTCTCCCGAAGTGTCCGTTCATCCACCACTGCATTCACCGTCATTCTGCGTCTTTCCTGATTATTGACAGCAAAGTGCTTCAGTGAAGTACCGACACCGGTACTTTGGACACCCTTGATGAATTCAGCTGCGATCTCCCCTGACAGCTTCGGATCTTCACTGTAATATTCAAAATTACGTCCGCAGTAGGGGCTCCTCTTCATATTGACCCCAGGGCCCAGGACAACGGAAACCTCCTCCTGAAGGCACTCTTCGCCGATGGCCTTACCCACTTCATGGGCAAGCTCCACATCGAAGCTGCAGGCCAGGGCACTGGCAGTCGGAAAGCAGGTGGACGGAAGGCTGTCCCCAATCCCGAGATTATCTGTCTCTCCAATCTGCTTACGAAGTCCGTGTGGTCCATCACACATCATCACAGAATCGAGTCCGAGTCGCTCAATCGGTTTTAGTGTCCAACAGTCCTTCCCGGAACACAGAGAGGCTTTCTCCTCAAGGGTCATCTGTGCCACAAGCTTCTCTGCCTGCTCACGGAAGGAAAGCTTTTGATCCTCTATTGTATTTTTATCCATAATATCCTCCATTCCGCCGCCCTACGGCGGCACATACAGTACCTAAAAGAACTACAAAATGAAATTCCATAACGAATTCTTGAATTCGTTTGATTTCAATTTTGTAGTTCTTTCTAGTGCGAATATTATTCTATTCGCATTGTGAAGATGCTTTTCCTTCACTCTTCCTCCTTATCGAATGAATTCTGTGCCGAAAGCTAAGCCTGATGCTCTATGCCCGGTACAATCTCACTTCATAGGGCCGCAACAACTCCTGCTGCCCAGGATAATTGCTCAGAAGGAGCTCACAACTCTTACTGTCAGAATTACCCCGAATTAGCTTACTACTTAAATTGCACTCAACGAAAAACACTCCACCCGGATTACTGCGCCGATAGCAAAAGAGATCCTTCCGTTTCTTATCCACCGCTTCGAAGGCGCCGTAGATCAAGGTTTCATTTTCTTTCCGCAGACGGATCAGCTTTCGGTAAAATGTGAGGACTGAATCCTCCTCCTGCAGCTGTTTTTCCACGTTCCACTCGAGGTAGTCCGAATCCAGAGCAATCCAGGGAGTTCCCTCCGAAAAACCGGCATTCCTGCCGCTGCTCCACTGCATCGGTGTTCTGGCATGATCCCTGCTGCCGCACAGGACCTTATGAAAAGCCGCCTCTCGTCCTAAGGATGGTATCAGCTCCTCATAGTAATTAATACTCTCCACATCCCGCAGGTCCTCGATCGATCTGAAGCTATGATTGACGCTGCCGATCTCCTGCCCCTGGAATAGAAACGGTGTTCCCTTTAGAGTCAGCTGAAGCATTGCCAAAAGCTTTGCGATTACCTTACGATATGCCGGGTCGGGGTTCACCTTAGAAATCATTCTAGGATTATCGTGATTCTCATAAAAGAGCGACATCCAACAGTTACCCGTGTAATTCTCCATCCAATCACACAGATATTCCTTCAGATAATTCAAATCGTACTGATAATCATCAAAACGTACATGCCCGGGTGTCTCCAGCTGGTCAAAGGAGAATACCATATCCAGCTCTCTCCTCTCCTCACCGGTCAGAAGCTTACACATTTCCTGTCCTACTCCCGGAGTTTCTCCTACGGTAAATGCCCGGTATGGCTCAAAGGCCTCCTCCTTAAGCTCCTTTAAGTATTTATGAAGCTTAGGTCCATAATAATAATGTTCTATCCCGAAATAGCCCATGAGCTTTCCGATACTTTCATCTCCCAGCGGAAGTCCCTCCCGCTTGGAGATATAATTAATCACATCCAGCCGAAAACCATCCACTCCCTTTCTGAGCCACCAACGGATCATTTGGCTGATCTCCTTCCGGACCTCCTCGTTGTCCCAATTCAGATCCATCTGCTTCTTCGAGAACAGATGAAGCCCCCATTCGCCAACTTCCTCATAGTAGTTCCAGGCAGATCCGGAAAAGAAGGAGCTCCAATTATTAGGTGCAGCCTCCTTCGTTCCCTTACGAAGCATATAATAATCATGGTATTTGGAGGAGGGTTCCGTAATTGCTGCCTTAAACCAGGGGTGTTCATCCGAGGTATGATTGACCACCAGATCCATAATCAGGCGCATACCGCGCTCATGGATTGCTGCAAGCAGAAGGTCAAAGTCCTCCATCGTTCCGAATTCCTTCATGATACCGCAATAATCCCGAATATCATATCCGTTGTCATCGTTAGGTGAATCATAGATGGGGGACAGCCAGATCGCATCTACCCCAAGCTCCTTTAGGTAATCGAGTCGAGATAGAATTCCCTGTAAATCTCCAACCCCGTCTCCGTTCGAATCCTGAAAGCTTCTGGGGTAGATCTGGTAAAATACCGCTTCCTTCCACCAGGCCTTCGTAGTCTCTCCCTTGACCGGAACAGGGGTATCCTGTTCACTATTCAATAGCGTAAGCAATGTATCAAAGAAACCTGTTCCCAGGCTCTTCTTCGTAAGCCCGGCAATTGTCTTCAGACGAAGATTGCCTACTACAGGATTTAGCAGTAACGACTCCTTCTTATTCAGTTGGAGCAACAGCTTATAGATGATATCGTGTCCAATCGGGTTTTCGTATATTTCTTTGATTTTGCTTTGGTAATCCAGATGCTTTCCCATACCGTTCCTCCCGCTCGATCTCTATTGTCCGCTATTAACCGTCTGTCTCTTTTGGTTCTCATCTATCATTCTGAGTACTTCCTTCTCATCCAGCTTATAGAATCTCATGATAAAAATCATCACCAGATAACCTGCTGCAGGCACAAGGCTTAAGATAATCCAGATACCATCCAGTGCCAATGGGGTCTGGGTCGGTGACTGCTTCACATAACCGAAGACTGCAAGTAATACTACCGTCAGGGTATTCGCCAGCGCACCTCCAAGCTTTGTCATAAAGGTCTGTAAGGAGAATGCCATACCGGCAGTTCTCTCCCCAGTTATGTATGTCCCATATTCGATACAATCTGTCGTAAACATACCATAAAGCAGAAGTGGAATCTGCATGAAGGCAATTCTAACCGCTGCCACTGCGAGGAATACAATCATATTATCATAACCGGTAAAGTACTGAAGGATACTTAGTGCAATGGCAATAAAGGAAGTAACCACGGTCAGCTTCTTCTTTCCGAACGCTCTGATCATCATTGGCAGCAGTGGTGCTATAATAATAACAGGAACAATGCAGACTGCCATAATTACGGTATACATATTCTCGTCTCCGAGGCAGGAATTAGCAAAATAAACAGCGATAATCTGTAGTGTATTGGTAATCTCAATTCCTAAGTAACCTATAAAATAAATCAGCAAATATTTATTCTTAAAAAGGTACTGAAAAATCTTAGCAAAGCTCATATCCTCGCTGTTCTGATATTTCACCCTCTCCTTGGCTGTAAACTGTAGAGGGAACATGACTACGAAAGAGATCAGACAGTAGATCGCAATTGCTCCGGTCCAGCCAGCACTGCTTTTTACATTCATAAAGACAGCTGTCGTGATAATTCCGATGGATGCAGCCATTCTTCCATAGGCCAACAGCTTATCACGCTCATAGGGCTGGCTTGTCATAACTGTGGACAAAGAGAAAAGCGGAGAATCAGATACGGTGTAGACCATATCAAAGACCAGATAGGTGGCATAAGCATAAATCAGCTTGAGGATATAAGGCCCATCTACATTAATGAACATTAATACAAGGGAGAGTGGAAGTACATACGTCACCACCTTAAGCCATGGTAGGAATTTTCCCTTCTTAAATTGGCATTTGTCAACGATCGCTCCCATAATCGGATCGTTGATTGCATCCCATACCTTTGCCAGCAATAACAGAACTGCGGTATCAGCCAGATTTAACCCAACATACTCCGTATAAAAGTAAGTCAGAAACTGAAACGGCAAAGTATAGATAATATTCTGCCCGATAAAGAAACCGGTGTAACTTAACCGTTCAAATCTTGTCGTCTGTAACTTATTCTTCTCCATAGATTTATTAACCCTCCCAATATTAATATGAGCAACTACTCATATCCATTTTAACGCAGAAATTTCTAATTATCAACTGCTTTCAGGGCAATATATACAAATATACTACGAAAAACAACTATGAAACAGTAAAGAAGTACCGATCAATTATTATAAAATTTTAATAATTCCTCAATTGAAATTCCAAACTATCTATACTAGAATATAGTTTAAGAGGTAGAATTTTATGAGAAGAAATCCAAAAGTATATATTGAATTTTGTGATCTGCTGCAGGAATTTCTTGAACAGGAGCAGGTCCATGAGATGAACAATTATATTCAACACGGCAACACCTCCACCTACCTGCACAGCATACAGGTAGCTTACTATAGTTATTGTCTGGCCAGACGTCTACCCATCCGTTATGATAGAAAGAGTCTGGTTCGAGGAGCAATGTTGCATGATTTCTATCTGTATGACTGGCATATACCGGATCGGATCCATCGACTCCATGGCTATGTTCATCCCAGTTTTGCCTTAAGAAATGCAAAGAAATATTTTGAACTGAATCAGATTGAGGAAGATATTATCAGCAAACACATGTGGCCCCTGACCCTGACAAAGGTTCCAAGATATAAAGAGGCTCTGCTGGTATGTCTGGTAGATAAGTTCTGTTCCCTGGCTGAAACCTGCTACATTCCATTATATCCGGTCAGCGCCCTGCCTAAGCTTCAGAAAATATAAGCTTCAGAAAATATAAAAGTAATTCCGCCCACACAGTGGTTATCTTTCCTAAAATGAAAAGCTCTTCACCGTAATAGAGGAAGGCGTGTCACCAGCGGTGATATGGCAAACCAGCGCTAGAAAGCCCCCGGGAAGTAAACTTTCCGAGGGCTTTCGCGCTTGTTAACCATGTCACCCACAGTGACACACCTTCCTCAATCACTGAAAAGAGCTTATTGTATGTCTATTCGTCTATAATCGTCTATAACCGGAACATTTTGTGCTGATAGCCTATATTCCTGCGAGATGCAGATCCTCCTCGAAGCCCAGCATAAGGTTCATATTCTGGATCGCTGCTCCTGAGGCTCCCTTACCGAGATTATCAATTCGTGTCATTACCAATACTGTTCCCTTAGAATCATTGCCAAAAATAAAGAGTTCTGCTTTGTTTGTGTCATTGCAGGCTGTAATATCCACCGCTCCGTCAAAAAGAACAGAGTCGTCTGCATAGGGCATGACTGATATAAATTTCTCTCCCTCATAGAATTCAGAGAACAATCCGTGAATTTCCTTTGCGGTCAGCTTTTGATTCAACAGCTTGGTATGTAAGGGAAGCATCACTGCCATTCCCTTATAATTATTTCCCAGTATCGGAACAAATAGAGGTGCCTCTGATAGTCCTGAATGTAACATCATTTCCGGCAGATGCTTATGATTTAAGCCTAATGCATAAGGACGTGGCGCTTTCGTATAATCATTGTTCCCCTCATTCTGTTCGTATTTATCTATCAATGCCTTGCCGCCGCCGCTGTAGCCAGTCAGACTCTGACAGGTTATTGGATAATCCGGAGAGATGATTTTACTCTGGACTAGGGGATAGGCACTTAAAACAAATGATGTAGCATGGCAGCCCGGATTCGTCAGTCTCTTGGTTTGCCTAACAGCCTGGCGGTGGGCAGGAGATAATTCCGGAATGCCATAGGTCCAATCAGACGCAGTTCTATATGCGGTACTGGCATCTATAATCTTAGTTTCAGGGTTCGTCACCAAAGCGACTGCTTCTCTTGCAGCATCATCCGGCAGGCATAGGAATACGACGTCTGCCGCATTCAGGCATTTTGCCCGCTCTGCCGGGTCCCGTCTCTTCTCGTAATCAATTGTTATCATATCCAATTCGGAATACAGACTCAATCTCTCATGTATCTTTAGACCGGTTGTTCCCGATACTCCATCGACAAATACTTTCTTCTTCATGCTTCACCTCATATAGTTTCTATTTATTTTGTATATTTATACATTTATTTTATATGAATATACATCTTGAAGTTCGCTTTGTCAACCCATTCTTTCACCAAATAAGAATCTTTATTGATCATAGAAAGCATCTTCATTTTATCTAAATGAGAATCTTTTTTTCACCCATCCAAAACTTGATAGATGATACCATCCTCATATCGGGTACTTAAAAGCTTCCGATTATTTTATCACTTAAAACCTTTAGCAGCTCACAGACAAGTCTGACACTATTCTCATAGTCATAGAAGGTAGCCATACCATAATGAGTATGGGCATATCGAACCGGCACACCCACCACAATGGTCGGGACTCCCTCATTCGCAAGATGAATGACAGAACCGTTGGTCGTTCCTCCTGAGCGGACTGCTTCCTGTACCGGGATACAGCAGGTTTCGGCCGTATTTAAGGCAAATCTCTGGAACCTCGGATTCGCTATCATCTTTCCATCAATATGTCTGAGCATCGGTCCTTTCTTTAAAGCTGTCTGTATCTCATATCCCTCCGCAATGGTATCATCAGCCGGGCAGCCTTCAAATACTATAGCGAGGTCCGGTCTTGTTACTCTAGAGGTAACGACACTTCCTCTGGCTCCTACCTCTTCCTGGGAGGCTATCCCCGCAATGACGTCCACCTCAAGCTTCTCTTCTTCAAGCGCACGCAGAGCAGAAATCACGCCTGCACAACCCAGACGGTTATCCAAAGCTTTTCCTATCATGACATCATGCTTCTCATCATATTCGAAGGTAACACAGGGAACCACCGGTTCTCCTATTCTAACCTTGTATTCCTTGATTGCCTCTTCTTTGGAGGACGCCCCGATGTCAATAGACAGCTGTTTGATCTCAGGGACCGCGAGCTTATCCTGATCGCTGATATAGTGTGGCGGTTTACTTCCGATGATTCCTGGAATATATTCATGTTCTGCATTTCTTACCAGAACCTTATGGGCGGGTATATTATAAGTCACCCAGCTACCAAGCGGCACAATAGAAAGCGTACCATTCGGCCGGATTGAGTGTACCATAAAGCCTACCTCGTCACTGTGTGCATCCAGTAAAACAACGGGATGTTTCCCTGTATTCCCTTTCCTATAGACAAAAAGGTTACGCAGTGTATCTTCCTTAATTTCCCCTAATCCCTCCGCATATCTACGGAGCATATCTACTACCTCATCCTCAAAACCGGATACTCCCTTTGCGTCGGAAAGACGTCTTAACATCTCCAAATCGAACTCTTTATTCATAAGCTTCATGTTCCTACTCCTTATTTTTTATCATTTAACGAAATAATACCACAAGAACTGCACCCAAAAAGATCAAACATGCAGAGAAGCTTCTCTTCCTACGGTCCTTTTCCCGAAATATCAGACTGCTGACCACCGTAGTGATCACAATATTTAGCATCGTAAGTGTCTTGACATAGGTCTGCCCGGAGGCAACAGAGCTGATATTCTGTACAGCCAGCATCTGAAATAGAAATTCACCCGTCCACAATACCGCCTGAAAGATCAGATGTTTATCCAAAATCAAGACTCTCCTGTTCTTCGTCTTTGCGATACCATACATAAATACTGCAGAGGATATGGTCCAAATCAGAGAATAGGTAATTGCAGAGGAGGCTCCGATTGCAAGCTTATCCAGTGAGGTGGTGAGACCCAAAAGTAAAGCGGTCAGAAGCATCCACAGACTGGCCTTCCCGATCCTTATTCTTTTGCCCTGCAGATTGATGAGGAAGGCTCCGGTACAAACTAACAGGATTCCAATCAGAGCCGGACCGGCCGGAACTTCTCGATAAAGTAGCATACTCCACAGAACCACAAACATCGGAATTGCTCCAAGCCAGGGCGTAGTCAGGGACAACTCCTCTGATTTTATCAGACGAAGACGGATAAGTGTAGCAAAGGCTGTTACTACGACAGTAATCACAGTAATTCCGATAAACACCGGAATATTTGTGATTTTAATATTCCCTTGAAACGCAAGGATTATGAAAATAATGCTACCATAAAATCTTGTGGTAAAGCTGATCATTTCCGGAGACTGTTTGATAAAGCGTTTGATATACATTTCCCTCAGGCTGACAAATATTCCTGAGATCAATGCAAAAAGAATCCATAAGTCAAGCATTGTTTAACTCCAATTCAATAAATTATGTATGAGAATGATGATTCGGCTTAAAATCCTGATATTTTTCTTCAATCTCTGCTACCGGCAACGGACGCCCCATCAGGAAGCCCTGAATCTCATCACAGTCCAATTGTTTTAACGTATCTAGTTGCTCCTGTGTTTCTACCCCTTCCGCTATGACCTTGATTCCTTTCGCTTTAGACAGCTCAATGATGGATTTTACCAGCTTATAATCGAATTCATCCGTGTGTACCGAGCTCACCAGTTCTCTTGCCAACTTGATCCGATTGACAGGCAGACTTTTTAAATAGCTCAGAGAAGAAAAGCCTGTTCCAAAGTCATCGATAGAGACCGCAATTCCAAACTTCCTAAAATTCTCCAAGGTCTTAAGAATATCAGGATTCTCTTGTAAATGCAAGGACTCCGTAATTTCAAGATCGATCCATTTCGGGTTCAGTTTTAGGCGGGCAACCTCCTGATATAGCTTCTCGGCAAAATGCAAAGTGATCAATTGCTTTTGTGATACATTGATCCCTATCCTGATCTTCTTTGCAGACCGCTGGTTCCATTCCATCAGCTGGCGTAATGCATTTTTCATTACCCACTCACCGATTGAGACGATATAGCCGGTCTCCTCAGCAATTGGTATGAATTCACCCGGGCCGATCATCTCACCCTCCAGAGACCTCCAGCGCAGCAGAGCCTCAAATCCAAGAAGAGCTCCATCCGAAATATTGAATTGAGGCTGATAGTAAATCATAAATTCCTGATCCATATTTACCTTCTTCAATAAAATCTCGATCAAATTTCTTCTGAAGAAGCTGTCACTCAGTTTCTTATCATACTCTTGTATTGTATTAAAACCCATGGTTCTGGCATGGGACATGGCAATATCGGCATGCTTAATCAATTCCTGCATGTCAGCAGCATCATATGGGTAAATGGAGATACCTATGTTCACCGTGATCTTGATCTGATAATCATCAATCCGATAAATATCGCTGCCATAAAGGATTGCTTTCATAGCAAGCATATGAGCCTGAGAATAATCATAAGATCCTTTCACAGCATAGATGAACATATCTTCTCCATAGGTTGCCAGCATCGCATTTTTATCTTCGTTCTCCAGCAGCTGAAGCCGCTGTGCCATCTCTGCCAATACCTTTTCAGCGATATAATGACCAAACATGGTGATGATCATTTTATATTTATTAATATCAATATAAAGAAGGAGGATTGTTTCATTTTTATCCAGACTATCCTTCGCGCTCTGCAAGAACACATTGAGCGATCTTCGGTTCTTCAAGCCCGTGATCTGGTCGTGACTCACAAGCTCCTCTAATGCGAGGTTCTTTTCTATCAATTCTTCCGTTCGTTCTGCTACCTTCAGCTCCAGATGGTTGTTCTGTTCCTGCTCTTTTTTCAACATGAGTTCTTTCTCAATGTTGCGTTGTATATATACGGTAAGCATAAAATAGATCAGAATAATCAGAGTAATCTGAAGCAAATTGGCCGGGTCATAACCTTTAAATATTATAATTGTAACCGGCACCAAAAGAAGAAGGTATCTCCGTTTGCCTTGGCCTGTATTGGATGCAGCAGAATACATAGCTTCTTTTGAATCCGATTGGAGATAAGCCGCAATGGCATATAGTCCGAAGGATAACAGGTAGACAGCATCTATCAGAGAATTTGGATTATAATCACTAAAGAAATACTGATATAAATAGACAATATCCGTTATCGCAAATAAAAACCCGCCCCCTGCCAGGAAATACATATGACGAGGGACACGTCCGCTTCTGATCGACATGAACCAGATAAAGATCCAGGAAATAATCACAATATCGGTGATCAGAGAAATCGAAGCAGATGGATCACCATTTAACAGCTTTAGATTGGAAAATCTTTCATCCAAGAGGAAGAACCACAACAACTCACCTATGACGAAAATCAATGTCATGGTATCCAGAATAATATGAAAGATATTCCATCTTCGAAGCTCATGATAGCCAAAAACCGCCAGAGAAACCATAAGGCACAGATTGGTTACGACATATCCGTAAGTAATCACTACAACCTCTTCCGGATTAATATGCAGAATATGCTCACAGACTGCCCACATTACATCACAGATTCCCCAGGTCAGGATCGCCAGAAAGATAAAAAGTTCTGATATATAGTGCTGTAACGTACTGCCGCGACGGCAAAAGCTGCGATATACAACATAAGCTGTCAATAAAGTTACAATTGGAGAGATCAGATTACATAGTAAGTCCGCATCGAAGAAAACAGCTGTAAAGTAGCTGCAATATAATAAAAACAATATGCATCGTCCCATGATTTTTTTCATATGCACTACCACCTTGTGTTGGTATAGCTCTATTATATCATTTTTTGTCATATTTTGAATAGGAAACTTATAATTAGTTTAACGATTTACAAATTGGTGAATATAAATATCCAAAAGCTTGTAGATCCAAGCATCAAGCTTTCCAAATCGAAAACCGAAGCGTTCTGCCTTATCGGTATTTAAGGAAAAGGCTGTGTTTTCACTGTTGTAAGGCCCCGGCTCCCCTGTATCCGTAAGAATGGCTCTTTTTCCGGTCTTCTCTTCCACATAATGGATGATTTCAGAAAGAGTAATCGTATTACGGCTTGAGGCATTTACTGGTCCGGTGAGTCCCCCCATAGCCAGCCGGGCCAGAAAAGATCCCGCCTCTAAAGAGTGGATAAAACCGGTCTGAGCCTCCAGATTATCAATATACATCGGAATATCACGCAGAATATGCTCCACATAGAAGAAGAGGCGATTGGTATAATCGTCTTCACCAATCACATAGGGAAACCTTACCGCTGCGGCTGAGATCTCTCTGTATTTCTGAAACAAAGCACATTCTGCTTGCCGTTTGACTTCATCATAAGGATATTCCTCTCTGGTGCACCAGATGAGTGGGTAGGTCAGTGGATCAAAATCCTCCTCCTTTACGTCCAACATCAGTTCAGGATAGACGGAAACCGAGGAGGTAAGAAGATATCTGTCGCAGGTCACCTGATTCAGCAGGTTCTTCACATCCAGCGAGCAATAAGCTATATTATCACAGATTACATCAAACTTTCTTCCACGGAAGGCCTCGCCCATCGCTTCCGGATTGCTTCGGTCCACTATAATACGTTTGACCCGATCTCCATAGCTATCGCCTGTTTTCCCCCTGGATGCAATTGTTACCTGATGCCCTTCCTCTAACAGGCTTTTCACCAAATGAATACCAAAAAATCTGGTTCCACCCATGACCAGAATATTCATATTAATAACCATGCCCTTTCCATAATCTAGCGATTTGTGCAGCGCACAAATCGCCGTGTGAAAAATTTATTTTTCACACTTCCAAACATAATACTACAAAGCAGCATCTCAAATAATCAAAGAAGAATAAGGTGTGAGTGCCATTGCACGAACATCGCAGTTCTTCCAGCGTGTGAAGATGCTTTTCCTTCACACTACCCCCACATTCACTCCTTCGATCTAGTTAGCGCTCCTATTCAAGTACATTGGTCCAGAGCTTCTTATTCACCCTTGGATTAATTCCCTTCCGTTCAAACAATTTGCTGATCGTAACCATAGTAAAGCCCTGTTCTTGTAGTCCTGTAATAATCGCATCCAAAGCTTCAACAGTATTCGGATTATCCATAAGATCATGAAGCAATATGATATCTCCATCCTTCACCTGCGATAGGATCAAATGAGTCCGTTCTGTGGCAGTGACCTTCTCATCCCAATCCTGACAATTAATTCCATTGATGAAAGGAAGATCAATTACCTCATACATCTCGTCCTTCACAGCAATGTAAGGGGGCCTAAAAAACGCCGGTGCCTTACCAGTCAATTCGTGTAATAGACTGTCCGTATCTTCTATTTCCTTTTTAATCTGCTCAGGAGTCATCTGATCCATAAATGGATGGGACCAGGAGTGATTACAGATCTCATAGCCCAGTGCAATCTCCCGTTTAACTACCGGCTTTGTACTCTCGGTAATAAACTCTCCTATCAGAAAGAAGGAAGCGGCAACCCCATGCCTCTCAAGCTTATCCAAGACCAATGGTGTCGTAGTGAGGTTCGGACCATCATCAAAGGTAAGTGCAACCAGCTTCTCTGTAGTTATATTCATATCTTTCATTGATCAATTCTCCTTTACTTTTGTTTCTCTCATCATAACAAATTCACCAAAAAATTGAAATACCCAATCAATAAAACAGGGAATGCTGAGGCTAACCTTCACCCTGCATTCCCTGTTATTTTCTTCTATTTATCTAATCTTAAATAATTTAATTGATTCCTCTAACTTCTTGGCATCCTCTTCCAATTCCGACGCGGCCAATCTCAAACGCTCCACGGAGTCTACCTGACTCACAGCTGTCGCGCTTACCTCCTCTGATGCAGCGGCGGTCTGTTCGGAAACTGCTGAAATACTCTGGATGGCATCCATCGTGCCCGTCTTAGCTTCTTCAATCTTCTTAATACCGTTCGCAATATGGTCAAGATTGTTGGCCAAATTATTTACATGATCATTGATACTGTCAAATACTTCAACCGTCTTACCAAGTGCTTCAGACTGGGACTCAACAATATTCTCTGCTTGCTTTGCCGTGTCTACTGTATCCTTTGTCTTAACCTTTATCTCACTTACGATATTCTGAATTTGTTTTACCGCATGGACCGATTGATCGGCTAGCGACCTGATTTCATTGGCGACCACTGCGAAGCCTCGTCCTGCATCTCCTGCTCTCGCTGCTTCGATGGAAGCGTTAAGAGAAAGCAGATTGGTCTGAGAAGCGATGTCATTGATCACAGCTACAAAGCTACCGATATTCTGAGACTGCACTTCGAATTCCTGTATCTTTGAGATCACGTCGTGTGTGATATCAGTCGTAGCCTTTGCCTTCCGGTTAAGCTCATCGATGATGACAATACCCTCGCCTGCTATCTTCTTGGTATTATTTGCAATCTTCTCTATCTCATTGGTATTACTGTAAACCTGGTTAATCTGATCGGATAATCCCGCCATCTGAATCAGGCATTGCTCAGTATCGCCGGCTTGCTGAACGATACCCTGCTCGATATCGTCTATGGTTCTGGAAATATCCTTTGTAGCAGTCAGAAGATGCTCCGCATTGGAGGTAACACCGGATGCTGAGGTACTAACCTTAGTACCAACCTCCTGTACTTCTCCGATCAGCTTACGCATATCAAAGAGCATATTTCCGATTCCCTTAGAAAGGTGTAGGAACTCGTCCTTTCTCTTTGTCTCAAAGCTTGTTGTTAAATCACCCTTTGCCGCAAGTGTAATTCTCTTATTCAGGAAACCAATTGCAGTTGCGATACCTCCAACAATCAGAATAATAATAACGATTGCAATGATACAGGAAAATATTACAAAGGCGATATTTAAACTCTTAATACCTGATACCTGCTGAAGAATAGTATCCTTGGGAATTAAGGCACAGATTGTAGCACCGGCATTGCTTAATTTACTGTACAGGAACAAATACTCCTTACCCTGATAGGTCTGATAGGAAAATCCAGACGGTTCTTCAGAAGCCAATGCCGCATCATAATATGTTTGTCCCACAAATACACTGGCCTCTTCCGAGCCGGTGATGACTTCTCTTCCATCCGCTGTAACAAAAGCCATGATACTGTTCTCGCCCAACTCATATTTTGCAAACATGTCCAATATCTGTTGCTTTGACACATCAATCACAATAAAACCATTGCGTGCATTCAGTGAACGGAACAGAGAGAAAGCGTAATCAGCAGAACTGTAGGGTGTCTTTCCCCAGACAATCATAGAATCCATCTCATCGTGTTGTCCTACCCATAAGGCTTTCACTGATTTTTTTTCAAATTTTTTACCGATTCCAGTCTGTATGAATTTCTCATAGATACTGTCCTGCGTAGCAGCCTGAGAAGTAAAGGTTTTTCCCTTTTTACCGAAAAAATGTACACCCGAGATAAATGAATTCATCTTTTTGACAAGCTGAACTTCACTTTCCAGGTTATTACGTGTATTGATGAACTGTGTTTCATCCTGATCATCCTGTCGATTGAAATAAGTTCCGATATCATCGTTCAGAAGCATCTCGGAAGATTTTTCTTCAATCGTCTTAAAACCGAAATCCAGAAAGTCACCGACTGCCTTGATGGTAGCCGCAGAACTGTTCTCATAGTTGGTTATGATCGCCTTCTCCGACTTAGAATAGGAGATTGTACCATATAACGCGAGCAATATGATCGGGATTAATAAACCGATAAAGAGTTTAACCCGAATACTAAAGAAAATATGTAACAAATTTCTTCTCTTTGATTGCTCTGTAGAGTTTTTTGGTGTTTCACTGCTCCCCGGCATTACCTTCTTATTCATCTTTGGGATTTTATTCAGATTAAGCTTTTTTATTAAGTTGAAAGCTTCCGATTTTTTCTCTCCCTTGTTATTATTTAATACTCTGCCTTTCATAAAAATAGCCCCCCGTGATATGTAGGTTACAAGAATAATGTTAGCATCATTTGATACTATTAATCACTCCAAGTAATTAAGGCTATTATAACACACACATATACAGAAGACTATTCATTTTTATAGTATTTTGACTAAATTAATTCTGTTTCGACGCTACATTTCGTCATGATTACCAATTATTTACCGCATGCTCTGCAAAAGAAATCAGATTTTCTATTTTCAGCTCCGTTCCGTCCTCTAGTATCGCTTTACCCGAAAAAGATCCGAACATCTGATGACAGCAATTATCAACCCATAGAAGCTTTGTTTTGGTAGTTCTGTCATAGGAGGGTGTCAGGGTCAGATCCAACTTCCCTTCCTCATCATAAATATGCCAGGGCTTATTGTAATCGGAGCCCAAATCAAAATGCACCTCACCTAATTTATGAACCGTATCACCAAAAAACAGGATATTTTCCGTAGCATATTTTGTATTACCGAAGCCACGTCCTAAATTGAAGCCAAAGATTCTGTCCTCTACATAACCGGTCCCGTTACTCCAATACCATTCATTATGAAAGGGCCAAACTCCTCTGCCCCAATCGAGAAGACCAAAGGAATCCTCAGGATCAAAATGATGACTCTTCCCATTATAGGTGACAGTACCCTCCGCAAGCATACAATTTATCTTATGATTATAGTAAAAGGCCTTCGGAGATTCATCAAAGGGAATATTGATGACCAGGGATTGGTCATTCTGTCTCGTCAGGGTGATATCCGCCTCAAAATCTCCCCATTTACAATAGAGGAAACGCTTATTTCCCTTCGCTTCAAAACGCATTTGGCCCGCCTTCTTATTGTAGCTGATAAAATGATCCTTTTCCGCATTTTCCGGCAGATGCAGAGAATTGAAGGGAAGCACCAGGAATGTTCCTCGTTCCGCCAGCATCTCCCCTTTATTAAAGTCAAAGAACATGATACCGACCTGTCCGGCATAAGCGGCATGTCCGATGGTGAATTGAAGGCAAAAATTACGATCTGTAATTTGATAAAAATCCCATTCCTTGATCCTAAAAGGGGATGCTTTGATCGCCTTTCTTCGGTAAGTTAATACGCTTCTGGTAGAATACCCGGGATTTGGAGAACCCTTTTCGTCCAGCACCGGCCCCGGTTGTGTCAGCAGCTTTTGCATAAGATATTACCTCCTCTTAGTTCAAAGACTTTCTATGGGATAACAGTTTTCCTGCCGGTAGTAATGGCAGAAAGGTCAGCAGTGTCAGGATCGCAGATACGGCAAACAGAAATTCATTCGGTATCATACCGGCTTTTCCGTCCACCACTGCCTCAGTTCCGTAACGACTGATCAAAAAGCCTGAAATGGAAGGCCCGACGATCATCGGGATACACACAAAAAACAATTGCTTAATTCCTTCAAATTGTCCTCTTTGATCCTCCGGATAGAGGTTCTTGAACCATGCGGTAAGTGTCTGCAGGATAACCACATATCCTGCACCTGTCAGAAGCATCCCGAGTCCGAGGACAAGAATCTGGCTACCTGTAGCAACGACGATAAGCCCTACAATATTGATGAGCAATGCTGCAGCAATCACTCTGGTATTCCTTCCCCTGTCGATCAATCCTGCGGCAGGGATCGTAAGCAGCACTGCGAGCAACAGACTGACACCCTGAACCAATCCGGTCATTGTATAATCCATCCCCAGATAATGTACAAAGTAAATGTTCACATAAGGAAAATACACATTAAAACCAATAAAATAAACCATCATGATTACAAAGACCCAGAATAGTTCCTTATTCTCACGTACTGTCCTGTAATTAAATACAGAGAAAAATTGATGCCAAAAGCCTTTTGGATCTTTCCTGGCCCGCAGATCGGGCGAATCCTTCAGTGTAAATAATGTCAATATGCCGATGGCCGATACAATACCCCCTATGAGGATAAAAAACGCAAAAAAATCAAATCGGTCAATGATATATCCGGATACGACGGAACCGAAGATCGTCGCCAGCACCGGCATTGTGGCAAAGGCTCCTCCAACCTTACCTCGGTTTGTTTCATTCGATATATCAGTGGTCCAGGCGCAAAAGGCACTGTCATAGCCTACTGAGCCAAAAAAACTCATAATCGCATCCAGCGCAACTACAAAGCAGCCTGCCGCAAAAACTGATGTAATCGGCAAAAATTCCGTAACACCAAATGCAATCGTAAATAGTCCCCATAAAATGTATCCCATTGCTATGAAGGGTTTTCTCCTTCCCTTCCTATCACCCATTGTACCAATCAGAAAGGTTGCAAAGGTAGTGGCAGTGGCACTGACGCCTACCATCCAGGATACAATTGCCGGATTAGGCGCAATTTTTGCATAAACAAAAGTATTAAACCATGCATTTTCCACATTCCAGCACAACTGACCCGCCATCCCCAGTATCCAGATCAGTGCCCAATTCTTTCGGCTTATCTTCTCCATAAAAACCCCATTTCTTTCTTCTTATCCTCTTAATAAGAACCCCATTGTTTTTTTATTGATAAAGGCAGCTTAATTCTTTGTCAAATGAAATATTCTGCTTCTTATAACCTCTTCTGTTTATCATATTACTCACAGATATAAAGAAACGAATTGTTGGGACTCCACATCGAATAATCCTGTGGTAGTCAGTCTAAGCTTCGGTATGACAGGCAGACTGACAAACGCCAGACTCATAAACGGATCAATTCCCTCTGCCGATCCTAACTCCCTGGCTATTCCCTTGATGTTTCTGATCTGCTCTGACAATGTAACCGCATCCAGATCACTAATTAAGCCGGCAATGGACAAAGGCAGATTACCGATGATCTTACCGTCTAGTGCGATTGCCCAGCCTCCCTGCATATCACGGATACAGTTGGCTGCAGTCGCAATATCCTTATCATTTGTGCCAACTGCTATGATATTGTGAGAATCATGAGAAACTGAGGACGCGATAGCACCGCGTTTCAGTCCATATCCGGAAATGAATCCAATCCCGATGTGATTCGTTCCGTGATGACGTTCGATGACTGCCAGTTTAAGGATATCCTCCTTCACATTGACTCCCGCTTTTCCACTTGTCAGCGGAGCACTGACCTCCCTGGTAGTAATCTCTCCTTCCACCAATTGAATTGCTCGGAAATATCCATCCTCCGGTTTTGCTTCTTCCCTGATACAAAAATTCTCAGGGATAATCTCGTTACAATAAAAGGTATGATAAACCCGATCCAATAATTCTTTTCGAAGTTCAGGTTCCTTCCTAACAATACATTTGCCGGCATCCGCTGTAATCCTGCCATTCTTGATTACTGTGCGGATAGAGAATTCCTTTATATCCTCCAAAAGCACTAAATCAGCACGGTAGCCCGGTGCAACCGCACCTCTGTTTTTCAGCCCGAAGTAGCTTGCCGTATTATAGGTTGCCATCTTGATGGCAATACAGGGATCCGCACCCAGTCTGACCGCTTTTCGAAGAATGTCGTCTATATGACCGTGATATAAAATATCATAAGGATGCTTATCATCCGTGACGAGCATTGCCCTCTGATGATAGGGTGGAGAAAATAATCCCATCAGGGCCTCCAGGTTCTTCGCCGCGGTACCTTCCCGAATCATGATCCACTGACCAAGGCGAAGCTTCTCCAAAGCTTCCTCCAGACTGATACATTCGTGGTCGGACTGAACACCGGCTGTGATATAAGCGCAGGAATCTTTACCACGCAGTCCCGGTGCATGCCCATCTACCACCTTCCCAGCCGTTTTCGCATCTTCTATCTTCTGCAGGATATCGCTCGCCCCCCGGATGGTCTCATAATAGTCCATTACTTCAGCGAGTCCTACTATCTTTTTGTTTTTATACAAAGGCTCAAGATCTCTTGCTAATAATGTATAGCCGTTCTCATCATACGCCGTTGCCGGTACACAAGAGGGTAATACGAAAAACACATCCAAAGGCAAGCCCTCCGAGGCTTCCAGCATATACTCAATTCCGTCCATTCCACTGACATTGGCAATCTCATGTGGATCGGTAATCACAGCTGTCGTTCCATGGGGTAATACAGACCTGGCAAATTCCGATGGCTTCATCATGGAGCTCTCCAGATGAATATGACCGTCAATAAAGCCCGGTGTAACAAATAATCCGGTGCAATCAAGCTCCTGTACCCCTTCATATTCTCCTATTCCTACTATGGTATCACCGCAGATCGCGATGTCCCCACTTTCAATTGCTTCGGTAAACACATTGATGATATTGGCGTTTTTCAATACCAGATCCGCCTTTTGAATGCCTCTTGCTGCTGTCAGCTCTTTTACCTGCACACCGTCACCACTTTCTATGAGAGGATTATGTAGAGAAAAAACATCTTTTAATTTTTGTTCTGAATTCCATTATAATACTTCTTTATTCTATCTGCAAATCCAGATTATCAACAACAGACTGCTTCCTCAGATATATTCATCCACAGCAACACCCTTGGTATCCTCAGAAAGCATATTCTTTCTGGCTGCCAGCAACAGCTCCGATAGAGCCTCCTGTCGGACCTGCCCTATATCGGCAATTTCCACTGTGGTTGTCTCCGTAATCACCAGGTTAGGTGAGCTTCCTTCCTCCTTTTGGCTCTGCTCTAACTGTTCCCTTTCCAGCTTCCGCTTCTGTAGCAGTTCCTCCTCTTCCTGTTTCTTCTCTTGCTTTTTCTTTACTTCTTCTGCCTGTTTTTCCTGTTCTTCGATCACCTTATCCTTCGCATCGTCCACAAGCATACCAAGTGTCTCTTTGACAGCGGCTTCCAGAATTTTCGCAGCCTCCTTCTGGGCATCCACCATCGGATGAGTCTTCAAAAGCTCCAATTTAATGGATATGATACTTTTGGTAACATTCGATATACCGTTATTGAGATTATCTATCCGATCCTCCCAGATCTTCGTCATAGCATCATATTGTAAAGCCGTCTTCTGGTACTCTGTCAGTGGCCCCATAGACGACAGCTTCCTCTGCTCCTCTTCGGTTAACTCTTCGTTACCATAAATGCTCTTCTCCAGCAACAAGAGATTACTTTCTTCCTCGCTTTCATCCGTCATACCATTGGTTGTTTTCAGCTCCTGCCGAAGTTCCTTAAGATTACGGTATTGTCCGGCAGCGTTCTTAAGCTCTGCATCCAGCTCCTGTTGGTGATTCTTTATTTTATTAATATTATCATCGACCTTATTGTCTCTCTGATATTGATCCAGAATAGTCTTTATCGCTTTCTTCCGGTTCTTAATTTTATCCTGGGTGATTTCATCCTGCCCAAGCCTTAAATCTCCCGCAAAAACTGTTCTCTTGTTTTTGTCAGCTTGTTTATTATGATTACGCTTTGATGTCATTTCCTGACTTTCCTGAATACTTTTCTCTGATAAGAAATTGGTACCTCCGCTCTTTATCGTCTTGACTGACATAAAACTCCCTCCCATTTGATATGATTCATTCTATATATCGAGATATTCCAGAAATTAGTTAATCCCTTTCATAACAAAAGGATCCGGCCGTGCCGAATCCCTTCAGTCTACTTGCTATAATATAATACACCCAGGGTACAGGGCCCGCAATGACTGCTAATCACACCGCCTGCGCGAGTAATGACGACCTCCCGGAAGTAATTTAATCCCGTCAGATAGTCGTAGGTCTCCTTCAAAGCATCTTCTCCTATCCCGGAATGCGTGATAAAAACCCGTGCTGGATCAGCCTTCAAAAGCTCCTGTTCTAAATCCCTTGCATAGCTTCGAACCACCGCCTGGGTTCTACCCCTGTATTTTTTAGTAACACCCATCTTACCTTCCGTGACAGCAATCATCGGTTTTAGTTTCAGTGTATTCCCAAGAAGGGCTGCCACAGAGCTGCATCTGCCGCCCCGATGCAGATAGGTAAGTGTATCAACTACAAAGGAAGCCCGTACCTTACCTCGCGCCTGCTCTATTTCGTGCACAATCTTTTCCGCTGGAAGTCCATCCTTCGACAGATGTACAGCTCTCAGGACCTGAAGTCCGATTCCTGTAGAAAGATTCTGAGAATTAATCACCCATAACCTGTCGTAAGCCAATTCCTCCGCCGCCATACGGACGACCTGGCATGTCACGGACATCTCCTCGGAGATTCCAAAGAAAATAATATCCTCTCCTGCCTCTGCCATAGGCCTAAGAGTCTCAAGTACCACTCCCAGCTCAGGTGCAGCTGTTTTTGGTGTCATATGTACCTCGTCCGACCAACGGTAGATTTCTTCCGGTGTGATATCCTTCCCATCCCGATAGCTCTTCATATCCAATACAATATTGAGCGGGATAATCGATATATTATATTCTCTCAGTAATTCCTCCGATAAATCGCAGGTACTGTCTGCCACAATCCTTATTGTTCCCATACGCTTCCTGCCCCTTCCAGGTTATTATAATGTATTCTACTACGATCCACATAGATAGAAAAGTATTTCAGGAAAAAATTATTCCTTTATTACAAACTCCAGATCGTTGTCCAGGAATCTGATTGCAATCCCTTTGTTTGAAAAATATTGTGTAATCTCCCGTTTCATCTCCTCAGATCTCCCTTCACAGGCGCAGTTGCCGAGCGCTTCCACAGTAAAGCTCTGGCTCCCACAGGCATCATGGAGATGCAACTTAAAGCGCAGTTCCTTCTCCTCCAGTAAATGATTAATCTCTATGACCTCATTGTATGTAATAATCGCTCTTGCCATAACCGGTAACCCCCTTTTCATCGTCCGTTCTGAATAAGTTGTCTGATTCCTTCTTCTGTATCGGGAATATCATAGTCCCCTGTTAAAGAATTTTCATAATGGTACATCATACCTGCTTTTTCATTTCTCTCCAGACACCGCAATAATTCTTCTTCTCCAAATTCCTGAATAAATTTTGCAAAGGTCCTGATTCTCAATTTATCCAGCATCCCACCGCTACAGGGGAACTCCTCACATTCCCAACACCCCTTCAAGCCCTTTTGTCTGCAGCAATTAAAGTTCTTGCATTCTTTTTTATCCTTACAGCCCTCATTCCCACAGCCTTCACAATTCTCATTTTCACTGCAGATGCAGCAAGCCAGACCACAATAAGCAAATCCCATTTCTTTTTTCATCCCTGACTCCTCCCCTATATCAAATTGAATTCCAGAACCTGTTTCAGAGCTACCTTCAAGAATGGAAAATCATCACAAATAATAAGGTACATTGTAGCACGTATGTTCGATTTATTCAACCATACAGCGAAAAAAGATATGATTTCCGTCCGGATCGGTAAAATGCATATTTCGTGCTCCCCAAGGCCTGGTTGTAGGCGGCTCTAATACAGTTACCCCTAGGGCTTTCAACTTTTCATACTCCTGATCCACATCGTCGACGGTAAATGCCAGACAAATATTCACGTTCTGGTTATTCTTATAGGTTCCGTCATTATAAATGGTTAATGTGACTCCCTCTTCGATTATGATCTGATGAATCTCATCCTGATTGTTATTCTCCTGACCAAAAAGCTTTTTATAAAAGCCGGCTAGAGCCAATACATCATTCGTACAAAGACAAACCTCACCCAAACACATAGTATTTCCTCCTCGTCCTCAACAAATTATACTTTACTTAAAATTCTTTGGATCATGATAGCCTTAATCAAGAAACATAGCATTCTTCGGAATCGTTTTGAAGATCTTCTTAAACGCTCTGGAGAAGGTCGAATAATTCCGGAAGCCGCTCTGAAAGCAGGCTTCTGTCAGCGAACTACCGTTCTGCACCAGATTCTTCGCCAGTAGCAGGCGTTTTTCCGTAATATAATTACCGATGGTATAGCCTGTCTCCTCCTTAAAGAAATGCATCAGATAATAACGGCTTAAATAAAACCTTGAAGATAGAAGCTCAATCGTAAGCTCATCTGATAAATGAGCATTGATATAATCAATAATTTGAAGCAGCTTGGTATTGTCCTTTGCCGAATCCAGATAATTAATATGATTCGAAATTGCGGTCCTGTTCAGCTGAATCATAAATTCCAAAAACAGAATCTTCTGATACAGCTCCTGTGCGAAGGCATGGTCTGCAAAGGAATGCTCCAGCTCCTGACATACCTGGAATAGCTTACTCTTCTCCATGGAATGGATGCGCAATACATTGGAATGTTCTTCCTTAGCCCTGTTAAAGCAGTAATTCAAATCATATTCCTTTTCTTTATAAGTATTTAAAAACTGCGGTGACACATAAATGATAATTCTCTCATATGTTGAATTATCCAGAACAGAAGGTCTGTGAATTTCACCGGCATTTACGAGTACGATATCATATGGCTGGAGCACATAGTTCTTACCTTCAATGGTATAATTGATGTTTCCACTGATGAAAATGATAATTTTATTAAAATCATGATAATGAAAACCGAATTCCTTGCGCTGCCTGTCAATCAGATGAAACATCTTAAAGTCATCCTCTAAATATCCTGCCTTTTCAAAATTGATCATAGCCAACTCACTTCCTTTCGATTACCGATTATTTACTTACATAGCATTATATGCAATATCTAAAGCATTATCAAGCTATTTTTTTTAAATAATGTTTTATAAAATAGAATCAGAAAGCTATGCAGGTATTGATTATGAGGAGGTTATCTAATGCAGCTTACAGGTGTCTGGTTACCAATTATTACGCCATTTAAAAATAACAAGATAGATTACAAATCTTATAAGAGGTTGATCGAGCATTACTCTGACAAAGGCATCTCCGGTCTGATCCCGTTAGGAACAACGGGTGAGGTTCCCACCCTAAGTGATTATGAATTTGAGGAAATGATTGAAAAAACCATGGAGTATAATAAAGGCCGATTACCGGTGTATGTAGGAATTGGCGGAAATTATACAGCTCAGGTTATCAAGAAGGTAAAGATTGCAGAATACTATGATATTCAGGGTATTCTATCCGTGTGTCCCTATTATAACAAACCGAATCAGGAAGGTATCTATAGCCATTTCAAGGCGATTGCCGAAGAGACCCCTCTGGATATCGTTGTATACAACATTCCCTACAGAACCGGTGTCAATGTTGAGAACGAGACTATTTATCGGATGGCAGAGCTGAAGAATATTGTCGGTGTCAAGGACTGCTGCGGAGATATCAAGCAAAGCATGGCTCTCCTGATGAATCCGCCAAAGGATTTTTCCATCCTGACCGGCGAAGATATTCTGTTCTATCTCTCTCTTACTTTAGGTGCTCAGGGAGGAATTATGGCTTCAGCTCATCTTTACACAGAACAGTTTGTCGATGTGTATCAAAAGGTCAAAGCCAATGATACACAAGGTGCGCTTTCAGTATGGAAGCAGCTTCATGACATCATTCCGCTGCTGTTTAAGGAGCCTAATCCTGCACCTTTGAAGTATTACCTGCATGAAATCGGCATGATCGACTCAGAAGAAGTAAGACTTCCTTTAACACCGATTTCCAACGAGCTCAGGGAAAAGATGCAGCATTGTATTCCCGGACTCTCTCGGGAGAAAGCCAGTTAAATCCAGTTTCCTGTTACAGAAAATGATACGTTAGATAGATAAAAGGAATGCCGACAGCTGAGCTGTCGGCATTCCTTTTATCTATCTTGTGATTTCTAATAATTGTTGGTATCAATTTTTTTGAGCAATTTATCCACTCTTTTCTTCTGAGCCTCTGTTAAGTGATTTCTTCTATAACGCAGTACTTCAGCAAACTCAGCAGAATTATTTTCATTCACACAGATCAATGCTCTTTCGGCATGCTGTCCGACTTCTTTGGGTCTGCAGGTCCTTAAATGCTTCATAAGGATTGCTAGCATCTCTTCCTCATACTGCCTGTCTGCTTTCGCCAAACATGCAAATACACTGATGCTGTAATCTCTTGTTATGACACTTCCATTCTCGTATGCCTGGTAAACAATGCTTCTGTTCTCAAATATTTCTTTTGATCTTAAGAAGGCGATTTCTGCAAGTGCTGTCATTCCACCCCAGACCAGACGGTTATTCCGTGATTTCAAGAGCTTAAGAAAATCTGCAACATAATCTGCGATTAATTCCGGTCTTCTTTCTCCGATCTCGTATAGTATTTTTACGCAATCGTTTGCCAGCTGTTCCTTTTTATCCGATAATCCCTGTACAATTTCTTCGATTCCGGCAGTATGATTGGTTTCACACAATTCTACTGCCAGCGCAATATTCGGCTCTTCATCATTTCTTCCAAGAAAAAATGCTGTCTTTTCAATCATACAATCCTCCTTCAAAAAAACAAAAAATATCAAAGTGTATATGAAGGAGGATTTCCCTCCTTCAAAAACATAAAAAATTATCAAAGTGTATACTAAGGAGGATTTTCCTCCTTCAGACTACTCCTTATAATGCCCTGCTAAAGGATTTTCTCCCTACTACATCCTCCATGAGGTTTCATTATATCCGAACTCCAAGCTTTCTTAATTCAGCCAGAGACTGTTCGTGATTCTTCACCTGTATCGTATGTAAACCAAATGCCCTGGCTGCTGCCAGATTTTCCTCAAGATCATCGAGAAATACTGCATTCTCCGGACGAATCTCATATTTTTCAAGTAAAATCCGGTAGATCTCCGGTTCAGGCTTAATATGCTTTACTTCAAAGGAAATCACTCCACCATCTACCTGCTCGACAAATCGATAGGGTTCCTTCTCTCTATGAAAATGCATCCTGCTGTAATTGGATAGCAGATAAACCCGGTATCCACTCTTTTTCAGTTGTTTGATAAAGTCTGCAGAATACTCATATTCCTCAACCAATTGTTCATAGTCATCAAAAAAGAGCTTTAATATCTCCTGCCTGAGCTCCGGTTCCTCTGCAATACAGGCCTCAATCAGCCCCTGCTCCTCTGCTTGCCCCCTATCCCATTCCTTCCAGCGGCTGCTAAGCACCGTTGCATTTCCAATCCTTCTTTTTATCTCCTCCTCATACCCGCAATCTGCCAGATAATCCTCCCAGCGAAAGCGTGCAAGGACATTCCCGATATCCAACACAACTGTATTAATCATAATAACTCTCCATTCCGCCGCCATACGGCGGCACAAACAATACCTGAAAGAAGTTTAAATGAAATTCCATAACGAACTCCCCGTTCGTTAGATTTCAATTTTGGAGTTCTTTCTAGTGCGAATATTATTCCATTCGCATTGTGTAAGTGATTTTTCTTTCACCTTACTCCATTCCCCATGCGTGTAGTTTTTCTATTAGTCGATACCTAATGTACTTTTTTCTTTCCCTAAAGTTTATTTAGATTTCTGAAAAGCCACCCTGGGCGCTCCGTTAAGCAGATAGATCTTCCCGCACCTGACAAATCCATTCTTAATCAGTAAATTCTGCATAATGTGATTATCCTCATGCGTGTCAATTCTAATATTACCACATTGTTTATAGCACCAGTCGATACAGTAGGAGGCCACTCCCTTTTGATGGCTCGCTGAGGCAATTCTGTGGATGACACCATATGGCTCATCATTTTGCCAGCTACCCTCATATATTTTTAAATAGGTCGGATCTATCCCAAGGATAAAGCTGAATACAGCGACAATTTCTCCCTCTGCAGTGCATACATGGCTATAACCTTTTTTCATATCTTCCGCGATAATTTCTCTGCTGGGATACCCATCAATCCATTGATTTAAATTGCCATTCAGTCTCATATATTGTCTTGCGTGATCATAGATCTCCATGATCGCATCCAGATCCACAGGTTCCGTCCTTCTTATTTCCATCATACCCTCCATACCTCCGCTATGCGGTAGTATCTATAACGTAATGCTGCACTTTTACAAACTCATTTCCCATTCATTGCTTTCGAACAGGTTATAAGTAGCAATATAACATATCCAAATAATTTACACAATAACGAGTATATAATATGTTTCCCCGTCACGTTGATCAACGTTGCTATCACAAAATACTCTTAGATAAACAGAGTAAGGATACAGGCATCCCATCATGCACTGTATCCTTACTCATTACTATATAAAGCATTTTGCAATAGCCTTGTCAAACAGTATATACCGATGTATCTATCGGTATTTCCGAATGATTATTTCCGATTATGCATTAAAAGCAAGCTTTAATACACCATCTTCATATTTTGCACCACTGATTTCTTTATTTTTAAGCTTATTTGGCAGGAGGAACTTTCTTCTCTCATTCTTTATCACCAGGAGTAATTCATCCCCTTTTTGTGTCAGCTCCATATCCTTTAAGTCGAAGAAGGGTAGGACAATCGCAAAGATTTCCTTTTCGCCGTCCCGCTCTGTGGAAAAGACAGTACTGCTGAACAAGACCTCCTCCGGATTTCTTTCCCCATACAGCTTCTCAGAAACAAGCTGTAAACGTTCAACAGTCCTCAACTCATGGCATTGCAGTTCAAGATAAAAAATCGGTACACCTGCAAAGCTTTCCCTGATATCCACCAGAGCATCCTCTTGATTTTTAATCCAAGGTGCAAAATAACCGGACAAGGATTCCTTAGGATATACTTTATTTACAATGATGGCATCTACATTATAGTTGAAAAGATGCAGATAAGAAAAATTGCGCTTCGCCTCTTTAATCACGATTTTCTCGGGTGTCGTGACAATACGGATGCTGACAATCTCTTTATTCCACATCAGTTCACGAAGTCCGTTCATCTTATCCACAAGTCTTTCTATTTCATCAAAGACTGTATCCTTGGGCATGGGTACCTTGAGAAGCTTGGATACCGCAGGCCCGGCAACCTTCATCGCTTTTCGTTTCATCGGAAGCATCTTGCCGATCATTTCGCCGAACATTTCCGGAAACTTCAGTAGTGAAAGGGTCTCTCCTGTCGGTGCACAGTCAACTATTAATACATCGTATTGACCTTCATCGTAAATTTCCTTAATCTTAAACAATGCCGTCAGCTCTTCAAAACCGGGAAACACCAGAAGTTCTTCCGCTTCCAGGCTTTCACCGTTCTTTGAGACCATCAGCTGCTTTAAAAAGTCCTTTAGAGTCCCCCATGCTCTCTCGCATTCTGAGATCGCATCCACTTCCATCGCATATAGATTCTTGGCAACCTCGATAGGGTCAGCCTTTAATTTATAATCCAGCGCATCTCCGAGACTATGAGCTTGATCGGTGCTAATGACAAGCACCTTCTTTCCTTCCGCAGCAAGGTTACAGGCTGTTGCTGCTGCTACGCAGGTCTTACCGACGCCGCCCTTTCCTGTATATAAAATAATTCTCATCGTTACCTCCATTCCGCCGCCTTTTGGCGGCATACTCAACACCTGAAAGAATCTCTATTCGATTGTTACCTTGTTGACTCTGGACTTACCCTCTCCCCCGGTTTCCGGCTTCTTTTCTTCGTTTTTTTGATATGCTGCTTTAAAATAATCCATAGCAACCTCCAATAAAGCTTCTCCGAGTTTATTAACTCTCTTTACCATGCATTCCGGCATGATTTCCTTTAATGCTTCATATTCCAACTGCTTCGCCTGTAGCATCTTAACCATAAATTGCTTATTCATGTGCTATACCTCCTTCTATAGGTAAAAACTCAAGCTTCAGATAGTTATCCACAATTTTTGCCCCACTCACCTGATATTTCCTCAATGCATTGGGGAGAGGAATGCTTCTCTTGAAATTACCGATTCGTACCACCACATCCGAGCCGGTTTCATGAAGAAGAACCTCCTCCTTCACCGCACCGGGCAGAAATACCTTCAACTGGTATCCTTCCTTTGTCTTTTCATATTCCTCGTTCCGAAGAGTTGTCAGGACCTCCAACAGATTATCCTGGGTCAATGCGTCCGTTATCAGTCTATCAAGAGATTTCATACCGGTAATCTCGATGTCATACCACTTGATCCTGTAAATCGGCAAAGCCCCGAAAATCTGCTCCAGTTCATGGATATAATTTGCCTGAAGCTTCTGCCATTCGTCAAAGAACTCCAGCTTTAAGTCCACCGGTAGAATGCGGTTTATGAAGATACCGTCCACATTAAAATTAAAGAGATTTAAGTACATATAGTTTCTCTTTGTCTCCTCCACTACCATTTTCTCCGGTATTGTTACCAGACGGATACTGGATATCTCCCGGTTTTTTAATAGCTCCTGAAGCTCGACCAGCTTTACATAGAGTTTTTCAATATCGCTCATTGCTTTTCCATCAGGAAGCTCTATTTTAAATAACGTCTGAGATACCGGATGCAGTACCCTCATCGCAACCTTACCGATTGGGAATAGCTTTTCCATATACCAGGAGAAAAGCTCCGGAAATTTTAGCAGTGAAAGTGTCTCGCCCGTCGGAGCACAATCTACGATAATAACCTCAAATTCTTTGCTCTCATAGATTTGCTGAATTCTAAGGAGTGAGAACAATTCCTCAAGTCCCGGTAGAATAGAGAGCTCCTCCGCTTCCTCCTTCTGTCCTTCTCCGAATTTTATCATCCTGTCGATCGCAACCATCAGATGACTAAAATTGTGTTCCATTTCGTACTCCGGGTCAATCTCGAGTCCATACAACTGCCCGTCAATCCTTGTAATCTCCCTTCCGATCGGCATCTCGAATAGATCGCTGAGATTATGTGCCATATCTGCACTGACAAGTAAAGTCTTCTTTCCCTGAACAGCTGCCTTTCGTGCATGCGCAGCCGCCACACTGGTCTTACCGACTCCACCTTTTCCTGTAAAGATAATAATACGTTCCATGGTACCCTTCCTTTCTGTTACATCGGTTATTTTGTATTAATATTTCATTCTACGAATACTTCATCACTCGAACTATTTTGGTTAGAATAAACAGAACTATGATCCGTTCTGTTTATTCTATGATAATCTTTCTGATTGTCTTTTTTGTCTCCTGCAGCTGATTTTGATCTGCCAAATCACGCGAAACGATATCAAGAAACTTACCTATGATTTTAATCAAAAGTAACTTCTCTTCACTTGTTATGGCCTCCATAAACAGCTCATAATATCGCTCCAACTCATTCAATTGATTGGTGAGAAAATGCTTTCCCTCCTCACTGATACCGATGGTAACGACCCTTTTATCGACCACATCCCGTTCTCTCTTGATGACGCCTCTTTTCTCCAGGCGGCTGATAATTCCGGTAGCGGTATTCAGAGGTACACCGATATAGTCGGCAATCTCCGTCATATTAGCGCTTCCTTTGCGATATACAAAGAATAAGGCAAATACCTCGTTCTTAGAATAGTCCAGGAAGGTATTATTCCACTGTTCAGGGAAAAAAAGCAGCTTACATTGATCAATGAATTCGAAAATAAATTGTTCCATTGTTTCTTCCATCACAGCATCTATCCCGGGATTGAATTTACTTCGTTGTTCGAAGTATAATTAATTCTACCACCGAAGTATTTCTATGTCAATAGATAAATTATAATGATTGAATATTTTTTTGAACCTGTTCCAAAAATAACGCCTCCATCATAGGCTTAGCAAAATAGTATCCCTGATATGCATCGCATTGTTTATCTCTCAGCCACAAAAACTGCTCCTCTGTCTCTACCCCTTCAGCGATTACCCTCATCTTAAAACGATGGGCAAAGATAATAATTAGTTCCACCAGATCACCGATCTTATCATCAAGCAGAATCTTATCAATAAAGCATTTATCAATTTTAATTGTATGAATTGGCATGCTACCCAAATGATTCAAGGAAGAATACCCTGTACCGAAATCATCCAATTCTACCTTAATTCCCGCTTCGCTGAGTAAACTCAGATTCTCAGATAACTCCTTATAATTCTTGGATACTTCACTTTCCGTGATTTCCACATTGATCTGGTCGCAGGAGACATTGTTTTTATTCAGGATCTCCATAAAACGCTCTGTGAAGTAAGGATTGATCAGTTCAAGGAAGGATGCGTTGACGGACAAAGGAATCTGATTCATCGAATTCCACAAGAGATCACGATGTCTGTCCATAAGATTACTGACATTTTGAATCACTACCTTGCCAATACTGTCAATCAGACCATTCTTCTCTGCAATCGGAATGAAGCTTACGGGAGGTATCTCCCCAAGTTCCGGATGCCTCCAGCGAAGTAAGGCTTCAGCACCGATCAGCTTACGATCGTTATTATACTGCGCTTGATATACCAGATATAGCTCGTTCTTTTCAATGGCTTTATATAACTCTTTTTCGATCTGTAGCTTTCTCGCATGCTTCTCCATCAAGGACTTCCCGAACCATACAATCTCCGGTTCACTCTGTTCACTTTGCGAAGCCTGGTAGAATGCAAATTCGCACTGCTCAATCCACTGCTCCGGCTCCTCAGCCTCTTCGGAGAAATGTAACCCTCCTGCTGCCACATTTACCTTCAGTTCTATCGTATTAATAACGAACGATTGCATAAAGCGCTTCCTAAGATCTGAATATACTGTATGAAGCTGATCCTCTTCTACATCACTGTCAGCAACTACCGCATACTTGCCTTTGGCCATGCTGTAGATCTGTCCGCCGGAAAGCTTCTCAAAGACAGACATCACTTCGATTCCTACCAGATAATGTAGCGTATCCATCAATACGATCCCAATGGTATGCTCCAGCTTATCCACTCCCTCTATGCCGATGATCAGCATAGAACCACCTCTTTCAGAACTCGCATTCCTTTGTTCACGCAGCCGCTCCATCAGCTTCTCACCATTTAGAAAGCCTGTCTGATTCTCATGAAAAGCCAGATATTCGATTCGTTCCTCGTATTTTGATAGTTCATTGTAATTATTCCGGAGCTCCTCTTCATTGGCTGAAACCTCTTCATACAGCTCTTTGATCTGCTGTTTCTGCTCCGTTAGTTGGATACTGTTCGTCTCAAGATGAAGAATTAGATCCTGTCTTTCTTTATTATGGTAACTGATGGATAGCAGTGCTGTAGCCATCAGTGCCTCCATCGGAGCGATCAAGTAAAAATTATTGAGGTTAATCCAGTAAAACGCTTTATCAAAAACTAAAAGATGCGCAATAAAGGCCTCTACTGCATTAATGATGAATATTCCTAGGATAATTTCATGGACTCTGGGATTACGCCTCAGCTTCTTCATTAATACGCTCGCCGAGTAGTAAAGGAGAATATTACATGCCTGCATCAGACCATGCTGCAGGATATCGGTATGCTGAAAGCTATAATCCAGTATGGAACAAATAATTGCGGATAGTATACCCGAAATAGGGCCAAAGTAGAAGGTAGCAAAACCCACTAGTAGAAATCTGCTGTAAGGCATCTGATGAAAATCTGCTAAAGATACAATGATGATCACGATTGCCAATACCGCAGAAAAAATCAAACCGCCTAAGAAGTTATTCAGCAGAACAGAAGATTTTTTTATTTTATTGTAAACAGTCATTCCATGATAGGCAAGAAAAAAAGCCAGACTGTATACCAATACCAAACGAGCGATATAATCCATACAACTTCCTCTCCTCTGTACATGAAGACAGATACAAGATTCACTGTTGTCAATTATAATTATATCAGATGGTACAGAACTCACAAGTGCTATTCGACATATTCTTGCATTTTTTATTTTCATCCTGACGCTCATTCCATTCAAACGCAGGCTTATATTGCATGTTTATTAAAGTATCACATAAAATGTATGGATAAAGCATCCGGGTGTGAATTTTATGCGGAATATCATTTCATATAAGCGCTATGGAAAAGTGTTTCTTCTATCTGCAATCATGACTCTTCTGTTATACTCCATAACCGACAATATCATCAATATTTATGCTGTAAGCTCTTCCGCTCATTCTATTTGTATACCGATCATCATGTATCACCATGTAAAGAATCAAGGCTTCGGAAAAGATTGCATTAGTCCCTATGAATTTGAAAGTGATCTGGTCTATTTAGAGAAAAATAATTATCATACCATCAATATGCAAGAGCTGATCCAATATGTGTACGAAGATGTTCCGCTTCCTGATAACCCGATCATTCTTACCTTTGATGACGGATATCTGAGCACCTATCATTATGTATATCCTCTTCTTAAAAAGTATAATATGAAGATCGTCCTGTCCATCGTCGGTAAAAGTATCGATGATTTCTCAAGGGTACAGGATAACCATGTAAATTATGCTCATATTACCTGGGAAGAGCTGCGGGAGATGCAGGATTCCGGTCATGCCGAGATACAAAATCATACCTTTAATCTTCATAAAATCTGTAATGGTCGATACGGCTGCTACCAAAGAACCAATGAAACCCTCTCCCAATATGAGCAGCTTTTGACAGAAGACACCCTTAAGCTTCAGGACAGAACAACAGAGCTGTTGAATCTTACTCCTACTACCTTTACCTATCCTTACGGAAAATATAATGATACTACTGAAAAGATTATTAAGCGTCTCGGTTTTAAAGCCACCCTGTCCGCATCCTATGGGTTGAACCTGATCAATAAGGAACCTGAACGGCTTTTTGGTCTTCGAAGAATCTGTCGAGCTCATAATTATCCCATGAAGAAGCTCCTTGATGAGGCAATGAAGACACTCAAATACAGAAATATCGATTAGAAGGAGAAGCCGATGGAGGAACCATTGAAATTTTATACTGTGCGCGGTTATGAATTGCTGGAGAAAAATCAAAGAATTTTGACCTCCTCTATGGAGGATTATCTGGAGATGATTTATCGGAACAGCCTCACAGAAGGCTATATGCGCATCCATACCTTGTCAGCTCTTTTAAATGTCGCTGCCCCCTCTGCCACAAAAATGGTTCAGAAACTGAGCCGTCTGGGATTTCTGGACTATAAAAAATACGGTATCATTGTGCTGACAGAAAGTGGAAGAAAAGCCGGCGCCTATCTCTTAAAGCGTCATGAGATTATCGAAGGATTTTTAAAATGCCTCGGTGTAAAGGAGGATATGCTGATTGAAACAGAACTGATTGAACACAGTATTTCACATATTACCTTAAAACGTCTAGAGCACTTCCTCTGTTTTCTGGAGGAAAATCAGGATATCCTTGAGCGCTATGAGAAGTTTGTATCTATGATGGAATGATATACTTACAATGATATATTTACAGGCTGTGCGCTCGCCGATATCTGTAACACTTCTTCCTTATCATTCATAAATATAGTCTAGGAAAACATTTTTAGCCCTGGCTAAAACAGGTTTCATATCCTGCTAAGGTGAATGACATAAGAGAGGTGTTTTATGCTGGATGAGAGTTATGGTCGGACGTATCCTTCGACTGTTGATCAAATTGGTTTCAAAAGATTAAATACGATAATCCTGCCAAAGAAGAAATCTGTATTGAGTTTTCTCGGACCCGCCTTCGTCATCAGCGTCGCTTACATCGATCCCGGCAATTTTGCCACCAATATCACCGGCGGCGCTTCCTATAATTATCATCTGCTTTGGGTAATCCTATGGAGTAATCTTATGGCTATTTTCCTGCAGACTCTGACAGCCAAGCTTGGTATTGCCACCGGCTACAATCTGCCGCAGTTATGCGGTAAGGTCTTTTCCAGGAAGATCAATTGGTGTTTTTTAATTCTGGCAGAGCTGGCAGCAATGGCTACAGATCTGGCAGAATTCATCGGTGGAGCGATCGGCTTTCAATTGTTATTTCACATCCCGCTTACTATAGCCGGGCTGATCACTGCCGGAGCGACTCTCCTCATTATCTATCTCAGTAAATACGGTCAGCGTGTGATAGAGATCGTGATTACTGCCTTTATCGGAGTCATCTGCGTCTCCTATGGTCTGGAGCTTTTTTTAGCGAAACCGGATTGGCAACAGATTGGTATTCATACTCTTCTGCCATCTCTTCCCGGAAAAGATGCAGTACTCATTGCGGTGGGTATGCTAGGGGCTACTGTTATGCCCCATGTTATATATCTCCATTCTCAGCTGGTTCAACAAAGAAATAAGGACCTGTCTCCGCTGGAAAAAATCAGGCATTATCGGTTCGAGCGTCTGGATATTACAATAGCTATGAACCTTGCCTTTCTTGTGAATGCAGCGATGGTTGTCGTTTCGGCAGCAGTATTTTATAAGAATCAGCTCCCCGTCTCCACGATGGAAGAGGCAAAGGAATCTCTCACTCCGCTGCTCGGAGCCATCTCAGGCCAGGTGTTTGCCATCGCTTTGATTGCCTCCGGTCTATCCTCCTCAGCCGTAGGTACGATGGCCGGACAGACGGTAATGCAGGGCTTTGTCGGCTTAAATATCAAGGACAGGGTCACCCGTATGATTACGATATTTCCTGCCATGTTAATCATTATGAGCGGTATCAGTCCTTTGCGCGCTTTGGTCCTTAGTCAGGTCATCCTAAGCTTTATCCTGCCTGTCGCAGTCATTCCTCTTCTGCTGCTTACCAAAAGGAAAGCGCTTATGGGTCCCTTGATGAATAAGCCGATCACCAATGTCATAGGATGGATGATTACAGTCGTCATCCTTACTGCAAATACAGCTCTGATACTCCTAACTATTTTGGGATAGCAAAAGCCCCGTCTCATTGGATCCCTTAAGATCCAATCAGGCGGGGTAAATGCATTTAATAAAAGTTTATATTAATTATTTTTACTTTTACTCTTTTCTGACCTGGCCAGTACGATGTTCTCCCCAAGTACGGAATTCAGCTTGATCGCACAGATTCTGTCCATCTTGTAGGACGCATTCGGAAACGCTCCAGACTCAAATATGACATAAAGATAAGATCCTCGTAATGCTATACCTTCATTCATAGAGGGCGTATAGATGCAATTGATTGCCGCACCCACTGAGATGGTTCCTCCAGCCTCATTCGCAAGATCAGGCTGATACACCTCAATCCTTCTCATATATCCACGGAGTCCCGCGTAGAGCTGACAGGAACGAGACATGATCAGATAGCCGTCTTCTGTGAAGGAAACACCCTGCACCCTGGTTGGCATCCTGACAGTATCCACCTTGGTCAGGGAGAGTGAGGTATCAAAATCATCTATCTCATAACTGTACATATATGTATTTTGAAGTTCGTTATAAGTTCCTACCCATAGCTTATCATCGAAATATGTAATATATGAAGCTCCTATTCCAAGCTTGCAGACCCCGAAGAAGTCCACATTATAATATGCCTGCCCTGACTCTACCGCATATTGTACATCTGTCATCTTAAGTGCAGATGCTCTGGAACCGGTTGTCAGCCAGAGATAATTTCCGTCATAGCAGATACCGCCTACATGGGCATCTGTGGGTAACACCAAGGTGGTCAAAAGTGCCTTTGAATTCTTATCAAGCACATAGACCACGGACTTCTCTTCATCCCTTATATCATAAGCCGTAACCAAGAGATAATCCCTAGCAAAGCACACTCCCTGAGGGCACATGTTGCTACTGATAAATCCGCCTACGTTCGTCTCGATGAGCCCCGGTATGATATAGCTCTTGGAATAATTCACACTACTCTTAAAGGTATCAATTAATGTATAGGCTTCAGAATTCATAAACTCATTCTTGCCGGCAAAGTATTTAGCCTTCGTACTGGTCGCAGCTACCTCTGTAATAGTTACCGCTTTCGGAGCCGGTACTGCACTGCTGTATATGGTCCCGTTATAGTTCCTATGTGCTATTATGTAAAAGGAATAAGTCTCTCCCGTCGTCAGACTCTCCACCAGATAGCTGCAGTTGTTACCATAATTGGTGGTCAGGAGATTATAACCACCCATTCCATCACCACCAAAAATTTCATAGGAAGTCACTCCTGTGGCTTTTGACCAGGTCAGTCTGGCTTTCCCTTCTCCTGCTTTGATATTAAGCTTTACTATACCGGGATTCGTACAGATAGTCGCGGAAGGTGAAGCTTCTCCGTAAAATTCGTCCTCATAGACATAAGCACAAATCTTATACTCATAAACCGTCCCGGAGTTTAGGCCAATGTCAGTATAGGTAGTACCCATTGTGTTTGCGCATAGGGTAAAATCCTTGGCTGTCTCGGCACGTCTGTAAATACTGTATCCGGTAGCTCCTGTAACAGCGCTCCAAGATAGATCCGCAGAGGCCGCAGTAGAATTGGAAGCAGTCAGTGTCTGAACCTTATCTGGGGATGTTGCAGCGGTATAGCTGTCGGAAAATTCACCAAGATACAAGGATCCGTATAAATCCTTTACAGCACGAATTTGATAGGATTTTATTGTTCCACTTGGTTGATTGAAGGTATAGTAGTTTGTGAAAGAGGTACCGGCAGTCGAATACATGCCGGTCATATCATCCCGTACATAAATCTCATAATAAGATACATCTGAGGCAGCATCCCAGACCAGAGTATAGGAAGTGGTACTGTGATCTCTGACAGATAGATTGCTAATCTTTGCAGGATTTACCGTTACACTAAGGCTGGCAACACAATTCTGATACCTGATCGTCACAGTCTGCACACCAACCCGGCTGCTATCATAACCTTCATAGGTATAATCCGTTATCATGCTGCTGGTACCGTCTACATTTACGCTCTGCACCTGGAGGCCAGCTAAGTCAAGACTTTCACCGCAGGAATAAGTAGTTTTAAAGGGATTTTGGGTAATTATGATCTGAGTTGCAGTCGGTGTCTGCACCGTCGTGTCAATAGGATTGCTCCCGTTTGTCTCTTCTGCACTGGCGGTACCTGTAAAGAAAGGCCCGGACAGACAAAAAGCTACTACGGAGATAGTAACCAGTGTTATTAACGTTTTTTTCATTCTTATGCACTCCTTGTCAGTAAATTCATGATCACTGTGTATCAAATGTCAAATGCAGGTCATTCCTTGCATATTTATCTTTTGAGTAAAACATACCTTTCCAATATTATGCTTCATCGGTAATATATAGACATGGTAAGACTATAATTTGTCAGTGTTATGTCAAAAAATAAGGATTATTGATAAAAATGCCAAAAGCACCGTAGGTGCTTCCAGATGAAACATATGGCTATGCAAGCTCGCTTGCAATAGCCATATGTTTCATCCGGAAAAATGTGCGCCGCACTTTTGGCATTTTTATCAATATTAAATAAGGCTTGCTTGCAATAGCCATATGTTTCATCCGGAAAGTGTGTGCCGCACTTTTGGCATTTTTATCGAGTAGCGTATATTTTTATGAGTATAAAGAAGAGGCATGTGGTAAACTGACGCAACCGTCAGTTTGCCATATGCCTCAATTATATTCTTCCGATACGATTGAAGGTTAGATGACCTGTCTGTCCTTATCCGTACTAAAGTATTCCGGATATTTCTCCATAATCTCTGCCTGATCCAGCTTATATCTCGAGAGATGCTTAATAACAAATTCGGCTGCAAGGTTCTTATCATGAAGTCTGATCGCATTTACGATAGCTCTGTGATCAGCTATGATCTTTATCTCCTTCACGGAATAAAGGCTCAAGGTACGAATTCGGTCGAAATGCCCCAGCATACCTTCCATAAGATGATAGGTTCTTTCCTTATTGCACATCATGAATAGAGTCTTATGGAATTCATTATCCAGTTCCATAACCTTCTGAGCTGATCTGTTATCGATATAAAATTCCTGCAGTTTTATGTTCTGCTCGAGAATCATGAGCTTCTCCTCGGTAATTGTATCACAAAGCTCCTCAACAATCGCTTTTTCTAGAACTCTGCGTAGGAATACTGTCTCCTCGACGATATCAAAATCAATGCAGGATATAATACTACCCCTTTGCGGGTATACCTCAATCAGATTGATTTTCTGCAGCTCCTGCAACGCCTCTCTGACGGGTGTTCTGCTCATTCCCAGCTCTTTTGCCAACTCATTTTCGCTCACTGCTGCTCCGGGTTTCAAATTCAAATTAATAATATTATCCCGAATCTGTCGTAATGCGTATTCTCTGGCATTCTCCTTTATGGCTCTCTTCGATACTTCCATACTTTACTCTCCTCATATCTGCCTAATATCTTCCTATCCCTATTGTTGTACAAAGCTGCAATACTAACATTCTACATCAGAATAAGCTTGGTTTTCAATCATTTTATTGATTTTTCGCTAATTTTTCACAAAAAAATCAATCCATTTTATCAGTTACATTCTAATATATTATCACTCTTACTCGTATTTGTTAACTGTCAATTTAACTAATTCTTCGTTGTGTTTTCTATGTTTTTATACAAATGCATTGTAATATAGAATGCGTTCAGTAAATTCTTTACAAGAGCAAAGAATATGTTTCTCAAATAAAAAAAGCACTATTTTTACCTCTGGGTAAAAATAGTGCCAAAAAATTTTGTATTAAGCGTTTAATCTTGCTTCAAGTGCATCCAGCTGATTTGCAAGCTCTTTAGGAAGCTTCTCGCCGAACTTAGCATAATGCTCTCTTACAGAAGCTACTTCATTCAGCCATTCATTCTTGTCAACCTTCAGAAGCTCTTTCATATCAGCATCGCTGACACTGGATAATCCTTGAAGATCAAGAGCATCCTCAGTAGGCATAAAGCCGATCGGTGTCTTCACAGCTTTACCTTCGCCCGAAGTTCTTTCGAAAATCCATTTCAGGACACGGCTGTTATCGCCAAAGCCAGGCCATAACCATTTGCCGTCCTGATCCTTACGGAACCAGTTAACGTAGAAGATCTTAGGCAGCTTATCTTCGCTGGACTTCTCACCGATACTCAGCCAATGCTGCAGATAATCACATACATTGTAACCGAAGAAAGGAAGCATTGCGAAAGGATCACGACGTACCTGACCGATATTGTTAGAGATAGCAGCTGCAGTAATCTCGGAACCCATGATTGAGCCTAAGAATACACCATGCTTCCAGTCAAAGCTCTCATGAACCAAAGGAATGGTCTTCGGACGACGTCCACCGATCAGGATTGCGGAAATCGGTACACCGGCCGGGTCTTGCCAGTCAGGAGCAATTGCAGGACACTGATAAGCAGGAGCAGTGAAACGTGCATTGGGATGAGCTGCCGGCTCTTTAGAGTCCGGAGTCCAGTCATTGCCCTTCCAGTCAATCAGATGTGCAGGTGCAGGAGTTCCAATGCCTTCCCACCATACATCACCGTCATCGGTAAGTGCAACGTTAGTAAAGATTGTATTCTTTTCAATACTATGCATAGCATTCGGATTAGAATCTAAGGATGTACCAGGAGCAACGCCGAAGAAACCAGCCTCAGGATTGATTGCGTAGAGACGTCCGTCCTTACCGAATTTCATCCAAGCAATATCATCACCAACGGTCTCAACCTTCCAACCGGGAATAGTAGGAACAAGCATTGCAAGGTTGGTCTTACCGCAAGCGCTCGGGAATGCAGCTGCTACATACTTGGTCTCACCCTTAGGACTGGTAAGACGAAGAATTAACATATGCTCAGCTAACCATCCCTCATCACGAGCAAGAACAGAAGCGATACGAAGAGCGAAGCACTTCTTTCCTAACAGAGCATTACCGCCGTAACCGGAACCGTAAGACCAGATCAGTCTCTCCTCAGGGAAATGGCTGATGTACTTCTTCTCGATCGGTGCGCAAGGCCATGAGGAATCTGCCTGTCCCTCTTCCAAAGGTGCACCTACGGAATGTAAACAAGGAACAAACTCACCATCACCAAGTGTCTCAAGAACCTGGCTTCCCATACGAGTCATAATACGCATATTTACAACAACATAAGGGCTGTCTGTTAACTCAATACCAATCTTGGAGATCGGGGAACCAATCGGACCCATGGAGTAAGGGATAACATACATGGTTCTTCCCTTCATACAACCTGTGTAAAGACCTTTCATGGTATCCTTTAATTCATTCGGTTCTACCCAGTTATTGGTAGGGCCAGCTTCTTCCTTGGTCTTGGAAGAAATGTAGGTTCTGTCTTCAACACGTGCTACGTCTGAAGCATGGCTTCTGAATAAATAGCATCCGGGGCGTTTCTTTTCATTTAATTTGATTGCCATTCCGGCATCAACCATTAACTGTAAAAGTCTCTGATTCTCCTCTTCTGATCCATCGCACCAGTAGATCTGATCCGGTTGGCACATGTCTGCCATTTCTTTCACCCATGCTTGTAACTTTTTGTTTTCCGGCATAACAAAATCTCCTTTCAGAATACAATTATATTTAGGTATATGATAACACCTAAACCCGCAATTCATGCAGGATTTTTCTTGAATCAGCTCCTCATCGGTCAGACAGCGTTCGAGATAATTGATTCAGTCCGTCTCGATAAGTGCTTTGTAGATAATAATAACATATAACGCACGATTTTCCAAAATGTTTTTTCAAATTTTGAAAAAAAAATTATTTTAAGTTTATTTTATTAAGTATTTATCTAAAATACTTAATTTTATTAAGTTGAAATCAATCTTACTTTATTTTATTATTAATGTAATTGTTTTGTAGTTATTTTCTGTGCATATTCAACATATATCTCCATATTCTGTCTCAAACGTGATAAAGAAGGTCTGATTTCTATCAATCAAGAAATAAAAGATGCTTATTTTGTCGTAAAAAAAGAAAGGCTGCTAACGATGAGCCTTTCCTCTCTTCTATTTTTCTACTCCGGGTTTTTATTCTCAATCATATCTTTTTCTTGGTTTATATCATAACTTTCCGTACCGGGCAGTTCATAAACAACAACAGCAACTCCCCTCCTGATATGCTCGAATACTTTCTTCGCTGCCTTCGGAGGCATATTAATGCAGCCATGGGAGCCTTTGGTCTTATAGATATCCTTGCCGAATCCAGTCCGCCAGGAAGCATCATGAAGACCAATATTCTTGTTAAAGGGCATCCAGTATTTTACCGGAGTCTCATAATCCTCTCCTACCAGAGTCGCATCATTTTCCTTATACTGGATCGGATAAGTACCGACTGGAGTCGCAAAATTCTTCGAAACATTACCGGATACAAAATCAGCTTCTACAATCAAATCTCCGTCTTTATAAAAGAACAGATGCTGTGCTGTCAGATTCACTTCAACATAAGTGTTGCCAATGTCATCATCACCGTATTGCTGAGCTGTCTGAAAATATACCGGAGTTTTCACTGTCTGCTCTCCATTCTCTATCAGCTTTATTAGCTCAGCCAGCTCCGATTTTCGGTCTAACCACCAGCCATAATCTCCGCCTTCTACCCGGATGACCTGATCATAAGAGGTTTGGAAGGTTCTGACCTTACCGAAGGTATTATAGGTCTTGCCGATATAATCTACATACTCTTTTACTTTATCCTTATTCAACGTCACTTTATAATTCTCATCGACAGAAAGCCATTCATTAATTCTACTACCGTCTAGGATCTCCATAGTATCCCCGAATTGATAGGTAATCCTAGCCCCTGCCAGCTTATTCATCTCGTCTAGAGCAGCTTTTAGCTCCGGAGACGAGGCACTCAGTTGTGCTTTCTCATAGCAGTCAGCCTCCTCGATGGAGATCTGTGGTTCCATTGTAAGAATTGCTTTGCTAACTGCTTCATAAAGCTTATCCTCCAGTATCTTGGACCCTGAATTCTCCGGAAGGATTGTATAACCGCCCTCCCCGTATTCGGAAATGAAAGCATTGGCCGGTGATATATTATTTTCTTCTTTACTACAATTTAATAAATCAAAGTATGCTCGCAGCAGGGAGTCATCATAGGCCAGCATCGTTCCTATTCTTAAATCTTGAGACTGAAAAAGGAACTTCGGCCACAGAAATCCGTTCTGTCTGCCAAGAAGGTCTGCCAGACCGCCTTCATACTCTGTATGTAACTCAATCTTATCACCGTAAATTACGTCTGTGATACCATTGCGTCCGAGAATAGTCAATTGATATGCCTTGACCTGCCGATCAATCTCAGCCTCAGCTTTTTCTACTGTCATATTGGAGGTATCTACTCCATTGATGGATGTATTATGATAGAAATGATTCTGGTAATACCGGCCAATCATATAATAAAGCGCAAATAAAGCAAGCAAAAGTCCGGCCTCCATGAATAACAGCTGCCTTCTTCTCTTTTGCTTTTTTGTGCTTCGTCTCTTATTCTGATGATTCTTACCCGCTGTTTCCGTAGACATAGCGCACCCCTTTAGTGATACGATATTAAAGCTATATTGAGTTTATGATAAGAATATGTTGAATTTTAGTCAAAATGATTACATTTTCCTTAATATATTTCCTTAGGATGTAACAAATCCGGTATCAGAAATAACATTTACTATTAAGATTACTCGAGATATAATTGGCTGGTAGTGCTACGACAACGTCTGAAAGGCAGTTTATACATAATTATGAGAAATTCCTTCGAAAAAATATTTGATGAGGCCGGTCTATTACCCAAAATTCGCCGGAGTATATACCTTATGACCCTGGGAAATACCTTTGGAACCTTATGGGGTGTAATCAGTGCCGGTGGAAGCTCCTCTCTGACCGGGTATGCCGGCTATCTGGGCGCCGGCGACTTTGTATTTGGTATTCTGACCGCCATCCCTCTGGCAGCCGCTCTTCTTCAGATCCCCTTCGCCTCTTTGGTAAGCAGGACACAAAAACGTAAACGTTATATGATGACCTATGGTCTCTTCTCTAGATTTTTATGGCTGATTATCGGGCTTGTTCCCTTCTTTATTCCTGCGGATTATCAGTTCCTCAGGTTATGGAGCGTCATCCTTCTGATCGGTGTCTCCTCCGCCTTCAGTTCCTTTATCAATGTCAGCTGGATGCCATGGATGGCTGATCTTGTTCCGATTAATATCAGGGGACGTTGGCTTTCAAAAAGAGACAGCATCACCTCAATTGCAAGTGTCAGTATGGGTCTTCTGGTAGCCGGAATGCTGGATGGCATGCCGGGTTATGCAGGATATACGACAGTATTCATCCTGTGTAGCATATTGGGAATGCTTGATATGTGCTGTTTCGGATTAATGGAGGATATCTATAAAACCCCTCCGCTACAGTTGAAGCTTCTTCCTGTCTGCCGCGACATCCTGAAAGATAAGCCTTTTTTCAAATTTATGATATTCTGGACTGCCTGGAGCTTTACAGCCAATATGTCCGGCTCCTATCTTGCCAGATACGCAATTACAGAAATGGGCCTTTCCTACATGCAGTATACCCTATGCAGCCAGGTAACGGCGGCCGGCATCACTGTACTCGCGGTAACCTATTGGGGTAGGCTTCTGGATCACTTCGGCACGAAGCCTATCTTATGGTGCAGCTGTATCGTAGCTTCCCTGACACCACTCTTCTTTCTGTTCTCCACTTACGGAAATATCTGGCCCACTCTGCTCCATAACCTGATCGGAGCAGCCTTCTGGTGTGGAGCAAACCTTGCCGCAACCAGCAGTCAGCTGTGTACGCCGGATGATAAGCGACCTTCCTATATAGCCTTTTTCTCCTGCTTTACTTCCCTGTTCGGTTCCTTCCTCGGTATCCTGACCGGAGGGGCGATACTGGAAGGGATCAGCCAAAGCAGTATACTAAACTCTGTCATTCAGGATAGGTATAAGTTCATGATTACGCTATCCGTAATTCTCAGAATCGCAGCGGTACTAATCCTCATACCTATGATGGATAATACCAGAGAACATACCATCCGTGATATGTTTGGTGCCCTCCGCCTGCGGATCAAGGTGGAGAAAAACCATATCAAATACTGGTGGAGCAGAAGAAAATAAAAAAGGGCGAAAGCCCCTTTTTTTTATTCATGCATCCAGACGCGCATCTGACCTAAACCGCGATTACCCCAGGCATAATAAGGGATTGCAGTCAGTTCCACCTCTCTTTGCATGAATTCACCTTCAAAGTATAACTCATTATTCGAATATACTCTTAAGCCTTTCATCTGTAGCGGCACTATACCGCCCAGAGTACCCGGTTCATAGTCTCCGACAATGATCTTCTCCTCTTTCTTAATTCGGAGTTCCTGAAGCTTCGGCCCGTTATCCTTTTCTTCAAAGCAGTAAACGATGGGCCCTCTTTGTAATGCAACACACCCGATATTCTCCCTCACCAGTGTATTGGTATATATTCTTTTCACAGGCATATTATAGAGTAATTGTAGTGTATCATTTGCTTCCCAAACTCTTTTGATATAGCAATAGCCCTCTCTGATATCCAATTCATCGCTAATTTTCTTACCATTTAAATTAAATACGGCTGCATCAGCATAGGATGGAATACGTATAGAAAGCGCAAACTCCTTATTCGCCCCCTTGGGATTGATGATATAAGTTACATTGCCCTCCCAGGGCGCTTTTGATTCTACAGTAATGATTGCATTGCTGCACTCAGCCGTTCCACCGATATGCAAATGCGAATAGATGGTATCATGATCCTCCGACCATGCATAGCTTCCAAGAGAGGTCAAAAATCTGGCTACATTCGGAGGGCAGCACGCACACTGATACCAAGAAGGTCTTTCCGGAAGGACATGCTTAAAGCCAAATAATTCACCCGATATTCCGGGATTAACCTCCAGGGGATTTACATAGAAGAAACGTTTTCCGTCCAGCTGCATTCCACTGATAACCCCATTATACAGTGCACGTTCCATAACATCTGCGTATCTGTTGGATGGCTCAAGATCAAGCATCTTCTTGGCAAAAAAAATCAAACCGACGCTGGCACAGGTCTCCGCATATACTGAATCATTGGGCAGATCGTAATCAATGGTAAATGCTTCTCCTTCCGCATTGGAGCCTATACCACCGGTAATATACATTTTTTTATTTACGATGTTGTCCCAGATCGCCCGACAGGCCTCATAAAGTCCATCATCTCTTGACTCTTTTGCCAGATCCGCCATGGCCGTATACATATAAACCGCTCTGACACTGTGTCCTTCCGCTGTTCTCTGCTCTCTTACAGGTGCATAGCTCTGATTATATTTCGTATTGTAGGGATCCATGCTTTCATGCTTCCAGCCTCTATTGTCTGTTTCATGGATAAAGTATTCCGGATCCCTACCTCTTTCGTTGATGAAATGCAACGCAAGCTTTAGGTATTTTTCCTTGCCTGTAGCATGATACAGCTTCATTAAGCCGATTTCTATTTCCTGATGTCCGGGGATACCCTCCCGTCTTTCTGTGACAAAACGTTTTTCAATATGATCCGACATTCGTTCCATTACGTTTAGGAGTGTATCTTTTCCTGTTGTCTTATAATAAGCCACTGCTGCTTCCATCATATGCCCGGCACAATAGAGTTCATGGCATTCGTGCAGATTCGTCCATCTTTTCTCAGGTTCTTTGATCGTAAAGTAGGTATTAAGATAACCATCCACCTGCTGGGCTTTTGCTATGACAGCTATTACCTCATCCGCTCTTTTTTCAAGAGAAGTATCCGGTTTTATACTTAAGGAATACGCAACTGCCTCCAGCCATTTTGCGACATCACTGTCCTGAAATACCATACCATAAAACTCCCCCTGTTCCAGTCCTGCTGCAATCCTGAAGTTAGCAAAGGCATGGCTTTTTTCTACTCCGGGTGCTTTATCATCGAGGATACTTTCCTGATAAGGTATCACGACATCTGTGATCAAGCTTTGCCTGGATGTCCAAAACGCATCATTGATTTTTACATTATTTAAATTCAATTCATTTCTATTGTCTGTTATCATCTATCGGCCATCTCCTGATCAGATCTTTTCAAATACCGGCATGGATTCCAGAGAAAGCTTCAGGGTAATTGTCACTCCACCCTGAAAGATTGATCCACTCTCCATCTCCTTCCACTGACAACCCGATGGCAAATAGATATTCCTCTCTTTCATCCCTGCATATAAAATGGGTGCCACCAGATACCGATCACCATACAGATACTCATCCGCTATTTCCCAGCATTTTTCATCCTCAGGAAATTCATAGAATAAAGTTCTCATGACAGGGGTTCCCTTTTCATGTGCCTCTTCCATCAGTCTTCTGGTATAATCACGCAATTGCTCTCTAATGCTAATATATTTTACGCAAATATCATAGACTCTCTCGCCGTAACTCCATATCTCATTTGCGGCACCGGAGCAACAGGACGCACCTCCACTGGTTCCGTACTGCGGCTGTCTGGGTTCTCTGTCTCCATGAAGACGCATCACCGGGCAGAAGGCTGCCCACTGGAACCATCTTACGAATAATTCCCGGAAGCTCTCCTCGTCAGGATTTCCCCCATGAAAACCTCCGATGTCTGTTGTCCACCAAGGGATACCGGCAATCCCCATATTGAGCCCTGCTGCGAATTGATTACGTAAGCTCTCAAAGCTGGAAGCAATATCGCCTGACCAGACAAGAGCTCCGAATTTCTGACTTCCGGCCCAGGCACACCGCAACAGGTTCACGATGTTTTTCTGTCCTTCCTTCTGCATTCCCTCATAAAAGGTTTGGGCATAACTCTTGGGATATAAGTTTCCTATCTGCAGATTGCTGCCCGCATAATATCTGTAATTATCAAAATCATATACCGTATATTCCGGCTCTGCCTCATCCAGCCAGAAAATCTTAATTCCCAAATCATAATAATTCTTCTTTACTTTTTCCCAAACATACTCTCTGGCATGTGGATTGGTTGAATCATAATGAATGGTAGCTCCCTGAAAATCGAGTCCCACCCGGAAGCCTCGTTCCGTTCGAATCAGATAACCCTTTTCCAGCATCTCCTCATAATTTTCACAGGTCTTATCCACTGTCGGCCAAATCGATACCATCAGTTCAATACCCAAAGCTTTGAGCTCCTCCACCATAGCCTTAGGATTCGGCCAATAGACAGGATCAAATTTCCACTCTCCCTGCTTCGGCCAGTGGAAGAAGTCAATGACTATGACATCAATCGGAACGCCTCGTCTTTTATATTCGCGGGCAACTTCAAGTAATTCTTCCTGAGTCTGATACCTGAGCTTACACTGCCAGAAACCCAGCCCATATTCCGGCATCATCGGTACAGTTCCTGTCGCTTTTGCATAAGCTTCTTCAATTTCTGCAGGTGAATCACCTGCCACAATGAAACAATCAAGCTGCTTGGTAGAATAAGCCTCAAAACTCATGATATTTTTACCGAATACAGCTCTGCCTACTGCCGGGTTATTCCATAAAATACCGTAGCCCTTCGAGGATAAAGCAAAAGGTACACTAGCCTGAGAATTTCTGTGCGCCAGTTCAAGATCCATACCTTTTAAATCCAGATACGGCTGCTGATACTGGCCCATACCATAGATTTTCTCATCATGAAATAAGGATTCAATGCGCCAAATCAGATGATAATCTCCGCCAATGATAGGCTTAAACTCTCTGGCTTCCACCTCAATCGCGCTACATTTACTGTCCAGCAGATCTCTACGGTTTCTGTTGTATTCCTCCAGAAGGAGCTCACCCTTTTGGTTGTAGATCATAATCTTACCAAATCTCGTGATAACAGCCTTTATCTTTCCGTTTTGAATCGAGGCACTGTCATCCCTCAGCTCGAGGACAGCTTCTGTTGAGGCTGCATCAAGCAATGCCCAATTCTCATCCATCATACTACCGTTTTTCGATGCCCTGATCCGAAGCGCATTCTCGCCCCAGGGTTCAATCCAGAGTTCTTCCGCATCATAATGATAAATAATCCTTTGATCAACCTTACTAAACATACCTATCCTCCATTCCGTCGCCATATGGCGGCAATACTTAAAAAGAAGTTCAAAATGAAATTCCATAACGAATTCCTAATTCGTTTGATTTCAATTTTGGAGTTCTTTCTAATGCGAATATGGTTTCATTCGCAATGTGAAAGTGTTTTATCTTTCACTTTTAGCCCTTTACCGCACCACTGGTCATTCCGCTAATAATATACTTCTGCATAAAGATAAAAATGAAAGCCACCGGAATAATTGTCACTACTGCAAACGCTGTCAAATAGCTCCATTTGGTTCCATACTGTCCGATAAAATTAAAGATCCCGGCAGTGATCGGCCTTCTTTCCTGATCAAGAATAAATGTCATACCGTAAGCCAAATCTCCCCAGCCGTAAAGGAATGAGAATATACCGCACACTACCACGCCCGGTTTAGCAATCGGTATCAGTACTTTGATAAATCCAGTGAACTTATTGCATCCGTCAATATAGGAAGCTTCTTCAATTTCCTTGGGAATCGAAGCAAAGAAATTCTTTAAAATCAACACCGAAAAGGGAATTCCGATGGTTGCATCCGAAATTATAGTGGACCACCAGGTATTATATAAATGCATCTTCTGGAACGTAATAAATAAAGGCGTCAAAAGTACTGAAACAGGTAACATCTGTGTAATCAAAAAGCCCAGTATAATTGCCCTTTTCCCTTTAAAATGATACTTAGCAATTCCATAGGAGGCAGGTACGGCCAAAACAATCGAGATCACCATGGCCCCTACCGATATGATCATACTGTTTCCAAAGGAACGGAACATATTAAAATCACCTGTCTGAACTTGTGCCAGATATGACTTAATATTCAATATCTTTGGCCAGAACGTAGGCGGGATCTGGAAGATCTCCTTTTCTGTCTTTATTGAGGTTACAAAAATCCAGTAGAGCGGGAATAGCAAAACGCATAGTAATAGTATGGATATCATGCAATAGATGACATTCTTTTTCTTGGATAATTTTAAATCAGCATCCATTACTCATCCCCCTCTGTATATACAAATTTTAAATAGATCAGACTGACCAAAAATAGAATAACAAAAAGGATATTGGCAACAGCTGCTCCTTCGCTATACTTAAACATTGTGAAGGATAATTTGTAAGAATAGGTAGATAACAGCTGAGTAGAATTCACTGGTCCACCGCTGGTCATCACATAAACCAGATCATATACCTTGAAAGTATAAATAAAGCCTAATATCAATACTGATTCTATCGTAGGCTTCAGCAGGGGTAATGTAATTTTCTGAAATACCTGTAGCTTATTCGCTCCGTCAATTGCTGCGCTCTCATATAATTCCTTAGGGATAGTTGTAAGCCCGGTTGCAATTAATATCATGTTAAACGGAATACCGATCCAGAAATTCGCAAAGATCACAGCAGGCATTGCAGTTGCGGGATTGGTAAGCCAGTCAATATTTTCCTTGATTATTCCCAGATTACGGAGAAAGAAATTAATGATACCGACATCGGTACTAAACATAAATTTAAAAATCAGACCGGTAATCGTCATCGGGATCATCCATGGCATAAGGAGAAGCCCTCTCACCGGTTTCGAAAACTTAAAATTCTTGTTAAAAAACACTGCAAGCGCAAAGCCTACCACAAACTGTAGCACAATGCACAGCACTGTAAAGACAAGTGTATTCCACAGCGATGTCGTTAGTACATCATCCTGCTTAAAGAGACGAATATAGTTATCAAGAGCTACAAACTCTTTCGCATTACTTCGTAAGGTTTTTACGGTTACATCCTGAAAGCTTAAGATAAAATTATAAACGATAGGATATCCCACAAAAACCATCATATAGATAAATGCCGGCAACACAAACAAGATGCCAACATTATCATATTTGAAGTATTTTTTAATACGTTTCATGTTATTCCTCCATTTTGGGTAAAGAAAGGGGCAGGTACCTCACTTTCCGTGCATTTCCTGCCCTTCTCATACCATCATGTACTACTTATTCATAATGCCGTCAATTGTTGTCTGTGCCTTTGCTGCTGCATCCTCAGGTGAACTTGCTGCGGTCATAACCTCATTGAATGCTAATGAAATTGCATTAGAAATCTCAGGCCATTCAGCAAGAGGACCTCTGGCATTTGCATATTTCATTTCTTCCACGAACGCTTCATATACAGCATCGCCTGCAAACTGATCCTTAGCTATTGTAGAGTCTGGAGAAATATATCCCATAGCATTCATCATAAATAAGCTCTGTTCCTTTTGCGTCGCAAATTTAAGGAACTCAATTGCAGCAGCTTCATTACCGCCTGCAATGACAGAATAATTTTCGCCACCAAGGCCGGAGGCCAGTTGTTTATCCATAGGGATTGGAGCTACACCCCAATTTAAGTCAGGAACCTGTTCACGCATTGTCGGTACCTGCCAGGTTCCGTTGATCATCATGGCAAGGTTACCGGAAATGAACTGATTCATGGTGTCACCCTGTGTCCAGTTAATTGCCTCCTTCGGCATTGCGCCGGAGTCAATCAGGTTCTTCACCATGGTTAAAGCTTTAATACCACCTTCGGTATTCATATCGTATGCAGAAACTCCGGTTGACCATACCCAGGTAAGGAAATTAAACGTTCCTTCTTCATTCTGAACACTGCTGTGTGCAAAGCCGTATACATTATCCTTTGTACATTTCTTAGCGGTATCAAGAAGCTCATCCCAGGTTGTCGGTACTTTACAGCCTGCTGCGTCCAGCATATCCTTGTTGTAATACAGGAGCAAATCGTTACTGCCGAAAGGAACACCATACAATTTACCGTCCAAGGTACAGGAATTGACAGGTCCCGGATAATAGTTGCTTACATCGAACTTACCGGTCAGATCTGCAAAGATTCCCATGGATGCATATGCAGCTGTATCAGGATTATCCTGGATCACAATATCCGGAAGTTCATTCGCAGATGCACCGATGGATAACTGCTTTTTAAAATCTGCAAAGGGAACATATTTTGCTTCTACCTTGATATTACTCTGTGAATTATTGAACTTTTGGACCATCTCACTTAACGCCTTCTGATGTCCTTCTGTTTCCCAATAATACCAAATCGTAACGTCACCTGAAGCACCACTTGCTTGATCCGCTGTATCAGCTGTATCAGCAGCCACCTCGGTATCCTTAGCTGTTTCAGTGGATGTTTCGGTATTGCCGGTGGTTTCTGTCGGAGTCGCTTCCTTCTTTGAACCGCATCCTGTTAGAAGCGCCGTGATTATTGTTAAAACCATGAGTATTGACAAAAACTTTTTCATAAATTGCCTCCTCTTTTATTTGGTAAGCTCATTATATAAAATCAGATTATGCAATAAAACTCGAGAAAACTTTGAAAGGTGGAAAATCCTAAAGTCATTTATTCGTTTTTCTATAGTCAGCCGGTAACTGACCGGTATTGTCGCGAAATACTTTACTGAAGTATTTCGCATCGGAATACCCTACTTTTTCTGCCACCTCGCATACCTTCAGCTTACTTCCGATCAACAATTCTTTTGCTTTCATGATGCGAAAATCCTTGATATAAGTACTGAATTTAACACCCTTCTCAAGGTGGAACTGGTTGCTTAAATACTCCGGCGTAAGATTAAGCTTCTCTGCTATCTCTTCCAGCGTAATTCCTGTTTTATAATACTCAAGAATCATATTTTCGGCCTTTTTCACATTGAGACTAAGCTCTGCTTTATCCGTGTATTGATCTTCTTTCATACAGGCACATACTTCTTCCATCACGTCCCTAAGCTCTTCTTTATTCATTGAGCTCATAATTCTCTCAAGAATCTTGTTCTGTTCTATCCGATCGTAATTCAGTATATTAATTTCCTTAGCTACGTTGATCATTGCCCATATGAACCGGACATAGCTTTCTTTAATATTCTTCGGATCATAAACACTACCGTTTTCAAAATATTCCGAGAATTGTACCATACATTTATTTACTTTACTGCGATTATAAGAGCATAATGCTGCCTTAAGCCGATTCTCGATATCAATCGGATAAACACATAAAGTAGTCTGGACATTCATGATCTTTGGATATGAGATCATAATGCAATTTCCAAAGGTAATATTCCAATCCATGTATTGCAACAGCTTATAATAATTTGACCGTAGTTCGCTGATGCCTTTTGCATTAATCCATCCGTAATTACTATCTTCGGTGTCTGATCCACGGTTCCCTGATACCACTCCGCTTTGAAACCATCGCTCAATTTCAGAAGCTTCCTCATAGCCATACAAAACAGCCAATAACAGCTTGTCCTTGGGAATCTCAAGAAGGTAATAGTTTAATTGTTTTCTGGTTGATAAGAAAGCTGCAAGTCTGCGTTTCACCCGCTCAAGCTTTTCATCATATTGTTTCCCTAAGTATATCTGTATCTCACTGAGATGGGTATCCTGATCGATGCTATACTTGTTCTTAACAAAGCTCAACAAACCTTCGTCAACCTCAATACCACCAAATATAATACCAAGTAATATGTTGTCGAATCTCTCCAGGGTCTCTGAACTTTGTTTTTGAATTTCTTCCAATTGTATTTCCGTATTTTTAATTGCCTGTACAAACTCATTGACCACCAATGGTTTCACCAGATATTCACTTACCCCCCAGCGGATTGCCTGTTGGGCGTAAGTAAATTCAGTATAGGCACTTAAAACAATCGCTTTACATTTTATCCTTTTCTCACTTAACACAGACAGCATCGTAAGTCCGTCCATGATCGGCATCTTGACATCCGTAATGACTAAATCCGGACATTGCTCCTGAATCAGCTCAAGTCCTTCTTGACCGTTTGCCGCACTGCCTGCCACTTCATGCTGTGGAAACAGCTTTAGCAATAAATTGCATATTCCTTCCCGAATTCTAATTTCGTCTTCGACCACAACAATCCGCATAATTACCTCCCTATGCCGCTGTAAGCGGCACTAACAATACCTGAAAGAAGTTCAAAATGAATTTCCTATGAAATTCATTTTGGAGTTCTTTCTGTGAAATTTGGCATTCTCAAATTTCAGGATCATTCTGGTATTTTCAGAATGATTTTCACTCTTATGTCCTCCGTGGAATTAAAAGAATCACTTCTGTTCCTTCTCCTAAGATACTGCTGACCCTTACACTAGCCTCTTTGCCATAATACATATGCATCCTGGAGATTACATTTTCCATACCTATGTGGCTTCCTCGGTTGATTCTGCGAAATACGTTATTATTAATCTCATCCACCAATGCAGGCTCCATACCTTTTCCATTATCCTTAATTGTGATACAGATAAAATCATCCTTCGGTTCCAATCCGATGGATAGGACATGTTCTTTGGATAATCCTTCAAACCCATGTATGATAGCATTCTCGATAAAGGGCTGCAAAATCAGTTTATGAATTTTATAATTTAAAATTACCGGGTCTGCATCCACTTCATACCGAAAGGAATTCTTTAATCTGATCTGCTGAAGATTTACATAGTTTTTCAACCATTCCAATTCCTGGCGTACTTCAACCATCGCATTACTATTTGTAATCGCATATCGCAGTATCTGAGCGAGAGAGGCAATTGCATTGCTGATATCATAATCTCCCTTATCGATCGCCATCCAATTAATGGTATCCAAAGTGTTATATAAGAAATGAGGATTGATCTGCGCCTCCAATGCTTTTATCTCCGCCTCGAGCTGTCGTTCTCCCGCTATCTTTTCATTTTTCATGGCTTCATCCAGGATGCCGATCATTTCATTAAATTGTAATGCGATACTCTCTACCTCAATCGGCATTTTCTTTTCAATCTCTACTCTGGACTGCAAATCGCCGGTACTGACCACATGCATGGTTGTCACAACCTTTTTTACAGAGGAAACTAATCTTCTTGATAGTAGTATCATAAGCAGGATTGCTCCAAGCAGGGATACCACGCATACCAAGATTAAAATTTTCTGCTGTAAGCTTAATCTGCTGATCGCAGCCAATTGATTATCTACATTGACAATATCCCAGTTTAACTTATCATTATGATAGACATAAATAGAGATGTATTCTTTCTTTATTTTCAAATCGTCTGTTACAAAACCTAAATATGCTTCCTTTCTCTGCTCGAAAGAAGCTTCCGAAGCTGTCACTTGATTAGTAAGCTTCTCCTGGTCAATATAAGAAATAATTCTTCCGTTTTCATCAACAATAAAATTAAAGCTATTTCTGCCTTTGTCAGTTTCAGAGGTAGACTGGCATACCTCTTGTAATAGCTTCTCATCAATACTTACGATAACGATAGCATTCTTTTTATCCAGATCCTTGTAATCAATGACGCGGTGGGCAAGATGAAACAGGTAATAATCTTTATTTGCAAAGCTTTTTCCGTATTCGGTAGGAAAGGTATGGGTACCATTATCAGCAGAAATCTCCCTGTATAAATCCTCCTGCGAAAGACTGAAATTCTGTATCCAGGATTGAAGATTCGAGACAGCCGTCATCTGATCATAGGAAATCAGTGTCCCCCCGGATGTTATGACCGTGATAGACCGGATATATTCTTTCGTATATAAAACTCCCTGCAATATCCTTCTTAACTGATTTTTTGATACAGCGATATCCTTACCGGCATTCAGGTTGTCAACCAAGGCGACCACGTCATCATTGGTATAAATCTGATATAGAATGTCCTCGTAGGATTCCAGCCATATATCAAGGTTTTTACTGGTCTGCTTGAGATTATTATTGATTAACTCCTCTGTATTGTTTTTTAAAGTATATGATATATTGTAATAAGAGAAAAAACTGATAAAAAGTAGAGGAATTGCAGAAGCAATAAGAAACAAACGAATCAATCTCGTCTGTAAGCTGACTTTATTTTTTCGTGATAACATGTTTTTCATTCTATCTTCCCTTCACCTTCGAAGTGTCAAATGAAAGCCTTAATCCAATAGCTCATCAGGCAGTCGTATTGTATTTATAAATTCATTATAATCTAATAAGATGGATAAAAACAATATTATTCTCCTTAAATCTACATCGCATTGAATGAAAATATTTTAATATTTCGTTTAAAACATCTTGCAATTATAGGATTTCATGTTATAATCATCTTAGTAATGGTTACTATTATTAAATTATAACTGTTAAATTGGGTGAATCCAAAATGGGGTATCACATAATATGAAAGGTTAGGAGAGATGATTATGGCAAATGTAGTATTTTATCGTTGTTCAGAATGTGGAAATATGGTGGCTATGATTAAGCATGGAGGCGGTACAGTAAGCTGTTGTGGTAAGCCGATGGAGGAGCTAGCAGCGAATACCTCTGATGGTGCAAAAGAAAAGCATGTACCTGATATTAAGGTGGAGGATGGAAGAATTAAGGTAACTGTAGGCTCTGTTCTTCATCCCGCTCTGCCTGAGCATCATATTGAGTGGATCGCCCTGGTTACCGAGGATAAGGTTCAGTTCTCCTTCTTAAAACCTGGTATGGAACCTAAGGCGGAGTTCGAAGCAGTTGAGCACGGCTCAATCTATGAATACTGTAACCTTCATGGTCTCTGGAAAGCTGAGTTCTAAGTATAATATATAAAATGCTCCTCCTTGGTGATTTAGATTACCAAAGAGGAGCATTTATTATGAGGATAGAAAACTGCGACTATTCACCTGATTGCAGTGTCTGATTGATGATATTCAGCATAATATCCTTTGTCATCATCCCTGGTACATATCCAAAAATATTACCCTCCTTATCAATCATAAAGGTCGTAGGAAATGCAGAAATATTATACTGCTTCAGGATCTCACCTGTCTCGTCAAAGAGCGTTGGAAAGGTATACCCGTTATCCGTTAGGAAGGTCTTGATTTCTTCCGTACTGACATCTGAATTATTCGGATAGTCCGAGCTTGATGGGTTGGCAATCCCGAGAAAGATTACCTCGTCCTGATTTAGATTGTATTCCTGATACAGTTCCTCAATATCCGGCAGCTCCTTCTTGCAGGGAGGGCACCAGGTCGCCCAGAAATTGATAAATACAACCTTCCCTTTATATTCAGACAAGGTGTGCTCCTTGCCGTATTGATCCGTCAAGGTAAAGTCAAAGGCTGGAAGAATCTTTTTACTATTGTCGTCTGTAGCTTTCTTTGCAGCTGTGCTGTCGGAGGTTTCATTGTCTGTTCCGCTCTGAGCATTCTCCTTGGCCACTTCATTCTGAGTGGTATTCTGATTACTCCCTGTAAACGAATTCAGATATCCTGACAGACTGTTCATCCAGCCTGTGAAGATCATGATACCGATCACGATCAGGAGGATACCGCCTGCTTTAATCGTATACTTCAGCAGCTTCTGTTTTGCTTTCAGGAAGTTCAAAACCCGGGTCGTAAACAAACCGAGCAGAAGGAACGGTATCAAAAATCCGGCTGCATAAACCAATACCAGAAGATTTCCAGCTAGTGATGTTGAAGCTCCGGAAGCCATGATTAATACAGAGGATAACATCGGTCCGATACAAGGGGTCCAGGCAAAGCTGAAGGTAAATCCCATGACAAGAGCAACCAGTGGATTCACATTACGTTCTGACAGATTAAGATGAAGCTTTCTCTCTTTCTGTAAAAAGGAAAAGTCAAGTATCCCAAGCTGGAATAAGCCAAGTAAAACGATAATGACTCCGCCGATTCTGGTAAATAGAAGCTTGTTTTCATTGAAAAAGCTTCCAAGTGTCGTAAAGGACATCCCTAATATGAAAAAGGCAAAAGAGATTCCAAGGGTAAAAAATGCTGTATTCAGGAATACCTTCCTTCTGTCATAGACAATCGTGCCATCCTCCAATTCTCTCTTTCCGTTACCGGCCAGATAGCTCATATAGACCGGGATGAGTGGTATGACACAGGGGGAGAAAAAGGATAATACTCCTTCCAGAAAGACAAGAATAAAGCTTACACTATTTGATGCTATTAATCCTTCCATCTTCTTTACCTTCCTTTCATTCTATATTAACATAGACTGAATAGTCTGACTGATATGAAAACTCACTCCTACACTAATCTTTCTCATTACTTCATAGTTATACTGTACAGTATCATTATAATGATAGCAAATATATCTTCTGTGATAAGATCACATAGATACCTCCGCTTTCATATGTCGGTTGATTTATGATAATAATCATATTATAATACTTAGTAATTTATCCATGCAGAGGAGATCATGAATTATGACGTATCAGGAATATGATAGAAAAGCTTTACTTGCATTAAAAGAGGAACTTGAAACGATCTATAAAAGCTATCAGGGATTTAAGCTTAACCTTAATATGACTCGCGGTAAGCCCTCTGTAGCTCAATTAGATTTATCCATGGAAATGCTTAACACCATTAACAGCTCCGCTAATCTCTTCTCTGCCCATGGCGATGACTGCAGAAACTACGGAGATTTGGGCGGTATCAGCGAAGCAAAGCAGCTCATGGCTGCACTGATTAATATTGATCCAAGTTATATGATCATACATGGTTCTTCCAGTCTGAATATCATGTATGATTTCATTTCGCACTCCTATACTCACGGGGTAACCGGCCAAACACCCTGGTGTAAACTGGATAAGGTAAAATTCCTTTGCCCTGTCCCCGGTTATGACAGACACTTTGCGATCACAGAGCTATTCGGCATCGAGATGATCAATATACCACTGAACGATGATGGGCCTGATATGGATCTGGTCGAGCAGCTGGTAAGGGAAGATGACGCAGTAAAGGGGATCTGGTGTGTGCCGCAATACAGTAATCCCAGCGGTGTCGTGTATTCAGATGAAACCGTTCGCCGGTTGGCTCATCTTATGCCGGCTGCGAAGGATTTCCGTATCTATTGGGATAATTCCTACTGCGTGCATCATCTGTATTTCGATAGCGTCAGCTACATCATTGATATCCTGCAGGAATGTGAGAAGGCAGGGACCCCCGATATGGTATATGAATTTCTCTCCACCTCGAAGATCAGCTTTGCAGGTGCCGGATTGGCTGCAGTTGCTACCTCGGAGAATAATCAAAAGGACATTAAGAAATATTTGACCATCCAGACAATCTGCCACGATAAGGTCAACCAGTTACGGCATGTACAGTATTTTATAGACAGAGAAAACATCCTTGGGCATATGAAAAAGCATGCCGATTTGCTGCGTCCGAAGTTTGAAGCCGTGAACCGCATTCTGGAAAGTGAGCTTGGCGGACTTGAGATCGGTTCCTGGACGAATCCCAAGGGTGGCTACTTTATCTCCTTCCAGGCAATGGAGGGCTGTGCCAAAGCAATTGTTGCGAGATGTAAGGAAGCCGGTGTCGTACTGACAGAGGCTGGTGCAACTTATCCCTATGGGAAGGATCCGAAAGACAGTAATATCAGAATTGCTCCCTCTTATCCTAATCTTGAGGAGATTATTACCGCAACCGAGGTATTTGCTTTGTGTGTAAAGCTTGTTACAATTGAGAAAATATTAGCCGAATAAGATAGATCAGAGATTCTGAAAATGGAACGTGGGCTCGTAAAGGCCTCGAATCATGAGAACCCTCTACCGGATGAATGGTCCAAGGCAGAGGGTTCTCTTATTGTTTGGCAAGGTACCAAAGATGGGTACTTTAAATTATTTAAAATCCTATCCGGTCTTATTCTATGCCAAGTACAGTATTTGAATCCGTACCGGCCGAGTAGGTAAGGGTAATCGTATCACCGACATCGTATTTTACGATAGGAAGGAAATCACTGACCAGGATGTCAAAGATCTGATCATTGTTGCTTAACAGAATAAAATAGTGTGTATTTCCATCAATGACGCAATCAGATATCTTAGCAATGATACCTTTCGCCTTCGGTAGCTTTGATGTATCTGTAACACTGATACCACTTGATTTCATTAATTCCAGATAAGTCTTTTCACATTCATTCACGGTATCCCCAATGGCGACAATCTGGTACTGTGCGATATTGACCATCGCATATTTCTTCACCAGTCCTGCTGCATCCTTCAATGCCAGGAAATACGTAGGTTCTCCTCCCGTATTCAGAAGCAACGGGAAGGTTGCCTTGTAACCGAGATGCTGTACCTGACCTTCTGCAGATGCCATCGCAGAATATTCTTCCGCTCCTGAGATGGAATAAAATCTTGTCTCTGCTGTCCTTTGATTCATCAATACAAAACCGACATTGGATTCATCCGACCCAACCGAGGTAACTCCGGTATAAACCCAGACATCATCCTCCATAGCGATATAATTATATCCATCCGTAGTCTGCAGCGCATCCCTCTGTCCGAATTTGGAATTCCAATAGCCGTGTCTTAGAGTGCCATAATAGTCATATAGGGATATCAACAGCTCCGCTGAGTAAGCCTTGTCAACCCAAGTCGGTACCTCTGATATCGCATAGTCCGTCATATCACCGTTCACTGCATTGACAATTACGACCCGGCCGATGGTCTGACCGCCGAATAAACCGATGGTGTAGGCTTTCACGGGGCAAATCCAGCAGGGTACACCGTCATCATCAATCTCGAAATTGATACTGTCAAAGGCATAGGTGGGATAATGGAAACGCAGGTAACGGTAAATATTCCTTCCGAAATGTTCGGATTCTGAATACTTCATGCCCTCAGTCAGCTTTACCATCTCAACATTCTGGGTCGTCATATCAATCTTTAAATACGCAGGAATTCCTTCCGAGCGGTTTGTAAACCATTTGAATACACTCCCATATTTTAAAGGTGTCACTCTGACCGGAACTCCCTGATAATTGATCTGTGTATAATTTGAACCAACTTCAAACTGGGATACATATTCCGCAATGCTTCCCATCTTTCTTGAGCCAAGCAGAGCGGCAGAATCTTTATCCAGTATCGGTATGTCCTTATAGGAGATCTCCTTGATATCATCGGTAAAATTCCGATCCGTTATCGTCAGCATTTTCTGATAGTTCTTCGCATTGACAACAGGAGAAGATAAAATTCCTCCGACGATAAAGACGATGATCATACCGCCGGTTAAACAGCCGAGTATGATGAACAATAGCTTACTCGGTGTCTTTTTAGCCATGCTGCCGTCTTTTTTCATATTAGCCGCAATACCGGCTACTACAGTAACCGCAATCAGCGCAATCAGGATGAACCACCAGAAACCGGGTGAATGGATATTTAATGCCGGCAATGCATTATAATAATAGATAAAGCCCACGCCGCCCAAAATAAGAACTGATACAAGTACTTTCAAAAACTTTTTCACTAATATGCCTCCTCAGGAAAATATCGCGATCAATGATGTCGCCGTAATTTCATATCTATCATTATAACCGCCTATATGTTAATTTACATTATAACAGGATTATAAAAAGATTAATTCACACAGAAGGAATACATTAAGTACGGATATAGTACCTACCCGCCAAAAGTCCGAGAAGCCTGACCAAGCGGATTCTGACCCCATATCTTAAGTCTTTTCTATAATAATAGCATTTCTTCTCCAGCCAGCCCTGTTCCTTCCAGTATCGATAATCAGCTGTATTATTATACTCCTCCTGTTGCCAGACCATCTGTTGAATCGCAAATGCAATCAACGAATATATACTGGGCTTACTTTTTTTGATCGACTGCAATAGTAAGATCGACTGCCTTCTGACCTTCTCACCGTATCTTCGCTTAGCCGCATCAGCACTCATGAGTTCCCCCATACGGTAAATGCTTGTACCGGATATCACCCCACCCCAGGAGCCGATCGCAGAGCCCATCGTACGAATTGCGTGATTGGATGCAGCTCTACCGGTTGTCACAAACAGCATCACAGGTTTGCCGCATAAGAACGGTCTATGGCAGTTAAATGCCATCCGATCAATCCAATTCTTCATGCTTCCGTTGATATCCTCTACATAGACGGGACTTGCCAGGATAATACCGTCCGCCTGCTTCAGCTTATCATATAGCGGTAATACCTCATCCTTGAGAGGACAGCTTTGTTCGGAAATATTAAAACAAGCTCTACATCCTCTGCAGGTTTCTATCCGTAGTTCGCTTAAGGATATTTCTTCGATTTCTACTGTTTCTCCCAGATTTCTTACTTCCTTTGTAAGCTGTTCTTTCAGAAGCTTAACAATGATTTCGGTGTTCCCATGCTTTCTATAGCTACTGTTCATGATTACAAGCTTCATAATACCCTCCTCAGCAAATCTCCTTTTCTAGGTTACTTTACAAATCATCCCTTATGATATCCATTTACATGGCATATACCAATCCAGTATAAGCTCTGAGGCTCCCTCCTCAGCCGGATTACAATACCTTTCACAGGTGTACACCTCTGACCAGTAGAAATGTTCATAATCAAGCTGATAACCGTTCTTCTGCACCATGTCACTGATCAAAAGATATGCATGATTGATGATGTCATCCAGACTTTTGCCTCGTATCATAGCCTTGGCAACAATGCCCTTTGGGATAACCCTTCCAATCATACGCTCCGGCACAGGTGTCCCAAGCTTGAAATATCTTCCCACGATATACTCATTACCAAGACTATTCTCATCCTTAAAATCACAGGCATATCCAAGTCCCTGATAGTCCTCATTCATATCCTCACTCTGATAAGCCTCCAGCTCACCAAGCTGCTGCGAGTAACCGCCTGTGAAATACAGGTCCCATAATTCATGTCCTCCCAAGCCCGTGTCTGACTTTGCAATTCCAATCAACAATCTTTCATCCATTTCCTCGTACTGAAGCTTAACTAAATCTGCCATAATTCTACGCCCTTTCATAATATAATAGGTTTCATTATCTTGCTGAAAGGAGAAACGTTGATACCGCTTTGCCTTGAAGATATCCTTTGTCAGGAGTGTCGGTGGGACACCGAACTGTTCTTTGAATGCCCGGGTGAATGCGGAATGGGATTCGTAACCGTATTCCAGGGATATATCAGTGATACTCCCATCACCGGACAGTATCTTCTCAGCAGCCTCTGTGATCCTACGCTTACGAACATATTCGGAAATAGATACACCGCAGACATAAGAAAATATTCTCTGATATAATCCCGCCGGAATTCCTGTGATTCTTGAAATATCTGCCATATTAACCTGAGTAATATTTCTTTCGAGATACTCAATGACAGCTTCTACCTCTTCAAAGCAATTCATATGATTTCTTCCTTTCGACGGTAATTATATCAACACTTATATTTGAGGGCTTTGCATTTCATGTACAACTATTGTATATTCTGCAGTTGGTTCTTCTTTACGGACTTTTCTTTTAAGAATAATCTTCCTATTGTAATCAGAAAAATACTGACTCCTTCTCTATCTCTACCCATAATTCCTTCATCATTTTCTTGTCCTGCACCTCTTCATGGGAGATGATATAATACTCCGCGTCATAGGAAGAAATTGTTTCTTTGAGTCTTTCATAGGTTTCCTTATGATATCCGTAGATACCGTTATATCTTTTGCCATAGATACAGTCACCGAGAAACAGCACCTTTTCCTCCGGAATATAAATCGTAACCGAGCCATCCACATGACAATTGTCGATTACTCGAATATCACAAGTAATACCTCCCAGATCTATCATCATAGATTTAGAAAATGTCAGGTCAACCTCCCTGATCCTCAAATTCTCTCTGTCCTCATTCTCCGCTTTAATACATTCTGCTCCGAACTCTGGAAAGATCCCTAACTCCACATTCTGTGCCAATGAGCTATCATCCCACCGATAGCTTCTCATCCGCTTGAGCTCTTCTTCAATCTTTTCATGGGTAATGGTCAGTAAGTTCATCTCACAGCTGCCTAGGACATGGTCATAATGGTGATGGGTCAGAATCAGATATTTCAAAGGTGAAACGCCGAGTCTCCTGCTGTCCTCCATAAACTCCGCAGCATGCTTCGGAGAAATACCCGAATCTATGGCGAGACTGTATCTATTACCGCAAACCAGGCCCAAAGCCGGTCTGTCTGTCTCATTGAATGGAGGCATGATATGTATTTTGTCTGTAATTTTAATTAGCATATTTGTATCACCTTTCTCTGTTCAATTGCATGATTTTATATCGGAAACGAATGTCCTTACTTTGTCTAGGCATTTAAATTAACTGTATTGCGCTCATCCGGAATAATTGTACAATAAATAGATGGTATACTCAACCACATTATACCAATTCTTCAAAAAGCACTTTATTAAGATAGGATAACAGGACTATCATTAGCGGGAAGCACTGCAAGACTACGCGAGAGATGATAGGGCTTTCTCCAAAGCAATTCAGGTAACTAATACAAGAACCCCTGCCTGTCGGTTTTACTCCGACAGGAGGGGTTCTTTACTATGGGGAAGATTCTATGATAAAAGGTTATTCTGCAAATAAAGGGGTGGACAAGTATCTTTCACCGGTATCGGGAAGGATTACAACGATTGTCTTTCCCTTATTTTCGTGGCGTTTCGCCAGTTCTGTTGCTGCCCATAATGCTGCGCCGGAGGAGATACCTACCAGGAGACCTTCCGATTTGGATAACTCCCTACCGGTAGCAAAGGCATCTTCATTTTTCACTCTGATGATTTCATCATAGATGCTCGTATTCAACACCTGAGGTACAAAGCCTGCTCCGATACCCTGAATTTTGTGAGGACCTGCTTTACCTTCTGATAATACAGGAGAATCATCGGGCTCTACAGCAACAACCTTTACATTAGGGTTCTGAGATTTTAAATATTCTCCGGTACCTGTGATTGTTCCGCCGGTTCCAATACCTGCCACCAGGATATCTACCTTGCCGTCGGTATCCTCCCAAATCTCAGGTCCGGTGGTAGCTTTATGCACAGCAGGATTGGCAGGGTTATCGAACTGACCCGGGATAAAGGAATTCGGAATCTCTTCTGCAAGCTCATTGGCTCTGGCAATGGCTCCCTTCATACCTTTTGCTCCTTCTGTCAGTACAAGCTCTGCACCGTAGGCTTTCAGAAGGTTTCTTCTTTCCACACTCATGGTCTCCGGCATCGCCAGAATCAAACGGTATCCTCTTGCAGCGGCGATGGAGGCCAGACCGATTCCGGTATTACCGCTGGTTGGTTCGATAATTACGGAACCCTTCTTCAGAACTCCTTTTTGTTCGGCATCGTCTATCATTGCCTTAGCTATTCTGTCCTTTACACTTCCGGCGGGGTTATAATACTCCAGCTTTGCGAGGACTGCCGCTCCAAGTTCATTCTTCTTCTCATAATTGGATAGTTCGAGCAATGGTGTCTTTCCGACTAACTCTGTTAAGCTTTTATATATCTTTGCCATAATTACTTCCTCCTAATAAATATATTTCATATATGTTTTATATGTTTGTGTTAATAATAATGCATTTTGGGTATAATGTCAATAGCCAAATTATTATTTTTTCCAAAAACATATATGCTTAATATGCTATTGACAAGGGTTCCAACTTACTATATGATTTATTACATATAAAATTGGTATGAAATGAGGTGTTTTCTATATGAGATTATCAGCGAAAGGCCGCTATGCACTGGCTGCTACCATAAGCATGGCCCAGAGCAACGGCAGCAATGAGTATATTACTTTGATCAGCATTTCTGAAAAGCTTGGTATTTCTAAAATATATCTGGAACAGGTATTTTCATTATTAAAGCATGGTGGGATCGTAAACTCCATCAAAGGCTCCCAGGGTGGCTATCAGTTATCCAGAACTCCTAAGCAGATTACTGTTTATGATATCCTGTCCTCAGTTGAGACCTCCCTGTTCGAGAAGACAGAGGAGACGATTAAGGAGAAAGCTCCCGATATCGAAACTGCCCTCGGACAAACCATATATCTTCCTCTTAATACAGCGATAAAATCAACTCTACAACAGATTTCTCTTTCTGATCTGGTTGCCGAAGCAGAAAAATATAATCCCGAACATGGCTTTATGTTCTTTATTTAAGATAAGATCGCTATTCAACTGTATGAAATTGCGGTACCCGATATAAAAACAGAATATGCTGTTTTGTACTGACCTCCAATCGTTAGATTTTTAGGTCTAGCTCTTGGGGTCAGTACAAAGCAGCATATTCTATTTTATTGTAAGGACTTCTTTCTTATTAGATAATATACTCAATGTTATCCATCGTTTTTCGAGTATTCTTATTATATATAATCATGCACTCTCTCTCCTCTATTTTGCCTAATGCATAATTGCCTGAGCCCTGGCTATTCATTAGCTCATGCCTTACTTTACGATTCATCTTCGTAGGAGCATCCTTAATGATCTCAATTCCATCACCGGGAAATGGTTTAACTCTATAATATGGATCAAACAAATAAACATATTGATCATCAATTCCAGTTAAAAGTACATAATGCCAACACCCAAGCATAACTCGTGCCACAGCAACTCCTCCCTGCCCCAGACACTCCGCGACTTTGGTATTTAGGCTGATATGAATTGCCTCTCCATTCAATAGCTCACATTGAATCGGCCATTTTTTTACTTTGCCGAATTGATTCAGCCAATTGGCCAGAAACATCATCGCCATCCCGGTCGTTCCGCTTTTATACGCTTCTCCTTTCTTATTATAACTGTCAAGGCAATAAAGCATAATGTTCTTAATTACGTCGGGAGAGATATCCTTTCTGTGGAAAAGATAATTGATCGCATTAAGCATCGAAGTAGGTCCGCAATCATATTCCGTTGATTGATAGCTTAAAGGGTTTTTCATATAACACTTTCCTCTCCTGTCATCAGCTTTAAAACAATATTGGAGCATTTCATTAATTCATCAATATGAGTATACTCATCACAGGAATGTACCTGATTCATTCCACAGGCCAATACAATTCCGGTAATTCCATGCCGATGAAAATTATTATTATCACTGCCACCGAACGTAGCAATGTATTCCGTAGCATATCCCAGCTCCTCGCAGACTTTCGCAAACCTTGTCACCACAGGATGCTCCTGCTTTACCTGATAGGCCAGACACCCAAATTCCGTAGTAAATTCAATCCCGGTTTGGTAACAGGATGCCGTATTCTGCAGTACTTTTTCTATTTGCTCAGCCGCTGACACAGCCTTATCATGGATCAAACTGCGCACCTCGCCCTTAAGGATGCAAGTATCCGACACGATATTCCTCGCCTTGCCTCCCTCGATCAAACCGATGTTCACTGTGGTTTCCTCATCAATTCTGCCCTGTCTGATTTTTGTAATTGCTTCTGCGGCAATTGCAATTGCATTGATTCCATCTTCCGGATTAAAGCCCGCATGGGATGCTTTTCCCCTCACGGTCGCTGTAAAGGATACCAGTGTCGGTGCTGAAAGAGCAGCGGTGCCTACCGGCCCCGACAGATCAAGAACATAGGCCTCTTCCGCTTTTATAGATGAAAAATCAAATACTTCGCTGCCTCTAATATATACTTCCTCTGCAATTGGGAATAGCACTTCAATACTTCTGTGAGGGATTCCCTGTTCCCTAATCGTTCTGACAGCCTCCAGTATGGAGACTATCCCGGACAGGTCATCTGCTCCAAGTATCGTACTTCCATCACTAGTGATTGTCCCATCCTTCTGTACGACAGCCTTCTTCCTTAAGCCTGGAGTAACCGTATCCATATGCGCAGAGAAAAGGATCGCTCCACCCTCCAGCGTTCCCTTTAGGTATCCATAGAGATTGCCGCAGTTTCCGCCGTAGTATTTTCCTGCATCATCCTCTTGTACTTCAAATCCTAACTCAATCAGAGACTTTTTTAATAGATCAGCCATCGCTCTTTCCCCGAACGATAGGGAATCTACTTCTACAAGACTACAGAAATCATGAAGAATTCTTTCTTTATTAACCATAACTGCCTCCCTCCTGCAATATCCATCCATCAGATATAGAATACCGCCATCAGCATTGTATTTATGATTTTATATTAGCAGAAATATAGAATTTGTACTAATTATATCGTAAATGAGGCTGGTGCAAAATAGTAATCGTATAGAAATTGAAAGGATTAGCATTCACGGGAAGCTAGTTCTTTTGCTTTCTATATATTACTGCTTTTTTGCAACAGCCCTTCTATATTCTTAAAACAAATGATTAATTAACCATATCAAAATCTGCCGATCATTTAAACTTATTGTACTGCCTTGTTCAGTGCCTGTTCCAGGTCAAAGATCAGATCCTCAGCATCTTCAATACCGACGGAAATTCTAATCTGATCCGGAGTAATTCCGGCATCTAGTAGTTCTGCTTCTGTCAGCTGCGAATGTGTCGTGGAAGCCGGATGAATTACCAGGGACTTCGCATCAGCTACATTGGCTAGTAGTGAGAATATCTCAAGGCTGTCGATAAACTTCTTTGCTGTATCTACTCCGCCTTTGATACCGAAGGTAAATATGGAGCCTGAACCCTTCGGCAGGTACTTCTGTGCCAGTGCGTGATATTTATTATCTTTCAGTCCGGGATAATTTACCCAAGAGACCAAAGGATGTTTTATCAAAAAGTCCACAATCTTCTCCGTATTGGATACATGTCTTTCTACACGGAGTGACAGTGTCTCAAGGCCCTGGAGAAGGAGGAAGGAGTTAAACGGACTGATGGCAGCTCCGGTATCTCTAAGGAGCTGAACTCTCACCTTAAGGACATAAGCTGCAGCTCCTACATCCTTTGCATAATTGATGCCATGATAGCTGGGATCCGGCTCGGTGAGGCCGGGGAATTTACCGCTGCCTAACCAATCAAACTTACCGGAATCAATAATTACACCACCGATTGAGGTTCCGTGTCCTCCGATGAATTTAGTAGCAGAATGTACCACGATATCTGCACCGAATTCGATCGGTCTGATTAAGTACGGCGTACCAAAGGTGTTATCAATAATAAGCAGTATCTTATTCTCATGAGCTATTTTTGCAACCGCTTCAATGTCAATCAGATTGATGCCGGGATTACCTATTGTCTCGATAAATACTGCTTTCGTCTTATTGGTAATTGCAGTTCTAAAGTTCTCCGGATCATCAGGATTAACAAAGGTTGTTGTAATACCATACTTCGGAAGGGTATGATTAAAGAGATTGTAGGTACCGCCGTATAGTGTACTCGCAGCAACGATTTCATCCCCGGCTCCGGCTATATTAAGAACGGAATAGGTAATAGCCGCTGACCCGGAAGCAACTGCCAATGCTGCTACTCCACCCTCCAACGCTGCTATTCTCTGTTCAAATACATCGTTCGTGGGATTCATGATTCTGGTGTAAATGTTTCCTGCTTCCTTCAAACCGAATAAATTAGCCGCATGCTCGGAATTATTGAATACATAAGAGGTTGTCTGGTAAATCGGTACTGCTCTTGAACCTGTCGTCGGATCTGCTTTCTGTCCTGCATGCACCTGCAATGTATCGAATTTCAATTGACGTTCACTCATCTTTTTCTCTCCTTTAATAATATATTTTTATACTATACTTCAAAGCTTCCAAAGGCCTGTTCAGCTTCATTACCTATATGATTGTATTTTCATTTGAATCTGGCGCCTACCGGATTCGAACCGATAATCCAGGTTTTGCAGACCCTCGCCTTTCCATTTGGCTAAGGCACCGAAGGATCGATACAATTAGAAAATCGGAACAACTGCCCCCTGATAAGTATCATTAATATATTGTTTTACCACATCACTTTGCAGTGCGGCAATCAATGCCTTGATATCCTCTCTTCCTTCATTACCAGCTTTGACTGCAACGATGTTACCGTAGGTCTGAGCAGCAATCGATTCCTTATCCTCCACTGCGATCGCATCCTTAGCTACATTTAAACCTGCTTCGATCGCATAGTTACCATTAATAACTGCAAGCTCTACATCAGGTAAGGAACGCGCGATCTGTGCTGCCTCCAGCTCAACAATTTCTACATTCTTAGGGTTCTCGGCAATATCATTCTTTGTTGCATTTAAGCCTACTCCGTCTTTCAGTTTGATGATCCCCTGCGCCTCTAATAATAGGAGTGCTCTCGCTTCGTTGGTTGCATCATTGGGAACTGCGATCTGTGATTCGCTCTTTAATTCATCTATACTTGTTATTTTACCGGGATAGATTCCAAAGGGCTCATAATGGATGGAACCGGCGGATACCAGATCCGTACTGTTTTCTTTATTATATTGATCTAAGTAGGGTTGATGCTGGAAATAGTTTGCATCCAGGTCACCGCTGTTAAGTGCTACATTCGGCTGTACATAATCCTGATAAACAACAATCTTCAGTTCATACCCTTCTTTTTCAAGAACCGGCTTGATCTGCTCAAGAATCTCTGCATGTGGAGTTGAACTTGCGCCGATTGTAATGGTTTTGACCTCCTTCGGTTCTGCAGTCGGAGCTGTCGTCACAGCCACAGGTGCTTCTGTTGCCGTTGCTTTCTCTGCCTCTGTCGGTGTTGCTGCCTGATCACTACCGGTTGTCGTATCCTTGCCGGAGCATCCGATCAGAAAAGCTCCTGCCAAGGTAAGTATCGTGATTACTGTGATTAATTTTTTCATCTTTCCATCCTCCTTATGATTGTTCCAAATCTTTGTTTCATATTATTCATATATATTTTCTATGATTTAGGATATTAACATACTATTCCAGGTATGTCAATATGTTTTAAAATTATTTTTATAAAAAGTGCAGAGTGTATCTGTTATTCATACACTCTGCCCGTAATTCTATTGTGATTCCATAAGTTAAGTATTCAGTCATCCTATCGCTTTATGAATTGGAATACAAGCCTGTTGACAAATATCTTTCTCCCGTGTCGGGAAGTAATACAACGATGGTCTTCCCCTTATTTTCTTCTCTCTTCGCGATTTGTACAGCAGCAAAAACAGCAGCACCCGAGGATATGCCCACCAGTATTCCTTCCTTAGCAGCCAATTCCCTTGCTGCTTCAAAGGCCTCTTCATTTTTCACATGGAATATCTCATCCACAAAATCTTGATTGAAAACTTCCGGTATAAAGTTAGCCCCTATTCCCTGAATTCTGTGTGGTCCAGGTGTTCCTCCCGATAATACCTGCGAATCATACGGCTCAACGGCTATGATTTTTACATTAGATTTTTTCTGTTTTAGCCTTTCTCCGACTCCGGTCACGGTACCTCCGCTTCCGACACCTCCTACAAAGATATCCACCTGTCCTTCCGTATCCCTCCAGATCTCTTCTGCAGTAGTCTCCCGATGCGTCTTTGGATTGGCAGGATTTTGAAACTGTTGTGGCAGGAAAGCATGTGGCAGCTGTGATGCAATTTCCTCCGCCTTACGGACTGCCCCGTTCATTCCTTCACTACCCGGTGTGAGAACCAGCTCCGCCCCGAAAGCACTTAACAAATTCCTGCGTTCGATACTCATCGTGTCCGGCATAACGATAATTGCCCTATAACCTCTTGCCGCCGCTACAAATGCAAGACCGACACCGGTATTCCCGCTGGTCGGTTCCACAATGATCGTATCCTCTGTAAGCAACCCCTTCTCTTCCGCGTCTTTGATCATTCCATAGGCAATTCTATCCTTTACGCTTCCGGCCGGATTAAAGAATTCCAGCTTTGCAAGCAGTGTTGCCTCAAGTTTCCTCCGACTGCTGTAACCTTTCAATTCCACTAACGGTGTGTTTCCGACTAAATCAAGAATACTTTGATGATATGCTGGCATTGAAATCCCTCCTTATAAAATACTACATTCAACTGTGCACCGCTTTCATACTATAACTATGACAGCTTGATTAATCATATTATATATATATGATTAATATACATAATCTGGAAGCATCTGTCAATTAATTTCAGTAATTGTGAAAACAGAAAAAGCGCATGTTCCTCCTATGAACAGCGCACAGATACTTTTTATTTAACAAATACCAATCCGAAATGATATGGTAGTAAATTCACCTGTTTTTCAAGTCGAAAACCAACCTCGTCTGCCCATTTGATTATCTTCTCCGGGGTCGGCCTAATCTCCATGGATGGTCCTCTGGGAGTGCCTCTCTTCCAGCTTTACATCGATACGAAAGCTTTCCACCTCTTCAAGAAACTTCTTCGAGATAAGTAGTCTTTGTATCCAGTGATATAGATACAGCTGTCTTGGTTGAAGGTACGATCCCAGCTGTAAGAAATCATTTAATAAGAGAATCAGATCATCATATTGATCTACATCTCCAAGGCCTGAAATAAATCTATAGCTATAATTATCCCTTTCCAAGAGGTCTGTCAATTGATGCAAGGTATCTTCACGGCTATAGGTTACTTTAGTCCAAATTGACTTCTTGACCAAGCGCTTCGTGCCAAATAAAACAAATCCGCCATCACGGCAGGGACCGATCACCTCCTCCGACTCTTGCTCCTGTAATCTGTCAATCACTGCAATCAAGTAATCCGCTGTGATTTGCGGACTATCAGACCCAACGATAATCACTTGCTCATGTGTTCTCAAAAGCTCCTCAAACACATGGTATATTCGCTCTCCCAGACCTCCTTCTCCGGTCCATACCCTCTTGTGAGACTTCCATATTGGGTTGTTCAAAGCTTGATATTCCCCAACCGCCCAGTAAATATCCACCCTTCGTTCCCGTTTCCTAGCCACCTGTTCTAAAATCTCATCGATTGCCAATACGCTTAACCGGTAAAATTCTTCAGCATTAGCTTCTCCGATTTCGGCACCTAATCTGGTCTTAATCGGAGATACACCCGGAGTTTTACAGAAGACTGCGATTGCTGTTTTCATATTTTACATTCCTCCATTGCCACCAATCTTCTATTGCTTGCTTAATCCAAAGATATTGATGAAGAATTGTCACCCTGACCCATCCTTTTTGCTCATACTTTCGTGGGCTTGTATATAGCGGCAGACCAATCGGCGTAAGCTTTATTTTCCTTCTTCTTAAGCCTCTGACATATAAATGATCTTCACCATAAGCCGCTTTGACAGAATAAGGTCCATTTGCTTCAAACAGTTCCTTCTTCATGAAGAAGCCTTGATCACCAAAGGGCGTATGCAGGCATCTGGACCTTATTAAAACTCCGACTTCCTTAGGTCTTACGTTGTGATTGGATAAACGGAGGAATTTCAAATCAAAGTAATATAGCTCTGATTGATTTAATTCAGCTGTCTGTCTCAATTTATCATACGTTCCTTCTACGAGAAGAGAATCCGCATGCAGGAACCACAGGAAATTACCGGTAGCCTGTCTGGCTCCTTCGTTTAGACAATTGGCTCTGCCGGCATCAGCTTTCATCCATCGAAATCTTTCATCAAATAACAATACTTGATCCGGCTCCTGACCAGAGCAAACAAGAATCTCCCAATCGTCAGGAGCTGATAATAATTGTTTTTGTAATTCACTATGTATTTTTTCATTCGGTGCCACAGGAATGATTACGCTGATTTTATTGCCCATTCAATATCCCCGCTTTTATTTACTATTAATTCTTCGAAACAGCGCCAGAGGATTTTTCTTCACCGGAAGTGCTTTGCCACCTCCCTGTGGTAAGAATTCATATAAGTTCTTACGGATTATATCCTCTGTGATTTTGGCTGCGCTCACAACATACTCTTCACATTTAATTTTATGCTCTGCCGAATTCCACTTCACATTTTTAGTCAGTACCCGGCAGCAAATTGCTTTATGCGCTTCTCTAAATCTCTTGTGTAATTCATTGACTGCTAAATATACCATTCGTTCTGATTCATATGCTTTATTACGTCCTGCAATCAATCCTAATATCATGACACCGCTAGCAACTGCCCCACAGGTACAGCCCGATTCCCCCAGTCCCGATCCGAATCCTGTCGCTATTTTATAGAAATTATCCGGAAGGCCCAGATGATATGCTTCGTTAAAGGCTTTAAGAATGGCCTCACTGCAGTAAAGCCCATTTCGGAAATATCGAAGGGATAATGCGACTGCCGGTGAAAGCTCTGAATTATCTTCTAACACCTCTTCACTCAGCTTTAGATTATCCTTCGTACTATCGAAATCATCAAATAACCAGGTACTTAAATAGCGCTCTCCGGAATCGGGGAATACCGTGACAATCCTTTGCCCTTGATGCTCCGGACGCTTGGCAACTTCAAGAGCTGCCCACAGGGCGGCTGCTGAGGAAATCCCGACCAGAAGTCCCTCCTTCTTCGATAGCTCCCTGGCTGTCTCTCCAGCATCTTCATCCTTTACTGTAATAATCTCATCAATGATATCTCTGTCCAAAACAGGAGGTATAAAGCCGGCTCCAATTCCCTGTAATTTATGAGGAGCTGCGATACCACCGGACAATACTGCAGATTTAAAGGGCTCGACGGCAATGATTTTAATATTGGGATTCCTTTGCTTGAGAATCTGTCCGACTCCCGTTAAGGTTCCACCTGTTCCCACTCCAGCAATGAATACATCCACCTTTCCGTCAGTATCGTTCCAGATTTCTTCCGCTGTTGTCCGTCTATGAATCTCCGGGTTATTGGAATTAGCAAATTGCTGCGGGATAAATGCATTTGGTATCGTTTCAGCCAGTTCCTTTGCTTTTTTTACAGCACCATCCATACCCTCATAGGCTTCCGTCAAAACCACCTCTGCACCCAATACATGAAGTATTTTTCTACGTTCAATACTCATAGTTTCAGGCATTGTGAGTATCAGCCTATATCCCTTAATAGCACTGACAAACGCCAAACCAATCCCTGTATTGCCGCTGGTAGGCTCAATCAAGGTATCTCCAGGCTTAATTAACCCCTCCTTTTCGGCAGCATCTATCATCGAAAATCCTACCCGATCCTTCACACTGGAGAGTGGATTATACATCTCGAGCTTAGCTACAATTTCAGCCTCAGACGGGTTAATTTTACTTATTCTGACTAACGGTGTATTACCGATTAATTTGGTCAAATCCTCTGCTATTTTCATACCTACGACTCCATCCCGGTGTTTATATTCTTTGTGTTATATTCTTTGTGTTATATTCTTTGTGTTATATTTTTTTGTTTTTATTCTCTGTGCTTACGCTAAGCTCCCTTGGCAGGAGCTTCCGCATCCCGCTGTGCATCCGTAGCAATGTGTGCCAAAAAAGATTGACTTAGTCACCTCCGAAAAGCTCTCCAGCTCCAGGATTGTATTCCTATCCGATAAAATCGAAATTCCAAGCGCCTGATTAAAGTCACAATCATACAATACTCCGTCCCAGCCCACTGAAACTTGTGACTTACACATGATTCTGTCGGCGTTACCAGGATGAAAGCTTGAAACCAACAGATTACAATATTCCTCGTATTGCCCTTCTTTTTGCAGTACTTCAGCATATCTGTTGATTGGCATATTGGTAATTGTCAACAGCCGATTGAAGGTAATGCCATGCTCTTCTAACAATACCCTTTTATAATCTACTTCCAATTCCTTCTGATTTCCCGGCAAAAAAGCTCCGCCTGGGTTATAAACCAGATTTAAGATCAGCCTGCCTTCTGCTTTTCCGTATCCCAATTCATTCAGCCGCTTTAATACCTGGATACTTTTTTTGTATATGGAACTGCCTCTTTGAGAATCCACATTTTTTTCTAAGTAACATGGCAAAGAGGCGATGATGGTAACATTATTTTGTGCTAAGAATTTCGCTGTATCCTCCTGTCCGCTCTCCAAAAGAACCGTCAGATTACACCGATCAATGATGTTTTTATTTCTCTTCTTCAATTCTCTGATCAGATATCTAAAATTTGAGTTTAATTCCGGAGCACCACCGGTGATGTCAATTGTTTTAATTGATGAATCCCTATCCAGTAGATCAAGGACCCTGTGAATCAACTCAAGCGACATCTCCTCCGTTTTTGTCGGACCGGCATTCACATGGCAATGGATACATGCCTGGTTACATTTTCTTGTAATATTTAACTGTAAGGTATCAATTTGCTTTCTCTTAAGATCAACCTTATACTCCTTCAGTTTTTCTATGAAATTTTTATCTTGAGTCAAAGAAACCTTCACGTTATCTCTCCCTTTCATAGATCCGATATCACGTAAAATTTATGAACCGGAATTCACTTTCTTTGTTTTCCCGACCTTCTGATTATAAATAGATCGTATAATTGAGGTCAAACCAAACAGTGAGAAAACTATAAATAATCCTGTTACAAATGTCTTTGCACCACCACCCAGCATTTTCCCAGCATAGGAATAGATAATGGTAGCCGGTAACTGTCCGATGCCTGTCGCCAGAAAAAACGGCCAGAACTTCATCGATGTCAAACCGGCAGCATAACTTACGATATCGAATGGCATAAATGGTAATAGTCTTGCGATAACAATTGATTTTGCTCCAAATTTATGAAAGAAATCATCTACTGATGACAAGGCAGTCTTACCGGTTAATTTCGATACGGCATCACGACCATATAACTTGGCTATACCAAAGCATGCTGCTGCCCCTACCATGGAGCTACTCCAGGATAAGGCTGCGCCACCGATCCATCCGAAGACTGCCGCATTGGCGAAGGTAATCAAAAATGCCGGAAATGGTGCTGCCAAAGACTGAAATACCATAAGTGCAAAAGAAACTATGATAGCCAGCGAACCAAAGGAACGAATATATGCAATTACCGGTTCCGTATTCGCAGTTGACAATATCTTCGCGAATTTAGCTATAGCTGCCCTGCTCTCCGGGATTACAAATAATACGGCGATAATAAGCGGAAGTACAATCATAAGTATAATTTTTAGTTTTTTATTCATAAATTATCATACCCTTCCTGAAGATTATTTTCTAAGCTCCTCTTCATATCCTATGGATAAGCCTGAGGATAATTTTAATGATGAAATACTAAGTTTGAACCTTCCCATATGCCACTTATTCTGTAAGAAGATTCATGCACTTAAGATAAGCTATGGTTATTCTGAGGATTATAAGTAATCGTTTTATTTTATTATGTGCTCAAATCGCCTTTGTTATCTTTTCTGTTTTTTGGGAAGGTTTATTTAAGATCAACCAATTGACTCCGCCGACCAGACTATAAAGGGTCACAAAAAGGGCAAACAGAATTGAGACGGTTACCGCCTGTGAGGTTGTGTAACCAAACGTTTTGAGCAAATAGATATATGCGCCTTCCCTCATACCATATCCATTCAGGCCTAACGGAACCATCGCCAACACAGAGGAAGCACTGGTTACTAGAAACAGATCCGGGAGCTTTAATCCAGGCTGACCAAGCCCCTTAATGATTGCTCCGATCACAAAGGCAACAATCACTTGAAATAGGAGCGATTGAGTAAAGCACAATAGTAGCTGCTTTTTTCGTTTTTGCAGTTCCTTTGCTGAAGCTGCAAATTTAATCCACGCCCTGCTTATTTTTCCATCATGAGTTATAAGCTTTCCCGGAACCCATCCTGATATCAGGATAAAAGCCAGTGCTATACCGGTAATAAAAATAGCAATCATAAGAATAACTGCTATTTTTGATGGATGCATCGCAAAAACAGAACTTACTATTCCTAAAAAAGCCAGAGATACCGTAGCGATTGTTCGTTCCATGATAACCGAAGCTGCGGCTGCGGAAAAATTGTCTGTTTTCTTTCCTGCAAGGAAGATCCTAATCCCATCCCCGCCTATGCTTGATGGCAGGAAATTATTAAAAAACAAACCGCAATTATAGTATTGAAATAAAGTAATTGCTTTGATATTGACTCCTTGCGCCTTCAGCAAGGTATTCCACTTCATTGCACTTATTAAAACCGATAATGCAATAAGAAGGAAAATCGGAAGCAGCCATAGTTGATTAATATCCCGAAGTACCTCAACAATTTTCTTTAAATCGGCCAGCTTCACCACGAGGATCAGTAATATCACCGATATACCAAATCGTAAAATTGTCATCAACCTTTTCTTATTCATCTATGAAAGCCTCCGATTTCCCCATTTACTTAATATACTTCCAACTCAGTTAATTCTTTTGAATCAATTGTCTGACCGGTTCCTGCCCAGGCACTGAAGCTTACATTATAGTTACGCGCTTTGGTATATCCTGCTGCTCGTAGAATGATTGTAGTAAAGCCGGAACGAATACCACCGGTGCAATATAGGATTACTTCGTCCTCAGGTTCATAACCAAGCGCCTCCACTCTTGCTCTGATCTGCACAGGAGTCAGAAGTGTGCCATCTGCGTTATAGAAATCCTTAAACCAGATATGCTTTGAGTTCGGTATTCTGCCGTTGGTCTTCTCACCATAATTTTTTGTACCTGCAAATTCGGCATCCTCTCTTGTATCCAGGATATTAATCTTATCCAGATTAGCAGCAACATACTCTGTTTCTGCGATTAAGTTTTCATCCGGATTGGCTGTAGGACCGGTGACAGGTGTGATTGCTGTTGCTTCCGTAGAAATCTCTCCTCCTGCATCCTTCCATGCTTTGATGCCACCATTCAGTATGTAGGTATTGGTCAAACCAAATACTCTGAAGGTCCACAATTGACGGCCTTCTTCACCCCATCCGGCCTGAGTATCCGTGTAAATGACAACCGGCTTTGTACCGTCAATTCCTAAATCACCAAAGATTTTAGATAATTTATCATAGGACTGAATATGTGCCCACTCGCCGCTATCCTGTGCAACCTCTACATTGGACCATTCCTGCCAGGTAGCACGAACAGCATTTGGTAAATGTCCCTTATCATAAACTTCCTGAGAGCGTGCATCTAAAACAATTACTTTATCATACTCTGCTTGTAGCTTTTCCACAGAATAAACATATTGGTCAAAAAGTGCTTGTTCCCCATCTTCTTCCTTCACCTCTGTAGGTGCCGGCAATACTTCTGAATTATTATCCGCAGTTCTGATGGATCTGTTCGCCCCGTCGCTGCTTACCTTTGAATCTTGCTTTTGGCATGCTGCAAAGCTTGCAGCTATCACCACAATTACCAATACTATCGCAGTTAATTTTTTACCCTTCATTTCATTGTCCTCCTATTAATTGTTCATTCATTTATAAATTGTACTTAATAAAATTAATGCCTGCGACATCGTATGGAATATTCTAATTCCAGGGTTTCTATAATCCCAGCCCATTTCTCCTCGAACATTTGAAATCCTCCATTTCTTTGAATATCTATGAAATTTGGAACAGTATAATAATTCACTTTATCTCCCTTAGATAAATATTCTTTACAATTCATATATGTATTATATGAATTGCATGAATGGATGATACCATTATTATCCATTGTTGTCAATATATATTTATAATTTTTTCATATATGTTTAATATGCTTTATGTTTTATTTATATATGATGAAAGAGACAAAAGCACCCTTTGGTACTTTGATCTATAAAAAGCCTTACAAATGTTCTCCCGCCCAGCATCTTAATAAATTTCGAATACAGCATCTATGATTTGACCGGTTCGTCAATAAATTCCCCAAAAAAGTATTGACAGAGCGGATCTCTTTATGCTATCTTATTACCACTGGTAATTACCATTGGTAATAAGGAGGACTTTACGGATGCAAAATAAAGAAAATAACGTCATCAAAGAAGCGGTTATAGAGGCTGCGGTTAGAATGATCGATGAAAGCAAAGGGCTCAGGAATGTTTCCCTGAGAGTAATTGCAAAAGAGATGGGCTGCGCGCACACAAATCTTTACAATTATTTTGACAATCTTGAAGAGATCTACTGGCAAGCTCTCGGAAACGTGCTCGTTAAAATGATCACATTTTGTTTGAAAGATACGGAGAAGCAGAATGATCCCGGTGAAAAATTATTCCAAACGATATCAAATATTATTGACTTTTCCTTTGATCACGAGGGGTGGTATCGATTGATCTGGTTTGAACCACTGAACGGCGAACCGACACCGGAAGTAAGGAAAATCCTGTTTCAGCCTGCGGAAATCTTTACGAGGTCTCTCATGGAGGCAAGCGAAAGAGAGCTTATAAAGGAGGAGGCCGAAGTGATCAGCGGCATTATTCTGAGATATCTTCATGGAGAGCTGAGTATCTGGATCAATCACAGAAGCTTTATTCAGGAGAAGGCAGAATTGAAATCCAAAATTATTTCCAGTATAAGGCTGGTATATAAAAAACTAACGAAGTAAGAGGTTAATCAAATTGAAAAAAAAGGTCTATTCCATCACAAAAATAATAATTTGCATCATAGTCACACTTCTTTTTCTCGTGGCTGTGGCGTTTTTCATCCTGAAATGGTTCGCAAGCGATGAGGTAAAATTGGCCGTCAGTCAGAAATTTCCCTTGCTGTTGATGATCGACAACCAGCCATGCGATGAAGAAAGCTATATGGAATCCAGGAAAAATGATCCGGGTATTTATAGCAGGGAAAGCGGTAGCCACTTCTTTCCGCTAGTCAGGTTCGACCAGGATACGATCTTGGTGAAGAAGCTCTTCCTTGTCGACTTTACGGGAGACCAAATCTACAAATCCTTTGAGCCGCAGCTGGTACAACAGGATAATACCGATTATTACCGTATGTTCGCGTACCGAAATGACGGGGCTGTTGATATCTATTATCAAAAGGGCTTGGATCTAGATAAGCAGAGTTACGATGCGCTGATGAACAAGTCGTATTTAATCGAGACCAATTTCAGCAAATTTGACTTTACGGTTACTGATAAGGGTCTGGACCTTGCCGTGTCTCTCCTAGATAAGCAGAATAGACGTATCAGTTTCTCCGTCAAAGAAAATAGAAACAGCGCGGGCAATTACAGAATCATTGCTCCAATCGGGGACACGAGCAAAAATCCCGCGGGCTTTCCCGTGATCTTCCTGAATGGTTTCGAGCTCGTTCAGAAGGAAGGTACAGCGATATCAGTCAGCATCGACGACGCCGGAATGAAGCTTACAACTCTACTTCCTTTTGTTAACTATAAAAAAGTCTATTATTCGAGGTATTCCGATCAGGTCGTGTCAAAAAAGCTGAATCCGAATTACACCGGAAGTATCGAGCCTTTAGCAGTGCCGGCGGGGGTAGGAGAAGTAACATACGGGGACAATGTTTATATGATCGCTGATAATAACGGACACAGTGAGATCGAGCAGGTAGCGGCCGCTTGCGGGAGCAGCGAGGTAAGGATAAGGTTTTCGCCAGCCATTCCTGAAGTGGCATCGCTTAAAAGCGGTACGCAAATCGAAGGGCATTTTTCCATCGGGATAGACGAAGCCAACGGCATGGTAGGAGGAGTCTATTCCATAACGAGTACCGATGGCATTGTCAACTTTCAGATGAACCCTCAGATCGGCTGGTCGCCGAAGCCCGGAAAGCTCTGGATGAAAACATATTTCTGGAATTGCATTATTCAGATGGAGGACGGGAGCCTGAAAGTAAACTCCGGATGGAGCAGAAAGGATTAAATTTATCCATTGTCTTTCTATGGAATAAAAATGCAAATCCCAGAACAAGAAAAATCGGCATAGTCGTTAATACATACCAAACTATGCCGATATTTTTCAGGGATGATAAATCCCTAAGACGCAACTTCTAGGTACAACCTTTGGAAGGAGTGTCCCTCATAAAAGCATTTCCTTGACAAAATCCTCACCGGAATCGAATTGCTCATGATTCTTAATGAGTTTTTTAGCAAGACTAATCGCGATTCGTTCTGCTTCTGCCCGTTTGTCAGAATTATCAATCGAAATGATATCACTTACATGAGCAATTCCAATGACCCGACGAAGCAGCTCAACACCTGCAAAAGCAGCTGTATCATGAATAATCTCATTCGTATAGGCAGTGATATATTCTAATGAACACTGAGCAATGGCAGGAAACCGAGCAGATAATTCTTCGGCAAAATTCTTCTTAAACCCATCTATGATGTTTCTGATCGTAGCCTCCACCCAGTGCATAAACTCCTCCTTCTGCTCTATTGCTCTTGCATGCAGCCACGAGAAAATTAGATTTGCCAGTAAATTGCCGATATCAAAACCGATCGGACCCACAAATGCAAATTCATAATCAAATACGATGAGTGAAGATTGTTTCACAAAAATGGAACCGGTGTGTAAATCTCCGTGGATCAGCGCCTGTTTCTTATCGATAAATAGCTTCTTTAGCCTCTCAACCTGGTCAAGTAACTCAATGTCCTGATACACCTCATAGTCAATGAATTCTTTAGAAGGCTCGAATATATTATTAAAATTACCGGTTCTAATAAATGGTTCAGAAAAAACATAAGTCTTTGTTGTTTCACATAAGGGGTTATCGATATTCTGAAGCCTGTTGCCCTTTGCAGCGCTAACTTCACCAATATTCAGCGTTGATATGATACTCTTCACTAGATAAGTTGTAAGATTTTCCGCAAAATCAGGAATGATTTTATATTGGTTCAGCTTATCCCGTAGTATACCGTAATCCGAGTAATCCTCCATCAATATACATTGATTAAGATCATCATACTGATACACCCGAGGAACATATTGAGGGACAGTTTTACTGTATATCATCAATACTCTTGCTTCAATATTAATTCTCTCTATGCTTACCGGGATTTCTTCGCTTATTCTTGTATGCTCTGCTGCATACTTTAATATATAGGTTTTCCCTTTTTTCAAGTCTTTGGCTCGATAGACATAATTCATGTTTCCACTGCTGATATCTTCAATCGTAAAAGGCTCAAAAGCATATCCTTTCTCCTTAAAATACAGAAGAACTGCATCCTTTTGGCTAAGATCATATTTTGTATCGTTCATTTCTATCCCCTCTCCAATCATTATTATATCTACGCTTATTACTATATGAAATACATGATATATGTCATATATGTCATATATATTAACTATGTTTTGGATGTTAACATACTATTTCATCTATGTCAATATACTTATGACATTAATTTGATTACATGCTTATGACTCAGCATCCATTATATTACTTCAGTGCCATTGACGTTATAGACAGAGTTTGGTATAGTTTACCAATAAATTGTTATATTCACAGTCCGGATTTAATCCTTAAAATAAAGGGCTGGAACAAATATAAAATATTTTTTAGAGGCTAAAAAACAACTACGGAGGTAAAAACATGGAAAACATCTTTCCCGAACCTATTGTTCAGCTACCACAAGCAGATATGCCCTTTACGAACTATCAGGCATATATCTCACAGGCAGAAAATCATCAAATCATCTTCATGCAGTTCAATGAGGATATTACCCTGCCCGAGCATGCACATGAAAGTCAATGGGGTATCGTGCTTGAAGGTCAGATCGAATTAACAATTGACGGAATCACACAGATTTACTCAAAAGGGGACAGATATTTTATCGGCAAAGGTGTGAAACATTCCGGCAAGATATATGCCGGCTATGCCGATATGACCTTTTTTAATCAAAAAGATAGATACGGAGCAAAATAATCAGAAGAAATCGAAATCGGCTATTACGGTAACACTGGTCCAGGACAGACGAAAAGCAGCCTAAGCGGCTGCTTTTACCTCATTCAGATTTCTTCTGATAATAATTGAACTTCATCACTTTCTGATCCAATGAATTCGTTTAAGGATTATCCTGTTCTACCATATTCCTATATACCTTTCCCCAGTCACATAACGATTGTAAAACAGGTGATATAGTCCTTCCGATTTCCGTTAAGGAATACTCTACTTTCGGTGGAATCTCTGCATACATGGTACGTTTTACAATCTTCTCCTCTTCCAGCTCCCTCAGTTGTTGCGTCAGTGTTTTCGTAGTGATATTACCCAATGTCCTTTGTAGTTCATTGAAACGGACTGTTTCTTTCCTATAGATTATCCAGACGATCTGCAGTCTCCATCTCCCGCTTAGAATATTCATTCCCAAAGCCATTGGACACAGGTCTTCAATAATTTCTGCCTTTGCCATGTAATCATCCCTTCCATACGTATCAAAAAGGATACCTTATATCAAAAAAGTGCCTTCTTGCCTTTATAAATTACGATATGTTAACATCCATTATATCAAAAGATTATTAAAAGGAAAGAGGACAATTACTATGATTATCGATAGTCATCAGCATGTTATGCTGCCTTCCGAATTACAATTACAGAAAATGAAGGAAGCCGGGATAGATAAATCTATTCTGTTTTGCACTACCCCACATCCTGAAAAAGCTTGTAATTTGGAAGAATTAAAGCAAGAAATGAGTAAATTATCAAGTATACTGAGTGGTGTTAACGGTAATGAAGCGTATTTAAAGCGTTTGATTTATAATATCAAAGAATTAACCGTAGTAGTGAACAACCATCCAAATCAATTCTTAGGATTTGGCTCTGTTCCATTAGGATTATCTACCTCTGAGACTTCGAGATGGATGAATGATTATATTGTCAGCAATGATTTAAAAGGAATTGGGGAATTTACTCCCGGTACTGACGAACAAATGAAGCAACTGCAAACTATCTTCGAGGCAGTATCACAATTTGATAATTATCCTATATGGGTTCATACCTTCAATCCTGTTTCTATCAATGGGATCAAGATATTGATGAATTTGTGTACCAACTATCCGACAGTACCTGTCATATGGGGTCATATGGGTGGATATCATTGGATGGAAGTAATTAAATTTGCAAAATCCACACCAAATGCTTATCTGGATTTATCCGCCTGTTTTTCATCTATCGCCGTTAAAATGGCTATTGCAGAATTACCCGATCGATGTCTGTTCAGTTCGGATGCTCCTTATGGAGAACCTCTGCTCTGTAGACAACAAATAGAATATGCTTGCCCTTCAGCATCTGTAGCTCAAATGATTTTAGGGGAAAATATTATGAGGTTACTAAATTTGTAATCTATTCATTATCATAACGAAAGCTCCACATCAACCTCAAACAGATTGATATTGAGCTTCTCAGTTTTCTTTCGCTTACAGGATGGGAGTTTTTAAACCTAGATACCCATTCAAAGCAGCCATAGTAATCATAATGAAACCTATAGAAACGAATGCACCATAGAAACGCCATCCTCTTAAACCAGCAAATTCTCGTAGATACACTATAAAAAGAGTTGCTTTCCAAATCAGAATTCCTATGAACAGGATATTCAAAAGCATTCCCCACAGGGTACTGTTCCAAAAGATCTGGAAGAACACCTCGGTAATCGCTACTGTCAAAGAGCAAAGCACTGTCGGAAAGAAAGAAATCCCCCAGGCGTTTACATGGTTCATCAAAGTAGCTTTACTGCCAAAGCATCTGCAAACCGCCCAAAGCAGTATACATAATAATATATATGACAGCAGGCCCAAGCCTGTCATCTTCAGCAAGGTTCCTCCTTTGGCGGATGAGGCTCCGGTTCCATAAAAGTAGCGTAGCACAGGCTCAAATACAGAATTAATTAATATTGTGATAATAACCAACACCCAGGATACGGACTTGCTCCCTTTTCGGAAAGCTTCCACCGGGTGGTTCAATGCTTCAATCCATGACTTCATATCATTATCCTCCAAACATGCTTAAGAACAGGCTGGTATATCCTCTTCCGAAAATCACTGTCAAGATAACGGCTTGGAAAGCCGATACCAGAAAAGCAAATCTCCATGGGTATACAATGATCCTGTTCTTTAATTTACTGACCACTGATCTATGCTCTGATCTATGCTCTGATCTATGCTCTGTTCTATGCTCTGTTCTATGCTCTGTTCTGTATTCGCTCAAAACATAGTTCAGCATTTCATCTTTTTGCTGCTCTGTGGGTATTCCATCCTGCTCCATCGTTGAAAAAGCTTTTTCAAAAAACTCATCCTTCTTGGTCATTGCATGCCCTCCTTATCCTGATATTGCATATAGCTCTTGATAAATGCTTTCTTTGCTCGCTGCAATATACTCTCCGCTGCTTTCGGTGATTTACCTATGATATCGGCAATATCCTTTATGCTTCTCTCATCCATATACTTAAGAACCAGAACGATCCTGTATAACCTTTGCAAACCTTCCAGACAGGTTTTCACGCCTTGCCTTTCCAGGGTTTTCAACATTACTTCCTGAACATCCTGTGAGGGATCCTCCAAGCTGTCTGCTAATTCACTATCGATTTCCACCAGATCAAATGCTTGTCGATATTGCCTGCGGTAGAAATCATTCAGCTTATTCCTGGCAATTTTATAAATCCAGGTTCGCTCAGAGCATATACCCCGAAAACCTGCCAGCCCCTGAAATACATTTAGAAATATATCCTGGGTCAAATCCTCAGCCAGAGCTGGATCGAAGCCTGTTCGCAGATAAACGAATTGATAGATCTTATTGATGTAAGAATGGTAGATTGCTTTAAATTTTTGCTCCCATTCCTTTTCTGATTCACTCATTTCTCTACCTCACTGGAGTTCAAGTTCTTTTTCGAGTAATATGGTATCTTTATAGATTATTTCAACCTTCAGGGTCCCTGCCTCTACCCCTTCCTTATCTAGAGTATATACCAAGACATCCCGTTTGTCATTGACCGTAGCTTTGGTTTCCGACATAATTTCCGTGCCATTATGATACCATTTGACTGTATATTCCATTCCCTTCGGACTTTCGATGAAGCATACACTCGCATAAACTATTTCATTTGCGCCGAGTACCTCCGGCTGTATTGCCGAATCTATATCCTCCTTAGAAGCATAACTCATATTTGAGATAATACAGTTCTGAACGGTATCGTTATGGTTACCGCAGCCTGTTAATATCATTGCAAGAAACGTAGCAGCTAAAATAATTGCGATTAATTTTCTCATCGGCTTCCCCCCTCCTTATGACTCATAATTATATTCATCCTGATGTACAAATGCAAAATAGGCCAGACCAAAGAATAGAATAATACTAACTAGAAATACGGTCATTGCCGTAATAAACTTAGTTCCATCCGATACCACTGACAACGCCTGCATCATCACCCCCGGAGCAATCAGGCTGACATAATCCACAGTATTCTCTGACCAGCCAAAAGCTTTACCTGCTCCTTCTACCAGCATAGCAAAAAATCGTGGCATCAATAGTAGACCAATTGCCAGACTCCAGATCAAAGCCGACTTTGAAGAGCGGGCAAGTACCGAAACCAAGACTCCCATAGCAGCATATACCATAATATAACCCCAGAGCAGAAGCAGGTACCGCAGCAGTACAACTAAATGCATGCTGCTTCCGCTTAATCCAATGATAACACAGGTCACTGGAAACATATAAATCAATGATAAAACAAGTGACATAACCATAGTGACCAGAGCCTTTGATACAAATATACAAGATTTTGTTATTCCTGAGCAAAGGAGGCAATCCAAGACCTTATGCTCCCGATCAGCTGAAAACAAATCAAAATAGGAGGACAGCACAGCCCACGAACCGAAGATCATATGAGGCAAGAATAAGGCTATGAATTCAACTTGATCCCTTTCTATCAGTTTTGTCTTACCTCCTGTTGTATAAAAAAAGAAGATACTCATCCCGGCAAGTGCAATCCAAATCAGTCCAATGCGTAAATTTATGGTCCTTCTCAGTTCTCTCATAAAGAGTGTAAAATACGTGAAATCTTTCAACTTCATCACGAGACCTCCTCTAAAAAATGTAACTGTTCCTGAATGATATTTCTCACATTTGCTGCTGCCACTTCATAAACATTGATATTCTGTGCCATCAAAGCCTGTAGTAAATTTGGTACTTCCTCCTTTGGAATCTTAGCAGTCAGTGTCGTTCCGGCAGTATCTGCAGAGATCCGAAACTCCATCGAGAGTGATTGTAACATCTTATTTGTTACTACGGAGGTTTTAACCAGATAACAACTTTCGATTGTATTGTTAAAGACCAGTCTCCCATGCTCCATAATTGCTATATCCGTGCAGATTTCATCCATATCTCCGAGAATATGAGAGGACAGGATGATACTCTTTCCGCTGTCGTGAATACCTTTCATGATATTCTTCATTTCACAAGTCGCATTCGGGTCCAAACCTGCCGTTGGTTCATCCAGAATGTATAAATCAGGCTCCCCCGTCATGGCTATCACCATTTGAAGCTTTTTTTGCTGCCCGGGTGATAAATATTTTATTTTCTTAGACATATCCAGCCTCAATTTTTCTCCGAGCAAAATGCTCTCTTTCACATCTGCCTTTCGTATCCGTGCAAAGAATCGGATGGTATCAGCAACACTTGATCCGTCATCAAAGCGACAGCTTTGCGGCATGTATCCGATAAAGGTCTTTTCCGTCTGTAGTCCCACGAACCCTTTTGTTGGCTTCATCAGTCCACAGATCAATCGAAGTAGAGTAGTTTTTCCTGCACCGTTTTGCCCTACCAGACCATAAACCCTTCCCCGATCCACTGATAGGTTAATATCCTGTAAAGCTTCAAACCTTCTAAAGAATTTAGATAAATGCTCTATCTGAAGGATAGTTTCCGTCATGTCTTCCTCCCCTTTTCTGAGTAATCATTTCTGTTTCATAAGGGTAGACGACCAAAAACAAAAAAACCTTCGCTATGAAACAATAACAAAAAAATTTTTGTGCTCCAACCTGATCAATATATATAATTCAAAAGTCAGCTTCGCAGACTGTTTCGAATTATGTAAGAACAAAATGTGGACGCCATTTACTATTGCATAAAAAAAGTTCCATACCAATCTAACCTAAATTGATACGGAACTAAATATACATCTTAAAAATATAAACCGCTTACCTACTAACTTATCTCTTAATTGTTTACACCATCTGCTATTTTCCTCATTACTTTGACAAACCCATCACGCTCATCATTGTCCAAGCGGCTTAATACCCCTTCAAAAATACTCGTTTCCGCAGCGAGATGCTCTTGAATCGCTTTCTTTCCGTAGGATGTTAGCTCTAACCCAAAAGAACGCAAGTCAGTATGATCGATTTTTCTATTTACTAAATCTTTTTTCACCAAACGATTGATCACATTCGAAAGGGTACTATTGGGAATTCCTAACCGTTCAATGAAATCCTTAATTTTATAATCGGGATTAAAGTAAATCATCTTCAGTACTTTCATTTCAAGAAGTCCTATGCCTTGTAGTTTCTCTGTACATACTTCTATCGATTTACTTAATAATATTTTATTCCAAATTTCTGTTAAAATTGCAGCGGAATTATCCTTCAAATTTCATCTTCCTTTTGTTTAGTAATTTCATAATTATGTTAACACAAAGTAATATCAAAGGCAATCCAAAGCAAATTGTTGTTAGATTATATTTCAGTATCGTGAAAGTATTGGCTAAATGAGCAATGTTGGCATACTCACTTTTATAATTCACAATAAGCATAGCATCTGCTATCATCTCACCCAATTGCACAACCGCTAATAATAACGGAGAAAATGTAATGGCAGATATCACATGGCACTTGTTTGTGATACTACTAATCAATCGATAATTGATGCCCAGTAAGAAATTTGTATAAAATATCACCATGATGAAATCTGATAACAAAATCAACAGGTGTGCTCTTCTCCCTGCCTCGCCGATATTTCTCATGAGTTGATAGGCATACTCCGCTGTGTAGCTAAAGGTTTGTGTTAAATACGCAAAGCTTTGCCGAAATACAGTATTTGACAGCATACATAGAATGACAAAGCCTATAAAAAGGGCAAGCAGGTATTTCGATGTAGATAATTTTTCAATATACTTTTTCATTTTTAATTCTCCTTATAATTTATATTTTATTTCCATATTGGAATATTACCATTATGGAATATATTTGTCAATGCATTATTTTGCCGAAACACCTTGTCCTTACAAAGGATTTTAAAAAAGCACAAAATAAAAGCTCCGGAAGTATGTGTAGATACTCCGGAGCAGTGTTACTACTCATTTCTTTGATCAATCGTTTGATTATTCCTTTGATTATGAATGAATCGTTTTCTTACTAACAATGCCCCAGCAACCATAATGATTGAGATTACAGTACTGGTTGAGATACTTTCCTTAAATACTAAGGAAAACTGAAGCGCATTCAGGGAGCAATGCAATAAAACCGATAGCCATATATTTTTACTGTAGCTATATAGGGTAGCCTGAGCAAAGGAAAAGCCAATTTGCAAAATAAGAAAAGCCCAAAAGTTAACATAAGACTGAGAAGAACCCTTGATAAAAAACAATGGAAGATGCCAAATCGTCCAAATTAGTGATGTAATTACCGTAGCCACACCAAATGGAAGTATTTTTTCCAACTCCGGCTGCAGTATCCACCTCCATCCAACCTCCTCCAATCCGCCACCGAATAGCATGAGTGGGATCATGACAGCCGCGATATAGATTGGAAGCCCAATTTCGATCTGTCCACTGATAGCCGGATAAATGAAATATAAAAGCAGAAAAAGCATTACCAGCCCATAGGATAATATCGAAGCCTTCAGCCGAAATGTCTGTTTCAGAAAATCCTGAAACCCGGCTATCCTTTCTGTCTGTTTCTGTACGATATAGGAGCTGACTGTTGGTCCAAAGGCACCAAGAAAATATAAAATCATACAGATCGGAGTACCAAACTTAAGATACCCAAAGAGATTTGCTACTATGATTGTTCCCCATAAACCATATGATATGAGAAACGTAATACCTAAATATTTTGTTATTGTTTTATTCACCCTTTCATCCCCCATTCTTAATCATTCGGATGGACATCAAAGCCATCCATCTCCACTCCATCGAAAGCATAAAAGCGCTTTAGCAGCTGCCAAAGCTGTTCTAACTCTTCTGTTGTAAATTGGCCCGCGATGTTTCCCAAGAACACATTGCCTACTTCGGCATAGGCTATTCCTTCCCTCAATCCCTCCGGTGTTAACTTAATATTACTAGCACGCTTGTCTACCTTGCTTGGTTCTACCTCAAGATATCCTCTCTTTTCCAAAAGCTCTACCAATTGCTTTACGTTCTGTTTAGAAGTACCCAATTGTTTTGCTATTCTGTTATAAGTACACTCCCCCTCCGGAATATGAGTGATCGCCAATGCAAGCATAAATTGACGTAAAGTAAGATTCTTAAATTGTCTGTCGCAGATTGCTTGTATCTTATTATTCGTAGCAAATAATGTGGCATAGATTTGTTGTATTAGGAAAAGCTCCACACGATACCTCCTCTTTATATGTAGACAATATATTGTCTTTTAGTATAACAGATTAATTTGCAGTAATCAATATGATTTTAATCTTTATTTAGGTATACCAATAACTATTCTTTACTTCGTAACATAAAGGAAATAACTATATCATTTCGGTTGACAACAAATTAAACCAGGTATATAATATGACCACAGTCATATTATATACCGAAAGGAAATGTGAGAATGTCTCTATATAAAAAGCATCGGGAACAGGTAAAGAAGGATATTGTCCAGTTGTCCTTATCTCTATTTCGAGAATATGGATATGAGCATGTAACAATTGAACAGATTACCAATCAGTTAGAAATAGCAAAGGGGACCTTCTATAATTTTTTTAAATCCAAAAGAGAGATTCTAATGTTTTGGGCAGAAGAACAATTTATCTCAGTAGATATTCGCCCGGCACTGGACGAGGGAAAGAGTTGTGAGGATAATCTTAGCACATTATTATCGATTATTATCTGTACAATCGCTAAGGAATACAATTTATTCAAAAGCTTTCTAAAGGAACTCGATTATATGCCGAAAGAGGATAACAGTAGCCTCGAGGCTTTTGATTTTGCGAAGCTGTTATCGCTGGTAATCGTAAAATCAAAAGACGGCAGCCACATTACAAGCAATCATTATGAGCTAAAGCTACAGGTTTTAAACAGTGCGATTTTTTATGAGTTAAAGACTGGGCTACTGTCAGAAGTAGAAAGCAGTGAGTTTACAAAGCGCCTTATCCAGGTAATGAAGATTTGTCTCTATGGTATGATTGAACAGGAGGATTATAAATGAAGAAAGCATCTTATCTCTATGGCATCATCGTGGGAATCTGTATGATCACGATGTGGACATTACTGTTGATTACAAAACAGGTACCGGAAATCCATACAGAACCTATTCGCATCTCTACTCATATTGCATCAGAATTTATCACCGCTATTCTATTGTTGCTCGGAGGCATCACCTCAATACAGAAGGTAACATGGGGCCCAAGAGTACATACCTTTTCTCTCGGGATGCTGCTATATTCTGTGCTAAATGCGGGTGGTTACTATCTGCAGCTGGGTGAGTATGCCATGGCAGTGATGTTTACCTGCTTGTTCGCTACTACTTTAGTATTTCTTATTAAGTTGATTAAGCTTGAGCCGTAGGAAGGGCATTCTATTTTATGATAAGATGCCCCTCCTGTTATAATATTCTTATTAGATACTATACAATGACTCATTCTAGGGATGCTTTTACAATAGCACGATAGATCCCTAAGGGTAATAGTTTTCTCAGAGTTATCATACCTTTCATTTTCCCTGTTGGATATCTCATCCTGCTACTACGATCATTAGCAGCCTTGTAAATCATTTTTGCTACTCCTTCCGGAGTCGATCCCGAATTACCGCTTCTTATTAGGTTATTTAGAACCTTCCCGGAATAGCTCTGGTACTCCTCACTCTCACCCTGGTTCGCTATATCCATGGATTTACCACAAAAATTAGTCTTTATGGTTCCCGGCTCAATTATTTTGATTTTTATATGATACGGGTCAACTTCATACTGTAGAGATTCAGAGAAACCCTCTATGGCAAATTTCGTAGCATGGTAGAGGGATTGCAATGGTATCGACACTATTCCGGCAATCGAGGATAGATTAATAATGATCCCGGATCTGTTTTTTCTAAAGTGCGGAAGTATTGCTTTGGTCGTCTCAATTGTACCCAGCAGATTCGTTTCTACCTGTCGTCTGATCTGTTCGGAGGAAGCAGCCTCCAAAGGCCCTACCAGGTAATACCCCGCATTATTTACAACCACATCTATCACGCCGAATTTTTCTTTTCCCCTTTCGATCGCTGTTCGAATACTATTCACATCTGTCACATCACAGGCAATAACCTCAACATTGCTCAGTTGATTAAGAACATGCTTGTTTTCTGGATTTCTCATCGTAGCGATGACATTCCAGCCTTTTTGTTGAAATAGAATTGCTGTTTCCTTTCCTATTCCCGAGGAGGCCCCTGTTATAAATATTGTCTTCATAATTTCTCCCTTCACAATGCAAAATATTTATTTATCTTGTTTCTCATTATGATTTATGTAATACTAATGATCAAGTACGCACAATATTGTGAACTACTCTCCAAAAGGAAAGCAGGTTACTAATTGGTTTACATAAGGATGGAGGAAATCATGAAGGATAACATCTGTAATGATGCAAATGATGATTGCATCTATGAGGAAATCGGTTGTGATAAAATATCACAGGCCTTATCCCTTATCTCAGGAAAATGGAAACTAAAACTCTTATATATCATTGGGTATTATGAAACAATCCGTTATGGTGAACTGAAACGTCAGGCAGCACCAATCACACATAAGATCCTCAATGCTCAATTGAAGGAGCTGGAAGCGGATGGATTAATTACTCGTACCGAATATCCTCAAGTACCTCCAAGGGTAGAATATGCATTGAGTGAAAAAGGGTATGGCTTATTACCAATGTTCGATGAATTATATCAATGGATCAAAAAGTATAGTATATAAAATACATCTCCTACCATGCTGACCTGTCCCGGGGCATATCCTTTTTTCAACAATTCCAAGATACAGTACGCTTTTGATCCTGCTTCCTGACTCAATAATACTTTTGTATGTCTTTTCAGATCATGCTTGCTCCATTCCTCTTCGACAGCCTGACCGTTTGCTGAGGATACCGCTACCAGATCAGCATATTGCTCCATTTCCTCCATAGCAGCTTTTACATTAGGAAAAGGCTTATCTTCCTTGGGTAATTCTGTTATGGATAGATTGACGTGAATACTCCAAAGCAGTGCCAGCTCCATGCAAGAGTTTCTGCTCTTCTGGCATTCTGAGAGCAAAGCCGGGTTAGATAATTCCTTTGCTTCCTTTGTCTAGTGGATAAAAGAGTCCAGTCCTTCTATTATCACACCCCTTCTCTCCATTCAGATACCCCTTCGTCATAAAAGCGATATCCTCTTCCGGATCATTATAAAAGAGGAAGAGGAAATCAGAATTGATGATCTTTCAAACCATTTTTATATCAGCAAATTCCACCTTCTCAGAGAGTTTAAAAAGCATTCCGGAACAACAATACACAAATACATCAATCAGAAAAAACTCATCCTTGCGAAAGAGCTCATTCTGCAAGGTACCCCCATCATCCGGGTATATGAACAGTGCGGCTTCGGAGATTATTCTAACTTCTTCAGGGCTTTTAAAAAATGAGTATGGCGTTACCCCAAAACAGTTTTATGAGTTTATGGAAAGATCCTAAACATAGATTGAAAAAGGAAGCGAATTCTCTTCGCTTCCTTTTCCAATCTCTTATAAACTTATTAGGTATTCTATCCCTTTCTCGAAAAACTTATGATGCTTTTCTGCATTCTCATTATTACTGATATGGAGTGATAGTACCATTTTAGTTTCGAATGCTGATGCTCCAATAATCCTCTCAGCGTTCAAGGCTAGGGGCGGTACGAAAATAAAATCGGTAATTTCATAAGTACTATATTTCGTTTCTATCGGTAATCTTGTAAGGTTCGTGATGCTAATACCCTTAGGGTTCCCGTCATAACCAAACATTTTACTGAAAGCTTGTGCGGTTTTGTTGTCATAGCCCTCACAGGCGCAAAAATATACTGCATCAATCAGTGTTGGCTCAATATTCCTCATAAACTGAAGAAGGAAATATTTCTTTGCATCTTTATTAAGCTTAGCATAGATTAATTCCTGCACCCTTCCTGCATTGACAGCAAAGCTCTGTTTCTCATCGTACTGATATTTTACGGATATGCCGGTCGCATAGTTTGCCATGCCGGTAAAGCCCTTTTCTCTAATACTTGCCGCCATCCCAACATCGCTTAACTCACCGCTGGCTCGTATCAGAGCCGTTGTTATCATCGAATTGATGGTTATGCCATTCTCTTTAGAATATCTGACTATCGATTGATATGCTTCCTCTTCTATAGGATAACGATATGTTAGCGTTTCGCGGCTCTTCCAATACTGATTGAATATACGGTAATAGTCATTGAAATCGAATTTTCTTCCGGTATGCCTCCATTTTCTATTCATATACTTCATCAGCCAGGTGGTCGGGGCATGTAGTCCTGCTTCCCTCGGAAGCTTTTCCATATCATACAACTCCAGCTTTTTATACTCAACCTTTTCTCCGGATAAAGAGCGCATCAGCTCCTGCACGAAGTATGCAAAGGAAATTCCGTCTCCGGCGATATGGTGCGCAATGATAAGTACCGTCATTCCTGCCTCAAAGCTCTGATAAAAAAACCTAATCAATTCTCCCCTGTCGATCAGAAACGGGAGTTTTTCCTGTTCTCTCAACACTTCCGTCCAATCAGTTCTCATTGGCTCCAGCACAGGTTCATAGAGCTCTGTTTCTTCATAGTAGGCATTTCCATCCTGATCCAGGACTACCTTCTGATGAAGCATTTCATATTGACTAACCGTGTTTCCTATCGCTTCTGCCAGCTGTTCTTCCGAGATATTCCCTTTGATATCAACTTTAATTGCGATATTATTGACCGGTGAAAAAATCCATGTTCTTTCTTTATCTATCCTAGTCCTCATCATTTTAATCTCCATTCTTACGAAATCTTGTAAATTTGGGCGTAAGCACAAATTTACCATGTGAAAAATCTTGATTTTTCACACTGCCCCCTTCTTAAACAAATCATAAGCCTGCAGCAGCATCTTTTTCTTCTGCTCATTGGTCAGTACTAGTGTATGGAAGACCTGCATCATAACGATACCATTTGCATATATGATCATGTTCAGATCCGGTTTGAGCTCTGCAATACTAAGCCCATTCATCGCAGATAAATCAAGTCCACCGGAAGTAAATATCAGCTGGAACAGATGCTTCTCAGACTCCGCAAATTGTATATAGGAAAGGTAATAAGCCAACTCCGGAGGCAATGTAGGATCACTCATCTTCATCATATAGCCTACCAATATTTCCTGAGCCTTCCTGATTAGGTCGGCCTTTAACTCCTTCATATCACTGAACGCCTGATAGATAGGCTGTGTTGAACAGTTTAGCTCCCTTGCCAGGCTTCTTGCTGTCAGTAATTCATAACCTTCTTCCCGAACCATCGTAAAGGCTTTCTCAATAATCTGTTCTTTGCTGATTTGCTTTTTGGGCGGCATATAAATACTCCTTAGGATAACAGCGTTATATAACAATGTTATTATAAAGAGATATCTAGTCTTTGTCAATGATTCATTATATGAACTTCTTTAATAAAACTTAAAAGCAGGGCTGTAAATTTAAAAAGGTTATTTCAAATTTTGCGGGAGCAATGATACCTCTTCATCACTCCCATATAATAATTTACTTTTCACTTTGAAAAAGCCTCATTTTTACATAAAGTCTTATTGCCGATTAGAGAAAATACCCTGATTGCTTCACAATATCTTCTCCATCAATAAAATCCTTGGTTGCCTCAGATACCGTTTTTGAGGTTTTCTGCAGGTAGGCTTGTACAGCATGATAGCCTACCGCATAACCGGCACAGTAAGGAATCCCAAGAGTTTGTCCTTCCGGTACCATAGGATGGTCACCGTACATATACTTTCGCACCTCCATAAAGCCCTTCGTATCGAGCTTCTGCCCGAGTATCCCATTTGCTTTTCTCAAATCTGCTTCCTTGATATCAGCAACCCAGGGTCCATTGAACTCTTTACCATATAATTCAGCTGCCAGGCTTTCTGCCAGCCCTTCCACTGCCAGGTATTGGCTCAGGCTGACATTCATAAAGTTCCACTTTACGTTATAGAATAAAATGTTATGGTGAAATTCATGTGCAACACAGGAAACTAATCTCGGTAGATTATACTCATTCGGAGCAATCATGACCTGAATAAAGCCCGGACAGGAACCTGCTCCGGTATATCCCTTGCTACCTGCATGGAACATTGGATCAGCCAAAAACAACCCGAATACCAAGTCCTTCGGCATGGGTATCCCCGATTTCCGCAGATTATTCTCAGCCTGAATGATTGCCTGATTTGCTATATTCCATGCATCAGCAGCCTGTAGCTGTGACAGCATATCCTTTGCTGCGCTGTCTGCACCCGACAATGCTAGGCACCCAAAAGCTCCGGGGTCGCGGGGCATATTCATCATCTCATACATTGGTGCAAAAGGCTGCATTACTTTTGCATCAAAGAAGGCTTCTCTATCCTCCTCCGGCAACGACAGCATCTCTGTGTACAACTGATAGGTATCTAAAATATTAATTATCACTGGTTTATCCTCCCTATTTTTCATAGATTACTTATGGCCACTCAAGTAACTAGGCATAGTGTATACCTTCACGTAGCGTTAAGGTCAAGAGATTTTTATTGTATTATTGTAAAATGCAAAACCAAATTCGTGTTAGCTAGGTTAAGCTTTATTATATGATTTTTGAGGAACCGATCATAAATCTTTATTTAGAAAGAGACATAAATAAGCACCCTGCCAATTTTATGACAGGATGCTTAGCATTCTTCTTTATCATTCAATGTTTTTTTGCTCAAGCAAGATCTCAAACTCCAGCTCATGCTTAATTGGAATGTGATCCATTCCGATTAACGGAATACTTGGTTTTAGCTTCCTTGATACATCCATAGCATTAATATGAGCGGCTTTTAAGTCAAGTCCTTTCTTTTGATAGAAGCGTATGGCATTGATATCATCATTCGTGGTAATCAGCCATAGTCTTGTACATTTCTTTTCTCGAGCAATGGTAATCACTCCCTCAATCAGAGCCGTTCCAATTCCTCTATTTTCTTCAAAACTATTGAGTGTTACAACCTCGCATTCTTCATTCTCAATATGATAAGTTATAACTCCTTTGATTACATCCTTTTCAATAAAAAGTAAGCCGGGCAGCCTTATTGTATCAATTGCCTTTCCTCTTGAAATGGAAGGAGGGCAATGCCATTCTTCCATTAAAATTTGATTTACCCTATCTCTGTATTCATCAGTAATCTCCTGTATATACATAATTATCTCCCTTTACAAATATATTTTTCATCAGGTTTATAGTTCGTACTGATATATACAATCGTATTCTCTTGAAAAAGTGATAAGCACCTTCCGTCTGGTCAGATTATACACTGCTGACCACTGTTCATCACCCGGTATGACATTCTTCTTAAGTAAATCCAGCGCTTCCTTTTCAGTAATGATACCGTTTCGCTTCTCTAGTTCCTGATCCAGGTTATCATATCTGTCCTTACCGAAGCCTATGTGATCAGGATTATCATACAATCTAAAATTGGTAACGACCTGAAACTCCTTCTCCTTCTCAATCGTAACCATTCTGCCATTCACAAACTCGATTACAGCAGAACTTCCCGTTGAATCAGCAATCAGATAATGACTTGGGGCTACAATATAAAACAGATTATATTGCCCTGCAAGCTGAAGCGCTTCCTCGACTGTTTTTGCCTTATTCAGAATTAATCTTGGTAATGTCAGATCTAATAATGTGGTTTTATTCTGTGTGGGATAGACTGCTCCGGCATCAGTGAGACTTGCTACCGCCAAGCCATATTCATTCATCCCATCCAGTGGACTATAGGGTGCAGCCAAGGTCAATTTCGTATCCTCCTCCAGTGTATGGAAGGTATTCTCATCCCAGTCCAGCTCTGCCATACTTAAGAATGCTATTGAGTGAATGTTATCCTTCTCTTTGATTAAGATACGCATTGGAATGGCGCATTCGCAATCCATATTTCTAGCAAAAAGGATATCCCCCTCAGGATTACGGGCAATAAATGCACCACAGCCTAAGGCTCTCGGATCGGAATTTCGCGGCTGATCCGTGATGAGATGCTTGTCTATAAAATCACAGTATTCTAAAAGATTACCAGCACCCTGCTTTAGGTACTCATCGAATAAATAGTCGCCCTGATACTGCATGGAATAATAAGGTCTGTCACTGATTTTCTCAATTTCAACCCTAATACTTCTGGACTTATTATATAAAATCTTCGTATTCGCTCCCATAGATTTGACCACTCCCTCTATATAGACTATTCTTAGGTAATCCCCTTACATGGTTTGATTGTAGCTATTTATTCAAAATTATTCTATGCTTCCTTATTCAATCGAGATCTGCGAAGGAACAGACCTAAGATAATTACAATCGCACATGACAGAATGCTGCCGGTGGGTGAAAAGATGTAATCCCTTTTTGCATCTATCACCAGATAATTCTCCAGCATGGTATACTGTATCGCATTCGATGTTGCATGCAGAAGAACACAGGGCCAGATTGTTCCGGTCAGCCGATAAATTTCCGCATATAGTATACTCCAGCTAAACAATATCACAAAGCCGGATACAATCATCTTGATCGCATTTCCCTCAAAAAAGAATAAATAATAGGGGATATGCCATAATGACCATACTGTCGCCGTAATAAGATAAATCATCCAATCATTTACCCGGCATTGAATTAACCTCTCCTGTAAAAAGCCTCGCCATGCTACCTCTTCTAAAATTGTTCGGAAAAAATTATAAATGAACCAAATTAAAATTGTGCTCAAGAAGCCCTGTAGTTCAAAACGGCTTAAATCGATAGCGTTTGTTATGAACCCAATGCCAATACTCAGAAGCAGAATTCCCGGAAAGGTTATCGCTGAGACCAAATACCATTTTCCGTTGCCTTTTGGTCTTGGCTTTAGTCCCAATCCTTTGTGGCCACTTTTATGTACTGTTGCTAATAATATCGCCGCCAGAAAGGGTGAGATCAACCAAATCAATGATCCCAGGGACTGTCCCCCCCGTTGTCCGACCAATAGCAAATCAACTACTTTACCCAGCCATCCGCATCCAACTGCTATCATAATAAACAGTATCATTCTGTTTCGCAATTGTTTCATAATCAGTTTCCTCCTCTATCTCAATCGTACAGAATACTCATCAGCCAATCCGCTTCTGGCAAAGGTGTATCCGGTACTCTGACTTTTTCCTGCGCAATACCCTGGATTGCTCCAAAGAAAGCCACACATAATGCATGCGTATTTCCCTCTCGAAACATGCCCATCTCCTGTCCAAGTTCTATAATCGGGATACACTGGCGAACGATATCAAACTCCTGCAGTAGTCTAGAAGCTTCTTCCGGAATACCAAGCGTATGCATCGCATTGTCAATAAATACGAACATTTTAGTATAAAATGCATTATTTGGTATCTCCTCCAATGTTGTTTCAACAAAGGTTTTCAAATACAATTTGGGATTTTGTCTTGCTATCTCGATATCAAATGACATCTTCCTTGTCCCTATTTTGATAAGGTTATTATATAAATCATCTTTGCTTTCAAAATAATGAAACATTAATCCCGAACTAATTCCGGCAATTTTCGCAATCTCCCGGGTTGAGGTGCCATAATAGCCCTTTTGGATAAATTGATCCAGAGATGTCGTTAATATCTGCCATCTTCTTTGAATAATCTGATCAGCTCGTTTCATATGATATCTCCTGTTGATATTATTGAGCAGTTGCTTAATATTATCATATTTCCATTTTTCTGTCAATCATTACGACCGGGTATTCATGGATTTTATTGTTGTTTGAATATAACAAAAGGCACCCAATCTAAAACAAACCCCTAGGATTAGTTTTGTCTAACCTTAGGGGTTCGCTTCAAATTGGGTACTAAAATACTAAAATAAGCTTCTGATCAGGTTGGTACCTGCAATTAAGGTACCGATCGTAGCTCCTATATTTGCCATAAACATTACAAAAACAGTTTTCAGTAAACGGTTCTTGTAAAAGCCTTTGAGTGAGAATATATCCTCCTGTACGTTCTGTACATCCTTTACCGTAGGTTTTTTTATCGTAGCTTCCACTAATCCGGCAAACCATCCGCAAGCCAACAGTGGATGTAATGTCGTCAAGGGTGCCGCAACAAAGGAGGTAAGGATACTAAGTGGATGTGCAAGAGATAAAGCAGTAAATACAGCAGCCAGAATGCCTGTCCACAAAACCCATGCAGACAGTTGTTGCAAGCCTGTCTGGATATTGACAATAAAGGAATATAAGAGTAAGCCTGTAATGATACCCGGGATAATCCAGCCAGCAAATTTTGAAAAACGGCTTTTCGGCTGTACTACGGAAATACTCTCTATGTCCCGTTCCACAAACAGTTCATTTTTTATACCGGGAACATGACCGCCCCCCAATATAGCGACTACCTTTTTACCCGGTGCCGTCTTAATCTTGGCTGCGAGGAACTGGTCCCGTTCACTAATCAGAATCTGTCCGACTTTGGGAAATTCTTTTTTTAGACCTGCCATGGCTGCTTCAAGCATATCCTCCTCCAACATTTTTTGTAAGTCATCATTTGTGATGTCGGTATCCTCCTCTGAGGTAAACAGAAGACTCCCAATTAATTTCGCTTTGTCCCAGAGATTTAATTCACGCCATATACGAAGAAACGTCACCTGAATACTGCGGTCTGCCAGAACCAACTCGGCTCCGGTTTCCTTCGCGCTTTCCATTCCCTGTATCATCTCACCGCCAACAGGAGTATCCAGCTTTAAGGCCATCTTTTTCTGATAAGAACTTAAGAATAGATTCGCGATCATAAAGCCGACTTTTTTTGACTTTATTACCTTGATTAAGTCCGTCTCTTCCCACGCTTTAGGTTTGATTACATTCTGGTAACGGTCTTCGTCCAGCTCTATACACACACTGTCGGGACGCTCTTCTTCAATCACCCTTTTTACAAGCTCTGCACTGTCTTTTGATACATGCGCAGTTGCAATCAGGATAATTTCCTTATCCATATATTCTATTCTGGTTACATTATCTTCACTCATTCGGGTCCTCCACATACCGGGATTTAATTCAAGCAATCAGATGTTGATAAGCTTGTCTCTACATTTACTTTAGTTAATAAAGAGAATTATATAACATATTTCCGAAGCACTCAACTGTTTTTAAATATTCAGTATGTTTCAAGTATGATTATAATATCAAAGTATCCTTTCGTTCTTGCCGGATCAGTCTTTCAGTTGACCACTAAAATACTCCTTCGTCATTTTCAAAAAAGCTTCTAACGCTGTCGATCTCCATTTCTTCTTGTGAACAGCGATCTGGATATATACCTTCGGCAATTCCTGCTCTGTCTCCAGTTTAATGAGCTCCCCTTTTTCTATTTCCTTTTGTACCGTTATCTCCGGCAATAAGGAAATACCGGCATCAGCCTCCACAAAACGTTTTATGATTTCTGTACTTCCTGTTTCAAGAAGAATATCCGGGATATATCCACTATCGAGGAATAATTGCATCGTGGCCTTATGATATTGACATTCTTTTTCTGTAAGAATCATTTTCTCTTTGCCCATCTCTTCTAAGGTTATGCTCTTATATCGCGCATGTGAATTATTTGTACTGCTCACAACGACCAGTTGTTGGATATATATGTCGCTTACCATCGACTCACTTTGTGAATTACTAAGGCCAAGATAGAACGCTACATCGATCTGCCCATTTTTAATCCTCTGCTCCAATTCCACGGAGGGTGCTATCTCTAGAGTCAGTTTCACCTGATTATATTGATTGGAATATTCTCGGATTAATTCGGGCAGGACACTGGAGCACATAGAATCCACCGCACCTATTCTTAGCTGTCCTGAAGGATGTTTCCCGTCTATCACTACTGATTTTGCTTGTTGTACCATGGCGCTCAGTTCATACGCATACTCCGTAAACTTCTCACCTGCATCGGTTAATCTGATATGATTTCCAATTCTTTCAAACAGAGGCACCCCTAGCTCCTCCTCGAGCTGTTTAATCTGTGCCGTAATTGTTGGTTGTACGTAACCGAGCTCCTCGGCCGCTTTTGTAAAACTATTTAATTGTACAATTTTTAGAAAGGACTCAATTGGTTTTATCTCCATGCCTGCTCCACCCTATCATCATTTATTTTAATGAGTATAATCAAATTCATCAATTTGTTTAATTACACTATCTATGATAAGTTATTACTACACATTAATCAATAGAAACTAATAATATAAACGGAAACGAGGAAAACAAATATGTTTGGTAAGAAAGTATTAATACTATCCGGAAGTTCAAGAAAAAATGGAAATACACAGCTTATGGCTGAAGCGTTTGCTATGGAATGCCGGGAAACAGGAAATGATGTAGAATTGATTCAATTATACGAGAAAAGTGTGAATCCCTGCCTTGCCTGTGATTACTGTTCAGACAATGGAGGTACCTGCATTCAAAACGATGATATGTACGCTATAGCAGAATTCCTAAAAACCTTCGATACGCTAGTATTTGCAACCCCTGTCTATTATGGCGGAATTCCTGCCAAGCTGAAGGCAGTGATTGATCGTTTTTATGCTCTCGGTTCAAAGAATATGGCTGTGAAGAACTGCTACTTACTGGCTGTCGCAGGCAGAGAAAATGCGTCGGCTGCTGATACTGTTATTCATTACTATGAGTACCTTACAGATTTTATGGGATGGAATAATTGCGGCGAAGTATGTGCGATCGGCTATGAAGAACTTGCTTCTATCTCCGGTTCAGAAGAACTCAGAAAAGTTAGGGAGCTTGCATTAATTACCTGCTAAGTCTAATACTCATTTCTATTCATATAAGGAGAGAGTATTTTTCAAGATACTCCCTCCTCTTCTATGTATCATATAGCTTTATATCATATAGCTTTATTTCATATAGCTTTATATCATATGCTTCTCGTATAAGTAAACTGATCCGTTGGCTTTTGTTCCAACTCTATGGTACCCTGCCTTCTCATACAAATAATGATTCTTTATACTATAAGCCGGCGTTCCTAGAATCCACTTGTTCTTGCCCGGAAACAATCCTTCCATCATGATCAGCGCCTGATAACCATACCCTAAGCCTTGGTGTTCAGGAAGGATACAAAAGTCCTCAAGTTCTATTGTTTCTTCATCAATATCATGAAGCCAAAACGTTCCAATGATATCATCATTGGCAACCAGTACATATACATAATACTCATGAATCAAACGCATATTCTCCGAGGGATTAATATACCATTCATCATAAAACCATTCAGGAATTTTGTCATCACTCGGTTTAAAACGTTCTTTTTCATCACGAAAAGCCTTAGTTTTAATATCAGTAATCAGAGTAACCTCATTGATTGTTGCTTTTTGAATTATCAAATCTGTCATATCGTATGATCCTCCAGTTCTGTTAATCTAATATCGTAGTTGCATATTACAAAAAGTTATCATAAGCATGCTGATACAATAACTTAACTATGATTTCCGAGCCCATTTCAAGTATATCTGATCATGAAAAAAAAGAGTAGACTTATACTTTTGTATTTGCTAGAATATAGTTAAATTAAGGTCAAAAATAAAATTCTGCTCGCTCTAAGCTTGCATAAAGCAATATATAATCAAACTAATCAGCAATGGAGGTAGCACCCGGCTTTGGGATACTACCTCCTAATTTATTAATTATTCTATGTCTCTATTTGAAGATGATTGGAAGCCCTTCATCCGCGATCAGTAGCACTGAAGCACTGGGATAATTCCTTTGATGCTGAATATGCAGATGCGGTTCGGAGGTTGTTCCCGAATTACCCACCTTGGCTATCACTGTCTCAGCCTCGACGATATCACCTTTTTTCACTTGTATGCTGTCTTTCTTCAAATGAGCGAAGATCAGGTAAGTGCCGGTCTGCTCAATTTTCATATAAATGTAGTTTCCGCGAGAAGATGTGAATTCTTCAATATTAGGGGAAATATCCTCCTCTCCATCATGAGTCTCAACAATCTCTCCTTTGATAGGTGCATAAATATCGTTGCCATAGATTCCATATGACTGCAAATCAGGATTTCCTGTATCATACGGTGTTTTAAGGATATCATAGGCATATCTCTCTGATGGCCAGACTGCATGGGTACGATAATCAGCTCCACCCAGTAGTTCAACCTTCCCTTCTACCGGTGCGCTTAGCGTAACTGCATCCGAGGCATCTGCATTGTCAGGATACGGTAGATACACTATTCCCATCAGGATGAGAGTAGGATAAGCCATCAGCAGAGATACCGCCAGATGAATTACTCTGATCTTTTTTTTTGCTGAGCGCCTGAAAATCAGAAGCACTGTCTGTATCAGGGAAAGTAATATGCCTAAAGGCCCTATCACAAAAAGGGCAGCTGTCCATGCAAATGCTCCCACTCTTCCCTTTACGAAATAAACCATTCCTATTGAGATAATGATCAATGTAATAATTATAACTTCATATAAATACTTTTTCAGTAAACCCTTCATTTTCTTCTCCTTTATCTCTATCCTATTTTATTAACTGCATTACGTATATATAAAATAACGAATATAATTATCAGAAAACTTCAAATTGTAAAAGAATTAAAACCACCCTGCCATTTTTGTGACAGGGTGGCTCATGATTACTTCTATTCAATTAATTCTGACTATACTTCCATCTATACTGTGTTTATGCAATGACCGTTGTTCTTTCTCTATGCCCTCAACTTTATAAATGGAATATCCCATTTTACTCTCGAATTGCTTCTACACTACTTGCTAGTTCCTTTGATCTGTTTCCCGATCTGTTTTAAGAAATATTTTTAACATGGACTGACTTTTTGGCTAAGATCTGTCTCATGATCAGAGCACTCACAATTAAAACAATTGAAATGCCCGTATTGACCGGTAAATTCTGTTCAAACTCAAATGTGGCCGGAAGCGCATTTAAGGCACAATGGGCCAGCACACATAACCAGATGTTTTTACCAAAGTCATAAATGGTGGCAAGCATAAAGGATACTCCGATTACCAAAATGAAGAATGCCCATATATTAGTGTTGGACTGGGATGTACCTGGAATGAAGAACAACGGCAAATGCCATAAGGTCCAAATCATTGCAGTAATAATCGTAGCAACAGTAAAAGGCAACTTTTTCTCTAGCTCCGGCTGCAGAACCCATCGCCAACCGACTTCTTCCATTCCCCCGCCAAACAGCATGAACGGAATTGTTAGAACAGATTGATAAATAGGTATTCCTAACGTAATCTCTCCCCTGATAGCCGGATAGAAAAAATATAAAATCATAAAGAGTATCACTAAGACATAGGAAATCACTGAAGCCTTGAGATGAAACGTCTTTTTGATAAAGTCTTTGAAACCTGTAATCCGCCCAATCTTCTTCTGTACAATATAGGAACTGGCTGTCGGACCGAAAGCGCCTAGTATCCATAAAATGATACAAACAGGATTTCCAAATCTTAAATACCCAAATTGATTGGCAATGATAATCATTCCCCATAGCACATACGATATGAGAAATGTATTAACCAAATAGATTACTGTAATTCTATTTTTCACCCTTATCCCCTCCGCTCTATAGCAAGACAATATATTGTCTATAATATAGCATATATTTATATAAAATGCTATCATTTATTTCATTTTCCTGATGGATGTGAAATCCAAGCTCCGACAAATTCTCAAATACCTACAGTCCCATCATAAATTCTAATTAGTAAAGCAAGTGATTTCATCACAGAAGCTTTTTATTCTTCTTGTTATAATTGGAAAAAAATATCCTCAATCATTTGAAGAACGTTTCATAACATTATCATTCATCAATGTTAGGGTATTGCTCGTAATATTGATTCATCATTTTCTTAAAAAGAGATTGTTATTTATATCCAGTTCAGATATTATGATGTAATACGGAAACCAAGTCCATATACCAAAAGGAGGTTATCCAGTGGATTCTTATATTTTCTATGGTCTTGCGATTATCTTATTGTTAATATCCTTCATTAAGGATAAGAAAAAGACAAAAATGGCGTTAAAAAAGGCATGGAAAGCATTTGAAAATATCCTGCCTGAATTTCTTGTAGTAATATTACTGGTAGGTTTACTACTAGCAATCCTTAACCCTGAAACCATCTCAAAAATAATCGGTTCGGAATCAAGCTGGTTCGGTGTTATCCTTGCTGCAATCATCGGTTCTATCACATTAATTCCGGGATTTGTAGCCTTTCCTACAGCAGCAATCCTTTTGAATAATGGTGCCGGTTATATGCAGATTGCCGCATTTATTTCCACGCTCATGATGGTTGGAGTTGTTACATTACCGGTCGAAATGAAATACTTTGGCAGAAAAACCTCAATCTCACGAAATGTATTAGCTTTTTTCTTTTCCTTTATCGTAGCCTTAATAATTGGAATGGTGGTGATGTGATGAAAAAATGGATCAAAAGATACCGCGTATTTTTAATCGTATTCGCAGCAATGATATTAATCGCCCTAATCAATAGAAAATTAGGTTGGAAAGCACTTCGGATTACTACAAATTCAGTAAAAGAAATGCTGCTTGTCATCCCGCCCATTTTTATACTTCTTGGCCTTCTTGATGTATGGGTTCCGAGAGAAACCATGATAAAATATATGGGAGAAGGATCAGGCTTAAAGGGGGTATTGTTAGCAATTTTTATCGGTTCTGCCGCAGCAGGTCCTCTTTACGGTGCTTTTCCGGTAGCTGCCGTATTCATGAAGAAAGGAGTAAAATTCACGAATATCCTGATTTTCATCGGAGCCTGGTCAACTACTAAAATTCCGATGTTTCTTTTTGAAATGGCTTCTCTGGGAACCAGATTTGCCATTGCAAGACTATTGATCGATATCCCTGGAATCATTATTATAGCTTTTATTTTATCCAAGATGGTATCAAAAAGAGAGATAGAAGCACTTTATGAAAATGCTAAATCAATAGATTAGATCAATACTTTCAACAAGAAAAGGATTCCCTTAACAAACCATGTCATAGATTAGCTTAATAACATTCTCTGTTCAGGGGATCCTTTTTATCAAAGTATTATGAAATATTAATGATTTCCGCAACTATGCTCACCACAGTTGTGTTCTTCATCATGATTATGGTGATTACATTCTACCTCTGAATTATAATCTAAGCGATCATTCAGCAGGTTATTCACCGCTTGATCTGCATCTCCGGCTACTCCACAATATAATGTAATACCAGCCTCATTTAGCGCGATTTTAGCTCCACCGCCGATACCACCACATATTAAGATATCTATGCTTTGGTTCCTTAAAATATCTACTAGTGCTCCATGACCGGTTCCCATAGTAGATAACACTTCGGATGAAAGTATTCTCCCTTCCTCTATCCCATAAATTTTAAATTGCTCTGAGTGACCAAAATGCTGAAATACTTCACCATTTTCATAAGTTACCGCTATTTTCACTATCCGTTACCTCCTTGATATTATTATATTTTTTTTTCTATTCTATCGGATATATCCATTTTATTAAATTTCTACTCATTTATAGTTTTCTTGACAGCATTCCTTTACACAATGCTTTTTATTTTCACCAAAGCAATTATTCTTGCAACCCTTTCCGCAGCACTCTCCGTTATGTTCACATAATATGAAATCGCCTCCGACAATAAGTAGCTTTTTACCATTGATTAAAGCATCCGCAATCTTATAACGAGCCCCATCATAAATACCAGTAATTGTTGTTCTTGAAACAACCATCTGTGCTGCACATTGCTCCTGCGTTAACTTTTCAAAATCAATCAATCTAATCGCTTCGTATTCATCTATACTAAGAATTATTTCATCGCATAGTAATCCACTTTCTCTAATCGGTTCAAACCCATCTGATAATGGCATTGAGCAAATTCTTCTGCATTTTCTTGGCCTTGGCATATTATCATCTCCATTACTAACATATGTCAATTATTATACCTCTTTATTGACATATGTCAATAATTTTTATGCAAATTTCTAATAAAAGCACTCTATCATTTATAACTATCCATAAGAGTATTACATCTTACAGATGCATTATATCAAATAGCGTGCTCTATTTTAATTCTACATAATAAAGTGGTTCAAGTTGATTGATATAAACTTTTATGGTCTTATTACCACAATTCGATATTCCCGGTCCTTCACCATTCCCTGATAAGTTCCAATCGACTTACTGATATCCAGCGTCTGGTTCGTTTCGGACCAAACCAGCTTCGTAATGGCATATTCCCCCTCTTCGTAACGATAGCCATTGCCTTCATCCTCATAAAGCTCGAATTCAGCATCTTTGCCGGCATAGATCCGTACCTCGATCGATGCGTTAGGCTGTTCATCAACATATTGCATAAACTCAGTCATAGGTAGGATACTGCCGGCCTTTACATAGAGAGGAATGATATCAATCGGTGCTTCGGCAGTAATCGTCTGTCCGCCTTCGTAATACCTGTCTGTCCAAAAATCATACCAGCCGGTTCCTCCCGGAAGATATACTTCCCTTGTCTTATCGCAGCCTTCGATGGGCTTCGAATTCTTCTCATAATACATTGGCTTCGTCACCGGGCATACCATAAGACTACTGCCAAATAAGAACTGATCATCAATCACCCTCGCTATCTTATCCTCTGCGAAGTCAAATGCCAGCATTCTTAACATGGTAGCATCGTCTTTCCATACCCTCGCAGCAATGGAATAAATATAAGGAATCAGTTGATATCGTAAATGGTTCATTTTGATCAGGGCATCATAAAAACTATCTCCCTGCTCGCCAAAATACCATAGCTCTCTTCGAAAGTCCGTACCATGGCTACGAAACATCGGCAAAAATGCACCATACTGGAACCATCTCGTAAATAATTCCCGATATCCCAGATCCTCATAACCCTTCTCATACTCCCCATCCCAGAACCACTGTATGCCTTTTTTCACAAAGAAAGCCCCTATATCCAGAGTCCAGTACGGAAGACCACTGGCACAGAAATTAAGACCTGCTGCAATCTGTCTCTTTAGAGTGATCCAGCTTGCTGAAATGTCGCCCGACCATAATATGTCTCCATATCTTTGCTGACCGAGGTATCCGTTTCGGGTAAGGTTGACGACTCGCTTTTCCTCTGTTGTCTCACGTTGTCCCTCATACATTGTTCTTGCATGATATAAGCCATAGGAATTGGTAAGCTGTGCCGGAATATACCGACTGCTGGTATCAAAGAACTCCTGATACATCGTACTTGGCTCCGGCTGCCCCATATGATTCCACTCGGGTGTAAAGGGTTCACTGGAATCACACCACCACGCATCAATACCGTGTCGGAACAAGCCTTCCTTTGCCTGCTTCCAGTAAAGCTTCCTTCCGTCTTCCCTATAGGGATCATAAATCTCACTTGGACCTAGAAGCAGCTTCTGAGTCTCAAATTCCCTATAGTTATCACTTTCCTTACTCATATTTGGCCATATGGATATCATCAGCTTGGCATGCTCGGAATGCAGGTCCTCCATCATGGATGTAGGGTTATTAAATCTGGCGGGATCAAAGGTCTTTTGCCCCCAGAGCTCACCTTCCCAAGAACACCAGTCAAGTACAATGCAATCCAGACCAATCTTTCTTTTTCTATATTCCTTCACAACATGGATTAATTCTTCCGCACTTTCATATCGTTCCTGTGACTGAACAAATCCAAATGCCCATTTCGGAAGCATAGTTGCTCTTCCTGTCAGATATCGATAACCATGGACTACTCCATCTATATTCCCACCATAGATAAAGAAATAATCCAGCTCTTCATCAGCCTCTGTATAGAGATACGATCCCGTGTTCGTATTATTAAAAATCATCGGGCTATAGGTATGAACTAATATTCCGTACCCCTGACTTGATACCAGATAAGGAATTGCAATTTTCTTATTTGCCTGATGTAAGAAGACCGTCGTACCACGCAGATTTAGGTATCCTTCCTCATGCTGCCCCAGTCCGTACAGTGCTTCTTCTTCCTGCCACTCCAGATATAGTCTGGTCTTATAAAGCTTCCGGTCAAAAATCTTGGCGGTAGCTTTCATTACCTCCTTCACCCCATCCGGTGTAATGATCCTCTCAACTTCTGTATTATCATCCGTCACTGTTCGAAACGAATCAAACTCTTCCAGGTTCTTGCTTTCATAATCCCTCTCCCTAAGAAGCAGCTTGCCATTCTGATCATAATACTGTATGGAAGCAGTATTTCTATTAATGATCACGCTAAGCTTTCCGGTATAGAGCTTAATTTCCTCTTCCTCTTCGTCATAGCTCCATTCACCATAAATACCATCATTTATGATCCCAAGAGCTTCTTTGTTAGCAAAGGTGTCCTTCAGAGTATATAATACGCGGACAATCTCAGCAGATTTAGGTTCTAATTTTATTACACCATGTTCCGAATACAAAATCAGTGTGTCCTGTCTCCGTTCTACTCTTGTAATTTTTCTGTCCTGTCTCTTATTTACGATCAGCATACAAATCTCCGTTCTTATGCGTACATGAACTATGGTTGTAGGTACATTATTAGTAATGTAAATTATAAATGGATGATTGAATTTTTATTTTAATCTGCTTTTCAAGATATGTATCATAATTGGTTCGTTTCCATACTTTCATTTCCAAGATATACTTCTGTTCCTTTATTGTAATAAAGATTAATGATTTGGGATCGTAGCTTTGATGGATAAAGAGGTTCCTTTTCCAGACCTTCGATTGCAAGCCATTCAAAGCCTACTTGATTAATATCTGCATGAATTTCTGCGTTCTCAATTTCGCCTATATAGTCACATAAGAAAACCAAATCAACTCTATGAAAAACTTCTCCATGTGTGCCTTCCACTACAAAGACGAGTGATTTTGGCTCTACAAGGATACCTAGCTCCTCCGCACATTCACGTTTTACTGTATCCGGTAGCATTTCTTCAACCTCTTGTCCCCCACCCGGCATAATATAAAAGATTTCACCATTGTCATTGATTTTTGATGCCAACATTTTTCCATCATGAATGATCAATGCCTTTGCCGAATTGCGTATTTTACGATCCATCCTCGATCTCCTTTAAAAGCTAAAATTCCATCACTAACCCTACTGACAGTTGATGAGCCATTTCACCCAACTCTTCCTGCAGAATGCGAAATGAACGTTCTCCCGTACAATGTCCGGTGTAAATAGATTCAATCCCTGTTTCTTTAATTCTTTTCGCAAGCTCTCTGACTTCCGCTTTTGATTTACTGTGAATATGAAATCCGCCCACTAAAGCCTTAACTTTTTGATTAGGATAGGTCGCCGCGACTTCCTTAATAATATGATCCGCACCTCCATGAGAACAGCTGTTAAATATAACAAGTCCTGATGATGTCTCAAAAACAAGGCTTTGCTCGTGAGAGAAATCATCCGGCATCCACTTTCCTTCCTTTTTTATGTACATCATGTTTTTCTTGCCAATTTCTGATAGCCCTTCTGTCTTATGCGGAATCAATGCCGCTCCGGGGAACAAGGTATAGTCATCCTTTGCCAATACAATGCGCTCCTGATATTCCTGCAGAATACTTTTCGGAATTCCGATGTACCGATGAAAAAACCATTTCTTCATATAGCAGTTTTCACCACAATCAGATTGCAGATAAAATTTTGCTCTATCATTCATCTGAAAGAAATTACTCATTCCATCCGCATGGTCAAAATGCGCATGAGATAAAACAGCATACTCTACCTTCTGAAGGTCAATACCAAGTTTTCTCGCATTATCTAAAAACAGTCCTGACGCTCCCGTATCAAGTAATACCTTCTTACCGTCAAACTCAATGTAAATTGATAGACCCCATTCTCCATTCATATTGTTATTAGAAATATTATCTACCAAGACTGTTGCTTTCATAAGAAGTACCCCCTCTATCCTATTAATTTACTCTAATCCATTGCTATTGCCGGAAATTGTATCTTTTACCCTATATATCTTTCAATTTTACACTGTTCATAAACCTTATTTCCTATCAATGTAATTGCCTGTGCCGGGCAATGACTTACGCATCGATAGCACTCGGTACATAATCCCTTCGTTCTTACTGTTCCATCCTTCAATTCCAGATTATCCATAGGGCATTCTTTACAGCACCTGCCGCAACCAATGCATTTGCTCAGATTAATTGTCAATTGATCGGAATAATGTTTCGTTTTATTAAAAGCCACATGCGCTGCACCAATAAACCGGCGATACGATAGAACAGATTGATTCCTTCCCGTTTTGGCTTCCTTGCCTTCAAATCCGCCACAGCTCGGCTAATCTTCTTCTCAGCATCCGATACGATATGCCTGTTTTTCTCTAGGGATCTTTTCAGTAATCTGATATCTCCAATACAATCCGGCATTTTCAAATGTAATCCTCCAATTACATTGGCACCGTACTTACGAAATAATCGTGCAGAACATCCGGCGCCGTCACCACTGAACAGTGCCATGGTTGCTATAATAAATATTTTCTTATCTCGAAAATACTTCTTATTCCCTTCCATAAAGTCACGAACAATCTTTGGAAGATTACTGTAGTAAACCGGATATGCAAATACAATAAAGTCATTCTCCTTTATCGCCTGAATTACGGCAGAATCTTCTATTGATAAGACTGATGCTGCCGCATCATATTTATTTACAAATTGCCTGATACAATACTCCGTATTTCCTGTTCCGCTAAAGTATACTCCCACCATATTTTTTTATTCCCCTTGATCTGCTATCATGTTATCCTTTGCTTATTTCTTCACTCCAATGCTGCAAGGTCGGATTTCTCATAACGATTATGACCTGATACGCTCTTCTTAAATTTCCAGCATAGAATAGCTTCCTCCAGCGATTTACCCTCATTATCGGCAAAAAAGTCCCTAATATAGGTGTTATATTCAAATTGCTTATCAATTGTAGTTTTATTCCTTTTCTTCTCCTCAAGAATCTGAGTATATGCTTCAATTGCCTGTCGGTAAGTCTTTCCTGCGTTGTTCTTTAACCATTTTTGAAAAGCCACATTAAATGAGAAGCTCTTTCCGATCTTTTCATGAAAAAATGCTCTGTGTTCTTCAGAGCATATAAAGTTAGCTTCAATCTGCAGATCTTCCGTAATTGCACCTATTCTTGCCTTTGTTCTGGCAACAGCGGAAGCAGGCATGATAGCACCTGTATCTAAGAAAGAGGCGATCCGATTTGTAATTTCAATTTTTCCACCTGAAACAGGTAGACCATTACTTCTGCAAAAATCTACCAATTCTTCTTTTAAATAATAATAGCTCAGAAATGTCTTTCCGTCCAGTTCCATATTTAATACAGGTCTTTCACTCACTTTTCTTCTCCCTCACTATGATCCATTTCTTTCACTTGATGCTTCCTATTTTCCTACCCTAGTTCAGAGGCGATTTTATATACCTCCTTTAGAAAATGATCCATTCTCTCTTCCCGGTTCTGATCATTTCCATAACCTCTGGTCATTTCATCAAAAAATATCATTTCCGACTGTTCTGCCCTATCATGGATACGATCCCCAAGCATGACGCATTTCATAGCTTCCACTTGCTGTTGTCTGATTATTTCTGATAAACTTCCACCCATGCTTACCAGAAATAATGCTTTCTTCAAAGTCTTCATCGTCGGACTGTCTCCATAGGCAAACCCATAGGTCCATACTCGCTGAAACCATCCAACAAGCTTAGCCGGCGCTTCCGTCCAGAACACCGGATAAATAAATACGATGATATCAGATAAGTTTATCTTTCGCTGTTCTTCAGATACATCCTGAGGGACCTTTCGTTCTCCCCGATAAAAACCTTCCCGAAGGTATTCCTGCTCTGAGAGACTTTCGCAAAAATTCATCTCATATAAATCTGAGATCATATAGGAATGTCCGGAATCTTCTAATCCTCGAATAAATTGCTCCATTATTTTATAGGTAAAGCTATCCTTACTTGGATGACAATAAATAATAAGTACCTTCATACTCCCTCCGTCAACTGACCCTAATATAAGTATTATATTGATACTGCTGGCCATTTGTAGTTTTCTTCTGATATCAAAATCTAATTACTCTCACAACATGATGCACAAAGTCATTAAAATACAGATTATTCCTTGAATCCATTCTTAACCCATGAATGCATAAGCTTGCATCAAGCGCATTGATATTATTCCCGATATAACCGTTTTCCCCATTTCCAGCTATTGTGTATACGGAATCCTGTCTCAAATCTACCATTCGAATACAATAATGGCCTGTGTCCGCGATCAGCAGGTTGCCATCAAAGGAGACTTCCACCGCATGAGGCGCTTCCATTCCGATTGTTCCTTTCTCATGAGTTACCCGACCAATATAACTATCAGAGACCTTTTCAAATTCAGAAATCGGTCCGGGCATTCCTTTCCCAACTATCGTTGTAATTATATTCGTTATCGCATCTATTTTCCTAACCGCAAAATTCAAGCTATCCATGACAAAAATATTATCCTCTTCATCGATACCCAGTCCATACACATCATTTATTTGAGCGTTGTCCGCCGTTTCCCCATCTCCACTATACCCCTTCGATCCTGTTCCGGCAAAGGTTGAAATCAATCCATTTGTATCAACCTTTCTTATTCTGTCGTTTCTATAATCATTAAAATATACATTGCCCTTCTTGTCAACCACAACACCTGCAGGGTCATGAAGCTTAGCAACACATGCTGGAATACCATCACCATTATATCCGGTCTCCCCGCATCCGGCTATGGTCTCTATCCTTCCGGTTTGCGCATCCACCTTTCTGATACGCTGATTAAAGGTATCAGCAATATAGATACTCCCGTATTTATCGATAAATACACCCTGCGGTCCATTAAGCTTTGCACAGGTTGCCGGACCGCCATCTCCACCAAACCCCTTTACTCCACATCCCGCTATCGTCGTGATCGTGTTTGTTATCGCATCTATTTTACGAACTGCATTATTGTGTATTTCTGCAATATAGACATGATCGTCTTTACCAATTGCTAATCCCGCCGGTCCATTTAATTGTGCTGCCTCTGCCTGATCTCCGTCTCCGCTATAACCGGGTGTACCTGTTCCGGCTATGGTATATATTTTTCCGAATAAATATCTTTTATCACTTAACATCATATTACCTCCTCCAGGAATTCTGTATATAGTATATACTCTGTAATATGACAGCCGTATGTCTTATTTATGAATTGCCGTCTGTATTCCTGCACCTTTTATTTCCACACACCGGTTATTATATAACAAAAATAGCGGCTTCCCGAGAAGGGGCCGCTATTCGTATCACATTATAATTCGTCAATATTTGCAGAAAGATGTTCTAGCTCCTCACCCTCAATTTGATAAATATCTTCTAACCGTAACCTCTTATCTACGATCTGAAGGATACGTGAATTCCTGTCCAATTTAGCAGCCAAACCGGTAAACTGAATATACTCGCCACCGTCCTTGTTATCCACTTTACCCTTTTGGAAATACACCACAGTAATCATTGGGGGCTGCCCTTTCCTCAGCAACCGTTCAAGCTTGACCAACTGCAAATCCAAATACTCCTTTGATTCCTCGGATAATTCTATACGAGGAACAACGATTTTCTGCTTAGCAGCAATTGCCTCCTCATAGCCCTTCAGAGCCGCAAAGGGAGTAAATATCTTTGCGCGGTCTTCTAGCTGCATTCTCGGATGTTTGATCTTATCTGAACTTTTCAATGGATATTCCATATCAATAATGTCATCATAATTATTTGTAACCTTAGCATTCAGTGCAACCGGGTTCTTTACCATACTTAATCCCTCCGTTCTGCCAACACCTTTGCGAAACTCCACTATGCTTTGTGTCCACCAATCTGGTTATTTCTTTCCATAGTCGTAGCACCCTCTTCTAAATTGATCCCTTTCAGTATAGCATTCTTTCCAAACTTCTTTTTTATACTAAGCATGGCTTCCTGTATCTTACGCTCTTTGGCCTGTTCAGCCGGATCTACGAATAAATCAAACTGCTCATATCCCTCTGTCACAAGGTTATTGGCACAAAGAGTTACCCGTCTTGTCATAAGGTCTTTTGATACAATCCTATCATAAAGCTCCATTACCGCAGTCATGATTTTCTTGGTACTGTTGCTCATCGTACCAAGATTTGCCGTACCATGTGCCGATTTCGGTACTGCTCTTCCATATCGGTCATAGGTTACTTCGCCCTTATACTCTCCCTCATCGACATTTCCCCTGTCAAAGCCAATCGTCAAGGTCAGACTATCTGTCATGACTCCCTTCTCCACAAGATCCAGCACCAGTAAATCTGTCATTTCCTGCACAATGATTCTGGTCTTATGAAAATCATACGGACAGTGTAAGACTTGTCCTGATGAAATACTGTTGGTACTGGGCTGATAGGATTTGATCTCTTCCATACTGCAGGGTTCGTATCCCCAGGCATGATCAATTAATAATTCAGCATCAATACCGAGCATTTTATATAACAGATCCTCATGATGCAAGGAGGCTCTGGCAATCTCACCCATGGTGTTCAGACCGCAATTCTCAAGTCGTTTTGCTATACCGCTGCCAATTCTCCAGAAGTCTGTCATTGGTTTGTGGTCCCATAATAGTCGGCGGTAAGATGGCTCGTCCAGCTCTGCAATGCGCACCCCGTTTGCGTCAGCCTCTACATGCTTTGCTACGATATCCATAGCAATCTTACTCAGATACAGGTTGGTTCCGATCCCTGCAGTGGCTGTAATCCCAGTCTTCTTAAGAACATCATGAATCATTTTCACAGCCAGCTCCCTGGCAGACAGCTGATAAAGGTTAAGATAATTCGTCACATCCATAAAGCATTCATCGATACTGTATACATGAATATCGTCCGGGCTGATATAGTTCAGATAGGTTGCATAGATCTCTGCTGATACTTCGATATAACGTGCCATCTGGGGCGGAGCAATGATATACTCTACCTCTTTCCCCGTACGCTGCTTTACTTCCTGCAGCTTCTGCAAAACCTCAAATAATCGTGCCCTGCCGGGAATCCCATAGGTCTTTAAGGATGGAGATACAGCGAGGCAGATGGTTTTCTCAGTCCGAGATGGATCAGCTACCACAAGGTTCGTAGTCAGCGGATTTAATCCTCGCTCGATGCACTCCACGGAGGCATAAAATGATTTTAAATCGATCGCGATATAGGTATGTTTTTGCTTCTCTACTCCGCTATTTAACATTTGAGTGCCTCCTTTCTGATTAATTTAACCCAGAGAATTCTTTCGTTTATATTGCATTCCCCACTCTTTCATGGAGTCTAGAATCGGTTTGAGGCTATATCCGGCTTCTGTTAAGGTATACTCCACACGTGGCGGAACCTCAGCATATACTGTTCGCGATAAAAGGCCGTTTTCCTCCATACTACGCAGGTTTGCAGTAAGTACCTTCTGCGTAACGTTCCCAATAGATTTCTTTAATTCACTGAACCGTTTTGTACCACTCATCAAATCCCGTAAAATAAGAATCTTCCATCGATTTGAAATCATGAGCAGTACCATCTCAACCGGACATGCCGGTAAATGTTCTTTATCAATCATAACATCCTCCAAATGATGATATTATCTTTGGTATCCAAATGGATACTACGGCACATTTTTGTGCCTTCTTTACATAACATCTATACAGCTATAATATATCATTGAAAGGGGACAAAATCAAGCACTACAGGAACCTTTCAATCGGGTTTTGCTGAACAAAATAATAATACTTAGAAAAGGGGATAAATCGAATGAAATACTTAATAATCAAAAACATCAGTGATATCGATGCAAAAATCAGTGAAAGAGATGGTAATTCCTTTATCATTAAACCTGTTGTTGCCGGAGAGGATGTAGATACCTGTGCTGCTGCATTTATCGAGGTTCCTGTTGGCAAATATGCATTTGGATACCATTATCATGACCAAAGCGAAGAAATCTTCTATGTTGTAAGCGGTACCGGAAAATTGCGTTGTGCCTATGGTGAGAAGGATGTAAAGGCTGGCGATATGCTCTGCTTCCCTGCAGGTGAAAAGGGAGCGCATGTCTTATCTAATACTTCTGATACAGAATCACTTGTATTTATTGATTTTGATGTGAAAGCCAATAAAACAGATATCGTCACTTTCCCTGATATGGGTAAAATGATGATTTTTGGAACCCATGTAAAAGCAACAGTTGATACTCCTCAGGCTTAATACCTTCGCAATCAAAAAGCAGTCCGAAAGGGCTGCTTTTCTTGAACACTTAAGTTTTTTTCTGTATATGTCTGCTGTTTAAGCGAATAAAGGATTATGCTTTACGTCCGATGATCATGCATTCTCCAAGCGGCTTTGCTTTTACAACTTCGCTGCTTTGAACTATAAATCCATGGGAAGAAACAAAATCCTTTAATTCTCCTGACTTCCATTTATGAAACGTATGGAACCCTACTTTTTCCATTATCCATATCAATCGTTTATTATAGTTTCCATCATATACAAAGGTTGGTGCAATCAATAGACCACCCTGCTTTAATACTCGACTGATTTCTGATAGGGCCTTGTCAGGATCCGGCATAATATGAAGTGCATTAGCTATCACTACAACATCAAAGAACTCATCCTCGTAGATCAGAGCTGTCGCATCCGCAACCTCGAATTTAATATTGGTCCCTTTTCCTTGTTTCTTAGCTTCTTCCACCATCTTGGCCGAAAAGTCGGTTGCTGTCCACATTTTTACCGCTTTGGCAAGACGATAAGTAAGCTGTCCTGTTCCGCAGGCAAGCTCCAATATAGAATCAGTCTGTGTCAGATGTTTCTGAATGCGAAGGCATAGTTCATCATAAGCCATAGAATTCCTTTTCATAAATCCAGTATAGATAAATGCGACTCTTTCCCAAAAACTCTTATTTGACTTATCCATAGGAAGCTCCTATCTCTTTGAAAGGCGGCTAAATATATCGCTCAAGAATCTCTAATGCATTTTCAATACTTCCGGTTTCATCGAAAGTCTTAGGATAATTTACTCCATCCTCAATAGCGCGTTTGAGGGTAGCGGAATAAGCTTTTTCACCATACTTTTTAATAAATAAAGCAGTTGCCTTTGCTATATATTCCTTCTCCACCTCGTAATAACCCTTTTTACATTCATATAAATCGTCACATTCATAGCATCCGTTTAAATTTCGCTGAATGACACATTTCGCATTCGGGCAAGAGGCATCTTCAAATAGAGTTGCGTAAGAACAGCAGTTATAACTGCTACGGCAACCACCGCACCATTGACCCATAAAGCAATAGTCGCAATGATGACCACAATATCCAATCGGATTGATTCCCACTCTGGCTTCATTGACTAATTGCGCTTTTATCTTCTGACAATTCTCTATTCTTTCTCCATTGTCACCGTGCTGTTCGTCATACGAATACCTTTTCAGTATATCACATGAAATAATATGTTCACATTCACCACAAAATCTTTTGCCCCTAGATTTTGCACATTCTGCAACTTCACATTTGCCATGAAAAGGATTTCCATTTGACGCAATACAGCCCTTGCAGTCATGAGTAGTCCTAAACTCGCAGTGTGCACAAGATAGTCCACAATAGGTATCAAAGGTAACAGCCATCCAAATACCCCCCATATCGTTTATTTTAGACTATAGCTAACATGACAGCTACATGTCATATTATTATATCTATCATATATTTTATCTGCTATTTAAAATACCAGTAATCGAAGGTATAACCTTCTCCTTCAAAAACAAAAATCAGATCATGTTTACCCTTGATAACATTGTCAAGTTCTATTGAAATCTCCCTATATCCCATCGCAGTATCCGGTGTAATCTCTAAATTCCCAACCACTTCACCCGATAGGCTATCAAGAAGTATTTGAATAGCACCAGTTTGATTGCTATTTGCACTAATCGAAGCGGTAAAATGAGTAGCCCCCTCGTTACCGAATTCTACTCCGTAGACGGCGCTCCAATCACCGGTATGAATATCAGTGACGACCATGTTTCCGGTTCCGCTGTTCAAGCCGTACTCCTCATATAAGGCCGTACTTACACCACCCATAGTACCAAAGGTTTCTGCCTCTGTCCTGACAAACGGATTTAGAGCTTTAACCTGATCAACACCAGTTTCCGTTGCAGTAATCACTGCAATAGAGCCATCTTCGTTAATCTTAACCGGATCTATATGAGTACAACGGTACCCGCCCGGAATATTCAGCCTCTTCTCCAGGATCTGGGAGTGATATGCAATATACATTTGACCCTGGAAGTGAAACATACAGTGATGATTGTTACCATAGCAGCCAAAGAAGTCTCCCGGATTTTTCAGGATAGATCCTTGTAAAACGTAAGGACCCATCGGGTGCTTGCTTGTCATGTAGATAATCTCTCCGTTTCCAAATCCCAGCTTTTTCGCATCCTCCGGATCTACATTAAAGTTAGAGCAGTAACTATAATAATAGGTATCACCAATTCTGTTAATACCGGAATCTTCAAAAAGATATGGTATCTCAATGCTGATCGGCTCACCCTTAAGGCTGATCATATCTTCACCGAGTTCAGCGACACGGCCAGTTCCCGGATTTGCATATTTATCGCCAGGGACTCCACCACCAAAGAAAATATAACTTTTTCCGTCATTGTCCACCAAAACAGCCGGATCAAATAACCATTCTACACTAGCACAGTTCGGAGTATCCCTTGATATCAATGCATGACCTAATGGATCAACAAAAGGACCGATCGGGCTATCCGATGTTAAAACTCCAATTCCATTACCGCCATTTGCAAAATAGATAAAGAATTTATCCTCTCCATTTATGTTCTTATAAGCCACTGCTGGTGCCCATGAATTACTTCCCCATTTTGATGCCCCATTCAGTCCCGCGGCACGAACTGCACCATGATCTGTCCAGTTGACCAAATCAGATGAAGAAATTACGTTTAGCGTATTGATTAACTTATATGTGTTATCAATCGCAATCCCTTCTGTGTTATATTCTACGATATCGCCTGTCATATAGAGATATACACGGTCATGATAAACAATTGCATACGGGTCTGCACCTAGTCGTTGCGTTATGAGCGGATTCTTATTGCCAAAAGCTTTCCTTGTATCTGCTACCTTGATAGTTCTATTGTTCATATGAGATCCTTTCAAGCTGTGATCTGATAGAAGGCATTGATTCTGATCGCTCACTTTCATCAAATGATGAAGTGCCTCCGGAATACAGCTATTTGTATTTAATGGAATTTCGTTCACTTCTAACTAATAATAAATAATTATACTTCATAATTATTGATAATTCTATTATAATTTGTAATTACATTAATCAGATAAAGTAAATTGTTATTCTGTCACTCCAAGAGTAACCGTATCGTCAACGGTACTACTTTTCCAGATAGATACCGCGTATAGCAACAAAACACCAACTTGAATCGCAAGAGTAATGAACGCCCTTTTATCAAGAGCACGACCTGTTATATTAGAAAGATAATCATGTGCAGCATGCCAGGTGATAACTACCCATAGACTTCTTGTAATGCTGACAATCTCAGCAAGAACAAATCCTACCAAAAGCGCAAATATCATCTGTAATACAAGATATAAAGTATCTTTCCCATGAAACGCATTTGCCAGATGAAGAAAACCAAATATTACTGATGACCAGATAATAGCCTTTTTTCTTCCCTTCTCTGAGATAAACTTTAATGCAAGTCCCCTAAAATAAATTTCCTCATTAAATCCTACAGCGACTGTAGAAAATAACAAAATTACATATTGCAAAGCCGTTACTTCCGGATTGAATCCGGCCAGTACAACAGGGATTATTTTGCCACACCAAGTGCTGTCATAAATGTACAGAGCACTTCTATTAAAACTGCAGAAATATATGGATGTCTCTGCGTAAAAGTATTTTTCATTATTGATGTTCCTCCTCTTTTTTCAACTTCATCATTAGTCCTATAAAAGCATTATTTAGTAATCTTCTATTCTAAAAAGCATCCTACCATTCTATGATAGGATGCCAAAGATACCTCTTGGATGGTATCAAGTGTCGTAAAACGAAAAGAGTTTACTTCGTGGTATGCGAATTGACATATTCCGAGTAGCTGATGCCCGCATATTTTTTGAAACAACGCCCAAAGTAGTTCGGGTCAGGGATACCGACGTCATTGGCCGTACAGAACATCTTCCGGCTTGTTCCTGCTAGTTCAATCGCCCGCTCCATCCGGCATTTGATCAGGAATTCTACAAAGCTCTTTCCTGTTTCCTGCTTAAATTTCCGACTAAAATAACTCGGATTAAATCCAAAATGCTGCGCAACAGAGGTTAGATTAATGTTGGAATCCGTAAAGTTATCGCGTATATACTGCATGATCTGCTCAATATCAGACGGAGTAATATCACGACCAACCTCCTGTGTATGAATCTTGTGCTTATCCAGCTTCTCCTTTATATTAATTAATACTTCGGTCACCTCTTGACGAACAAACGGTTTCAGCATATACTCTACAACCGGAAGACGTACACACTGACGTGCATACTCAAAATCATCAAATCCCGTCAAAATGATAATCACCAGATCTTTATATCGTTCCGTTGCTACCTGAGTGAACTCTATTCCATTCATAAAGGGCATATTAATGTCAACGAAAACAATGTCAGGCCGCAACTCATCAATGATATTAATGGCTTCGATACCACTCGCTGCCTCACCCACCAATTCCATATCAAGCGACTGCCAATCTATGGATGCCTGTAACAGTCTGCGAGCAGACATCTCGTCATCAATGATCATAACTCGGTACATTATCCTTCCCCCTCTGCTTCCGACTCCCTGATATTAGGAATGTATATTTCAATTTCTGTATATTCGCCTGGCTCACTATGTATCTGTACAATATTATCGCAGTCATAATAATAACGTATACGATTGATGGTACCACGCAGACCGAAGCCTGATAGTATCCTTACATCATCTTCCTCGCTAGCCTTCATCACATTCATGATCTGTTCGTTGCTCATGCCAACACCGGAGTCATAAACAATGATGCGTAAACCACCCTCGTCCATACGGGTAGTGATGCGTATAACACACTTCTCCCCCTTAAGACGAACTCCATGATAGATACAGTTTTCTACAAGCGGTTGAAGAATCAACTTAGGCACCATACAATCGAGCGTGCCCTCGTCAAGGATATACTCATCCTCAAAGATATTTCCATACCGCAGCTTCTGCAGGGAGAGATAATCTTGTGTAATGCGAAGCTCACGCTTTAGAGGTATCTCGTGATCACCTTTGCTAAGGAAATTGCGGTAAAAGCTTCCCAGTGTCTCCAGTGCATCGTGCGCTTTATTTGCATTCTCCTGCACTGCCATATAGCTGATCGTTTCTAGTGTATTATAGAGAAAATGCGGTTTTATCTGTTCCTGCAGAACACGCATCTCTGCCTTCTGTACATTCTTCTCATCTTCAATCAAGCGATTAAACAGCTCGTTCAGATATTCTATCATGCTATTATAGCTTTCTGCCAACCTTCCAATCTCATTGTTAGGCATCTCGGCATCAATCTTCTTCAACCACCCTGAGGACCTTGTACGTTCCATTGCTAAACTGAGGTTTTTGATGGGTCGCGCTATATTCACTGTAATAAACAGCGCACAGACAAATGCCGATAGGATAAATGCTGTCAGCGTCAGCATTAATGCATAGATCGTATCCTGTGGTAATGCCTCTGCTCCCTTACCACTTGCACATAATACCACCAGAGGTTTTATCGCCCTTTTTCCTGTTAGCGTCTTTCTCTCACCATTTAAGTGGATATTCTTAAAAATCATATTGTTACTATCGTAGCTGTGGTCATATAGTTTACTGATTTCTTCATTCCCGCATAGAAGTGTACCATACCTATCAAGGATACACATACCGCTGGAATTCTGCAATGCAAGTGTATCATCAAATGCACTGCTTGAAATATTCATGATCAGGATACCCAGGAGCTTTTGTGAATTGATATCGTATATTGCACGTGACATAGTAAGAAACGGCTTACATTTATCTTTCACAATCGTACCGTTACCATTAATCGAATACACTGTACTACCACGTTCGTCCAATATCTTAGAACGTTCTAAACTGGTTAAATCAACAAAATACTTACCTTGTCCTGTACTTACATATCGGCCATCATTGCGGAAGATATATACAGAATCGATATATCTATACAGACTCTGCAATTCATAGGTGCTTCTTCTTGCCTCATATGTCTTATCATTTATCTTATCAGTATCTATATCATTCATTTTTAAGTACTTCACGACTCTACTATTGACCATGATCTGACGTGATAAAGTATTGTAATTTACAAGACTTGCTCTGATCGTAGACACCACATTGTTGACCGCTGTTTCCGAAGTTCTTATTTTAAAATCGTCTTCTGTTCTCTTGCTAATGATAGAGGTTGCTATCATAAACATCATACAGAAAAACAACAATAGAGCAACAAGCATGATCATAGCTGTCTGTTGTAGCGACCTTTTATTATCGCGTTTTAATAGTTTGTCGCCATTTCTCATAATTGCACCTCTATCACATATACTAGTGTAAATACTGATCTTACCTATACTTTCATACGTTATCGTATCATATCTTCATCTTATTTTCAACACGATACATATAATATCATCCGACACAATAGTTCGCGACCAATAGAATAATAACACCTTCTACGGGTTTCTCTGATTTATCCTTCTAACAAAAAAGGGGTTCGTCTCTGTTATGTACCCACATGAACAGAGTCCGAAACCCTTTTAATACAAGAGAAAGTGCGCATTGCGAACTTTCTCTTGCTATAAATCAACTATTATTAGTCACTAACCCTTGATTGCTCCGGCAATGAAGCTCTCTTGTATCTTCTTACTAAAGAATGCATAGAAAATAAGAGTCGGGAAGGTTGCCATAACCAAAGCCGCACCAATCGGGCCCCAATCCTGCGTGAACTGTCCGGATAGTGATTGTATACCAACTGGCAGTGTTTTGTGCGCAGAATCACTGATAAAGTTATTCGCAAACATCAGCTCATTCCAGCACTGCAGGAAGGTATAAATAGATACCGTTGCCACAGCCGGTTTCATCAGCGGTACAATAATTTTGAAGAAAATTTTCCATGTACCACAGCCATCGATACATGCCGCCTCATCAAGATCCATGGGCAATTCCTGCATGAAGCCTGTACATATGAGTATTCCCATCGCCAAGGAAAAGGCGGCATAGGGAATAATAAGAGAAATATACTTATTAAGCAATTCCATTCTTGAAAATGTGACATAGATAGGTACAAGAGCTGCATGAATAGGAATGGTCAATCCAAGCATAAAAAAGCTGTTCATCCGCTTCCTTCCATTCCAAATAAATCTTGTCAGGGCATAGGTTGCCATAAGCGAAATAAGCATAACTATGGAAATAGTCGCAACAGCAACAATGATGCTGTTAAGAAAATATTTCTCAATATGGCCAATATCTACTGCTCTTGCATAGTTGGACCACAGCCAATCATGCGGAAGACCGGCAACATTCACGCCAAATATCTCTGCATTACTCTTGAGTGAGAAGGTAAACATCCAATAGACAGGAAACAGATTAAGCAAAGCCCATATGCTTAAGAAAATGTATACTATAACCTCTTTGCGCTTGCTTCCCTTCATCACGAAGGATTCACTCTGGGGTTTAGATTTCTTATTCTTCACGTTGTTAATCCTCCTTATTCCTGAATATACGGCCAATAAGCAAAGCAAAGGCAAAGCACAAAATGATTAGAAGGAGAGCAATCGTACTACCCATACCATATCGATTACGCAGGAACAGCATACTGATCATTAGCGTACTGGGCACCTCCGTCGCATGCAACGGACCGCCATTTGTTAATACATAGATTAAGTCAAAAGCCTTAAGTGAACCTGTAACAGCGAATATCGTACATATCTTCAGTATAGGCTTAATGTACGGTATAACAATATAACGGTTAACCTGTCCCTCTCTTGCTCCATCAATCATTGCTGCCTCACGGTACTCGGTAGGAACACTCTTAATACCTGCAAACATCAACAGCATATGATAACCGACATACTGCCATATGGTAGGTACGAAAGCTGCTCCGAGAGCGTACTTTGCATCACCAAGCCAAATCTTTGCCAAATTATCCAGGCCAATCGCTCTCAGCGCTACATTCAGTAAGCCGTAGGACGGATTGTAAATCTTTAACCAGAGCTGACCAATAACAACGGTAGAAATAAGAACCGGTATAAAATAAATTGAAAGAAAACCTCGTTCGCCCTTTCTTCCCTTACCGAGAAGAAGTGCAAGACCCAGTGCAAGCGGCAACTGTACTACTACTGAAAGCAATGCTAAGAGCATTGAATTACCCAGAGCCTTAGTAAAGCCTATTGAGTTACTTGTAAACAGTTCCGTATAATTTTCTAATCCAATGAATGTCTTTGGTCCAAAGCCTTTCCAATCAAAAAGACTGTAATAGCCCGACATAAATATCGGTGCAATAAGTATGAATACAAAAAGCAGCAGTGCAGGGAGAATAAACAGAAGAATCGTCAGTTTATTACTATATAATTTTTTCATCTTGATTCCTTCCCTACAAGATGAAACAGTTTGCTGTTTCACTTGTCATTTATTAGACAAGAAGCGGTTCCCAGATGATTTTGATCCAGACAATCGTTGGGAAACCGCTTCTTTCATAATCGAACTAGAACCCGAAAAATTAATGGTTCTCATTCATGTTTCTTAAATTATCATGTACTTCCCAATACAAGATGAAACGATAAAGCGTTTCACTTGTCATAAATTACTTAATATCTTTTACAAGACCATCAACAAATTGCTGACCATCGATAGCAGAAGAATAGATCTGACTTACATAGTCAAGATAAATGTTTGCTGTATCAGCAGGCATAGCATTGTCGCCGAAAGGAACTAACTGCTTAGAAGCAGCAACAATCTTACTAACAGACTGTGTTAAAGGATTGATTTTTGAGTAGTCACCATTAGGATCCTGTGTCCATGCCGGAAGTCCATTACCATCAAGGTAACCAACCTTACAGATGTTCTTAGCAATTTCAAATGCGCTATCGGAAGCAATTGCAGCATTCGGAGATTCAGCAGAAACAGCAAGACCGTCGGTAGGTCCACCAATGAGCTCACCAAGCTGAGACTTCGTAGAATCAATAACAGGGAACTCAGCAACCTGAACCTTATCAGCCAGACCAGCGTTAGCAAAGTCTGCACAGTTCCATGTACCATTGATATAGAATGCATACTTTCCAGCAATGAAGTTAGCTTTAACTTCGTCATTAGTAAGTGCAATACCTTCGGGATCAAAATACTTCTTAGCGATCATTTCCTGGAACAGACCAACTGCCTTAGTTACATCAGCGTTGCCCCATGTAGCTTTTCCGGTGAAGATATCATTCATAGCAGGTGCGCCAGCAGTCTTCTCAATGATAGACTCAAGATACTCGGTTACACACCAGGTCTCTTTGCCTGAGCAGCCGAAAGGAATAATTCCCTTTGCAACAAGAGCGTCACATACAGAAATCAACTCATCGTATGTAGCAGGAACCTTATCAAAGCCAGCTTGCTTCAGAAGTTCCATATTAGCGAACATAGCAACGATGTTCATTGTGATAGGTGCAGCATAATACTTGCCATCAAACTTTAAGTTACCCATTGAAACTTCCGGTAATTCAGCAGCATATTTAGCATAAGTTTCAGTTGCATCATAAACACGGCCAGCACTAACGAAATCACCAAGGAAAGCACATCCCCATGTATAGAAGATATCAGGTAATTCGTTTGCAGCAACAGCAGCCTTAATCTTTGTCTTATATTCCTGGTTCTGTGTAGCTTCCCAAGTAAGGTTGATCTCGGGATGAGCTGCCTGGAACTCAGCAATACCAGTTTCATAAGCGTGACGGTTTGAATCGCTTTCTACAGCGATACACCACATAGTAAGGTCAACAGGCTTAGCTGCTTCAGCAGCAGGTGCTTCGGTTGCAGCAGCAGCGGGTGCTTCAGTTGCAGCAGGTGCATCATTTGTTGCAGGTGTTTCTGTTGCGGCTTTTTTTCCGCATGCTACGAGAGATACGATCATCCCAAGAGCGAGCAGTAATGCAATAACTTTTTTCATAATTCTCCTCCTCAAAAAATGTTTTTTATTTATGTTAATGTGATATAAAATCACATTTCCATACTTATTTTTTGTTGCTCATTTTAACCATGCGCCACGGATATTCTATAGACAGCTTATTTCCTTCTAACTGAAAATAGCACACTGTATCTTCAAACTGATCATTATAAACAAGCTTAAAGGTTGAATTCTTATCATCTACTGTATAGTAGCCGGGGAAAAAGCCATCCTCCATAAAGGTTCCTTGTTCAGTAAAGGAGTAAGACCACTTTTTCTCTGCACATGACCATTCTCCTACCAGGCCATCAGGTTCCCCCTCACCGCTAAAGGTATATGTATTATTACTATAAAGATAGATACCCTCATCATTAAAGGCATAGCGAAGTTGTATTGTATCACCTTTTTTGTCTTTTAATTGAATAAACTGACCATCGCATTCAAAGGAATAATCCTTGCCTTCATACTGCGCGGTACCATCTTCACGAAATACTGCTATTGCTGTCTCTTTGTCATGATTGTATGCCCAACTGCCGCATATCTTCTGTGCTTCCTCTGATAATGCCGTATTATTCTTACCGCAAGCTGTCATTGCTAGTAGTATCAGCACAATAACCAAAAAAATTGTTATAAGTTTTGTTTTTTTCATAAAATTACCTCATTTGTTCTCTATTATATAATTATCTATCTAGGACTTAAATATAATATTTTTACTTTTATAAGCATTTTTTTTACTCATTTGTATATTTATACGTACTATTTAGCAAACTAAGGATACTGAGCGTTTTACAATAGCCCTCCAACCAGCATTTTATGAAATCCAGCTTTCACTACCATAGATGAAATGTTTCAACTTCTTCCTTCGTTGGTATGGAAGCACCAGCTCCTTCACGGGTCACTGCGATGGCTGCTGCCTTGGCTGCATTGTCCAACGCTTTCTCTATAGACTCGCCGTCTAACACTGCACCTAAGAAGAAACCAGTAAATGTATCACCGGCCGCAGTAGTATCCACCGCTTTTACCTGATATATGGATTGGCGAAGCAGCATATCGTTATCTTTATATAGGGATCCTTTTTCTCCGAGCGTCAGAACTATTTTAGCATTGGGATACATTTCTCCCAGCTTCTTGATCAATTCATCGTTAGCCTCCGGATATCTACTGATTTCCATACCTTCGACCTCATTTAGTAATAAGTAATCAACCAAATCAAGCGGATAAGCTGATATTTTTATATTCATCGGAGAGGGATTAAAGACTATTTTCATACCTTTATCATGAGCTCTTTGTATCATATAGCTGATTTCGCTGATTTCATTTTGAAGGATAATAAAGTCGCCTTTATCGAAATGTAATAAGGTTTCCTCTACTTCTTCCTTGGTTATGCTTTGATTGGCTCCTCCATATAACAAGATACAATTTTCACCATTAGTAGTCTTTTGTATAATGGCATGGCCACTTGATCCAGACTTTTTCTTTACATACTCTGTATTTACTCCGGAATTATTCAGCAGTTCTAGCAGCATATCCGAATCATTCTCACCAACAGCACCGGCATGCCAGACATTGACACCGCTTTTACTTAACGCAATTGATTGATTAAGCCCTTTACCACCGCAAAATAACTCCAATTTTTGAGAGTCCAGCGTTTCTCCGGCTCTTACAAAATGATCTACCTGATATACATAGTCGATATTTAATGAACCATAATTTAATACTTTCATATCTATCTCCTTTGAAAGAATTTTGCTTCCTCCTCACGACAAAATTTCAGACATTGCTCTTATTGCATACTCTATTTCCTCTTCCGTATTCTCATATCCAAAAGAAAAGCGGAGTGTTCCTCTCGGATATGTCCCCAATGTCTTATGTGCATTTGGTGCACAATGCATCCCTACTCTTGTAATAATATTATATTGATTCTCGAGAGTATACGCCAGCATTGCTTCATCCATGGATAAACACTGAAGACTAGCAACAGCACACCGATCCTCACAATTCTTCTTCCCGAACACACTCAGCGCTTTTATCTGTGATACGCCTTCCAGAAATTCTTTTGTAAGTTTCATTTCCTTTTCCCTAATCTTCGTGATGCCAATCTTCTCCAAATAAGTAAGACTACTATGAAGACCAATAATTCCGGGGAGATTTAAAGTTCCTGCTTCAAATTTGTCAGGCAAAAAGTCCGGTGTGTCTTCTGTATCCGAGATGCTACCGGTTCCGCCGGTAATCATGGCTTCCGTATGATCCGCCATTTCATCTGTAATCAGAAAGCCTCCGATACCCTGTGGACCCAATAATCCCTTATGCCCTGTGAATGCTAAGACATCGATATTCATATCCTTCATAGAAATGGGAAATACCCCTGCAGTTTGCGCAGAATCGACGATGAATTTGACTCCTAAGCTCCGGGCTAACTTACCTACCCTCTCAATCGGCATTATCGTCCCGCTTACATTTGACCCATGCGTCATAATGATCGCTTTGGTATTCTTTTTCACCAGTTTCTCTATCTCGTCAAATAGCAATTCCCCTTCCTCAGAACATGGAATGCGGTCAAACGAAATATTATCCGTTTTCTGTAGTTGTACCAACGGGCGCATGATCGCATTGTGTTCCATCGAACTGACTAATACATGATCGCCATTTTTTAAGAAGCCCTTGATAATCAAGTTCAGAGCATACGTAATATTCTGAGTAAAGATCACATTCTTGGCCATATCGGCTGTTGGTCCAAAATCAAAAAACCGGCAAAGCTGTTCTCTGGTTTCATAAACAATTCTTGCTGTGTCATAAGCATCCCGGTAAGCTCCCCGATTAATATTGGCTCCGATATCACTCATAAACGTTACCATCGCCTCGATTACTCCTTTTCCTTTTGGGAATGAAGTTGACGCTTGGTCAAAATACACTCTATCCAAAGAAGCCCTCCTCTTTACAGTTCATATTTACTGCACCTTTAAACAGCATCGGCGCTTTTCAAACAGGTATACAATAAGAAAGAAAATTGATATAATGTTATTGAATAAATGAGCACGCCATAACCCTTTTCATAAGCAAGATGAAACAGTAAACCACTTCACTTGTCATGAATATAATTACCGGAGGTATCTGATGGAATACTATTTGATCACTTTTTCAAATACGCATACCGCTATTGCAGCACAAAAATATTTAGAAGGTAATCTAACCTATCAGGTTATTCCCACTCTTCGAGAAATTTCTAATAGCTGTGGGATTTCACTTAAAATCACTTCCGCCTCCTGTGAAGAAATCATGGCCTGTATGAAACAGTATCCCATTCCTCAGGACATGCATAAAATTTATTTTGTGAAGGGTGATCTTATCCAGCAAATACTATAAACCATCGATATAATTACTCCAATTCCTCCTGCTTTCTATTCCTCTTGCTTTCTATTCCTCTTGCTTTCTATTCCTACTGTTTTCTATTCCTCCTGCTTTCTATTCCTCCTGCTTTCTATTCCAACTTTATTTTGCCTTACGGTAATAGGTGTCCTCCAGTGGGAAATCATATCGGAATCTTCCGTCTTTTTTATAGTACGCATTCTGACAGGCCGCGGCACCCATGACGCTGACGATCTCACCAATTCCCTTCGCTCCGTATGCAAACTCAGATTGATTCTTCTCTATAAATCGAGTCTCTATCTCAGGCATTGCAGTGGACTTAAAAATTCCCAGAGTACCAAGCTTCACCTGCGGGACCCCCTCACTTAAAGGAAAATCCTCGGTTAGTCCATAACCAAGTGCCATGGCTATACCGCCCTCTACCTGACCTTCTGCAGAAAGAGGATTAATCGTCTTTCCGATATCATGCGCAGCAATTACTTTTACGACTTTTCCTTCCTGATCAAGAATGAACAGTTGTGTTGCATATCCATACGCGGCATGACTGACCGGATTTGGTTTAGGCGATCCGATGGGATCGGTCTTAAAATCAAATTCACCCAAATACTCGTTCCCGTTCAAATCACTTAAGGTGTATCCCTGATCTAAATCAGCCATCAGCTTTAGTGCAGCTTGTCGGGTAGCCTCACCGGTAAATAAGGTTTGCCTGGAAGCAGTTGTTGTACCGGCATCTGGTGTGATTTTTGTGTCCGGATGCTCTACAACGACTTGCTCCGGTGTTATGCCTGTCGTCTCACAAACCATTTGCAGTAGTACTGTCTGAACACCTTGTCCGATTGCGGCCGCAGAGGATCTGACACAGATCTTTCCATCCATTACTTTCAAGCTACAGCGTCCTATATCCGGAAGACCCACACCTATTCCGGCATTCTTCATGGCAGAGGCGATTCCTACGTAGTAGTTAGGATCTGCCTCATATTTTTCAAAATCTTCTTTCAATGCTTCTAAGGTCTCAGCCATAGCTGTTCCGGGATCAGCAATCTGCCCATTCGGAAGTACCTGCCCGGGTCGGATTGCATTACGATACCTGATTTCCCATCCAGATATACCCACTTTCTCTGCCAGCTGGTTGATTAAGCATTCTGTAACCGTACAGGATTGAGTAACTCCAAAACCACGAAATGCGCCGGCAGGCGGATTATTGGTATAATATGCATCCCCTTCAATATCAACATTCTGATAATTATAGGGGCCTCCGGCATGCGTACAGGCTCTCTGTAAAACCGGTCCGCCAAGAGAAGCATAGGCGCCGTTATCTGTTTTCAATCTCGCTATCATTCCCTGGAAAATTCCGTTTTCATCACAACCAATCGTACATTCGATATCCATTGCATGACGTTTTGGATGGTAATTAATACTTTCCTGACGACTAAAGGAAACTTTCACCGGTTGCTTTGCTAAGTATGCGCAGAGAGCAGCCTGATGCTGCACACTCATATCTTCCTTGCCTCCAAAGCCTCCACCGACTACAGCGCTTTTTATTCGTACCTTTTCTCTGGGCAGGCCAAGATATAAAGCAATTTCACGATACTCATCATAGATACCTTGTCCACCTGTGATCACCAGGATACCATCATCATCAGGAATACCAATTGCTGTTTCAGGTTCCATAAAGGCGTGTTCCGTCGGCGGGACATGGAAGCTGCCCTGGACAACATATTTGGAATTCGCAATTGCTGCTTTGGCATCTCCCCGCTTCACTTCTTGATGGTCTAATAGGTTATTTTCCGGAATTCTAAATTTACCAAAATGCATAAAGCCTTCTCCATGCACCTGGAGTGCTCCCTCCAAGGCAGCTTCCTGCCACGAGGTAATCGGTTTATGAACTTCGTATTCTACCTCTACTGCATTTACGGCAGCAATTGCCTGCGCCTTTGTCTTAGCAACAACAATCGCAATAGAGTCTCCTATACATTTTGTATATTCCCCTTCTGCAATCATACCGGGCCAATCATGTGCCAAGTGCCCGATATATCTCTCTCCAGGAATATCCTTCGCTGTGTAGACAGCTACCACTCCCGGCATGTTAAAAGCCTTCGTAATATCAATTGATATTACTTTTGCACACGCATGCTTCGTAAATACATTTTTGCCGTATAGCATTCCTTCCAAATTAAAATCATCTGCATACTTCGCTGTGCCAAGTGTTTTGGAAATGGCATCAATCCGACAGGTTTTCTCTCCTACCCTTCCGGTTTGCTTAAGTTTGGGCACTTCTAAGTTTTCCCTTAACATTTTAGCCGCCAAAAGAATAGCTTCCTCTATCTTGGCATATCCGGTACACCGGCATAGATTCGTGCGAATGGCTTGCTTCACATCCTCTTTGGTAGGATTTTGATTCTGATCATAAAGACACTTACCGCTGATTACCATTCCGGGAATACAAAAACCACACTGGACAGCTCCTACCGCAGCAAAAGCATATCCGAACACTTCCTTTTCCCGATCTGTGAACCCTTCCAGCGTTAGAATTTTTTTACCTTCCAGCCTGGACAGCTTCTGTATACAGGCGCGCGCAGTCTTTCCATCAATAATCACAGTGCAGGTTCCACAAGCCCCTTCTTTGCATCCATCTTTTACTGAAGTAATATCTAGTTCCTCACGTAAAAAGTCCATTAATCCAATATCTGTTTCAGATTGATAATCCCTGCCATTGACATTTACAGTAAACATCTTTATGCTCCTTTCTCTTATCTGAAGCTTCGAAATTAAATTACATCCTCTTTATAATCGATATCAAGCATTTCCTTTATATCACAAACAAATACCGGCTCTATATCCTCAGGATATTTGTTAATAATCTTCTTTCCCCCGTTATCTCCACGTAATGCAAATAACTCTTCATAATACTTTTTGCCAATAATACATGGATTTCCTAATACTTCATTATGTGCAATACAGGCAATCCCTTTCTCTGTTTGCCGGAACATATCCAGTAGCCGCAAAAGTGTGGCTTGATTCAAATAAGGCTGATCGCATACGCTGAATAAGACCCCATCTAAGTTAGGACAAATTTCAAGTGCACAACGCAAACCAAGCTGAAGCGAGTGGGATATGCCAAGCTCCGGATCAGAATTCATTACCGTCTCAAATCCTAAATATAAGGCTTTTTCTCGTATCTCTTCATACTGAGTTACAATAACCCTCGGCTTAACAGTTAAAACTGCGGTTAACTCAAGGATATGCTCATACATTTTTTTATCGCCTATGAGTTCTAAAAGTTTCACAGCCTGAAACCTTTGGCTATTCCCTGCTGCCAAAAGTACGACCCCAACTATCTTCTCAGTATTCTTCCTCTCATGATTACTCATTCGTTTTCCAGCTTTCTTTATTTAAAAATATAACTTTTCAGGACAGGCTCGAAAATCCTACGAATTTCGAGCTGATTGGATTCATCCAACAGAAATATTGATAAAACATTCCTTAGAAAGTAAACTTTCACGGTCTGTTTTATCAATATTTCTACTGTCCTGAATAGTTACATATTAATGACTTTCCCTGCCTGTCTCATTTTATCAGTAATTTCATACATATTGCTGACCGACCCTACCTTTAATTCTTCTGTTAAGCCGTAGAAATTAAGGCAGGCGCCACATACTAAAATAGTTACTCCATGATCCTTCAGTGTCTGTAATGATTTCACAGCTTGTTCATCCAAGGTTGGGATCTTTACTCCTCCATTCATAAATAAAATATGAGACGGATACTCTTTTATTTCCGATAGGGTAAATAAGAACATACGCATTAGATTTTTCCCTAACTCGTGATCCCCCTCGCCAATCGTTTCTTTTCCAATGAAAATCACATAATCTAAAGAAACAGAAGGATCAATTACCTTCTCTGTATTCGTCTGAACCTCATCACTAAAGTCACCTTCTTTTGAAAAAGCAACTCTATAACTATCCTGATCCTTAGTAACCTGTGTTATAAACCCGGTACTGGCAGCTAACCGTTTCAGATTCTCTACGGCTGTTTCATTATCCACCAAGGTTATCATATTCACTGTCCCCTGATCAATTTCTTTTTTGGTCATAACTACCGGCATGGGGCATACTTTTCCTATCGCATCAATAATTTTACTCATCTTTACCTCCACTTATTAAATGTTCATAGCCCGAAACTGCTTCTAAAACTCCACCTGCAATAGCTCTTGCTTTATCTGAGATCGTAAAGCAATGATCAATTTCGCATCGCGAATCGATGTCACCGCATTTCATCCCCTTGATCACCTTAACTCCGGGCTGAAGCATCCCTCTGATGATACCGGACATCTGTGCTTTAATTGGTTCTCCTCCACTGAATGCCACGACCTGATCTTTTTCCACCATATCAGAAATATGTGTACTCGGTTGAAATTCACCATCTGCCGTCGCTCGAATGATCCTCTCCGTTGTAAATCCACCAATCTCACCAGGAATTCCGGTATTAGGAATTGCACTCCCTTCCCATATTACCTTGCCCAGATAATGACCACGTTTGGTCTCGATGACTGCATGGCAGTCTTTACCGGCCTCAAAGCCCGGCCCAACTCCGATGACTAATGGTGCATCTTCCATCGTGGTTCCAAGATTATGTTTTGCTATAATTGCATCAACGATTACCTCGGCTTGGTACTCCCTTTGAACAGAGGCATATTCATCTACAATCACAGGGATGTTTCCTTGTTTCCAAACTTCCCCGATTTCACTGGGACTGTGTATTAAAATTCCCTTTATCCCTTCCACTTCAGCTTCCAACTCATAAACAGCCCTGGAAAATGCTACCGTTCTTCTGACTGTAAGCGGAATTTCAATCTCTGTCATAAGGATTTGGTAACCAGCTTTTTTTAATCGATAAGCTATCCCGGAGGCCAAATCACCTGCTCCTTTTATTAGAATCTTCATATTTGCCTCCATGTTCTGAGCACGAGCGCATTTATAGATTATTACTGAAGGAATACTTGTCTTCCTTTTGTAAATTACTGTTCACTCATACTGTTCACGCTACGCTTTCTTCATTAATCTGCCTGGTAAGAGGTTAGATAAATCCTCCTGATTCCTTGTCTCATCAGTATATCACGAATTTGACAGGCTGCTCTTACTCTTTCTTCATTATCCACTTTATTCAGGACAACAATATAATCCATATCTTGAGTGACTCCCTTTGCCAATCCGTGACTGCCTTTGATAACCTCAATATAATCTTCCTTGGTGATAAGCTGATCCTCAGTTTTATGAAGATATAGTGCAACCAGTTCAGGGTGAAAACAGATTTCCTTGATCGTTCTTCCTAGTGCATCCATCCCCAGTACTCCCACTACCATCTGGCTTCCGGGCAATATTACCGGTTCATTTTCCCTTGGCACCTTAAAAGGAAGTCTTTTTGCTCCATCTGCTTCAATTAACATAGGAATATTAAGTTCCTTTAATTGATCTAAAAAGGAAGGTTTTGGAGCTTTCATTTTCCCGTCACTACAGGGCAAGCCCATCCATACGGCATAGTCTATTTCAAGATAGTTCAGCAAAGTTTCGGTAGCTTCTTCGCTACACCATAAAAACTGGTCCGGTTGGAACATCTGTGTCGTCGTAGTGATAATCACCTTTTTTCTTAATTGCTTATACTCCATAGCCAGCTGTTCGATGGTTTTGGTTTTTCCCCCTGCTCCTACTACCGAGATGATGGGTGCATTCCTATGATCTATGCCAAATGCATGGATCAGGGATGCCTCTTCTTCCCAAACTACTTTAGATGGTAACATCAGCCTCATGATTTTCCTTCCTAACATAATGCTGCAAAGCAGCATCTCAAATAATCAAAGAAGAACAAGGTGTGAGTGCCATTGCACGAACATCGTAGTTCTTCAGGATCATTCTGGTACTTTCAGAATGATCTTCGCACTTTAGTGAGCTTTCCTGCATTCCCATTCTTATTACAGAGCTTCGCCCGAAGAGTGCTTTCCCTCCTAAATATATGAAATGAATACAAAAATAATAATTCGTATCATCATCAATAAAAATAACTGGTCGATATAACAAACTATGCTATAATTAATAGAAACAATCAATTACTTCCTCATTGAAAGGATGTCCTATATGCCCTCAAAAAATATTCCACTCACCAGTCTTGTAAAAACCTCCGGCTGCGCTGCGAAATTAGGTCCGGGAATATTACATCAGGTATTACAGCAAATGCCGAAATTCAATGATCCTAATTTATTAATCGGTTTTGAAACAAGCGATGATGCCTGTGTATATAAAATCAACGATTCTGTCGTAGCGATACAGACAGTAGATTTCTTTCCTCCAATGGTAGATGATCCCTTTATTTTTGGACAAATAGCAGCTACCAATGCTTTGAGTGATATCTATGCAATGGGTGGAAATCCTGCAGTTTGTATGAACCTGATGTGTTTCCCCTCCTGTCTTGATACTTCTGTGATGCAAAGCATCCTCGAAGGCGGTTATTCTAAGGTTTTAGAAGCCGGGGCTGTAATCGCCGGTGGGCACTCAATTTCAGATCCAACGCCCAAGTACGGTCTATGTGTGACCGGATTTGCACATCCGAAGGATATTCTTACGAATAGTTCAGCACAAACCGGTGATGTCCTCCTTCTTACTAAGCCAATCGGGATCGGCATCATGAATACTGCTGCAAAAGCCGGGCTTTTGCAGGAGGCTCAGCAAAAGCTTACTACAGACATTATGGTAACCCTAAATAAGTATGCAAAAGAGGCTATGAATGGCCTTGCGGTACATGCTTGTACGGATGTCACCGGCTTTAGCCTGATCGGTCATGCTTATGAAATGGCCTCGGGAAGCAACAAAACGATCGAAATTGATACGGATTCTATCCCTAAAATTGAAGGAGCCTTAGACTTTGCTGCCATGGGTATCCTTCCAGAAGGTATGTACAATAACCTGAATTATCTAGAAGATAAAGTTATTTATAAAAATAATCTTCTGCAAAATAAGAAGGATTTCATTTATGATCCACAGACCTCCGGTGGTCTTTTACTGTCTATCTCCGAAAAAGATGCAAAAGAATACTTAAATCGTATGCAATCATATACCCCCTGGGTCAGAATGATCGGTCAGGTAGTCGATAAAAAGGAAAAAGCTATCCTTATTTATTAAGTTTTACACCAATCAAACATACCTGCCCTTTGAGTTAGTTTGTGCCGAGAAAGACGCAGGCACAAATCTACTTAAAGCGAATTAATATTCGCTTTGTGTGAATTTTGCTTTTCAATCATTCACATTATCTTGCACAATTATTAGTTATTCCCAGCATAATCTGCAATCCATGCTCTAAATCTTCAATGACATATTCCAGGCTTTCTCTTACTGCCTTGGGACTCCCCGGAAGATTGAGGATTAAAGTGGATTTTCTTGTGACGCATGCCGCTCTTGAGAGCATCGCTCTTTTTGTAAATTGGAGGCTATACTGCCTGATCGCCTCCGGTATTCCGGGTACCTTGCGTTCACCGATCTCCTCAGTCGCCTCTGGCATACAGTCCGTTGGAGATAATCCGGTTCCTCCGGTGGTTAAAATCAGATCAGCCAAACCCTGATCACAGATTCGTATCATTTCATCTGCAAGCATATCCTTCTTATCCGGTAGTAAAATCCTGGATACCACTGTATATCCGCTCTTTTTCACAATGTCCTCTATCACCTGTCCACTAAGATCTTCTCTTTTCCCTTCATATCCGGAATCGCTGGCTGTGATTATCGCAACTCTCATTTTTCCTCCTATATGAACCGTTAAGCATGCTCATTTCTTTTCCAAAGATATTATACTGCTAGCAGAGTATTTCACATGTAACCAGGCAGACAACGCTAGATGGTTTTCCGATAGTGAACCTTTAGAATAGTTATATTAGATAACAGTAAGATTATCCCCTACTGATATCATTCCGCCATGAAGCACTTTTGTAAATACTCCTTCCCTTGGCATGATACAGTCACCGACGATTTTAAATATCTCACATTCATTATGGCACTTCTTTCCGATTTGCGTTAGCTCGAGAACCACCTCGTTGCACTGAAACCTGGTTCCAATCGGAAGACTGGCAAAGTCAATATCCTCAACGACAAGGTTTTCTCCAAATGCTCCATAAGGAACATCGATGCCTTTTGCTCTAAACGCCTCTATCTTATTCTTCGATAACAGGCTAACCTGTCGATGCCAATTACCGGCATGAGCGTCTCCTTTAATACCATGATCTTCAATAAACTCTGCTGTTCCGATATTTACTTTCTGCGTACCCTTTCTCTCGCTGGTACAGACAGCAATTACCTTACCCATAAAACCTCCAACTACCGCTTCTGCGGCATACAAATCCGACATCGACAATTCACCTAAGAAGCAAGGTGTGAGAGTCTCGGATGTGAATTTAACGTTTTTACATTTCACATTATGAACATCGCAGTTTCTTCCAAAGAGAATTATTATGATAACTCTCATTGTGGATATATGTTTCTCAATAATTCGCTTTAACCTCCGATATGAAACATTTTTCTTTGATCTACTGAAGCTTCATAGTTCATATCATCAAAATGATGTTCCTGAGGCTTCCCATCAATTGCTTTTCTGATCGCGTCTTCTATTTCCTGATCCGTGGAGGAGCTTCTGAGCATTTCCCTTAAGTCACATCCTGTATCATATTGAAGGCAGGTCTTTAAAAAGCCCTCTGAGGTGAGTCTGATGCGATTGCATTGATCACAAAATTTATGGGTTCTGGCACTGATAAATCCAATTTTACCTTGATACCCCGGAACAATAAAATAATGCGCAGGACCGTTGCCTAAGCTTTCCTCGCAGGGAGTAAGCTTTCCTATGCTATTCTCCAATAGATGAATCACTTCATCTTCTCTCATAAATTCAAAATCTCTGCCCAGACCAATCGGCATCATCTCAATAAACCTTACATGAATCCTATGTTCTCTTGCTAATTCTGCTATCTTAATCAGCTCTGCTTCGTTCATCCCCTTGATTGGTACGCAATTCAGCTTTATGTTTAGAGAAGGATACTTTAAAGCCTTTTCAATCCCCTTCCTCGTCTCATCCCAAAGGTTACGCCTTGTGATTCTCCGGGCTGTCTTTTCACACATTGAATCAAGACTGATATTGATGGAATTAAGTCCCACCTTCACCAGCTCCTCAATATAATCTTTAAGAAGCACTCCATTCGTTGTAATTGATATTGATTTGATCCCTTGGATCTGCTTCAATCGATGAACTAATAAACTACAATCTTTTCTTACTAATGGCTCCCCTCCGGTAAGCTTTATTTTTGTAACACCTAGTTTTGCAAAAATAATGCATAACCGCTCAAGCTCTTCATAGGTTAATATCTCATCATGGCTTTTACAGGCAACTCCCTCTTCGGGCATACAATAGACACATCGTAAATTACAACGATCTGTAATCGATATGCGTAAATAATCAATTTCTCGTCTCAGTTTGTCTTGCATAGGAATAACCATGCCTTTCATCAAAGTCACATAAGAAAAATCTTTGATTGATCTCATTCATATAAAGTATCTATTCTTTGAAACCGCTTGCGCAGGGGAGAAAAGTGTTGCTCAACCCCCCGAAGGATTCGTGTAATCTCCGCTTTTACCACCCGATTTCTGTACCAGGTGAATATCTGTTATTGTCATAGATTTATCGATTGCTTTGCACATATCATAAATTGTTAAAAGTGCAACGGATACTCCGGTAAGGCTTTCCATCTCTACCCCCGTTTGTCCACTTGTTTTTACAGTACAGGTTGCATAGATACGGTTATTCAGTTCGTCTACCTCAAAATCAATAGCACAATTAGAAATTTCCAAAGGATGGCACAGAGGAATTAGTGATGCTGTTTGTTTCACTGCCATAATTCCTGCTATTCGTGCGACGCCAAGCGTATCCCCTTTTTGCACCTTGTGATTCACAACCGCATCTATAATTTCGCTATTTACGAGGATGGTTCCTTTAGAAACAGCTACTCTGGCTGTAACCTCTTTCTCTGATACATCAACCATAATTGCATTACCATTTTGATCAAAGTGAGTTAATTGTTTCATTCAAACCTCCGATATCAATCCCTTTTAAAAGTAATATATGTTCTGGTGGAAATCTTAAAAATTCAGGCGCCCAGCTGCCAAACTCGCCAGTCCATCGATCCTTCGGCAATTTCCACCATATCAAATGTTCTGTCGAACTATGTTCTTTGTTTTTATTACGAAATAATACATTTACCTCAAAAGGCTCTTCCGTTACATCAACCAATTCCGGTTCGATGGTATTTACATCACCTTTTCGAGATAATGCCTCAAGATAATGTGCTCTTATTCCTACATAAGATATATCTTCTGAAATCTCCTGCTCCACATACAATTTCATATTCCAATCTTTCGCATATAACTCATGTGATGACACTCGTTCTGCCTTAGAGATATTCTTGCACCCGGTTAGCCGGGCCGCTATTAAGTATTTCGGATCTTGAAAAATATTCTTTAGCTTACCGCTGCATACCAGATTACCTTGATCCATAATATATAGGTCCTGACAGAAGCGAAAGGCCTCATCTCTGTTATGCGTTACCAGGATTACATCTTTATTATATTCCTTAAGCATGTCCTGCAATTGCTTCTCTAATTGCTCCTTTAAAAAGAAATCAAGAGCGGAAAATGGTTCATCTAAAAGCAGAACATCTGTATCCGATGCCATAATTCTTGCTAAAGCCACTCGTTGCTGCTGTCCACCGGATAATTGATTTGGATAATGCTGTTCCAAACCCTTTAGATGAAATTTTTCAATGAGTGTCCTTGTCCTCTTATCCTTCTGATTCCGGTTACCGCTCATACCGGCTTTCATATTCTGCTCCACAGTCATATTCGGAAATAGCGCATAGCTTTGAAATAAGTATCCGATCCTTCTCTTCCTGGGTGGCAGGTTAATCTTTCTTTCAGAATCAAATAGTACTCTTCCATTTAAAACAATCCTACCGCTATCCGGAATAATAATGCCGGCAATGGCTTTTAGGGTCATACTCTTTCCGCATCCGGAGGCTCCAAGAATGCCTATCGTATTGTCTGAGGTTTCAAACTTTACCGAGAGCTGAAATTTCTTATATTTTTTTGTTATATCAACACTCAGACTCATCTTTCTCTCCTTCAGGGATTAGGTATGCTTTCGTATATCCTTGCATTTTACTTATTCTGAACATTCCTTTGCAGAAATTTGCACAGATATATCAATCACTTTATTTCGGTTTTACCTTCGAGCTGTAAAATACCGATGGGTTGTAAAATAATTCATGGATGTAATGATCATCACAGCCAGGATTGTAATAAATAGCACATAGCTACCTGCTGTCTCCATATCTCCGGCTACAACAGCCGAATAGATTGCCATCGGAACCGTCCTTGTCTTTCCTGCTATGTTACCTGCAATCATGGCAGTAGCTCCAAATTCTCCAAGACCTCTGGCAAATGCCAGAATTCCTCCGCTGACCACCCCCGGCATTGCTGTCGGCATCATAACTCGCCAGAAGATTTTCCACTCTGACATACCAAGTGTTCTGGCTGCATAAATAAGATTTGAATCTACTAATTCAAAAGCACCCTTAGCCGAACGATACATAAGGGGAAAGGAAATCACCACTGCTGCCAAAACGGTGGCCCCCCAGGAGAAAGCAACTCTTATTCCAAAAAAATCAATCAGAAATTTTCCAATGGGTCTATGAACACCAAAAAGATAAAGTAAAAAGAAGCCCGCTACCGTAGGGGGTAACACCAACGGCAGAATCAGGAGCCCATCTATGACACTTCTTATTACCTGATTCCTAAGTCCTGTTACAAGCTTCGCTGCAAAGAGCCCCAGAAAAAAAGTAATCAAAATTGCGACTGTAGCGGTTCTCATTGAGATTAAGATGGGTGTAAGGTCCATAACTCATTCCCTTTCAAAATCATTTTAGTTTGTAGCCTTGCCCAAAGTGTTAGTTATACTCAATCGCACCTTGAGTGCTTTTGATACTGTAAGCAGTCTATTCCTTTGCATCGGTAAATCCATAGCTTTCAAATATTTGCATCGCTTCTTTTGAAGCTAAAAAGTCTATGAATTTTTGTGCTGCTACCTGCTTTGCAGATGCTTTTATCACTGCTACCGGATAAATCACATCCTGCTTCAGACTACCGCTTGACGCTTCGGCCACTATCTTAATTTTATCCGGCTGCAAGCTTGCGTCCGTTGCATATACGATACCGGCGTCAGCACTTCCTTCAGCAACCCAGTTAAGAACTTCATTCACATTGGTTCCAAGACTCGCTTTTGCGATCACTTCATCCCATAAACCCAGACTGGTTAGCGCTTCCTTCGCATATTGACCCGCCGGTACACTGTCAGGATCACCAATTGCAATTCTGTCCGCTTTCGTGATATCCTCAAATTTAGCAATATCAACTGTAGCATCTGCCGGGATAATTAAGACTATTCTATTTTTTAGTAAATCCACCCTGGTATTCTCTGCGATTAAACCCTCGTTGGTTAATTGATCCATTTGTTTTGTTGCTGCACTGAAGAAAAGATCAACTACCATTCCCTCTTCAATCTGTGTCTGTAGCTTTCCGGAACTATCATAGGTTCCTTCTACTTGAATTCCAGGGTTCTGTTCTTCAAACATAGGAATTAAATCCTCAGTAAGGATTGTTTCCATACTTGCTGCAGCAGCAATCATGATCGTCGTTGTATCAGCCGGTGCCTGACTTGCCCCAATTTGTTCCGTAGGCTGTGCCGCAGATTGTGCTGTAGGGTTTGTTGCGTCTTGTTGGTTTTGTGAAGCACTCTTTGAGGAAGCAGAGCATCCCCCTGTAATCAATACCAATATAAGAATCATGGATAAAAGTAATTTACTTTTCATAAGTACTCCCGAAATAGCCCTTTCCGGCCATATGAATTATTTACATATCCGTACAACAACAAGATCTTCGAACTCTATCATCTGGCTTTATTGATTGAAAGTATTTTTCAAACTTTTGGGAAGCCTTGTGATAAGAAAATATGCAATTAAGCAAGTACCTACCTTGTCTAGTAAGTTGTTTCCAATTTTCGCTATAAAGGATGCTGCAAAAATACTGCTTCCCGAACTTTTTAATGCTAAAACTATAATATCCGATACCGTACCTGTTAACCCACCATAGATTAAAATTCCGATTGGCGTTCCAATTAACGGGCAAACAATGCTTAATATAAGTCCGCAAACGATTGCCGTAACCAGATTATATTTAAACTTCTTTGCAGCATAACCAACGATAAGTGCTACTGCAACATTCACTAATAAGAAGGGGATATCCTTAGGACTATAAATGATGCCTGTTATGATGTTGGTAAGTGCTCCTACGATTGCACCCGGAATTGGCCCAAGGATCACAGCAGTAAATACTGTTCCTAATGTATCCAGATAGAATGGAGCCTTCAATGTTGATGTAATAATCCCTAAAACTATATTGATCGCTACTGATATTCCACATAATGTTATGATATAAACTTTTTTATCTCCCATGATAAGTCCCCCCATATTTGCTATATTATCACTTATAATTCAGCTATCATATCACATAGATCTTTGATTGGAATGTCTAAATTCTCTTCAGCTAATAATTTCTTAACTTCTTCCATAAATATGCCCGACCCATTTGCCAGATGCAAACTTCTTATTTTATTATCAAAATCAGGACAGTCAGATAATTCACCACCCCAATCACCCCTACAGGTCAATCGACTTCCGCAGCTTGGACTTCCATCAATTGCTACTATAGCTAACACTTCAAACCGTTCAGGACAGGATGCGTATTCTTTTAACTGCATTACAACAGGGATTAACATTTCCTTACACTGTTTACGAAAAAACGGATGATCAAACTGTTCTTTCACATGTCCCCATCTTCTGCTACCATACACCAAAAACTCAGGACATGGTAGCTGTATTAACTGAATATTATTTTTAATTACATAATTCATTAATTTCTCTCTATGATCAGCCTCCTTCTGATTTTCGGTTGAATTATTACTAATCACCTTAGATGAAGTATTTAATATGCAGTGTGAAACAATTAGTATTTTATCCATTAAAGCCTCCATCAGAATATAATATTATAAAGCTCAACTTGTAAGACTACTTGCCTTTTCCAAATCCGCAGTTTGGATACGTACATACAGAACAATTTAAGCATAGCCCGCCTTCTCCAAGGGCAGCTATTTCCTCCCTCGCAATCTCATCATCAGACATTATCCTGGGGAGTAGGATATCAAAAATAGTCCGCTCTGCGTACATAACGCAGCCGGGCAGCCCTAATACCGGGATTTTTCTGGTTTCTTTCTCATAGTATGAGACAAGCATCATGGCCCCCGGTAATACCGGAGCACCATAGGTTATGATATCAGCACCGGTATCCATAATAGCCCCCGGTGTACAATCATCCGGATCAACGCTCATACCACCCGTACAGACAACCAAATCCGCACCTTGATTGATGTAGTCCATAATTGCATCCTTAATATGTTCCTTTTGGTCATCTACAAGAGTCTGCCCTATGATATGTGTGGGAAACTCCTTTAATTTTTCCACTATAACAGGTCCAAAGCTATCCTTGATCCTTCCGTAGAATACCTCATTCCCGGTTGTTACGATTCCTACCTTCTTCTCCTTATAAGGAAGAATTGTAAGTACCGGCCGATCCCCACCGACCAGCTTTGCTCTTTCCATCTTTTCTTTCTCGATCATAAGAGGGATTATTCTGGTACCGGCAAGCTTATCCCCCTTCTTGACAGGAAAGTTTCCGTGCCTGGTTGCAATCATCATTTCCCCCAGACTATTCACAGCCAGTAATTTCTCTCTATTGATTTTAAGCAGGCCATCCATCTGTGCAATGATATCAATTTTTCCTTCCTTCACCTCAGAACCTGTCATACCAGTGCTTCTGCACAGCTCATAAAGTATTTCCGCTGCTTCATTTTCATGAAGAAGATTCTCGTTCATTTCCCATACGTACAAATGATCTTTGCCTACCGATAACAAAACCGGTATATCTTCCTCTGTAACAATATGTCCCTTACGAAATACCGGGCCTTTTTTCTCACCTTTAATAATTTGTGTTATATCATGGCATAATACCTGCCCAACCGCTTTTGTTGTTTCAATTTGTCTCATCATACTCTCCATTCAAAAGGATATAAATTGTGAATACTAGACATTAAAATCTCAAGAAGGAATTACGAAACACCCAATACTTGCATGTTTTGTAATTCCTCAATAAACCTAATGTACCGATTCTAACAGAATTTCTACGATACCGCCACAAACCATGCCATCCTCTTCTGCTTCACGACCTGTCATATCCACTGTATATAGTTTTGGTTTTTGATCCTTTTCCATGAACCGGGCTTTATTACAGATATCAGCCTCTACACATCCCCCTCCGATCGTACCTACTGTAGTACCATCTTTGCAGATCAGCATTTTCGTACCTATCTCTCTGGGCGCAGAACCTTTTCTTGAGATGATTGTAGCTAAGATCTTCGGCATCTCTGCTGTTTTCTCATCAAGAATTGCCTCAATGATTTCTTTCGGGTATCCAAAACCTCTTTTTATCTGATTTTTCACCTGGATGATTTCTGCCATGATTGATACTGCTATCTCTTCCGGTGTCTCGGCACCAATTCTCAGTCCGATTGGGGAGTAAACGCCTTCCAGCATACTATCCTGATAACCCTTCTCCTTTAAAAGCTCTTTCACTCTCTTCACACGAGCTCGACTTCCTATCATCCCTATATAGGCATTATCTTTCTTTAGAATCTCCTCCAGGCAATCCTGATCATAACGATGACCTCTTGTTACAATCACAAAATAAGTATCCTGATCCCCTGTTATTTTGTTTAAAGCACCGGAGAAATCATCAAGCATTATGTTATCTGCTCCTGCCGCTTTGGCATTGTCAGCATACTTGAGACGATCTTCAATTATCGTTACAGAAAAGCCCAACATTTTAGCTATTTTTATAACAGGGATGGAAACATGTCCTCCACCACAGATCACAAGCTTCTTCTCGTTACTAAGCGTTTCGCAGAAGATTTTTTGTCCATCCATGTGATGTAATTGACATGTACCGGCACAGATGATTTCGTAGCTCATACCATCAAAGAATTCATTATTCAAGGAGGAATAAACTATTTTATTCCCTGAGAATATCGCTGTTTCGCCCGCATACTTACCATCAACTACTTTCACAACGATATTTTCTTGGTACTTAGGCATATTCCCAATTAGCTTATAAAATTCTTTCATAGGCATTTCCTTTTCATTCGTCTTATTATCTATATAGTATTTCTGATTTCTGTAAATTGCAACCGTAAATAATTGATCCGCCGGATACCGCCTTTACCCAACAAGGAAGCCGCATTCACTGTATCTTCTGCATTATTTTTATTATCAAATTCCGTTTCATCTCCCAGGCTTAATATTTCACTCCGTTAGCATCCTATGATTAGTCAATCTATTATGGATTAAAATGTTACCGGTTCTCTTCTACATATCTATCTTATAATCAACGATTATTTTCCGGTTGATTGAGATTAAGGTTGCTTCCTTGTACTGTTGCCTGTTTGATTTGATTTAATATCATTTGTTTCGACAACTCAAAATAATTTTCAATATCAAAGTTATTTTTATCAATTGAATATTGAAGAGTTGCTCCCTGTAGCAATGATATTAAAGTATACGGTATGATTTGCTTATTCATCTCATCTAAATCAGGGCAATACTTATCCAATATTTCTCTTATTTCAGATCTCCATTTCTCATAAGATTTCATAAACTGAATATGAACTTTATCTTGAGTCTTACTATGTACCCAGAACTCAATTTCAGCAAAATCATATTTCTGTTTATTTAAAATCAATCTTTTCTTCTGGTTAATAAAAACATCCAATTGACTTTCGAGATTATCCTTACTATGTTTTTTCTCTTTTCTTCTTATATCATAACACTCTTCAAAAATGTATTCCTGCAGCGCCAGCATCAAGTCTTCCTTCGTCTTATAATAATAATGAACGTTGGACTGAACCATTTTAGCCTGGTCAGCGATCAAATGCATCCTTGTACCACTAATATTCTTCTTATTTACTACATCCAATGCTGCGTTTAATATTCGCTTGTTTTGGTCTTTATTTATTTCATTCATATTATGTTCTCTCCTACTGCTTATCTAATTAAGAAATCGGCTAAGAATCCCAATCATATTATTGTAATCATTGTAACATAACAACGATATAATTCACAGATAGGAGTATAACCTGTTTGAATCGTATGCTCCTAAAGCTTCCTATTGCTTAAGCGTCTTCCCTTTTACTGCAACTTCTGACTTTTCGTGCGGAACACATATTTCCCTAAATTCTCCCGAATGATTTTCCCCTTTTCCACAACCAAATTGCCTCTGAGGAACACATATTCCGCTTTTCCTTTTACCTTTAATCCTTCATATGGGGTATAATCTACATTTTGAAGCTGGTCTTTCGCCGTTATCATACCCTGAGCATTCGGATCCCATACAACAATATCAGCATCACTGCTTTGTTGAAGGATACCTTTTTGGGGGTACATTCCAAATAATTTAGCAGCATTCGTGGATAATGCCGCACACATTTGTTCTACTGTAATCCTTTCTTCCAATACCCCATAGGTATACATAAGCATCGGACGGTGCTCTACTCCCGGGATCCCATTCGGAATCCTCGAGAAATCATTACGACCCCTTTCTTTTTGTCCTTTAAAATGAAAGCTGCAGTGATCTGTTCCTATGGTATTGATCCGGTTAGCACCTAGAGCATTCCAAAGACAATCCATATCAGCTTTCTTTCTAAGGGGAGGTGATAATACAAATTTAGCACTTTCAAAATCGGGTAAATCATACTTTGAATCGTCAAAAAGAAAATATTGCGGGCAAGATTCCACATATACCTCCTGTCCCTGTTCTCTGGCTTGCTTAATCACCTCATATCCTTTTCTCGTACTAAGGTGTACGATATTAACAGGTGCCTCTGCCAGCTTTGCAATCGTTAAAAGCTGGCTCACCGCATCTGCTTCCACCACATCTGGTCTGGATAACGGGTGAGCCTTTGGCGTGAGATGCCCCAATTGTTTTTGTTCTTTGATCAGCTCATTTACCAAATCCCCATTTTCGCAGTGTACACCGATAATACCATTTTCTTCTTTCACTGCTTTAATAATATCATATATTTCTCCCGAATTCACTTTCAGATTATCATATGCCATATACAGCTTATAAGACATCACTCCGGCATTGGTCATATCCTTCAGTTCTTCTTTTGTTTCTTCATTCCAATCGATGATTGACATATGAAATCCATAGTCGCAGGAAGAGCAGCCTTCTGCTTTTTTATGCCATGTCTTAAGAGCGTCTTTCAGTGTTTCATGCTTATTTTGTGTAGAAAAATCTAATACTGTTGTAGTTCCTCCTGCTATTGCCGCTTTTGTTCCGGTACTAAAATCATCCGCGGTAAAGAAGTCACCCGCATCAAGATCAAAGTGTGTATGTGTATCAATAAAACCCGGAAAGAGTAATTTCCCTGATACATCGAGTACCTCGTCTCCATCGACTTTTAGGTTTTCTCCCACCTCGACAATGATACTTTCATGTATTCTGACATCTGATATTTTACTGCTTACCGGTGTTACTACTGTTCCGCCCTTTAGCAAAAGACCCATAGGAAACCTCCATGCTTAATATAGTCAAGCGCAATATGTGAAAAGTGTGAAAATCATTCTGAATGTACCAGAATGATCCTGAAAAGCATCTTCACACTATGGAAGAACTGCGATGTTCGTAACGTGAATTTAACAATTCATAAATTCACGTCTATGGCACTCACACCTTGTTCTTCTCAATTATTTGAGATGCTGTTTTGTAGCATCATGTTAGGAAGTGTGAAGAAGAAGCATCTTCACACTATGGAAGAACTGCGAATGTTCGTAACGTGAATTTAACAATTCATAAATTCACGTCTATGGCACTCACACCTTGTTCTTCTCGATTATTTGAGATGCTGTTTTGCAGCATTATGTCAGATTATTTTCACGCTTTCATCATGATATAGCGATAATTCTTATAAACTGCTAAAATAAAATTCTTAATGTCCTCATCCAAATCACAGTTCTTAATTTCTACATCCTTTGCCATGTTGCCAAATCTCACTCTGAACAGTAACTTATCCTCGTCCAGTAGTACAAAGCCTTCGTTCTTGCTATCCTCAAAATCAGCTAAGGTATGGAATAAAGTGATCTTTTCTTTGTATGGTGAACTGTCATAAGGGCAAAAACTCTTACAATTACCGCATTCATTACACATATAATCCACATGAAGAATCTGCGGCATACGCATACCAGAAACCTTGATCGATATATTCGCTCTATTCGGACACACATCCACGCAGGCTTCGCATACCTGATTACACTCAAGGCAACGATCCGCTTCCTGCTTAGGTTCCCCAGCGTGTACTAAGACCCCTTTCTTTTCACCGACCTTTTCCTTATCACTTGCAAGCTCGATTACTTTTCTTGGTTCAAGACCTAAAATTGAGTTGGCTGCAACAGAAGCATCACGAATCGCCTCTACAACAGTTGCCGCACCATTTGCACCATCTCCGATTACATAGACATTTGGTATGGAAGACTCCATTTTCTCACGTTTCATTAACACCTGTCCACGGTCAGTGATCTCCAGTCCCAGCTTCTCATAAAACGCTCCGTCCACCTTCTCGCCAAGCGCTGCAATAACCGTATCCGCATCAATTACTACTTCTTCTTCGGTCACGATTGGCTGCTGTCTCCCGGAAGCATCCATATCGCCAAGAACCACTTTATGGCACTTCAATTTACCGTTCTTTTGAGCAACAGGAGCGAGTAGAACCTTAAGTTCAACACCGTCCTCCACCGCCAGATCCAGCTCCTCTTCATCTGCCGGCATATATTTGACTGTACGGCGATACACTATGGATACATTCTCTACTCCGGGCATTCTCTTTGCCGCTCTTGCTACATCCATTGCCGTATTTCCGGCACCGATCACCACGACATTTTTACCAAGGTTTACTGTCTCAGGTGCATTTTTACATGCATCCAGGAATTCGATTGCGTTCATTTCATTGTCACTGTCAATTCCGATTGCTATGCTCTTCGTTGCTCCTACCGCAAGTACAATTGCATCAAATCCGGCGGCTTTCAGTTCGTCCAAGCTCTTTATTTCATGATTATATTCAAACTTCACACCTAATTTCACTGCAAGCTGTACATCCTTATCGATGGCTTCGTCCGAGATGCGGAAAGCCGGTATGACATATTTCACAATACCACCGGCTTCTGCTCTTTTTTCAAAAACAGTTACCTTCGCTCCTTCTCTTGCCAAAAAGAATGCACAAGCGATACCTGCAGGACCTGCTCCTACGATAGCAACATTTTTATCCTTATGTTGATCAGAACCTTTTAACTCTTGATAAAGCTTATCATAACCATTTTCTGCAGCTATCAGTTTCACACTGCGGATATGAATGGATTCGTCGTAATAATTACGGGTACACTTACTCATACATGTATGACTGCAGATTGTACCGGTGATAAATGGAAGTGCATTTTTATCTGTGATTACTTCCAGAGCTTCTGTATACTTGCCTTCCTTCACAAGCTTCAAATAAGCGGGTATATCTTGATGAATGGGACATCCCTCACTGCATGGTGTTGTAAAGCAACTGAGAAGAGGAACCTTTTTATCTATTTTTCTTGTAGGCAGCGGTTTGGCACTCTTGGTATGATGCGGATCAATTTTAATTTCTTTTATTAATCTTTCCAGAGCCTCTACATCAACACCTGAAAAATCCTTGTATTCTAATTTCTCCAATTTCTCTGCAATCTGTTTTCCTCTTTGATAACCGCCTGTTTTCAAGAAGGTCGTTGCCATTGTAATTGGCCAGATACCCAACTGAAATATTTTATCGATATTGAAATAGTCAGCACCACCGGAAAATGAGATGCGTAAGTTTCCGTCAAATGCCATGGCAAGCTTATAGGCTACAGATAAAGATAGTGCACATAAGGAGCGGCCTGACATGTACATTTCTTCACTTGGAAGCTCACCCTGTGTCACATCGACCGGGAATGTATTCGTCAGCTTAACACCGAATTCCAGACCTAATAAATCAGCCTTTTTCTGCAATCTTTGAAGCATAGGAACAGCATCCTTAAATTGCAAATCATCCTTAAAATGGAATTCACCAAAGGACACATAATCAAATCCGGTGCTGTCCATAATTTCACGTGCAGTTTCATAGCCTAAAAGTGTAGGATTACACTTTACATAAGTATTTAAATGCTTCTCCTTCAGCAAATAAGACGCGATACTTTCTATTTCCTCCGGAGGGCATCCGTGTAAGGTTGATACGGTGATCGATGTACATACTTTCCCGGATATCTCTTCAATATATTCTTTATTAATGTTTTGAAATTCTGAAACATGCTCCAAAAGATAGGTGATACATTCCTCCCAAATAGGAGTATTCTTCGCATCCATAATATGATCAATAAACGTATTCACCTTCTCTGATTGAATACCTTTCAAGTCATACCCGACACTCATATTAAATACAAAACCGTCTTCTGCTCCTAAACCAAATTCCTTCGATAAAACCTTTAATGCAATCCATGCTTTCACATATTCATTCAAAGCCTCATGCACTCGCAGCTCTGTTGACCACTCACAATTATAACCTTCATCCTCTGCCAAAATGCAAGGCTTATTCACCGGCAAATCTTCTCCATCAATAATCTGTACTGTCTTTAATTCAAAAAATCTGCTACCGGAGTAATAGGCTGCGATGATGTTTTGAGCCAGCTGTGTATTAGGACCTGCAGCCGGACCGTAAGGAGTTTCAATCTTCTCACCAAATAGATGGAGCACCTTATCGTTCTTCTTCATAAAGGGCTCTCTCACTCCGAACACTCGTCCCGAATTCTTCTTCTCTGCAAATATCCATTCCATAAGATTATGAAATGGGATTGGTGTCATCCTGTCTCCCATATGGGTTTCCTCCTACTTATTAATACTCATTTTTAAAAGCTCCGTCTGCTGCCTGCAATCTGCCATTGCTTTCGCTTCATCAATATATAATAACTCTCTATTCTTCATTAGTATCTTTCCATTAATCATGGTGGTAACAATTTTACTTCCATTTACTCCGAATAGCAGATGACTATTGATATTATCTTTGGTCATTGGTGTAAGTGGATCATAATCTGCAATTACGATATCAGCAGCTGCCCCTTCCTTTAAAACACCCAAAGGCGTATCAAAATAACGGTTGGCAATCTTAGCATTGCCTTCAAAAAGCATTGCCGGTACCTCGCTCCAGGCAGCATTCGCGTCACACAAAGAGTGCTTGTGCAACACATTTGCCACCTTATAAGACTCAAACATATCATTGGTATACCCATCTGTTCCCAGACCGGTTAGAATTCCTCGTTTAAAGATTTCCATTGTGGGAGGGCATCCACAAGCATTGCCCATATTGGATTCCGGATTATGCACTACCATTGTATCTGTTTCTTTGAGCAAATCCATTTCCTGAGAATTGATATAGATGCAATGGGCTGTAATCGTTTTAGGTCCTAAAATTCCTTGATCCATCAGACGGTTGACGATACGTTTCCCGTGTTTTTTAAGGGAAGCATGTAAATCTTCAATTCCCTCAGCAACATGGATGTGATATCCAACATTCTTTGGTATCATTTCCCTGCATATAGCAAAGGTTTCATCCGAAATAGTAAATGCCGCATGCATACCCATCATTGCTTTTTGCATATCATCTGCCTGCTTTGCAGTATGCTTGATAAAATCAGCATTCTCTTTGACAGCTGCCCGCATCTTTTCCTCTCCGTCACGATCGGAAACTTCATAACATAGGCAGGTGCGAACACCCAGTTCTTTAGCCGCATCTGCTATCGTAAATAAGCTGTTTTCGATGCTTCCAAAACTTGCATGATGATCAAATACAGTTGTTACACCATTTTTGATACAATCAATATAAGTTGCTATTGCACTTTGCTTTGTCTGCAAGAGTGTAAGGTGCCTGTCAATATTCCACCACAGTCCATCCAGGATGTCGAGAAAACCCTTAGGATTATATCCATTAATGGATAAGCCTCTTGCCATGGCACTATAGATATGGTTATGTGTATTGATCAGACCAGGCATGATCAGTCCGCCTTTTGCATCAACAAATTCAGCATCCGCATGTTTATTCTTTAGATCTTCCAAATTACCTACTTTCAAAATGCGTGTTCCTGCTACAAGGACTGCACCATTTTCAATGAACGGTATTTCCATATTTCTTGTAATTACTTTACCATTACCTATTAGTATCATTGTTTCTCCCTTTCTCGGTGTACAAATCAACCTTTACTATATTTTTTGCAGCAGAATAATAATTATATTTATTATACATCAAGTTGTTTGATTAATCAATCTATGAAAATATTTGTAAATTACAATTATGCATAACACATTCTATGTGTTATTATAACTAATACACTATTATTATTTGTTTTTGTAATACTTTTTATGCATTATTACTCTTTTCAGATCAACACTTTACCTTTACCAGAAAGTAATACGGTCATTTTGACTTTTTTAAAATTCTATTTTTTTGTGTACTTTCTAAATTAATGTTGATTTTTCTTTCGAATATGATATCATGAGAAATAACGACATATAATTTTTTATATGGTTTAAAGACAGGAATATTTAACAATCACGAAACAAATTGTGAGTTATTATGAATTCACTGATTGGTAACAGAGTCCATTCGGTTATAAACATTTTCTATTTTCAATGCCACTATATAATTGCGGTTTAGGAGGTCCTTATGAAAGAAATAAAGTGGGTGCAAAATACCATGCCCAAAACTAACGATGCAAATCTGAAGGTAATGGATTTATCAGAGGTCAAAAAAGCAAGAGCCTTTCATCAAACCATTCCCGGGTACGAAAGAACTCCTTTAGCTCATCTGTCTAATATGGCAAAGTATTTAGGTCTTGGAGACATATTTGTCAAGGATGAATCATATCGATTTGATCTTAATGCTTTTAAAGTGTTAGGCGGTTCCTTTGCTATGGCTCGTTATATCGCAAGCAAAATCGGAAAGGATGTATCTGAACTTGATTTTAAAACCTTAACCTCGGATCAGCTCAGAGAAGAATTCGGTCAGGCAACTTTTTTTACTGCCACCGATGGCAATCACGGGCGCGGAGTGGCATGGGCTGCGAACAGATTAAAGCAGAAAGCGGTTGTCTATATGCCCAAGGGTTCTACCCAGACCCGTCTGGATAATATCAAGGCAGAAGGCGCAACCGCAACAATTGAAGAGGTAAATTATGACGAATGTGTTCGTATGGCCGCTGTAGCTGCTGCCAAAACACCAAACGGTGTGGTCGTTCAGGATACTGCCTGGGAAGGCTACGAAGAAATTCCCTCCTGGATTATGCAGGGCTATGGCACTATGGTTATGGAAGCAAGTGAACAATTAGCCGAAGTCGGTGTCGATTGTCCGACTCATGTTTTTGTTCAGGCAGGTGTAGGCTCCCTGGCAGGTGCGGTGCAAGGTTACTTCGCCAATAAGTATCCACAAAATCCTCCTACTGTAATCGTTGTAGAAGCGGATGCTGCTGCCTGTCTATATAAGGGTGCTGTGGCAGGTGATGGTGAGGAAAGAATTGTAGAGGGTGATATGGAAACGATTATGGCAGGCTTAGCCTGTGGAGAACCCAATACTATTTCCTGGGATATTTTAAAGAATCATGTTTCTGTTTTTGTTGCTGCACCGGATTCCGTTGCTGCTGAAGGAATGAGAATTTTAAGTGCTCCGATCAAAGGTGATGTGCAGGTTGTTTCCGGCGAATCAGGTGCAGCCCCCTTTGGAGTTTTATATTCAATTATGACAAGACCTGAGTTATCCGATTTAAAAGAGACCTTAAAATTAAATCATACCTCAAAGGTACTGTTATTCTCTACGGAAGGCGATACTGATCCGGACCGTTATAAAGAAATCGTATGGGGCGGAAAACAATATTAAACGATTTATTCCGCTAACCTAATTTCTTGAAGCACTCTTTAAATTCTTGTTTCAAAGCAATACATATATTATAAGGTTAATAAAGCAGACAAGCTATGAACATCATATAATGAATAGAATGTAAATAGGGAGGATTAAAATGGATTATAGCAAAATTAAAGAAGCAGCGAATGCATATCTCCCGGATATGATTAAGTTTTTAAGAGATTTAGTAGCAATCCCCGGAGAAAGCTGTGGCGAAGAAGGTCATATCAAACGTATCGAAGCAGAAATGAAGACTTTAGGTTTTAATAAGGTTGAAATTGATCCAATGGGTAATGTGTTAGGTTATATGGGAACCGGTAAAACCTTAATTGGCTATGATGCCCATATTGATACTGTAGGCATCGGTAACAGAGCAAATTGGAATTTTGATCCCTATGAAGGCTATGAAAACGAAGAAGAAATCGGAGGACGTGGTACTTCTGACCAGTTAGGTGGTATCGTATCAGCTGTATACGGTGCAAAAATCATGAAGGATCTTGGTTTATTGAATGAGACATATACTGTCTTAGTAACCGGAACTGTACAAGAAGAAGATTGTGACGGACTTTGCTGGCAGTATATTATCAACGAAAACAAAGTAAGACCTGAATTTGTTGTATCAACAGAGCCTACCGACGGCGGTATTTACCGCGGACAACGTGGTCGTATGGAAATCCGCATTGATGTTCAAGGCGTTTCCTGCCATGGTTCTGCTCCTGAACGCGGTGATAATGCTATTTATAAAATGGCTGATATCCTCCAAAATGTCCGTGCTCTTAACGAAAACGATGCTGACAGCAATGAGATTAAAGGTTTAGTGAAAATGTTGGACAAAAAATACAACGACAAATGGAAGGAAGCTAATTTCTTAGGACGTGGAACAGTAACCACTTCCGAGATATTCTTTACTTCTCCCAGCCGTTGTGCAGTAGCTGATTCTTGTTCTGTATCTCTAGACCGCCGTATGACAGCCGGTGAGACTTGGGAAAGCTGCCTTGACGAAATTCGTCAGCTTCCTTTCGTAAAAAAATATAATGCTACCGTAAGCATGTATGAGTACGACAGACCAAGCTACACTAATCTTGTATATCCTATTGAATGTTACTTCCCGACATGGGTAATACCTGAAGATCACAAGGTAACCAAAGCAATGGTGGAAGCTTATACTAATCTTTATGGCACAACACGCAGTGGTGCAAAGGATGCTGATGCTATGCGTAAGGCACGTCCACTTACCGACAAATGGACCTTCTCCACAAACGGTGTGTCCATTATGGGTCGCAACGGAATTCCTTGTATCGGATTTGGCCCCGGTGCAGAAGCACAGGCACACGCTCCCAATGAAAAAACCTACAAAGAAGATTTAGTAAAGTGTGCTGCTGTATATGCTGCTCTTCCAACCTTATATTATAAATAATTAATTTGTATTCCGCACCACTCAACCCATCAGAAAACCTAAAGGAGAATCATGAAATGAAAACACTGAATGCCTATATCGAGAAGCTGAACAAATTAAATTTTAAAGAAATGTATAATAACGATTTCTTATTAACCTGGGATAAAACTGATGATGAAATCGAAGCTGTATTCACTATTGCAGAAGCATTACGTTATATGAGAGAAAATAATATTTCTACTAAAGTTTTTGAGAGCGGTCTTGGAATCTCGATCTTTCGTGATAATTCCACCCGTACCCGTTTTAGCTTCGCCTCTGCTTGTAACTTACTGGGTCTTGAGGTTCAGGATTTAGATGAAGGAAAATCTCAAATTGCTCACGGTGAGACCGTACGTGAAACCGCAAACATGGTATCCTTCATGGCAGATATCATCGGTATTCGTGATGATATGTATATCGGCAAGGGTCACACCTACATGCAGGAAGTATCCGAAGCAGTCCGACTTGGAAATATTGATGGCGTATTAGAGCAAAGACCTACTCTTGTTAACTTACAATGTGATATCGACCACCCAACGCAGGCAATGGCTGATATGTTACACATTATCAATGAATTTGGCGGCGTAGAAAATTTAAAGGGAAAGAAAATCGCTATGTCCTGGGCATATTCCCCTTCTTATGGCAAGCCTCTATCAGTACCTCAGGGTATCATCGGCTTAATGACTCGCATGGGTATGGATGTAGTTCTTGCCCATCCGGAAGGCTATGAGGTTATGGCAGATGTAGAGGAAGTTGCCAAAGCAAATGCTAAGAAATCCGGTGGTTCTTTTACAAAGACCAACAATATGGCAGAGGCATTTAAAGATGCCGATATCGTATATCCCAAGAGCTGGGCTCCTTTCAAAGCCATGGAAAAACGTACTGATTTATATGGTAATAATGATTTCGATGGTATCAAGGCTCTTGAAAAAGAATTACTTGCGCAAAATGCACAACACAAAGACTGGGCTTGTACCGAAGAAATGATGAAGCTTACGAAAGATGGAAAAGCTCTTTATATGCATTGCCTGCCGGCTGATATTACAGGTGTCAGCTGTAAAGAAGGTGAAGTAGATGCTTCCGTATTTGACCGTTACCGTAATCCTCTTTATAAGGAAGCCAGTTATAAACCATATATCATTGCTGCCATGATATTCCTAAGTAAATTTGAAAATCCTCAGGCAACATTGAAAGCTTTAGAGGAGCGTGCTGATAAAAGAAAATTTGATTAAGATAAAGGAGCGATAGTAATCATGAAAAAAAGAATTGTTATCGCATTAGGTGGAAACGCGCTAGGAAATAATCTACCGGAACAGATGATAGCTGTTCAAAACACCTCAAAAGCAATTGCGGATTTAATCGAAGAAGGGCATGAGGTAGTCGTTTCTCATGGAAACGGGCCTCAGGTTGGTATGATCAATGAAGCAATGGGTGAATATGGACGTAAAAATCCCGAACATCCTACTTTTACACCTTTATCTGTATGTGTAGCAATGAGCCAGGCTTATATAGGCTACGATTTGCAGAACGCATTAAGAGAAGAGCTGCTAAACCGTGGTATCGATATGCCAGTTGCGACTGTGATTACACAGGTACGAGTAGATGAAAATGATCCTGCATTCAAAAATCCAACGAAGCCCATCGGTCAATACATGAATGAAGATGAAGTAATGCTCGCCCGAGAAAAAGGGTTTACAGTAATGGAAGATGCCGGAAGAGGTTACCGCAGAGTAGTTGCTTCCCCAAGGCCTCAGGAAATTGTTGAAATCAGCACAATAAAAAGTTTATTAAATGCCGGAGCAATTGTCATAGCATCAGGTGGTGGAGGTATACCGGTAATCCGAATTGGCAATCATCTGAAAGGTGTGGGAGCTGTCATTGATAAAGATTTTGCAAGCTGTGTGTTAGCACAGGAAATCAATGCAGATTTCTTAGTTATATTGACTGCAGTCGAAAAAGTAGCAATTAATTTCGGAAAACCCGATGTGACATGGCTTGACAGTATGACAGTGAGCGAAGCACAGGAATATATTAAACAAAAGCAATTTGCGCCCGGTTCCATGCTACCAAAGGTACAAGCAGCACTTGAATTTGCTTCCTCCGCTTCAAACCGCACCGCACTGATTACTCTTCTCGAGAAAGCAAAGGATGGAATCAACGGAAGAACCGGTACATTAATTACTGCCGACAGGAACGAACACCTATAAAATATTAATACATTTTAAAGTACGCTTCACAAGCTTTCTCCTGTTGTGAATCTAAATACACCGTAGTGAACTATGATATAATTCCCCTTAAGTAGATAATATAAATAACCAAGATCTACTTAAGGGAAGCATATCACAACCAGTTCAAATACTACGGTGTATTTTTATATTGCATGCTTTCATTGTGAAGCTAATACTTTTGAATACTTGATTCATGAAACATCTGCGAAGCTGATATTTTAATATCCTTAATGCTTAAATTTCGGTTCTGGCAGTAATTTTCCCCTTACATATCTTTTTACAATATTTCTGTCATCCCCGCAGTATATAAATCTCTGAAGGCGTTCTTCAATGCTTCGAGAAGCGCTTTCTCCAAGGGTTTCATCGTCTATCACCAAGGCATCAAATGAGTACCCCTCTTCGAAGGAGCCCACTTTACCGAAGAATTCACCGCCACCCTTTGTTCCCATGTAAAAAGCCTCTGACAGGGTAAGGCACTTATCCTTCTTACCGTTATAATACCAGTTCATCTTAGAAGCCTGAACAGCCTGTGCAATTACTTTGTATATCCCTATCTGATGACCGGCACCGATATCCGTCCCAAGCCCTACTTTAATGTTAGCATCTAAGAACTTTCTTACCGACATGATACCGGATTTCAAGTTATAGTTAGCATTCGGACAATGAGCCGAAAAGCCATTTCTTTCTGCCATAAGCATAATCTCTTTTGGAGTGCTATGGACTGTGTGCGCCATAATCGTATGTTCGGTTAATAATCCCATCGCATCATAGACCTCTGTATAAGAGTCATATTGCGGGTGTAAAACCTTCACCCATTCCACTTCGCTCTCGCTCTCTGAAAGATGGCTCTGGATCTTAATATCATACTTCTTACTAAGCTCAGCCAATCCTTTCATAAGCTCCTCTGTACAGGAAGGAACGAATCTAGGTGTAATAATCGGCTTAACCAGCTTATATTTGTCCTTTGTATCCAAAATCCATTCTTCGGTCGAAGCTAATGATTCCGACGTAGACTCCAAATAGAACTTCGGAGAATTCCGATCCATGTTAACCTTACCTACATACGCTCCTATCCCCGATTTATCAAGGATATCCATCAGAAGCTCCGTTCCTCTTCTATGGATCGTTGAGTACAGAACAGCTCGTGTTGTTCCGTTTTTCCACAACTCCCTGGTAAGTCTTTCATAAAGTCTCATCGCATATTCTTCATTGTTATATCTTGCTTCTTCCGGGAATGTATATTTTTCTAGCCATTGTAGTAACTCCTCATCAAGGCCAAGCCCGATGTTTTGATACTGAGGCGCATGCAAATGCAAATCCACAAAGCCGGGAATGATGAGCAAATCACCAAAATCAAATACTTTAATTCCCTGCAATCGGTCCGGAAGTTCACTATATATACCCTCCACATTTCCATTGGACTCTACAAGATAGCTATTTTCAAACACTTCAAAACGATTATTATTAGCAGTAAAAATAACCTGTCCCTTAAGCGCTTTCATATAAAAGCCCTCCATGCCACGAGATTGAGTTCCTAGATTAAATTCCGTTTTGTTCCAGGAAATCCTTTAAAAGATTCATACAAACCGTCTTCCTGTATTCTTTAGAAACCCTTCCCGCACTGGGATTAATTGCACTGTTATAGGCATTAAGATAGGTATCTTTTATCTCCTTCGCTTCCGCAATCGTTTTTCCTACGAGCATCTCATCAATCTCAGGATGTCTGGTTATTACCGGCTCGATTGCTCCGAAGGCTGTTGCAACATGTGTAATTATTCCATTATCTACGTGGAACAAGCCGGCAAAGCAAGCTCTTGAGATTGCAAGTGCATTCCTGGCGCCAATCTTCTTATAATAATAATGCGTAGTATATTTTTTAGGAATTAAGATTTCAACGATTAGCTCGCCTTCTCTAAGATCAAGCTGTTTTCTTTCCTTATAAAAGTCTTTTATCTCAATCGTTCTCTCAGCATCAACACTCTTCAACCTAATCTTTGAATCCGTAGCAAATAGAATCAGTACAGAATCCGCCTTCGCCGATCCGTTTCCAATATTTCCACCGATAGTTCCAAAATTCCGAATTGCGGGACCTGCCAGCTCTGATATCGCATCCTTTAAAATCTGCGGAGTCAGACTCGATTCCTCAATATCGGTAAAAGTTGCCTCTGCACCAATTTTAACATAATCCGAATCTTCCGTAATTGCTATTAACTCGGGAATTCTGTGCAAAAACAGGAACTCGTGCTCTCTGCCATCCTCGATCATTAAATCTGTTCCACCGCCATAAGGTTTCAGCTTTTCCTCTTTCATTAATATGAGAGCCTCTTCAAGAGTTTCCGGTACATAACCATGATTCAATTTTACCATAGCCCATCACCTTCTTTCGCTGCAATCGCTATCGCTTTCACAATAGCGTTATATCCTGTGCAACGGCATAAGTTTCCGGATATACCGCGTCTTATCTCTTCTTCAGTCGGATGAGGATTTTTTGCAAGGATACACTCAGTAGCAAGTACCATTCCGGGGATACAGTAACCACATTGAACCGCCGAAACTTCTCCATAAGCCTTCTCAATTACCTTAAACTTTTCTGTCTTGCTATAGCCTTCAATTGTCATAATTTCACAACCATGAACTCTTCCCATTGCAAACATACAGGAGTTAGCAAGCCTTCCATCAATAATTACAGAACACGCTCCGCACTCACCCTCCTTACATCCGCACTTTACTCCCGTAAGCTTGTAGAAATCCCTCAATATATCCAGGAGTCTGTCTGATGCATTTCCATTATATTTAACTTTTTCTCCGTTAAGCTTAAACTCAATGCTATCCATTCTATTCCTCCTTCCTATGGCAAATTCCTTCACAGTACTGTATTGAATGATACTTATTGTCCAGATAATGCCTTCAATGTATCTTCTACTGTGAATGGAATATGATAAACATTCTTCCCTAAGGCCTGCTCTACAGCGGCGATATATGCGGCAGCAGTCCCTACATTAGGAAGCTCGCCAGCGCCTTTTGCCCCATATGGCCCCTCCGGATACTTAGCAACATGAAGCTGAACTTTTAAATTCGTTACATCCATAGCCGTCGGTATGATATAATCACTAAAGCTATTATTTCTGATTCGACCCTTATTATCATGATCCATATATTCCATGGAGGAATGACCTATACTTTGAAGCATTCCGCCTTCCATCTGTCCCGTCAAAATATTAATGTCAATCGGTGTTCCACAATCAAAGTCTCCATACGCTCCTATTACATTGTGCTGGCCAGTAATCGTATCAAGCTCTATCTCGATCACTTGTACTGCCCACGCATAAGTTGGATATGCATCTCCACGGAACTCTTTTATCGAAAATGGAATGAGAAATTCCGGGTGCTGATAGCGTTCCTCAAAAATTTGCTCCTCTCCGTCTATCCATTCCTCTTTCATTCTTATAGCAGCACGCCTTACAAGTTCGCCAACCACCATAAGTGACCTGGATGCGACTGTAGGGCCGGAATCCGGTACCAAATCGGTGTCGGGATCGTTATAAATAACCTGATCATAGGGAATCCCCAGTTCCTTACCTGCTATTTTAGGAAGTGTTGTTCTGATTCCCTGGCCGATATCCGTATTAGCAGCAAGAATTTCAACCGTTCCATCCTTATGCTTTTTTAGCTTTAAAACAGCCTTAATGAGATCTCTTTCTCCGGAACCGGTAAACCCACAACCATGAAAAGATAAGGATAGGCCAATTCCCCTGCGATATCTTCCGGTCTGCGGCTCGTCATAAAGCTTTCTTTTCTTCCGATAATCACAAAGCTGATCCACTTCTTCAATCATCTCAACTAACGGTACATGGAAATGAAACTTGCCTAAGGTTGATGTATCATCTCCCTGCTTAGCCATATGTTGCTTCTTAAATTCTAAAGTATCTTTTCCTAAAGCTTTCGCTAAATGCTCCATAAAAAGATCAGAACAAAAGAATACCTGTGGTGCTCCAAAGCCTCTGAACGCTCCTTTGGGAACAGTATTTGTCTTATTCGCTTTACTGTGAACCCTAAGATTCTCTGTGTAATATACACCATTTGCGCAAATCGATCCACGCTGTAATACTACCATTGATAATGTTGAAAATGCACCGCTATCATAAATTAAGTCGATGTCGATAGCTGTCACTTTTCCATCCTTAATTGCAGCCTTATATCTTGCAGTTAAAGGATGCCTCTTACTGGTTACCGTTGCATCTTCTCTTCTTCCAAAGACAACTCTTACCGGCTTTTTAGCTTTCATACTTGCTACAGCCACCTGGCATGCAAGGATTGAAGGATAATCCTCCTTACCACCGAAACCACCACCGGTCGGATCAGCGATAATCTGAATTTTTTCCTTCTCAATACCGGTGACTTCGTGTATTTCTTTATAAATATAATAAGGGCACTGCATAGATCCCCTGATCGTCATTTTTCCATCGTGGTAGTCTGCAATGATACCGTTCGTTTCAAGATACAAATGCTCTTGATAACCGGAATGTAAAACATCCTCGAAAACACTATCTGCATTACGAAAGGCCGCATCAACGTCACCTTTTTCGTATTGGTATTCAAAAAAAGCAGTGGTAGATTTAGTAGCATCTAATTCAGCCGGAAGCTCGTCATAATCAACCATTATCTCGGCCACGATTTCTTCTGTCTTTAACTCATCGGGTCCGACTACCATCAGAATAGGATCCCCAATATACTCGACGGTTTCTACTGCAAATACAGGCATATCTCCCAGTCCAATACCTACAATGTTTTCACCGGTAACATCGTCCTTATCAACGATTATGTAGCCCTCTGGCAACTCAGGCAAGGTAATATTCTTAATTCTTGCATGTGCGACTGAGGACCTTAAAAACTTACCGTGAAGAACTCCATCCGTAGGATGATCCGCGACATAATGAGCTGCACCTGTTACTTTCACTTCGTGATCCAATTTAACAACAGATTTACCTATGTTTTCCATGTGATCCTCCTTATATTAATTGGGTTTCAATTTATTCTAATGGTTTTATTTATCATATTGTAGTCAGAAAAATCAACTTGATTTGCTTTATTTGAATCTACTTTTCCTGGTAGATCCCTTTAATTATTATACATCAAATCGCCCGGTTTTACAAATTATACTTCAATATTAGCTGTGATTTCCTAGGTGAAATCACAGCGTTTCTTTCCAATTGATTGAGGGCGCAGTATACTCTATCTAATAATTCCGATATCAAATTCCATTTATTCAAAGAAGGTAAGAATGCTTCCATCAATCGTGGTAACCGAGCACGTTTTTCCACCCCAAGGTTGAACCTCAACATCTGTAATCTCATTCCAGCCACGACTTTTCACAAATGAGTATAGTTGCTCAATGCCTTGAACAAGCATAAATCCTACCATACGTTTAAATGGTTCACCATAAAACATATGAATCCCTGTGAATGGTGCAATATGTAAGGCTTCAATCTCAATCGGAATATTATTTACACACCCATAGGTTCCCTCATTTAGTTCGTTACGCGCTTCAATTTGTCCATACCATCCAAGTATGTCTCTAAACCATCTTACTGTCCTATCCATATCTGTTGTATAATAGACCGCCCCTGTTTCTTTTACCATATAGCCTCTTTCACCTAAACTACCCAGCATAATATTTCCTCCTGTTAAATTCTTAATTAGCGAGATTTTTATGAATGCTTTCAGATTGGATTTATTCCTTCGTGCAACAATCGGTGAAATTCCGTGAAACCTTGTAAATGCCTTTGAAAATCCTTCCGCAGAATCATAGCAATAACTCACGGCTATCTCCAGAATTGACTGTTTATTATCTACAATATCCTTCCCAGCTAAAGTCAATCTCCTATTTCTAATATACTCACCTACAGTACAACCGCAGAGAGCCGAAAACATTTTCTGAAAATAAAATGATGAAACAAAATGATGTTCTGATAACAAATCTGCATCAATTTCTTCATTAATATTTAATTCAATTTCTTCGATTGCATCCTGTACTATATGTATCCAATCCATTTCTTCACCTCGCTTAATTACATATTAACAGATTATAATTTACTTATCTTGAACATACTTGCACATAATTGTCTGGCAACAGAGAATAAACGATTATTCCTGTAGTAAATTTTATCATATCCGCACCTTAAAAGCACCCTACCATTTACATGACTGTAGTGAGCCCCTTTGGTTGGACGAAAATCCAAACAAGGGGGGGCACCACATCATATAAATGGTAGGGTACTTTTAATGATTGCTTTTTTTAATTACATTAGAGCAGATTATAAGAATATCATGGATGTCAGCATTTTATAAGTACTCTCAAAATCCTCAGTATCAGATCATTCTTACGATAATTTTTCATAGACCACGTTTCGGCATAATGCCCGTATATAGGAATTGTATTAGGCAGAACAACGTCATGATACATTAGTCTATGGACTTCATTTAATAAATGACTGGTTGTTCCTATGCTCATAAATTCAGGGAACAAAGAAAAATTGCTTAACTCCTCCAAGCCGGAGAGCCATGTTAGAAAGTTCTTCGATTCTAAATATTCAACATCTGAGGATGGACTGTTGGTACGGTAATAAATCCCCTCTTTTCTATGCCAAATATACTCTAGGAAAACTCTTTGTCGTGCCTCATCCAGAAAATTGTTATCCTGCAAAAGCCAGATAATATATACCATATAGGGTTTCAATAGTATTTCATTATTTTTTTTGTTTTCTTGTTCCCAAATAGCTTCATTTAATAAACCTTGAGCAATCGCTCCGGATAGATTATGAGCACAGATTTCTTTCTTTATCTGTACCAAAGGATGTTTCGGGTCAAATAAAGATAGATTTGCAGCCACTATTGTCCTAAATGAAATTTGAAAACCAAAATGATGTTCATTTACATCCAACCAATTTTCTTGACCCAGCAGATACCTTTCCATAATCTGAAGCGCTTTATCAATCATTGCGTCACTTTTATCTAATGCTAATTCACGTGCACGTCTTAATGCCGATTCTGTAGTAGCATACTTCTGCTTCAGCTGTAATTTTGTATCCTGTGTATGAAATCTTCCCCACGAACCATTTTCCCATTGTTCTGCTGCTAGTTGCTGATACCATTTTGACTCTCTTAGCCTATTATACTCAAATTCGATGGATGAACTCTTCCTTATTTCCTTATTTAATAAATATTGAGGAACGGGATCGGGCATATTCTCATTAAGATAATCTATAACTTCTTGTAGATGCACTAACAATGCAACATCCCCTTCACTCCCCAGCCATCCGTTCTATGATCAAATGCTTCCTCCCACGCTTTCTTGTTTTCTTTTATATAGTTCATCTTATCCTTGTTCCTTCCTGATCATCTATATATCGTTATTCATGTACCTTATGAAATTTTATTTGTTATTCAACACTATCTGGTATAATGCAACACAGCCCACTAATGTTTCAACCCATATAGTTCATTTAAATATTTCTCATGTTTTTTCGAATAAATAATCTGTATTCAATATTAATTTCTTACTGGATAATGCTAAATTTGTAATCCGTATTATATGTACGTACGTATAAAGAATTACCCTTTTTCATAATATAAGATGCCGCAGTCTTCAGAAATGTTTTACTCACAACATTCCCCGTATTCATATCTATTTGATATAAAAAATCGCTTTCATCCGTAAATCCATAGCCACAAATTATAATCCCATCAGTAATCACAAAATTACTCGAATTGCATACCAATGCTTTTGTTCTCCATAGAATACTCATATCATCTAAATTAATTGCAGTTATATATGCATTCATATTCTTTGAACTTTTCGCATAAGTACTGTGAGCATTAGAAACATATAAAATATTATCTTTGATTGCTGCCCAATCTATTTTTTGTTCTATATAGTCATAATCTGCTTTAATATATTTAGGAGAATACCTATAATTTGAAAAATCGTAAGCGCATAATTTCGGGGTATGCCTAAAAAATATTCCGGACCCTATTGCTAGAATTCCGGAATGCGAGTATTTTACTCCATTTTGATCTTGCAAAGTTCCTGGATTGTTTCATCCCAAGGAGCA
>JAEZOB010000049.1 GCA_023414355.1 Bacillota bacterium | reverse complement strand
TCATAGGTTCGAGCCCTATAGGTCCCATTTGTGCCGGCGTGGCGGAACTGGCAGACGCACAGGACTTAAAATCCTGCGGGACTAATCTCCCGTACCGGTTCGATTCCGGTCGCCGGCATTATTCTATCTAATAGAATAATGCTGTTTTTCTTTAAAGCAGATATATTATTGTGTGTGCTTAGCTCAGCTGGATAGAGCGTCTGGCTACGGACCAGAAGGTCGGGGGTTCGAATCCTCTAGCACACAATAAGAAGTGCATTGTATACATAAGTATGCGATGCACATTTTTTTTGACACTTTGTCAAATGTTGGGGTTGAACTCTTTTTTTGAATAATTGCTATACATCGCTTTGATAGACAGTGATCCCATCACATATGATAAAGCGAGAAATGGATGGCTTGTTCTTTTGAAGTATTTATTAATCAAATTTTAACATAGTATTTATTTACGGAATCACATGCTTGTGCTAGAATGTAGCAAAGGAGGCAGTCACATTATATGGATAAGGCGGAATTTTTAAATATATTAAGAGAAACACTAAATCAGGAAGTGAGTCCTGCAGTAATAGAACAGAATGTTCGTTATTATGACCAGTATATCAAATCATCCTCCATGGAAGAGGAAGAACATAAGATAGAAGAACTGGGAGACCCTAGATTGATTGCAAAGACAATCATCGAAACGGAGAAAGTCGCCAGGGAAAAAAGCGGATTTCATTATAACCAGGGTAGCACTGGTTCTGGTAGCCAAAGGAATCAGGGTCAAGAGCAGGATCAGGGTTGGGAACAAAGATGGGAACAGCAGAATTCGGGTTTTCAACCAAAGATGTTTTTTGCCAATATGAAATGGTATCATAAACTGATTGCGGTATTGGTTGTTCTTGTAATCTTAGTTATTATTGTTTTTGTCGGTAGATTGATGATCGGGGTTCTATTCACCTTCGGACCTATCCTTATACTATTATTATTGCTTGGTAACCTATTCCGTCGTCGACGGTAATATATAAAGTGAAACGACCGCCAGGGGGAGCCAGGCGGTCGTTTCGATGAGGGGAGTATAAATAATTAATAAGGGGTTATATAACGCGCTAGGGGGTTATCCCTAGCACTTTTTTATTATAATACATAGATTTTCATTATGCAATCATTATATTGTAAAATTGAATTTTTCCGGCCAAATGTACAAACTTAAGGTGTGAAAAGACACTTGAAATCTACACTTATGCATAAATGCGCACAGAATTGTAAAGTATTTTTGAAACAATTCATTTTCCTATTTGATTTATATTATTGATTGGCAATATTTTAAAATGTAAAATAGGCCCCTTTGATTGTGAATATTTCAAGTGAAATAGCAGATAATAGAGATGTAATATCAATTATTATTTTTAGGAGGCCATCTATGACAACAAGCAATAATAATTCAAGAAACACTACAGGTACTAGCAATGATGCCAGAAATGACGCAAGAAATGCTAACACAAGCAGAAACGCGAATACCAGCAATTATACAACAGGAACCAGTCGTAATGCAGCGTCGGGAAGCAGATGCGAGGATTCCTCCAGAAACGATGCAGGTTCCTCAAGAAACGATGCAGGTTCCTCAAGGAATGATGTTGGGACATCCAGAAACGATGCTTCAAGAAACACTACTTCACGTAATACTTCCGGTTCAAGCAGATTCAGAGATATGGAAGACATGGAAAACAATTATTAATTAAAACAGGGTCAGCTGATTAGCTGACCTTTACATATTATATGAATAGCAATATTGATTCAAAAACTTTCATAAATAAAATCGTGAGCATACTTATATTGTCTGAATATGATATAAGAGAGAATATTTTATATAAAAGGCGGTGTGAATGGGGTGTCTTTTGAAACCATCCGCACTAATGATATAGAGAAATACATCGGTCGTTCTGATGTGTTTATTATCGATTTAAGAGAGCAAAATGAGTATAATATGGGTCATATCCCAGGTGCGATCAATATACCTTATGATGAGCTAGACGATTATGCCGGTAATCTACCGCATAATTTGTTGATTTTTTATTGTGATCGCGGTAATATCAGCCTGATGGCTGCCAGAGATCTTGCAAAATATAACTATCATATGAAAAGTCTATATGGAGGATTACATGCCTATCATGGTAAATTGGAGAAAAGCATTTAGATTTCATTGACTCTTGCGAAAAACAGCTTTACAATATCTTATGCAATGGTTATTAGGTTGTCTATAGAATACGTAGGAAAATATAGCGATAAACGCTCGGAGGTATGAATGAGAAATTATGAATATGTTTCACCCTGTCATTTCGGTCTTGAGGCTGTGCTGAAACGTGAACTGACTGATCTGGGTTTCGAAATTACCAAGGTAGAGGATGGTAAAGTCTCCTATACAGGAGATGAAAATACCTGTGCCAGGGCAAATGTGTTTCTTCGGACGACGGAACGTGTATTATTGAAGGTTGGAGCCTTCCGAGCAGAAACTTTTGATGAATTATTCGAAAAGACGAAGCAAATTCCCTGGGAGGAGTATCTTCCGAAGGATGCGAAATTCTGGGTTGCTAAAGCAAATTCGGTAAACAGTAAATTGTTCAGTCCTTCTGATATTCAATCGATCATGAAGAAGGCTATCGTCGAAAGAATGAAGCCGAAGCATAAGATTGAATGGTTCGAAGAAAATGGGGCCTCTTATCCGATTAGAGTGACGATCCTTAAGGATGAGGTTACAGTTTGCATCGATACCTCAGGTGAGTCCCTGCACAAAAGAGGATACCGGAAGCTGACCAGTAAAGCTCCAATCACAGAGACACTTGCTGCGGCTTTGATTATGCTTACCCCCTGGAATAAGGACCGTATCCTGGTGGATCCTTTTTGCGGCAGTGGAACAATCCCTATAGAAGCAGCAATGATCGGTGCGAATATGGCCCCGGGAAGGAATCGAAGCTTCCTGGCTGAAAGCTGGACCGCATTATTTCCGGGTAAGGCATGGGAACAGGCAAAGCAGGAAGCCGATGATCTGGTTCGTAAAGATATAGAGATGACCATTCAGGGATATGATCTGGATGGTGAGATCGTGAAAGCAGCCAGACAGAATGCAAGATGGGCAGAGGTGGATCAGTTTATCCATTTTCAGCAGAAGCCAATGCGTGAATTGAGTAGCAGTAAGAAATATGGTTTTATTATAACAAATCCGCCTTACGGTGAACGTTTGGAGGAAAAGAAGGAACTTCCGGAGCTTTATAAGGAAATGGGCAAAGTGTTCGGCTCACTTGACGCCTGGTCCTATTATATTATCACAGGTTATGAGGATGCTCAAAAATACATTGGCAGACAGGCAGATAAAAACAGAAAGATATACAATGGTATGATGAAGACCTATTTCTATCAGTATATGGGACCGAAGCCTCCAAAGCCGAAAATGGAAGTAAAAGAATAAAGTTAATATATAAAAATATAGAGTTGGTTTCTAAATAAAGAGTTAATTAGAAGATTATAAGTAAAGAGTAAATTAAAAAGTAAATTATAAAGTAAATTATAAAGTAAATTATAAAGAGCCAATTAAAAGATGTTGTGAAGCAGATAAGTTTGATGTGACTCAAAAAGTTAGAACGATATATCTAATTTTAAGGAGATCAACTCAATACTCGGTTGCTTTACAACATCTTTTATTATGTGAATGCTATGTATCATCATTTTATATGCGTTTAGAAATCCACTGTTGAATATCGGAGAATACTTCTTCGTTATTTAATTCATTTAGAAGCTCGTGGCGGCATTCCGGGTAGAACTTTGAAGTGACATTTGAGAAACCAAGTTTTTTAAGCAATGACAGGTATTTCAGAACGTCCTTGCTGTACCCGCCCACGGGATCTTTCTCACCGCTGATGACAAACAGTGGCATTTCTGTCTTGGTAAGTTTAATCATACTCCTTTTAATGGAATGCTGCGTCAGCTTTAATAAATCATGATAAAATGATACGGTGCAGGTAAAACCGCAATATGGATCATGCATATAAGCCCCGACAATCGGATTACTTCTTGAGAGCCAGTCAAAAGCTGTCCGGGTCGATAGTGAGGTGTATTTCTTGCCGCCGAACATGAGATTGCTTAAAAATGGAGAGATATGCTTCGGCCCTTTGAAGTGCTTAATCAAAGAGGCAAGGAATAAACCGGATTTGGTCATAAGCATAGAAGGAAAGGGTGTGCCGCAGATGACGACCCCATTGTATTTCTCATAGGATTGAATTACATTTCTGGCAATGATGGAACCCATACTGTGTCCAAACAGAAAGAACTTGGAAGCCCTGTTATTGGCCTCGATATATTCACTTACGGAGATTACATCATCTACAACCAGCTGATAACCATTGTCATTGCTGAAAAAACCTAATTCACTGAGCTTTTTGTCTGTGCCATGACCACGATGATCGTATAGGAATACATCAAAGCCATTCTTAACCAGGTATTCTGCAAATGCCTGATAACGCTTCTGATGCTCTGCCATACCATGCAGAACTAGAATGCTGGCTTTTGGCCGTTTTGGGCAAACGTAGTTGGTGAGTTTTATTACGTGTCCATCCTTTTGCTTGATTGAGATGTAATTGATGTCGCTCATTTTCCCATAATCTCCTTCATTAGAGGTAAGAAAAAGCAGTGGTTCATTCTTTTTTCATTATATCTGTAATATTGGTAAAATGCAACAAGGAAGAGAGGCAAATCACCCCATAAATCTACATAATTAGATAACAGATCTAAAAATAAGTTGTGAATATAGGAATATTATTATATAATTTATGTATTATAGCATGTATAATAGCGAATTATGTAAATAAAACCCAAGGGGGTTTACGATGGATAAGTTGTTGCTAAAGAAAGCCGCAGTTCAAAGCCTTGCTCTTATGGTAGCCGTGGTTACCTCTTCTTTTGCTATGCAGCAATATCAGGCCGTTTCTATTTCAGCGAATGATGAAATACAAGAAAGCAAGATCGTTTCGTATGAACTGGCAGGATTAGATCCACTACAGGAGATCAACCTTCCGGTACTTCCGGATCAGGAGCAGGCAGCGTCTAAAATATTTCCCCTGGCGACAAACTTAACAGAGCTGAAATTCCAGGTAGATGAAGGTATCAAGGGTTTATTAAGTGAGAATTTTCTGGCCGTCAAAAAGCCCGAAGTGGAAGGATCCTCTATGACTCTGGAAGACTATTATGTTAATCACAGTTTACAGCTTGATCTGACAGGACTGCGGAAAAATGATATAACCAGTAACATGATACTCAGAGTCCGGGGAACAGACTTCTATGCCGGGGATCCTCAATATACGGAAATGATAAGCGAAGAGACGGAAGAAGACGGTGCAGTGAAGGAAATCATCACGAAGGACTATGGTAAAGACCTCTGTCATAATATTGAGATGAATGCTGAACAAGATGCTGATACCGGTTTATATCATGTTAAGCTTCTTTTAGAGCTTGATTCGGTATATGCATATTCTGTTTATGAGGATACAAATTATTATTATATTGATTTAAAAAAGCCCTCCGAGGTATATGATAGAATAGTGGTCATAGATGCGGGGCATGGCGGTAAAGATGCAGGTGCACTTTCCCGGGATCAACAAATATATGAGAAAAATATTAATCTTGGTATCGCAATGCAGCTGAAGGAACTACTGGATAAGGAGAATATCAAGGTATATTATACCAGAACCGAGGATAATACGGTCTTCTTAAGACCCAGAGCAACCTTAGCCAATTCCGTTGATGGTGATTACTTTATCAGTATTCATTGTAATACAAGTGATGTTACTTATCCGAACGGTACAGAAGTTCTGTATTATGATAATATTTATAAAGGTGTTCCGGCAGAAAGTCTTGCGAAGCTTTTCTCTGAGGAAATTGACAAAAGCACTGAATTGAAGCCACGTGGTATTTTGTTAAAACAGATGGGGGATATTTTCATTATGGATAAAGCAGAGGTACCAACCATTTTGATAGAGACGGGATATCTGTCTAATTCCGATGATTTGAGCTATTTAATTAACCCGGATAGACAGAAAGAGATCGCAAAGGGAATCTATCATGGTATAATGAGGGCATACAACGAGCTTCCTGTGAAGAACTAAGCATCCAATGACTAAACATGAGAAGTTCGGAATATGATATAGGAATATCTGGAGGAATAAATGAAGAAAGTAATATTTGCAACATCAAATGACGGTAAAATGAAGGAAATCCGGGAAATTCTGAGTGATATGGACATCGAACTGTTATCCTTAAAGGAGACAGGTTTGAATCCTGACATAGAAGAGAATGGATTGACTTTTGAGGATAATGCAATTATTAAGGCGAAAGAAGTCATGATGCTGACCGGAGAGATTGTACTGGCGGATGATTCGGGACTAGAGGTAGATTACATGGATAAAGCTCCCGGTGTTTACTCAGCCAGATTTATGGGTGAGGAAACTTCTTATCAGATAAAGAATCAATATATCATCGATCAGCTGGCAGCCGCCAGGGAAGAGGAGCGCAGTGCAAGATTTGTATGTGTCATCGCATGTGCCTTTCCTGACGGTACGGTTATTACACGCAGAGAAACTGTGGAAGGAATGATTGCTAAGCAGATCAGCAGTGGATCCACCGGTTTTGGGTATGACCCTATATTTTACGTTCCTGAATATGGCTGTACCATGTCAGACATGACAGCAGAGCAGAAAAATGCCATCAGCCACAGAGGAAAGGCTTTGCGGGCAATAAAAGAGGTAATAAAAGAGCATCTGTAAATTGGGATTGGAGAGGTAAGATGAAGGTTCTGATAGTTAGTGACACCCACGGAAGAAACCACTACCTGATCGATACCATAAATCGGGTTGCTCCGATTGATCTGCTGATTCATCTTGGAGATTTTGAAAGTGGCGAAGAATATATCAAATCTATGTTGAATTGCCCCACGGAATTTGTTTCGGGTAATAATGACTTCTTTACCGGCCTACCGAAGGATAAGATAATTCAAATCGGGAAATATAAAGTGCTGTTGACCCATGGACACCGATACGGGGTCAATTTCAGTACCAGCGGAATACAGGAAACAGCCAAAAGACATCAGGCAGATATTGTCATGTTTGGACATACGCATGTACCGCTCATAGATCTTACCGGAAGTGTCTGGGCAATTAATCCGGGTAGCCTTGCTTTGCCCAGACAATATGGTCATATCCCGACTTACATCATTATGGATCTCGACTCTGCCGGGGAAGCACACTTTACTTTGAATTATTATAACGGTAGCACTTGATTTTACAGTATTTATCAGCTGTTTTGAAAAAGAAAAAAAGATATAAAAATGTGTTGACAATAAGGAATGCCTATTATATAATAAATCTTGCGTCACGGCTGGAACGAGTGGAAAACCTTGAAAATTCACATAATGCCGCTCAAGAGAGAGCATTGTCAGCCACGTATGTGAATAGAAATGAATTTTCGGGGTATAGCGCAGCTTGGCTAGCGCGCTTGATTTGGGATCAAGAGGTCGCAGGTTCGAATCCTGTTACCCCGACTGAGCAACCTGTTAACGTTAACAAGTACGATCGGTCAACCGGGTTGCATAATTCGTACAACAGATACACAAAATAACAAAATAATTAATCCTATGCGGGTGTAGTTCAATGGTAGAACACTAGCCTTCCAAGCTAGATACGTGGGTTCGATTCCCATCACCCGCTTGATATTTGACTTATATGAGGAATATTTATTCCGATGTAAGGAAATATCTCACCATAATGTGCTAGTAGCTCAGTTGGATAGAGCAATGGCCTTCTAAGCCATGTGTCGGGGGTTCGAATCCCTTCTGGCACATTTTTCATCTATGAATATAGTTGGAAGGTGAATTATGGTGGGTATAGCGCAGTTGGTTAGCGCGCCAGATTGTGGCTCTGGAGGCCAAGGGTTCGAATCCCTTTACCCACCCTATATTGTATTAATGGAAAAGTCTGCAAAGACTTTTTGTTTTTAGTACAAGGTTTTTTATTGGGCTATCGCCAAGCGGTAAGGCACAGGACTTTGACTCCTGCATTACGGTGGTTCAAATCCACCTAGCCCAGTTATCGCACGAGGACTTTGGTGTGATAATAGATATATCCCGATAACTGGGCTTGCCCAGAGGGATGGGCAGAGCTGTCCGGTTTAGATGAATTATATTCATCAACTGGGTTTGCCCAGCTTATCGTAAGTAATCTTACAGAATGCATATCGTGGTAACTGAGCTTGCCGGACGATATGTCGGTATATGGGATATTAGCTCAGTCGGTAGAGCACATGACTTTTAATCATGGTGTCCCGGGTTCGAATCCCGGATGTCTCATTTTCGCGAATGAGCGAATTACTCCATTAAAAACAAGCAGCTACCGAGCTTGCTCGAGTAGATGATTGTTTAACATGGATAAGCGCAACGCGAGCTCAAAAGTTGAAGACTTTTGAGTTTAATTCGCGAATGAGCGAATGAAGTATCATGCGGATGTGGCGGAACTGGCAGACGCGCTAGACTTAGGATCTAGTCCGAGAGGGTGCAGGTTCAATTCCTGTCATCCGCAGCTTAAAACAATAGCTTTCTTACGGAAGGCTATTGTTTTTTTTGTGCTTAACACCGGCGGATTCTGACTCATCGGATTAATGAAAATATCAAAATTGGATATAATGCTAAGGAGGTCAGGGAAGAATTATCTGATAAAATACAGCATTATACTATATTTGTAGATTGTAAGTATGAATATTTAATTCAAATACAAAAATATTAACACAATATTAACACGGTGGGACATTTTCTTTATACCATTTTTATGATAACAGTGATAGAATAATAATGTTACCGAATCTACAGAATCGGAATGGTATATTTATAGACAAAGAATTGAGGATAGCCATGAGCTTTATAAAAAAGATGAATCCGGGCCGTTACATTGCTTTGGGATTTGCAACAGTGATTTTACTTGGTGCAATCATTTTGACTTTACCGTTTTCTCACAGGGCAGGAGTAGATGTTGCATTTATCGATGCCTTATTTACATCAACAAGTGCGGTATGTGTTACAGGTTTAAATGTCGTTGATACCTATGATACATATAATGTATTCGGACAAATAGTAGTCGCACTTTTAATCCAGATCGGCGGACTTGGCGTAACCTCGGTAGGCGTGGGTTTCATGCTGATAGCCAGGAGAAAGGTTGATTTTAAGGATCGAATTATTGTAAAGGAAGCACTTAATCTGGAATCAATGCGTGGTGTAGTAAAACTGATTAAATCCATTCTCTTGATGACGTTGTGCTTTGAGAGTTTTGGTTTTCTATTGAGCTTTATTGTATTTTCAAAGGATTTTTCTCTGCCGAGAGCAATCGGGACCAGCTTATTCCATGCAGTGTCATGCTTTAATAATGCAGGTTTTGATGTATTAGGTGGTTTTAAGGGATTGGTTGATTACCGGTCGAATGTGTTATTGAATCTGACAACCTGTGGTTTGATTATCTTTGGAGGTCTCGGTTTTGTTGTTATTAAGGAGATTATTCATAAACGCTCCTTTAAGAAGCTCAGCCTTCATTCTAAAATCGTTATTACAATGACAGTATCACTTCTCGTAGTTGGCACTCTGTTACTTAAGTTTACAGAAAACCTGAGTTGGCTGGGTGCATTCTTCTTTAGTACTTCAGCAAGAACAGCAGGATTTGCTACCTATGCTGTGGGTGATTTCAGGAGTGCAAGCGTGTTCATACTGATCATTCTCATGTTTATCGGTGCTTCCCCCGGGTCTACCGGTGGTGGTATTAAGACTACAACAGCCTTTACACTGTTTAGAAGTGCTTTTACTGCTACAAGCAACAGGCATTGTACAGCTTTTAAGAGAAAGCTGCCTTCTGAAACAACAACCAAGGCTTTTATGCTTGCATTTCTGGCAATGCTGTTGGTTTGCTTCAGCACACTGCTGTTATGTATCCTAGAGCCGGCATATACCTTTGAACAGTTACTTTTTGAAGTTGTATCCGGATTTGGTACAGTAGGTTTAACGACAGGTATTACACCTGATTTGAAGCCTGCAAGTGAATTTATTATTGTTCTTACTATGTTTACAGGTCGTGTCGGTCCGCTAACAGTTGCTTCCCTTTGGGCCTTTAAGCCAAAGACAAGCGTTTGCTATTCGGAAGAATCTATCACGATCGGTTAAATAATTTCCTGGAGGAGAAGCCTCCGGAATAACTTATCTCATTTTATTGATTTTCATGGAGGATTGGTATGTTACATCATAAATCTATTATAGAATTCGGTATTATCGGTCTTGGTCGTTTCGGCAATGCTTTGACAAGGACCCTTGCAGCTGCTGGGAAGGAAATTCTTGCGATTGATACCATAGAGAGCCGCGTAAAGCAAGTACGCAGTTACACGGAAAGTGCTTTCATCGTAGGCTCCTTCGATAAGGATACGCTGCAGGACTCTGGGATCCAGAATTGTGAAACAGTAATCATCTGTATCGGAGACAGTATTGATGTAGGTATCCTTACTGCACTTAATGTAATCAGTATGGGAATTCCGCGGGTCATTGCCAGAGCGATGAGTTATGAGCAGGGCTTAATTTTAGAGAAGATCGGCGCGGAGGTAATCTATCCTGAGAATGATATGGCAGTCCGTCTTGCGAATAAACTGATCAATTCGAGTATTATGGAGACCATTGAACTCAGAGGAGATATTGCGATAACCGAATTAAGACTGACAGATAAGCTCGCTAATCAAAGTGTCCAACAGGCGAACTTCCGACAGAAGTATAATCTCAATATTATTGCACTAGAACATAGCGGTGAGACAACAACCGAGATTTCTCCGGATTTTATATTAAGCAAAGGGGATAATATTGTAGTCATCGGTAAGCGTGAGAATATCACCAAACTGGAAAACTTTTTAACAAGACAATAAAGCTTATCCCGGAGGTTTATGCAAATTAATATGGTTTGCAGAAGCCTCCGGTTTTATCTTGCATTAATCCTATAATAAAAATGCTCAGTATACCATTCGAATATATCGTTGGTAATGAAGGGAAAAATATGATATACTAATTTTTGTACTTCTAGGAGAAATAGGTGGTACAAATCATTCGTCTCAGTGAGGAGACGATATTTTGGAGGAATGAATCATGCCGTCTGAGGCTAACAAGATTATTGGTCAGCTTATTATATTGGTTTTACTTACTATGGTGAATGCTTTCTTTTCCTGTGCTGAGATGGCTATGGTATCATCGAACAAAACGAAGATAAGAAGATTTGCGGAGGAAGGAAAAAAGAGCGCGAAGCTGGTAATCAAGTTTTTAGAGGAACCGACGAAGTTTTTATCTACTATTCAGGTGGCGATCACACTGGCAGGCTTCTTCTCCAGTGCGTCGGCTGCTTCAGGATTATCTCACCCGCTTGGTCTTTGGCTTGCGCAGAATAATATCTCCTATGGGAATCAAATCTCTTTGATTGTTGTCACACTGATTTTATCATACTTTACTCTGGTATTCGGTGAGCTTGTCCCGAAAAAGGTAGCTCTTCAGAGACCGGAGGCCATCAGTATGTTCTGTGTGAAGCCAATCAGGGCTGTGTCAAAGGTAGCTTCTCCCTTTATCAAGCTGCTGACGTTATCGACCAATTTAGTAACACGACCTTTTGGTATCCGAGAAGGGGATACCGAAGAGATTTTATCCAGAGAAGAATTGATTTCTCTTGTGAATGAAGGTCAGGCTCATGGAGTTCTGAATAAAAAAGAGAAAGAAATGATTAATTCCATCATGGAGTTTGATGAAAAGATTGCTAAGGAGATCATGACTCCAAGGATTAATGTATTTGCTATAGATATTGCTGAGCCAAAGGAGGAATACCTCGAGGAGCTCATGAGGACCAAATATACCCGTATTCCTGTTTATGAAGAAGATGTCGATAATGTCATTGGAATGCTTTATATCAAGGACTTCTTAAAGGAAGCGGTGAAACGGGGCTATAAGAATGTGGATGTCAGAACGATCATGAAGAAACCATATCTTGTACCGGAGAGTAAGATCATTAAGGACCTGATGAGAGAGCTTCAATTATCCAAAAAACAAATTGCTGTTTTGATTGATGAGTACGGCGGCTTTTCCGGAATCGTTACGATGGAAGATCTTGTAGAAGAGGTCATGGGCGATATTGAGGATGAATATGATCCGGTGCATTTTAAGATAAAAAAGCTGGACGATTCGACCTATCTGATTGATGGCATGGTAACGCTCGATGAGATTAATAATCATCTGGATTTACAGCTCTATTCGGAAAATTATGATACCTTATCCGGATATCTCATTGATCATATGGGAACCATTCCTCAGGAAAATGATGACCGTACAATCGAGATTGAAAATCTTGTATTTAAATTAGAAAGTGTTAAAAATAAACGAATTGATAAAGTGAAGTTGTATGTAGGAAAGAAAGAGGCGGAACAAACGGAGGATGCATAATTCTTTCGGAAGTAATTCGTTATTTATAAGGAGGGATAGTATATGGGACAGCACAAACCAACCATAGAATTCGGCATTATAGGATTAGGACGTTTCGGAACATCACTGGCTACAACATTGGCTGAAGCTAATAGAGAAGTTCTGGTACTGGACAGTAGTGAGAATAAAATCAAGCAGATCCGCCATTTGACGGATAATGCTCTGGTAGTCGGAGACCTGACAAAGGAATCCCTGGAGCAGGCAGGCATTCAGAACTGTGAGACTGTGGTAATCTGTATTGCTGAAAAAGTAGATGTCAGTATTTTAACGACACTACATGTAATCAGTATGGGAGTTCCCAGAGTAATTGCCAAAGCCCTCAGTCCGGAACAGGGAAGTATTCTGGAGAAATTGGGAGCGGAGGTTATCTATCCTGAGCATGATATGGCAATTCGACTGGCAAATCGTCTGATTTCTTCGAGGGTAATGGACTACATTACATTAAATGATGATATTACAATTACAGAACTGAGACTAACAGACAAAATCGGAGGCCAAACGGTTCTGCAAGCCGGTATTCGTAAGAAATTTAAGTTGAATATTATTGCCTTGGAGCATGAGAATAAGACAACAACAGATATTACTGCGGATCTTTTGTTACATGAAGATGATATTGCTGTAGTTGTTGGAAAGAAGGATAACATCAAAAAGTTTGAAATTTACCTGACGGGGCGATAGAACTTTGAAGCTTAGTATCAAGCATATAAGGGAAGTTTAGGATAAGTAAATGTCAATGTGAGCTGTCCTGCCATGGAACTTTTATGGCAGCCGTCAAAGACATTTACTTATCTTTTTTTATATAACAAGCGGGAAGAGATCCGAAACTGCCTGTTCTGTGCACGAATATCCTTTTGTTGAATAAACTGTAATTGAGATATTGGATTTTGGAATAAACAGTATTTCAAGGAGGTTACTATGAACAGCAATAACGATAGAGAGGCGCAATTCGGAGCTGGAATACCGTATGAGGATGTCACCTGGTATGATGTCGTAGGTCAGCCCTTTGGAACCGCCTCTTACTTTAATGCGATTGTTTTTGGAGATGCGAATAACATTGTAGATACGAAAGGTGCTATGGCAGTAGGCGGTGATTTTGTCAGTCCAAGAGGATTGACATTGGCTTTCGGCAATGACACCAAACTAACAGGCACCGGGTATACACCGGATAAGGTACGCTTCCTTGTCGGAAGAAACGTTGCGATGCAGGGACCGCTGGTAGTGAACGGACACGTAGTTGTCGGCGGGAGCTTCAGGGCTGCGGGAGGGAGTACCTATATGATTGGGAAGGATGGTACTCCGGGTCAGGTCGGTGTACTGAACGATTTATATCAAGCTGAGAACGGCAGCAGGTATTGGCGACTTAGTGATCGCGATACGCATTATGCTGTTTCGAGCTATGATGTACCAAGATATATTCCTGCAGGAAGAATTAATGCAAATGTGAGGGGCTTTTTCACTGATGCAAGGAACAGTATTGTGAATGCGTTTGATTGCATCGTTGGTATGGAGCCGAATGGCACAGTGACAGAGCACTATCACGAATGGATACTTCGCGGTAATGATCCCAGACAAAATGTGTTCCGAATTGATGTAGCACCAAATGGTTTATTAAATAAGGAAATACGTTTTGAGATACCGCAAGGAAGTCTGGCAATCGTTATTCTTAGAACCGGACCTAATGCACATCTGCAATACGGTCTCTGGGGAGCAGAGAAGATGGCGGAGCGTACACTTTTTGTATTTGAAGATGCAGAGAATATCTATATGGAAGTACCTGCTGCTATCTGGGGCAGCCTTCTGGCTCCAAAAGCCATGTTCCATGCGCATAATACAGGGGGAACCGTCAGTGGTAATGCTGCGCTGGGAGCTTTCGCAGTCAATCCGGCCAGTGGATTTGAATTTCATCTATACCCCTTTGTCGGCGGAGTAAACTGTCGTCAGGAAGCTCCGATACCGGAAGTTCAGCCTGCCCCAGCACCAATGCCAGCGCCTACACCGATGCCGGTACCAAGACCAGCACCGACGCCAGCACCGGTACCAAGACCTGCCCCGACGCCAGCACCGGCACCAAGACCAGCCGCGTCCCCGGCACCACAACCAGCTCCGGCCCCAATACCGGTCCCGGTACCGATGCCGGCTCCAGCACCACGATCTGCCCCTGTACCGCGTCCAGTCCCTGCACCGCGACCGGTTCCGGCTCCTCAGCCCTGTCCGGTATGTCCGGAGATGCCTCCCTGCCCGACACCTCCACCATGTCCCGAGCAGGCACCGTGCCCGGAGGGAACTACGAAAATTATCATAGAACCTGTGCCAGTTCCAATTCCTATCCCATATGAAGAGGAAAAGGAATGCGAATTAGAATGTCTGATTGAACCTGGGGTTATTTATGGATGTATATGGGGATGTTGCTGTGACTGTCAGCATGAATGGGAAATCAAATTATTCCGAGGCTGCAGTAAGGGCAGAAAACAGCTTTATTGTATCCGCGTTGGTTTCTGCGGTTGCTTCGAATTCCATGTTCCTTTTGACGATTATTATATTCTCTGTATCGAGCCTGCGGGAAAAAGGCCTCATTCTGACCTTTGTAAGCCGATGCTGACTTTGAAAAATGTTGGAGTTATGAATTTGATGATTGAATAGTGAATGATTATGATACTAGGTCTTGATTTGCTTCCAGGAAAATCCTATAATAATATCAATAAGGTACGGAAGGAGTAACAGAAGTGGCAAAGGTATATATATTTCTGGCAGATGGTTTTGAAGAAATTGAAGCATTAACAGTAGTGGATTTACTGAGAAGGGCAAATATAGATGTCGTTACGATATCTATGACTGGTAATATGCTGGTAACCGGCTCTCATAGGATTACAACAGTGGCGGAAGCTTTATTTAATAACCTGGATTATTCCGATGCTGATATGCTTGTATTGCCGGGAGGGATGCCGGGTACGAAGAATCTCGGTGAGCATCCCGGACTGGATACTCTGTTAAAGGATTTCGCTGCTAAGAAAAAGAAAATAGCAGCCATCTGTGCAGCACCCAGGGTGTTGGGTACCAAGGGCTTGTTGGAAGGAAAGAAGGCCACCTGTTATCCCGGACACGAGGATGCTCTTCACGGAGCAAAGCTTATGAGGGAGGATGTCGTGATAGATGGTAACATCATTACCTCAAGAGGGATGGGAACAGCCGTAGACTTTTCACTGGCAATCATCCGAAAACTCAAGGGTGCAGAGGAAGCAAAAAGGATTTCGGATCAGATTCAGTATCGGCACTACTCAGAATAGCTTTGCTTGGAAGGGAAGCGGACTTCAATCATCCTCATAGGGCAGCACCTGTTTTCTTAGGAAGTAAAGGCAGGCTAAGTTGGGCAAAGCCATAAAGGCATTTACCAGGTCGGTCAGCTCCCAAACCAGCTCCAGTGATAAGATGGAGCCAATAAAAATCATAATGATATAACAAACGCGGTAGGTACCTATTCCAGATTTTCCGAATAGATATTCTACCGCTTTTTCACCGAAATAGGACCAGCCGATTAAGGTGGCAATAGCAAAGGCAATGAGAGAGAGCCCCAGAAGCATCTTACCATAGGGAAGTGCATCAAAGGCAGCAGTAGTGAGTTCAGCAAAGGAATATCCCCGGGCAGATTCGGGTCGTTTTATCAGATTCGTAACGATAACCAGGCCGGTTATTGCACAAATCACTACTGTGTCCCAGAAGGTTGCACTCATAGAGATTAAAGCCTGTCTTCCGGGCTTACTTGTTTTTGCTCCGGATGCAGCGATGGCAGCAGTACCCAGACCGGCCTCATTGGTGAACAGCCCTCGTGCGATTCCATACCGTGCAGCTGATTTGATGGTACTTCCGATAAACCCTCCTGCAACTGCTGCGGGCAGAGTGGCAGGATGAAAAGCGGAGCGGAGGATGAAGCTGACTGCAGAAGGAAGGTAGGGCAGATTCAGGATCAACAGAATCATACAGCCAAGGATATAAAAAATACTCATGGCCGGAACCAGTCTGCTGCAGATACGACCGATGGATTTGATACCTCCGACAATAACCAGACCGACGCAGACAGCGACAGCCATACCGACTGCATATTCAGGAAGACCCCATAAGGTATGCATTGTCTGAGTAACTGCCCGAGCCTGAGTGGAACAGCCGACTCCATAGGAAGCAATTAAGGTAAATACACAGAAGAGCACAGCGAGCCATTTTTGATTTAAACCATCCTCCAGAGCATACATTGGCCCGCCGATATAAGTCCCGTCTACCGTCTTTCTTCGATACTTGATCCCGAGGAAGCATTCGGCATAGGTGGTTGCCATGCCGAGAATACCGGTAAGCCAGCACCAGAGTATAGCACCAGGACCTCCGAGAGCAATCGCTGTGGAGATACCGACAATATTGCCGGTACCAATGGTTGCTGCAAGAGTGGCTGTAAGCGCGGCGAAGCCACTTAAATCACCCTCACCCTCGTGATCCGGGCGAAAGGAGATCCGGATTGCCTTGCCGATATGCTTTTGTACTCCTTTTAATTTGATAGTGTAATACAGATGGGAGCCAAAAAGTAGAACGGGTAGAGGAATACCCCACAGTAGATTATTTACATTTTTCAGAAATTCCATAACAAAGTCCAATCCAGCTTCATTTAATATAATATATGTGGAAAAGCAATCCGGTAGTATGAAACATTACGATAAAAGAGGGATGGTTTTTGGAACCGGCAGATAAAAAAATGATATAGAACGTTATGACAGGGAATCATGGAATAAGGCTCCGGATAGTCTGATGAATGGCTTTCCGGAGCCTTACTCTTTCATGTTTGTGAAATTATCAATATTGAATAGGCGACGCTAATGAATAGCGCTGACAACTTGCTCAAAGCCCATAAAGTGGGATGCTTTTACCAGAACGGTATCATTTTGCATCAGAATATCAGGTAAGGAATTGATTAAGGCATCCCGGGTCTCAAAGTAGAGGATCTCTTGTTGTCCGGCCAAGGAAGCAGTATTCTTCTCCCGAGTAGCGGTGGCACCCTCGAACATATGCTGGGAAAGCTTGCCAACACAGACTAAAAGATCTACTCCGGAGGATACGGCATATTTGCCTACATTCGTATGAAGCTCAGCTTCGTTTGCTCCCAGTTCACCCATATCACCGAGCAAAGCAACCTTACGAGTATCAGCCATGCTGAGTAAGTCGAGGGCTGCCTTCATGGATAAAGGGTTGGCGTTGTAACAGTCGTCGATGACCGTATAGCTCTCGTGACGAATAATATTACTCCTTCCGCCCACCGGTTTTACGGCTTTGATTCCTTCGATGATTTGATCTCCGGCTACATCTAGAAGAGTTCCTACTGCTGTGGCAGCTAATGCATTCAATATCATGTGACTGCCCGGCAATGGTACCTCTACCGTAAAAGCCTGGTCACCGGTATATATGTTACAGCTGCTTCCGAATAGACCTTTGTTCACGATATCGGTAGCGATAATATCATTTCCTTGATGAAGGCCGAAACGGACCGGTTTTTTGCCTTTGATCTCCTTTAGAGTTGCAAGCATATCATCATCTCCATTGATGCAAACTCTTCCATCCTCTCTCATGAAATCGAAGATTTCTGATTTTGCTTTCAGAATTCCCTGCCTCGAACCAAGGTTTTCAAGGTGACATTGTCCAATATTTGTGATAACGCAGATATCCGGTTGTGCCATCTTGCTGAGCCGGTGCATTTCTCCGAAATGATTGATTCCCATCTCAAGTACTGCTACCTCGTGTTCCCCTGTGATTTTCAGAATGGTCAGAGGCAGACCGATTTCGTTGTTGTAATTACCTTCGGTCTTCAAAACCTTATACTTTCTGGCTAGTACACTGCTGATGAATTCCTTGGTACTAGTCTTGCCAACACTTCCGGTGATACCGACCACTTTAACGCTCAGCTGAGATCGGTACCAGGCAGCGATATCCTTCAGAGCCTGAAGGCTGTCATCAACCAATATATAGGGACCCTCGGAATGAATGGGTGCTTTTTCGCAGATGACCGCCAGAGCACCTTTTTCAAAAACCTCGTCGATAAAATTGTGACCATCAACCCGTTCACCGACAGAAGCCAGGAAGATATTATCACTTTGAACCAAACGGGAATCCATAACCAATCCGGAAGCTTCCTTTTGCGAAGCATCATCAGGAAAAAGCCGACCGCCGCAGGCCTTTGCTATATTTGCCAATGTCATAATTTCCATAGTAGCCTCCATTCTGCCGCCAACCTGCGAATTTGGGCGGCAGCACAAATTTACCGTGTGAAGATGCTTTTTCTTCACACTACGACCCCCGATTACTTTTTCTGATACTTAGCGAGGGATATCTCGATGATCTTCTCGCAAAGAGCAGGAAATTCTATTCCGATCGCTTTGGCTTCCTGCGGTAAAAGAGAGGTGGGAGTCATACCTGGCAGAGTATTCGCCTCAAGACAGTAGAGCTCATTCTGTTCGCTGAGCATGAAATCCATCCGTGCATAAGTTTTTAAACGAAGCGCGCGAAATACATCCTCGGCAATCTTCTGCATCTTACGAGTAATCTCTTCACTAATCAGTGCAGGACAGGTCTCGATCGCACTGCCTGCCTGATATTTATTTTTATAATCATAGAAACCGACGATAGGAGCAATCTCGATGACCGGAAGTGCTGTTCCGTCAATCACACCTACGGAGAATTCGCGCCCTTTGATATACTGTTCGATAATTACTTCTTCACCATAGATAAACGCATCTGAGAGAGAATTCTCCATCTCCTCGAAGGTCTTGGCGATGGAAACACCTACACTCGAACCACCGTTGCATACCTTTACAACACAGGGATAAGTATTCCAGCTGTAAGCCTCGCCCTTTCTCACACGGATACCTTGCGGAGTAGGAATATGATTAAAGGCAAATAATTCTTTTGAAATCGCTTTATCCATAGCCAAGGCGCTACTGGTATAATCGGTACCGGTATATTGTATGCCCATCAGATCAAAGGCAGCCTGTATCTTGCCGTCCTCTCCGTTTTCTCCATGCAGTGCGATGAATACGATATCCGCTTTACTGCAAAAATCAATGACACTCGGTCCAAAGAAGCTGTCAGATTGATCTTTACGTAATGCTTTAATTTGTGCAATATCAGGGTTATTTTCCTTAATGGTACCGATATTGACAGCCCAATCCTTATCTATTTCAAATGGATCTGCGATGTCACCTTCATATCCCAGATAAACATCAAGCAGCACAACCTGATGACCATTGCTTTTTAATGCGTGATAAATCATAGTACCCGTTGATAAGGATACGTCTCTTTCTGTACTGGTGCCTCCAGCCAATACTACTATTTTCATTATGGTTCCTCGCTTTCCTGCCTTTAAAATTCATCTTTACCAGTATAACGCAAACCTTTGCGCAAGTAAAGCGTGTAACCCTCAATCAGCACTAATCGGGATGGAAAAAGCACTAATAGACCTATGGCCGAATCTATCCTAATCGGTATGAAAGAACAAAAAACAGCTTGATTATACAACCATATTTCATATCGTTTCCTTTCTAGGGGGAGAGGAGGCGATATCAGGTTGTATTATCTTGCTGTCTCTTAAGGGATAGATATCATATAGTAAAAAGACCGGGATATGTCTTATTTACCGGAATAATTAGCAGAAGCTAAATCAAATCCTGATTGAAAACCTGTTTCTATATCATGAGATGAAACACTGCTCATAGAGGTCAGAATATAGGCATCTCTTGCATCGGGAGCATCTCCCATGGTTGCATCTACACAATACCATTTGTTATTTAGCTCCACGAGGTTCCATGCGTGATAAACGCCGGATGCTGTTCCGTAAGCAATACGGCAAGGAAGACCAAGTTCGGATGCAAATACATAGAATAATGATGAGTATCCACCGCAAATTGTGCTTTGGCTCTTTAATGCTGCATATGCAGATTTATTCTGGAAGGAATAATCATAGGATACATTCGAAATGATATAATCATAGATCCAGGAATACTTCTGTGCATCTGAATAATTCTTTAACTCGCTGTGTGCACTCAGGATCTCATTAACCTTTTGATAAACGTAATCTGTCTGTTCTTTGGTTTCTCTATAGGAAGGATAAAGCTTAACCTGAAATACGGTTTTGTTATCCTTTGTAATTTGTTTTGAGGTATATTTGAGGCCTGTAATATTATAGGCTTCATAGTCATAGTTGATATTGTCATTCGACTCATAGGTCTGAAGACCATTGCTTCCTACAAACCTCAGAATGTCAGTTGATTTAAAATTATCAACCTCAACAGTGATTTCAGTCGGTCTGTTCTTAAGCTCTGAACCGATATAGCTGTATACATTTTCTAAATTGCTTCCATAATTATTGGTAGCCGCCAGATCTTCCTGAACAGTTCCGAGTGAGAGCAGCCATGTTGCTATTACGATTGAACCTTTTATACTCATCATAGTTTTATCCTCCGTTTAAAAGTACATTGTTCATTTGATATTGGATGGGGTTGTCTTTCTAAACGGTCTTCTTGATGCTGGGACTATAGTCACTAAAGTAGGTCTAATGGCCCATATATCTATAGAACTGCTAGTACTAGGTCATAGGTCCTATGTGATTGTAAATCCATTATATAGGACCATGGGTCTATGCGTCAATAGACTTTAGTGAATGTTAAGGGAGTTTATGGATATTTAAGAAAGGTGGAGAAATAAGGGTGAAAATGATTGAATTTTTATGAAAATATCAAGAGAAAAAGTCGAATTATCTAATTGTGGATCGATAAACAATAATTACCATCATAATAATTATCTTAGGTGCTAACAATATGATTACAGGCAAACAAAACAGAATCAATTGCGGTAACGTACTTAATGTAGTAACCGCTGAACCTACAATATGTTGGTTTTGTACTTGATTGCTTTGATAATTAATTATGGAGGTGAAATATTATGGCAAGTAACAATAATAGTGGATCTAACAGAGCAGAAGTTCCTCAGGCAAGAGAAGCCCTGGATCGTTTCAAAATGGAGATCGCGAATGAAATCGGTGTTCCGTTAAAACAAGGTTATAACGGCGATTTAACCAGCAAGCAGAATGGTTCTGTAGGCGGCGAAATGGTGAAGCGTATGATCAGACAGCAGGAACAGCAGATGTCTGGTAGCAGATAGGATTGAAAAGTCTAGTTAATAAAAAATCACTGACCGGGATAGTAACAGGATCCCGGTTAGTGATTTTTTATTTCGTGATTCTTAGAGAGACTGGCAAATTTGAATTCATACCTTATAATTATCTGCGAAGCTGACAATTTAATTAGTTAAATTTATTATTTCCTATTTCCGTCAACTATGCTAAAATATTACGAGGTACTGTTTTTCAGGGATAATTATTGTTATGTCGGCTGGACATGAGCTGTACCGAGACGAGCATATACTTATATATAATATAGAAAGGATAGATATTATGGGAAAATATTTCGGAACAGATGGATTTCGCGGAGAGGCTAATGTAAATCTGACAGTGATGCATGCTTACAAGGTAGGAAGGTTTTTGGGATATTACTATGGAAAAGAGCATAAAGCAAATATTGTAATAGGAAAGGACACCAGAAGATCCAGCTATATGTTTGAATATTCGCTGGTAGCAGGGCTGACAGCAAGCGGAGCAGATGTATATCTTCTTCATGTTACCCCGACACCCAGTATATCCTATGTCGTAAGAAGCGGAGATTTTGATTGCGGTATCATGATTTCTGCGAGTCATAACCCATATTATGATAACGGGATAAAGGTAATCAACGGCAGCGGTTATAAGCTGGAAGCAGAGGTGGAGGAGCTGATTGAACAATACATCGACAGCGAGGAGGATACGATTCCCTTTGCTACACGTGAAAATATCGGCAGAACAGTAGATTATGCGATCGGAAGAAACCGCTATATCGGATATCTGATTTCTCTGGCAACCAGATCCTTTTCAGATAAGAAGGTAGGATTAGATCTTGCGAATGGTGCAGCCACTACGGTAGCGAAGGGTGTGTTTGATGCACTGGGAGCAAAGACCTTTGTAATTAATGGTGACCCTGATGGTACCAATATCAACCGACATTGCGGCTCCACCCATATTGAGCATCTGCAGAAGTTTGTCGTTGAGAATAAGCTTGATGTAGGGTTTGCTTATGATGGAGATGCGGACCGATGCCTGGCAGTGGATGAAAAGGGCAATATCATAGACGGCGATCTGATTATGTATCTCTGTGGGGTTTACATGAAAGGACGTAACGATCTTAAGAATAATACCGTGGTTACCACAATCATGTCTAACCTGGGCTTATATAAAGCGTTGGATAATAAAGGAATTCTGTATGAAAAGACTGCAGTTGGAGATAAATATGTATATGAGAATATGATGGCCAACGGTCACTCCATCGGAGGAGAACAATCCGGTCATATCATATTCAACAAGCACGCTACCACAGGTGACGGCGTACTGACTTCCCTTAAGATCATGGAGGTTATGCTGGAAAGTAAGGCGCCTCTGTCAGAACTCCTAAAGGAAATCACGATCTTTCCACAGCTGATGAAGAATGTTAAGGTACATAACAAGAAGGCAGTTAAGGAGGATCGTAAAGTAATGGAGGCCGTAGCTGCAGTCGAGAATGAACTTGGCGATGATGGCCGTATTCTCGTCAGAGAGAGCGGTACTGAACCAGTAGTGCGTGTTATGGTAGAAGCAGCAACACAGGAGATCTGTCAGACAATGGTTGATCGTATAATCGATGTCATGAAGGCTCAGGGTCATGTGCTGAATGTATAATTCCTGTGCAGATTATTGGTTATTTAGTAAAAAGAAGCAAGAAAAATAAAATTGCTATTTACAGAAATCATATGTTATAATATACTATTGTCAAAATGTCTGTAAAATAAGACATTTATGTACTTTTGCATATAAGCTACAGATCAACATAAATGGCAAAAAGTAACGTACAAACAATTAGGGAGATTGCTTTTAACTTAAAAGGAAGATTCCCAAGAATAATGGAGGAATTAGATACAATGAGTGTACAGGTAGAAAAATTAGAAAAGAATATGGCAAAGCTTACAATAGAGGCTTCCGCTGAGGACTTTGAAGAGGCTTTACAGAAAGCTTATGTAAAGAGCAAGAATAAGATTAATGTGCAGGGTTTTCGTAAGGGCAAGGCACCTCGTGCGTTAATTGAGAAGATGTATGGCGTCAGCATTTTTTATGAGGATGCGGCAAATGAATTGATTCCCGAAGCATATGAGAAGGCTGCAAGTGAAAGCGGTCTTGAAATCGTATCCAGACCTGAAATTGATGTGGTTCAGGTAGAGAAGGGAAAGAGCTTTATCTTCACAGCTGAAGTGGCATTAAAACCGGAAGTAACCTTAGGCACCTACAAGGGCATTCAGGTAGAGAAGAAGACAGTAATCGTAACAGAAGATGAGGTTATGGCTCAGATCGATAAAGAGCGCGAGCAGAATTCGAGAACAATCACAGTTGAAGATAGAGCAGTACAGGACAGTGATATCACGGTCATCGATTTTGAAGGTTTTGTTGACGGCGTTGCATTTGAAGGCGGCAAGGGTGAGAATTATTCCCTTACCATCGGCTCCCATTCCTTCATCGATACCTTTGAAGAGCAGTTGATTGGCAAGGCAATCGGTGAAGAAGTAGAAGTAAATGTTACCTTCCCTGAAGAATATCAGGCGAAGGAGTTGGCAGGTAAGCCCGCTCTGTTTAAGGTAACTGTAAAGGAGATTAAAGTGAAGGAGCTTCCTGAGTTAGATGATGATTTTGCACAGGATGTATCCGAATTTGATACCTTAGATGAATACAAAGCTAATATCACGGCTACAATTAAGGAAAATAAGGAAAAAGAATTAAAGACAGCGAAAGAAAATGAAGTAGTTGATAAGATTATTGAGAATGCTACGATGGATATTCCTGAGCCCATGATTAATTCTCAGGTGAATCAGATGGCTGAGGAGTTTGCTCAGAGAATGCAGTATCAGGGTCTCTCCATTGAGCAGTACTTCCAGTTCACAGGTATGGATGCGAAGAAGTTCATGGATAGCTTAAGACCTCAGGCTCTGAAGCGCATCCAGAGCAGACTGGTATTAGAGGCTGTAGCAAAAGCAGAGAAGATTGAAGTATCCGAGGAGGATATGGAGAAAGAGCTGAAGGATATGGCATCCATGTATCAAATGGAGGCAGATAAGCTGAAGGAATTAATCGGCGAGAAGGAAAAAGAGCAGATTAAGGCCGATATCGCAGTTCAGAAGGCAGTAGACTTTGTAGTTGAGAAGTCTAAAGAAGCATAAATAACCAATAGACAAATTGATTACTGGATAAGGAGGATAAATGTATGAGTTTAGTACCTTATGTCATTGAACAAACAAGCCGTGGCGAAAGAAGCTACGACATCTATTCGAGATTATTAAAGGAAAGAATCATTTTCCTCGGTGAAGAAGTAAATGATGTGACTGCCAGCCTGGTAGTAGCACAGTTGTTGTTTTTAGAGTCAGAGGATCCGGGTAAAGATATCAATTTCTATATCAACAGCCCCGGAGGTTCTGTAACCGCAGGATTAGCTATCTATGATACCATGAATTATATCAAGTGCGATGTATCCACCATCTGTATCGGTATGGCAGCCAGTATGGGCGCGTTCCTGCTGTCCGGAGGTGCAAAGGGTAAGAGATTTGCATTACCGAACGCAGAGGTAATGATCCATCAGCCTTCCGGCGGTGCAAAGGGTCAGGCAACCGATATTAAGATTGTGGCAGATAACATTATCAAGACAAGAAAAAGACTCAATGAAATCCTGGCAAAGAATACCGGAAAGCCTCTGGATGTTATTGAAGTAGATACGGAAAGAGATTTTTATATGACCGCTGAAGAAGCTCGTGAATATGGACTTATCGATGGAATTTTGGTAAGCAGATAATCCTTATTTGCCGATATGCTTTATACAGCAGAGAGAATGAGGTGATTAGGCAGTGGCAGGAAGGGTAGATGATAGAAATCAGGTTAGATGTTCTTTTTGTAATAAGACACAGGATCAGGTAAGAAAGTTGATTGCGGGTCCAGGGGTGTATATCTGTGATGAGTGTATTGAGATATGCGGTGAAATTATTGAAGAAGAATTTGAAGGCGAGCCTGTAGCAAATACAAATATCAATTTACTGAAGCCGGCGGAAATCAAAGCGTTCCTGGATCAGCATGTTGTCGGACAGGAAGAAGCCAAGAAAGTTCTTGCTGTCTCTGTATACAACCATTACAAGAGAGTACTTGCCGAAAAGGATCTGGATGTTGAACTGCAGAAAAGCAATATTCTCATGGTTGGTCCAACCGGATCAGGTAAAACCTATCTGGCACAGACCCTGGCAAAGCTGTTGAATGTTCCCTTTGCGATTGCTGATGCAACTGCACTGACCGAAGCAGGCTATGTCGGAGAAGATGTTGAGAATATCCTGCTGAAGATTATCCAGGCTGCAGATTTTGATATCGAGCGTGCCGAATATGGTATTATCTATATCGATGAAATTGATAAAATTACCAGAAAATCGGAAAACACTTCTATAACAAGAGATGTATCCGGTGAAGGCGTTCAGCAGGCACTATTAAAGATACTCGAAGGAACAGTTGCTTCTGTTCCTCCGCAGGGTGGAAGAAAACATCCACACCAGGAATTTATTCAGATTGATACCACTAATATTTTGTTTATCTGCGGTGGTGCATTTGATGGGCTGGAGAAGATGATTGAATCCAGAATTGGACAAAAATCAATCGGCTTCAATGCGCAAATTATTGAAAAAAATAAAACCAGCATCGGAGAATTATTCCGTCAGGTGATGCCTCAGGATCTGATTAAGTTTGGGCTTATTCCTGAATTTGTCGGTCGTGTACCGGTTACGGTTGCACTCGATATGCTGGATGAGGCTGCACTGGTTCGAATTCTGACAGAGCCCAAGAATGCGATTACCAAACAGTATAAAAAGCTTTTTGAACTGGACGGTGTTGAGCTGGTATTTGATCAGGAAGCGTTGGACGAAATCGCAAAGCAGTCCTTCAAGAGAAAAATCGGAGCAAGAGGACTTCGCGCCATCATGGAAAAGGTGATGATGGATTCTATGTATAACATTCCTTCCGATACAAAAGCAATAAAATGTATCATAACAAAGGAAGCGGTGTTGGGCAATGAACAGCCGACGCTCGTGCTTTCCGAAGAGAATGTGGCGAGAAAGCCTATTGTAAAGAGAAGTACCAAGAAGAGCAAGGATGAAATAGCATAAGTTAGAATTTGCATCGGGAGAATAGGATCCTTTCTGTGGACGCTCGGTTAACATAAGAGCTTCAGAAGAAGCGGTGACTTTCTCCCGATTATACTTTTCTGATCAGATTAGTTGCTTAAAAGGTTAAGGTGTCAAAAGCACCGTAGGTGCTTTCATGATATAAGCTATTGCTAAGCAAGCTCGCTTGCATTAGCGATAGCTTGTATCATGGAAAATATACGTAGCATCTTTTGACACTTTAATTCTGATTATTTCTGCACTTCCAAATAACAACGGAAAGGAAGGGATAAAAATGATTATTAAGAGTGTGAATTTGGAGACTGTCTGCGGCATTACAAGCGTACTGCCTAAGAATGATAAGCCGGAGGTGGCTTTTGCGGGAAAGTCTAATGTGGGGAAGTCATCGCTGATCAATGCCCTGATGAACCGTAAATCATTGGCCAGAACCTCTGCTCAGCCGGGTAAGACCCAAACCATTAACTTTTATAACATCAATGATGAGCTGTATTATGTGGATCTTCCCGGGTATGGCTATGCAAAGGTTTCGGTATCCGTCAAAGAGAAGTGGGGCAAGATGATCGAGAAATATTTAAGAATGTCAAAACAGCTTAAGATAGTTTTTTTGCTGCTTGATATCCGTCGTGAGCCATCTCAAAATGATAAGAACATGTATGATTGGATTGTATATCAGGGATTTGAACCGATTATTATAGCTACCAAGCTGGATAAGATCAATCGAAGTCAGGTTCAGAAACAGATTAAGTTGATTAAGCAGGGACTTGAAGTACTTCCGGGCACAAAAATACTGCCCTTCTCGGCAGAAACCAAGCAGGGCAGGGATGAAATCTGGGCCTGTATTGAAGATATTTGCTACAGAACCGATTCGGAAGATACTCAGGAAGTAGATACAATTCAGCCGCTTGAAAATGATGAAGCGGAGTCCGACTTTGGTCCGCAGGATCAGATATAATCTCCGCTGGTAGTGATCTCATATACAGTATTACTGATTTCAAGAAAGCCTTCGATGAGATCCGGATCAAACTGCGTTCCGCTACCTTCAAGTAGAATACGCATAGCAGTAGCATGATCATAGGGCAACTTATAGACACAGGTACTGACCAATGCATCATATACGTCGATGATACCCATGAGACGGCCGGGCAAGGAGATACCTTCGCCCTTTAAACCTCTTGGATAGCCACTTCCATCATAACGCTCATGGTGCTCGCTGATAATCAGGATGGCTGTCTGCAGGAAGGTGAAGGAGTCAACCAGTGTCATGTTTTCCTTGATTGCTTCTACTCCGTAAGAGGTATGGAGTTTCATAATCTCATATTCCTCCTTGGTCAGACGGGAGGGCTTCAAAAGGATGGAATCAGGAACACCGAATTTTCCGATATCATGTAACGGAGCTGCCTCATAAAGTTCCTTACTATAGGCAGGAGTCAGTATCAGACTATATTTCTCTTTCGTGCGAAGATGATTACAGAAGGCTTTCATCAGCATACGAATTCTGACGGCATGGTTGCTGTTCTCGATATGACGAATTTCTAAAAGCTTTGCAATCGCATTAATTAAAACATCTCTGGTTACGGAAAACTCCATTGTTTTTGCATGGATTTCCTCCTCCAGTCTAGCATCCTGTTCCCTGCCTGATTTGATTGAGGACAGGATATTTTCTTGTTGTTCAATTCTTTTACGGACGGACTGATAGGTGAAAGGTTTGCGGATATAATCGGTTGCACCGGCGGCCAGACCTCTGGTCTCCCATTGCGTAGATTTACCGTCTGTCAGTACGATGACCGGAATATTTTGGGTTTCCGCCCGACTGCGGATTTCTCCCAGCAACCTTAAGTTGCTGACTGAAGGCAGTGAAATATCAATCAGTATCAGATCAATATTATCATGAAGTTGAAGGAGCTCCAAGGCAGCACTATCATTTTCCGCTGTAAGGAACTCACAGTGATCCAATATGTCTGATAGGGAAAGGATATCTTCTTTAACATTATCTACAATCAGTATTTTCATGTTCATAATGAGCCATGACCTCTTTCGGTAAAGGATATTGGGAAAGCACTATTTGTTCTCGAGCAAAGCTGACATCAGATAGGAGTAAACATCGGAGCTTTTTTCTTTCCAATTGCTGCATAATCGTGAGGCTTCTTCTTCAGTCGGTACAATAAGGGTTAAATCAATGATTGGAGTATCCCGCTCTATGACACACAGGTGTGTGGCAAATTCACCCTTCTTCACTTGATAGAATTCGGCGGGGGTGGAAACCTCCTCCTGAAGTTCATATTTATTCTGCACCAGATAAGCATCGATGTCCTCCTTGATTCCGGAAGAGATCATATTATCAAAAAACAGCAGGGTCTCAGTGCCACTGTCTGTAATCCGGTACAAAGTGCTGTTTCGGATGGTCCTTGTTGAGATGAAGGCATCATCAATCAGTTCGGATAAGGCTCGCTGTATATTAAAATAATTCGTGTATTCCTTTTCCAGAATAAATGAAGTCAGCTGAGCATTGGTCAACGGAAAGCTTACTCTGCTGAGGATATACAGAATCATTAGCTTATATAGCATAAAGGTATCGGACTGCATTGGTAACCTCCTCCTTTCTAGCGAAGCATTACATCGGATGAGTAATGTCTCTATACAGATTATATCATGAACATAGAGCATGTTCATGATCTCCGGCTCCGATCGCATATTACAAGCAAGCTTGTATATGCTCACTACGCTTTCATTATATCATGAACATAGAGCATGTTCATGATCTCCGGCTCCGATCGCATATTACAAGCAGCTTGCATATGCTCACTACGCTTTCATTATATCATGAACATAGAGCATGTTCATGATCTCCGGCTCCGATCGCATATTACAAGCAAGCTTGCATATGCTCACTACGCTTTCATTATATCATACTTTTTACATAAGAGGAAGCGTCAAGGATCAGAGAGGGTGGAAATATTTACCCTGCCAGGTATCTGCTGACTTCATACCCTGTTGTATCCTATTTAAAACAAGCTTCTTATTCCTGCTCCATAACGGTGCTAATAAAAGATTTCTCGGTCCATCCCCTGTAATGCGATGAATAATCATTTCCCCGGGAAGAAGTTCCAGGCAGGAGATGATTAACCGGACATATTCCTCAAGGGACATGGGCTCTGAAAGCTTACCCTGTTCATAGAGCACTCCCAAATCGGTTCCTTTCAGAATATGAAGTAGCTGAAGCTTAATTCCCTGCAGAGGAAGCTTTGACAGATAGATCATCGTTCTTCTGATATCCTCAGGAGATTCTCCGGGAAGTCCAAGAATTGTATGGACAATCACCGGGATATCAGCCTCCTTCAATTTTCTGACGCAATCTTCAAAAATGCCTAGAGAGTAACCGCGCCTGATAAAAGCAGCGGTTTCATCATGCATGGTCTGCAACCCAAGCTCAATCCATACTGGTTTGATATATGAAATTTCTTTCAGAAGGGCAATGATTTCGTCAGAAATACAATCGGGTCGGGTCGCTATGGATAATAGGACAATCTCGGGATGGGAAGCGGCTTCTGAAAATAAGGCACGAAGCTTGTCAACCGGAGCATAGGTGTTAGTATAAGCCTGAAAATAAGCGATATAACCGGCAGTCTCAGGATTGGTCAGCTTTGAAGCAACCAGCTTTTTGGCTTGCGCTATTTGATCAGGAAGGGAGAGGAGTGGTTTGGCGGCAAAATCACCGGAACCTCCCTCGGAGCAGAAGATACAGCCCCGGCTGTCAAGAGTACCATCCCTGTTGGGACAGGTCATACCGCCATCCAGGGACAGTTTATATATTTTTTTCCCGTAAGTTTTCTTCAGTTCATAGTCCAGAGAATGATATCGCTTCTGGTCCCACAATTTTTTTTCCATAGATTTATTTTCGGCTTTCATTTCCTTTACTTTTTGATATATGCCTTTACTGCCGCACAGACTACATCGCTGACTCTTGGATCAAAGGGCTGAGGCATGATATTGTTTTCGTTTAAATCTTGATCTGCCACCAGACCGGCTATTGCTATTGCTGCAGCAAGCTTCATCTCTTCTGTGATCTGAGTTGCCCTACCTTCCAGCGCGCCTCTGAAGATTCCGGGAAAAGCTACGACATTGTTCACCTGATTCGGAAAGTCCGAGCGGCCTGTAGCAACAATCTTCGCGCCTGCTTCATGTGCCAGATCAGGCATGATTTCAGGAGTCGGATTGGCCATGGCAAAGAGGATGGAATCTTTATTCATAGAAGCAACCATTTCCTTAGTAACGATATTCGGTGCAGATACTCCAACGAACAGATCAGCACCAACCAGTGCATCCGCAAGAGTACCGGTTTTGTTATCAAGATTGGTTACAGTCAGCATCTGCTTTTGCATCCAGTTCAGGTCCGGGTATTCATTGGAGATAATTCCCTTGATATCACAAAGAGTAAGGTGTTTGAAACCGTAGGAAAGTAAAAGTTTTGATATAGCAATTCCGGCAGAACCGGCGCCATTCACTACGATTTTGGTGGTCTCTTTATCCTTGCCGGTTACCTTCAGAGCATTGATTGCGGCAGCCAGGACAACAATAGCTGTTCCGTGCTGGTCATCGTGGAATACTGGGATATCAAGCAGCTGTTTTAGGCGTTCTTCAATTTCAAAGCATCTAGGTGCGGAGATATCCTCAAGATTGATGCCACCAAAGGCAGGAGCAATGGCAGTTACGGTTCTGATTATTTCTTCCGTATCCTGAGTATCAAGGCAGATGGGAACCGCATTCACACCACCGAATTCTTTAAAAAGAACAGCCTTTCCTTCCATAACGGGCATAGCTGCGTAAGGACCGATATTCCCCAATCCGAGAACGGCACTGCCGTCTGAAACCACGGCAATTGTATTTGCCTTGATTGTATAACGGTATGCTTCGGACTTATCCTTAGCAATCACCCGGCAGGGCTCAGCTACGCCGGGAGTATAAGCGATGGAGAGATCTTCCCGCGATTTTACAGGACATTTTGAAGTGATTTCAAGTTTACCATTCCACTTTTCGTGCATTTTCAGCGCTTGTTCATTCATATTCATTTTTTATCCACCTTGCTATTTTGTATTATAATATGGTATTTATGCTATAAAGCCGTATTTGGGGTATTTTATGCTATCATAGCACTTAGAAGGGGCTTAATCAAGTGTCAAGCAATCATGAAATACTAATTTGGTCTACCTAATCTTATCTTCGGAAAGAATGTAACCATAATTAAAGTGTTAAAAGCACCGTAGGTGCTTTCATGATATAAGCTATCGCTATGCGAGCTTGCTTGCAATAGCGATAGCTTGTATCATGAAAAAAGTGCGCAGCATCTTTTGACACTATAATCTATTGGATCATTCAATGTTTCCCTATATTAGTTATTTATCAGAATAATTAGTAAAAAATAGTATATATGGATTATAAGAAAGGACTTCCATTTCTTGTCATATTGTTGTATAATATGAAATCAGGAATATAATATCTGTTATGTTATTTCGTAAATGGGCATAACAGATATCTTTCATCATGCGTTAAGGATAATCTTTGGATAATTCCATCATTGTTAGTATTTCTTTAGCACTTCTACCAATTCCGTAAGAGAATCCAATCCAAGAGAAAAGGAGTATAATAAAAATGGGAAATCAGTATGAAACAATGACTCTTGCCAATCTGAGGGAATTGGCAAAAGAAAAAAGATTGAAAAACATTACTATTATGAAGAAAAGCGAACTGATTGAAGCGTTAATAAAAACAGAATCGAGCAACACAGTGGCCGATATCGAGGAAGAGGTTCAAAAAAGTACAAGCCAGACAGAAGAATCACAAAATGCAATATCAAATGAGGAGACCCAGTCTATAGGCAGAGAGGATCGTAAGACTGCGCCTATGTCACAAAGTGAGGTTGACCAGTTGGACAGCGGTGAGACAAAGGTGGGTATTCTTGAGGTTCTGCCGGACGGCTACGGTTTCATCCGTTGTGATAATTATCTACCCGGTGAAAATGATGTATATGTTTCTCCGGCACAAATCCGAAGATTTAACCTAAAGACCGGAGATATTGTTTCCGGTAATACGAAAGTACGTAACCAGAATGAAAAATTCAGCGCCTTGCTTTATATAAAATCAGTAAACGGCTTTCATCCTGCAGAGGCTCAGAAAAGAAAGCGCTTCGAGGATCTGACACCTGTATTCCCGAATGAGAGAATTCATCTGGAGACTCCCGGGACAGGCGTATCGATGAGAATGGTTGACTTAATCTCTCCGATTGGTAAGGGGCAGCGAGGTATGATTGTTTCCCAGCCAAAGACAGGAAAAACAACCTTACTGAAGCAGATTGCAAAAGCAATCACTAGAAATCATCCGGAGATGAAGCTGATCATATTACTAATCGACGAGCGTCCAGAGGAAGTAACAGACATCAAGGAATCGATTGAAGGGAAGAATGTTGAGGTTATCTACTCTACCTTTGACGAACTTCCTGAGAATCATAAGAGAGTTTCTGAAATGGTAATTGAACGTGCAAAACGACTCGTAGAGCATAAACAGGATGTGATTATTCTTCTGGACAGCATTACCCGTCTTGCAAGAGCGTATAACCTTACTGTACAGCCGAGCGGTCGTACACTGTCCGGTGGACTTGATCCAGCTGCGCTTCATATGCCCAAAAAGTTCTTTGGTGCGGCAAGAAACATGCGTGAAGGTGGAAGTCTGACAATTCTTGCGACTGCACTCGTTGATACCGGTAGTAGGATGGATGATGTAGTATTTGAGGAATTTAAGGGTACAGGTAACATGGAGCTTGTACTTGATCGCAGTCTCTCTGAAAAGCGCATCTTCCCCGCGATAGATCTACCGAGATCCAGTACGAGACGAGAGGATCTCCTGCTGACTCAGCCTGAGCTTGAAGCTACCTACTTGATGCGCAAGGCACTTGGAGGGATGAAGTCCGAGGAGGCTCTGGAGAGGATTATTGACATGTTTCTTCGAACAAAGACAAATACTGAATTTATTGAGATAATCAAAAAGACTAAAATTGTCTTTTAACTATTGCATTAGATGATAAGCTGTGCTATAATAAAAAAGCTGTTTATTAGTTGGAATTATTATAATGCCAATAGATAAAACTATTCGATTTTAAAGAGGTGAAAACATGAAAGAAGGAATCCATCCCAAATATCATCAGGCTAAAGTTGTTTGCAACTGCGGTAACGAATTTGTAACAGGATCAACTAAGGAAGATATCCACGTAGAAATCTGCTCCAAGTGCCATTCGTTCTATACAGGACAGGTTAAGGCAGCAAAGACTCGTGGTGCAATTGATAAATTCAACCGTAAGTATGGTTTAGGCCAGGATAATTAGTTAGGAACAGAAGGAATTCTGTTATAACAACGTAAACATAATAAACGTTAAAAATGGGTTGAGGTATCCTTCCTCAGCCTATTTTTAAATAATAATTATTTCGGGGTTTGTGACATATTGATCATTAGTTCATATCAGAATTCAGATCGCTCCGGCGGAAGCTGACCGCCAGAATACAATGAAAGAGAAAGGTTCGGGTGCTAAGATGAAACCATCAGGAATTGGGGGCATGTCCGTAATGGAAGGCGTAATGATGAAGAATAAGGACATCTACGCCGTCGCAGTACGAAAGCCGGATAAGGAAATTGCAATTGAGATCAATACCCATAAAGATTTCTCTGATCGGGTAAAGCTTTTCAAGTTACCAATATTCAGGGGAATATTAGCTTTTGTGGATTCCTTAGTGGTTGGTATTAAGGTTTTAAATTATTCCGCCAGCTTCTTTGAAGAAGAGGAGACCCAAACCGAGAGTAAGAAAGAGAAGCAGAAGAAGAGCAGGAGCAAAGATACTGAATCAGATTTTGAGGTAGAGGAAGTATCCACTACTGCAAACAATGACAACAAAAAAGGAAACATAAAGGAAGATACGAAAAAATCCGAGAAGAAGGAAGAGAGCTCGAACGCATTATTCATGGCACTCGCAGTATTAATCTCTATCGTTATGAGCGTGGCGCTTTTTATGGTACTTCCTGTTCTGTTAACCAACCTGTTCTCTAAGGTTGTTACTAATCAATATTTGCTTGCATTAATCGAGGGCGTTGTTCGTCTTGCGATTTTTATCGGATATATTATACTGGCTTCTCAGATGAAAGAGATTAAAAGAGTCTTTATGTATCATGGAGCCGAGCATAAGACCATCAATTGTATTGAACATGGTTATGAACTTACTGTAAAAAATGTAAGATGGCAATCCAAGCAGCATAAACGCTGCGGTACCAGCTTCATGCTGCTGGTAGTACTGATCAGCTTGGTGTTTTTTATGATCATTCCAAGCGGTAATCTGATGTGGAGAGTTTTGTCCAGAGTGATTCTGGTTCCTTTTATTGCGGGTATTTCCTACGAGTTCATCCGCCTTGCAGGTAAGAGCGAGAGTAAGGTGGTTCATGTATTGAGCCAACCCGGCCTGTGGATGCAGGGACTTACCACCAAAGAACCGGATGATTCCATGATAGAAGTAGCAATCAAATCAGTGGAGGCCGTATTTGACTGGAGAGCATTTCTTGAAAAATATCATGAGCATGGTACGACTGTAAAGACTGACAAGAGTACTTCTCAGGAGACAAAAGCCAAAGCAAATACAAAACATAATGCACAGGGATCCAAACAACAACCTTCTAAACAGTCCTCTGCAAAGCCCGGTAATACAAAGCAGAGTAATGGTCAAGGCAACACGAAACCGGTTCAGGAGATGAAAAATCAGTCAACTCCGGTGAAGAAGCCCATAGATAAGAAGGAAACACCGGAAGCGACCGCAGCAACATCAGAAACTGTGACTAAGGCGCATACTGAAGTAAAAGCCGGTGTCGGAGGTCTTGCATATACAGGCAAGGTAGAGGCTGCAGAGAAAAACGTTATTACGCATACAAATCAGATTGGACGTAATAAAGGAACAGCACCAGTGTCGATGAAACCAAACATCCAACTGCAGTCTGATGAAGAGGATGATGATATCCTGAAAGCATTGGATAAATTTTTTGATGAAGGTCATAAAGGCGATTAGAGTGAAAATCATTCTGAAAGTACCAGAATGATCCTGAAGAACGGCGATGTTCGTGTAATGGCACTCACACCTTGTTCTTCTCTGATTATTTAAGATGCTGCTTTGCAGCATTATGTTAGGAAGTGTGATGCTTGTTTTTATATTCTTCCGGGTATTGGGTAGAGGTCTTGAATGAGTACTTATAGGGAATTATTACAATCTGGCCGTGAATTACTAAAACATTCTGAGATAGCAGACGCAGATGTTGATGCATGGTATTTGCTTGCATATGTTTTTAAGATGAACAGGACGGATCTCCTTCTCAGGGGGGATCTGGTAGCACCGGCTGAGCAGGAGGTAACTTACCGAAGTATGCTCCTTCTCCGTGCAGATCATATTCCTCTTCAGCATATTACCGGTACTCAGGAGTTTATGGGGTTGGAATTTGACGTAAGTCCTGATGTCTTAATCCCACGGCAGGATACGGAAGTTCTGGTTGAGGAAGTGCTGAGGGTATCAGAAGGCAGGAAAGTATTAGATATGTGTACCGGTTCCGGTTGCATCATGATCAGCATAGCAAGCATTGGGAGACCGTCTCGGGCAGTTGGTGTCGACATCTCGGATAAAGCGCTGGAGATCGCGGCAGGAAATGCGAAGAAGAATGGGGTCTCTATTGAGCTTTATCAAAGTGATTTATTCAGTAAGATAACCGGAACCTATGATATTATCGTATCTAATCCACCTTATATCCCAACAAGGGATATTGACGAGCTTATGCCTGAGGTTCGGGAGCATGAACCGATCCTTGCACTAGATGGAAGTGAAGATGGCCTGATCTTTTACAGGAGGATATCGACAGGGGCAAGGAGTTTTCTGAATAAAGGCGGGTTCCTTTTCTACGAGATAGGATATAATCAGGGAGAAGCTGTGAAGCAGATATTACTTCAGGAAGGCTTCACCGATGTTATGATAAAAAAGGATTTAAGCGGACTTGACCGAGTGGTGTCCGCAAGAAAATTATAAGTCAATTCTTTTGCATTTTATATAAGCTGCCTTAAGGCAGGATGGAGGTTATTATGTTTGATAAGTTAGAGGACCTTCTGGTTCGTTTTCAGGAAATTGAAGATGAGATGATGAGCCCCGACGTAGTGAATGATCAGAACAATTACCGGAAGCTTCGGAAGGAACATGCTGATCTTTCAGAAATTGTAGAAAAATATAAGGAATATAAGGCTACTCAACAGAGTATTGAGGACAGTCTTGCGATGCTGGAGGAGAGCGATGAAGAGCTCCGGGAACTTGCGAAGGAAGAGTTTCAGGAATGTAAGCAACGTCTTCCTAAGATTGAAGAAGAACTGAAGGTGTTGCTACTCCCGAAGGATCCCAATGATGAGAAGAATGTTATCGTTGAGATCAGAGGCGGTGCCGGCGGTGATGAGGCTGCTTTATTTGCTGCAGAATTATATCGTATGTATGTCATGTATGCAGAACGTAATCGTTGGAGAATCGATATGATGAACTTAAATGAGAATGGTATTGGCGGATACAAGGAAGTAATTTTTATGATCAACGGTAAGGGTGCCTATTCCAAGCTGAAATATGAGAGCGGTGTGCACCGTGTACAGCGTGTTCCGGTGACTGAGTCCGGAGGACGTATTCATACCTCCACATCGACAGTGGCGATCATGCCGGAAGCGGAAGAGGTTGACGTAGAGCTTGACTTAAATGATTGTAAGTTTGATGTGTTCCGATCCTCGGGTAACGGCGGCCAGTGTGTCAACACGACAGACTCTGCTGTTCGACTGACCCATATCCCGACTGGTATCGTGATCTCCTGTCAGGATGAGAAGTCTCAGCTCAAGAACAAGGATAAGGCAATCCGCGTTCTTCGTGCAAAGCTCTATGACTTGGAACTCGAGAAAGCCCAGAGCGCAGAAGCAGAAGCAAGAAAGAGCCAGGTGGGTACCGGTGATCGTTCGGAGAAGATCAGAACCTATAACTTCCCGCAGGGGCGTGTAACGGATCATCGAATTAACCTTACGATCTATCAGATTGATAAGGTAATGAACGGTGACCTCGATATTCTGCTAGACAGTCTGATTGCCGCCGATCAGGCCGCAAAGCTGGCAAACATGAATAATGAGTGAATTGACATAATCGAATGATCGGATTATAAGGATTTGTATTAGTTTACTAATATAAGTCCTTTTTTGCTTCTGATCATTGTAACGGAGATACTTTTATTATGATACGTTGGAAAAAATAGATAAAGGTGATCGATTCTACCAGCGAAAGAACCTATGCACTGAAGAGGCTGGGGGTTATAGCATCACAGAACTGTCATGTCGGTCATGACAGAACAGAAACGGATCTTATTATGTAAGTAAGAAGTAATGAGATATGAAATGCTGCCTTATCTGTTTGCTAAGAAGAATAGGGTGTCAAAAGATGATTTTAGCACCCTGGTCCTAAGAAACATAAGAATTACTGTTTGACAGGATAGTTCAGCAGATATACAATATTAAAAGTGGAAAGGCAAGCCATGTAAACCAAACCTTCCGGCACTCATTGAGTACAGGAAGGTTTTATTATAATAATAAAGGAAAAGAAACATATGAAACAAAAACAGGTCATCAGCAGTCTTAGTAATCCCCAGATGAAGAATCTGACTTTGCTACAAAAGAAGGCAAAAGAGCGCGAGGAGCAGGGGATCTATGTGATAGAGGGAATCAAAATGTTCGACGAGGCAAAGGAACTGGGCCTCTTGGTGAAGGCTTATGCTTCCGAAAGCTTTTTCCGAGAGAAGTTTGAGGAGTGCCCCGGATATTTTGATGGTCTGGATTTTGAGATTATTACAGATGGCTTGTTTAAAGAGGTATCGGATACAAAGACACCGCAGGGAGTTATGGGAACTGTCCGATTCTCACAGTATCAGCCGGAGGATTTATTGAAGAAGGAAAATGCCTGTCTGCTACTACTGGAGGATATCCGGGACCCCGGTAATCTAGGTACGATGATACGAACTGCCGAGGGAGCAGGGATCACAGGAATCATCAGTAGTTCGGCTTCGGTAGATTACTATAATCCCAAGGTAATCCGGGCAACAATGGGTTCGATTTACAGGGTCCCGTTCTGCCAGGTAGAGGATTTCTATCAGATGCTTCAGCTAATCAAAGAACAAGGGATTACGATATATGCAGCACATCTTCAAGGAATACCCTACGATACGGAAGGAAGCTTTTGTAAAAAATGTGCGTTCTTAATCGGTAACGAAGCCAACGGATTATCAGAGCGGGCTTCAGGGCAAGCTGATGCATTGATCAAAATCCCTATGGCGGGTAAGGTGGAATCTCTAAATGCTGCAGTAGCGGCAGCAATCCTGATGTATGAGGCTGCAAGACAGCGGAGGTCAGAATAGGAGCAAAGGCGATGGCGCTTGAGGTATTTAACAGAACGGAAGAAAAATATATCATCACCGATGAAAATTACCGGGTACTGAGAGCGCGGCTTGAGGAATACATGCTCCCTGATGTATATTGCAGAAGTGGTGAATTCTATACAATCTGTAATATTTACTATGATACACCGGATCATCAGATGATAAGACATTCTATTGAAAAGCCGATTTATAAGGAAAAACTAAGGCTTCGAAGCTATGGTACAGTTTATCCGAAAGATAAGGTTTATCTGGAGATTAAGAAGAAATTCAATGGTTATGTTAATAAAAGGCGTTGCTCCATGCAATTGGAGGATGCCTGCAGATACATAGCGACGGGGAAACGTGCGGAAGGAAAAAGACCTTTTACAGAACAGGTGCTCCGCGAGATTGACTTTATACTAGAGCGGTATCCGGACCTGGCCCCGGCTCTTTATCTTTCCTATGATAGATTAGCTTTGTTCGGCAAAGAAAAAGAGGAGTTCAGAATTACCTTTGATACCAATATAAGGACAAGGCGCTATGAGCTGGGTCTGGATAAAGGAAATTATGGGGAGTTGTTACTTCCGCAAGGACTCCGTATTATGGAGGCAAAGACAAACCATGCAATGCCATATTGGTTTACCGGAATGCTGTCCGAATATCGGATTTATCCGGTTAATTTTTCGAAATATGGAGAGGAATATCGCCAGTCTTTACAACAAGGTGAGCTTTCGCTGCTTTCAGCCGGGCGAAATAGAATGTGCGTATAGGAGGAAACAAAAATGTTTCATTCAATTTTAGAAAATGTCTCTACACAAGCGATCATCGCTGTCAGCCTTAAGTCATTCCTGCTCTGTATCGCAGCAGGACTGCTCATTGGTATTGTGATCACCGGTGCATATTTCTTTATCACACCCAAAAGGGAGCGTTCAGCGAGTTTTACCTTAAGTATGATCATCCTTCCTGCGATTGTTGGAGTAGTAATTTTACTGATCGGAGGTAATCTTGCGAGAGCGTTTTCTATGGCAGGAATATTCACAATTGTCAGATTCCGTAGTATTCCGGGAGATGCAAAGGATATCTCCTTTGTATTCCTGACGATGGCCACAGGACTGGCCGTGGGGCTTGGTTACCTGACCCTGGGGGTGGTGGTAGCTGTTCTGATCAGTATTGTTATCATCCTGGTCAGCAAAGCGGGGATCGGCCTTCCGAAGCAGAAAGAAAAACGCCTCCGAATTACTATCCCGGAGGATATGAATTATCAGGGGATCTTTGATGAGGTGTTTTCAAAATATACAAGCTTCTCCGAAATGCAGAAGGTAAGAACCAGTAATATGGGTACGCTTTTCGAATTGACTTATGATATCGTCATGAAGGATTCTGCTTTGGAGAAAGAATTTTTGGATGCAATTCGCTGCAGGAACGGAAATCTTCAAATAGCGCTATCAGGGAAGGAAGGAAAAGACCAGCAACTCTAAGGGTTCGCCTGTGAATAATCCATAGAATTAATTACATAATAGTAATGTCATGACGCAGGATAAAGGAAAGAGGCCGTTCTGCGACATGACATTTTATTATTTAAGAATGTATTCGTCCGGTAATACGAAATCCAGATTAAAATATGATTAGAAGACATCAGGTTCTATTGTATCCCTGTACATGAATGGTTAAAATAATAATAGAAAACAAAGGAAGGAGGAATTGAGTTGACCAATTCGATCTATTGGTTGCTGCTTCTGGCAGTTTTAATACTAATTGAAATTATAGCTTTGAATCTAACCTCTATATGGTTTGCAGCCGGAGCACTACTGGCTTTTGTCGTGTCTTTATTTTATGACAACCTGGTTTTGGAACTCATTCTTTTTCTGGCAGCGTCTCTGTCCTTGCTTTATTTTACGAGACCTCTGATTCTACGCTATTTTAATCCGAGAAAAGCAAAAACAGATTATGAAGGGGTCATCGGTAAGGATGGTCTCGTGAATACTAAAATAGATAATATCAGTAAGACAGGTAAAGTTACTGTTGACGGGCAGGAATGGTCTGCAAAGTCTTTTGAGGGGAGTATCATTGAGGAAGGCTCCAGGGTTAAGATTCATGCAATATCGGGAGTCAAGCTTATCGTCAGTAAATCAAGAGAGGGAAATTAGTAATATCGCCCTATTAAGAAAAAATTAAGATTTTTGTTCTTGATAAAGAAGGCCTGTTGATATATTATAGTGCTAGCTTAGAGAGATATATAGGAGGGTGTACCCTCGGGGTACGCTATATTTATGACAAGTTTGCCGGTTCTGACCGGTTATTCTTGCTTGTAGGGGAATGGTTATGAAAAAAATGAAGAGTGTTATCGCTTCGCCTTATTTCATTACTTTTCTATTTGCATTTAAGATGATGGTGTATTATTCTTTGATCGAGGTGCATCGGTTGGAGATTGTTATGATTATACTGAGTCTTATTGTATGGGGAGTAATCTTTGTGTTATTCGGACGAAGCGGGATCAAAGGGAAGAAAGGGATATTCCTGACGGTATATTTTCTTCTCAGTTTACTGATGTTTGCGGACACCATGTATTACAATTACTACAATACGACGGTATCGATCAGACAGCTTTGGCAGGCAAAAAGTGTAGCTGCAGTACCAAAAAGCTTTCTGGCGACTTTGATTCCGGCCAGTTTCTTGCTGTTTCTTGACATACCCTTTGCTTATATGTGCTTCAAGAAATATGCAACCAGAGAGATATTAACTAAAATTTATCCCTGGAGAAAGTTTAAGTATATTTTATATCTATTTACAGCAGTTATCATTACACTGATCGCTAACCCGTTCCATTCTGCGGCTATTGAAAGTGTGAACAGTATGGAGTTTTTTACGAGCCATGTCAGCGATATCTGCGATACGATCTCCGATAACCTGGAGGCGGGCGATATGCCTAAGGAAGAAATCCTGGAGGTGTTGGATGCCACACCGACGGAGCCGGCGAAGGTACTTAAGTACCAGGGTATCGGAAAGGGTAAGAACCTCATCGTGATTCAGATGGAGGCACTTCAGCAGTTTGTGATCGGAGCGGAATACAACGGTCAGGAGCTGACTCCGAATTTAAACCGTCTGGTGGAAGGCAATTCTCTGTATTTCGATCACTACTTTTCAAATGTTGGTAAGGGTAATACAGCAGATGCAGAGTTTTCCTCCATGAATAGTATCTATCCGTTGATTGATGGGGAAAGTTATCGTTTATATCAGGATAATACCTATGAGGGATTACCCTGGCTGCTCAGAGAAAAGGGGTATACTGCATTTGCCATTCACGGTTATAAGGGAGAATTCTGGAACAGGGAGAATGCCTATCCGAATCAGGGTTTTCAGAACTTTTACAGCTTGGAGGACTTGAACCAGGATGAAATGATCGGAATGGGTATCTCGGATAAGTACATGTTCAAACAGCTGCTTCCCATTCTGCAGGGACAGACTGAGCCTTATTTCGCTTTCGCTATCACTTTATCTAATCATCATCCGTTCATTATTGATGAAAAATACCTTACTCTGAAGCTGAAGGAAGAGGATAAGGGTACAAAATTCGGAGATTATTTGCAGACTGTACACTATACGGATGAAGCAATCGGACAATTTATCAATGATCTGAAGGCCAACGGCCTTTATAAGAATACGGTAATTGCTCTATATGGCGACCATCATGGCTTGAACTGCGGTATGGAGGAAATCACGGATCAGATGAATGCTTTCCTGGACAGGAGCTACGATTATGACGAGATGATGAATATTCCTCTGATTATCAATGTTCCCGGAAGCAATATCCATGCGACGATCAATACCACCGGCGGTCAAGTAGATTTTATGCCAACCATTGCGAATATCATGGGATTAACCCTGGATGAAACCTTTACGGTAGGGCAGGATCTTGCAAATGCACAGGATGGTTTTGTGGCTTTTACAGCTTATTTGGGCGAGGGCTCTTTCGCCACGAACGACATCTTCTTTCTGGTATCACGAGAGGGTATCTTTGAAGGGAGCCGGGCAATCAGGATCGGAACCGGAGAAGAGATTGATATAGCCGGGTATCAGGAACAATACGACCGGGCACTTCTACTGAAGAAGACTTCAAAAGAGATTCTCGAACAGAATATGATAGCAGATTATATTACACATGAATAACACAAGGTAGCCATAAAAACCGACCCCCAAGCTTTGGATTTTGATATGTACCCAGTTTTCCGGATACATCATTCATTCTGACCTTTGGGGGTCGGTTCAAAGTTTATGGCTGTTCTTTATTCGGGGTGTATATCATATGGAGATCTCTTGCTCTTCCTTTTGTTGAATAGATATACATTCTGCCATGGGTGAATAATATTGAATTATCTGCTTGACAAATGAGTAAATTTGGAATAATGTATAAATACGCATTATAAAAGTATAAATATAAATACCAGTGCGATATAAATAGGTATGTATTATTAAGCACGATTCATACCATTTAGATGAATGGAGCTAATCCTATCATAAACAAGAAATGGGTAGGCGCCGGAGTGTCGGCAGAATGGAGGATAATATGAATTTAAAAGGACGCAGCTTATTGACGCTAAAGGATTTTACTTCAGAGGAGATCGATTATCTGCTTTCGTTGGCAGCAGATTTGAAAGCGAAGAAGAAACAGGGGATCACAGGTAACAGCCTGAAGGGCAAGAACATTGCCTTGATCTTTGAGAAGCCCTCAACAAGAACACGTTGTGCATTTACTGTGGGATGTGTGGATGAGGGTGGTTATCCTGAATATTTAGGGAAAAATGATATACAGCTTGGACATAAGGAAAGTGTGGAGGATACTGCACGTGTGCTTGGAAGGATGTTCGATGGAATCGAATTTCGCGGCTTTAAGCAGGAGACTGTGGAAAAGCTTGCTGAGTATAGCGGTGTTCCTGTATGGAACGGATTGACGGATATAGATCACCCGACGCAAATTCTTGCAGACTTCTTGACTTTAAAGGAGCAGTTTGGTAAGCTTAAGGGACTGAAGCTCGTATACGTAGGAGACGGACGTAATAACATGGCTAACAGCCTGATGATCGGTTCCGCTAAAATGGGAATCGATTTTACGATTCTGTCACCGAAGGCTCTTTGGCCTGAAGAAGCACTCGTTACCATGTGCAAGGAATATTCTGATATATCCGGAAGCAAGATAGTCGTTTCTGATTCACTGGAGGCTATGGAGGGTGCGGATGCCGTATATACGGATGTATGGTGCTCCATGGGCGAAGAAGACCTCGCGGCAGAGCGTGTAGCGCTCCTAAAGCCGTATCAAGTAAATGACGCTCTGATCGCTATGACCAAGAAAGAGAAAACCATCTTCCTGCACTGCCTGCCTGCAGTAAAAGGAAAAGAAGTGACGGAAGAGGTGTTTGAACGTTTTGCGGATGTGATTTTTGACGAAGCAGAGAACCGTATGCATACCATTAAAGCGGTTATGGTAGCGACGATAGGAAATATATAGACCGAGGTGTAATAACATGAAAGATCCCAAGAGACAATCTGAGAAGCCTTCCGTGACAATAGACATCATTAATACAGCAGCAGGGATTGCCCTCATTGTTTCAGTTGTCCTGATATTTATATTTCCATATAATCACTATGCAATTCTGGCGGCGTGTATCTCGGGAGGATTGATCAACATAATGAACGGCCTGAAGCAGAGAAAGGAACCCGGAAGAAGATCGATGGGCATGACTCTTATCATGATGGGAGCTATCGTGATCTTTCTGGGCTTTGTCATAATCAGTATAGTTTAATAAACGGAATAAGCGTAGTGAAGATCATGAACATGTTTCTTGTTCATGATATAATGAAATGTACAGGAAATGGGTGTAAATATGGAGCAGGATAAGGTTGTACTATGTGCAAGCAGTGCCTATGAGAAGAAATTCTGGATCAATGAGGAATTTCGCGCATTACCGGAGCAGATTAAGCAGGAACTCAAGATTATGTGCGTACTGTTTACAGAGGATGTCGGAGGAATTCTGACAATGGAATTTGAAGAAGACGGTGCTCTGATATTTCGTGTGGATTCGGAAGAAACAGATTATCTGTATGATGAGATTGGAAGTGTCCTGAAAATAAAGAAGATCCAGAGAGAGAAAGCAGAGCTTTTAGAAGCTTTGGAGCTGTATTATAAGGTCTTCTTTCTTGGAGAGGATCCGAATGCGCTTCTGGATGAGGAATAGCCCGTAGCATCAAGTACTGCTGTAAGGAGGAAAATCATGTTATTAGTAATAGATGTAGGAAATACCAATATAACCCTCGGCGTTTTTGAGGATACGAATCTGAAGGCGAGCTTTCGCCTTACTACCAATACAGACCGGACCTCAGATGAATATGGTCTGGTGCTTTGTGACCTGTTAAAGGCAAGAAATATCGGAATTAAGGAGATAACCTCTGTGGCAATTGCGTCTGTGGTACCAAAACTGATGCATTCTCTCGGCTCCGGTATTATAAAGTATCTTGGAATAACTCCTTTAGTTGTAGGTATTGGGACTAAAACCGGAATTAAAGTGAATACCACCAATCCCAAGGAAGTAGGAGCAGACAGAGTGGTAGATGCGGTAGCAGCTTATGAAATCTACGGCGGACCGGTTCTGGTGATTGATTTCGGTACTGCCATTACGTATGATCTGATCACTGCGGATGGTACTCTGGTTGCTGCGGTTACCTGTCCGGGTCTTAGAATATCAGCCAATGCTCTGTGGACTGAGACAGCCAAGCTTCCTGAGATCGAGATAGCGATGCCGGATACGATCCTGGCCAAGGATACCATCACCAGTATGCAGGCAGGACTGGTATATGGTTGCATCGGCCAAACCGAGTACATCGTAAAGAGAATGTTGAAGGAAGCAGAGATTGATCAGTGCAGAGTGATCGCAACCGGCGGATTGGGTAAAATAATCTCTGATGCTACCGATGTCATTGAGGTATATGATCCGAACCTGACCTTGAAGGGATTGAAGATCATCAGTGATAAGAATAAGAAATAACCTACAGTACGAAATCATAGTCAGTTCGAATTTGAATCCGGCTGATGGCACAGTTGAATTTATTGTTAGAAAAGTCTATGAACAGGCAATATACATGGAAACGGAGTTATCATGAGTTTTAATATAGGAAATGTAAGGATAGACGGAAGATTATTTCTTGGACCTATGGCAGGAGTTACCGACCTGCCATTTCGTTTGCTGTGTAAAGAGAAAGGGGCTAATCTTGTCTATACAGAGATGGTCAGTGCCAAGGGAATACAATATAACAATAAGAATACAGAGCTTCTGCTTAAAATCAGTGAAGAAGAACGTCCCTGTGCGCTTCAATTGTTTGGAGCTGATCCTGACATCTTAAGCGAGACTGCGAAGAGACTGGAAATACGTAATTTTGATATCCTGGATATTAATATGGGCTGCCCGGTACCTAAGGTGGTCAATAACGGAGAAGGTTCGGCGCTGATGAAGACACCAGAATTGATTGGTGAAATTGTCCGTAAGGTATCGTCCGCCATTCAGAAGCCGGTTACAGTAAAGATCCGAAAGGGATTTCAAGAGGAAAATGCCGTAGAGGTAGCAAAAATCGCAGAGGCGAACGGCGCAGCAGCAATTACCGTACATGCCAGGACCAGGGAGCAGTACTACAGCGGTAAGGCGGATTGGGAGAGTATACGTAAGGTAAAGGAAGCAGTAGCTGTGCCGGTCATCGGAAGCGGCGACGTATTCACACCTCAGGATGCAAAACGTATGCTTACTGAGACGGGATGCGATGCAATCATGATTGCCAGAGGAGCAAGGGGAAATCCCTGGCTGTTCGAACAGATTCAGACTTATTTAAAGGAGGGTATCCTGCTTCCAAAGCCTGAGTTTGGCGAAGTGAAGGAGATGATTCTACGACATGGAACCCTGTCCGCAGAGTATAAGGGAGAGTTTATCGGAATCCGTGAGATGCGCAAGCATGTTGCCTGGTACACCACAGGTTATCCCGGTTCGTCAAAGCTTCGTAACAGAGTTAATGAGATCGAGACACTACAGGATTTGCGTCATCTCCTTGACGAGTATGAGAAACATGCAGAAAAATAACCAAACGAAACTGTGAAATCGGTGGATACTTATATAATTCTAACAAATATTATGTTTTATTTAAAAAAGGGTTGCAATTTTTTGAAATTAAGATATAGTATATTTTACAGTAAAGACAAATGTATGCCATACAAGAACAAGATGGAGGAATAAAGATGGGAAAGTTAAAGGTAGGAATTCTTGGAGGAACAGGAATGGTAGGGCAACGCTTCATTTCCTTATTGGAGAACCATCCCTGGTTTGAAGTGGTTACTGTAGCTGCAAGTCCTAGAAGCGCAGGAAAGACATACGAGGAGGCTGTTGGGGATCGTTGGAAGATGACCACACCGATGCCGGAAAGCGTTAAAAAGCTTGTCGTAATGAACGTAAATGATGTGGAAGCAGTCAGCGCAAGCGTTGACTTTGTCTTCAGTGCAGTAGATATGACGAAGGATGAGATCAAGGCAATCGAAGAAGCGTACGCGAAAGCGGAAACACCTGTCGTATCGAATAACAGTGCTCATAGATGGACACCCGATGTTCCGATGTTAGTACCGGAATTAAATCCCGAACATCTTGAAGTAATAGAAGCTCAGAAGAAGCGTCTGGGAACCAAGAAAGGCTTTATCGTTGTGAAGCCCAATTGCTCCATCCAGAGCTACACACCTGCTCTTCATGCTTTACTGGAATATGAGCCGACTCTGGTTGTTGCCACAACCTATCAGGCAATCTCAGGTGCAGGTAAGAATTTTGCAGACTGGCCGGAGATGATAGACAATGTGATCCCTTATATCGGTGGCGAAGAAGAAAAGAGCGAGCAGGAGCCCCTTCGTATCTGGGGTAAGGTAGTAGACGGAAAGATCGTAAAGGCAGATGGTCCCGTGATTACTACCCAGTGTATCCGAGTTCCTGTAACGGATGGTCATACAGCAGCGGTATTTGTTAATTTCAAAAAGAAACCTACCAAGGAAGAAATCCTGAAGGCATGGGCCGAGTTCAAGGGTGTTCCCCAGGAACTTAATCTTCCCAGTGCTCCGAAGCAGTTCATTAAGTACTTCGAAGAGGATAACCGTCCACAGGCAAAGTTGGACCGTGATTATGAAAATGGTATGGGCGTATGTTTTGGAAGACTTCGTGAGGATACTGTATTCGATTATAAGTTTGTTGGTTTATCCCATAATACAGTACGCGGTGCAGCAGGCGGCGGTGTACTGACTGCAGAATTACTGAAGGCTCAGGGTTATATTACAGCGAAATAAGTATACGAAAATATGCATGGTAACTTTAGCATGTGCAACAAAATATATAGAACTAAATGAAAAGCAACAAAAACAAACTCCCGGCATTAGGGTATTAATCCTCTTGCCGGGAGTTTGTTTGCAATTATAATAAAGACACGTTCTGACAGGATTATTGTTGGAATAACATACGGATAAACTCTATCGCATTCTCCTTGTGACCGGAATTGGATATGATACCAAGGATATAAGGATCTGTATTATCTGCATACTGACTGAAAAGCTTAGTATCTGTAAGGTAAATACCATAAGCATTTTCTTCGGGATCATCTTCCGTAGAGGTGACATACAGATCATCAGTCAACTCGGAATAAAGGTCAGTTGGAAGATCATCGTAGAGCTTATCATTAAATCCGTTTAATGTGTACTGCTTGAACTGGGATTCCGGTGCGATTAAAATATCAACCTCTTTTGCAGATACATAGGTTACCAATGCGGTCTGCATGTTCATGGCATATTGGGCATCACCTTTTAAATAAAAGGCACGATTTAGGATGACATCCTCTTTTTTGGGATCTAAATTCAAGTAATCGGATACGTCTGTCTGATATTGCTCCCAGACCTCATCACTGATCGTATTATTGATAATTGCTGCATAGAGCTTTGTTTCGACCTTCGGAGTAACGATACTATGAATAATATAAATAGCAAATCCGATCACCAGAAGGATAACGAGTGCATGAACTCGATAATATTCCCAAAGATAAGCAATTTTGCTGCCCTTGGACATATCCTTAAGCTTTTCCTTCTCGGTTAATTCCTGTCTCTGCTGATAGATGGCGGCATCTTCAGATAATCTTGTTTGTTTCGGCATAACTGTACCTCGCTTTTTCGTAACTTTGGATGCTTAACAGTTAAGATTAGAGTGTCAAAAGTACCAAAGGCACTTTCTGGATGCACGAGCTTGCTATTGCAAACGAGCTTGCATAGCAATATCGTGCATCCAGAAGTCTGCTGCGCACATTTTTGGCACTTTAATCTTAACTGTTAAGCTGAGTTCCCCTCTAATTGACAAATTCTAGTCTATCATATTTGCATTTAGATAAAAAGAAATAAATTATAAAAAGAATCTTAAATATGATACAACACAAAGCTGAGTAAGGGAAGACAGGGTTTCAGCTAATCCCAAATTCAATAAATTATTCATTCGCGATTACTTATGGTTGAAAAGCCTCAAAAGGTATAATATAATTGGGAATGGAGTATTAAAATAGTAATAAGGAGGATTATAACAATGCAATTTGGTTATTTTGATGATTCTAAGAAGGAGTATGTCATCACGACACCCACCACTCCGTATCCATGGATTAATTATCTGGGATCTCAGGCGTTCTTTTCATTGATTTCAAATACCGCCGGAGGTTACAGCTTTTATAAGGATGCGAAGCTTAGGAGAATTACACGTTATCGTTATAATAATGTGCCGTTGGATCTGGGAGGCGGGCGCTATTATTATATTAATGATGAAGGTGACGTATGGTCTCCGGGTTGGGCTCCGGTTAAAAAGGAACTCGATAAGTACGAATGCAGACATGGTATGGGTTACACCAAGATTACCGGCGCAAGGGGAGGCGTAGAAACAGAGGTAACCTTCTTTGTACCCATGGATACCAATGCAGAGGTACACAAGGTAGTGGTAAAGAATACTTCCGGTAAGAAGAAACAGGTGAAGTTATTCTCTTTCCTGGAGTGGTGTCTGTGGAATGCACAGGATGATACTACTAACTTCCAGAGAAATTATAATACCGGTGAGGTAGAGATCAAAGGTTCCGTGATTTACCATAAGACAGAATACAAGGAAAGACGTGATCACTATGCGTTCTTCTCTGTTAATGCTCCGATTGCCGGTTTTGATTCCGACCGTGAGAGCTTTATGGGAACCTACAATGGATTTGACAACCCTCAGGCAGTACTTGCAGGTAAATCAAACAACTCCGTGGCAGACGGATGGCACCCGATTGCATCCCATTGTCTGGAGGTTAATTTAGAGCCCGGCGAAAGCAAGGAATATATCTTTATGCTGGGATATGTAGAGAATGCTTTCGAAGAAAAATGGGAAAGCAAGAATGTCATCAATAAGAAAAAAGCAGAAGAGATGATTGCACGCTTTGCGACAACAGAGGCAGTGGACAAGGCTTTTGCAGAGCTTGCTGCTAACTGGGATCAGCTCTTATCAAAGTATACAGTAGAATCAGCGGATGAGAAGCTGAACCGTCAGGTCAATATCTGGAACCAGTATCAATGTATGGTTACCTTTAACCTTTCCAGAAGCGCTTCTTACTTCGAATCCGGTATCGGCCGAGGTATGGGCTTCCGTGATTCCAATCAGGATCTCCTGGGCTTTGTTCACCAGATTCCGGACCGTGCAAGAGAAAGAATTATCGATCTGGCGTCCACACAGCTTCAGGATGGCGGTGCCTACCATCAATATCAGCCACTTACCAAGAAGGGTAACGATGAAATCGGCGGTAACTTCAATGATGACCCGTTGTGGCTGGTACTTGCAGTAACCTCTTATATCAAGGAGACCGGAGATTTCTCCATTCTGGATGTCATGACACCCTTTGATAATGATGAGACTACCTCAACACCTCTGGCAGACCATCTGAAACGTTCCATCGACCATGTCATCAATAACGTAGGTCCTCACGGACTTCCTTTGATTGGTCGTGCAGACTGGAATGACTGTCTGAACTTAAACTGCTTCTCCACAGAACCCGGTGAGTCCTTCCAGACAAGCACCAGCAAGGATGGCAGAGTGGCAGAGTCCGTTATGATCGCAGGTATGTTCTGTTATATCGGTGAGGAATATATCGCCTTAATGAATAAGATCGGCAATACAGCTGAAGCGGATCGAGTAAAGGCAGAAGCAAAGAAGATGCGCGATGTCATCATGAAGGACGGCTGGGATGGTTCCTGGTTCGTACGTGCTTATGATGATTACGGCAAGAAGATTGGTAGCAATGAGAACGAGGAAGGAAAGATCTTCATCGAGTCCCAGGGTCTTTGTATCATGGGTAATTGCGGAACAGAGGACGGAAAAGCAATTCAGGCATTGGATGCTGTAGAAGAACGCCTCGGAACCAAGTACGGTCTTGTGCTTCAGAACCCTGCATTTACAAAGTATTATGTAGAATACGGCGAAATCTCCACCTATCCGGCCGGTTATAAGGAAAATGCCGGTATCTTCTGCCATAACAACGCATGGATCATGGTTGCAGAGGCACAGATGGGAAGAGGAGATAAGGCCTTTGATTATTATACAAGAATCGCACCTTCCTATACGGAAGAATATTCAGAGATCCATCGTATGGAGCCCTATGTATATTCCCAGATGGTAGCAGGTAAGGATGCAAGACGTCATGGCGAAGCAAAGAACTCCTGGCTGACAGGTACTGCTTCCTGGAACTTTGTGGCGATTTCCCAGGCCATCCTTGGAATCAAGCCCGAGTATGACGGTTTACAGGTAGATCCCTCCATTCCTAAGGCATGGGACGGTTATAAGGTGACCCGTGAGTTCAGAGGAGATGTTTATAATATCACTGTAAAGAACCCGAATCATGTAAGTAAGGGTGTAGCGAAGCTGGTTGTTGACGGCCAGGAAGTAAAGGGCAACATCATCCCTGTGGCTGGAGATAAGAAGGCACATCAGGTTGAGGTTGTACTCGGATAGGCATACCTGTGTCTGCTGTAATTTCTGTTAGCGTAATAAAGGATTGAATATCATGACAAGAGGCTGCTGCAAAATGGTTAGGTTATATGAACATTTTGCAGTAGTCTCTTTTAAAATCCGAGGATAGTCGGGTAAAGAAAGGAAATACTTTGAAAAAATACTTTCGTTTGGGGATACTGCCTTTTGTCATGGCAGAAGTATTGCTTTTTCTGATATCATTTTTTGTCATCATTTTGTTTGAGGTTATGGTTGGAATCCGTCTTGGTTTTAGTCATGGAATAGAGGCCTTGAAGAACCTGGAAGGCTTGACGGAGCTATTAAGTAGTGCCCTTTCTCAGGATGCAGGTTATCAGCTTTCCACGCTTACCGTAGCCATATGGGGTATTCTGGCCTTCTTCTGGTATCGAACTGAGACGAACGGAGAGGTACACGGGAAAGCGGAATCATTCCTGTCAGTAAAAAATCTGACACTCATGATCCTTCTTGGATTAGGCGGACAAGGCTTTTTTACCGGGGTGATCGGACTGCTGATGGGTAGCTTTCCGAGATTTTTTGAGTCTTATGTACAGACAATTGGAAGTCTCGTCCATGGGAATATGTTTGTCGTCGTATTATATACAGTATTGATCGCACCGATGGCTGAGGAGCTTGTCTTTCGCGGCGTGATTCTGCATAAAGCAGGAAGAGTGCTTCCCTTCATTGGAGCAAACCTCCTGCAGGCTGCATTCTTCGGGATTTACCATCAGAATATCGTCCAGGGAATCTATGCGGCTGTGCTAGGCTTCCTGTTTGGATTGGTCTGCCGGAAATTCAATACTTTATATGCGTCCATTCTCCTGCATGTGCTGGTAAATGCAAGTGCATTTTTGGTGATGCTCATTCCGAATTCTGTGCAAAGCAGCATTCTGATGACAGCCGCCGGGGTATTGTTTGCTGCTGTTCCGATCTGTGTTTTAAAATTATGGAAATAGTAAATATTTTTATTGCATTTTACCTTTGCATCATATAAGATACTACTAACAACTGAAAATAAAAGAAATTGTGATAGATGTTATTCCGGCTGAGGATGGAACAGAAATTCAGCGCCGATTATCCTAACGTACCCTGCAGGGACGGAAAGGAGGATCGGATGATGGACAATATCAGAACGATTTTCAATTTTCCAAATGGATGGTCTTGACCCAGGAGTAATTCCGGCAGGAACTGGATATTGGTATTTATTACTGAATAAGATTGTTTTATTAAGTATAATACTTATAGCATATGCGCCGGTGAATGAGACCATGTTACTTATTACATGTTTCGTTCCGGCATTTTTTTCGCCGTGTGATAGAGGTTCGGAATATCCTTGGAGGATTTTTTTTGGTTGTTAAATTGACCAATACTATGATTAGATTGGAACAATCAGAAGGAGGATATTATGAAAACAATCACAAATCAAAGAACTTTGAAGGTAGTACAGCTGGGATTATTCACAGCGATCATTTTACTTATGGCATTTACACCACTCGGGTATATCAAAACAGCAGGACTGGAGATCACATTATTGGTGGTTCCGGTTGCAGTAGGTGCTATCGTACTCGGACCGACAGCCGGAGCAATTTTAGGAGGGATCTTCGGATTGACCAGCTTTGCACAGTGCTTTGGGGCCAGCCCTTTCGGGGCAATGTTGCTTGGAATTAACCCGATTGGAACCTTCATTGTCTGCGTCGTTGCCCGTGTGCTGATGGGATGGCTGACAGGTCTTGTGTTCCTGGCTATGAAGAAAGGACGTTATACCAGAGCAATCTCGCACGCAGGAGCAAGCTTGATCGGACCGCTGTTAAATACCTTCTTTTTTATGACTTTATTGCTGTTATTTTTCTATCGCACTGAGTTTATACAGGACATTGCAGGGCAGCTTGGTACGAAGAATATATTTGCTTTTGTGCTTGCTTTTGTTGGTGTTAATGGACTCGTCGAGGCTATAACCTGCTTCATTCTAGGGGCTGCAGTATCCAAGGCATTGGATCTGTTCGCCAGAAGATCCGGAGCTCGGGCTTAAGAGAAGTTAAGTGATAGACGATAGAGGATTTAATGTTATTATAGAATAGACATCGCTTGATAGAAAAGCATAGTAAAAAAGCTTTCACATTTTTATTGACATATAGGAAATGGCATGTTATAATATTCTAGCTGTGAATATTATATGACAATATTTACATGGTAAAAGAAGAGAATCCATCTCTCACCCATAGCGTAAAGTGATTTACTGTGAACGGGTCATATGCAAAGTGCATAATGTGCATCAGACTATGATGTATCATACAATGTTGAATTGTGCGTTCAGGTGGATAATCTTTTTATCCACCTTTTTTATTGCAAAAGCATTATAACCTATGTAACAGTTAACTTATAACCTATGGAGGTGCAGTACTATTAGCGATTTAATGATTAACGAACAAATCAGAGACAAAGAAGTTCGATTGGTTGGTGAAGACGGTGAACAGTTAGGAATTATGTCTTCCAAGGATGCATTGAAGCTTGCGAAGGATGCTAATCTTGATCTTGTCAAAATAGCTCCTACAGCGAAACCACCGGTTTGTAAGATTATCGATTACGGTAAATACAGATACGAATTGGCGAGAAAAGAAAAAGAAGCCAAGAAGAAGCAGAAGGTAACCGATGTGAAGGAAATCAGACTGTCACCCAACATTGACGATAATGATCTGACTACAAAGGCGAACCAAGCGCGTAAATTTCTTACTCACGGTGATAAAGTGAAGGTTGCATTACGTTTTCGCGGTCGAGAAATGGCTCATACAGCCTCCTCCAAGGTGATCTTGGATACTTTCTTTGCGAGGCTCGAGGATATTGCGGTAATCGAAAAGCCTGCAAAGCTCGAGGGTAGAAGTATGATTATGTTCTTAACAGAAAAACGTTAAAATACTAAAATTTAAGCAGCCTTTCGGATGGAGCATATTTAATGGATGCATCTCCGGCTGTATTAATTATTAAGGAGGAAATATCATGCCCAAGTTAAAAACAAGCAGAGCAGCAGCAAAGCGTTTCAAAGTAACAGGAACCGGAAAATTAAAGAGAATGAAGGCTTATAAGAGCCATATCTTAACGAAGAAGTCCGCAAAAAGAAAGAGGAATCTGAGAAAAGGAACTATGACGGATTCAACTAATATCAAAAACATGAAGAAAATCTTACCATATCTTTAAGATTGGTGATAAGGAGGAATAGAACATGGCAAGAGTTAAAGGCGGAATGAACGCTAAGAAAAGACATAATAGAGTATTAAAGCTGGCGAAGGGTTTTAGAGGTGCCAGATCCAAACAGTATAGAGTAGCAAAACAGTCTGTAATGAGAGCTTTAACATCTTCTTTCGCAGGTAGAAAAGAGAGAAAGAGACAGTTCAGACAGTTATGGATCGCAAGAATTAATGCAGCAGCAAGAATGAACGGCTTATCCTACAGCAAGTTAATGCATGGCTTAAAGTTAGCTAATGTTGACATCAACAGAAAAATGCTTGCAGATATGGCAATCAACGATGCTCAGGGCTTCACCGCACTGACTGAGGTTGCAAAATCCAAGATAGCATAAATCTTAGGAATAAATAGCTTTGAATAAGGAAGTAACGAAAGGATCCGGCGGTCGCATAGACCGTGGTATCCCTGAAGTTACTTCCTTTTTGTTATTCTATAATAATATATTTGAAATATCATTTATATAATAGTGTAAAGAAGGTAATCAGGAGGCACCGCATGACAGAGGAGGAGCGGCAAAGAATTGTCAGCAACGATTATGCTGATTTATTAATAACATACAGCGGAGATATGAATCTATTAAACCGTTTTCAAAATGCCTCGATACATATCATAAATTTTTTCGATGCGGTGGTTCATGTTCCGGTCAGCCAGATTTCAGATACTACGATATCTACTTTGGGCTATTCGGTGATGCCGTCGCTGTTTGGTCTCATCAGTGAAGCCAGTCTGGAGGCCTCAGGAATTATCCGACTTCGAAATATCCCGAATTTCAATCTACGTGGACAGGGTGTATTAATTGCAGTCATTGATTCCGGAATTGATTATACTAACCCGATTTTTAGAAATGCAGATAATACGACGAAGATCGTATCGATCTGGGATCAGACAATATTCAGTGACCATTATCCGGAAGGTACCTATTTTGGAACAGAATATACCAGGGAGCAGATTAATCAGGCTTTGGCAAGTGCGAATCCACGGGATATCGTCCCAACTACGGACGACGTAGGCCACGGAACCATGGTAGCCGGAATTGTGGCAGGCAATGAGGTACAGGAGAGCGGATTTGCCGGAGTTGTTCCCGACGCAGAGCTGATCATCGTCAAGCTGAAGCAGGCGAAACAATATATTCGGGAATTTTTCCGTATTCCTATGGAAGTCCCGGCTTATCAGGAAAATGATATCCTCTTTGCAGTCGACTATGTTAATCGTATGGCTGTTAAGCTGGGGCGTCCCTTTGTCTTATGTATTGCATTTGGGACTTCCCAGGGAGCTCATGACGGAAGAGGAACGCTAAGCAGCTATCTGTCCTTATTAGCCCAACATATCGAAGTGGGGGTTGTGGTTGCAGGTGGGAATGAAGGCAATGCCAGAAGACACTTTTTTGGAACGATCGATCCCGCAGTTGGCTTTGATACGATTGAACTGTTTGTGGGTGAAAAGGAACCCGGCTTCTCGATGGAGATCTGGGGATCCTCACCCGGCAGCTTCTCTATTGATATACAAACACCCTCCGGTGAAAGCGTGCCAAGGATTGCGGCCAGACTGGATGAGACACGTGAGATCACCTTCATTTTTGAACCGACAAGAATCATATTGGACTACCAGCTAATTGAATCTCAGAGCGGCGATCAACTGATTTTATTACGATTTTCTAATCCGGCAACCGGGATATGGCGCATCAATGTGTATGGCGGAGGTACCCTGGCGACTCAATTTCATTCCTGGCTTCCAATGGAAGGCTTTATCTCCAATAATACATACTTTATTCGATCGGATCCTTATACTACGATATTGTCGCCGGGTAACGCGACGGTTCCGATTACCTCTACGGCATATAATATTGCGGATGACAGTCTATACTTAAATGCCAGCAGAGGGTATACAAGAACAGGAGATATCAAACCTGAGATCGCAGCACCGGGAGTTGATATGATTGCTCCAACGTTGCAGCAGGGCTTCGCAGCAGTCACCGGGACCAGTCCGAGTGCAGCGCATACAGCCGGGGCTACAGCTATGCTGCTGGAATGGGCAGTTGTGCGAGGTAACAGGCCGAATATCAACACCCTTGATTTAAAGGTGTTAATTATTCGAGGGGCAAGAAGAGAGCTGGATATCCAATACCCGAACAGGGATTGGGGCTATGGTATATTGGATGTATATAATATATTTGATTCTCTGCGGACAAGTGAGGCATGATAGGAGGAATTCTCTATGCTGACAGAAACAGACAGACAGAGGATAACCAGCAATGATTATGCGGACTTTCTTGTGGACTACAGTCGGAATCAGCAGATATTCAAGCTGTATCCGCAGGGCTCAATCCATATTATGAACGATCGCAATGCCGTCGTGTATGTGCCTGCAAGCATACTTACAGGGCGTGTTATCTCCCAGTATGGATACTCTGTCATACCTGCATTATACGGACTGACCAGCCAGGAAAGCCTGGATGCATCGGGAGTCACCAGACTCAGACGGGTACCGGTCTTTCAACTGTTTGGTGAAGGAGTACTGATCGGAATCATGGACACTGGGATCGATTATACGCATCCGGCTTTTCGTAATGCAGACGGAACCACCAGGATTCAGGCACTTTGGGATCAGACGATAGAGAGTGGGCAGTACCCTCCAAATGCCATGTATGGGACGACGTATTTAAGTAGTACAATTAATGAAGCCTTACAGAGTAATAACCCTCTGGAGGTTGTACCCAGTGTGGATGAAAATGGACATGGAACAGCATTGGCTGGGATTGCCGCGGGCTCGGTGGATGAGGCAAATGATTTCAGTGGTATTGTACCCAGAGCAGAGCTGGTGGTAGTTAAATTGAAACCCGCAAAACAGAATCTGAAGGATTTTTACTTTATTCCTGCGGATGCTGTGGCATATCAGGAAAATGATATCATGTGGGCTGCTAAATTTATCGTAGATACAGCCAGAAGCTTGAATCGGCCGATTGCGCTTTGTGTCGGGCTGGGCTCCTCTATGGGTTCCCATGACGGTCAAGGAGCTCTGGCTACGTTTCTTGGCATTACCGGCAATTTTCCGGGGGTCGTGGCGGTGAACTCCGCAGGGAATGAAGGAGGAACACGCAGGCATTTCTTCAGTACGATTGGGGCAAATGACGGAAGTGTTACAGTGGAGTTAAATGTCGGTGAGAACGAAGGCGGCTTTACGATGGAGCTGTGGGGAAAAGCACCAAATACCTACTCCATTGATATACTATCACCTTCTGGTGAATACATACCCAGAATCACCGAGGGGCTCAAGGTCAGTAGAGTAATCACCTTTATCTTCGACAGGACAGTAATCAATATTGATTATGAGATGATAGAATCCTCGACAGGAGATCAGGTTATCGTGATGCGTTTTCAGAACCCGGCTTCCGGGATCTGGCGTTTTCAGGTCTATACCAGAGGCAATTTGGAGGGTTCCTTTCATATCTGGCTTCCTATGAATGGATTCATTGGGAATAATACATACTTTGTCCAACCTGATAACTATACAACGATTACATCCCCGGGGAATGCACAGATACCGATCACAGTAACAGCGTACAATCCGGCTCCGGGGAATAATCTTTATCAACAGGCGGGGCGGGGCTATACGAGGAGTGGCGCAATCAAACCGGATTTTGCAGCACCCGGAGTCAATATTCAATGTCCGTCTCTCGGTCAGGGTTATACAACTTATACAGGTACGGGAGCGTCGGCGGCTCATACTGCAGGAGTCAGCGGGATTCTACTGGAGTGGGCTATCGTCAGAAATAACTATCCAGGGATTGATTCTGTTGAGGCGAAAAAATTTCTGATCCGAGGGGCGAAACGGAGCGAAAACCTGATTTATCCCAACAGGGATTGGGGTTATGGGATACTTGACATCTTTAACGTCTTCGATCAGCTAAGGGGAAGCAGTCAACCAATCTAGAGCAAGGAAATTTGCCTCTGTTTTGACAAGATGCGATGCTATAATCGAACTTAACAATCAGATATTCGATTTCTTTGACAAGCAGCTTAACATCATGATAAGAACTGGAGGTACACCGGATGAAAAGAATAGGACGAAGATGGATTATGATCAGGGAGGTTGGAATATTTTTTCTCCTCCTTTTGCTTCTATGTAATTTTGCTACAGGGTCGAACTATGCTGAAGCTGCGCGAAGTTCCTTGTATGCCTATACGGTCAAACCCGGTAGTGCACCATATCAGAATAAGTACCGGACCTTATCAACCTATAATTCCATGACTGCACAGTATTATATGCTGCGTTCCTACCTGGAACGATTGGAACGACAGGGCGGCGGAGAGCTGATCCTTACCAAAGGAACCTATAGAATTACCAACACACTGAGTATTCCCTCCAATGTAACCCTTCTTCTGAAGGACGGGGCCAAACTGGTGAAGAGCAATGACACCGGAACGAAAGCACTTGTGCCTGATGTGGTAATGCTTCAACTGATCGCACCAGGTAAGGCTGGTAAAAAGGAAACAGCCTCCGGCTATCGGGGGGAACAGGGAATTGCAATTCAGGGAGAAGGAACAGCGGTGATAGATCTAAACTATATCAGGAATGCTACGGGTATCGTAATCGGACATAATTCGGACATCATCATCCGCGGAATTAGCTTTCAGAAGATGAATAACGGGAGCTTTATCAGGATTGGTGCTTCCAAAGAGGTGACCATCCGGGATAACAGCTTTACCGATCACAAGGCTTCCTCCACGAAAAGTAAGGAGGCGATTGCGATAGAGGTGCCGGATAAAGTAACCGGTACCTTTCTCTACTCCTGGAGCAAGGCAGATCGGACCATATGCCGTAATATTACAGTGGAGAACAATAGCTTTACCCGGCTGGAACGGGCTGTTGGAAGCTTCAAATATACGGAGGGGAAATATCATAGTAACATCAATGTTACGGATAATGAGATCAAAGATATCGTTTCCTGCGGCATTCGTATTTTGAACTGGGAGAATAGTACGGTAAAAGGTAACCGCTTTACAGGAATCAGTAGTACTGTTAATAACCTGAAGGCAGTCTATGTCAGCGGTGCTAAGAACCCGACAATCACCGAAAATATATTTGAAGATGTGGATCGTGCCATACAGATCTTACCCTGGAGGAATTCAAACAGTGGTGCGGGCTATGCCGTTACCTATAACAGCATCAGTGAGATTAATAAGGCAGCGATGCTTTCTAACACACTGCTTCATGTGGATGAGTATTTTATCCGATATAACAAGATCTATCAGGAATTTACTAAGAATACTGAAAAATGGGAGGTTGTGAATGCCACGCTAAAGGCATTTACTTTAACACCGGCTTCAGAACCTTTCCAGAATCAGTTCACTAACTATAGTACTTACACCTCAGATACCAAAATGTATTATGTTCTCCGTTCATACCTGGAACAACTTGAGAAGGCAGGTGGGGGAACCCTGACTCTGACCGCGGGAACCTATGACATTTCTAATTCTCTTTATGTGCCATCCCATGTTACAATCTACCTAAGAGACGGAGTGGTTCTCCGAAAGAAAGAGCAAACCGGTACATCCCAGATGGTGAGCTCCTTAACGATGTTCCAATTAGCAGCTCCATCAAAGTCAGCAGTCGCAGGGGCTTATTCAGGTTATGGTGGCGAGACAGACATCAATTTTATCGGAGAGGGTAATGCAGCAATTGATTTAAACTATGCAGAGGGAGCGATCGGTATCAGATTCGGACATAATACCGAGGTTACTGTGAAGGGTATTCATTTCCGCAATATGAATGGCGGACATTTCATTGAACTGGATGCCTCCCGGGAGGTTATGATTGAGGATTGCAGCTTTGAAGATCATAAAGCTTCCGAATCAGGAATCAAGGAAGCAATCAATATTGACACGCCCGACCTAAAGACAGGAGGCTTTCATGCGGCCTGGACCAGCTATGACTGTACCCCCGATCTGGATGTCATCATTCAGAGGAATAGCTTTCAGAATCTGGAGCGGGCGATCGGTACACATAAATATTCTGAGGGACGCTATCATGAGAATATAAAAATCCTGAATAATACTATCGAGAATACTACCTCGGATGCCATACGGATCATTAACTGGAAGAATCCTGTGATTACCGGAAACAGTATTACAAATGTAAATATGGGACAAGGAACGGAGCGAGCCATCCTCGCAAGCGGCATTCATCACGCCACTATAACAGGAAATTACTTTACTGATGTGCCCAGGCCGATCCAGCTGATGCCTTGGAAAAATACCGGAACAGGAAGTGAATATGCCATCACCTATAATGAGGTGAATACGGAGGAAATCAACCAGATGTTGAAGAATTATCTTAGGCGTGTCGGAGAGCCCCTGATTCGGGTGAATCATACCTACGGAGTATATACTTCAGACACTCTGAAGTATTACTATGGGGCAGATTATATCAGATAGGTGTGAAATTAAAATGTTATTAAAAATACCATTAAAATGATTAAAGATTGAAGGTTTCTGTTGCGGTAACTCGTTATATGAAGTATGATGGATGCAAATAAATCCGGAAACAGTAGGAAGAAACGATCTTCTTACTTGATTATAATTATGGATAAGCGCGACAAGTAATTCATGGAGGCATAGCTTCATAAAACAAATGCTTCATGAGAAAAGTGAATCATGAGGTGATGAGTTCATGCGGCAAATGAATTATGAGGCGATGAGTTCATGTGACAAAAGGTTCGGCTGAGGGATCAGCCGGATCACATGCACAGGAAAGTCTCTGGAAAGTAAACTTTCCGAGAACTTTCTTGTGCATGGATATCCTGTCACCGAAGGTGACAGGACCTTTTGTCAGTTATCCGTAGTTGTCACTTAATTAATTCAATTGTGGGAGGAATATCTATGAGAAACAAATTGTCAAATGTTTTATGGGGGTTATTTTTTATTGTGATCGGTGTAGGTTTTGCCGGCAATGTTATGGACCTCTGGGATTTTCATCTTTTCTTTGATGGATGGTGGACCCTGTTTATTATCGTACCCTGCTTTATCAGTATGATACAGTCAGGTTTTGGCACAGGCTCGACCATAGGCTTTATCATCGGTGTATTACTGCTGCTGAATTATCAGATCGACATTAACTTCAATTTCTGGCAGCTGATTATTCCTGCTATTTTGATCTTAATTGGTGTTCGAATCATGTTTCAGAGTGCTTTTCGCAAGAGGATACACTTTGATGAAAGTTATAATATGAATGACGGACCGCAGGGACAGAGCTTTAACGGTTCTGTAAGATCAGATTACAGTGCTACATTCTCCAGCAATCATATCCATGTTACAGAGCAATTCTTCCGTACAAATCTGAGTGCGGCATTCGGATCTATCGTGTTTGATCTTCGGGATGCAGTGATAACGGGAGATTGTGAAATCAATGCGTCAGCAGTCTTCGGCGGAATTGATATCATTCTTCCTCAGGGAGTCAGGGTAAAGATTAACAATGTTCCGGTTTTTGGCGGTGTCAGCAACAAGTATATGCAATCTGCTGACCCTACTGCACCTACGGTGTACCTGAATTCCACCTGTATGTTTGGAGGGATTGATATTAAATGAACAGCTTACAAAGAGTAATTAAATATTGTGCAATTGCCTTGGCGGTGATTCTGGCAATCGGGATCATATCAGCCATTGTGAATCTGGTATTCGGTATTGTATCCTTTTCCAGTGGTCGCGTTACAACAAGAAGTCATTCTTTCACCCGAAGCTACTCCTCAGAGGATAGTGGTAAAATAGTTGACTTTGAAGGTGACTTTGATGGGGTTAAAAGCCTGAATATCGATAATAGTACCGGAGAGCTGAGGATTGAGACCGGAGATACCTTCCGTGTAGAGGCTGAGGATGTGCTGGAAGGTTTTGAAGCTGAAGTGAAAAATGACGGAGAGCTATGTGTTACGGATAATGAATCCGATTTTCGCTTCTTTGGCTTTCATCTCAACGGAATCAATAATCCAAGCTCTAAAATCACAATCTATGTTCCCGAGAATTTCTATGCGGATGAGGTCAAAGTAGAATCGGGAGCCGGAACAGTAAATATTGATCAGCTAAGTACGGATTATCTTTATATTTCTGCAGGTGCGGGCAACATCACTGTGAATAATGTTTCCGCCGGTAAGGTAAAGATGGATGGCGGAGTTGGATCTGTCAATTTTAGGGATGTTAACTTCACTGACGCAGATTTTATCTGTGGCGTTGGTGGCTTAAACTTAAGCGGCGTTTTATTGGGCGATAATAAATTTGATTGCGGTGTGGGTTCTGTTGACTTAGATCTGACAGGTAATCTCTCAGATTATGATCTTGATATTGACTCCGGCGTCGGGAATATCCGTGTGAACGGCGATAAGGTAAGTGAGAACGAATTGCGTAACCGTTCGGCAGCAAACTCAATTGAAGTTGAGGGCGGTGTCGGTGACGTATCAATTGATATTAATTAGAATTACCAAAAACAGTTGCATTCTTCGAATACAAATATTAAAATAAGAAAGAATAGTAATGGGGACGTTAATCATACCAATAATAACGTCCCCATTTGACTGATTGATTTCTTCAATAATATAACTACCTAAGGAGAATGCAATGAACAAGAAGAGCTTGCTGGGACTGATTTTATCTGCCTGCTTGATTACAGCCGCTCTGTTTGCGGCTACTACCTATCTGATCGGGAGGGACAGCGGCGGCGATATAACGTCGGGCCAATTGTCTGCCACGAATGAAAAGCCATTGCCATTACAAGAGGAAGCTGCTTCTACTCAGCAGGGGGCTCCCGCAGCCGATGAAGCGAGCGCTTCAGCTAATCAGGAAGCGGATGATACATTAGGGGATGCAGCACCCGGAGTTATGGCAGGAGAAGATGCGCCCATAGAAGTAACCTCCGAGGCAGTAGATGCAGAAGCGAATACAGAAGCAAATGCTTCTGAGACTTATAGCACATCAGTAGAAACAAGTGGTCCGGATTTGATCTACGACTGTAATACCGTAGATTATGAAGCTTATATTCCCGAGATGGTCATAGACAGTCAGCTCGAATACAATCTGGATATTACAAATCCTGCTATCGATGTAGATGCCGAGGCAGCAATCTTATTTGATGCGAATACAGAGGAAGTCCTTTATTATAAAAACGCGGTACAGGCTATGTTTCCGGCAAGTACTGCCAAGCTCCTGACAGCGCTGGTTGCGCTGGAATGGTGCGATGAGGAGGAGCAGGTTACCATCGGAGATGAAATTAAGATGATCGCCTCAGACTCCACTCGAGCTTATCTTGAAGAAGGCGAGATATTAACCATACGTAATCTGCTTGCGGGAATGCTGCTTCCCTCCGGAAATGATGCGGCTTATGCCGTTGCAGCCTATGTGGGCCGCAAATCTCTCCGAGATTCTGAAGCCAGCAGAGAGGAAGCCGTGACAGAATTCACCCGACTGATGAATAAGAAAGCCGGTATTCTTGGAGCGAAGAATTCCTGCTTTAAGACACCGGATGGTTATGATGCTGTAGGCCAGTATACTACAGCCTACGATATGGGACTAATAGGAATGGCAGCAGCTGCAAAAGAGACGATTACTGAGATCAGCGGACGAAGCAGTTCACGAAATATTTTCCCCAGTGGGCAGGATGTTACATGGACGAATACCAATAAGCTAGTGAAAAAATATAGCGGACAGTTTTATTCCCATGCAATCGGTCTAAAGACCGGTACCAGTTCAATGGCGGGGAGATGTCTGGTGGCAGCAGCTACAGAGGGTGACCAGACAGCGGTTTGCGTCATTTTGGATTCAAGCTCTGCCGGCCGGTGGGAAGACGCCATAGAATTATTAAAGTATGGTTTGGAACATTAAAGCATGAAAGAATGTCACGGGGATATGGTGGCAGAATAGGGGGAAGAATGGAACAGCAAGAGAACGGGCAACAAAACTACAATCCGCAGATGATGTATCAGCAGAATATTCCTGAGTATCGTCCGGAAGCGGACTGGCAGAGGGAACCGAAGCCGACTCAGTCAAAAAAAATCATCAGCCAAAGTGCCTTCGCGCTTTTTATTATGGGCTTGGCAGTTACATTAGTTCAGGGAATAGTGGAAAGCTTACTCAGTCGCCTTCAGCCAGCAATACTCGATACGAATTGGTATGTGTGGGCACTCACCGCATTTACTGTTGTCGGAGTAGGACTACCCGTTTTTTATTTTATGACCAGGAGAATACCGGCTTCGCCTAAGGGGGAAGTGGTAAAGCTGAAGCCTTCGACATTTTTCATGATCTTCTTTATCTGTACTGCAGTCATGTATATAACGAATTATTTCAGTATTTTTATTACCTTTTTGATTGCTTTGGCTAAGGGGGAAAACTTTATGGATCTCAATCCCCTGATAGACGTCTTTAATAACAGTAATTATGTACTGACACTGCTCTATGCTTCCATCGTAGCTCCGATTACCGAAGAACTGATCTTCAGAAAGCTTCTTCTGGATAAGCTGCGAAGATATGGAGATGTTCCTGCAATTTTAATGACAGGCCTTGCATTCGGATTATTCCATATGAATCTGTCGCAGTTCTTCTATGCGGCTGCATTGGGCTTCATTTTTGCATATGTTACCATTCGAACAAATACAGTACGTTATAGTATATTGTTGCATTGTATGATTAATTTCATCGGAGCGGTAGTAACCCCTCTGGTATCAACAAAGAACCTTATCGTGACCTTTGGCATGGCATTATGGGTATTTTCGGCCATTACAGTAGGTGTCGTATTGCTTGCATTAAATTGGAGAAAGATTACCCTCATGCGAGGTGTACCACTGGAAAAGAAGTCAGGTTATGTTCTCAATACAGGAACAATCCTGTACACACTGATGTGTCTTGTCATAATCGTAATCGTAACTGTCAGCTGAGAAGTCAAATCAGCTGTAGCTTGTGGAAATTAAAAATGACTCCGGGGAGCGATGCCAAGAAACGCATCGCTCCCTTTGTATGACTAGTTTACAATAACTCTTTGATTCATCAAAGCAGAAACCGCCTCTTCCATACTGTACATATCTTTATCCTTGTTCATGATCCATCTGGCTGCATAGATCGCTCCCTGTCCGAAAGCTGCTCTGTTGAGAGATTCGTGCTTTATTCTGATGATCTGGTTTGGAAGTCCAAAAATTACCTCATGTGTACCGACGACCCCACCGGCGCGTATGGATTTCACATGTTCATCGCTATCAATTCCCAAATCCTCCGCAATCCGTAAGGCAGTTCCTGACACATTCTTTTTTTCTCTAAAATGTTCTTCAATTATTTCGATATCAGCATTAGGAACAACCTTTTTAAAGAGCTTCGAAGCTTCAATTAAAAAATTGATACCCAAAGTAATATTAGGGGAATATAGTACGGCTGTTTCATTGCTCAGTTCCTGTAATTGTATAAAATTGTTCTCATCATAATTAGAGATTGCTGAAACTATTCTTGTCCCCTGTCTGGCTGCATTCGTATATTCCTTTACTGAACAGGTATCGGAAAAATCGATTATCACATCTACCTTATTTGCTTTATAAAAATTCTCGAAATCAATATGCAAAGCAGAATATAACATCCCCTCGTCATGATTAAATCCAAGTAAGCGACTGGCATATTCCCCTTCCTTTGCTTCAGATTTTCTGATTACCCAACACAGCTTTAAGCCTGTGTCCTTTATGATCTCCTGAGCCACGATTGAACCTGTTTTTCCAAAGCCAAATAAACCGATTAGAAGCTGTTCCATTTGTTTTCCTCCTTCTGAAATTTCAGATGATACTGTTAGCATTCCTGATTTTGGGGTAACAAAAAGCTACAGAAAAAGATCTGTAGCACAAAAACAGAGAATACTAATAATAAGAATGTATTTTCTTACATTCCATATTTCCCTTCTTGCGCTTACGAGATTAGCTGACGGATTCGGATAGAAAAGATTACCCTACACAATAATTGTGATTCACCCCTAATAATTGGTTCTCCCATTCCATAAATGGATTCAGCGTGTATTCCAATATTCAATTTGAAAGATGATAACTTATAAGCTATGACCTAGATAATAAAAAAAGAACTTCAAAAATAGAAGCTCTCCACCCTTAAGCTCAAAACTTGAAACAGTTATCATAACTGCCAACCGGAAAATATACAAATATTTTATCATTGATAGAAACAACTGTCAAATGCTTTCATTCTCAATTACCTTCATTCACAGATGAGTTTTTTGGTAAAGAACCGCATGAGGTACCGAAGAACGGTACTCTCATACGGTCCAAAATAATTACGAAACCCTAAAATCGAGCCTGAAACAGATCCCTATCGCTTATCTCAGCTTCACTGCGGTTCCGGATGCGGTAACCATAAGCATTCCGTTGTTGGTACCAAGAACCTCATAATCCACATCTACACCAAGAACAGCATCTGCACCCATCTGATAAGCACGTTGAGACATTTCCTGCATAGCTTGTTCTCTTGCTCGGATTAGTTCCTCTTCATAGGTCCCGGAACGGCCGCCGAAGAAGTTCGATAAGCCGGCAGCAAAATCCTTTACAAAATCTACACCGGAGATAACCTCTCCGAACACGATGCCAAGATAATCTGTTACCTGTTTTCCTTCTACAGAAGGTGTTGTAGTGATAATCATATTAATTTCCTCCTTATGTGCTATTATTGTTAACCATTATTTAAAATCTATAGTTACATCACCGCTGCTTAAATTAGCTTTGATACTTTTGGAACCATTTTGATTGAGCTTTACATGTTCTTCGTAGCTGTTACCGTCTACCTTCAATTTGCCGTAAGAGGTATCTAAATCCAGAGCATAATCGGAAGCAGGACCCGAAAGGCTAAGTGTTGCATCTCCATAGCTGTTTTCTACCTCAGCTTTATTAATTATGCCATGCTTCATCAGCAAATCACCGCTGCTTAAGCCAAACTGGACAGTGTCTGCCCGGAAATTATCACAGGTAACATCACCATAGGAGTTACGGATATCGACATCAGCAGAATACATACCGTCAATATCTACGCTTCCGCTGGACATACTGATATTGCATTCCACGCCGGCTTCCTCTCCCAAAGGACCGGACTCATTGGTGTTGATGTTCTTGAATTTCGCATCACCGTAGGAATTGACAAAATCCAGTGTTCCCACACTAAAGTCGGTCATATTACTCTTTCCGGAAGATAAGATGATATCCGCAGTGGAGGCACTTGCCTCCTTAAGAGACATGTTACCGTAAGAGACCTTTACCGTCAGATCCTTCGTGACAAAGCCTGTAATATCCACATCCCCTGATGAATCTTCTATGGATACATACTCCATGTCGCTGTCCTTCGGCAGATAGACCTTAATTGTGTTATGCAGGTTGAAGTTGATGGAATAAGATTCCGGGAAGGAATCACTGTCGTCAAAATAGAGTGTCCCATCCTTCAGCTTGTAATCCGGCTCCCTATCCCAATAGAGATAATTAATCTCTACGGCAAAGTTGTCTGCCTGAATAAATTCCACATCTGCTATACGGGTATGGATTTCTACCTGTGTAATCGATGGTATCTCTGTCTTATCTACGTTAAATTCCTTGGCATCTGCCCGCTCAAGCTGGTTGGCAGAGTGAAAGACATAGGAAAATCCGCAACCGTATAGAAAGCTACAGGCTATCAGAAGCAGGATGGCCGGAGCAATTCTATGCCTTAATAATTGTTTCATCTGTTTCTCCTCCTAAATACGCTATTTACATTCTCTACCATACTATAATCTTTGCCGATCCTGCTGTCAATGGTAGCCGCAATGCTATAATAAAGTTTTAACCTGGTTCTAATCATGACAAAAAGATTAGTATTCCTGTTTCGTATAGAACAAATCATCTGATACATACTAAAACTGAAGCACGGGCTTTACGAAAACGCGAAATTAGGATAAGCTTGAATCAGACTAATGCTGATATCATTTGGTAAGCTTAGTAGATAATGGAAAAAACTTGTCTCAAGAAAGGAGAATAATCTTATGAATAACTTTACGTTCTATAGCCCTACTTATTTTGTTTTTGGCAAGGATACCGAGCAGGAAGCAGGTCATTATGTGAAACGCTTTGGCGGAAAGAAAGTCTTGATCCACTATGGCGGTGGCTCCGTGGTTCGTTCCGGACTGCTGGATAGAGTAAAGACCTCATTGGAACAGGAAAATATAAAGTATGTAGAGCTTGGAGGGGTACAACCCAATCCCAGAAGCGGACTGGTATATCAGGGCATTGAGCTATGCCGCAGAGAAGGCGTGGACTTCATCCTTGCGGTAGGCGGAGGAAGTGCCATCGACTCTGCAAAAGCAATCGCCGCAGGAGCGGTTTATGAAGGAGATTTTTGGGAGTTCTATGAAGGGAAACCGATTGAAGCTGCACTAAAGGTAGCTACGGTTCTTACGATTGCAGCAGCAGGAAGTGAGGGCTCGGGAGATAGTGTCATTACCAAGGAAGAAGGAATGTTGAAGAGAGGTGCCGGAAGTGAGCATCTCAGACCGGTATTTTCAATCCTAAATCCGGAGCTGACACAGACCCTGCCTGCGTTCCAGACAGCAGCAGGTGCTACGGATATCATGGCACATGTCTTTGAACGCTATTTCACGAATACGAAGGAAGTTGAGATTACAGACCGACTTTGTGAGGCGGTACTACTTACCATGATCAAAGAGGTTCCCAGAGTGATCGCGGACCCGAATCATTATGAAGCAAGAGCCAATATCATGTGGGCTGGTATGGTGGCTCATAATAATCTGGTGGGTGTAGGCCGTGAGCAGGATTGGGCAAGTCATCAGATTGAACATGAACTGTCCGCTTTATATGATGTTGCTCATGGTGCGGGACTTGCGGTTATCTTTCCTGCCTGGATGACCTATGTCTATCAACAGGATGTGATGCGCTTTGCACAGATTGCGGTGAGGTTGTGGGGCTGCAATATGAATTTCGCAAATCCGGAAGCAACAGCGCTGGAAGGAATCGGACGCCTGAAGAAATTCTTAAGCTCCATCGGAATGCCGATTAGCTTTAAAGAGCTTGGAGCAAAGGAAGAGGATATCCCTTACATGGTTAATACTCTTGGCCTAGGTGAGCAGTATACCATCGGTGGCTTTGTGAAACTGAGCAGCAAGGATGTGGAGAATATCTATCGCTTGGCGCTATAGATCAGGCGCAATCAGCCCAGCAACTGAGTGAAGCGATATAAGGACCGGTTACCCAACATACGATAGATTAGCTGGATGAAGCTGCCGTTGGTATCATCCCGGAAAAGGACTTCTCTTGCGAGAGAAGGCTGATCCGTAATGATACAATCTACACCAAGGGACTTCATCCGTTCAAGCTCTCCAGAAGTATTTACAGTCCAGGCATGAATTTCTTTTCCTGCTTCATGAATACTGTTAACAACTTTCAGATTGATAAAATTGGATCTGATACTGAAGAAATCGATGTAGGCTTTATCATAAAAATTGCCGTACACGGCTGATAGGATATAACCGGTACGAATGTCCTTGTCCAGAAGCTTGATTTTCTTTAACGTAAGATAATTTGTCGAGGAGACGACGCACTGATATTCATATTCATATTTTTTTATGAGTTCTACTAATTTTTCCTCTGTGTCAATGTCGGTGGGACTTGTCTTAATCTCGATATTCAGTTTAATCCTGTCCTTACAGTAAATGAGGGTTTCCTCCAGAGTGGGGACCCTTGTATTTTGATACTCCAGAGAAAACCAGGTGCCTACATCCAAGGCGTTAATCTCCATGTCAGACAAATCCCAGATAAAATCATTCACCCCTGCGGTACGCTTAAGGTTCCTGTCATGCATCAGGACAAGCGTACCGTCTTTTGTCTGGCGGATATCAATCTCGGCATAATCAGAATTTGCAGCAATGGCACTTTCCAAAGCCGGTAATGTATTTTCAGGTGCTACATAAGAATTTCCACGATGAGAGGAGATCTGAATCCCGGTAAAAGCTTCATTAAAATAATAAGAGTCATGATACAAGCCCCGGTAGAGATTCAGTATTCCAAGTAAGGCGAGACAGACTAAAATTGCATTGATACTGAACTTATGAGTACGGCTTCTATAATCAAAATCATAGACAAAACCCGGATCACAAGGAAACTGAGTACGTACGACTTCGCCTTGATAGGTTAAAAACAGTGAGGTAGTGAGGTTGATATTAAATACAAATGCACACATTCCATATAATAGAGTGATGTACATTCTGATCTGCGGATAGACGGACAGAAAGACAGTGACAGCTAGGTTCTTCGCAGTGAATAGGTAGCAGCCGAGGGAAGTCAGCAGTAATAGTACGTAATAAGACAGAATGAAGCCAAAGGTAAGGAATAGCGTATAGATCAGATATGTAAGGAGAGTTCGTTTGATTCTGCCTGTCAGAAGTTGTTTGGAATAGTTCAGAGCTTGCTTGAATTCAATATCCTCCTGGAGACAATATTGATACGCAAATACTCCTCTTAATGACAGCAGACTCGTTCCAAGTAGGAATATAATCATCAGAACCTTGATCAGAGCCTCCTGAGTACCCTTTACTACCTCAATATCAGAATAAAGAATGATGCCGATTAGTATGGGAAGGTTAGAAAAAATATAGTATGGTATTGTAAAAAGCAAGAGTCTGAACTGCTTAGCATTCATAACCTGAAACGGCCGATTAATTCCAAAATGTAAAATATCCTTCAACGAGGGGTAATCCGGCATTCCTTCCAGCTTACAGTAGCGAATCAGGGAGGAAAGCTTAGCCATCCAATACAGAAGAAGGAGAAAGCCCAAAAACAGGAATACAGGAATAGAATAAGGCTTGGTAAATAAGGATAGGATATTCTCCTCAGTGATGTAACTGACCCCGGAGAGTTCCATAATCAGCTCAAGTGAATGACCTGCAAAGGGAAGGAGAAAGGCAAAGAATAATAGCAGATACATTATATTTACCAGAAACAGGGTTCGGGTATGAAAGCGAACATTTTTTTTGTGTCTGTTGAAGCTCTTCATAAGGCCTCTCCCTTCTGCTACGCGATGATCTTATAGTCATATTATGCATGATAAAGGGCTATCACACAAGAGTAAGAATAGACAAAGTACTACTTTTGATAAGTCAGGAAGTTGCCTTGATATAAACTTGACATTTATTTCACATATGATACAATAATCGTATTCCTGCATTTTCCATTGCTAAGTATTGCCATGGGACAGATGCGGGGTTATTTTTATCACACAAAAGAGCTTCTTCTATCAGAGAAGACGGCTCCGACCGGATACACAACGTGAGTTAATATTAATGGAAAAGGGGTTTTCATATTGACTGATTTACTGGTACGGTTATTTGTAAAGGACTATAAAAATATAGAGAACGCAAAGGTGAGGACTTCCTATGGCATTCTATCGAGCCTGGTAGGGATCGCCTGTAATGTGATTCTGTTTGCCACAAAGCTGATGATCGGAATTATCATCAATAGTATATCAGTTATGGCAGACGCGGTTAATAACTTATCAGATGCAGCATCCTCCATTATCAGTTTTGTTGGAGTCAAGCTGGCGGGAAGGCCGGCGGATAAGGAGCATCCCTTCGGACATGGAAGATTCGAATACCTGTCAGCGCTTGCTGTTGCCGGATTAATCCTTGCAGTTGGCTTCAATTTGTTGCAGACCTCCTTTCAGAAGGTTTTGCATCCTGAGGAGCTATCCTTCAATCCGATTTTAGTCGGGATTCTAGTCGTATCTGTATTGATGAAGGTATGGATGTCATTATTTAATCGAAAGCTTGGAAGAAGGATCAAATCGACGGTCATGCTGGCAACCTCCGCAGACTCCAGAAATGATGTCGTGGTAACTTCCTCTACGATTGTTTCAGCCGTAATTGCAGGATTAACCGGCTTCAACATCGATGGATATATCGGTGTGCTGGTGTCACTCTTCGTTATGCTTTCAGGGTTTAAGATCGCAAAGGATACGATTGAGCCGCTCTTGGGTCAGGCGATAGAGAAGGAAGTATATTTAAAGATTACAGAGATGGTACAAAACTATGAGGGCATCTGCGGAACCCATGACCTGATTATACACAATTACGGCCCAACCCATCGAATGGCAACGATCCATGCAGAGGTGCCGAACAATCTGGGCTTCGAGCATGCCCATGAGATGATCGATCAAATCGAACGCGATGTTCTGGAGAGATTGGATATTTTTCTGGTCATTCATATGGATCCCATTGAGGTGAACGATGCTAAGGTGCTGGAGAAGAGGGGAATGGTGCTGGGTATCATCACCGGACTGGAGCCGAAGGCAACCATTCATGATTTCCGTATGGTGAATGGGGAACATCAGATTAATCTGATTTTTGACCTTGTCATACCATATTCATACAACAAGGAGGAGGAGCAGAAGCTTCTCTCCAAAATCGTGGATGAAATCCGTCAGCAGGATGCGAGATATCAGTGCATCATAACCATGGAGAACAGCTTTATTGCTGAAGAATAGATACGATAGCCGCCGCAGTATTCTGCTGAGCGGCTATTTAGCTAATCCTGTGGATTAGTTGATTGTATTTTCATTGAATCGTGGATAAAACAGGAGGGGTTTCCGGTGATTATTGATTTTCATACGCATGTGTTTCCTGAGCAGATGGCAGAAAAGACTATAAAGAAGATGGAATTAGAGGGTAATGTCAAAGCTTATACGAACGGGACGCTTCAAGAGCTTAAGTATTCCATGAAGGAGAGTAATATCGATATTTCCGTATTGCTTCCTGTAGCAACAAAACCTACTCAGTTTGAGTCCATCAATCGATATGCAGAAGAGATTTCAGGAAGAGAAGGCATTATTTCTTTCGGGGGGATTCATCCTGACACCGAACATTATAAAGAAGAGCTGCAGGAAATCAAAAGACTTGGCCTGCCGGGAATTAAGCTTCATCCGGATTATCAGGCAACCTTCATCGATGACCCGAGGATGGTACGAATCATTCAGTATGCGGCAGAACTGGACCTGATTGTCAGTATCCATGCAGGGCTAGACATCGGCCTTCCTGATCCGATACATTGTCCTCCGAAACGTGCTGCGAATATGCTGGAGCAGATAGATTATATCAATGCCAGAATTATCCTTGCACATATGGGAGGATTTCATCAATGGGATTTGGTAGAGGAATATCTCGTAGGTAAGAATGTCTGGTTTGATACTGCCTATGCCTTTGGAAGCCTTCAGACAGAACAATTCCAGCGTATCATCAGAAATCATGGAGCGGATCGTATCCTCTTTGGGACGGATTCACCCTGGAGTGGACAAAAGGAAAGTATCAGGTGTTTATCTGATATGGAACTCACGCAGGAGGAGATAGAATGCATCTTCTGGAGAAATGGAGCTGGACTGCTGGGTCTAGATTAATATCATAGGGAGGAAATAGATGGTACATCATAGATTAGGAAGAGCTGTCTTGGCGGCTGTCATGATTTTTCTGGCAATCGGCAATTCTGCTGTAGCTACAGTGGCTACAGAGCAGGAGCCAACGAAAGAACAGCTTCAAATGGTTGATGAATATGTATTACAGGAGATGAAAGCGAGTAAGATTCCCGGACTTGCTCTCGGTATTGTGCATGGGGACCGAATTATCTATACCAAAGGATATGGTGTGGCTAACGGAAAGAAAGAGCCGGTAACGCCTGAGACTCCCTTCTACATTGGTTCTGTTGGTAAGACCTTTACTGCACTGGCGATAGCTCAGCTTGCGGGAGAAGGAAAGCTGCAGGGAAAGGACTCGATTCAGCAATACATACCATGGTTTACTTTAGCAGATAACTCCGCGAAAACAATAACCATTGAAGATTTACTCAAGCATACCAGCGGATTATCCTATGTATCCGGTAATTTGGCATATTCCTATAATGGAAAGTATTCGTTGGAACAGACAGTCAGGGAAATCAGTCGTAGGGAAAAGCCGAATCGTCCGGTGGGGAAAAGCTATGAATACTCTAATTTAAATTATTCAGTTCTGGGACTGGTCGTGGAATATGTATCCGGTTTGAGCTATGAGGACTACGTTGTAAAAAATATCTTTGAACCAATGGGGCTGACCGATAGCTTTGCATCCAAAACCAAGGCGGTGGAAGATGGTCTCGCACAGGGGTATCGGGAGCTGTATGGCTTTAACATGCCCGTGAATGTTGCCTATCCGATGGGGCAGGTCCCTTCCGGATATCAGTTATCCAGTGCTGCGGATATGTCTAAGTATCTTGTATATTATCTAAATAACGGCTACTCGGGCGGGAAATCCATCATTAGGAATAATATTCTGACGCAGCCGAAGGATACTATGGCTCCCTTTGGCTCCTCTGATCCCTATTATGGCCTTGACTGGTGTGTAACTACAGATCCGTCTTATGATAATTATAATTATTTTTATGGATTTATGGGTGCAACAACAAATTTTAATTCTGCGATGCTAATCTCACAGGCTCACCGCTATGGCATCATTGTTCTTGTCAATCAACGTGGTGTAGGCAGAAAACCGGAACAGACCTCTCAAATCATCGGGAACGGAATTTCAGACATTTTGCTCCATGGAAGGATAGTTCCTTCGGTGAAAAGAACCTTTGATAGAAAGCAGCTCATTAATCCCATAGCTGCAGTCCTCCTGTGTCTGATGAGCATCTATTCCTGTATTCGCTTCCGACCTAAACTGGGAACACCAAAACGCCGTATAGCGATTGTCCTGTCCCTGCTTGGGAGTATCCTGATACCGGGTCTGTTGCTGATCGGGGTACCTGTTTATTATGATAATAACTGGAGATACTTTCTTAATGCTGGACCGGAATTGGGGCTGCCGGTATTTATTCTGAGTATGGTCTTACTCATAACCGGTGTGATCAAATTATACCTGCTTTCTGTGCAGTGGCAGAAGGTCCTTAGGAGTAATGATGGTAAGTAATCCTTGACCCGGAAGATTTGCTTTTGCCGGATGAAAGTCCGGCAGAAGCATAAAAGAAAAAGGTTCTGAATTTTTTGAAAAAAATAAAAAATTAGGACTTGAAAATCGAAACCGTATAGGTTATAATATCATTCGTGGCAGCTGAGAAGCCGCTGAAAATAAAATAATGGGGTATCGCCAAACGGTAAGGCACTGGACTCTGACTCCAGCATCTCAAGGTTCGAATCCTTGTACCCCAGTTCTTAAATGAATGAGCTTCCAATGGAGCTCATTTTTTTGGCTCTTTGTCAAGTGTTGGGGTGGAATTCTATGAATTCCGCTCCACTACTTGATTTAGAGCTATTTTAATGTTTATGGTTCCATAAGTAGTTTTTAGGTGCACTTAATAAGCCTACCTGTTTTCCC